>NZ_JBFAKN010000004.1:0-817693 GCF_040655775.1 Streptomyces sp. NPDC050315
TCCCGAAGGAGGTTCATCGTTCGACTTGCATGTGTTAAGCACGCCGCCAGCGTTCGTCCTGAGCCAGGATCAAACTCTCCGTGAATGCTTCCCCGTAATCGGGGTGAACACCACGAGAGCGGAACGACCGGACGGAATAGGTCCAGTCGTTCACAGCGTCCTCGCTGTGCGCCTTCCAAGCGGAAGGACTTTTCAAAGGAACCTCGTCCCAGCTGATGCTGGAGACGGGGTATCAACATATCTGGCGTTGACTTTTGGCACGCTGTTGAGTTCTCAAGGAACGGACGCTTCCTTTGTACTCACCCTCGCGGGCTTTCCTCCGGGCGCTTCCCTTCGGTCTTGCGTTTCCGACTCTATCAGATCCTTGCGGCTCCGATTTTCGCCGGTGCGTTTCGGCCTTTCGGCTTCTTCGCGGTTCCAACCTTACCAGATCCGATTTCGTTCCCGCTTTCGAAGAAGCTGTCGGTCCGAATTTGTTTCCGGTGGCCTTTGGAGTGGCCTTGCCTTTCGGCTGATCCGACTTTATCAGATTTCTCTGGGCCGGATTTCCGTCCCCCTTTCGGAGGAGGGCGCCCGATGGTCTCGGGACGCGTAGGCGTTCCCGGTTCCCCTCAGGCGGAGCCGTAAACGTACTGGAGCGGGGCTCCTGGATGCAAATCCGGGCGCCCCGCTCCACATGTGCATCCGACGGACCGTCAGGCGGCGCGCCGGACAGGCCGTCGGACCGGCCGTCAGACCTCTACGACGACCGGCAGGATCATCGGGCGGCGGCGGTAGTTGTCCGACACCCACTTGCCCACGCAGCGGCGTACGAGCTGCTGCACCTGGTGCGGCTCCATGACGCCGTCCTGGGCCGACTTGGCCAGGGCTTCGTCGATCTTCGGCAGGACGCCGTTGAAGTCGGCGTCGTCGATGCCGGAGCCGCGGGCCTGGATGTGCGGCCCGCCGGTGATCTTGCCCGTGGTGCTGTCGACCACGACGAAGACGGAGATGATGCCCTCGTCGCCGAGGATGCGGCGGTCCTTCAGGGCGCTCTCGGTGACGTCGCCGACCGAGAGGCCGTCGACGTACACGTATCCCGCCTGGACCTTGCCGGTGATCCGCGCGACGCCGTCGACCAGGTCGACGACCACGCCGTCCTCGGCGATGACGATGTGGTCCTTCGGCACGCCCGTGAGCGCGCCCAGTTCGGCGTTGGCCCGCAGATGGCGCCATTCGCCGTGCACCGGCATCAGGTTCTTCGGCTTGCAGATGTTGTAGAAGTACAGCAGCTCGCCGGCCGAGGCGTGGCCCGAGACATGCACCTTGGCGTTGCCCTTGTGGACAACGTTGGCACCCCATCGGGTGAGCCCGTTGATCACGCGGTAGACCGCGTTCTCGTTGCCCGGGATGAGGGAGGACGCCAGGATCACCGTGTCGCCCGGGACGATGCGGATCTGGTGATCGCGGTTGGCCATCCGGGAGAGCGCCGCCATCGGCTCGCCCTGGGAGCCCGTGCAGACCAGCACGATCTCGTCGTCCGGGAGGTCGTCGAGGGTCTTGACGTCGACGACGAGGCCGGCGGGCACGTTCAGGTAGCCCAGCTCACGGGCGATGCCCATGTTCCGGACCATCGAGCGGCCCACGAAGGCGACGCGGCGCCCGTACTCGTGCGCCGCGTCGCAGATCTGCTGGATGCGGTGCACATGGCTGGCGAAGCTCGCCACGATGATGCGCTTCTGGGCGGTCGCGAAGACCTGGCGCAGCACGTTGGAGATGTCGCGCTCGGGCGGGACGAACCCCGGTACCTCGGCGTTCGTGGAGTCCGAGAGGAGGAGGTCGATACCCTCCTCGCCGAGCCGGGCGAACGCGGGGAGGTCGGTGAGCCGACGGTCCAGCGGGAGCTGGTCCATCTTGAAGTCACCGGTGTGGACGACCATGCCCGCGGGGGTGCGGATGGCGACCGCGAGGGCGTCCGGGATGGAGTGGTTGACGGCGACGAACTCGCAGTCGAAGGGGCCGAGGCGCTCGCGGTCGCCCTCGATGACCTCCAGCGTGTACGGCCGGATGCGGTGCTCCTGGAGCTTGGCCTCGATCAGGGCGAGGGTCAGCTTGGAGCCGATCAGGGGGATGTCCGGCTTCTCGCGGAGCAGGAACGGGACCGCGCCGATGTGGTCCTCGTGGCCGTGCGTGAGCACGATGCCCTCGATGTCGTCGAGGCGGTCCCTGATCGATGAGAAGTCCGGCAGGATCAGGTCGATTCCGGGCTGCTCCTCCTCGGGGAAGAGCACTCCGCAGTCGACGATCAGCAGCCGGCCGTCGAATTCGAAGACGGTCATGTTGCGGCCGATCTCGCCCAGGCCGCCGAGGGGGGTGACGCGCAGGCCGCCCTCGGGGAGCTGCGGCGGCGCGCCGAGTTCGGGATGCGGATGACTCAAAAGACTCTCCTCACCACACGCGCCACGGGCCCTTGAGGCACGTGGCGCGCATGACATTCGTGCACTTGCTGTTGTGGCTGTGGTGTTTGTCTTCAGCTGTGACGACCGTCCGGTCGCGCGAGCCGTATTCAGTTGTGAAGTCTGGTGTTACAGGCTTACCCCGCCGGCGGCGAGATCGACCTTGAGCTGGTCCGTCTCCTCGGGCGAGAGGTCGACCAGGGGCAGCCGCAGCGGCCCGCCGGGCAGGCCCTGGAGGCTGAGCGCGGCCTTGGTCGTGATGACGCCCTGGGTGCGGAACATGCCGGTGAAGACCGGCAGCAGCTTCTGGTGGATCTCCTTCGCCTTCGTGACGTCGCCGGTCACGTGGGCTTCCAGGAGGGCGCGCAGCTCGGGGGTCACGACATGGCCGACGACGGAGACGAAGCCGACGGCGCCGACCGAGAGCAGCGGGAGGTTCAGCATGTCGTCGCCGCTGTACCAGGCGAGGCCGGAGCGGGCGATGGCCCAGCTGGCGCGGCCGAGGTCGCCCTTGGCGTCCTTGTTGGCGACGATGCGCGGGTGCTCGGCCAGCCGGACCATGGTCTCGGTGTTGATCGGCACGCCGCTGCGGCCGGGGATGTCGTAGAGCATGACCGGCAGGTCGGTGGCGTCGGCAATCGCGGAGAAGTGCCGGAAGAGACCTTCCTGCGGCGGCTTGCTGTAGTACGGCGTGACGGCGAGGAGGCCGTGCGCGCCGGCGGCCTGGGCGGCGCGGGCCAGCTCCAGGCTGTGGTGGGTGTCGTTCGTGCCGGCTCCGGCGACGACAAAGGCGCGGTCCCCCACCGCTTCGACCACGGCCCTTACCAGCTGGGCTTTCTCCGCATCGCTGGTGGTCGGGGACTCTCCGGTGGTGCCGTTGACGACGAGGCCGTCGTTGCCGGCGTCCACCAGGTGGGCGGCGAGCCGCTGCGCGCCGTCGAGGTCGAGAGCGCCATCCGCCGTGAAAGGCGTGACCATGGCGGTCAGTACCCGCCCGAAGGGGGTCTGCGGTGTGGAAGTCGGAGCCATGGGTCCCACGCTACTCGTAGCTCACCGCTGGTTGCTCCCCTGGGGAGGCCGGGATGTGGACCCGGCACTGCCTGCTCGGGGGTTCAGGCAGTGCCGGATCCGTGTTTTCAGCGTAGAGGAATTTCTCAAAACGCCGCAATACGGACACCTTCCGGCGTGACCCTCCGTCGGGCCGCGGAGATCTCCCTCGCGCGCCTTACGGAGCGACCCGTCCGTTCGCGTTGAAGGCGGCGTACGTGAGCGGCATGAGCTTGGCCCAGTGGGCCTCCATCTGCTCGCCGACCATCTCGATCTCGCGCTGCGGGAAGGACGGCACCTTCGCCTGCTCGTGCTGCGTACGCAGGCCCAGGAAGTGCATCAGGGAGCGTGCGTTGCAGGTGGCGTACATGGAGGAGAAGAGGCCCACGGGCAGGACCGAACGGGCGACCTCGCGGGCGACACCGGCCGCCAGCATCTCCTGATACGCCGCGTACGCCTGGCGGTAGGAGTCCTCCATCGTCCGAGTCGCCAGCTCGTGCTGCGCCTCGGTGCCCTGGACGAACTCGTACTTGCCCGGGCGGCCCTGCTGGACGAGCTTGCGGTCGGTCGCGGGGACGTAGAAGACCGGCTCCAGCTGCCTGTACCGGCCGGACTCCTCGTTGTACGACCAGCCCACGCGGTGCCGCATGAACTCGCGGAACACGAAGATCGGGGCGCTGATGAAGAAGGTCATGCTGTTGTGCTCGAACGGGCTGCCGTGCCGGTCGCGCATCAGGAAGTTGATCAGGCCCTTGGAGCGCTCGGGGTCCTTCTGGAGCTCCTCCAGGGACTGCTCACCTGCGGTGGAGACCCGCGCCGCCCACAGGACGTCGCCGTCGCCGGCGGCGTGCTTGACCAGCTCGACCGTCACCTCGCTGCGGAATGCGGGGGGTGCGCTCTCGGCGCTCTCGGCGGGGGTGTGGGACACCGGCGGTCCTTTCGTTCGTACATCGTGCTGCGGCGTGCGCAAGCCTACGGCCCGCCACTGACAAGCCCGGAAATGCGGCGTCATGCGGCGCGATGCGGCAAAAGGGACCCCCCGGTGCACACTGCATCCGCAGCAGTTGATATTTTTCACAGAAGTCACGGAAAACGGGCACCTCTCGGATGCCTGTGACGTTGAACCATGTGACACTGCCCACTTCGAGGTTCCTAGGAGAGCCCGCTCATGTTCCGCCGGCGAGAGCCCGTCCCGTTCGCCTTTGTCGCCGAGGCAGACCGGTTCCGCAGCAATGTCACGCCCCCGCCGCGCCAGCGGGCGAGCCGTTCGCAGATCTTCGGCCGCACGCTGCTGGGTCTCACCGTAGTCGCCGGTCTGACCGGCTCCCTGCTGTTCGGCGTGCCCGCCCTGCAGCAGGACACGGTCGGCGGGCCGAATTCCACCCATCAGTCCGAGGCCGCGCACGGCCGCTGAGCCGGCTGCGCGTTGCGCCGTTCGGGCGGGCGGCCCGGCGGTCCGGCACAGGATTGGTTCCGGCCGTCCTGCTGCCGCTAGCCTCACCGGTCACAGCTTTCGACCGTGTGCCCGTGCGTAACACGGGCCGTGAGTGAGGATCTGCCGTGCCCCTGCCCTTCCTGACGGCCGACCGCGACCTCGACGGGGACGCCGGAGACCCGGCGCCCCTTCCGTACGACGAGCGTGACCACTGGCGCCGTCCCTACCGCCCAGGACCGTGGCGGGTGGGGACGGCGGCGGTGTTTCTGCTGCTCGCTTCCTTCGTCCTGCTCTCCGCGCTGATCATCGGGCTGGCCGGGGCACCGGTCGGTGCGGCGGTGTGCGTGGCCGTGGCCGCCCTGATCATCGCGTGCGCGCTGCGGCTGCTACGGATCGGCGTCTGGGTGAGCGCGGCCGGGCTGCGCCAGGTACACCTCGTACGGACGACGACGCTCCCGTGGAGCGCCGTCACCTCGGTCCGTACGGTGCAGCAGCCGGTCCGCTGGCTGGGCCTGCCGCGCACGGTCCAGGGCCAGGCGCTGCTGATGGGCGGCCCGGGCGACGGCGAGCCGCGCATCCTCTTCACCGACCACAACGGCGACTTCCTGTCCCGTGACGGGGCATTCAACCGCGCCGCCGACACCGTGGAGGCGTGGGCGGCGGACTACCGCGGCTGACTACGGGCCGCCTCAGTACGGGCCCCTCAGGCGGCCCGTACCGGCTTACCGTCATGCAGCGAAATGGCTCGCTGCATCGCCTTCCGCGCGCGCGGAGTGTCCCTCGCGTCGTGGTAGGCGATCGCCAGTCGGAACCACGCCCGCCAGTCCTCCGGGGCCGCCTCGGCCTCGGCCCGCCGCCGTTCGAAGACCTCGTCGGCGGCGTCCCGGTCGACGCGGCCGCTCGGCGTCCGCTTCAGCTCGTCGACGGGCAGCCCGCCCTCGGCCTCCAGCTCCTTCGCCAGCAGCCCGGCCTTGCGGGCGAACTGGGTGGTGTGCCAGAGGAACCACGCCCCGATCACCGGCAGCACCAGGACAGCGATCCCGAAGACGACCGTGACCGGGGTGCCCTGCTGGATGAGCAGGACACCGCGCTCGCCGACCAGGACGAAGTAGACGACCAGGACCGCCGCGAGGACGAAGTAAGTGATCTTTGCGCGCACTGTACGTACTGCCCTATCGCTGCTGACCGTCAGGCCAGATCGAGGAAGTTCTCCAGGCCCATGGTCAGGCCCGGAGTGTCCACCACGCGCCGCGCGCCGAGCAGGATGCCCGGCATGAAGCTGGAGTGGTGCAGGGAGTCGTGCCGGATGGTGAGGGTCTCGCCCTCGCCGCCGAGCAGTACCTCCTGGTGGGCGAGCAGGCCGCGCAGCCGTACGGAGTGCACGGGCACGCCCGCCACGTCCGCGCCGCGGGCGCCGTCCAGCGCGGTCGCCGTGGCGTCCGGCGCCGGCGCGCAGCCGGCCTTCTCCCGCGCGTCCGCGATCAGCTGAGCCGTACGGGCCGCCGTACCCGAAGGCGCGTCGGCCTTGTTCGGGTGGTGCAGCTCGACGACCTCGACGGACTCGAAGAAGCGGGCCGCCTGCTGGGCGAACTGCATGGTCAGTACCGCACCGATGGAGAAGTTCGGCGCGATGAGCACGCCGACCTGCGGCGACGCGTTCAGCCAGGTCCGCAGCTGCGCGAGGCGCTCGTCGGTCCAGCCGGTCGTGCCGACCACCCCGTGGATGCCGTTGCGTACGCAGAAGTCGAGGTTGCCCATGACGGCGCCGGGGTGGGTCAGCTCGACCGCGACCTGGGCGCCTGCCTCGACCAGCGTGTCCAGCTTGTCGCCGCGGCCCAGCGCCGCCACCAGCTCCATGTCCTCGGCGGCCTCGACCGCCTTGACGGCCTCGGAGCCGATCCGGCCCTTGGCGCCGATCACAGCCACGCGCAGCTTGCTCATCGTCCTTGTTCCTTCACGGTTGTGGCGCGGTCCGGGGACCGCCGGATGCGATCAGGCGACCGCTTCGTGCAGCCGGGCGGTCTGCCGGTCCTTCATCGGTCCGATGACGGACAGCGAAGGACGCCGCCCCAGTACATCGCGCGCGACCTCGCGGACGTCGTCCGGGGTCACGGCCGCCATCTTGGCGAGCATGTCGTCCACCGACATCTGGTCGCCCCAGCACAGCTCGCTCTTGCCGATGCGGTTCATCAGCGCGCCGGTGTCCTCCAGGCCGAGGACCGTGGAGCCGCGCAGCTGCCCGATGGCCCGCTCGACCTCGTCGTCGGCCAGGCCGTGCTCGGCGACGTCTTCGAGCTGGTCGCGGCAGATCTTCAGCACGTCGTGCACCTGGCTCGGGCGGCAGCCCGCGTACACCCCGAAGAGGCCGCAGTCCGCGAAGCCCTGCGTGTACGAGTACACGCTGTAGGCCAGGCCGCGCTTCTCCCGTACCTCCTGGAAGAGGCGGGAGCTCATGCCGCCGCCGAGCGCGGTGTTCAGTACGCCCATGGCCCAGCGGCGGTCGTCGGTGCGCGGCATTCCGGGCATGCCGAGGATGACGTGCGCCTGCTCGGTCCGGCGGCCCAGCACCTCCACCTGGCCCGCCGTGCGGATCGCCTTCGTACCGCCGCGCGGGTCCGTCGGCACCGCGTCCGTACGGTCCAGCGCGCCGGCCTGCTCGAAGGCGCGGCGGACCTGGCGGACGACCTTGGCGTGGTCGACGTTGCCGGCCGCGGTGACGACCAGGCGGGTCGGGTCGTAGTGCTTCTTGTAGAAGCGGCGTATCCGGCCCGAATCCAGCGCGTTGACGGTGTCGACGGTGCCCAGGACCGGACGGCCCAGCGGGCTGTCCCCGAGCATGGTGTGCGCGAAGAGGTCGTGCACGAGGTCACCGGGGTCGTCGTCCGTCATGGCGATCTCTTCGAGAATCGCGCCGCGCTCCACGTCCACGTCGTCCTGGCGGATCAGTGAGCCGGTGAGCATGTCGCAGACGACATCGATGGCCAGCGGCAGGTCGGCGTCGAGCACCCGCGCGTAGTAGCAGGTGTACTCCTTCGCCGTGAAGGCGTTCATCTCGCCGCCGACCGCGTCGATCGCGGCGGAGATGTCCAGCGCGCTGCGCCGCTCCGTGCCCTTGAAGAGCAGGTGCTCCAGGTAGTGCGTGGCGCCGTTCAGGGCCGGTGTCTCGTCACGGGAGCCGACGTTCGCCCAGATCCCGAAGGTCACGGAGCGTACGGACGGCAGGGTCTCGGTGACGACGCGCAGGCCGCCGGGGAGGACGGTGCGGCGGACGGTGCCCGCGCCGCCCTCGCCCTTGAGAAGCGTTTGGGTACGGGCGACGGCCCGCCCCTCCGAAGAGGTGCGGGCCGTCGTCCGGGAAGTACGGGACGTCACTTGGCGGCGTCGTCCTTCTTCTCCTCGTTCTCCTCGCCCTCGATCACGGGGATCAGGGAGAGCTTGCCGCGCTGGTCGATCTCGGCGATCTCGACCTGCACCTTGGAGCCGACCGCGAGGACGTCCTCGACGTTCTCCACGCGCTTGCCGCCGGCGAGCTTGCGGATCTGCGAGATGTGCAGCAGGCCGTCCTTGCCCGGGAGCAGGGAGACGAACGCACCGAAGGTGGTCGTCTTCACGACGGTACCGAGGTACCGCTCGCCGACCTCCGGCATGGTCGGGTTGGCGATGCCGTTGATCGTCGTACGGGCGGCCTCGGCGGCCGGGCCGTCGGCGGCACCGATGTAGATGGTGCCGTCGTCCTCGATCGTGATGTCGGCGCCGGTGTCCTCCTGGATCTGGTTGATCATCTTGCCCTTGGGGCCGATTACCTCACCGATCTTGTCCACCGGGATCTTGACGGTGATGATCCGCGGCGCGTTCGGGGACATCTCGTCCGGAACGTCGATCGCCTCGTTCATCACGTCCAGGATGTGCAGACGCGCGTCACGGGCCTGCTTCAGCGCGGCGGCCAGGACCGAGGCGGGGATGCCGTCGAGCTTGGTGTCGAGCTGCAGGGCGGTGACGAACTGCTTCGTACCGGCGACCTTGAAGTCCATGTCACCGAACGCGTCCTCCGCACCGAGGATGTCGGTGAGGGTGACGTAGTGCGTCTCGCCGTCGATCTCCTGCGAGATCAGACCCATGGCGATACCGGCGACCGGGGCCTTCAGCGGCACACCGGCGTTCAGCAGCGACATCGTCGAGGCGCAGACGGAGCCCATCGAGGTCGAACCGTTGGAGCCGAGGGCCTCGGACACCTGACGGATCGCGTAGGGGAACTCCTCGCGGGTCGGCAGCACGGGCACGAGCGCACGCTCGGCCAGCGCGCCGTGGCCGATCTCGCGGCGCTTCGGCGAACCCACGCGGCCGGTCTCACCGGTCGAGTAGGGCGGGAAGTTGTAGTTGTGCATGTAGCGCTTGCGCGTCACCGGCGACAGCGTGTCCAGCTGCTGCTCCATGCGGAGCATGTTCAGCGTGGTGACACCCAGGATCTGGGTCTCGCCGCGCTCGAACAGCGCGGAGCCGTGCACGCGCGGGATGGCCTCGACCTCGGCGGCGAGCGTACGGATGTCGGTCACACCGCGACCGTCGATCCGCTTCTTCTCCTTGATGACGCGCTCGCGGACCAGGGTCTTGGTCAGCGAACGGTACGCCGCGGAGATCTCCTTCTCACGGCCCTCGAACTGCGGGAGCAGCTTCTCGGCGGCCAGCGCCTTGACGCGGTCCAGCTCGGCCTCGCGCTCCTGCTTGCCACCAATGGTCAGCGCCTGGGCCAGCTCGCTCTTGACGGCGGCGGTCAGGGCCTCCAGCACGTCGTCCTGGTAGTCCAGGAAGATCGGGAACTCGCCGGTGGGCTTGGCGGCCTTGGCGGCGAGGTCCGACTGGGCCTTGCACAGCACCTTGATGAAGGGCTTCGCGGCGTCCAGACCGGCGGCGACGACCTCCTCGGTCGGGGCCTCGGCGCCGCCCTTGACCAGCTGGATGGTCTTCTCGGTGGCCTCGGCCTCGACCATCATGATCGCGACGTCACCGTCGGGCAGGACGCGACCGGCGACGACCATGTCGAAGACGGCGTCCTCGAGCTCGCTGTGGGTCGGGAAGGCGACCCACTGGCCGTTGATCAGGGCGACACGGGTGCCACCGATCGGGCCCGAGAAGGGCAGGCCCGCCAGCTGCGTCGAGCAGGACGCGGCGTTGATCGCGACCACGTCGTACAGGTGGTCGGGGTTGAGCGCCATGATCGTCTCAACGATCTGGATCTCGTTGCGCAGGCCCTTCTTGAAGGAGGGGCGCAGCGGCCGGTCGATCAGCCGGCAGGTCAGGATCGCGTCCTCGGACGGACGACCCTCACGACGGAAAAACGAACCGGGAATCTTCCCGGCCGCGTACATCCGCTCCTCGACGTCCACGGTCAGCGGGAAGAAGTCCAGCTGGTCCTTGGGGTTCTTCGAAGCGGTGGTGGCCGACAGCACCATGGTGTCGTCGTCCAGGTACGCCACGGCGGAGCCGGCGGCCTGCTTGGCCAGGCGGCCCGTCTCGAAGCGGATGGTACGGGTGCCGAAGGTGCCGTTGTCGATGACGGCCTCGGCGTAGTGGGTCTCGTTCTCCACCAGGAATATCTCCTCGTCTGCGTCCGCTGCCCGTATGGCAGGGGACCGTCTTCGGTGGGAGCGCCTGGGTGCGGACCGGTCTTCGATCGAAGCTCCCGGTGCGGTGGCCGTACGGGCCTGTGCGACAGGCGTACGGGCTGCTCGCGTCACCGGGGGCCACTACCGAGGACCGGCGGCGAATGGGCGCCCCACCTCGTTCGCTATTGCGTTGTGCCACCAGACTACAAAGCTTCGCCCGCCTTGGGGCGGGTGAAGCGTCCGGTGTGTACACGCCGCGGCCGGCGGCCGTCCGCGCGTACGGCAAAGGGAGCGGCTCCCGGGCCCCGGGAACCGCTCCCCTCACGATGTCTTACTTGGCGCCCGCAGCACCGCGGCGGATGCCGAGGCGCTCCACCAGCTGGCGGAAGCGGGTGATGTCCTTCTTCGCCAGGTACTGCAGCAGGCGGCGGCGCTGGCCGACCAGCAGCAGCAGACCACGGCGGGAGTGGTGGTCGTGCTTGTGGGTCTTGAGGTGCTCGGTCAGGTCCGAGATGCGACGCGAGAGCAGCGCGACCTGAACCTCGGGGGAACCGGTGTCACCCTCCTTGGTGGCGAACTCGGCCATGATCGACTTCTTCGTAGCGGCGTCGAGCGACACGCGGTACTCCTTGAGTTTCCTCTGAGCCCCACCGAGCGCCTCTGGTCTGCTTCACAGAGGATCTTCGATTACTCGGACGGGCTCAGCCAGGGTAGCAGGGGGTGGGGGTGGGGGTTGACCGGGTGTAGCGGACGGTGCGGTCCAGCGGTGCTTACCGTAGGTCACGACGCAGGCACGCTGCTCGCGGCGGCGAGGCCCGGCCAAGGTAATGCCCCGGACTCTCAGCCCGTCATGCTGCGCACTGTGCCGTAGACGTCCAGCACCGCGAGGCAGAGCGGGATGAGCGAGAGCAGTACGAGGTTCTCGAAGAGCTCGGTCATGCGGCCCCAGAACGGCGTGAGGCCCTTGCGGGGGACGACGAGGCCGACCGCGGTGAGCGCGGCCCCCAGGGCAGCAATGGCGACCGTCAGCCAGATGATGCGGATGTCGAAGGCATTCCGGGCGTCCGGCAGCGCGACCGGCGCATGCAGGGCCAGGCCCACGGCGAGCAGGACCAGGACGGCCAGGCCCGCTACCAGAGCGCAGCCGACCTGACTGGTATAGCGGAACAGCCGGGCACGCAGCAGCATGCCCAGGCCGGCGGCGAGGGCGAGGCCCTGGCCCCACGCGGAGTCCGAGAAGCCCAGGACCCCGGCCGCCACGGTCAGCACCGCGGCGCAGCCCCCGACGAGACCGACCAACATATTGTGGCCGCGGCGGGCCTGGGCGGCGATGCGCTCGGCGTCGACCGGGCCCGGACCGTCGGCGGAAACATCCGGGTCGTCGTAGCCGCCGGTGCGTGGCGGCTCGTAACCGATCGGCAGCCGCGCGAACCGTGCGGAAAGCCCCGGCAGGAAGGCGATGACGCCGATGACGAACGGCACGCAGATCGCCGCGACGTCGACCGGGCGGAGATCGGTGAGAATGGCGACGAAGGTCGCGAGGGTACCGACGGCGGCGGCGAAGACCGCGGCGACGAACGACGCGCCACCGCCCGGTGACGCGGCGATCAGTACCGCCGAGGCGATCAGGACGGCGACGCAGCCCAGCAGGAACTGCAGCCGTCCCACGCCCTGTCCGTCGGCCGTCGGCAGCAGTCCGGAGCCGGCGATCAGCACGTGCGGCAGAGCGCCGAGCCCCAGGGCGACCGAGGAGGTCCGGTCGTTGTAGACCCGCGCACGGACGGCGGACAGTGCGACGAGCAGCACGCCGGCGACCGCGGCCAGGATGCCCGCGAGGCCGTGCATATCGTGGCGTACCGGGTCAGCGAACCACAGAACGAGCGCCATCACCGACAGCAGCACCCCGCCGCCGGTGAGCCCGGCGACCCGCAGCAGGTCGTCGCTCCACAGCGTGCGGTCCCGGGTGACTGCGGTCGCGACCGCGTCGGACACCTCGTCGAAGACGGCGGGCGGCAGCGATTCGCCGAACGGGCGGAGGATGAGCACCTCGCCGTCGAGGATGCGCTGCGCGGAGAAGGACCGGGCGCCGTCCAGGACGCTGCCGTCCCGGCGCACCAAGTGGTAGCCGACGGGCGCGCCTTCGGCGGGCGTCTGCCCGCTCAGCCGCAGGATCTCGGGATAGATGTCCGCGGCCGGAATGTCATCGGGGAGTGCTACATCGATACGACTGTCCGGCGCGACGATCGTGACCCGGCTGAAGCCCGTGGACACCCCCGCGGCCGTCGTCGTGGCCGTCGTACTCACCTGCTGGTCCCCCTCGTTCCCGGCATGCACGCCTCAGTTCCGTTGGTGTACGCGTCAGTTCATCTTGGTCTACGCGTCGCGACCCACGGTCGCGCGGAGCTACCGCGCGTCACCCTAGCGCTCATTCGCCACTTGACTTCCCACTAGGATCTCCTGACCGGACGGAGGCCGTCGCCACGGGGGTGCCGGCAGCGAAGCGTCCCGTTCGTCAAGAGGGATTGGTACGTCGGTGAGCCAGATCGTCATGAAGCGTCCGCCGCGAACCCTCCCGGCGGAGGTGCCCACCGATCCGGTGGAGCTCGAATCCCCGCCGGAGCTGCCCAGGGGACAGCAAGAGGGCATGCTGATGCAGATCCTGCCGATGCTCGGCATGGGTGGCTCGGTGGTCTTCTACTTCACCAGCGGTCAGCCGTTCATGCGCATCATGGGCATGGTGATGATGGCGTCGACACTCGCGATGGCCATCGCCGCGATCGTCCGCTACCGCCGCGGTTCGCAGGGGCAGATGGCGGACATCCGCCGCGACTACCTCAAGTACCTTGCCCAGACCCGGCGCAAGGTCCGCACCACGGCGGGCAAGCAGCGCGACGCGCAGTTCTACCTCCACCCCTCCCCCGACCAGCTGTGGTCGCTGGTGGCCGAGGGCAGCCGGGTATGGGAACGGCGCATCGGCGACCCGGACTTCGGCCAGGCCCGCCTGGGACTCGGCGCGCAGCAGCTCGCGACTCCGCTGATCGCCCCCGAGACGGCGCCCGTGGACGAGCTGGAGCCGCTGACGGCGGGCGCCATGCAGCAGTTCCTGTCGGTGCACAGCACGCTGGACGGCCTGCCGATGGCCGTCTCGCTTCGGGCCTTCTACCACGTGACCGTCTCCGGTGAGCGCGACTCCATGTACGGAGCCGCCCGCGCGATGGTCGCCTCGCTGGCCGCCCTGCACTCCCCCGACGACCTGGTCATCGCGGTGGCCACCGGCGCGGACGCGGCCGACCGCTGGGAATGGGTCAAGTGGCTGCCGCACGCGCAGGCGGCGGGCACGGCCGACGGCGCCGGCTCCCCGCGCATGATCTCCCAGAGCGTGTACGACCTGGAGACGATGCTGGCGACCCACCTCGAGGGCCGCCCGCGCTTCAGTCCCGAAGGCCGGCCACTGCTGGACAGCCCGCACGTAGTGGTGGTGCTCGACGGCGCGCACGTGCCGCCGACCTCGCTCCTGGCCTCCCCCGAAGGTCTGCAGGGCGTCACCGTCGTCGAGGTCGTGGAGGGCGAGCTGAGCGCCCCGCGCGGTGGCCTGTCGGTCGTCGCACGCCCCGGCGCGCTGCGCCTGGAGTCCGGCCGCGGCATCGTCTACGAGGGCACCCCGGACAGTCTCTCCCTGGAAGCCGCCGAGGCACTGGCACGGCAGCTCGCCCCGTTGCGAATGGGCGCGGGCGGGGACGAGGACGCCCCGCTCCTGGCCAACCTCGAGTTCACCGATCTCCTCAATCTGGGTGACGCCGCGTCCGTGGACACCCAGCGGACCTGGCGCCCCCGGTCGCAGGCCGAGCGGCTGCGCGTACCGATCGGCGTCGGCGAGGACGGCCAGCCGGTCATGCTCGACCTCAAGGAGGCGGCGCAGGACGGCATGGGCCCGCACGGCCTGTGCGTCGGCGCCACCGGCTCCGGCAAGTCCGAGCTGCTGCGCACGCTCGTCCTCGGCCTCGCGGTCACGCACACCTCCGAGACCCTCAACTTCGTCCTCGCGGACTTCAAGGGCGGCGCGACCTTCGCCGGTATGTCCGACATGCCGCACGTCGCCGCGGTCATCACCAACCTCGCGGACGACCTCACCCTCGTCGACCGCATGGGGGACTCGATCCGTGGCGAGCTGAACCGCCGTCAGGAGATGCTCCGCGACGCGGGCAACTACGCCAACATCCACGACTACGAGAAGGCCCGCGCGGCCGGTGCTCCCCTGGAGCCCATCGCCTCCCTCGTCCTGGTCATCGACGAGTTCAGCGAACTGCTTACCGCCAAGCCGGATTTCATCGACATGTTCATCCAGATCGGTCGCATCGGCCGCTCTCTGGGCGTCCATCTCCTCCTCGCCTCGCAGCGCCTGGAGGAGGGCCGACTCCGCGGCCTGGAGACCTACCTCTCGTACCGCATCGGTCTGCGCACCTTCTCCGCTGCCGAGTCCCGTGCGGCCCTGGGCGTCCCGGACGCATACCACCTGCCGTCCGTTCCCGGCTCCGGCTACCTGAAGTTCGGTACGGACGAGATGACGCGCTTCAAGGCGGCGTACGTGTCGGGCATCTACCGCACCGCCGGCTCGGGTGCCTCCACTCCTTCGGGCCCGGTTCCGGCCGCCCGCCGCCCGGTCCTGTTCACCGCGGCGCCGGTTCCCGTCCAGTACGCCGAGCCCGACCCGGCCGCCGTACCCGAACCGCGTACCCCCGCCGACGACGACGCGCTGGCCGACACCGTCCTGGACGTCATCGTCCGCCGCCTGGAAGGCCGCGGCACGCCCGCCCACCAGGTGTGGCTGCCGCCCCTGGACAAGGCCTCGCCGCTCGACGAACTGCTGCCCGGCCTGACCACCACCCAGGACCGAGGGCTGACCGTCCCCGACTCCGCGCAGCAGGGCCGCCTGATCGTCCCCCTCGGACTCGTCGACCGCCCCTTCGAGCAGCGCCGCGACCCGCTGTACCGCGACTTCTCCGGCGCCGCCGGACACATGCTGATCGTCGGCGGTCCGCAGTCCGGCAAGTCCACGCTGCTCCGTACCCTCATCTCGTCCTTCGCCCTCACCCACACCCCGTACGAGGTGCAGTTCTACGGCCTGGACTTCGGTGGCGGCGGCATGTCGGCCGTCGCTGGCCTCCCCCACGTCGGCGGCATCGCCTCCCGCCTGGACCCCGAGCGCGTCCGCCGCACGGTCGCCGAGGTCGCCGGCATCCTCAACCGCCGCGAGGAGTACTTCCGCGCCCACGACATCGACTCCATCACCACGTACCGCCGAAAGCGGGCCCGCGGGGAGATCAGGGACCAGCCGTGGGGCGATGTCTTCCTGGTCATCGACGGCTGGGCGAACTTCCGTGCCGAATACGAGTTCGCCGAGGGCATCGTCTCCGACATCGCCGCGCGCGGACTCGGTTACGGCATTCACGTCGTCATCGCCGCCTCGCGTCACATGGAGGTCCGCGCCGCCCTCAAGGACCAGCTGATGAACCGGCTGGAGCTGCGGCTGGGCGACACCATGGACTCCGAGTTCGACCGCAAGATCGCCGCCAACGTCCCGCCGGGCGTGCCCGGACGCGGGCAGACGCCGGAAAAGCTGCACTTCATGGCGGCGCTCCCGCGCATCGACGGCAGCAGCGCCGCGGAGGACCTCTCCGACGGCACTGCCGCGATGGTCCGTACGGCGGCCGAGCACTGGCAGTACCAGCCGGCCCCCGCCGTTCGCCTCCTCCCCCGGGAACTGCCCGCGCACCACCTCCCGAAGGGCCACGAGTTCCCCGAGCGCGGCATCGCGTTCGGTATCGACGAGACCGACCTGCAGCCGGTCTTCGTCGACTTCGAGAGCGACCCGTTCTTCCTCGTCTTCGGCGAGAGCGAGTCCGGCAAGACGGCCCTGCTCCGGCTGCTGACCAAGCAGATCTCCGAGAGGTACCACCCCGACGAGGCGAAGATCGTGGTCGGCGACTACCGCCGCTCCCTGCTCGGCGCCGTACCGGACTCCCACCTCTTGGAGTACGCGCCCATGGCGAACTCCATGGAGGCCCACATGCAGGCGCTCCAGGGCCTGATGAACCGGCGCGCGCCGGCCCCCGACGTCACGCCCCAGCAACTGCGCGACCGCAGCTGGTGGTCGGGGCCCAAGGTCTTCATCGTCGTCGACGACTACGAACTCGTCGCGACCTCCAGCGGCAACCCGCTGGCCCTGCTCACCGAAAACCTGCCGTTCGCGCGGGACATCGGCATCCGCTTCATCATCGCCCGCAGCTCGGCCGGTGCCTCCCGCTCGATGTTCGAGCCCTTCATGCAGCGCATCAAGGAACTGGGCGCGCAGGGGGTCGTCCTTTCGGGCGACCGTAACGAAGGCGATGTCCTCGGCGGAGTCCGTCCCCACCCGCTGCCCGCGGGCCGTGGCTACTTCGTCTCCCGCAAGCGGGGCACGCCACTGGTGCAGCTGGGCTGGCTGCCCGAGCACTGAGCCGGAAGGGGCCGGACGCCCGGATCCGCGCCCGGCCCCTTGATACGTTGATCGGACAGAACCGAAAACGGGGGAGCGGTCATCCATGTCTTTCCACGACGAGTGGGCTTCGCTCAAGGCCGAGGCCGCGGCGTCCCGCCAAGAGAACGCCCGGATGAGTCTGGCGAGTGCCAACGGGGGCGGCGGGGCCGATGACGGCAAGAAGCTGCACGTCACACCGTCGGTGCTGACGAAGCGGGCGGAGAACGCCATGACCGTACGGCATGACTTCGCCACGGCCGACGACGCGGCGATGAAGGAGATCAAGTCGGCCCGCAGGGGGCTCGACGGCTTCGAGTCGGCCACCGGCATCGACGCCTTCACCGAACGCTGGCAGGGCCAGATGGACTACCTCAAGGGCGTCCTGGCACACGGCGTGGCAGGCCAGCTGCGCAGCGCCGCCCAATCCTTCAAGTCCCAGGACCTCGCGCAGGCCGCCAAGCAGAAGCCTGACGAGGGCGGGGGCAAGGGCGACAGCAAGAAGGAGTGACCGGGGCCGGCCGCAGCCCGGCACCCGCAGCTCCCCACGACGTCGCCCTGAATCCCGGATCGGACCATTCAGACCATGTTGAGCTACGCCACCGTCATCGGCGCCCATCTCTCCGCCCTCTCCACCGCCGTCGAGAAGTGGAAGAAACTCCCCGGCGAATTTGACAAAGCCGCCACCGCCTTTCGTACGACCGTGACGAAGGGTCTGCAGGACTCCAACTGGAAGGGCGAGACCGCAAAGGCCGCCTTCCAAAAATTCGATCTCGTCGAGAAACAGCTCAAAGCGGCTTCGGACGAGGCGAAGGACATCCACGGCCTCCTCGACGACGCCCTGGAGCGCTTCAAGTCCGCCAAGAGCCGCCTGGAAGCCGTACGCACCGAGGTCGGTGACTCCGCCGACCTGCGCATCACCGAAGGCGGTCGCGTCGTCCCGAAGGGCAACCCTGGCGACAAGGACTACGAAAAGGCGCAGAGGAAGCACGCCGAGGACATCACCCACTTCCAGGAACGCATCACCCGCGCCTGCAAGGACGCCACCGAGGCCGACGACGCCCTCAACTGGGCCCTGCAACAGGACCGCAACGGCGCCAAGCACGGCTTCAACGCCGACGGCGCCGACAGCATGAAGGACGCACTGGCCGGCGAGAAGGCGGCCGCGAAGGATGCCGACGCCGCGGTGAAGCTCGCAAGCCTGGACAAGTTGAGCGACAAGCAGCTGGCGCACCTCAACGCCTACCTGGCCAAGCACAAGAACGACCCGGTCTTCGGCGAACGCTTCGCCACCGAACTCGGCCCGAAGAAAACCCTGGAATTCTGGCGGAACATCGCCGACCCGGGCGGCGGAATGGGCCCGCAGGCCAGCTCCGACCGGCTGAAGGCCGTCGCCAAGCTCCAGGACAACCTCAGCTTCACCCTCGCCGCGGCCACCCGCACCGACAGCCCGGCCATGCACCACTGGGAAAACTCGGTCATCAAACTGGGCGACAACCAGTTCCAGATCAACACCAGCACGAATGTGCCCTACGGCTACCAGATCATGAGCAATCTGATGCGCAAGGGCGACTTCGACGACCAGTTCCTCAACAGGTACGGCAAGTCACTCCTGCACTTCGAGAACCAACAGCAGGAGAAGAACGGCATCAGCCCGGAAGAACTCTGGTCCCGCAACCGCGGCCAGCTGAACTTCGGCGCCAAGAACGATTTCGGCAGCGACCCCATGACCGGCCTCATGGAGTCCTTGGGCCACAGCCCCGAAGCCTCCACCGACTTCTTCAACAGCAAATTCGAAGGCGCCGACGGAAAGCACCACTCCATCTTCAACTACCTGGTCAAGGGCGGCGACAACAACCGCGAATGGTTCCCCGACGGCGAACTCCAGGGCGAGGGCAAGGTCGTCGACGGGTACAAGTCTTTGGGGCATGCGCTGGAGTCGGCGACGACCGGTTACGCATACGGCGAGACTCCGCATTTGGACGAGTTGTCCGAGCGCCGCGACAAGCAGACCGCCGCGGTCATGCAGCAGGTCGTCTCTGCCTACACCGGCGACAGTGACCTGATGAACAAGCAGCAGGGCATCTCCGACAGTCTCGGCCGCATGGGCGCCGCGTACATCGACGACATCCAGTACAGCGTGTACTCCCATGGGCAGAATTCGGTGGAACGGGCCGACACGCCCTTCGAGGCCGCATACCCCGGAGCGCTCAACCTTGGCAAGAATGACGGCATCAACTTCCTGAGCGTGATCGCCCGGGACAAGGACGCCCACGCCGCCGTCACCGTTGCCTCGCAGACGTACACGCTCAGCGCCATGCTCAACAATCCCCCGGCCTACAGCGCACGCGGCGAGCTGCTCTACCCCGACGCGGCCATCGCTTCCCGGACCGGCGCGGAAACGCAGGGAATCATCGACCAGGCCATGGTCAACCAGGTCTTCAGCGATGCGGACGCGGACGCCGCTGCGGCGAACGAGAAGTTGGCCAAGCGTGGCGAGTGGATCGGAGCCGGCGTCGGCATCGGCGTTGGCGCCGCTGTGGGCGCGTACGTTCCGCCCGCGGGTGCCGTGGTCGCTCCCATCGTGCAGGACGTGACCAGCGAGGGCCTCAACACCTTGTTCGGCCAGGAATGGGGAGAGTACGAGAAGGACAACGAGATCAAGCCGGACGACACCAAGGACGAGGCGTCCAACAAGTACTTCAACCAGGGCACCCTGATTGCCAACCGCCCCGCCGAAATCTATGCGGAAAACTCCGGTCTGCCCGAACTGGAGCGTAAGCAGATGGAAACCGAATTGACGACCAACTACGGCAGCGACGGATACAACCACGGGAAGAAACTCGCCGAGGAAACCGGAAGCGGTCCGTACGAACCAGAGGGAGACGACAAGTGGTTCGGCATCTTCTGATCCCAGCGCTCGTCATCACCGTGGCAGCCGGTCTGGCCGGGTGCTCGTCCGAGAACGACACCGAGGCGGGCGGGCAGTCGACGAAGCCCGACAGCCTATGCGGGGTGGCCAAGGACAGCGCAGCCCACAAGGCTCTGATCGATCTGGCCGGCACGAAGGACATGAAGTCCATGGACTTCGCCGGCGTTGCGAAGGTCGCCAAGGACATGAAGTCGAACCTGACCGCTCCTTTGGAAGACCGTAAGCGGAGCGCTTGTGGCGTCTATCCGGCAACAGACGCCAACAACGGCATTACATTCGACTTCAGTTGGGACGAGCGCTTCTCCTTCAAGGAATCAAGCAGTCCGCAGAGTGATGCCGTCTTCTACAACCTCGGCGACGCTGTCGGACAAACACTGAGCGACAAGGCCTCATACATCTACCTGCCCTGCGACGTGCCGGGCGCCAAGGAATCGGGAAATCGACTCGTTGCCGCCCACGCCTACAACAGCATGCCGCAGAACGGACAGGTCGAAGAGAACTCGGGCGACAACCAGCTGCTGGTCCTCAACGCCGTGTCCCGCGAGCTGGTGAGCGAACTCGGGTGCGCCAATGACCCGCTCAAGGGCGCTCCGGACCTGAAGCACTATCCCACGATGTCCGACGCCGCGGGCGCACCCTCATGAGCACGGAGAGTTCTGACGCCGGCCGTTACGGTCGGCGCTCTGGCTCTGAGAAATCGGCTGCACGAACAACCCCCTGCAGGTAACAGCTAGCGGGGCGCTCTCACGGGCCCGGATGAAGGAAAGCGGGGTGGGCACCTCCCGCGTATGCCCACCCCGCTCAAGCCGGCCTCTGTGCCGGGCCGTCACTCAGATGTCGAAGTACGACCGGCCCTTCAGGTCCGTGTGCCGGTAGTCGTCGCTGGCCTGGTTGACCTGGGCGGCGATCTTCAGCATGACGTTGAAGAGCTCGTCAGCCTGCTTGTCCCAGTTCGTCTGGACCCGGGCGTACGCCTGCTGCGCCTCACCCTCCCAGGATTCGACGACCGACTTCAGCTCGGACTGCAGCATCTCCATGTCGCCACGGAGACGCTCGGCGTTCTTCTTGATGCCTTCAGAGGCGTTGTGCAGCGAACCGTAGGACACTGCAATATCGTCGAGATTGTCCAAGGACACGTCCGACCTCCTTCATATGTGCTGTCCACAGGGACGTTGAGCATCGGCACGCGACGAGCGCGCCGGGGGAATCAGAGCGCGTTGAGCTTGGAACCCTGGGCGTACTGACCGTTGTGTGAGTTCTCCTGGTAAGAACCCGCACCGACCATTCCGTCGCCGGCCCTGGAACCGTTGAGGTCGATGCCGCCCAGCGAGGCACGGATCGCCTCGTCGTTGGCGCCCGAGCCCTTACGGGTGGCAGCGACAGCGTCCTGGACGTGGCCCATCAGGTTCTTCAGGTTGCGGTGACGCTGATTGATCTCCGTCTGAAGGTTCTGGAACTGAGCGGCACCGAGACCACGCCACTGGGTCTTCAGCATCTCCAGCATTCGCTCCAGGTCACCGACCTGGTTGTTCATGGAGTCGAGCACGTGCTGGATATTGCTCTCGAGCTTCTGCAGCCGTGCTGCACTTACCCGCTGCTTGTCGGACATGACCTACCTCTCTCTGTTGTCCCGCTGAGGTCCTCGGGCTGGCTCGTCGTGCCGGCCCGGGGTTCGACGTTGTCAGGCGCGTCGGCGCCGCAGGAAGGCGAATGCACCGGCCGCCACGACCACCACGCCGACACCGACCGCGCCCCAGAGCATGCCGCTGCCGGAACCGTCCTTGTTGGCAGCAACACTCGCCTTGTCGCCGGGCTTGGCGTCTTTCGGCTTGCCCTCGTCGGCAGGCTCCGCGGCACTGGAGGAAGACGACTTCGGCGGCTTGGTGTAAAGCGGGCTCTGATTCGGGTCGCCCGGGTCACCCTTGCCCTCCAGGAGATTCATACGAGGCCGCACCGCGCCGTAACCGATGTACTTACTCGCCTTGTCGCTCTTCGCCTCCCGCCCTGCGGTCTCGATCAGCACGCGCAGGACCTGGTTGGCCGTCCACTCGGGGTGCTTGGACCAAATGAGAGCGGCGGAGGCGGAGGCGATGGCGCTCGCGTTACTCGTACCGTCGCCCTCGCAGTAGCTCTTGAACGACTCGTCGCACCACTTTGGAACGTTCGATCCGGGCGCGGACAGCGTGGTGTAGTCGCCGCTGGTGGAATAGTCGCTGACTCTACCTGTCTGGTCGATTGCAGCGATTCCCGCAACGTCAGGGTACGCAGCCGGATACAGCTTAGGGTTCTTGCGCTGCCCGTCATTGCCGTTGCCGGCGATGAGTAGCTTCCCCTTGCTTGCGGCGTATTTGACCGCATCGTAGACATCTCTTGAGGTCTCTTTGTCCCCGAAGGACATATTGATGATCTTGGCGTCGCTATTCGCCGCTGCCCGGATCGCGTCGCCAATCGGATCCGTCTTATACCACGACTTCGCTTTCATGGCCCTGAAAGGCACACGATAAGGAATGATCTTGGCATCTGGAGCAAGGCCTTGCAGACTGCCATTTTTCCCGTGGCCGGCAATCAGCTCGGCCATGGTCGTGCCATGACCGTCATAGTCGTCTGTCGCGTCGCCGGCAACTCCAGTGAAGTCCTTGCCCGGGAGAACCTGGCCACGCAGTGCAGGAGTAGACGAATTGACACCGGAATCGATGACCGCCACCTTGATGCCCCGGCCGGTGCTGACCTTCCACATGTCATCGGCCTGCATATCGTCCAGGTACCACTGGTGGGAACGTACGTCCTCCGCCGCGGCAGCCGGGGCTACACCAGCCAGCCCCAAGGAGCATGCGCAGGAGGCAACCAGCAAGGTCGTCCAGCGTCCGGGGAGCGAGCGCGACGGTCCCCCAGTTCGGGATCGCCCTGTCAACATCGTCATACCTGTTTCTCATCCGGGCTAGTCGATTACTGGCGGAACGATGTCGCGCCGCCGTGCCGTCCAGGTCTCTCGGTCCTCGGCGAGATAGTCCGGCCGTGCCGAACCCTCGCGTTCCGTCTCCTGCCTCGCGGACGGAGTTCGCGAGGCAGGGGGCGAACCGGCAGCATTACGCGTACTGTTGCCGCCCCTGACGAGCCCCGTCCCTCCCGGCGTGAAGTCCTTCGAAGGGCGGGTACCGCCATTGACTCCCCGCGTGGCGCCCACAGCCCCGCCGGGATTCGACGCGAGGCGACGGTTGGCCACTCCGCCCGTACCACCGGCAGCGCCTTGTCCCGATGCACTATGCTCGCCGCCGACGACGGTTCCCCGCGGGATACTTGCTGAACCTGCGCGCCCCCCGGAACGCGTCGGCGTGCCTCCGACGATCCCGTCAGAGCGGCCCACGCGCGACGGCCCGGTAGTTCCCGTTCGTGGAATCCCCGTTTCTCCGGGCAGTCGGCCGGCTGGGCCAGGACGGACGGGAGCCGAGGGATTGGTACGGCCCATCGGGCCATTTGGCCCAGTGGGATCGACGCGCCCACCCGTGAAACGAGGCGTCTGCTGCTTGCCGACCGGTGAACGGAATCCACCCGGTCCCAGCGGCCCTGTAGGCAGGGGCCCCGTAGGACCATGAGGCGTTGATGGCCCGTTGGGGGAAGGCGTTGTGGGACGCACCGACGACTCCGCCTCGGGCGCCTTCGACGGAGCAACACTGTCAAGGCCGGTCCCCACTTGGCGGTCGGGAGCCGGTGCAACATGCGAGTGCCGCGGCGATGAACTGCCACCGATGCCACCACTCACCGATCCAGGCGCACCGGCAATGCTCTCGCCGCCCCCGACACCCACCTCGCCGGCTCCCGGCGGCGGCTTCGGAACCCCCAAGCCGTTCTTGGGCGGCCTGAACGTCGGCGCGTCCTGGCTCGCCAGTTCGAGCTCCTCCTCCGACACCGAGTAGTACGACCCCAGCTTGTTCATCTGCACGATCGCCTCGTGGCGGGCGGCTTCGTGCTTTGCCTGGTCGGCGGCCTTCGCCTTGACGTACGCGTCGTTGGTGGTCACCTGGGCCGGCGTCGGGATCTTCTTGGTCTCGGTGCCCTTGCCGTCGGCGCGGCTGGGCATGGATTTCTGGACCGTGGCCAGCCCGGTGCCCACGTTGCCCATTTCCTTGCCGACGGCTGCCGCGTAGTCCCCCAGCTTCAGCGTGTTCTTCGCGAGGTCCCTGGCCCAGTCGCGGAACGCCTTGGCCGACTCGCCCTCCCACTCCACACCGTCGAGGTGGTCGATCAGCTCCTGGCCGGCCCGCGCGATCTGCTGGGAGACGGGGCCGAGCGCATCGGCCACACCGATCATGTCGCCGGGCCGCGCCGACTCGACCAGGTCGATCATGTCGTCCAGCTCGTGATTCTCGAAGTTGGTGCGGCCTCGGCCGCCGCTCTTTCCGTGCTTCCCCATTGCCTTCACCTCCCGACCGCTAGAGGGTCGCCTGCTTGTCGTCACCGGTGGCCTGCTTGGACTTGCCCTGCTTGTGCTCCGTCCGGGCCTCGTCCTGCTCCTCGTACCGCGCCTCGGCCCGGTTCTGGATCTCCCAGAAGCGTGCCTTCAGATCGTCCTCGAGGTTGTCGAATCCGACGTTCGCGCCGATGACGGCGATGCCCATGGCTTCGATCTGCTCGTTGAGGGTGCGGGAGAGCGTCGTGAGGTGCGTGTGCACCTTGGTGAACTGCTGGTGCAGCCCGTCGGCCTCGGCGAATGTGCCCGGGCCGGAGAAGGCGGACCGGGAGAGTTCCAGGAGGGACACTTCGTTCTGCGGTCCGTGTTCCAGCGACATCAGGATGTCGTCGATGCGCTGCCGGAACCTGACCAGTGTGGCGCGCGCCCGCTTGATGTCCGACGCGCTGGCACCGCTCCCCAACGGTCCCGCGTAGTCGTGCGGCTGCGGCGTAGCGTCAGTTTGTGACTGCTGTCCCACGAGTATCCCCCTTTACTCGCTCATCGTTTCATAGCTACGGCAACAGGTCATTCCTGTCCAGCAGGTATTGCCGTTACTTGGTGCAAAGCTTACGACGCGTGACGCCTGCGCCGTGCGGGAATTCTGATGCTTTGTCAGCTGTCGCCGGAGCGCGGCTGCCTGCAGGAACTTGCCCTGCAGGTACGACTGGCGCGCCACCCCGCCGCATGTGTTGCTCGCAAATCGGCAGGCAAAGCGGCGCCCCTTCTTTCAGTCCTGTCGGGGACGCCGCCCGTTGAGGCGGCGGCGCCAGTCTCTGTGGACCAGGGCAGTGCCGGCGATCACGGCCACCACTATCGACGCGCCGACGACCGCATACGTGGCCAGTCGTGCGTTGCGCTCTTCCGCGGTCTCGCCCACGGAGGCCGGTGGGACGTCCGGGAGTGCGGCCTTCTGTACGCCGCCGCTCGGGGTTGGCTTTTCGGCGGGTGGACTGTCGTCCGTGAGGGCGCGGACCGGGTCGATCACGCCCCAGCCCACGTGCGTGTCGTGGCCGGGGATGGTGCGCTCCGCGGTCTGTTCGATGCGGGTGACGATGTTGCGGGCCGTCCACTTCGGGTACTTGGCCTTGAGCAGGGCTGCCACGCCGGCGACGTACGGAGCGGAGAAGCTCGTGCCGTTGTCGATGCAGTGGCCGCCCTTCGGCACAGTGGAGACCACGCTGACGCCGGGGGCCGCCACGCCGACGAACTCGCCGGACTGGGAGAACGGCGCACGTTCGCCGTTGCGGTCGGAGGAGGCGACGGCCAGGACACCGTCGTACGCGGCCGGGTAGGTCTTCTTGACGTTGCCGCCCAGGCCGTCGTTGCCGGCGGAGGCCACGACGACGATGCCGGCGTTCACGGCTCGATTCACAGCGCTCTCCAGCGCCCCGCCGGGCGCCAACGCCTTGTCGGTGTCCTGCGAGATGTTGATGACGCCGACGTGCTTCGAAACGGCGTAGTTGATGGCCCGGGCCATCGTCCCGGTGTTTCCGCTGCCGTTCTCATCGTTCTGCTTGATCGGCAGGATCGTCGCTTCCGGGGCGATGCCGACGAACCCGGTGTACGCCTTGTCGGGGCGGGCGGCGATGATGCCGGCGACCTTCGTGCCGTGGCCGATGGTGTCGGTTGTGCCGTTCGGCTTGCCCACCGGTGGCGTCCGGCCGTACTTGTCCTTCTTCGGCTTCAGTAGATTGGTGCCATTACGGGTATCGACGGCACCCTTGAGCTGCTTGTTGCCGGTGTCCACGCCGGTGTCGATGACCGCCACAGTCGTGCCCTTCCCCCTGCTCTCCTCCCACAACCGGTCCAGCTGTACGCGTTGCAGGGGCCAGGGAGTGCCCTTGAAGGGCTTCGCGGGGAAGGTGCACTGGGTGCTGTCGTCGGCGTACGCGAACGACGCGGAGCCGAGTACGGCGGCCGGGCCGGTTGCCGGGGCCGCCACGAAGGCCGCGGCCAGGACCGCCACCGTCGCGCGGCGCCGCAGCGGTGCGCTGCGGCGAGTGGAATCGGACTTCAGCACGTTCCCCGCCTCACGAGCCCTGTGGCTGCCGGGCACTGTTGGTGTCCAGGCGCGGTCCGGTGGGCAGCAGTTCCGACCAGCTGACCGGTACCGGCACCGGGGCGGTGTCCCCGTACCCCAGCAGTTTCTGCGCCAGCCGCTCGGATTCCTGAGTCTCTTCGGTCTTCTTCTTGTCGTCCTTGCCGATGGCGGACTCGGACGTGTCGCTGTCGTTGTTGCCCTGTACGGCGTACCGCAACCCCGTGTCGGTGACGAGGAAGACCGGTCCGGTGGTCGGCTCCTTGCCCTGGAACTGGCGGAACAGCAGGCCCGTACCGGGGGTGACGTACGCGCTCGTGGTGCCGGCGGCGATCCGCTGCGGGTAGTCGGCGCCCGCCCAGACACTGAGGGTGGTGCCGCCGGTCTTGGTGTTCACATGGCGCAGGACGTTGCACACGGTGTCCCTGTCGCCCTTGCCCGGCATCACGGCGTTCACCGGGGCGACTTCCTGCTTGGGCCATGTGAAGCTCTTGTCGGCCGCGAAGGAGCGGCCGGCGTGGAACTGGGCACGGTTGATGCTCAACGCCTCGTCGCCCTGCCCGAGTACGGACAGTTCGTCGCTGCTCAGCAGCACCCGCGCCGTGAAGTTCGTGATCGGTGCGACGCGGTCCTTGAGGACGATGTAGTAACGCTCTTGCTGGCTCTCGGTGGTCTTGAGCACCGTGCCGACCCGGCCGAGTCGTTCGCCGCCGGTGAAGCCGGGCGCCCGGGTCTGTGTGTTCACTCCTCCGCCGATCCGCGGGTACCGGATGAGGCTGCCCTCCTTGAGGCTGTCCAGCCAGTCCTTGCTGACCCGCTGCGGCTTGGCGCCCTGGCCCATGAGAGTGCTGAGCAGTGCCTCGTCCTGGGTCAGCTCGTACTTGCGGCCGGTGCTGTCGACCATGTACGACGGTCCGCCCGAAGCCTGCACGTACAGCACGTCGCCGCCGCGCAGGCGATGCTTGTCGTCGACCTTCTTCGCGTCGGCACCGGCCAGCACGAAGCTCTGCTTCTGTACGGCGCGGCCGCCCTGGCTCTGCTGCTCGCAGACCGCCCAGCGCTTCTGCTTCGCCGCTTCGCCCGGATCGGGCAGGCGGTCGGGGGCGTACGGAATGCCGAGAGTCGGGCCGTGCGGGATCTTGCCGCTGTCGAGCAGCTTTTCGTCGACGTTGACGATGTCGCTGTTGCCCTCGGCCTTGGTGGCGAGGAGTTTGGCGGACGCGTAGTTCATCACCGGGTAGAGCTGCTTGTTCTTCTTCGTCCCCAGTACGACGTACCGTGTCGTCGACTTATTGGCGACGATGACGTGCGCGGCCGTGTCGTCCCAGCCCTTCGGGGCCGTGGGCTTGAACATCCCCCATGCGCCGAAGGCCGCCACGATGACGACACCCGCGATCGCGCCCGGCACTATCGCGCGCAGTGGGCGCGGGGCTCCTTCTTCTGTGCCGCTGGGGCTCGGTTGGAGGAATGACGCGACCAAGCGCCGCTTCGCGAAGGTGTAGGCGTTGAGTTCATCCCGCCGTGATGCCATGTCCGACCGTTATCTCCTGAATGTGCCCCGTAGTTCGGCATGAAGACACACGCCGAGCGTCCCACTATGCCGAATCATGGGGTGCGCGTGTCGCCCGGGTCCGGTGGGAGTGACGTCGGCAGGGAGCTGGTTGACGCGCACTCGCGAGTATCCCGGCAAGGCCGTGCGTGGGTGGCGAACTCACCGCCCCGGCAGGGTTATCCACAGGCAGGAGCTGACGAGCTCGTCGATCCCCCGCGAGTAGTAGTGTGATGCCCCTGATCAAGGCCCTTGCCGAGAGGGACGAAGCGCGGATCACGAGGGGGCTGCGGGGGATGGCGACAGCGACGCGGATGCGTTCCTCCGGACCGCACCGGAACAGGCCCGGCACGCCCCGGGGAGACCGACCACGCGACACGGCGGCTGCCGCCTCCGTGCGGCCGGGAGCCGCCCCTGCCTCCACGACCCTAGCTACAAAGTCCCGCAGCAACCGCATGGGGCCGGTCCAGCTGCAGCAACTCGTCCTGATCGAGCTGGCGTTGGCGGTTGTGCTGGTGGCTGCCGCGGTGGACATGCTGCTGCTGGTGCCGGCCGTTGTGGTCGCTGTGGCGCTCGTGCTGCTTGCGGTGTTGCGGCGGCGGAAGTTGTCGATACGGGACTGGCTGTCCACCGTGTTGGCGTTGCGGGCTCGGAAGAGTGCTGCGCGGGCGTTGGATCAGCGGGTGGATCCGAGTCTGGCGCCGGCTGCCGAGGCGGTGCCCGGGTTGCGGACGTACGGGTATCTGGACCGGGACCGGCGGACGGTCGGGATGGTCGGGGACGGGACGTTTCTGACGGCTGTGGTGCGGGTCGAGGCCAAGGGGAGCGCGTTGCGGCCGCCGGGTGGTGCGCGGGCGTTGCCGATGACCTTGCTGCACGATGCGCTGGACGTGGACGGGATCCGGTTGGAGTCCGTCCAGGTGGTGCAGCATGTGCAGCCCGCGCCCGCGCCGCATCTGCCCGAGCATGCGGTTGCCCGGCAGAGTTACCTGCCTCTGCAGCAGCAGACGGGAGCGCCCGCGCTGCGGCTGATGTGGGTGGCGCTGAAGTTCGATCCCGAGCTGTGCCGGGAGGCGGTCGAGGCACGCGGGGGCGGTCTGACGGGCGCGCAGCGCTGTCTGACCCGCGCGACCGACCACTTGGCCAGTCGCCTCACGGGCGCCGGCTTTCTGGCCACGGTCCTCGACGAGCAGGAGCTGATCGCGACCCTGGCGACCTCGGCCTGCGCCAATCCGGTCGCGACCGCGCGGGCCGGGCTGCCCGACGCCGCTCCGGCCCGCCGCACGCAGGAGACCTCCCGCGTCTGGAAGTGCGACGACCGGCTGCACACGACGTACGGGATCGGGCGCTGGCCGGAGCTGGGCCGGTCGGCGACGCCGTTGCCGCGCCTGGTGTCGGTACTGACGTCCGTACCGGCGCTGGCCTCGACGTTCAGCCTGACGGTGACGGCCGGTGACCGGCACGGCGCGGCCGGGGTGAGCGGACACGTACGGCTGACCGGGCGTTCGGACGCCGAGCTGTCGCGGGCGCGGCAGCGGTTGGAGGCGGCGGCGCGCGTGGCGAAGCTGGGCCTGGTCCGGCTGGACCGGGAGCAGCTGCCCGGTGCGGTGGCGACGCTGCCGCTGGGAGGTGCCCGCTGATGGCTTCGGCGACTTCGGCCCTGCGGGGCCTGTACGGACCTCGCCGGGCACGGCATGTGGTGCCGGTCGACGACCTCGGTGCGCTGACGCTGCCGCTCGGCGACGACGGCCTGACGGTGGGCCACGACGCGGAGAACCGCCCGGCGGTGCTGGGGCTCTATCACCCCGCGCCGTTCGACATCCTGCTGATCGGCGGGTTGTGGACGGCCCAGGCGCTGGCGCTGCGGGCGGCCGGTACGGGTGCGCGGGTGGCCGTCGAGACGGGCCGGCCCCAGCTGTGGACGAACCTGGCGCATGCGGCGGGTGCGGGTCAGGAGTGCTTGACGCTGCACGAGGTCGGGCGGGTGCCGCCGATGGGTGCGACCGTCGGCAGCCCCGTACTGGTCGTACGCGACTGCGGGATGCGGCCGCCGCGCGGGCGGGTCTCCTCGGCGCCCTGGCAGTCGGTGCTGACACTGCTGCCGTACATGAGCCCGGTGGCCCCTCGGCTGATGAATGCCGCCGGACTCGTCGGCCTGCAGCGGATCTCTCCCGATGAGGCCGCGCACGCCGCACGCATATTGGGGCTCTCGCAGACCGATGTCGACGCGCTGCCGTCGATCGGCGACGGAGTCACGCTCTGGTGCGGTGACAATCAGGCGCGGCAGTACGTCATGACTCAGCCGACGGAGGCGGAGACAGGACTGCTGGGGAACCCCCGCCGGGTGGACTGAGCCGGGGCCGTCGGCCTTGGCCCGACGCCCTTGGCGGTCGGTCGGATCAGTCGCGTCGGTCCGGGGCGGGGCGGTCAGGGGCAGTTCGGGCAGATGTGTCTCATTGTTCGGCTTCGCGGCTCCGTCGCGTGGGAGACGTGCGTAGCCTGAGGCAACAGACAGGTATCGGGCGAAGGCGGGCCTGCCGGGCTGTCGGCGCTGGCGTTTAGGCTTGGGTCCAAGCGACAGGGGAACCCACGGGAACGCCCGGCGTGTCAGGGGGATCCGGCGATTAGGCGTACGTGTGTCGGCGATGCGCGTGAACGGTGTCGCGTCGCGGGATTCAGAGGTACCAGACCACAGCAGGAGGCGTAGTGAGCAGCGATCGGGACGAGATCCGCACGGGCGGCATCACCCCCGGCGAGGATCAGTCCGACGCGGATCCCGAAATGACGGGAGAGTTCACCATCGACTACACCCCGCCTGCTTGGTATACGCAGAACGCCGATTCGGGGGCGGGTGCCGGGTCCGGGGCGAGTGCGGGTACTGGCGCCGGGGTGAGCGGTACTTTGCCGCCGCCTCCCCCGCCGTTGGGTGAGCCGCTCTTCCCGCCGGCGGCGAAGCCGTCGGTGCCTGACGCGGCGGAGAAGACCGGTGAGGCTGCCGGTGCGGCGGCTTCGGAGGGTTCCGGGGCCGCGGAGAAGGAGTCCGGGTCCGCGGCCGGAAGCGCGGCCGCGGGTGGCCCGGAGCCGGTGACCGGGCGGCCCGAGCCGTTGAGCGCGGACGCCGCGCCGATGACGCCTCCGCAGGGTCAGCCGGCCGCCGGCACGTGGTCGCCCGCCGCGCCGCAGGAGTCCGCGCCTTCGCTGCCGCCGCTGCCGCCGGAGTTCCGGCCGGCCGAGCCGCAGGGGCAGAGCGCTCCCGCGGGTTCCGGCGCACCGCAGTCCGGTGCGTGGTCCGCGCCCGCGCAGGGGCCGGCCGAGACGCCGGCCGCGCCCAAGGGTGAGGACGGGCTGTCGTCGGCAGCCAGTGCTGCGCCGGGGCAGCAGGGCGGGGCACAGCCCGCGCCGGGCGGCGAAGCGCCGTCCGTACCGAATCAGGGCGCGCAGCCGGGCGGTTACGGCTACCCGGCTCCGGCACAGGTGCCTCCGCAGCAGACGCCCCCGCAGCAGGCGACTCCCCAGCAGCCTGTGCCGGAGCAGGCTGCCCCCGGACCGGCCGCGCAGGCCCCCGGGCAGCCTCCCGTACAGGCCGCCCCCGGGCAGCCCCCCGCGCAGGCCGCCCCCGGACAGACGCCCGGACAGCCTCCCGCGCAGGCCGCACCCGGTGCTCAGCCGGGAGCGCAGCCCGAGGGGCAGCCCACGCCCGCCACCGGACAGCCCGTGCCGCCGAGCGCGCCGGTCTCCTCGGCGCAGCCCGGTCAGGGCTGGTCGCCGGCCGCGGGCGCGCAGGGTGCGCCCGGTCAGGCCGCGCAGCCGGGGCAGCCGGGGCAGCCCGGCCCGCAGCCGACACAGGGACAGCCCGGCCAGCCGCAGCCCGCGCAGGGCCAGCCCGGTCAGCAGCAGCCCGCGCCGCAGGGACAGCAGGGCGCGCAGGCCGGCGCCCAGCCCGCAGCTCAGCCCGGCGCCGCGCCCGTACCCGACCCCGCACCCTTGCCCGGCCAGCCCCAGCCCCAGCCCCAGCCCGGTTACGGATATCCGCAGCAGTCCGGGTACGGCTACCCGCAGCAGTCCGGCTACGGCTACCCCCAGCAGCAGCCGGCAGGACCCGGCCAGCCCGGCCAGCAGGCCCAGCCCGGAGCCCACCCCACCCCGTACGGCCAGCCCGGCGGTCACCCCGGTGCGCCCGGTCAGCCGCCGCACGGTCAGCAGCCCCAGCAGCCCGGCCCGCAGGGCCACCCCGGCGCGCAGAGCCCCGACCCCGGGGCCGGTGCCTGGAACGGGCAGGCCGCCGGGCAGCCCGGGCAGCCCGGCCCGCAGCAGGGTGCGCACGGCCCGGCCGGTGCGCCCCTCGGGTACACCGCTGCCGTCGAGCTGTCCTCCGAGCGGCTCATCAAGGGCAAGCAGAAGGCGCGGAAGCCGGGGGCCAACCAGCCCGGCAACTCCCTGTTCAAGTTCGGCGGCAAGAAGGAGGAGGCCGAGCGCCAGCGCAAGCTGGACCTCATCCGTACGCCGGTGCTCTCCTGCTACCGCATCGCCGTGATCAGCCTCAAGGGCGGCGTGGGCAAGACCACGACCACGACCGCGCTCGGCGCGACGCTGGCGACGGAGCGCCAGGACAAGGTCATCGCGATCGACGCCAACCCGGACGCCGGTACGCTCGGCCGCCGGGTGCGCCGCGAGACGGGTGCCACGATCCGCGACCTGGTGACCGCGATCCCGTACATCAACAACTACATGGACATCCGGCGGTTCACCTCGCAGGCGCCGTCCGGTCTGGAGATCCTCGCCAACGACGTCGACCCGGCCGTCTCGACGACCTTCAATGACGACGACTACCGCCGCGTCATCGACGTCCTGGGAAAGCAGTACCCGATCATCCTGACCGACTCCGGTACGGGTCTGCTGTACAGCGCCATGCGCGGCGTGCTGGACCTCGCGGACCAGCTCATCATCATCTCCACGCCGTCGGTGGACGGTGCGAGCAGCGCCAGTACGACGCTGGACTGGCTCTCGGCGCACGGCTACGCCGATCTCGTCTCGCGCAGCATCACGGTCATCTCCGGGGTGCGCGAGACCGGCAAGATGATCAAGGTCGAGGACATCGTGTCGCACTTCGAGACGCGCTGCCGCGGCGTGGTCGTCGTGCCGTTCGACGAGCACCTGTCGGCGGGCGCCGAGGTCGACCTCGACATGATGCGGCCGCGCGTCCGGGAGGCGTACTTCAACCTCTCGGCGATGGTCGCGGAGGACTTCGCGCGGGCGCAGTCGGCGCAGGGGCTGGGCGGTTACCAGCAGGTCCCGGGCCAGCCCGGCCAGCCCGGCCAGTACCCCGGCCATCCGGGCCAGCCCGGCCAGTACCCCGGTCAGCCGGGACAGCCGGGTCAGTACCCCGGCCAGCCCGGTCCCCAGCAGGGTCAGCCGGGACAGCCCGGTCCGCAGCCGGGCTGGCAGCAGCAGCCTCCGCAGGGGTACCCGCAGCAGCAACAGCCGCAGCCCGGCGGCCAGTACGGCTACGGCTACGGCTACCCCCAGCAGCCCGGTCAGCCGGGGCAGCCCGGCCCGCAGCCCGGATGGCAGCAGCCCCCGCAGCAGCCGCAGTAGCAGCGGCGCGGTAGCGCACACATGAGTGAACCCCCTTGCTGAGCAAGGGGGTTCACTCGTTCGGTTCAGGACGTCTCAGGACCTCAGGAGTCGCTCGCCGGGCCCTGACTGACCAGCGCCCGCGCCTGCTTCACGTCCATGGCCATCCGCTCCAGCAGCGCGTCCAGGGTGTCGAACTTCTCCTGGCCGCGGATGTACGCGACGAAGTCGACGGCGACGTGCAGGCCGTACAGGTCGAGCCCGACCCGGTCGATGGCGTACGCCTCGACGGTGCGGATCTTGCCGTCGAACTGCGGGTTCGTGCCGACCGAGATCGCGGCGGGCATCGCCTCGCCCTCGACGTGCAGATAACCCGCGTAGACGCCGTCGGCGGGGATGGCGGTGTGCGGCAGCGTCTCCACATTGGCGGTGGGGAAGCCCAGTTCGCGGCCGCGCTGGGCGCCGCGTACGACGATGCCCTCGACGCGGTGCGGACGGCCGAGCACCTCGGCGGCGCCGGCCATGTCACCGGCCGCGACCAGCCGGCGGGTGAGCGTGGAGGAGAACGGCTCGCCGTCGCCCGCCTCGCCGCGCTCGAAGAGGTCGACGACCTCGACGTCGTAGTCGTACGTCCGGCCGAGCTCGGCCAGCGTCTCGACGTTGCCCGCCGCCTTGTGTCCGAAGCGGAAGTTGGGGCCTTCCACGACGAGCCGGGCGTGCAACTTGTCCACCAGTACCTTCACCACGAAGTCGGCGGGTGCCAGCTTCGAGAACTCCTTGGTGAAGGGGAGGATCAGCACGGCGTCCACGCCCAGTTCGGCCATCAGCTCGGCCCGCCGGTGGTGCGGCGCGAGCAGCGGCGGGTGCGTGCCGGGCCGGACGACCTCGCTGGGGTGCGGGTCGAAGGTGACCGCCACCGCCGGTACGCCCAGCTCACGGGCGCGCGCCACGGCCTTGCCGAGGATCAGCTGATGTCCGCGGTGTACGCCGTCGTAGGAGCCGATGGTGACGACGCTGCGCCCCCAGCCCTCGGGGATGTCCTCCAAGCCACGCCAGCGCTGCACTGTGCCCGCTCCTTGCCCGAACTCTTGTCTGTTCACTACACCGATACGGCATTGCGCAGGTCTAAGACTGCCATGCCGGGCGGTGTGGTTCGCGCGAAGGGTGGGCTCACCCCGGTCGCCCGCGCGGGGAGCGGCCGGTGAGCGCAGACGGGGCCGGGGGGTGCGGACGGATGCCGACACGGGTCAGGCCGGATGCGGGGCGCCCTGGGAGGGCGTGCGGACCGCGCCGTGCGCCAGGGGGCGAGTGGGGGCGGGGAGGTTGGCGGGGGTCGGGGCCGGTGAGCGGGGGCCGAGCATGGCGCGGGCGCTGGGGCCGACGATCGCGGCCCATTCCGCGGGGGCCGCGGCCAGCCATGTCCGTACCATCGTGGCGAAGTCCGGCAGCAGCCGGCCGAGCTCGACCAGCCGGCGGTCGAAGCGGGCCGCGCCTTCGAGGGTCCGGACGTGCAGCAGGCCGGTGCGGTGCACGAGGTCCCGGGTCTGCGCCTCCGGGCGGCGCGCTGCGCCCTGCGCGGCCGCGCACAGCAGCGCGTCCAGCACCGTGGCGTCGGGCGCGGCCGGCACCGGGTCCGGTGCGCCGCTCGGGCGGCGGCCGGTGCGCTCCCGCTCCAGCAGGACGTCCAGCAGTTCCTGGCGGAGCGGGCAGGACGCGGTGCTGCCGGGCCGGGCCAGTACGGGCACGAGCGCACACCGCACCGGCGCGGCGTGCGCGGTCAGCAGCCGTACGGCGAGGGGCTGGAGGACCGAGCGGGCGCCGGGCCCGGCCTCCAGGCGGTGGGCGACGAAGTCCGCGACGGGGCGCGCCGCGGTCCAGGGGAAGCGGATGGCGTACTCGTCCACGAGCGCTGCGGCGCGCCGGGCGAGTGCGGGGGTCGAGACGCCGGCGAGCGTACGGAGCACGGCTTCGGCGGCGTCGGGCTCGGGGCGGCCGGCCTGGGCGTCGCTGGGCTCGCCACCGGTGGCGCCCTGCGGCATCCCGGCCCCGCCGCCCATGGCCGATTGTCCGGTGCGCGTCGGTGACCTGCGCAGCCGGGTCTGGAAGGCGGTGAGTACCGGCTCCGGGTGGCTGGTGAGCGCGGCGGTGAACGCGGCGGGCGGCAGCGCGGGGTCGCCCGCCGTGAAACCGGCCAGCGCCCGGTCCAGGTACCGGGAACGGGTGGCCCGGTCGCCGACGAGCAGGGCCAGCGCGGCCCCGTGGACGCCGGGGTCTGCCGGGCGCTCCAGGAGGGTACGGGCGGCCTGCCGCAGCAGTTCGCGGTCCGCGTCGGTGGCGGCGTGTGCGGCGACGACCAGCGCGTACGCGGCGGCGGCCGCCCGGCGTGCGGGCCGGTCGTCGCGCGCCCAGCGGTCCACGGCGCGGCAGAGCGCGGCGGGCTCGTCCTCGGCGAGCGCGGTGAGGAGCTCGTCGGCGCGGGGGTGCGCGGTGGCGGCGAGCGCCTCGGTGAGGCCGTCGGTGGCGCGTCGGCGGTGGGTGTGCAGCAGGGCCTGGGCGGCCGCGGCGACGGTGGGTTCCTGGGGCGGCCCGGCGTCGGCACCGGGCCGTACCGGGCTCCGGCCGCGCTGCAGCGGACGCTCGTCGTCGAACCAGCGGCACAGCAGCGGCTGTACCCGCCGGGGATCGGCACACAGCAGCGCCGCCGCGAGCCCGAGGAAGCGGGGGCCCGGGGCGGCGGCGCCTTCGACTGCGGCCGTCCCGTCCTCCTCCCCCGTCGCCGCGTTCTCCGGCGGTGGGCCGTCGGCCGGCAGCAGGCGGCGGACGAGGTCGAGGCGGGTCGCCGGGTCCAGCGGCAGCCGCCGCCAGAACCAGGGCCCGAACGCGTCGAGGCCCGTCCGGCCGAAGCCGCCCGCCAGCGCCGAACGGTCCGTCACGCGGGCCGCGAGGAGATGCAGTACGCGGGCGTACGGTGCGGCGTCGGGCAGCCGCAGCAGGACCTCGCCGAGCAGGTGCTCGGCCCACCACCGGGCGTCCCGCACCGAGGCGTCGGCCGCTCCCCCACCCGTCCCCGTCCGCTCGCCGCTCCTCCCGCCCGGCGCCGTGACCACCTCCACCAGCCCCTCCAGCCGGTGGCCCAGCGCTTCGGGGCCGGCCCGGCGGCCGAGGAGCAGCAGGGCCTGGACCACCGGCCCGATGCGGTGCCGCGGTACGGCGGGCGGAGCAGCGGCGGGTGGCTGTCCGGCGCGTCCCCCGGTCGGCCCGTGCACCAGCGCGTCCAGCGTCTCGGCCACGTCGAGGTGCGTGCCCTGCAGCCAGTCGGCGAACTCTTCGTGCGGAAAGCGGTAGCCCGCACCGGCCGGCACGAGCAGCCCTTCGGCGAGTACCGCGGACGCCCAGCCCGTACGCCACGGGAACAGCTCGTCGAACGACGCACGGTCCAGTTCGCCGCGGCCGGGGGCGAGGCAGCGGCGGGCCGCCTCGTGGGCGCGCCCGGCCACCCGCGCGGCCGACCGGCGCACGTCCGCGCCGCGCTCCCCCGGCCGCGCCAGCCGTTGCGCGACGCGCAGGCACAGCAGGTCCAGGTAGCCGCCGAAGATCTCGTGCCGGTGCGGCGTGCCCATGCCGCGCGCGTCCTCGCCCGCGGCCACCAGGGACGTCCGTACCTCGGTCAGCAGCCGCAGGGCCAGCGGGTGGCCGGCGTCCGCGGTGGTCAGCGCGCCGGCCGGCAGACCGTACCGGGCACGCGCCCGGGCCGCCTCGCGCGGTGCCAGGTCGCCGAGGCGTACGCAGGGCGGCAGCGCGCCGGCCGGTGCGCCGGGCGGGGTCACCGCCGGGTGGCGCGGCCGGTGCAGGAAGGCGACGGGGAAGTGGGCCCCGGCGGTCTCCCAGTACTCGGGGCGGCAGGCGACGATCAGCCGGGCCCCGGTGCCGTGCAGCCATTCCGCGGTGTCGCGGGTCCAGTCGGCGAGTCGCTCCGCGAGGTCCGGCGGCAGCTCCTCGGGGCCGTCGAGCAGGACCAGGAGGGGGCGCCCGGCGGCCCGCGCGAGCCCGGCCACTTCCTCGGGTGTGGCGGCCGCGGGGTCCCCCGGCACCGGCCCCGAGGCGCTGAGCACCCGGCCCGCCGCACGCAGCGCCCGCCCCACCGCGTCCCGCAGTCCCCGGTCGGCGGCGCGCAGGTCGGCGCCGCGGAGCCGGAGGGTCGGCGCGGGCGCGACGGCCCGCGCGCGGCGGGCGGCGAGCGCGGCCAGTTCCGTACTGCGCCCGGTGCCGGTGTCGCCGACGAGGGCGAGGACCCGCGCCGCCGGGGCACCCACCGGAGTACCGCCCACCGGCTCTGTCGCCGCAGTGCACGCACCGAAGGCGGCGAATTCCTCGGCCACCTCGGGCCGTTCGACCGGCTCCCGCCACGGGCCGGGGCCGCCCGCCGTTCCCATGGCGGTCGTGGTGAGGGCCAGCACGCCGGCCAGGTTGAGGTCCGGGCCGTACGCCGGAACGGTCGCGGCGTTACGGGCCAGCAGTGCGGCGAGCGGCCCGCGTGGATCGGCCGCCGCCGCGGCGTGCAGCGGAATCGCGAACCCGCGCGGCACGGCAGCGCCCGGCGCGTGCGGCACCAGTACGCCGGTACTCCCCGCCGGCCGCCCGCAGTGCAGTGCGGTGCCCACCACGGCCAGTACCGCCCCGGTTCCGGCGTCGGTCACCAGCCCGCCGACGGCCGGGCCGCCCAGCCGCAGCGCCTCGCCGGCCGGTCCGGGCACGGCCAGCTCGACGGCGTCGGGCAGATGGTGGCGGCGATCGGTCGCGGTGTAGACGACGGCGGCCCGCCCCACGACGCGCGCCACCGGCACGCTCGCCCGCTCCGCCGACACCCCGGCCTGCTTCCCCGGGTCACCGTCCCCGTCCCCGTCGACGTACAGCCGTACCTGCGTACCCGGTTCCGGGCGCCCCGCCGCGACCGGGAGCGGCGGCAGGCCGAGGCCGGTGGTCCGGACGAGGGCGAGACCCGACTCCGGGAGCGGGGTGACGGCGTCCGCGCCGACCGCGCAGGTCCGCCCGGCGGCGCCCTGCAGGACCAGGCGGGCCAGCCCGTCGACCGCTTCGTGGCTGGTCAGCAGGGTGCCGTCGGGGTCGGCGAGGAAGCCCGTGCCGCGCGGCCGCCCGGCCAGGTCGCGGATGCGCACCAGCGCCTCCGCCGCGTCGGCCGCCTGCACCACCATCGCCGTACCTCCCGCCGTCGCCGAAGACCCGGGTACGCGCGCCGCTCACCTCGGGCGACGCGCGTACCGGGTCATTTCGACCGTAGGCAGCCGGTGATCGTCCTGGACAGGGCGCATCGCGAACGCGCCCCCGTCCACGCCCGCGGTTCGCTCCGAGCGCCCGCCCGATGGGGTGAATACGCCGGCGCCCCGAACGCGCCGACACCCGAAGACGCCTGCGTCCCGTGAGCTTCGGGCTCACGGGACGCAGGTCAGACATACCACGGGGACGTCAGACGAAGACCGCCAGGCTCTTCGCCTTCCCGCCCTTGTTCTCCAGCAGCGCGAGGAACGTGCCGTCCGGCGCGAACGCGGCGACCGCCCCGTCCGTGTCGAAGAGCGGCATCGGGATGCGCGCGCCGTTGCCGAGCAGCTTGGCCTGCTGCACGGTGACGTCCCAGCGCGGGAACGCCGCGGCCGCCGCCTCGCCGATCGGCATGATCGGCAGGCCGCCGCCCTCGGGCTCGTCCACGGCCGCCTGCAGCTGCTCCAGCGTGCGGGCCTTGTCGAGCTTGTACGGGCCGACGCGGGTGCGGCGCAGCGCCGTGAGGTGCCCGCCGACGCCCAGGCCCGCACCGAGGTCGCGGGCGAGCGCGCGGATGTACGTACCGGAGGAGCACTCCACGGAGACCAGCAGGTCCGTGACGGGCGTGCCGTCCTCGGCCTCGGTCTCGTGGACGGAGTGCAGCACGAAGGAGGAGACGGTGACCGGGCGGGCCGGTATCTCCACTTCTTCGCCGCCGCGCACCCGCGCGTAGGACCGCTTGCCGTCGATCTTGATGGCGCTGACCTTGGACGGCACCTGCATGATGGCGCCGCTCAGCTCCGCGATCCCGGCCTCGATGGCGTCCCGGTCGAGGTCCTTCGCGCCCTTGGACTCGGTGATCTCGCCCTCGGCGTCGTCGGTGACGGTGGTCTGGCCGAGCCGGACCGTACCGACGTACTCCTTCTCCGTCAGCGCGAGGTGACCGAGCAGCTTCGTGGCCCGCTCGACGCCGAGGACGAGCACGCCGGTCGCCATCGGGTCCAGCGTGCCGGCGTGCCCGATGCGGCGGGTGCGGGCCATGCCGCGCATCTTCGCCACGACGTCGTGCGAGGTGAAGCCGGCCGGCTTGTCGACGATGACAAGACCGTCCGGCGGGGTGATCTTCTTCGTCATTCGGTGGCGGTGTCCTCGTCGTCCTCGCCCGGCTTGCGGTACGGGTCGGCCTCACCGGCGTAGTCGGCGTTCGAGGAGGCCTCGCGGACCTTGGCGTCGGAGGCCCGCGCCTTGTCCAGCAGGTCCTCGATGGTCCGGGCGTTCTCCGGGAGGGCGTCCGCCACGAACGTCAGGGTCGGCGTGAACTTGGTGCCCGCGGCACGTCCGACCTCGGAGCGCAGGATGCCCTTGGCGCTCTCCAGTCCGGCCGCGGCGCTGGCCCGGTCCTCGTCGTCGCCGTAGACCGTGTAGAAGACCGTCGCCTCCCGCAGGTCGCCGGTGACCCGGGTGTCCGTGATGGTCACGTGCGTGCCGAGCCGCGGGTCCTTGACACCGCGCTGCAGCTTCTGGGCGACCACCTCCCGGATGAGGTCCGCCAGCCTCTTCGCCCGCGCATTGTCGGCCACTGGTCTGTCTCCTTCTGGTTTCTTTCCACCATGGTGCTTGCGGCGCCGACGGCCCGCACGGCCTGCCGGGTGACCGGCGGGCCGTCGCGTCAGTCGTCGTGTTCGCCGTGGAACCGCCGCCGTACCGACAGCAGCTCCACTTCGGGACGTGCGGCGACCAGTCGCTCGCAGCGGTCCAGTACGTCTGTGAGGTGCCCCGCGTCGCCGGATACCGCCGCCAGGCCGATCGTGACCCGGCGGTAGAGGTCCTGTTCGCCGACCTCCGCCACGCTGACCGCGTACTTGCGGTGCAGTTCGGCGACGATCGGGCGGACGACGGAGCGCTTCTCCTTCAGCGACCGTACGTCGCCGAGGAGGAGGTCGAAGGACAGCGTCCCTACGTACATGCAGTCCGGGTGAGCCACCCGTGGGGCCTGAGGTGTAGCGGTCACTGGCACCGTACACGCAACGGCCGGGGCCGATCGACGGAATTCCTCCCGCCGACCGGCCCCAGCTCGCTGTGCGTGATCAGCCGCGCGGCTTCTCGCGCATCTCGTACGTCGCGATGACGTCGTCGACCTTGATGTCGTTGAAGTTGCCGAGGTTGATACCGCCCTCGAACCCTTCGCGGATCTCGGTGACGTCGTCCTTGAAGCGGCGCAGACCCTCGATGTTGAGGTTCTCCGCGATGACCTTGTTGTCGCGGAGCAGGCGCGCCTTGGTGTTGCGCTTGACCTCGCCGGACCGGATGAGGACACCGGCGATGTTGCCCAGCTTGGACGACTTGAAGACCTCGCGGATCTCCGCCGTGCCGAGCTCGACCTCCTCGTACTCCGGCTTCAGCATGCCCTTCAGGGCCGCCTCGATCTCCTCGATCGCCTGGTAGATGACCGAGTAGTACCGGACGTCGACGCCCTCGCGCTCGGCCATCTGCGTCGCGCGGCCTTCGGCGCGGACGTTGAAGCCGATGACGATCGCGTCGGAGCCGGACGCCAGGTTGATGTCGGACTCGGTGACCGCACCCACGCCGCGGTGCAGCACGCGGATGTCGACCTCCTCGCCCACGTCGAGCTGGAGCAGCGAGGACTCCAGGGCCTCGACCGAACCGGACGCGTCTCCCTTGATGATGAGGTTGAGCTGCTGGACCTCGCCGGCCTTGAGCACCTTGTCCAGGTCCTCCAGGGACACGCGACGGGTGCGCTTGGCGAAGGCCGCGTTGCGCTCGCGCGCCGCGCGCTTCTCGGCGATCTGACGCGCGGTGCGGTCCTCGTCGACAACCAGGAAGTTGTCGCCGGCGCCCGGCACGTTGGTCAGACCCAGCACCAGGACGGGGGTCGAGGGACCCGCTTCCTGGACGTTGTTGCCCTTGTCGTCCAGCATCGCGCGGACTCGGCCGTAGGCGTCGCCGACGACCATCGTCTCGCCGACCCGCAGGGTGCCGCGCTGGACCAGGACGGTCGCCACGGCGCCGCGGCCGCGGTCGAGGTGGGCCTCGATCGCAATACCCTGCGCGTCCTGCTCGGCGTTGGCCCGCAGGTCGAGCGAGGCGTCCGCGGTGAGGACCACGGCCTCCAGCAGGCTGTCGATGTTCTCGCCCTGCTTGGCGGAGATGTCGACGAACATCGTGTCGCCGCCGTACTCCTCGGCCACCAGACCGAACTCGGTGAGCTGACCGCGCACCTTGGTCGGGTCGGCGCCCTCGACGTCGATCTTGTTGACCGCGACCACGATCGGCACGTCGGCCGCCTTGGCGTGGTTCAGCGCCTCGATCGTCTGCGGCATCACACCGTCGTTGGCCGCCACCACGAGGATCGCGATGTCGGTCGACTTCGCACCACGGGCACGCATGGCAGTGAACGCCTCGTGACCCGGGGTGTCGATGAAGGTGAGGCGACGCTCTTCGTCGTTGACCTCGGTCGCGACCTGGTACGCACCGATGTGCTGCGTGATGCCGCCGGCCTCGCCCGCGATGACGTTCGTCTTGCGGATCGCGTCCAGCAGTCGGGTCTTACCGTGGTCGACGTGACCCATGACGGTCACGACCGGCGGACGGGAGACGAGCATTTCCTCGCCGCCCTCGTTCTCGCCGAACTCGATGTCGAAGGACTCGAGAAGCTCGCGGTCCTCCTCCTCCGGGCTGACGATCTCGACGACGTAGTTCATCTCGTCGCCGAGGAGCTGCAGCGTCTCGTCGGAGACGGACTGCGTCGCGGTGACCATCTCACCCAGGTTCAGCATGACCTGGACGAGCGACGCCGGGTTGGCGTTGATCTTCTCCGCGAAGTCGGTCAGCGAGGCACCGCGCGACAGACGAACCGTCGCACCGTTGCCGCGGGGCAGCATGACGCCGCCCACCGACGGGGCCTGCATGGCCTCGTACTCCTGACGCCTCTGCCGCTTCGACTTGCGACCGCGACGCGCGGGACCGCCGGGACGGCCGAAGGCGCCCTGCGTGCCACCGCGGCCACCGGGACCGCCGGGACGGCCACCGAAGCCGGGACGGCCGCCGAAGCCGCCGCCACCGGGACGACCCGGAGCGCCGCCGCCACCGCCGGGACGGCCGGCGAAGCCGCCGCCACCGCCACCGGGACGACCGGCGAAGCCGCCGCCACCACCGGGACGACCGCCGCCGCCCGGACGACCGCCGCCGCCGGGACCACGGCCACCGCCGGGGCCGCCGCCGGGACGCGGGCCGGCAGCCGGACGCTGCGGCATCATGCCCGGGTTCGGACGGGCGCCGCCGCCGGGACGGGGACCGCCCTGGCCTGCGCCGGCACCGCCGCCGGGACGGGGCATACCGCCCGGAGTCGGACGGTTACCACCGGGAGCCTGGGGACGGGGACCGCCCTGGCCGGCACCCTGCGGGCGCGGGCCGCCGGGGCCACCCTGACCGCCGGGGCGCGGCGCGCCACCGGGACGGGGAGCCTGCGGACGGGCCATGCCCGTGGAGCCGCCGGAGGTGAAGGGGTTGTTGCCCGGACGCGGGCCCTGGGGACGGTTGCCGCCGGGGCGCGGAGCACCCTGACGGTCGCCGCCGGGACGCGGGCCACGGTCGCCGCGGCCCTGGCCGCGGTCCTGACGCTCCTGGCCGGGGCCGGGACGGCCCGGACGCGGACCGGGGGTGGCGCCGCCGGGCTTGGGGGCCTGCGGCGCGGCCGGCGGAGCCTGGAACTCGGGCTGCGCGGGCGCGGCCGGAGCGGGCTTGGGAGCCGGCTTCGGGCCGGGCGTGGGGCGCGGGCCCGGAGCGGGCGCCGCGGGAGAGGGGGTGCTGCTCTTCGGCGCCTCGGGGGCCTTCGGGGCCTCGGGGGCGGCCGGAGCCGCGGGGCCCGGCTTGGGGGCACCCGGCTTCGGGGCAGCAGGACGGGCCGCCTGCGCCGGGGAGGGCGCGGACGGCTTGGCGGGCGCAGACTTGCGCGGCGCCGAGGGCTTGCCGGCGGCACGGCCGTTGCCGTTGCCTGCCTGGAAAGCGTCGGTCAGCTTGCGAACAACCGGCGCCTCGATCGTCGAGGACGCCGAACGGACGAATTCACCAAGTTCTTGGAGCTTGGCCATGACGACCTTGCTCTCAACGCCGAACTCCTTGGCGAGTTCGTATACCCGGACCTTAGCCACTTCGCTCCTTCTAGGTCCGGGTTGTCCACCGGACCGTCGCTACTTCATGGGCGTACTCATCGCGTACTCATCGAGTGCTCATCGCAATCTCGACCTACTTCCGACTCGCGAGGTACCTGACCGCACGGTTTTCCGTGCGACGTGCTGTCTTACGGTGTTGCCTGCTCGACGTACTGGCGCAAGGCCGTGGTGTCGAGCGGTCCCGGCCCTCTGAAGGCCCTGGGGAACGCCCGGCGGCGGACCGCCAGCTCGAAACAGACCGGTGTGGGGTGCACGTAAGCACCCCGGCCGGGCAGCGTACCGCGTGGATCGGGGGTGCACTCACCATCGATCACCACGATGCGCAGCAAATCGCCCTTGGCCGCTCGCTCCCGGCATCCCACACAGGTTCGCTCAGGGCATGCGCGGGCATGCGTCCGGCCAGACACTGCTTAAGTCTACCTCCCCGTAGCGGTCTCACCCCTATGGGGTAAGGACCGAACGGCTGCTCGTATTCCCTCTGTGGCTGACAATCGACGCCGGCGGCACCGGGCCGCCGGCGTCCAGTACGTCAGTCCCGCGGGTCCGGTGCCTCGGTGTCCGGGCGGATGTCGATGCGCCAGCCGGTGAGCCGGGCGGCGAGCCGGGCGTTCTGCCCTTCCTTGCCGATGGCCAGTGACAGCTGGTAATCGGGGACGGTGACCCGCGCGGAGCGCGCGGCCAGGTCCACGATCTCGACCTTGGAGACACGGGCCGGCGACAGCGCGTGCGCGACCAGGTCGGCCGGGTCGTCCGACCAGTCCACGATGTCGATCTTCTCGCCGTTCAGCTCGGCCATGACGTTGCGGACGCGGCCGCCCATCGGACCGATGCAGGCACCCTTGGCGTTCAGCCCCGAGCGGGTCGAACGCACCGCGATCTTCGTGCGGTGACCGGCCTCACGGGCGATGGCGGAGATCTCCACCGAACCGTCCGCGATCTCCGGGACCTCCAGCGCGAAGAGCTTCTTCACCAGGTTCGGGTGGGTGCGCGAGAGGGTGACCGACGGGCCGCGGACGCCCTTGACGACGCGGACGACGTACGAGCGCAGCCGCGTGCCGTGCTTGTAGTCCTCGCCGGGGACCTGCTCCTGCACCGGCAGGATGGCCTCCAGCTTGCCGATGTCGACCAGGACGTTCTTGGGGTCCTTGCCCTGCTGGACCACGCCGGTGACGACGTCGCCCTCGCGCCCGGCGTACTCGCCGAAGGTCACATCCTCCTCGGCGTCCCGCAGCCGCTGCAGGATGACCTGCTTGGCGGTGGTCGCCGCGATCCGGCCGAAACCCGACGGTGTGTCGTCGAACTCGCGGGCCTCCTGGCCCTCCTCGAGGTCGGCCGGGTCCTCCTTCGCCCACACGGTCACATGGCCCGTGTTGCGGTCCAGCTGCACGCGCGCGTGGCGGCGGCTGCCCTCGGTGCGGTGGTACGCGATGAGGAGGGCCGACTCGATGGCCTCCACCAGCAGGTCGAAGGAGATTTCCTTCTCCCGCACCAAACCCCGCAGGGCGCTCATGTCGATGTCCACGGCTACGCCTCCTCCTGGCTCTCGTCGTTGGTGTCGCCCACGGCGGGAGCCGGAGCGGTCTTGCGGTTGAACTCGATCTCCACGCGCGCCTTGGCGATCTCGCTGAAGGCGACCCGGCGGGCGGTGGGCTTGCGCCCCTTCACGCCCGGCACTTCGAGGTCCAGGCCCTCGTCGTCGACGGCGATGATCCGGGCGACCAGCTCCCCGCCCTCATGCAGCTGGGCCTTGATCAGGCGGCCGGTGGCGCGGCGGTAGTGCCGCGGCTCGGTGAGCGGGCGGTCCGCGCCGGGAGAGGTGACTTCCAGGGTGTACGCGACGTCCCCCATGGCGTCCGCGTCGTCCAGGGCCTGCGAGATCTCGCGGCTGAGTGCGGCGCACTCGTCCAACTGGACGCCGTCGTCGGAGTCCACCACGATCCTCAGCACACGCCGCTTGCCCGCGGGGGTCACCTCGATCTCTTCCAGATCCAGGTCTCGCGCGGCGACCAGCGGTTCAAGCAGTCCGCGCAGCCTCTCGCTCTGGGTGGTGCTCATCCGGGTGACTCCTCGGCCGCGTGTGCTGTTGTGGGATGGTCGCGTGTCTGGCCAAAGCCTATCTGTTCCGGCGGGGTACTGACGATTCCGTGCGCGGCCGCGGTTACGCTCGCCTGCGGTGATCACCAGATCACCACCCGCAGACCCCCGGGAAGAGGACCGTGCCGCAGCCGAGTACGCAGCCGAGTACGCACCTGAGTACGCCCCTGAGGAGAAGGACGCTGCTGGCAGGCGCCGCGCTCGGCAGCGCGGCACTGCTCACGGGCTGCTCCGAGCAGTCCGCCGCGTCCGACGACATGGACAGCGCGGCCGGCCGGTCCCTGCTCGAAAAGGGCTCACAGGACAGCGGCGCACTGCTGGCCCGGTACGACGCGACGCTGACCGCCCACCCGGCGCTGGAGAAGCAGGTGCGCCCGCTGCGGGACCAAGTCGCCGCGCACATCGCGGCGTTCGACACGCCGGAGGCCACCGGCACCCCGTCCGGCACCCCCTCCGCGACCGCCTCGCCGTCCCGCACACCGGGAAAGCGACCGCGCGCCCCGAAGGTACCCGGCAGCGCGCGGCGAGCCCTCGCCGCGCTGGCCGACGCCGAACGGGAGACCGCCGACCGGCGCACCGCGGCCCTTGTCAGCGCGCCGCCGGAGGTCGCCCGGCTGCTCGCCTCGGTCGCCGCGGCCGGCGCCGCGCACGCCCACGTACTCGACTCGCACGGCAAGGACGGCGGGACGGACGAGAAGGACGGGAAGAACGCCTGATGCCGGCGGAGAAGCAGGAGAACACCGAGCGGGCGGCCGAACTGAAGGCCCTGCAGAACGCGCTGGCCGCCGAGCACGCCGCGCTCTACGGCTACGGCGTGGTGGGAGCGCGCGTCGACGACGGGCGGCGCGGGGAGGCGCAGGACGGCTACGACGCCCATCGTGCGCGCCGGGACGAGCTGAGCCGCCGGGTGACCGCGCTCGGCGGCACACCGAAGGCCGCGGCAGCGGCGTACGCGCTGCCCTTCCCCGTGCCCGACGCGGCCGCCGCCGTGCGCCTCGCGGCCGAACTGGAGGACCGGGTGGCCGGGGCGTACGCCGACCTCGTACGCGCCTCTTCGGGGGCCCGGCGGCGCGCGGCGGCCGGATCGCTCCGGGAGGCAGCGGTGCGTGCGGTGCGCTGGCGCGGCAGCGGCGTAGCCTTCCCTGGGCTCGCCGAACGGACCACGGCCGGCAGCCCGTCGCCCACCGCGACCGGATCCGCCGACGCGCTCTGAGCGCGCGGCGGCCACCGGCCCGGACGGCCGCAGGCCCGCCGGCCACCCCGGCACCGCCGACGAAAGGGACAGTTCCAGCATGGCAACGGCACCCATCGAACCGCCGAGACGGTTGGTGCGCGCGATCGGCGACGACCCCGCGAGCCCCGCGCGCGCCTGGCTGGACACGCTGCCGGAGCGCGTGGCGGAGCGGCTGGCGGCCTGGGAACTCACCCCGGAGCGGGTGCACGAGCCCGGCGGCCGCGCCAGCCTCCTCGTCCTGGTCACCCAGCGGGACGGCACGCCGGCCGCGCTGAAGTTCCCGCTCCCCGGACAGCCGGGCGCGGAGGCCGAGGCGGCGGCACTGACGCGCTGGGACGGCTGGGGCGCGGTACGACTGCTCGACGCCGACCTGGACAGCGGCGCGCTCCTGCTGGAGCGGCTGCGCGGCGCGGTGTCGCTGCGCTCGCTCCCCGAGACGAAGGCGCTCCTGGAGGCGGCGGGGACGGTCCGCCGGCTCTGGGTCTCTCCCCCGGAGCAGCACCCCTTCGAGACGCTGGCCGCCCGCACGGAGGCCGACGTGGCGGCGCTGCGGGCCGGCGGCGCGGCGGCCCCCTCGGCCGCCCCGCTGATCGACGAGGCCACGGAACTGCGCCGCGCGCTGCCCGCCGACGCCCCCGAAGAAGTACTCCTGCACGGCGCGTTCCGGCAGGGCAAGGTACTGGCCGGCCACCGCACGCCGTGGCTCGCGGTCGGGCCGCGACCGGTCATCGGCGAACGCGCGTACGACCTGGCCGGGCTGGTCCTGGACCGCATGGAGGACCTGGCGGCCGGCACGGGTGCCGCGGCCGCGGCGCGCCGCCGGGTCGCCAAGCTGGCCGACTCCCTGGACGTCGACCGCGATCGCCTGCGCGGCTGGACCCTGGTGCGGGCCGTCGAGACGGGCCTCCAGGCCCTGGCGGCGGGCGATCGCGGCCGCGGGGAGCTGCTGCTGGAGTTCGGGACCTGGCTGTAGGACCCGCAGGAGCCGCTTCCGGCGTGGACGTGTACGCACGCCCGTCCGGCGCGGGCTCGTTGTGGTGCGCGTCGTATCGCGGCCTGGCGGCCGCTCGTCCTCAAACGCCGGACGGGCTGGATTCGCCAACCCCCGCACCACACGGTGCGGGGGCCGCCACCTCCGTCGGAAACTACGCGCTCAGGCGCGCCACGGCCTCCTCGACCGTGACCTCTTCACGCTCACCCGTCCGCCGGTCCTTCAGCTCCACGACGCCCTCGCCCGCGCGGCGCCCCGCGACGACGATCGTGGGCACGCCGAGCAGCTCCGCGTCGGTGAACTTCACGCCCGGGGAGACCCCGGCCCGGTCGTCGACGAGCACGCGCAGCCCCGCCGCGCCCAGCTTCTCGCCGACCTCCAGCGCCAGCTCCGTCTGCTTGGCCTTGCCCGCCGCGACGACGTGCACATCCGCCGGGGCGACCTCGCGCGGCCAGCACAGGCCGGACTCGTCGTGGGTCTGCTCGGCGAGCGCCGCCACCGCGCGGGAGACGCCGATGCCGTACGAGCCCATCGTGACCCGCACCGGCTTGCCGTTCTGGCCGAGTACATCCAGCTCGAACGCGTCGGCGTACTTGCGGCCCAGCTGGAAGATGTGGCCGATCTCGATGGCCCGGTCGATGACCAGCCCGGCACCGCACTTCGGGCAGGGGTCGCCCGGCTCGACGACGACCACGTCGAGGTAGTCGTCCACCTCGAAGTCGCGGCCCGCGACGACGTTGCGGGCGTGCTTGCCGTCCTTGTTGGCGCCGGTGATCCAGGACGTACCGGGCGCGACGCGCGGGTCGGCGAGGTACTTGAAGGCCTTGCCGGCCAGGCCCTGCGGACCGATGTAACCGCGCACCAGGTCCTCGCGGCCGACGAAGTCCTCGGCGGTGACGACCTCGACGACGGCCGGCGCCAGGTGCTCGCCGAGCTTGCCCAGGTCGACCTCGCGGTCACCGGGCACGCCGACGGCGACGATCTCGCCGTCGACCTTCACCAGGAGGTTCTTCAGCGTGGCGGAGGCCGGGACACCCAGATGCGCGGCCAGCGTCTCGATGGTCGGGGTGTCCGGGGTGTCCAGCTCCTCGATCTCGCCGACGCCCGACGCGTCCACCGGCGCGACCTTCACGGTCACGGCTTCGGTGTTCGCCGCGTAGTCGCACTGCGGGCAGTCGACGAAGGTGTCCTCACCGGCCGCGGCGGGGGCGAGGAACTCCTCGGACGCGGAGCCGCCCATCGCGCCGGAGACGGCCGAGACGATGCGGTAGTCCAGGCCCAGGCGCGCGAAGATCTTCTGGTACGCCTCGCGGTGCAGCGCGTAGGACTGCGCCAGCCCCTCATCGGTGGTGTCGAAGCTGTACGAGTCCTTCATCTGGAACTCGCGGCCGCGCAGCACGCCGGAGCGGGGGCGCGCCTCGTCCCGGTACTTGGTCTGGATCTGGTACAGCATGACCGGCAGGTCCTTGTAGGACGTGCACTGGTCCTTCACCGTGAGGGTGAAGATCTCCTCGTGGGTGGGGCCGAGGAGGTAGTCGGCGCCCTTGCGGTCCTGCAGACGGAAGAGCAGGTCGCCGTACTCCTCCCAGCGGTTGCTCGCCTCGTACGGCTCCTTGGGGAGCAGCGCGGGCAGCAGGACCTCCTGGGCGCCGATGGCGTCCATCTCCTCGCGCACCACGCGCGAGACGTTCTCCAGCACCTTCTTGCCCAGCGGCAGCCAGGTCCAGATGCCGGCGGAGGTGCGGCGGACGTACCCGGCGCGGACGAGCAGCTTGTGGCTGGCGGTCTCGGCGTCGGCCGGGTCGTCGCGCAGCGTCTTGATCATCAATCGGGACATGCGCTGGACCTGGGCCATGGTGATTCTCCTGCGTAAGAAAGGGTTCTGGAGCGAGGTTATCGGGCCGGGCATCGCGCACGGAAATGGATACCGGTCCCCCGGCGCCCCCAGGGCCCTCAGCGTGCCAATGGAAGCGGCGCGCCCATGACCGCGTACGGGGCCGGCGCACTGGGGAAGATCACGCGGCGGGCGAGGTCCTGGTAGCCCAGCGAGCGGTACAGCGCGCGGGCCGGGCTCTCGGTGTCAATGGCCGAGAGGATGCTGCGCGGGTACGGCGCCTCGTCGGTGATGCGGGTGATCAGCGCCCGTCCGATGCCGCGCTTCTGGTAGGCGGGGTGGACGTGCAGCTCGGTGATGACGAAGGAGTCGTCCAGCCAGAAATCCTGCCCCGTGCTGCGCAGATACGGCTCGACGACGCTGGACCACCAGTGGGAGCGGTCGTTGGGCAGGCCGTACACGAAGCCGGCCAGCCGCCCTTCGGGTGTGGTGGCGCCGAGGGCGCGGGCCCCGGGGGTGGTGAGGTGGCGCAGCACGATGTGGCGCCGTACGCCGATCTCGTCGTCGGTCAGGCCGAAGGCGAGCGCCTGTACGGCCAGCGCTTCGTCCACGCGGGCAGCGAGGTCGAGCGGGGCGACCACGACGTCATCCATGGTCGGGAGCGTACACAGCGCGGGCGGTGAACACGATCGGTCCGGGACAGCCCGGCCGGAGAGGTCCGGCCGGAACGTTACGGCGCCTTCGACGGGCGGCGGCCGTCAGAACAGTACGCTCATGAACGCGCCGACCTCTTCGAAGCCGACCCGGCGGTAGGCGGCCCGCGCCGCGGTGTTGAAGTCGTTCACGTACAGGCTCACGATGGGCGCGACGTCGGCGAGGGCGTAGCGCAGTACGGCCGCCATGCCGGTCTCGGACAGGCCCTTGCCGCGGTACTCGGGCGCGACCCAGACGCCCTGGATCTGGCAGGCGCGCAGCGTGGCGGCGCCGATCTCGGCCTTGAAGACGACCCGGCCGTTCTCCACCCGGGCGAACGAGCGGCCCGCGCCGACCAGTTCCGCGACCCGGGCCTGGTAGAGCAGCCCGCCGTCGCCGGCCAGCGGCGAGATGCCGACCTCCTCGGTGAACATGGCCACGCACGCGGGCATGATCAGGTCCATCTCGTCCTTGCGGATGCGCCGGACGTACGGGTCGGGGTCGATCTCGGCCGCGGGCTTGGTGGTGACCATCAGCGGCTGGTGCGCGCGGACCTCGCGGGCGGGCCCCCAGGCGGGCTCCAGCAGCGACCACAGCTCGGCGGTGGGGGCCGCGGGGCCGACGATGGAGGAGCAGCGGCGGCCCTGGCGGCGGGCGCGCTCGGCGAAGGCGCGTACGGCGTCGGGGGTGGCGCAGACGGGGACGAGGTTGGCGCCCGCGTAGCAGAGGGATTCCAGCCGGCCGTTCTCGTACCAGCCCCACATCTCGCCGCCGAGCCGCCAGGGGTCGAGCCCGGCGACCTGTACTCGGGCGGCGACGAAGGCGTTGGCGACCGGGTCGCGGTCGAGGACCGCGAGGGCGTCGTCGAGCTCCCCCGGCTCGAGGACCTTGGTGGTGGTCGTCAGCACGTGTCGGATTGCCTCACCGTGACGGGGCCGGGGCCGTAAGAGAGCAGGTCCAGGCACGATACCTCGCGTACACGCGATGCGCCCCCTGCCCGGCTCGGAGAGGGGGGCGGGGGGCGCATCGTCGCTTGTGACGCAGTTATCCACAGGGGGGCGCGTCGCAGCGGCCGCGGTTTTCCACAGGGGGCGCGAGGGGGTGGGGGTGGGGGCTAGGTTCGGGGGTAGTGCGGTGGAGGCGGGGGAGGGACCTCGCACCGGGTGGTGGGGAGAGGGAGGGGCCCTGCCACGTACACGTAACGGACGGGCAGCCGGAGCCTCAGCCCGCCACAGCCACCGAAGGCTCCCCCGACTCCACCCCGTCCTTCTCCATCTGCTCAGCGATCTTCATCGCTTCCTCGATGAGCGTCTCCACGATCTTCGACTCGGGCACGGTCTTGATGACCTCGCCCTTCACGAAGATCTGCCCCTTGCCGTTACCGGACGCCACACCCAGGTCCGCCTCGCGCGCCTCGCCCGGCCCGTTGACGACGCAGCCCATGACCGCGACGCGCAGCGGCACCTCCATGCCGTCCAGCCCCGCGGTGACCTCCTCGGCCAGCTTGTACACGTCCACCTGGGCGCGGCCGCAGGACGGGCAGGAGACGATCTCCAGGCGGCGCTGCCGCAGGTTCAGCGACTCCAGGATGGAGATACCGACCTTGATCTCCTCGGCCGGCGGCGCGGACAGCGAGACGCGGATCGTGTCGCCGATGCCCTCCGACAGCAGCGCGCCGAAGGCCACAGCCGACTTGATCGTGCCCTGGAAGGCCGGACCGGCCTCGGTCACGCCCAGGTGCAGCGGGTAGTCGCACTGCGCGGCCAGCTGCCGGTAGGCATTGACCATCACGACCGGGTCGTTGTGCTTCACCGAGATCTTGATGTCGCGGAAGCCGTGCTCCTCGAAGAGGGACGCCTCCCACAAGGCCGACTCCACCAGCGCCTCGGGCGTGGCCTTGCCGTACTTCTGCAGCAGGCGGCGGTCCAGCGACCCGGCGTTCACGCCGATACGGATCGGGGTCCCGGCGTCGGAGGCCGCCTTGGCGATCTCCTTGACCTTGTCGTCGAACTGCTTGATGTTGCCCGGGTTCACCCGCACCGCCGCACAGCCCGCGTCGATCGCCGCGAACACGTACTTCGGCTGGAAGTGGATATCCGCGATCACCGGGATCCCCGACTTCTTCGCGATCACCGGCAGCGCGTCCGCGTCGTCCTGCGTGGGGCAGGCCACGCGGACGATCTGGCAGCCGGAGGCCGTCAGCTCCGCGATCTGCTGCAGCGTCGCCCCGATGTCGGCCGTACGCGTCGTCGTCATCGACTGCACCGACACGGGTGCGTCGCCGCCCACGGCCACCGGTCCGACGTGAATCTTGCGGCTCACGCGGCGGTCGGCGAGCTTGGTCGGAACGTCCGGCATTCCCAGCGCAATGGCAGTCATCTGACGAGCTTCCCCAAGGTGTGATCAAGGACCCGAGATCGGCGGGCTCCGTGGCCGAGGTTACGTCACCGGTATTGCCGGAGGCACATCGCGCCGGTCCACACCGCCCGAAAGGACGGTTGCCGGACACCCGTACGCCTCCGTACGGATGTCCGGCAGTCGGGAAGCGGCGCGCTACCCGGTCAGCCGTACCGGGTTGACCACGTCCGCGACCAGCACCAGCAGCGTGAAGCAGATGAAGATGCCGGCGACGACGTAGGCGACGGGCATGAGCTTCGCCACGTCGAAGGGGCCGGGGTCGGGACGCCGGAAGACCTTGGCGAAGGCCCGGCGCAGCGACTCCCACAGGGCGCCCGCGATGTGCCCGCCGTCCAGCGGCAGCAGCGGCAGCATGTTGAACAGGAAGAGCGAGAGGTTGAACCCCGCGACCAGGAAGAGCATGGTCGCCACCCGCTGCGAGGGCGGGATGTCCAGGGCGAAGACCTCGCCGCCGACGCGGGCCGCGCCGACCACGCCCATCGGGGAGTCCTGCTTGCGCTCGCCGCCGTTGAACGCGGCGTTCCACAGGTCGGGGACCTTGCCGGGCAGCGCGATCAGCGAGTCGACGCCCTGCTTGACCATGTTGCCCATGCGGTCGACGGACTGGCCGAAGTCCTGCTTCACGATGCCGCTGGCGGGGGTGAAGCCGAGGAAGCCGGCGGTGACGTACTGGTCGGCGACGTAGCCGCCGTGTCCGTCGGTCTTGGCGACCTTGTTCTCGATCAGGTCGGCGTGCAGTACCTTCCGGGCGCCGTCCCGCTCGACGGTGATCGTCGCGGGGCCCGTGGTGTCACGGATGGCCCGCTGGAGGGTGTCCCAGTCCCCCATCGGCCGCCCGCCGAAGGCGACGATCTTGTCGCCGGCCCGCAGCCCCGCGGCCTTGGCCGGGGAGTCCTTGGCGTCGGACGGGCACTTGTCGGTCTTGGCGGAGGCGGCGATGACGCAGTCCGAGACCGAGCCGACCTGGGTGGTCTGGGTGTTGATGCCGAAGCCCATCAGGACGCTCATGAAGATCACGACCGCGAGGATCAGGTTCATGAACGGCCCGGCGAACATCACGATGACGCGCTTCCAGGGCTTACGGGTGTAGAACAGCCGCTTCTCGTCGCCCTCCTGCAGCTCCTCGAAGGCGGCCGAGCGGGCGTCCTCGATCATGCCGCGCCAGGGCGAGGTGGAGCGGGCCGAGAGCTTCCCGTCGTCGCCGGGCGGGAACATCCCGATCATGCGGATGTAGCCGCCGGCGGGGATGGCCTTGATGCCGTACTCGGTGTCGCCCTTCTTGCGGGAGAAGAGCGTGGGTCCGAAGCCGACCATGTACTGCGGCACGCGGATGCCGAACATCTTCGCCGTCGACAGGTGCCCCAGCTCGTGCCAGGCGATCGAGAAGAGCAGGCCGACGACGAAGACGACGATGCCGAGAATGGTCATCCAGGTCGTCATGCGCGGGCCTCCGATGGTGTACGTGCCGCACGGGCGGCCAGTTCGCGGGCGCGGGCGCGCGCCCAGGTCTCCGCTTCCAGTACGTCCGAGAGGGTCAGAGACGTTCCCGGCGCGGGCGTGCCGTGCTCGGCGACGACTTCGGCGACCGTATCGACAATTCCTGTGAACGGCAGCCCGCCCTGCAGAAACGCGTCCACGCACTCCTCGTTGGCGGCGTTGAAGACGGCCGGGGCGGTGCCGCCGAGCGTGCCGACGTGGCAGGCGAGCGGTACGGCGGGGAAGGCGTCCTGGTCCAGCGGGAAGAACTCCCAGGTGTGGGCCTTGGTCCAGTCGATGCCGGGCGCCGCGTCCGGTACCCGGTCGGGCCAGCCGATCCCCAGCGCGATGGGCATGCGCATGTCGGGCGGGCTGGCCTGGGCGAGGGTGGAGCCGTCGGTGAATTCCACCATGGAGTGGATGTAGGACTGCGGGTGGACGACGACCTCGATGCGCTCGAAGGGCACGTCGTACAGCAGGTGTGCCTCGATGACCTCCAGGCCCTTGTTGACCAGGGTCGCGGAGTTGATCGTGATGACCGGGCCCATCGCCCAGGTGGGGTGGGCGAGTGCCTGCTCGGGGGTGACGGCGGCCAGCTCGGCCTTGCTGCGGCCGCGGAAGGGGCCGCCGGAGGCGGTGACGACGAGCTTGCGTACTTCTTCGCGGCGGCCGCCCATCAGGCCCTGGAAGAGCGCGGAGTGCTCGGAGTCGACGGGGACGATCTGGCCGGGCTTCGCGAGCGCCTTGACCAGCGGGCCGCCCACGATCAGCGATTCCTTGTTGGCGAGCGCGAGGGAGGCGCCGCTCTTCAGGGCCGCGAGGGTGGGCGCGAGGCCGATGGAGCCGGTGATGCCGTTCAGTACGGTGTGGCACTTCGTGGCGGCGAGCTGGGTGGCGGCGTCGGGTCCGGCCAGGATTTCCGGCAGCGGCTCGCCCGGTCCGTACTGCGCCGACAGCGCCTCGCGCAGCGCGGGCACGACGTCCTCGCGGGCCACCGCGACCGTACCGACGCGCAGCTGCCGCGCCTGCTCGGCGAGGAGCGCGACCCGGCCGCCGGCGGCGGACAGGCCGGTGACGCGGAAGCGGTCCGGGTTGCGCTGGACGAGATCGATCGCCTGGGTGCCGATGGAGCCGGTCGAGCCGAGGATCACGATGTCGCGTGGCTCGCCGGGTGCGGTGGCCGGCGGGTCGAAACGCAGGTGCGGATGGGCGAGGGATTCCGTCATGGGCACCATTGTGGCCGGTCACGTCCGGAGTACGGACACCAGCTCGCGGGATATCGGGTGCGCCGGGCGGCGCACCGGCCGCGGGTGCGCCCAGTACGGGCCGGTCCCCGCGATCGCGAGGACCGGCCCGTCCCCCGTCCCGTCACCGGCGGCTCCGCCCGTCACCGGAGCCGCCGGTGCACGTTCCTCAGCTCCTGATCGGCCGGTGGACGTTCTCCCTCCGTGCGGGCCCCGGCGTCGCGTCCGCGATCCACGGACCGTCGCCGCTGGGGTCGATGACGCCTTCCTCCAGCCAGGTGTACGTACCGGTCAGCACCCCGGCGACGACCTTGCGGTCCAGCTCGTCGGTGTTGGTCCACAGCCGCGCGAAGAGCTCCTCGACCCGGATCCTTGCCTGTCGGCAGAAGACGTCGGCGAGCTGGTGCGCCTCGCGGCCGTGTGCGCCGGTGGCGAGCAGGTGCTCGGCCCGTACGCACGCGGCGCTCATCGCGAAGAGCTCCGCGCCGATGTCGACGATCCGCCCGAGGAAGCCCTGCTTGGTCTCCATCCGGCCCTGCCAGCGCGACATCGCGTAGAACGTGGAGCGCGCGAGCTTGCGGGAGGTCCGCTCGACGAACCGCAGGTGCGTGGCCAGCTCGCCGAACTCCGCGTACGTACCGGGTACCTGGCCGGGTCCGGCGACCAGTTTGGGCAGCCAGCGGGCGTAGAAGCCGCCGGCCCGCGCCGCCGCCTTCCCCTTGTCCCCGAGGGACTTCTCGGGGTCGATCAGGTCACCGGCGACGGACAGGTGCGCGTCCACCGCTTCGCGGGCGATGAGCAGGTGCATGATCTCCGTCGAGCCCTCGAAGATCCGGTTGATGCGCATGTCGCGCAGTACCTGCTCGGCGGGGACGGCCCGTTCGCCGCGCGCGGCGAGCGACTCGGCGGTCTCGAAGCCGCGGCCGCCGCGGATCTGGACCAGTTCGTCCGCCATCAGCCAGCCCATTTCCGAGCCGTACAGCTTGGCGAGCGCCGCTTCGATGCGGATGTCGTTGCGGTCCTCGTCGGCCATCTGCGAGGAGAGGTCGACGACGGCTTCCAGCGCGAAGGTGGTGGCGGCGATGAAGGAGACCTTGCCGCCGACCGCCTCGTGCTTGGCGACGGGCTTGCCCCATTGCTCGCGCGCGGCGGACCACTCGCGGGCGATCTTCAGGCACCACTTGCCGACGCCGACGCACATGGCGGGCAGCGACAGCCGCCCGGTGTTCAGCGTGGTCAGCGCGATCTTCAGGCCCGCACCCTCGGGCCCGATGCGGTTCGCGGCCGGCACCCGCACCTGGTGGAAGCGGGTGACGCCGTTCTCTATGCCGCGCAGCCCCATGAAGGCGTTGCGGTTCTCCACGGTGATGCCCTCGGAGCCCGCCTCGACGACGAAGGCGGTGATGCCGCCCTTGTGGCCCTCGGATTTCGGTACACGGGCCATCACGACGAGCAGGTCGGCGACAACTCCGTTGGTCGTCCACAGCTTGACGCCGTCCAGTACGTATTCGTCCCCGTCCGGTACGGCCATGGTGGCCAGCCGGGCCGGGTCGGAACCTACGTCCGGTTCGGTGAGCAGGAACGCGGAGATGTCCGTACGGGCGAGGCGCGGCAGGAACTGGTCCTTCTGCTCCTGTGTGCCGAACAGTTTCAGCGGCTGCGGTACGCCGATCGACTGATGCGCGGAGAGCAGCGCCCCGACCGCCGGGTTGACGGAACCGACCAGCGACAGCGCCTTGTTGTAGTACACCTGGGTGAGGCCCAGGCCGCCGTACTTGGTGTCGATCTTCATGCCGAGCGCGCCGATCTCCTTGAGACCGGCGATGGTCTCGTCGGGGATCTGCGCCTCGCGCTCGATGCGCGCACCGTCGATCTTCGTCTCGCAGAAGTCGCGGAGCTTGGCGAGGAATTCCTCACCGCGCTCGACCGCTTCCGCGGCAGGGGTGGGATGCGGGTGTATGAGGTCGAGCCGGAAGCGCCCCAGGAACAGCTCCTTGGCGAAGCTGGGCTTGCGCCAGTCCTGTTCACGGGCCGCCTCGGCGACCTGCCGGGCTTCGCGCTCGGAGACGTTGCGGGTGGATGGAGCGGTCATGAGGAGGGTCACCTCACCGCGGAGTCGGGTCATCCGTACCGGTCCGCCGGTCGGCTACCGGTCAGTGGCCTGCCCGGGTTGGCTACCGGTCAGTGCTACTTGTGAGTCTCTACCCGATCCGCGCGACTTGCACCAGCCTTCGCGCACACGGACGCAGGGCTGTGACTTCAGACCCGGCGTCCGGCCCCCGCCGTCAGTCGCGCGGCGGGTCGATCAGCCCGCGCTGGTACGCCTTCACGAGACGGCGCGGCACGGTGTACTGGCTGCCGTCGATGGTGATCGGCACCAGGTCGGGCTGCGCGGCCTTCCAGTTGGAGCGGCGGTGGCGGGTGTTGGAGCGGGACATCTTCCGCTTGGGGACGGCCATGGTGATCCTCCTGTCGGCAGGGCTCGGTACGGCCGCCAGCTTACCTGAAAATGATTCCCATGTTTACGGCGGGTGTGCCGGTGATCCCCGGCCCCGGAAAACCGGAGGGCCGGGGCGCACCCGAATATGCGCCCCGGCCCCTGCTGTCCAGTTGTCCGGCCCCTGGCCGGAAGCGTCAGAGTTCCAGCCCGGTCATCACCATCACTCGCTCGTAGGTGTAGTCCTCCATCGCGTAGCGGACGCCCTCGCGGCCCACACCGGACTGCTTGGCGCCGCCGTACGGCATCTGGTCGGCGCGGTACGACGGCACGTCGCCGATGATCACGCCGCCGACCTCCAGCACCTTGTGGGCGCGGAAGGCGGTCTGCAGGTCGTGGGTGAACACGCCTGCCTGGAGGCCGTACTTGGAGCTGTTGACGGCGGCGAAGGCCGCGGCCTCGCCGTCCACCTTCTGTACCGAAAGGACCGGCCCGAAGACCTCCTCGCACGCGAGGGTGGTGCCCTCGGGGAGGTCGGCCAGCACGGTCGGGGCGTACGTGGCGCCCTCGCGCTTGCCGCCGGCGAGCAGCTGGGCGCCGGCCTGCACGGCCTCGTCGACCCAGGACTCGACGCGCTTGGCGGCGTCCTCGCTGACCAGCGGGCCGACCTCGGTCGCGGGGTCGGTCGGGTCGCCGGTGACCTGCGCCTCGACGCGCTCGACGATCTTCGGCAGCAGCCGGTCGTACACGGAGGCGTCGGCGATCACGCGCTGCACGGAGATGCAGGACTGGCCGCCCTGGTAGTTGGAGAAGGTGGCGATGCGCTGCGCCGCCCAGTCCAGGTCCGCCTCGGAGGCGTAGTCGGCGAGGATCACGGCCGCGCCGTTGCCGCCGAGCTCCAGGGTGCAGTGCTTGCGCGGCACCGAGTCCATGATCGCGTAACCGACCGTCTCGGAACCGGTGAAGGAGATCACCGGCAGCCGCTCGTCCTGGACCAGCGCGGGCATCCGGTCGTTCGGCACCGGGAGGATGCTCCAGGAGCCGGCCGGCAGGTCGGTCTCGGCGAGCAGCTCGCCGAGGATCAGGCCGGAGAGCGGGGTGGCCGGGGCGGGCTTGAGGATGATCGGGACGCCGGCGGCGATCGCCGGGGCGACCTTGTGGGCGCTCAGGTTGAGCGGGAAGTTGAAGGGCGCGATGCCGAGCACGGTGCCCTTGGGCACGCGGCGGATCAGCGCGAGGCGGCCCGCGCCGCCGCCGTCGGTGTCCAGGCGCATGGCCTCGCCGGCGTTGAAGCGGCGGGCCTCCTCGGCGGCGAAGCGGAAGACCGACACGGCGCGGCCGACCTCGCCGCGCGCCCACTTGATCGGCTTGCCGTTCTCCGCGGAGATCAGCTGGGCGATCTCCTCCGTGCGCTCCACCAGGCGCTTGGTGACGTGGTCCAGCGCGGCGGCGCGCACGTGCGCGGGGGTGGCGGCGAACTCGGCCTGGACCGCGACGGACGCGGCCACGGCCTCCTCGACCTGCTCCTCGGTGGGCACGCTCACGGTGCCGACGGTGCGGCCGTCCCAGGGCGAGGTGACCTCGAAGGTCTCCGCGCCGGTGGCGGCTCGGCCGGCGAGCCAGAAAGCCGTGGTGGCTGCGTCATTACGGTTCGGCACAGTGGATACCGGCCCTTCTCGGTGGCGTGGTGCGTGGCGTGCCGGCCGGTGCGCGCGGCGGCTGCCTGCCGCGCCCGACCTCGGTCGCCCTTCCGGACGGGTCCACGGTAGGGCGGCACTCCCGGACCGGCGTTTGTCCGGGACGTACTACTACGGGAACGCGATCCGCCGGTTTGGCGTGTGCGGGGGTTCGGCGAGTCCGCCCGGGCCGCTGCGCCGCGGGGTGCCCCAGAGGTTCCGTGGCGCGGCGTCCGCACCGTCGTGGCCGGTCGCGCGGTTCCCCGCGCCCTTGACCCGCGCCTCCGAGGGGCGCCCTGTCAGCCGTCCGTCTGCTGCAAGGTCGTCGCCTTGAGCGCCAGCCACAGTTCCATCCGTACGTCCGGGTCGTCCAGCGAGCGGCCGAGGATTTCCTCGACGCGGCGCATCCGGTAGCGCAGCGTGTGCCGGTGCACGCCGAGGTCGGCGGCGGCCGCGTCCCACTGGCCGTGCCGGGACAGCCAGGCGCGCAGCGAGGCGACGAGGTCGCCGCGGCCGGTCGCGTCGTGGTCGTGCAGCGCGCGCAGCATCCCGTCGGCGAAGGCCCGTACCGCGTCGTCGGCGAGCAGCGGCAGTACGGAGCCGGCCGCCACGTCCTCGTGCTCGACCAGGACCCGCGCCCGCCGCCTGGCCACCGACAGCGCCTGCTCGGCCTGCCGGTGCGCGGTCGCCGCCGCGGCCGGACCGGACGGCGCGGAGAGGCCCACGGCCAGGCCCGGAGTACCGCGGACCGCATCGCTGCCGGCCGCGGCCTTGCGGGTGCCCGCGCCGGTCCCGGAGCGGGCCTCCAGGGCGGCGGCGTGGTCGGCGCACGCCGCGATGGCGGCGCCGCCGTCCGCCGCGAGCACGGTCAGCCGGGTGCCGTCCGGCACGGCGAGAACCGCCTCGCCGCCGCGCGCCGCCGCCGACTCCAGCGCGTCGGCCAACGCGTCCAGCGTGCCCTGCGCGTCGTCGGCGGACCGCTCCTCCGCGCCGCTCACCGGCTCGGCCACCAGCACCCGGAACGGCGCGTCCAGCAGTCCGCCGTACAGCCGTCCGGCCACCGCGCGCGCATGGTCCGGCTCGCCGGCCAGCAGCATCCGCAGCACCGCGGCGCCGAGCCGCTGCTCGGCGTCCTGCAGCGCGCGGGACCGCTCGGTGGTCAGGGTCAGCAGGGCGACGGCGGAGTGCACGGCGTACCGCTCCGCCGTGCCCAGCGGGGCGCCCGTGCCGACCGCGAGGACGCCGCGCGCCCGGCGCCCGGTGCCCAGCGACTGCAGCTCGACCCGGTCGTCGCCCTCGGTGTCCGCCACGACGGAGCTGGCGGGGGCCGGCCGCTCCCGCAGCTTCGCGATGTCCTCGGTGAGGCGGGCCGCGCGGCGGGCCGCCCAGTCGGGGGCCGCGGCGACGACCGCGCCGGAGGCGTCGTACAGCGCGGCCCAGCCCTTGAGGTGCGCGGCGAGCCGGGCGAGCAGCTCCGCCGGGCCCTCGGCGCTCAGTGCGGCGCGCGTCAGTTCCCGCTGCGCCTCGAAGCCCTCGGTCACCGCCCGGTACTGGTCGGCGGCCACGGCTGCCGAGACGGCCTTGCTGATCGCCACGAACGGCGTCCGGCGCGGCACCGCCAGCAGCGGGAAGTCCGCCTCGCGGGCCGCGGTGAGCAGCGCCTCGGGCACGTCCTCGTAGTTCACGCCGACCGCGAAGCCCAGGCCGACGACCCCGGCCCCGGCGACCCGCTGTACGTACCGCCGGGCCACCTCCGGGTCCTCCGCGTCCAGCTTGAGCGCGGTGATCAGCAGGAGCTCGCCGCCCTCCATGTACGGCACCGGGTCGGTCAGCTCGCTCACGTGCGCCCAGCGGACCGGGGTGTCCAGCCGGTCCTCGCCCGCGAGCACGGTCAGCTTGAGGGCGGAGTGGTGGGCGAGGGAGGCGAGGGTGTGCGGCATGGGACCTTCGATGTGCGTGGGCGTGTGAGACATGTGGTTGCCGGGGGCGAGCCGCCCAGGGGTTTTCTCCGTCCCGTATGAACGGCCCTTACCGATTCTGCCTCAGCGTAGGAATCGAGGCGCCCGATTCCGGTTCGGGCCGCCGCTCAGCCCCGCAGATCCACCAGTACCGGCGGTGCCGACTCCCCCGTCACGGACGTCACCGACAGCACCGCGTGCCCGGCCGGTACGGCATTGGCCAGGTCCGACGCCGACCACCGCTCGCGTTCCACGGTCCGTACCGTCACGGCCTTCGCCGTCACGTCCTTGCCCGTCACCAGCCGCCTGATCGAGTGCATCAGCTTGGTGAACGGCTCGTCGGACACGATCTGCCGGTCGGTGACGTCCCGCGTCTCCACCCACGCCTTGCCCCACACCTCGGCGAACCGCGCGCCGTCCCACGTCGTCACGCCCGCGAACGCCATCCGGCAGCCGACCGTACCGAGCAGCGCCCCGCGCAGCGCCTCCGGCACGTCGTCCAGCGCGCGCAGGGTCAGGACGACGCCGGCGTTCGCCGACCGCAGCCGCTGCAGGCCGCGCAGCGCCTCCTGCGTGACGACGTGCGAGGCGTCGTCGAGCACCAGGCACGCGAACACCGACCGGTCCGACCGTGCCACCGCGCACTCCGTGAACTGCGCCAGCACCAGCCGCGCGAGGATCCGCGAGGCGTCCGCGTGGCCGCGCTCGGGAAGATCGATCCGCACCCGCAGCGGGCGGTCCAGCGCCCGCAGCGACACCTGCCGCGACTGCCCCGACGGGTCGAAGAAACCGGCGAACGCGGGCCGGTCCAGCAGCGCGATCCGGTCCGCGAGCAGTGCCCCGACGTCGCCCGCACGCTGCGCCTGCCGCTCCCGCGCGTCCAGCTCACGCAACGCGCCCTGCTCGCCCGCCGCCTCCAGCGCGCTCCGCAGCGCGCCCATCGCCTCCGGCGCCCCGTCCAACAACTCCCGCAGCTCAGCGACCCCGGGAAACCGCCCGTACGCCACCCGGAACGGCCCCAGCAACTGCCCCAACACCGTCCCCGCCCGCCGACTCTCCCCACCCGGCATACCGGCCACCACATCCCCCACCAACGCCTCCGCCAACACGGCAGCGGCTTCGTCGGGGTCGGTGGTGCCGCCGTAGAGGTCGAGGTCGCAGGGGGAGTCGCGGTGCCCGACGCGGACCACGGCGTCGAACGCGTCGTCCCCCGCCGGGCCGTCCCCGGCCGCGCCGACCGAGACCACCGCGGCCCGGCCGGCGAGCGCCTGCAGGCACATCGCCTCCAGGACCGGGCGCACCAGCCGGGCCGTCTTCCCCGTACCGGGCGGCCCGACCGCCAGCAGCGAGGTCCCCAGCACGGCGGGGTCGAGCGCGGCGCCAGTGCCGCGCCGGTCGTAGGGGTTGCGGAGGTCGTCGGACGCCGTGCCGATGCGCACCTGGCCGGTGAGCAGGTCGTGCCGGGCGGTGCGCACCGGCAGGTCGCGGGCGCCGGAGGGGTGGCCGCAGGCGCCGGAGCCGTGCTGCTGGACGTTCTCGACGAAGGCGGGGAAGCGGTTCGTCTGCACCCGTACGGACTGCCAGGCCCGGGTGATCCGCGCATGGTCGACGTCGTTCATGAGCCCGGCCTGTGCCTCCCGCGCCAGCCGGTCCGCGGCCGCCCCGGCCCCGGCGGCCCGCAGCTCCGCCCACTCGGCCTGGTCGACCTGGAGGACGGGGGCATCGGTCCCGGGTGACCGGTCGGCCTCGGCCTTGCGACGGCCCGCCGGTGTGTAGCGACGCCACACCTCCGACCAGCACCCGAAGGGAGCGAAGACGGCCAGCAGGACGCCGAGGTCGATGAGGGAGTAACTCGCCGAGTAGTAGACGTACGACGTGGCATCGCCCGACGTCGGGGTCCAGTTCTGCAGCTGCAGCATCAGCAGGGACGAGTCACGCGTCTTGTCGGTGCACCACTCCCAGGCGAGCCACGCGAGAACCAAGGTCACCGGGGCACGGAGGAGCAACGCGCCGGCCGGGAGGGCACCCGGGTCCTTGGGGGCCAGCCACCCCGGCAGCCGCTTCCCCACCCGTCGGCCCACAGGGGCGAGCAGTCGCCGGAAGAGCGTCGGCCACCGGCCCACCCGTCCGAAGAGGACGACGATCGCGCCGAGGATCAGCGCCATGTAGACGAAGGACGAGATGACGCCCGTATTACCCGCCCGCCAGGAATCGGGCAGCATCGCTTCCAGCGGCCACTTCCAGTAGGGGCCGAGGTAGCCGTTCATCAGCAGCGACCACAGCAGCCACGCGCACAGGAACGAGATCACAGCGCCGGCGATCAGCTGCGGCACCGCGATCTCCTGCGGCTCCTCCTTCGGCCGAGGCCGGTGTTCGAAGGACCAGATGCCCGGGCCCGCCAGGACGCGGGGGGCGCGGAGCCAGGCCATGAAGGGGGACTCCGGTGCGCCGGGCGGCGCGGCGGGCATCGGCGGTACCGGCGCGGCCCCGGGCGGCCCCCATGCCGGCTCCCCCGCCGCGCCGGGCGGTGCCGCCGGATGCGGGATTCCGGCCGAGTGGGTGTTGCGTGCGTCGTGCGTGCCCTCGGTGTCCATCCGGTGTCCCTGTTCCCCCTTGAGAGCGCGAGCGGTGTGCCGCGGATCAATCTACTGGCCGGGCGCCGTCCGCATACCCGACCCGCGCTATGTCCGGTGCGGACAAGGCGGGGCCCGTACTTCTCCCGAACGGTGCATGCCGCTCCCACGCCTGCGCACCTAGCCTGCGAAACGCAACCCTCAGTACGTCACGTAGTACGCCGCCTCTGTGCGTCCGCGTCCTCGTTCCCTCCAGGAGACTCCCATGTCCGAACTGACCGGAGGCCCCGCCCTCCCCCAGGAGCGCCGCGTCGTCACCGCGATCCCCGGCCCCAAGTCCCAGGAGCTGTGGGAGCGCAAGCAGGCCACGGTGGCGGCCGGTGTCGGCGCGGTCCTGCCCGTGTTCATCAAGCGCGCCGGCGGCGGTGTGCTGGAGGACGTGGACGGCAACTCGCTGATCGACTTCGGGTCGGGCATCGCGGTGACCTCGGTGGGCAGCAGCGCCGAGGCCGTCGTGCGCCGCGCGGCCGCGCAGCTCGCGGACTTCACCCACACCTGTGCCATGGTCACGCCGTACGAGCCGTACATCGAGGTCTGTGAGCAGCTCGCCGAGCTGACCCCGGGCGACCACGAGAAGAAGTCGGCGCTGTTCAACTCCGGTGCGGAGGCGGTCGAGAACGCCGTCAAGATCGCGCGGGCGTACACCAAGCGGCAGGCCGTGGTCGTGTTCGATCACGGCTACCACGGGCGCACCAACCTGACGATGGCGCTGACCGCGAAGAACATGCCGTACAAGCACGGCTTCGGCCCGTTCGCGCCCGAGGTCTACCGGGTGCCGCTGGCCTACCCGTACCGCTGGCTGACCGGCCCGGAGAACTGCGCGCAGGAGGCCGCCGACCAGGCCATCTCGCAGATCACCAAGCAGATCGGCGCCGAGAACGTCGCCGCGATCATCATCGAGCCGGTGCTCGGCGAGGGCGGCTTCATCGAGCCGGCGAAGGGCTTCCTGCCCGCGATCTCGAAGTTCGCGAAGGACAACGGGATTGTCTTCGTCGCGGACGAGATTCAGTCCGGGTTCTGCCGGACCGGGCAGTGGTTCGCGTGCGAGGACGAGGGCATCGTGCCGGACCTCATCACGACCGCGAAGGGTATTGCCGGCGGTCTGCCGCTGGCGGCCGTGACCGGTCGCGCGGAGATGATGGACGCCGCGCACGCCGGTGGCCTGGGTGGCACGTACGGCGGTAACCCCGTCGCCTGCGCCGCCGCCGTCGGTGCGATCGAGACCATGCGCGAGCTGGACCTGAACGCCAAGGCGAAGCGCATCGAAGAGGTCATGAAGGCCCGCCTGACCGCCATGGCCGAGAAGTACGACATCATCGGTGAGGTCCGCGGGCGCGGCGCGATGATCGCGATCGAGCTCGTGCAGTCCGGCTCGAAGGACCCGAACCCGGAGGCGACCTCGGCGCTGGCCAAGGCGTGCCACCAGGAGGGCCTGCTGATCCTGACCACCGGCACGTACGGGAATGTCATCCGCTTCCTGCCGCCGCTGGTCATCGGCGAGGACCTGCTGAACGAGGGCCTGGACATCCTGGAGTCGGCCTTCGCGGCGCTCTGACGCCCGCTCGAAAGTACTGAGCGCCCGTACGGATGGCCGTACGGGCGCTCAGCGCTTGGCGGGGCCCGGAATCCGGCCCACCGGCCCGAAGTGGCGGGACGGCGTGAAGAAGATGTGCGGGGGCCATGGCGGGTGGGTGATCCGCCTGTTGGAGGAGGGTCGCTCTGCCGTACGGTTTCTGCAGATGAGAGAAACACCCCGCTCGCAGGGGACTGCGAGCGATGCCCGGTCGTCGCTTCCCCGGCTTCGACCTGGCCGTGCCCTCGCGCACACCACCGGAGCCTCCGGCTCCGGGAATCCTCACCGATCGGATGGCCGCCCGCCCCAGACCCCCCGGGGCGCGCGGTTCACCGGTCAGCACGGCCGTCCCGGAACCACCCCCCCTGTTCCGGGGCGGCCGCCCTCTCTCCCCCGCCTCGCGTGCACGCTCGCCGCGACGCTCGCGCTCTTCGCGCTCCTCACCTGGCAGGTCGCCGCCCACGGACCGCTGCTGCGGCTGGACGCCCGGCTGGATCAGGTACTCCTGGACCGTGCCCTCCCGGCCGCGCTCGCCGAACTCCTCGCCGATCTGGGCAACATGACGGCGGCCCTGCCCGTGCTGCTGGCCGCCGCGGTCTATGCCGGGTGGCGCGCCCGCGCCGCGGGACTCCCCCGCTGGTGGCTGCCGCCGCTCGCCGCAGCCGTCGTGATGGCCGTGGTACCGGCGCTCGTCGGGCCGCTGCAGGCCGCGCTCGCCCGGCCCGCGCCGCCGGGCCGGCTGGCCGGCGAGACCGGGTTCTACCCGTCGGGGCACGCCGCGACGGCCGCCGTCGCGTACGGAGCGGCCGCGCTGCTCCTGCTCCCGTACGCGGCCGCCCCGTTGACCCGCCGCCTGCTGATCACCACGGCGCTCGTCCTGGTCCTGGCGAACGGTCCGGGCCTGGTCGTCCGCGGCTACCACTGGCCGGTGGACGTCCTCGGGTCATGGGCCCTGTCGGCGGCGCTGCTCGTCCTCCTGTACGGAGCCCTCACTGCTCTCCGGCCCCCGCCACCCGGGCCGCCGCCTCGTGCAGGGCGAGTTCGAGGATGCCGGGGTCGGTGAGGGTGCCGTCGCCGTCCGGGGGGACGATCCAGCGGGTGCCGCCGGTGTACCGGCCCGGGTAGGGCACCACGATCCAGGTGCCCCGGCCGGCCCCGCGCACACCGGTACCGAGCCAGCGGGCCGTGGTGCCCGGCGGGACGAAGAAGCCCATCCGGCCGTCCCCGAAGTCGGCGAGGACCGGTCCGAGCCGGTCGAGGCAGCGGGTGAGCACGTCCAGGGTGGGGTGGCCCAGGCACCCGGGGACGATCAGTACGTCCCAGGCCAGCCCGGCCGGGAGGAGCGTCACCCCGAAAGGGTTGCGCTCCCATTCGAAACGGCAGGCCTCCGGGTCCGGTGCCACCGATACGAGCCACTCCACGGCCCGCTTGTCCCCTGTGGGGTCCATGTGTCCGTCTCCCTCACTCGTGCGCCGGCCCCAGGGGCCGCGTTCCGAGAGGGAGAGGCGCTGACCGCCGCCTCCTTACGCGGGTTGATCAAGAACTTGGGTGGCATGGGTCACATACGGTGTCCGGTGGTGCGCGGGCGCGCCCTGCAGGCCCGCCCGCGCCCGGTCAGCTGTCGAAGCCCAGCCCCACCTTGTCCATCGCCTTCAGCCAGAGGTTCCGCCGGCCGCCGCGGGCGTCGGCGCGGGACATCGACCACTGGGTGAGGCCGATGCCGGCCCAGCGCAGCGGCTCGGGCGGGAACGGCAGCGGCTTCGTGCGGACCATCTCCAGCTCCGTGCGCTCCGTACGGGCGCCGGAGAGCAGGTCGAGCATGACGTCGGCGCCGAAGCGGGTGGCGCCCACGCCGAGGCCCGTATAGCCCACCGCGTACGCGACCCGTCCCGAGTGCGCGGTGCCGAAGAACGCCGAGAAGCGGGCGCAGGTGTCGATCGCGCCGCCCCAGGCGTGGCTGAAGCGGACCCCCTCCAGCTGCGGGAAGTGCTGGAAGAAGTGGCGGGCGAGCTTCTCGTAGGTGGCGGGGTGGTGGTCGTACTCGGCGCGGACGCCGCCGCGGTAGCGGTAGATGGCGTCGTAGCCGCCCCAGAGGATGCGGTGGTCGGCGGTGAGGCGGAAGTAGTGGAAGTGGTTGTTGCTGTCGGACAGCCCCTGGCGGTTCTTCCAGCCGATGGCGGCGAGCTGCTCCGCGGTGAGCGGCTCGGTCATCAGCGCGTGGTCGTAGACCGGGACGAGGTACGGGCGGACGCGGCGGACCAGGTTCGGGAAGGCGTTGGTGCCGAGCGCCACGTGGCGGGCGAAGACCCGCCCGTAGGGCGTGCGGACCGCCATGCCCGTACCGTCGGCGGCCAGGTCGGTGGCGCGGGTGTGCTCGTAGATCCGTACGCCCTGGTCCAGGCACGCCTGCTTCAGCCCCCAGGCCAGGCGGGCCGGGTTGAGCATGGCGACGCCGTCGCGGTTCCACAGGCCGGCCAGGAAGGCCGGCGAGTCGACCTCGGCGCGTACGGCATCCTGGTCGAGGAAGTCGTACCGGCCCACGCCCAGCCGCGCGGCGTCCTCGGCGGCCTCCTTCAGCTCGGTGATCTGGTGCGGTTCGGTGGCGAGGTCGATCTCGCCGGTGCGCTCGAAGGCGCAGTCGATGCCGTACCGCTCGACGGCCTCCCCGATGGCGTCGAGGTTACGGGCGCCCAGCTCTTCGAGCTTCTTCAGCTCGCCGGGCCAGCGGGCCAGGCCGTTGCCGAGGCCGTGGGTGAGCGAGGCGGCGCAGAAGCCGCCGTTGCGGCCGGAGGCGGCCCAGCCGACCTGCTGGCCCTCGACGAGGACGACGTCGCGCTCGGGGTCGCGCTCCTTGGCGAGCAGCGCGGTCCACAGGCCGCTGTAGCCGCCGCCGACGACGAGCAGGTCGCACCGCTCGTCGCCGACGAGGGCGGGAAGGGCCGCGGGGCGGTCCGGGTCGTCGAGCCAGAAGGGGGTGGGGGAAGCGTCCGCGAGCGCGTGTACAGCGGGTGCGGGGGCCCGGGTGGTCTGCCCGGTGGGGTTCATGGCAGCTCGTGCCATGGTTCTCAGCTCCTCTTACGGCGTCCGGTGAACAATTGTCCGCCCAGTACGCAGAGCACGGCGATGAGGAACATCGCTGTTCCGATGACATTGATCTGAACGGGCGTGCCGCGCTGTGCCGATCCCCAGACGAACATCGGGAACGTCACGGTCGAGCCCGCGTTGAAATTGGTGATGATGAAATCGTCGAACGAGAGGGCGAAGGAGAGCAGCGCGCCCGCGGCGATACCGGGTGCCGCGATCGGCAGCGTCACCTTCAGAAACGTCTGCAACGGGGTGGCGTAGAGGTCCTGCGCCGCCTGTTCCAGCCGCGGGTCCATGCTCATCACGCGGGCCTTGACCGCGGTGACCACGAAGCTCAGGCAGAACATGATGTGCGCGATCAGGATCGTCCAGAAGCCGAACTGAATGCCCATGTTGAGGAAGAGCGTGGCCAGAGAGGCGGCCATGACGACCTCGGGCATCGCCATCGGCAGGAAGATCAGCGTGTTGACGGAGGAGCGGGCCCGGAAGCGGTAGCGGGCCAGCGCGAAGGCGATCAGGGTGCCCAGTACGGTGGCGCCGACCGTGGCCCAGACGGCGATCTGCAGGCTCAGCCCGAGGGAGCCGCACAGGTCGGCGACGCCGCAGGGGTCGGTCCAGGCGTGGGTGGAGAACCGCTGCCACTCGTAGTTGAAGCGCCCGTTCGGTTTGTTGAACGAGAAGACCATCACGATGACGTTGGGCAGGATCAGGTACGCCAGCGTCAGCAGGCCCGCGATCACCACCGCATTGCGTCGAAGCCAGCGCATCAGACCAGGTCCTCCGTCCCCGACTTGCGGATGTAGATGGTGACCATGGCGAGGATGGCCGCCATGAGGATGAAGGAGAGGGCTGCCGCCGTCGGGTAGTCCAGGACGCGCAGGAACTGCGACTGGATGACGTTGCCGATCATCTTCTGGTCGGTGGAGCCCAGCAGTTCGGCGTTGATGTAGTCGCCGGCGGCCGGGATGAAGGTCAGCAGCGTGCCCGCGACCACGCCGGGCATGGACAGCGGGAAGGTCACCCGGCGGAAGGTGGTGGCCGGCTTGGCGTACAGGTCGCCCGCCGCTTCGTGCAGCCGGGGGTCGATCCGCTCCAGACAGGTGTAGAGCGGCAGGATCATGAACGGCAGGAAGTTGTACGTGAGGCCGCAGACCACCGCGAGCGGGGTGGCGAGCACACGGGTGCCCTCGGTGAGGCCGATCGCGCTGGTGACGTCCAGGATGTGCAGCGAGTTGAGGACGCCGACGACCGGGCCGCCGTCGGCGAGGATGGTCTTCCAGGCGAGCGTACGGATCAGGAAGCTGGTGAAGAACGGCGCGATGACCAGGATCATCACGACGTTGCGCCAGCGGCCCGCCTTGAAGGCGATCAGGTAGGCGAGCGGGTAGCCGAGCACGAGACAGAGCAGCGTCGCGACACCGGCGAAGACCACCGAGCGGACGAACTGCGGCCAGTACTCACTGAGCGCCGCCCAGTACGTCTGGACGTGCCAGGTGACCTTGAAGCCCTCTTCGAGGGAGCCGGTCTGCAGGGACGTGGACGCCTGGTAGACCAGCGGCGCGGCGAAGAAGACCAGCAGCCACAGGATGCCGGGCAGCAGCAGCCAGTACGGGACGAGCCGCTTGCGGGTGGGGGGCTTGCGCACTTCGAGGACGGGCGCCGGCTCCGGCGGCGCCTGGGTGGCGGCACTCACGCGGCCTCCTCGTCGGCGTCCGCACCGGCGGTGATGTCCTGGTCGGCGGAGAACCCGAAGGTGTGCGCGGGGTTCCAGTGCAGTACCACCTCGGCGCCCGGCACCAGCCGGCCGTCCCGCTCGATGTTCTGCTCGTAGGCGGCCAGTTCGCCGGCGCCCCGGGTCTCGATCACGTACTGCGTGGAGACGCCGATGAAGCTGGCGTCCTTGATGCGGCCCGGCAGCCGGTTGGCGCCCTCCGGTATGGACCCCGCGTCGTCGGCGTGCGCGAGGGCGATCTTCTCGGGGCGGACGCCCGCCAGTACCTTCTCGCCCGTACGGACGCTGCTCGCGGAACATCGCGCGGCGGGCAGCCGCAGCTTGGTGTCCCCGGCCGTCAGCAGCAGCTGGTCGCCGCCCGCCTCGGCGATCTCCGCGGCGATGAGGTTGGAGGTGCCGAGGAAGTTGGCGACGAAGGTGGTGCCGGGGTTCTCGTACAGGTCGGCGGGGGCGCCGAGCTGCTCGACCCGGCCGCCGTTCATCACCGCGACGGTGTCGGCCATCGTCATGGCCTCCTCCTGGTCGTGCGTGACGTGCACGAAGGTGATGCCGACCTCGGTCTGGATGCGCTTGAGCTCCAGCTGCATCTGGCGGCGCAGCTTCAGGTCCAGGGCGCCGAGCGGCTCGTCGAGGAGGAGCACCTGCGGGTGGTTGATCAGGGCGCGCGCGACGGCGACGCGCTGCTGCTGGCCGCCGGAGAGCTGCTGCGGCTTCTTGCGGGCCTGCTCGCCCAGCTGCACCAGGTCGAGCATCTCGCCGACCTGCTTCTTCACGGACTTGACGCCGCGGCGGCGCAGCCCGAAGGCGACGTTCTCGTAGATGTCCAGGTGCGGGAAGAGCGCGTAGTTCTGGAAGACGGTGTTCACCGGGCGCTTGTAGGGCGGCAGCGCGGTGACGTCCTTGCCGGCGAGTTCGACGGTGCCGGTGGTGGGCTCCTCCAGGCCCGCGATCATGCGCAGGGTGGTGGTCTTGCCGCAGCCGGAGGCGCCCAGGAGGGCGAAGAAGGAGCCGGCGGGGACGGTCAGGTCGAGCGGCTGGACCGCGGTGAAGGAGCCGTAGGTCTTGCTGATGCCGGACAGCCGGACGTCGCCGCCGCTGCTGCTGCTGTCGGTCTTCGCGAGCTCTGTCATGTATCAGGTCCCGGGTGTGAGGTGGGCGGAAGGGCGGTCAGGCACCGGTCAGGTCGGCGAACTTCTGCGCGTATTCCTTGCTCTCCTTGGCATTGAGCGCGCGGAAGTTGTGCGACTTCGACGCCATTTCCTCATCGGGGAGGATCAGTTTGTTCTCCGCCAGCTTCTTGTCGATCTTCGCGAGTTCTTCGCGCACCCCGTCGACCGGGCACACGTAATTGATGTACGCGGCGATCTGCGCGGCCACCTTGGGCTCGTAGAAGTAGTCGATGAGGCGCTCGGCGTTCTCCTTGTGGCGCGCCTTGTTGGGCACCATGAGGTTGTCCGCCGCGGTGGTGTAGCCCTTCTCCGGGATGACGTACTCGATGTCGGAGTTGTCGTTCTGGAGCTGTACGACATCGCCCGCCCAGGCGAGACAGGCCGCCAGGTCGCCCTTGCTGAGGTCGTTGAGGTAGTCGTTGCCGGTGAAGCGGCGGATCTGCTTCTTGTCGACGCCCTTCTGGAGCCGGGCGATCGCCGCGTCGAAGGTGTCGGCGGTGACGTCCTCGGGCCGCTCGCCCATGTCCAGCAGGGTCATGCCGATGGTGTCGCGCATCTCGGAGAGGAAGGCGACCTTCCCCTTGAGCTTGGGGTCGTCCAGCAGCTGTTCGACCGAGTCGACCTTGCGGCCGCCGGTGGCCTTCTTGTTGTACGCGATGACGGTCGGGACGCCCTGCCAGGTGTAGGAGTGGGCGCGCCCGGGGTCCCAGTCGGGGTTGCGGAACTGCTGGGAGAGATTGGTGTACGCGTGCGGCAGGTTGGCCGGGTCCAGCGGCTGGATCCAGCCCAGCGAGATCATCCGCGCGCACATCCAGTCGGTCAGGCAGATCAGGTCGCGCCCGGTGTCCTGCCCGGCCGCGAGCTGGGCCTGGACCTTCCCGAAGAACTCGTCGTTGTCGTTGATGTCCTCGGTGTACTTGACCCGGATGCCGGTGCGCTTCGTGAAGGCCTCCAGCGTCGGGTGGTGCTTCTCGTCCTCGCTGACGTCGATGTACTCGGTCCAGTTGGAGAACGCGATCCGCTTCTCCTCGCGCGAGTGATCGTCGGAGGAGCCCGCGTCCGTACGGCCGGCGGGCGGGATCCCGCAGGCCGACAGGGCGCCGAGGCCGCCGACGCCCAGCAGCCCGGCGCTGCTCGCGCGCAGCAGGGAGCGCCGGGTCAGGGCCATCCGGCCGTTGGTCATGCTGCGCCGCATGGCGGCCAGTTCCGCCGCGGAGAGCGGTTCGGGCTGCGCGGTGTGCTCCATACGGTGTGGCCTTTCGAGGTCGGCCGGTGGTCAGCCGGTGGAGTGACGGAATGTGCGGCGCCGGACAGTGCTCAGCCGCGGTCCCCGAAGACGGTGCGGTGCCAGTCCTTCCTGGCCACGCCCGTGATGTCGTACATGACGTGCTTGACCTGCGTGTACTCCTCGAAGGAGTACGCCGACATGTCCTTGCCGTAGCCGGAGGCCTTGTATCCCCCGTGCGGCATCTCGCTGATGATCGGGATGTGGTCGTTGACCCACACGCAGCCGGCCTTGATCTCGCGGACGGCGCGGCCGGTGCGGTAGACATCGCGGCTCCAGGCGGAGGCGGCGAGCCCGTAGGGGGTGTCGTTGGCGAGTGCGAGGCCCTCGTCGTCGGTGTCGAAGGGCAGCACGACCAGCACCGGGCCGAAGATCTCGGACTGCACGATCTCGCTGTCCTGCGCGGCGTCCGCGATGAGGGTGGGCAGGTAGTACGCGCCCTTGGCCAGCTCGCCACCGGGCGCCTCGCCGCCGGTGACGACGGTGGCGTACTTCCGTGCGCGCTCGACGAAACCGGCCACCCGGTCGCGCTGGGCGTGCGAGATGAGCGGGCCGAGGTCGGTGGCGGGGTCGAAGGGGTCGCCGAGCCGTACGGTCGCCATCAGGTCGGCGACGCCGCTGACGAAGGCGTCGTACAGGGGGCGCTGCACGTAGGCGCGGGTGGCGGCCGTGCAGTCCTGGCCGGTGTTGATCAGCGCGCCGGCCACCGCGCCGTGCACGGCGGCGTCCAGGTCGGCGTCGTCGAAGACCACGAAGGGGGCCTTCCCGCCCAGTTCGAGGTGGAGGCGCTTGACGGTGGCGGTGGCGATCTCGGCGACCCGCTTGCCGACGGCGGTGGAGCCGGTGAAGGAGGTCATCGCCACGTCCGGGTGGCCGACGAGGTGCTCGCCGGCGTCCCGCCCGGCGCCCGAGACGATGTTGACGACGCCGTCCGGGATGCCCGCCTCCCGCGCGGCCTGCGCGTACATCACCGAAGTCAGCGGGGTGATCTCGGCGGGCTTCAGGACGATGGTGTTGCCTGCCGCGATCGCCGGAAGGACCTTCCAACTGGCCATCTGCAGCGGGTAGTTCCACGGCGCGATGGAGCCGACGACACCGATCGGCTCACGGCGTACGGACGAGGTGTGGTCGCCGCTGTACTCGCCGGCCGCCTTGCCCTCCAGGTGGCGCGCGGCGCCCGCGAAGAAGGCGGCGTTGTCCACCGAGCCGGGGACGTCGAACTCCCGGCTCAGCTTGATCGGCTTGCCGCACTGCAGCGACTCGGCGTACGCGAACTCCTCGGCCCGCTGATCCAGTACGGCGGCGAAGCGGTGCAGCGCCTCGGAGCGCTCGCCGGGCGTGGCGCCCGCCCATTCGGGGAGCGCCTGCCGGGCCGCTGCGACGGCCGCGTCCACGTCCGCCGTCCCGGCCAGTTCGTACGTGTACACCTGCTCGCCGGTGGCCGGGTCGGTGACCGCCTGGGTGCGTCCGGAGGTCCCCGGGCGCAGCTCTCCGGCGATGAACTGAGCCCCTTGGGCGAATCGTTCGGTGACATCGAATCGCTGATCCATGGCGCTCTCCTCCACCGGCGGCCGGCGTTCGCAGACACTGCCGGGCGTAGCTCTTTCCCGAATTGATGGCCGATCTTGACAGGGAAAGCAGGGTCCAACAAGTGATTCCGTTGTTTCCTTTTGGTTACGCGACGGATTCTGCGAAATCCGTCGTTCCGGCGCCCGACACGTTGTCAGTGCCCGCTGGCAGAATCCCGGCATGGTGCAGGAACGGGGAAGAGTGAGGGCGACGGGGATGACGGAGGAGACGCGCGTGGCCGACGGGCCGCGGTCGGTGGCGGAGCTGTGCGCGGACCTCGAAGCGGGCATTCGGTACAAGTACGTGAACTTCTGGGGGCACGCGCCGCGCCGGGACGGCAGCTTGGGGGCGAGCTGCTTCAGCCAGTGGTGGCCGGCGCCGTTCGAGGTGGACGGCGTGCGGTACGCCACCGCCGAGCACTGGATGATGGCCGGCAAGGCGCGGCTGTTCGGCGACCGCCAGGCGCTGCAGCGGGTGCTGCGCGCCGGCCATCCCAAGCAGGCGAAGGACGCGGGCCGTGCGGTGCTCGGCTTCGACGAGGAGACGTGGCAGCGCCATCGGTACGCGCTCGTGGTCCGGGGAAGTCTGCACAAATTCGGGCAGGACGCGGCGCTGCGCGACTATCTGCTGGGCACGGGGCAGCGGGTGCTGGTCGAGGCGAGCCCGCTGGACCGGATATGGGGCATCGGCCTGGCGGCGGACGACGAGCGCGCCGCCGACCCGGCGCGCTGGCGGGGGCTGAATCTGCTGGGCTTCGCGCTGATGGAGGCGCGGCAGCGGCTGGCGGCTGAGGGCTGAGCGGCCGGGGTCATTGGCCGGGGGCGGCGGGGGCTGCGCTGTAGGTGTCGGAGTAGTCGTCGTAGGGGGTGGTGTTGCTTCCTTCGCTGAGCCCGACGACGAGCGCGACGATCAGCAGGACGCTCACGAGGAGGCCGGCCACGCCGCAGAGGAGACCGGCCAGCGCCATGCCGCCGTTGGTCGCCTCGCCGCGCTTGGCCCTGGCCCGGCCGAGCGCGCCGAAGATGATCCCGAGGACGCCCGTGATCACACCGAACAGGAGGGTGAGGCTGGAGACAATGCTGAGGATGCCGAGGACGAGCGCGGCGATGCCCATGCCGTTGTTCGGCTGCCCGGGCCAGCCGGCCTGCGTCCCGGGCCCGCCGGGCAGCGGGCCGTAGGGGGCGGGGCCGCCGGGTATGTACTGCTGCGACCCGTACGGCTGCTGAGGGTACGGCGTTCCGTACGCACCCTGAGGTCCGACGGCATGGCCGGGAGCCGGCGGCGGGGCGGGGACGGCGAAGCCGGCGCCCACGGTCTGCTGGTCGTGCGCCGATGTGCCGTACGGCGGCAGGCCCCGCGCCGCCCCCGTGTCCGGCCGGTGCGGTGGCACGCCGTCCTCGGACGGCGGCGCCCACGAGTCGTGCGGCTCGGGCTGCTGACGGTCGGACATGGCTCTCCCCCACTTGGCTGCGCTCCATGCTAAGACCCGGCGGCCCCCGACAACCGCGCTCCCCGAGGGCCCGGCACCCGGCCGCGCCCGACGGCCGCGCTCCCCGACGGCCCGGCCCCCGGCCGAGCCGCAGCACCCCGGCCCCCGCCGCATACGATGACGACCGACCCACACCACGACCGACCGGCACTCCGCCGACCAGGAGGCACCGTTGTCCGACCTCGACGCATTCATCGCGGGCCTGCCCAAGGCGGAGCTGCACGTCCACCACGTCGGCTCGGCCTCCCCGCGCATCGTCGCGGAGCTGGCCGCCCGGCACCCCGACTCCAAGGTGCCCACCGACCCCGAAGCCCTGGTGGACTTCTTCACCTTCCGCGACTTCGCGCACTTCATCGAGGTCTACCTCTCCGTCGTGGACCTCATCCGCGACGCGGAGGACGTGCGCCTGCTGACGTACGAGGTCGCCCGCGACATGGCGCGGCAGAACATCCGCTACGCCGAGCTGACCGTGACCCCGTACAGCTCCACCTCGCGCGGCATCCCGGACGCCGCGTTCGTCGAGGCGATCGAGGACGCCCGGAAGTCCGCCGAGTCGGAGCTCGGCGTCGTGCTGCGCTGGTGCTTCGACATCCCCGGCGAGGCGGGCCTGGAATCCGCCGAGGAGACCGCGCGCATCGCCTGCGGCCTCAAGCCCGAGGGCCTGGTCTCCTTCGGCCTCGGCGGACCCGAAATAGGCGTACCGCGCCCGCAGTTCAAGCCGTACTTCGACCGCGCCATCGCCGAGGGCCTGCACTCCGTGCCGCACGCCGGCGAGACCACGGGCCCCGAGACGGTGTGGGACGCGCTGACCGAGCTGCGCGCCGAGCGCATCGGCCACGGCACCAGCTCCGTACGGGACCCGAAGCTGCTGGCCCACCTCGCCGAGCACCGCATCCCGCTGGAGGTCTGCCCGACGTCGAACATCGCCACCCGCGCGGTCCGCACCCTCGACGAGCACCCGATCAAGGAGATGGTGGCCGCCGGGGTGCTGGTGACCATCAACAGCGACGACCCGCCGATGTTCGGCACGGACCTGAACACCGAGTACGGCGTGGCCGCGCGGCTGCTGGGCCTGGACGAGGCCGGTCTCGCGGCGCTCGCCAAGAACGCGGTGACCGCGTCGTTCATGGACGAGGCCGCCAAGGCCCGCCTGGCCACCGAGATCGACACGTACACGGCCGCCTGGCCGCGCTGAGCCGGACGTACGCGCAGCCCGGCGCGGTGAAGCCGCGCCGGGCCACCGGCCACCACCCCGACGGCGGGAAACCCGAGCAACGCCGCGAGCGGACCGTCACAGCCCCACGATCGCGTTCCACTCCTTCGCGAACTCCGGGCGCTCCTTCGCGTCGATGTCCCGGGCGATGGCGAGCCGACCGCGCATGCCGTCGTCCGGGAAGATCAGCGGGTCCTCGGCGAGGGCCGCGGTCTCCTTGTCCTTGGCCGAGGCCAGCACATCGCGCGCGGCCGGGACCGGGCACACGTAGTTGACCCAGGCGGCGAGCTCCGCGGCGACCTCCGGCTCGTAGTAGTAGTCCACGAGCCGCTCCGCGTTGCGCTTGTGCGCGGCGAGGTCGGGGATCATCAGGCTCTCCGACCACAGCTCGGCGCCCTCTTCGGGGACCACGAATTCGATGTCGGGGTTGTCGGTCTTCAGCTGGATCACGTCCCCCGAGTACGCCTGCGCGGCCAGTACGTCCCCCGAGGAGAGGTCCTTGATGTAGTCGTTGCCGGTGAAGCGGCGGATGTGCTGCGCGCGGACGAGCGCCGCGACCCGGTCGGTCATCCGGTGGAAGTCGTCCGCCGTCCAGCGCGTGATGTCCACGCCCTCCCCCTGCATGAGCAGCGCGAACGCCTCGTCCATGCCGGCCAGCAGGGTGACCCGGCCCTTCAGGTCGTCGGCCCACAGGTCGCCGGTGTGCTTGATCTCCCGGCCGAGCTTCCGGCGGTTGTACGCGATGCCGGTGATCCCGGACTGCCAGGGGACGGTGTGCTTGCGCCTGGGGTCGAAGGCGGGCTGGAGCAGCAGTGGGTCCAGGTGCTTCGCCACGTTCGGCTGGCGGGACCGGTCCATCTCCTGGACCCAGCCGAGCCGTACGAAGCGCGAGCACATCCAGTCGCTGATGACGATCAGGTCGCGCCCGGTCGACTGGTGGTTCATCAGCGCGGGGCTGATCTTCCCGAAGAACTCGTCGTTGTCGTTGATCTCTTCGGTGTACTGCACCGAGATGCCGGTGCGCCGCTCGAAGGCGTCCAGCGTGGGGCGGCGCTGCTTGTCGTGGTCGTCGACGTCGATGTACAGCGGCCAGTTGGCGAAGGTGAGGGACTTGTCGGCCGCCGAGCGGTCGGGGGCGCCGCGCTCGCCGGCCCGCACGTACGCGGGCGGTACCCCGCACCCCGCCACCGCCGCCAGGAATCCGACCGTACCGACACCTCTGAGCACCGCACGCCGCGAAAGATCCATGGGAGGACTCTCATGCGGCGCGGGCCGGGGCGGCAACAGACAGATCGTCTGCTGCCGGGCCCCGGCCCGCGACGGAGTGTCAGGTGCCCCGCACGGCACCCGACTTGGCCGGACGACGTCGGGTCGTCAGCCGTCCAGAGAGGTCATGACGTGCTTGATGCGGGTGTAGTCGTCGAAGCCGTAGGCGGAGAGGTCCTTGCCGTAGCCGGACTTCTTGAAGCCGCCGTGCGGCATCTCGGCGACGAGCGGGATGTGGGTGTTGATCCACACACAGCCGAAGTCGAGCTTCTTGGACATCCGCATGGCGCGCGCGTGGTCCTTGGTCCACACCGAGGACGCGAGCGCGTACTCGACACCGTTGGCCCACTCGGTGGCCTGGTCCTCGTCGGTGAAGGACTGGACCGTGATGACCGGGCCGAAGACCTCCTGCTGGACGATCTCGTCGTCCTGCTTGAGGCCGGAGACGACGGTCGGGGCGAAGAAGTAGCCCTTGTCGCCGACCTGCTGGCCGCCGGCCTCGATCTTCGCGTGCGCGGGGAGGCGCTCGATGAAGCCCTTGACCTGCTTGAGCTGGTTGGCGTTGTTCAGCGGGCCGTAGAGCACGTCCTCGTCGTCGACCGCGCCGGTCTTGGTCTCCGCTGCGGCCTTGGCGAGCGCGGCCACGAACTCGTCGTGGATGGACTCCTGGACGAGCACGCGGGTGGCGGCCGTGCAGTCCTGGCCGGCGTTGAAGTAACCGGCGACCGAGATGTCCTCGACGGCCTTGGCGATGTCGGTGTCCTCGAAGACCACGACCGGGGCCTTGCCGCCCAGCTCCAGGTGGACCCGCTTGAGGTCCTTGGAGGCGGACTCGGCGACCTGCATGCCGGCGCGCACGGAGCCGGTGATGGAGGCCATCGCGGGCACCTCGTGCTCGACCATCAGGCGGCCGGTCTCGCGGTCACCGCACACGACGTTGAACACGCCGCGCGAGTGGCCCAGCTCGTCCAGCACGCTGCCGATGATGTCGCCGATGAGGACCGTGGACGCCGGGGTGGTGTCCGAGGGCTTGATGACGACGGTGTTGCCCGCGGCCAGGGCCGGCGCGAACTTCCACACGGCCATCATCATCGGGTAGTTCCAGGGGGCGACCTGGGCACAGACGCCGATCGGCTCGCGCCGGATGATGGAGGTCAGGCCCTCCATGTACTCGCCGGCCGAGCGGCCCTCCAGCATCCGCGCCGCACCCGCGAAGAAGCGGATCTGGTCCACCATCGGCGGGATTTCCTCGGAGCGTACGAGGGCGACCGGCTTGCCGCAGTTCTCCGACTCGGCGGCGATCAGCTCCTCGGCGCGCTCCTCGAAGCGGTCGGCGATCTTCAGGAGCACCTTCTGGCGCTCGGCGGGGATCAGGTCGCGCCATGCCGGGAAGGCCGCCTCGGCGGCGGCCATCGCGGCGTCGACATCGGCGGCCGCGGACAGCGGCGCGGTGGCGTACACCTCGCCCGTGGCCGGGTTGACCACGTCCGTGGTGCGGCCGTCGGCGGCGTCCCGGAACTCCCCGTCGATGTAGTTGCGCAGACGACGCAGTTCGGTGGTCACGTGCGACCCCTCCTGTCAGGTGTCCGGTGTCTGATGACCGGTGTCTGGTGTCCGGTGGATGAGATGCCCACTCTAACCATGCGAGCCCCGTTTTCGACATACCCACGCGCCAGTAACAACGGATTCCGTAGCGATCTTGAAGTTGAACAACCGATTTCGGCGAATCGGGGTTGCGCGACGGACGAGGCTCGTGCACAGTGAGGGACGTGGCCACTCGTGACAGAAACGGCACTCCGTCGATCGACTCCGTCTCCCTGGCGATCATTGAGCAGCTCCAGGAGGACGGGCGCCGTCCGTACGCCGCGATCGGCAAGGCCGTGGGCCTGTCCGAGGCGGCCGTACGGCAACGCGTGCAGAAGTTGCTCGACCAGGGTGTGATGCAGATCGTCGCCGTCACCGACCCCCTCACGGTCGGTTTCCGGCGGCAGGCAATGGTCGGAATCAACGTCGAGGGCGACGTCGATCCCGTGGCAGAGGCCCTCACGGGCATGTCCGAGGTCGAGTACTGCGTCGTCACCGCCGGTTCCTTCGACCTGCTCATCGAAGTCGTCTGCGAGGACGACGACCACCTCCTGGACGTGATCAACAAGCGCGTCCGCACGCTTCCCGGCGTGCGATCCACCGAAAGCTTCGTCTACATGAAGCTGAAGAAGCAGACCTACACCTGGGGAACGCGATAACCATGAGCGCCGACCTTTCCAAGACGGCGTACGACCACCTGTGGATGCACTTCACCCGCATGTCGTCGTACGAGAACGCCCCCGTGCCCACGATCGTGCGCGGCGAGGGCACCAACATCTACGACGACAAGGGCAAGCGCTACATCGACGGCCTCGCGGGCCTCTTCGTGGTCAACGCCGGCCACGGCCGGGTCGAGCTGGCCGAGACCGCGTACAAGCAGGCCCAGGAGCTCGCCTTCTTCCCGGTGTGGTCCTACGCCCACCCCAAGGCCGTCGAGCTGGCCGAGCGCATAGCGAGCTACGCCCCCGGTGACCTGAACAAGGTCTTCTTCACCACCGGTGGCGGCGAGGCCGTCGAGACCGCCTGGAAGCTCGCCAAGCAGTACTTCAAGCTGCAGGGCAAGCACACCAAGTACAAGGTCATCTCCCGCGCGGTGGCCTACCACGGCACCCCGCAGGGCGCCCTGTCGATCACCGGCCTGCCGGGCCTGAAGGCCCCCTTCGAGCCGCTGGTCCCCGGCGCGCACAAGGTGCCGAACACCAACATCTACCGCGCCCCGATCCACGGCGACGACCCCGAGGCCTTCGGCCGCTGGGCCGCCGACCAGATCGAGCAGCAGATCCTCTTCGAGGGCCCCGAGACCGTCGCCGCGGTCTTCCTGGAGCCGGTGCAGAACGCCGGTGGCTGCTTCCCGCCGCCGCCCGGGTACTTCCAGCGGGTCCGCGAGATCTGCGACCAGTACGACGTGCTGCTCGTCTCCGACGAGACGATCTGCGCCTTCGGCCGCCTCGGCACGATGTTCGCCTGTGACAAGTTCGGCTACGTGCCGGACATGATCACCTGCGCGAAGGGCATGACCTCGGGCTACTCCCCGATCGGTGCCTGCATCGTCTCCGACCGCCTGGCGGAGCCGTTCTACAAGGGTGACAACACCTTCCTGCACGGCTACACCTTCGGTGGCCACCCGGTCTCCTCGGCCGTGGCGCTGACGAACTTCGACATCTTCGAGCGCGAGGGCCTGAACAAGCACGTTCTGGAGAACGAGGGCAACTTCTACTCCACCCTCCAGAAGCTGCACGACCTGCCGATCGTCGGCGACGTCCGCGGCAACGGCTTCTTCTACGGCATCGAGCTCGTGAAGGACAAGGCCACCAAGGAGTCGTTCAACGACGAGGAGACCGAGCGCGTCCTGTACGGCTTCCTCTCCAAGGCGCTGTACGACGCCGGCCTGTACTGCCGTGCCGACGACCGCGGCGACCCGGTCATCCAGCTGGCCCCGCCGCTGATCGCCGACCAGTCGGTGTTCGACGAGATCGAGCAGATCCTGCGCGGCGTCCTCACGGAGGCCTGGACCAAGCTCTGATCCGCGGTACAGAGCTGTCCCTCCGGCCCTCACCGGGGGGATTGGGCGGGGCGGGGCCACGGACCCCGCCCCGCCCGACACGTGCGGCGGCGCGTGTGCGAGCCCTCGACAGGGCTCTCGAATAACGGAAGAAACGGCGGCCGAGGTCACTCATATCCAGCCATATGAGTGAACCTCGGCCGTCTTCCGTGCTGACCGGTGAATGGCGGGACCCGGCAGTACCTACCGTGCTTGTGACCGATACCCTCCATGGTCGTTCACCCGGTCAGGGGAACGAAGGACGCGAGCGAGCACGAGGTGCGCAGATGGTGGCCCCGCCCGACAACGACGTTCTATGGGCTCGCGGACTGCACCACGCCCACGGTCAGAGCCCCGCACTCACCGGCATCTCCCTCGGTGTGCGCGAGGGCGAGATCCTTGCCGTCACCGGTCCGCGCGGCTGCGGCAAGACCACCCTCCTGAAATGCCTCTCCGGACAGCTCGTCGCGGACAGCGGCGAGGTCTGGTTCAACAGCCATCCGGTCCACACCCTCTCCGCGACCAGCCGCGAACGGCTCCGGCTGGACCGTTTCGGCTGGATCGGCACCGAGCCCCGGCTGGTCCCCGAGCTGACCGCCCGGGAGAACGCCGCGCTGCCCCTCCTGGTGCGCGGCGACGGCCGCCGGGCGGCGATGCAGGCCGCCACCGAGTGGCTGGAGCGGCTGGACGTGGCGGACTGCGCCAAGCGGCGGCCCGCGGCCCTGGACCGGGCGCAGCAGCAGCGCGTGGCCGTCGCCCGGGCGCTGACCACCACCCCGCAGGTGCTCTTCGCCGACGAGCCCACCGCGCCGCTGCACCGCGCGGACGCCGCCCAGGTGCTCCGTACGATCATCAACGCGGCCCGCAGCCACGCCCTCAGCGTGGTGCTGGCCACCCAGGAAGCGGAGGCGACCACGCTCGCCGACCGCACGATCGCCCTGCTGGACGGCCGGCGGGCCGGCGCCGCACAGGCCGAGGGCCCCGCCGAGACGGAAGGCAGGGAAGAGTGCTCGCTCTCCGTCTAGCCCGGGGCGCACGCCCGGCGGTGCAGCTGCGCCGCCTGCTGGTCGTCGCGGCGGCGGCCGGCACGGCCTTCCTGCTGCTGGCCACGCTCGGCCACGCCGTCGACGCGCCGCGTGCCGAGGCCGCCCGCTCGGCGCTGCGGCTGGCCTGGTGCCTGGTGCCGCTGGCCGCCACCGCACAGCTCGCCGTCGCCGTGGCCCGTACGGACCCGGCCGCCCGGCTGCGCGAGGGCATGTCCGCCGCCGGACTCGGCCCGGTCCGGCTCACTCTGACCGCCGCCGCCTCGACCGTGCTCGCCTCCGCCCTGGGCAGCGTGCTCGGCCTGCTGGCCTTCCTGCGGCTGCGCGGCGGCCTGGGCGGTACGCCGATGGGCCCGGCGGAGTTGCTGGGCCGCGGCCCGCTGCCGTACGCGGCGGTGGGCGTGCTGCTCGCGGCCGTCCCGGTGGTGCCCGCCGTCGCGACCGGCTGGGCGCTGCGTCCGGGGCGGAACGCGCCGGCCGAGCCGTGCGCCGACGCGCCGCCCCGTACGGCCACGGCCACGCCGGCCGGACTCCCCTGGGGCATCGCGCTCACCGCCGCCGGGCTCGCCCTGGAGGTCTACGCGGCGGGGCACACCGGCCCCGGCGCCCGGCTGCTGCCGCTGCCGGGACGGCTGGTCACCGGTGAGGCGGGGGTGCTGGTCGGCTGGCTGCTGTCGGCGGCCGGGCTGGTGCTGGCGGCGCCCGGACTGGTGCACGCGAGCGGGCGGGTGGTGGGCGCGGGCCGGGCGGGCGCGGCACGGCTGCTGGCCGGGCGGGTCCTCCAGGAGGAGTCCCGCCGGGTGGGCCGCCCGCTGGGCATCCTGATGGCGGCCGCTTCGGGCGGCTACGCCGCGTACACCCTGTACGGCCACGGCGCCCCCGGCTCCCTCGGCCCGCTCTCCGCGCTCGGCGGCGGCCTGGTACTGGCCTGTACCGCGCTCAGCGTGCTGACCGCGGTCACCGAGTCCCGCGCGGCCCGCACCGCGACGACGGACGCCCTCCGCCGCCTCGGCACCCCGGCCGCCCTCCTCCACCGCGCCGCCGCCCTGCGCGCGTGCGTACTGGTCGTGGTCCTGACGGCGGTCACGGGCGGGGTGGCGCATCTGGCGGCGGGGCCGCTGGTGGGGTGAGGGGTTCTACTGCCCGTACATCCAGGTCAGTCGCGTACGGGTAGGACCACCACATCACCCGCGACGAACGCAGCGCCGACCTTCTCGCCCACCTCCGGCGCGGCCGCGAGCGCACAGGCCGCGTCCAGTTCGGGACCGGCCGACGGGCGCAGCCGCAGGGAGACGTGCGTACCGCGAAAGGTGCGCGCGGCGACCGTGCAGGGCAGGCCCTCGCGGGCCGGCACCAGACGGACGCCGGCCGGGCGGACGAGGAGCCGGCAGGTGCCCTCCGCCGTGCCGTCCGGGACCGGCACCTTGCCCCACGGGGTGTCCGCGGCCTCGCCGGTGACCGTGGCCGGCACGACGTTGTCGAAGCCGAGGAAGCGGGCGACGAACTCGTCGGCGGGGCGCTGCCAGACCTCCAGCGGCGTACCGGTCTGCGCGATCCGCCCGTCGCGCATGACGACGACCCGGTCGGCGAGCGCGAACGCCTCACCCTGGTCGTGCGTCACCGCCAGTACGGTCGTCCCCAACTCCCTGAAAAGCCGCCGCAGTTCGACCACCAGGCGCTCGCGCAGCCCGCGGTCGAGCTGGCCGAGCGGCTCGTCCAGCATCAGCAGCCGGGGGCTGGGCGCCAGCGCCCTGGCCAGCGCGACGCGCTGCTGCTCGCCGCCGGAGAGCGAGCCGACGGCCCGGCGCTGGGCGCCCGGCAGGCCCACCAGGTCGAGCAGCTCGGCGACCTTCCGTTCCTGCTCGGCCCGTGCGGCGCCGCGCATCCGCAGCCCGAAGGCGACGTTGCCCGCCACGTCGCGCTGCGGGAAGAGCTGGTGGTCCTGGAACATCAGCCCGACGCCGCGCCGGTGGGTGGGTACGGTACGCAGGTTCCGGCCATCGAGTACGACCTCGCCCGCGTCGGCCTGCTGCAGCCCGGCGATCACCCGCAGCAGCGTCGACTTGCCGCTGCCGCTGGGCCCGAGGACGCAGACGGTCTCGTGCTCGGCGACGTCCAGGGCGACGGCGTCCAGCGCGGTGTGCGTACCGAAGCGGACGCTGAGGGCATCCAGGCGCAGGAGAGGGCCGTCAGTCCGATTGCCGGTCCGGTTGTCGGTCACCTAGAACTCTCCCGTCCGGTCGGTGCGTACCCGCTCCAGCGCCAGCAGCGCCCCCGCGCACACCACCATGAGAATCGTCGACAGGGCCATCGCCTGCCCGTAGTTGAGCTCGCCCGCGCGGCCCAGCAGCCGCGCCACGGCCACCGGGAGCGTGGGCCGGTCCGGACTCGCGATGAACACCGTCGCGCCGAACTCGCCGAGCGAGACGGCGAACGCGAAACCGGCCGCGATCAGCAACGCCCGCCGCACCAGCGGCAGATCGACCTCGCGCCACACCTGCCAGGGCGTGGCTCCCAGTACGGCAGCGGCCTCCCGCAGCCGCCCGTCCACCGCGCGCAGCACCGGCAGCATGGTCCGTACGACGAAGGGCACGCCCACGAGGGCCTGCGCGAGCGGTACGAGCCACCAGGAGGTGCGCAGGTCCAGCGGCGGCTCGTCGAGGCTGATCAGGAAGCCGAAGCCGACGGTCACGGCGGAGACGCCGAGCGGCAGCATGAGCAGCGCGTCGAAGCCGCGGACGAGCCGGCCGCCGCGCCGCGTCAGCGCGGCCGCCGCCAGCCCGCCGACGACGACCGCGATGGCGGTGGCGGCGACCGCGTACGCGAGCGAGTTCCACAGGGCAGTCAGCGGCGGCACGGTGAACGTGGAATCCGCACCGGCCGCGGCCTGCAGCGCGCGGTAGAAGACCGGGCCGTAGCCGTCGGGCCCGGCGAAGGACCGCTCGACCAGTACGGCAAGCGGCAGCACGAGCAGCAGCGCGATCACCACGAACGTGCTGCCCAGCAGCGCCCACTGTCCGGCGCCGCGCGGCCTGCGCGCCGTACGGGACGCGTCGACCAGCTTCAGCGCGCTCTCGCGCCGCCGTACCGTCCACGCGTGCAGCGCGAGCAGTCCGAGTACGGCGGCGAACTGCACGAGGGTGAGCACCGCGGCGGTCGGCAGGTCCAGGAAGTCGGCGGTCTGCCGGTAGATCTCCACTTCGAGGGTGGCGAAGCGCGGGCCCCCGAGGATCTGCACGATCCCGAAGGAGGTGAAGGTGAAGAGGAAGACCATCAGCGCGGCGGCGGCCACGGCGGGAGCCAGCGCGGGCAGCGTCACCCGCCGCCAGGCCGCGAACCGCCCGGCGCCGAGCACCCGCGCGGCCTCCTCCTGGCGCGGATCCAGCGCGCTCCAGAGCCCGCCGACGGTCCGTACGACCACCGCGTAGTTGAAGAAGACGTGCGCGAGCAGGATCGCCCAGACCGAGGTGTCCAGCCGTACGCCCCACAGGTCGTCCAGCAGGCCGCCGCGGCCGACGAGCGCCAGGAAGGCGGAGCCGACGACGACGGTGGGCAGCACGAACGGCACGGTGACGACCGCCCGCAGCAGCCTCTTTCCGGGGAATTCGAAGCGCGCGAAGACGTACGCGCCGGGGAGCGCGATCAGCAGCGTGAGTGCCGTGGAAGCCGCCGCCTGCCAGCCGGTGAACCACAGGACGTGCAGCAGGTCGGGATCGGTGAGGACCTCGCCCACCCGCCCGAACTGCCAGCTCCCGCCCTCCCGCAGCCCCCGGCCGACGATCATGGCGACCGGGTAGGCGAAGAAGAGCACGAAGAAGCCGAACGGCACGGCCATCAGCGCGAGCCGAGTGGCCGTGGCGCGCCCGGCCGGCCGGCGCGCGTCCTCGCCGCGCCCCGGCCGCCGGAAACGTCCCTGGTCCGCGCCCGGGTCTACTTCACGACGAGCGAGGACCACTGCTTGATCCACTGTTCGCGGTTCTTGCTGATGTCCGCGGGCGCGACCGTCTTCGGCTCATCGATCTTCTGCCCGTACTTGGTGAACAGCTCGGGCACCTTCGCGCCCTCGACCACCGGGTTGACGAACATCTGCAGCGGCAGGTCCTCCTGGAACTTCTTGCTGATCAGGAAGTCCAGCAGCGCCTTGCCGCCCTTCTCGTTCGCGGCGCCCTTCAGCAGCCCGGCGAACTCGGTCTGCCGGAAGCAGGTCCCGGTGGCGACGCCGGTCGGCGCCTCCTTCGGCGCCGGCTTCTTGGCCATGACCTCGGCGGGCGGGCTGGAGGCGTAGGAAACGACCAGCGGCTTGTCGCCCTTGCTGCCGGCCGCGCCCGAGAACCGCTCGTAGTACGCCTGCTCCCAGCCGTCGACGACCTCGACGTCGTTGGCCTTGAGCTTCTTCCAGTAGTCCTGCCAGCCACCCTTGCCGTACTCGGCGATGGTCCCGAGCTGGAACGCCAGCCCCGGCGACGACGTGGCCGAGTTCTCGGTGACCAACAGCCCCTTGTACTGCGGCTTCACCAGATCACCGAACGTCTTCGGCGGCGCGATGTCGTGCTGCTCGAAGTACGCCTTGTCATAATTCACGCAGATGTCGCCGTAGTCGACGGGCGTGACCCGGTGCTCCGCCTTGTCCAGCTGGAACTCCGCGGGCACCCCGCTCAGCCCCTTGGCCTCGTACGGCGTGAAGAGCCCCTCGTCGAGCCCGCGCGACAGCAGCGTGTTGTCGATCCCGAAGAAGACGTCCCCCTGCGGGTTGTCCTTCGTCAGCACCGCCTGGTTGACGGCCTTGCCTGCGTCGCCGCCCTTGACGAGCTGGACCTTGTACCCGCTCTGCTTCTCGAACTCCTTCAGTACGGACTTCGAGGCCGCGAACGAGTCGTGGGTGACGAGCTTGACGGTCTTGGCGTCGCCCGCCTCGTCGCCGCCGGAGGCGCCGCAGCCGGCCAGCGCCGCACCGCCGACCGCCAGTACGACGGCAGCCGCGGTGGCCTTACCGAAAGTTCTCACTTGTTCATTCCTCCTGGCTGGCCAGGAAGAGACGCGGCCCCGCCCGCGGCGTCCGGTGGGACCGGTACCGCGGGCAGGGCGCAACAGCATGAGGACGACCGAACTTCCTACCCGGAATGACCCGGGCGAGGTTCAAGGGTCTGCGGCAGCGGCATCGGCTCTCACTGCCCGCACTCTCAGCGCTGTGGCGCTCCCCTGTCGGATGGTGTGCGTTATAGGTGATGTAGAAACGTTCGACGCTACGTTACCAGCGCGCTCTCAGCGCTCCGAGGCCGCGAGCTGGCCGCACGCACCGTCGATCTCCTGCCCACGGGTGTCCCGCACGGTCACCGGCACACCATGCGCCGCGATCGCCTCGACGAACGCCTTCTCGTCCTCCGGCCGCGAGGCGGTCCACTTGGACCCGGGCGTCGGGTTCAGCGGAATCAGGTTCACATGCACCCGCTTCCCCTTGAGCAGCTTCCCGAGCAGGTCCCCGCGCCACGCCTGGTCGTTGATGTCCCGGATCAGCGCGTACTCGATCGAAATCCGGCGCCCGGACTTCTCCGCGTACGTCCAAGCAGCATCGAGCACCTCCCTCACCTTCCACCGCGTGTTCACCGGCACGAGCGTGTCCCGCAGCTCGTCGTCCGGCGCGTGCAGCGAGACCGCGAGCCGGCACTTGAAGCCCTCGTCGGCGAAGCGCAGCATCGCCGGCACCAGCCCCACCGTGGACACGGTGATCCCCCGCTGCGACAGCCCCAGCCCGTCCGGCTCGGGATCGGTCAGCCGCCGGATCGCCCCCGTGACCCGGTTGTAGTTCGCGAGCGGCTCGCCCATCCCCATGAACACAATGTTCGACAGCCGCGCCGGCCCACCAGGGATCTCCCCATCCCTGAGCGCCCGCATCCCATCGACAATCTGATGAACGATTTCAGCGGTCGAGAGGTTCCGGTCCAGCCCCGCCTGCCCCGTCGCGCAGAACGGGCAGTTCATCCCGCACCCGGCCTGCGAGGAGATGCACATCGTCACCCGGTCCGGGTACCGCATCAGCACCGACTCGACCAGCGTCCCGTCGAACAGTTTCCACAGCGTCTTGCGCGTCTGGTCGTCGTCGCACGAGATGTGCCGCACCACGCTCATCAGCTCCGGCAGCATCTCGGCCGCCAGCTTCTCCCGCGCCGCGGCCGGAATGTCCGTCCACTGCTCCGGGTCGTGCGCATACCGCGCAAAGTAGTGCTGCGACAGCTGCTTGGCGCGGAACGGCTTCTCCCCGATCGCCGCCACGGCCTCCTTGCGCTCAGCGGGCGAAAGATCGGCAAGATGCCGCGGCGGCTTCTTGGCCCCCCGCGGCGCGACAAAAGTAAGTTCTCCAGGTGCAGGCATGGTCCGTCCAGTGTCGCAGATCATCGGGGGCTGCCCTGATGAGAGCGGGGTGGGGGCCGTCACCCTCGCTGCCTGCCGGTCGTGGCCCGTCCGGTCGCCGCCGTCGTCGTGCGGGCAGACGATGGAGATGTCGGAGCTGGTAAGCCGCCTCGGCGATCGTCACCGTCGGGACGCGCACGTCGGAAGGAGGCGCAACGCCATGGCCCAGTTCATGGACGTCCACCAGGGGATGAAGGGCATCACGGGCGACCAGCTGAAGGAGGCCCACGAGGCCGATCTCGCCATCGAGAAGGAAGAAGGCGTCCACTTCGAGAAGGCGTGGGCGGATCCGCAGTCCGGCACGGTCTACTGCCTCTCCGAGGCGCCCTCGGCCGATGCGGTCCAGCGTGTCCACGAACGCGCAGGTCACCGGGCCGACGAGATCCACCCGGTCCCGCTGACCGTGTGAAGCCCGGTCTTCCCTGACCGTGTGAAAACAAAGCCCCCCATCCGCGGCGGACCGCAGACGGGGGGCTCGTGCGCGGCGCGGGGTCAGCCCGTGCCGACGAAGATCACCAGGAGGAGCCATACCACCGGGGCCGTCGGCAGCAGGGAGTCCAGCCGGTCCATGATCCCGCCGTGGCCGGGCAGCAGCGTGCCCATGTCCTTGATGCCGAGGTCGCGCTTGATCATGGACTCGCCGAGGTCGCCGAGGGTGGCGCTGGCGGCGACGGCGAGGCCCAGGAGCAGGCCCTGCCACCACGCGCCGTTCTCGATGAGGAACTCCATGCACAGCGCACCCGCCGCCATCGCGAAGGCCACCGCGCCGACGAGGCCCTCGCGGGTCTTGCCGGGGCTGATGCGGGGGGCGAGCTTGTGCTTGCCGAAGCGCCAGCCGACGGCGTACGCGCCGGTGTCGCTGACGACCGTGAGCAGCAGGAAGGTGAGGACCCGGTACGGGCCGTCCGCGTCCGCCGCGAGCATCAGGGCGACGAACGTCGCGAGGAACGGCACGTAGAACGCCGCGAAGACGCCGGCCGTGACGTCCCGGAGGTAGTGGTCCGGGGACTCGGTCATCCGCCAGACCAGCACGGCGAGCGCGGTGAGCGCCATCGCCACCCAGGCGCCCTCGGCCCCGCGTACGTACCCGGCGACCACCATCGCCGTACCGCCGACGGCGAGCGGTACGAGCGGTACGCGGATGTCCTTGCGCTCCTCGAGGCGGGAGGTCAGCTCCCACAGCCCGACGACCACGGCGACCGCGACGACGCCCACGAAGACGGGCTTGTAGACGAACAGCGAGAGCACGATGATCGCGCCGAGGCCGACGCCCACCCCTATGGCGGCCCGCAGATTGCGGCCCGCGCTCTTCTTCGCCGGCTTCTTCGAAGAGGGGCTGTCGTCCGGTGCCGGCGGGGATGTGGGCATGGGTTCCTGGGGGTGGTCATCGCGGAAGAGGGGGCCACTCAGCCGAGCGGCCCCCCGATCGTCCCGGTGGTCGTCCTGGTCTCCGCCTGCGTCGGGCACGGTGGGCATGGGCCGAGTCTGCGCTGCCGCGGACCGGTTGTGCACGGGACCCGCCGACGGGGCCGGGGGCCCCTCCCAGCCGTAGCCGGGGGCCTGTCCCGTGCCGGCCGCCCATGGGCCGGCGCCGGGTGGGGTCCCGCCCGCCGAGGGCGAGGGCCGGGCCCCCCAGGATGACTCGTTCATCACACCTCGAGCAGCTCGGATTCCTTGTGCTTGAGCAGCTCGTCCACCTGCGCGACGTACTTCGCGGTGGTGTCGTCGAGCTCCTTCTCGGCGCGGCGCACCTCGTCCTCGCCGGACTCCTTGTCCTTGACGAGCTTGTCGAGGGTCTCCTTGGCCTTGCGGCGGACGCTGCGGATCGAGATCTTCGCGTCCTCGGCCTTGTTCTTGGCGACCTTGATGAACTCCTTGCGGCGCTCTTCGGTGAGCTCGGGGAAGTTCACGCGAATGATGTTGCCGTCGTTGCTCGGGTTGACGCCGAGGTCGGAGTCGCGGATGGCCTGCTCGATGTTGCGCAGCGCGCTCTTGTCGAACGGGGTCACCACGGCCATCCGCGGCTCGGGCACCGAGAACGACGCCAGCTGGTTGATCGGCGTCAAGGCACCGTAGTACTCCGCCACGATCTTGTTGAACATCGCCGGGTGCGCACGCCCGGTGCGGATCGCGGCGAAGTCCTCCTTGGCGACCACGACGGCCTTCTCCATCTTCTCCTCGGCCTCGAGGAGGGTCTCTTCGATCACCACTTGCTCCTGGTCTTAATCGTAAGAAGCAGAGCCTCGCCCCTGCGCGCGTCTTCTCCTGCACGGTGTCCGACCGGCAGGCGGTTGTCCATCCCCGTGCCGTGGTCTTCCCACGGCCGGGAGTTGCCGCGCGTACGGGTATGCCGTCCGTACGGCGCGTACGGGCGAACTCGCGCTCCCCGTACGGCGCGTACGAACACGAGGTGCCCGTACGGATCGTACGGACACCTGCTGCCCGTACGGATCGCGGCGGTGCGGGCCGTCAGGCCCGGGTGCCCTGATCGCTGACGAGCGTGCCGATCTTCTCACCCTTCACGGCGCGCGCGATATTGCCCTCTGCGAGCAGCTCGAAGACGAGGATCGGGAGCTTGTTGTCGCGGCACAGCGTGATGGCGGTGGCATCGGCGACCTTCAGGTCGCGGGTGATGACCTCGCCGTATTCGAGCGCGTCGAACTTCACCGCGTCGGGGTTCTTCTTGGGGTCGGAGTCGTAGACGCCGTCGACCCCGTTCTTGCCCATGAGCATGGCCTGGGCGTCGATCTCCAGGGCGCGCTGGGCGGCGGTGGTGTCGGTGGAGAAGTACGGCATGCCCATGCCCGCACCGAAGATGACGACGCGGTCCTTCTCCAGGTGGCGGATGGCGCGCAGCGGGATGTACGGCTCGGCGACCTGGCCCATGGTGATGGCGGTCTGCACGCGGCAGTCGATGCCCTCCTTCTCCAGGAAGTCCTGGAGGGCCAGGCAGTTCATGACCGTGCCGAGCATGCCCATGTAGTCGCTGCGGGCCCGGTCCATGCCGCGCTGCTGCAGCTCGGCGCCGCGGAAGAAGTTGCCGCCGCCGATCACGATGGCGATCTCGTAGCCGTCACGGACCACGGCGGCGATCTCGCGGGCCATGGCGTGGACGACGTCGGGGTCGACACCCAGTCCCCCGCCGCCGGCGAATGCCTCCCCGGAAAGCTTCAGAAGGAAGCGACCCTTCCCCTTTTTGTGGGTCTCGGGGGCTTTGTCCGCGCCGTCGGCACCGTGATTCATTGCGCTCTCCTCGTGCACATACGAAGAAGGCCATTGCCGGGGGTCTGGTCAGATCCCTGTACGGCAATGGCCTCCTCGTCACATCTGCGGTCGGCCGGTGAGCGGCCGACTGCGTACGACCCTAGCGGGGCCGCGGGTCATTCGCTGCCCTGCGACAGGCCCTCGGTCCTTACGGCCGGCGGCCCGGAGGCAGAGCTTCCGGCGTGGCTCAGATGCCGACCTTGATGCGCGCGAAGCGCTTCAGGCTGACACCGGCCTCCTGGAGGACCTTCTCGACGGACTTCTTGTTGTCGAGCGCGTACGGCTGGCCGAGCAGCGTCGCGTCCTTGAAGAAGCCGTTGAGGCGACCCTCGACGATCTTCGGCAGGGCAGCCTCGGGCTTGCCCTCCGCACGCGTGGTCTCCTCGGCGACGCGGCGCTCGGCCTCGACGACCTCGGCCGGCACGTCCTCGCGGGAGAGGTACTTCGGCGCGAAGGCGGCGATGTGCTGCGCGATGCCCTTGGCGACCTCGGCGTTCTCCTTGTCGAGCTCGACGAGGACGCCGATCTGCGGGGGCAGGTCGGGCATGGTGCGGTGCATGTACGCCAGCACGAAGCCGTCGGTGAACTGCGCGAAGCGGTCCAGGACGATCTTCTCGCCGAGGTTGGCGTTGGCCTCGTCCACGAACGCCTGGACGGTCTTGCCGGCCTCGATCTCGGAGGCGAGCAGGGCCTGGATGTCGGCGGGCTGCGTCTTGGCGACGTGCGCGGCGATCTCGTTGGCGACGGCCTGGAACTTGTCACCCTTGGCGACGAAGTCCGTCTCGCACTTCAGCTCGACGATGACGCCGGAGGTGTTGTCGTCGGCGATCAGGGAGACCACGGCGCCGTTCTCGGCGGAGCGGCCCTCGCGCTTGGCGACGCCCTTCTGGCCCTTGATACGCAGGGCCTCGACGGCCTTGTCGACGTTGCCCTCGGCCTCGTCCAGCGCCTTCTTGCAGTCCATCATGCCGGCGCCGGTGAGCTCACGGAGCTTCTTGACGTCAGCGGCGGTGTAGTTCGCCATGATCTGTTGAGTCTCTTCTCGAAAGTCGAAAGATCTACGGGTGGACGGCGGGGGCGGTGCTTGTGGCACCGGCCCCCGCCGTCATCATCCGATGCTGAGGTGTCAGGCCTGCTCGGCCGGCTTCTCGGCCTCGGCAGCGGCGGGCGCCTCGGCCGGCTTCTCCTCGGCCTTGGCCTCGTCGGCCTTGGCCTCGTCGGCCTTGGGCTCCTCGGCCTTCTTCTCGCCCTCGAGCAGGTCACGCTCCCACTCGGCCAGCGGCTCGCCGGCGGCCTTCTCGCCCTTGGCCTCGGCACCACCGGAGCGGGCGATGAGGCCCTCGGCGACGGCGTCGGCGATCACGCGGGTGAGCAGGGTGACGGAGCGGATCGCGTCGTCGTTGCCCGGGATCTTGTAGTCGACCTCGTCGGGGTCGCAGTTGGTGTCGAGGATGGCGACGACCGGGATGTTGAGCTTCCGGGCCTCACCGACCGCGATGTGCTCCTTCTTGGTGTCCACGATCCAGACGGCGCTGGGCACCTTCTGCATCTCGCGGATACCGCCGAGGGTCTTCTCCAGCTTGGCCTTCTCGCGCGAGAGCACGAGAAGCTCCTTCTTGGTGAGACCGGAGGCCGCGACGTCCTCGAAGTCGATCTGCTCGAGCTCCTTGAGGCGCTGCAGACGCTTGTAGACGGTCGAGAAGTTGGTCAGCATGCCGCCGAGCCAGCGCTGGTTCACGTAGGGCATGCCCACGCGAGTCGCCTGCTCCGCGATGGCCTCCTGGGCCTGCTTCTTGGTGCCGACGAACATGACCGAGCCGCCGTGGGCGACGGTCTCCTTGACGAACTCGTAGGCGCGGTCGATGTACGACAGCGACTGGAGCAGGTCGATGATGTAGATGCCGTTGCGCTCGGTGAAGATGAAGCGCTTCATCTTCGGGTTCCAGCGGCGGGTCTGGTGCCCGAAGTGGACGCCGCTCTCCAGCAGCTCCCGCATCGTGACGACGGCCATGGCCGTTCTCCTCGTGTTTCTCGGTTCCACCGCGGCCGGGCGGCCGCTGTGCCTGACGCCCCTGCGCGCCTGCCTGAACCGACTCCGGTGGTGTACCGGGAACCGTGCCAGGACCGAGGGACGCGGCCACCGTGGTGCAGCGCGCTCCCGCTGCGCTTCTGACGAAGCACGGGGAGTCACGCGCCGGTGGCGGGGCGTGCGAAGTCGACCCGGTCACCCGGATCGCCACAAGAAGTGTACGGGACCGCCGAACCGCCTAGCGACATGCTGGGGGTGGGGGGTGAACCGGCACCGGCGGGCGGCTGCCGGTGTCGGTGGGCGGCTGCCGGTGAGGAGGGAGGGGCGAAGGGCGGGCTGCGGGCTCTCCTGATCACTCACACGCGTGACGAGGTTGTCCACAACCACGAAACGGTCCACAGCTCCCGACCAAGATCCCTCGGATCCTGCGGGGTCCGCCAGTGTCGTGCCATGCGCCAGTCACATCGCCTCGGGGTTCCTGGGCTCTCTCTTCCATGTCGTTTACGTCTGAGGCCTCGGGTGGGGCGTCGCCCGCCTCGACTGGGGCTGAGGCCTCGGCCGGGACCGGAGCGTCTTCTGCCTCGCCTGCAGCTACATTCGCCCCTGCCCCATCCATCTCACCTGTCTCGCCTGCGGCTGACGGGGCTCCTGCTCCCTCTCCCGGTCATGCGAGTACTCGCGTACCTCACGTCCCGGTACCCCAGTCGGCCTGCCCCTCGCACCACGGCTCGCACCACCCTGACCAGCAAGACCGGGATCCTTCGCACGGCCGCTTGCGCACTCGGCTGCATGATCGGCTGCGTACTCCTGCTCGGCCCGACGCTCCTCACTCCGCTCTCCCCCGAGCCGGACCACAACACCCCGACCGCAACCGACACCGCACCCTCACCTCATCTCACGCCCGCCGCACACGCCCGCCCCCTCTCCGGACACCCGCCATCGGAACCCCACTCGGACACGAACTCCGCCCCTGGCCCGAGCCCACCGGAGGGGCCTTCCGAGACCCGCACACGGTCCGGAACATCCGAGGCCGGGGCACGGTCCGGGACTTCCGACGCCCGGGCACGGTCCGGGACTTCCGAGACCCGGGCGTGGCCCGTGGCAGGGCCGGCCGGCGCGCGTCCAGCCATCGCACGCCCCTGGTTGCCTCCACCCACCCCGTGGGCGGCCGGCCACCGCGGCGTGGACCTCGCCTCACATGCCGGAGCGACCGTACGAGCCGCCGCCCCCGGCCGCGTCTCCTTCGCGGGCAAGGTCGCCGACCGAGGCGTCCTCGCCATCGAACTGCCCGACTCCGGCCAACCGCCCCTGCGCATCACGTACGAGCCGGTACGCCCCACGGTCCGCAAGGGCGACCGCGTCAGAGCAGGCCAGCCGGTCGCCATCCTCCAGCGCGGCCCGTACCACTGCGACGCCCCCTGTCTCCATTGGGGCCTACGCCGCGACCGCACCTACCTGGACCCGCTCTCCCTCCTCCCCCCGTCCCTGCTGGCCCCGCCCTCTCCCCGCCTGCTCCCGGTCTTCCACATCCCCGAACCCACCCCGCCCCCAACACCCAGCCCGGAGACACCACCCCTCTCCCCCACAGCCGCCGACACCCCCACCCTGGCGGCAGCCACAGCACTCGCAGCCATAGCCACCTGGTCCCACTCCCGCCTCCAACCCCAACGCCCCCGACGCCACCCCGACGGCCTGCCCTGACCGGCAACCCGTCCCACCACACCCGCCACCGCGCCGATCCCTACCCGACCGACGCACGACCGGCGTGCTGAAGCACGGGAGGGCTGAAGTACGGGAGGGCTGAAGTAGCGGGACAGCCCCGGAGTACCGGAGCGCCGTCGAGGTCCGGGGCGCCCCTGGGAATCCGGTGGTGAGATCGCCGGATCATCAGGGCCCCGGATTCTGATCACCCGGACCGCGAGCCCTCAAGCACCGGGACCACCGGCCCACGGGGCCGCGAGCCAGCCGGACAACCGGATCGCGCAATCACCGGCGGGCCGGGGCACGGGGCACAGGTCAGAGGCCAGAGGTCAACTGACGGCCAGGGCACGGGGGCGCCAGCCACCCAGGGCGCGAGGTCACGGGTCGCGCGGTCGCGGGACGGCAGGATCACCTGACGGCCGGGACGCGGGGTTGCCGGACGGCCAGGTCGCCAGACGGCCGGACCGACGGACGGCTAGGTCGACGGACGGCCGAGGCGCGGGGTTGCCGCACGGTCGGGGCGCGGGAGCGCCGGACGGCCAGGCCGCGGGAGCGAGGGCCGCCGTGTGGCAATGCCTGGGCGCGTGGTGTGTATGGGGGCGCAGGCAGGCGTGTCTGTTTTTCGGAGGTGGTGGTGGAGGAGGGTGGGCGGGGGGGGGGAGGGGAGAAGATCAGCCGCGGACGCCGTGGAGGGTCATGGCGACCGCCGCCTCCGTGATCTCCGTAGGATCCTCCGCCGCGCCCAGTTCGATGCGGCGGACCGCGGCGTCGACGACGCCCTGGAGGAGCATCGCGGCGAGCCTCGGCTGCTGGTGTCCCAGGGCACCCAGGGCCTCGACGATCATGGCGATCAGGCCGCCGTGCGCGGCGCGGATCTTCTCGCGGGCGCCGGCGTCCAGCTCGCCCGCCGAGATCGCGACGACCGCACGATGCCGGCGGTCCCCGACGAGGGCGAGCTGCTGCCGTACGTACGCCTCGATCTTGTCCTCGGGCGTCTCGACGCGCTCCATCGCGGCCTCGACCTCCGCGGCCCATACCGGGAAGTCGACCGCGCACAGCTCTTCGACGACGGCGGCGCGGGAGCGGAAGTACTCGTACACGGAGGACCGCGCGAGGCCCGTGCGCTCGGCGAGGGCGGGGAAGGACAACGCCTCCGTCCCGCCTTCGGACAGCAGAGTACGAGCAGCGTCCAACAGGGCGTCGCGCTGCATGGTCCGGTGCTCGGCCACAGAGGCCGCTCGAATCCTGGGCACGCCACCACTGTACGGATGCGGCCCGGGCGGCGGCACTCCGCGGCACGGCGTAACGCCGTCAGCGGAGCTCAGCGGCCCACATCGGCCAGCTTGGCGCGCAGCTGCAGGACGGACTTGGTGTGGATCTGACTGACCCGGCTCTCGGTGACGCCGAGGACGTTGCCGATCTCGGCGAGGGTGAGCCCTTCGTAGTAGTAGAGCGTGACGACGGTCTTCTCGCGGTCGGGGAGCGTGTTGATAGCGCGAGCAAGGAGTCGCCGCAGTTCGCGGTCCTCGGCGATCTCGACCGGGTTCTCGGCGGCGGTGTCCTCGAGCGTGTCCATCAGGCTCAGCCGGTCGCCGCCGTCACCGCCGGCGTGCAGCAGCTCTTCCAGAGCGACGACGTTGGCCAGGGACAACTGACTGAAGACGGTGTGCAGTTCCTCGAGCGCGATGCCCATCTCCGCGGCCACCTCGGCCTCGGAAGGGGTACGGCGCAGCTGGGCTTCGAGCGTGGCGTACGCGCGCTCGACCGCTCGTGCTTTCTGGCGCACCGAGCGGGGGATCCAGTCCAGGGCCCGCAGTTCGTCGATCATCGCGCCGCGGATGCGGGTGATCGCGTACGTCTCGAACTTGATGGACCGTTCCGGCTCGAACTTCTCGATGGCATCGATCAGTCCGAACACGCCGGAGGAGACAAAGTCCGCCTGCTCGACATTGGGCGGCAGGCCGACGCTGACGCGCCCCGCGACGTATTTGACCAGCGGCGAGTAGTGCAGGATCAGCTGCTCCCGCAGGCGTTCGTCACCCGTCGCCTTGTAGGAGCGCCAGAGCTCCTCTAGCGAGGTGGGCGCTGCCGGGCGCACGCTGCCGCGGGCGGCGGGGGGTGCCGCCGCGCGGTCAGACCCGGAAGTGTGCTGGGGCATTCGTCGCCTTGAGCCGTTCTGCCGAGACGCTGGTGAAGAGGTGCGTGAGGGTCGTGTGGTCCGTGGAGGGCGGATGCCTTGCGAGCGTAGCGTGACTGTGGTGTCGCAGTGTGCGATCGCAGCGTGTTCGTGCGTGCGCAGATTCGTCCGGTAGTCCGCACCCTCGGATGACGACGGGAGCCTGCGCGGCCGTCCGCACGAAACTCGCAAAGATGCATCCTGCGGTCATTCCCCTCACCCTTTCACCCGTTCGCCCCAGGTCAAGGACCGCCTCGCCGGTAACCTCCTGTCGAATGGGCGCCAGGAAGCAACTCCCAGCGAGTACCGCATCTTTGAACGAATCCGAGCGCCTGTAGTTCGAAGAGCTTCGCTTGGGTCATTTCCAGGGCAGTACCCGAGTCACGGGCGATCTTCCGGGCGTCGGTCGCGCCCCTCAACGGCAGGGCTTCCAGCAGACGGGTGGCCACTGGGTCCAGCAGATCGCGGGCCAGGACCGGGCCGCGGGGGACGGGGGCAAGATCACCGATGCTGCCCACCAGTTCGACCACCTCGGCCGCGTTGGTGACCAGTACGGCCTCGTCCCTGAGCAGTTGGTGGACACCGGCCGACAACCCGCTGGTGACCGGGCCGGGAACACCCATCGTGAACCGCCCCAGCTCGGCGGCGCGGCGGGCAGTGGCCAGTGATCCGCTGCGCAGCGCGGCCTCGACGACGACCGTGCCCCGGGTGAGAGCGGCGATCACACGGTTGCGCTGGATGAACCGGCTCGGGGTCGGATGAGCACCGGGTGGCAACTCCGCGATGATCAAACCCTGTTCGGCGATGCGTCCGAGCAGCTCGGCGTGTCCACTGGGGTAGATGTGGTCGACGCCGGAGGCGAGCACCGCCACGGTCGGACCACCTGCCGCCAAGGTGCCCCGGTGCGCAGCGCCGTCCACGCCGTACGCGGCGCCGGACACCACCGACCAGCCGCGTTCGGCGAGACCTGCGCCCAAGGTCCCGGCCACATGCGCACCGTACTCCGTACAGGCACGGGCACCCACGAGGGCGACGGAGCGCAGGGCCCACAGCCGCAGGTTCGCCCTGCCGCGCACCCACAGGCCGACCGGGCGGGCATCTCCTAGGTCGTCCAGCTGGTGGGGCCATTCCTCATCGCCGGGGCAGACGAAACGGCCGTCGAACGCGGTGGCGGCGGCGAGGTCGGCCTCGGGTGAGACCGCCTCGGCACGTAACCGCAGGCCCGCCATCTTCGCCTTGCCGGCTCCTTCGGGTGGGTCACCGTCTCCGAGGAGGGAGCGCCAGAGCGCCACCGGGCCCATCCGCCGCAGCCATGCGCCGACCACTTCGTCACCCGGTTCGAGAACACGGGAGAGGGCTGCTCGGGCCAGCCGATCGGCTTCCGGGGCGGGGCGGGCTTCCCTTCCTTCGGTAGCGCCACTGTCTTGTCGTGTGGGCAGGTGGCCTGACGCGTCTTCAAGAGAGGTCATGTCCGGCTCACCGCCAGGGGAATGCCGCGCCGGACACCGGTACGCAGCTCCAGGGCCCAGTCGACGTCCTCGGCCGTCGGGCGGTCGCGACCCGCGAGGTCTGCCGCGGTCCAGGCGACGCGCAGGACACGATCCAGGCCGCGGGCCGTCAGCAGGCCGTTCTCCAGGTCGCGCTCGGCCTGGATGAGCGCCCCCGGAGCCACAGTCCACCGGGTGCGCAGTTCATGACCGGGGACTTCGTTGTTCGTCTGCCAGGGGGTGCCGAGGAAGCGGTGGGCTGCCCGTTCCCTGGCGGCGCGGATCCGGTCGGCGGCATCGGCGGTGGATTCGCCGCGGGCCCCCGCGACCAGTTCACTGCGGGCGACCGGTTCCACGGCGATCCGCAGGTCGATCCGGTCCATGAGCGGCCCGGAGAGCCGGGCGCGGTAGCGGGTGATCGAGGACGGGCGGCACTCGCAGCCGCCGGCGGTGGTGCCGTGGCGTCCACAGGGGCACGGGTTGGCGGCCAGTACGAGCAGGAAGGATGCCGGGAGCCGCATCATTCCGGCGGCGCGGGCGACCACGACGTGTCCGGCCTCCAGGGGCTGGCGCAGGGCGTCGAGCACCTTGGCGTTGCATTCCGCGGCTTCGTCGATGAACAGGACGCCTCGATGGGCGAGGGACACCGCGCCGGGCCGGGGCAGTCCGCTGCCACCGCCGACGAGCGAGGCCATGGTGGCGGAGTGGTGCGGTGCGCAGTACGGCGGGCGGCTCACCAGGGGCTGACCTGGCGGGAGCATGCCTGCCACCGAGTGCACCGCGGTGACCTCCAGTGATTCCTTGGACGACAGGGGCGGCAGCAGGCCGGGCAGCCGTTCGGCGAGCATGGTCTTGCCTGCTCCCGGTGGCCCCTTCAGGAAGATGTGGTGCCGTCCGGCGGCGGCCACCTCCAGTGCGCGGCGGGCGCCGTGCTGGCCCGCGACCTCGGCCATGTCCGGCGGGCGGGCGTCGGGAGGCAACCCGGCGCAGGATCCCGCGCCCGGTACGACCAGCCCGGCGAGCAGCGGGTCCGGGCGGCCCGGCTCGTCTCCCTCGTCCTCCTCCTCGGGAACCGGCCCGTCGGTGAGCACGGCGATGAGCTGGCGCAGGCTGCGGACGCCCAGGACGGAGACTCCTGGGACGAGCGATGCCTCGGCAGCGGTCCGCTCGGGGACGACCACCTGGCGGTACCCCGCGTCGGCGGCTGCCAGGACCGCCGGCAGCACGCCGCGCACCGGTCGTACCCGGCCGTCCAGGCCCAGCTCGCCGATCATGACGAGGTCGGTGAGCTCACGTGGGTCGATGAGCTCGGCGGCACCGAGGACGGCGCAGGCGACGGCCAGGTCGAAGCCGCTGCCGCCCTTGGGGACGGAGGCCGGGCTGAGGCCGACGGTCAGCTTCTTCTGCGGCCACTCGGAGCCGGAGTTGACCACGGCGGCGCGCACTCGGTCACGCGACTCGATGAGGCTCTTGTCGGGGAGGCCGACGAGGGTGAAGGCCGCGACACCTGGTTCGAGGTCGGCCTGCACCTCGACGACCACGCCCTCGACGCCGACCAGCGCGACCGAGCACGTACGGGCGAATCCCATCAGGTCACCCCCCGTACGTGGGACACGACGGGCGCGCCACGGGCGGGGAGCTGGACGCCGATCACATCGATGCGGACACCGCCCGGTGGCGGGCCTCCGTGCGCCGCGGTCCAGTGCTCGGCGAGGAGTCCCAGACGGCGCGCCTTCGTGGGCGTGACAGCCGCCATGGGGTGTTCGTACGGGCCCGCGCGCCTGGTCTTGACCTCGCACACGACGAACGCGTCGGCCTCGGCGGCGACGATGTCGATCTCTCCGAAGCGGCAGCGCCAGTTCCGGTCGAGGATGCGCATGCCATGGGCGGTCAGCCACCGCGCGGCGAGGTCTTCGCCGTACCGCCCCAGTCCGGAGCGGCGGCAGCCGCCGCGGGCGCGGCCACCGGGACTGCCCCGGCCTCGCGGGCGCTTGCGTCGTGTCTTCGCCGAGTCGACCGCTCGCGGCGGGCGGGGGCCCGACCGGGCTCGTACGGGCTCTTCTGCACCGCTGCCGACCGCGGCGTTTTCTGCTGTGGCGTTCATCCGGCACCACCTCCGGCACCGACTGTGACGCTTCCGCCGCCGAGTATTGGATCTTGGTGGACAACTCAGCGGTTGTGCATAACGCCGTCACCCGTGGGGGTGAAATGACCGCGCCGCGCGTGGCAGCGAAATCTCCGCCCGGGCGATCACGAGGAAACGGTCACTCAGCCGCTCGGCAGCTCGAGGTCGCTCTTGTTCAGCTCCTCGATGTTCACGTCCTTGAAGGTCAGCACGCGGACCTGCTTCACGAACCTGGCCGGGCGGTACATGTCCCACACCCAGGCATCTGCCATGGAGACCTCGAAAAAGACCTCACCCTGGACGGAGTGCACCTGCATCTCGTAGTCGTTGGTGAGGTAGAACCGACGCTCGGTCTCAATCACGTATTTGAACAGTCCGACGACATCGCGGTACTCCCGGTAGAGCTTCAGCTCCATCTCGGTCTCGTACTTCTCGAGGTCCTCGGCGCTCATGGCAGATCCCCTTCAGCCGTGCGTCCCCCTATTGTGCGTCAGACACTTTCGGTCTCCAGGACCACTGGCGCACTAGGGGGTCCTTCGTCGAGCAGCGCGCGCAACAGCTCGGCAAGTCTGGTCGGATACACCGTCTCATGCGATGCGGAGAGTTCCGTCACCGTCCACCATCTCAGCCCCGCCACGCTGCGCCGTTCCAGCTCCGTCAGGCCGCTCAGCCGGGTCGCGGTATTGCGTGTACGCGCCAGGTAGTACCACTCGTCCTGGTCCCAGCGCCGCCCGGCGAACGGGAACGAGCAGTGCCGCTGCCACAGCACGGGGCCGAGCTCCGCGTCCGTGATCCCGGTTTCCTCCGCGAGCTCCCGGAGGGCCGCCTCTTCCCGGCTCTCGGCGCCCTCCAGCCCGCCGCCCGGCGTGAACCACCAGGTCCTCGACGGTTCGTCCGGTTCGAAGCCATGCATCAGCAGAACCCGGTCCTCGGGGTCGAGCAGGATCACCCGGGAGACGCGCCGCAGCGCACTACCCGCCGGTATTCCGGTCTTCTCCTGTGTACCGGTATCCGCTTCAGACACGTGTACGCCTCCTCCGGTTCGCGAGCGGCCCGTACGCCGCTCCCCCCAGTATCAGCACCGCGCCGGCGACGATCGCCACCACGAGGGGCTGCACCGGACCGGGCTGGGATGTGCCGCCCGGCAGGGCCGCGAAGGCCGTGGGCCGCTGCAGCGTGCCGAAGCTCGCGATCGGCCACGCCGTGGCGTCCACTCGGGCGTCGACCGCAGCACGCGGCACGGCACCGTGATCGCGGTCCGTGAGGTGCACCCGCGAGTCCATGGAGTCACTGCGGTGATCACCGAGCAGGAAGAGCTGCCCCTTGGGGACCTCGGCCTTGAAGCCGACGGGAGACGCCGGGCCATTGCCCTGGAGATACGGTTCTTCGATGGGCTTCCCGTTGACGGTGAGCCTGCCGTCGGCATTGCAGCAGGCGACCTTGTCGCCGCCCACCCCGACGACCCGCTTCACCATGGGCATGTCGCCCCATACGGAGTCCCTGAAGACCACGACGTCGCCGCGGCGCACCTCGGAGCCGTCCACGTGCTGCGCCAGGACTCGGGCGCCGGCCGCGATGGTGGGCGCCATCGAATCGGTCGGGACCGTGTACGGCCGGTAGAGCACCGCGCCCCATACGAATCCGCCCAGGAACAGCACACAGCCGACGGCCACGGCCAGACCGGACAGCACGCTGCCCGCGGTCCGGCCGTGGCCGCCGCTCGTACGCCCCTCGCTCCTGCTCATCCCGCGCTCCCACCCCGCGGGCCGCCCCGCGTCGAAGATCCGGGACGGCACCTTACCTGGGGTTACATTCCCCAGTCAGCCTCCGGCCGACGGTCCGGCGAGAGCCTTCTGGTGCCGTTTCCCGACGTACGCGGCGTATCGACGACACGCCCGCCGGACGCACACAGATCCCTCACCTACGGGCGGTGCGGTCAGCTGTCGCGGGGCTCCTTGCCGGTCGCTCCGACCGCCACATTGGCGGGCAGCTTGGCGAGCACCCGCCGGCGCCGCCACAGCACGAGCGGTACCGCACCGGCCACGCCCAGCGCCGCCGGCGCCGCGGCCATCGCCTGGCTCAGCCCCGGCTGGTCGAAGGTGTCCGGTACCGGAAGCAGCGACCACCGGTTGACCGGCCAGGCGATCGTGAACGCGCGGCCCACGACCTCGTCCTCCGAGACCGTGCCATTGCCCTTCAGGTCCTGGTGGTAGCGCGAGTCCAGGGAGTCCTGACGGTGGTCGCCCATCACCCAGATCCGGCCCTCGGGCACCTTGATCGGGCCGAAGGGCTTGTCCCCGCAGGGGGTGTTCCCGGCGAAGAGGTACGCGTCCTCCTGGAGCGCCTTGCCGTTGACCTTCACCGGCCCCGTGCCCTTGCACTCGACCGTGTCGCCACCGACCGCGATGACCCGCTTGATCAGGTCCTTCTCCTCGGCGGACGGCATCAGACCGATCCAGCTGAGGACCTTCTGGACCGGATTCGGCGTCGGGGTGGGCACTTCGTTGAGCCAGCCGCCCGGGTCGTGGAACACGACGACCTCGCCGCGCTCCGGCTTCGCGCCGAACCACGGGGTCAGCTTGTCCACCAGCACCCGGTCGCCGCGCTGCAGGGTGTTCTGCATCGAGTCGGAAGGGATCGAGAACGCCTGCACCAGGAAGGTCTTGATGACCAGCGCCAGGGCCAGGGCGATGAGGATCAGGAGCGGCAGCTCCTTCCAGAAGGAACGCGGCGGCTTCTTGTCCTTCGTCACGCCGCCGTTCTCCTCTTCCCTCTCCTGTCGCGCGTCCTGCGGCTGCTGCTCCTGATGCGCCACGTCCGCTACGGGGGACCTATCGCGCCCCTCTGGTTCTTCGGGCTCTTCGGTACCGGACCGTGCGCCGACCGCCACGTCCCCCACATTCACTCCTTACTCCAAGCCGCCGCCTGCTCGTCAAACGGTGCAGGCCCACCACTCCCATAACGAGCGGGAGTTCCGCAGGGGTCGGGAGGACGGTCAAACCTTCGGGTGACACAGTATGCGGCGCCGCGGCCGCCGTCGCCGGTGCGCCCGGCGCGTCGCGCACAGAAGCGTACGTATCGGGCTCTTCCAGGCGCTGCCAGTGCTTGAACGGCCACGCGATCACAATGGCGCGGCCCACGACACTGCTCTCCGCAACTGTCCCCTTGTACGGCTCGTCCAGGTGGTATCGGGAGTCGGCGGAGTTGGACCGGTGGTCCCCCATGACGAAGAGCCGCCCGGTCGGCACGTTGACCTCGAACTTCAACTGCGAGGGCGGATTGCCCGGGTGGACGTACGGCTCGCTCAACGGCGTCCCGTTGACGGTGACCCGGCCGCTCTTGTCGCAGCACTTGACGGTGTCGCCGCCGACGGCGACGACCCGCTTGATCAGGTCCTGCTCGTCCGCCGACGGCAGCAGCCCGATGAACGTGAGGACTTCCTTGACCTGCTTGACGCCTACCGGGTCGTCGGCCACGTTGGTGCGCTCGCCCGCGAGCCAGTTGTTCGGGTCCTTGAAGACGACCACGTCCCCCCGGTGCGGCTCGGCGCCGAACCACGGGGTCAGCTTGTCGACGAGCACCCGGTCGCCGATCTGAATCGTCTGCTCCATGGAGCCCGACGGGATCACGAACGCCTGCACGAGGAACGTCTTCAGGACCAGGGCGATCGCCAGCGCCACCCCGATCAGGATCGGTATCTCCTTCAGGTACGAACGCTGCCTGCGCCTCTTGATGCGCTTGGCCTGGCGTCGCCTGTCGGCCCGCCCGCCGGTCGCCGGCAGGGTCGTACGGGTCGCGGTGCCCCCAGTACCGAGGTCCGCGCCATAGGGGTCGGCGCCGGGCATACGGGAGCTGTGCGCGCCGTCCGGTACGGAGCCGCGCGCCTCCTTGCCGTGGCCTGCCGATGGTGCGCCTGTGCGGTGGTGCCCGTGGCGCGGGCGCCCCCTGTTACCCATGGGACCCTGCCGCAGCCGGTATGCCGTCGAACGCGTGGGGCCGCTTCAAGGAAGTCCAGCGGCCGACCGGCCAGCCGATCCAGTCGGCGCGGCCGATCACCTTGTCCAGCGGGACGGTGCCGCCACCGGGGTCGCCCAGATGGTCGCGGGAGTCGCTCGACCTGGCGCGGTGGTCCCCCATGACCCACAGCTTCCCTTCGGGCACGACCACGTCGAAGGGCACCTCCGACGGGCTGTCTCCGGGGTGGAGATAGGGCTCGTCCACCGGTTCGCCGTTCACCTTGATCCGTCCCCGTTTGTCGCAGCAGGTCACCCTGTCCCCGCCGACGCCGATCACGCGCTTGATGTAGTCCGTCTCCGCGGCCGGCGCCAGGCCCACCGCGGCTCCGGCCCCGCGCAGCAGCTCCGCCACCGGGTTGCCGGCCGGCGCCTCCTGTACGAACGACCCGGTGCCGTCGAACACCACGGCGTCCCCCCGGTGCGGTTCGCCGCCGAACCGGTACGCCAGCTTGTTCACCAGTACGCGGTCGCCGACCTGGAGCGTGTTCTCCATCGACGAGCTGGGGATCAGGAAGGGCTGGACGACAAAGGCGCTGAGCAGCCCCACAAACGCCAGACAGGCCAGCGCCAGCAGAACCGGGCCCCGCCGCAGCAGCGGGCGCGCAGCGGCCTCCTCACGGCCTCCCTCGCGGCTCTCGCCGGACTCCGCCGCACGCGCCTCGCCGGACCCGCCCGCGGACGACCGCTCCCGCCGCCGGGAAAAACACGCGAAGCGCGACCCCTGCTCCGCCCCTTGGCCAGGGGCTGGAGAGGAGTCGCGCTCCGGGAGCGTGGAGGGCTGTGCGTCGGTGTCCATCGAGCCCAGAGCCTATCCGGCCCGGGGTTAAGGACACCGTACGGCTGCTCAGCTCTCGCGCTTCTCCTTGATCTTGGCGGCCTTGCCGCGCAGCTCACGGAGGTAGTACAGCTTGGCGCGACGGACGTCACCGCGGGTCACGACCTCGATCTTCTCGACGATCGGGGTGTGCACCGGGAAGGTGCGCTCGACGCCGACGGAGAAGCTGACCTTGCGGACCGTGAAGGTCTCGCGCACGCCGGCGCCCTGACGGCGGATGACAACGCCCTTGAACTGCTGCACACGGGAGCGGTTGCCCTCGATGACGCGGACGTGGACGTTGACGGTGTCACCCGGGCGGAAGGCGGGGATGTCGCTGCGCAGCGACCCGGCGTCGACGGAGTCGAGAAGGTGCATGACCTACTGCTTTCTTCGCTGATGCCACAGGTCATCAGCGGAATTCGTGATGATGGTTCGGAAGCCGGACGAGAAGTCCGGGTGCCGGTCCGTCGGGCGGGCGTCGTTCCCCCTGTGGCAGGGGCGCGCGCCGGACGCACAGCAGCGGCCTATTCTTCCACGGCCTCGGTCGTCCGCCCAAATCGCCCGTCCGCTCCCGGGGCCCACCCCAGGATGGAGAGGGTTTCGCGGTCCTTCTTGTCGAAGGCGGCGGGGTCGGCGCGTTCGATCAGGTCCGGGCGGTTCCGGTCCGTACGGCGGAATGCCTCGTCGCGGCGCCAGCGGGCGATCTTGCCGTGGTGGCCGCTGAGCAGCACCTCGGGGATGCCGCGGCCGCGCCACTCCGGGGGCTTGGTGTAGACCGGCCCCTCCAGGAGGTCGGCCATCGCCCCGGGCGCGAAGGAGTCGTCCTGGTGGGACGCGGCGTTGCCGAGTACTCCGGGGAGGAGGCGGGCGATGGCCTCGACCATGACGAGGACGGGCGCCTCGCCGCCGGCCAGCACGTAGTCACCGATGGAGACCTCGCGGACGTCCAGCCGGTCGCCGTACTCCTCGATGACGCGGCGGTCGATGCCTTCGTAGCGGGCCGGGGTGAAGACCAGCCACGGCTTCTCGGAGAGCTCGACGGCGAGCTGCTGGGTGAAGGGCCGGCCGCTGGGCGTCGGGACGACGATGACCGGCTGCTCCTCCCCTTCGCCCGACGCGATGACCGAGTCCAGCGCCTCGCCCCACGGCTCGGGCTTCATGACCATGCCGGGGCCGCCGCCGTACGGGGTGTCGTCCACGGTGTTGTGTTTGTCGTGGGTGAACTCACGCAGGTCGTGGATGCGGACGTCCAGCTGCCCCCGGGCGCGCGCCTTGCCGACCAGGGAGACGTTCAGCGGTTCGAGGTACTCGGGGAAGATCGTGACGACGTCGAGACGCATGATCAGGCGTCCTCACCGCGCGCTGCCCGACCGCCCTCGGGCGCCTCGTCGCCTTCAGGCGCCGGGCCGTTTTCGGGCGTGCTCGCGGAGCCCGCTTCGGCCTCCGCGTCCCGGCTGGAGGCGACCTCCGCCTGGGTGTCGTCCAGCAGCCCCGGCGGCGGGGTGATCACCGCTCGCTGCTCCTCGAGGTCGATCTCCGGCACGATCTCCGCGACGAACGGGATCATGACCTGGCTCTCGTCGGGGCGCTCGACGATCAGCAGGTCGTGGTACGGCAGGTGGGAGATCTCGATGATGCGGCCGACCTCGACGCCGTCCTCGGTCACCACATCGAGGTCGATGAGCTGGTGGTCGTAGAACTCCTCGGGGTCCTCGGGAAGTTCCTCGGGGTCGACCTCGGCGATCAGAAGGGTGTTACGGAGCGCTTCGGCGGCCGTACGGTCCTTCACGCCCTCGAAGCGAAGCAGCAGGCGGCCGCTGTGCACGCGACCGGTCTCGATGGTCAGCGGGCCGGTGGACGCGGGGTCTGTGGTCAGGACCGCGCCCGGGGCGAGCCGCAGCTCCGGCTCGTCCGTGCGCACCTCCACCGTGACCTCGCCCTTGATCCCATGGGCGCGCCCGATCCGCGCGACTACCAGCTGCACGACTGTGCCTTGCCTTTCTTTGCGGCTGATCCGCCGCCGCTCTCGCGGAGGTGGTTCTCGCCGTGGTTCCTCAATGGACGGTTGCGGTCGACGAAGTATCACCGCAAACCGGCACGGGCCGGGAAGGGCCGAAGCCCTCCCCGGCCCGTGCCGGTGTTCCGATGCTCAGCGGACCTGGTCCACGTCGACGAGGTCGACACGGATGCCGCGGCCGCCGAGGGCACCCACAACAGTACGCAGAGCGCGCGCGGTGCGGCCGTTACGGCCGATCACCTTGCCGAGGTCGTCCGGGTGGACCCGGACCTCCAGGACGCGCCCGCGCCGCAGGTTGCGCGAGGCGACCTGCACGTCGTCGGGATTGTCGACGATGCCTTTGACGAGGTGCTCAAGAGCCTCCTCGAGCATGCTCAGGCCTCGGTCGACTCGGACTTGGCCGTCTCGGCCTCGGCCTCGTCCGCCTTCTTGTCAGCCTTCTTCGCCTTGGGGGTGATGGCCTCACCCTTCGGCTCGTCACCGGCGTCCTTGGCGGCGGCCTCGAAGAGGGCGCGCTTGTCGGCCTTGGGCTCGGCAACCTTCATCGGGGCCGGGGCGGGCAGACCCTTGAACTTCTGCCAGTCACCGGTGACCTTGAGGATGGCCGCGACGGGCTCGGTCGGCTGCGCGCCGACGCTCAGCCAGTACTGGACACGCTCGGAGTCGACCTCGATGCGCGAGGGGTTCTGCACCGGGTGGTACAGGCCGATCTCCTCGATGGCCCGGCCGTCACGGCGGGTACGGGAGTCGGCAACGACGATGCGGTAGTGAGGCGAACGGATCTTGCCCAGACGCTTCAGCTTGATCTTGACTGCCACGGGAGTGGTGTCTCCTGGTGTTGACGTGGTTGGGCACAACGAGATGCCACGTGGGGTTGCGGTACCCGAGTGCCCGATGGACGCGTCAGCCGGAGGAGAGAGGGGTCCTGTGCGACTGTCGAGTACAGCTAGCCATTGTGCCATACGCGCACGGGGCGGCCGACCCCGGGCGCCCGGCCGCTGACCAGGACGGGCCGACCGCCGCCCCGCCCGCCCGGCGCCCGTCCGGCCGCGGCCGGACGGGCGGCCGGCCCTGTGCCCCGGTCAGCCGACCGCGGCCACCTCGGGGATGCGGAACGGCTTGCCGCAGCCGCCGCACATGATGGGGGCCTGGGCGAGCACGGAGGGGACGACCCGGACGTTGCGTCCGCAGTCGCAGACGGCCTTGACCCTTACACCGCCACCGGAGGAGCCGTGCCGCGCGGCCGGGCCACGGAAGCTGCGGCTGCTGTCGGCCGCGGTGGCGACGGTGTGCGCCTTGAGTGCTCTGCCGAGCCGCTCGATGGTGGGGCGATACCGCCTTCTGGCTTCGGGGTTGAGCGTGACCAGGGAGAAGCCGCTGCTGGGGTGCGGCTCGTCGGCGTGGTCCAGGCCCAGCTCCTCGGCGATCGCCAGGAATCGGCGGTTGTGGTAGCGACCGGCGCGTGAGGTGTCGCGGACGCCGCGGGACGCGGCGATGCCGTGAACTGCCTCATGAAGCAGCCGTTCGAAGGAGAGCTCGGCGCCGCAGGCGGACGAGGACTCTCCGATCAGGGATTCGGGCGCGGCCAAATCCGGCAGCTCGGGATGGTGCCGTTGAATGTCGGCCCAAGCGAGCGCCAGCTCGGCGGCGAGAACAGGTGTCGTGCTCACGTCGTGACAACGAGCCGGTACCGCTCAGTGTTCCGATTCCGGGGCATCCCAAATAATTTGCACGTACCAGTCAGTTTCGACTCATGCGGCCCGTGGAGGGCGGGTGCGTCTTTCTGTGGACGAGACGCGCACCGAGTACCGAGCCGGTATGTATCGACGTGTACGTCCGGCGCACCGGAAGGGCGGACGCTGCACAGCGCCTGCGTACCTCGTGTCCCGCGGGCCCCGAAGGGGCGGCGTGCCCTCAGAGCCGGCCGCGCGATCATGGTGATCGTACCGGCGGGGCCGCGACCACCCGAAGCCGCCCCGTCCACCCATTGCGGACGCCCTACGGCCAGGGGGTGCGAAGCGCCGTACGCCACCCGGGTGAGGGGACCTCGAAGCCCACGAAGGGCGCCGGACAGTGGCCGCCTCCAGGTCCGCCGACGACCGGCCGGCGCCCGGACGGCGCAAACGGGGGCGCGCGGTAGACAACCGGGCGCAACCCCTGGACTCTGGGATGGATGGGGGGTTGTCTGGACCGGGGGGCACAGCGCAACAAATCGGGGGCGGAAGACCATTTTCCTCAAGCTCGGGCTCTCGGCGGATAGGGGCGCTTTCCATGACACCCACGCTCGTACAGCACGGCCTCCAGCGTTCCGGCCCTTCCGGTCACCCTGCACCGGACGGCTCCGGTTCGGGGGCGCGCGCCCGCGACTGGGCCGAAATCCAGGAACGGATGCTGGTGCCGCTGTATGAAGCCGTGTACCAACGGCTGGATGTCGGCCCGCACACCCGACTGCTGGCCCTGGGTTGTGGTTCCGGCCTCGCCCTGCTGATGGCCTCGGCCCGTGGCGCGCAGGTCAGCGGAGTGGACATGGATGAGCCGCGGCTGCGGCTGGCCCGGGAGCGGCTGGCGCCGGAGCAGGGCCCCGAAGCGGGCGGGAGCTCCGCGGAGTCGGCCGCGTGCCTGGCGCACGGTGGGCCGGAGTGCATGGATTCTTCCCAACGGCACCGCTTCAATCTGGTGACGGCGTTCCATCCGGTGGGCTGCGTCAGCACCGTGGACGGGCTGGCGGCCTCCCTGCAGACGGCGACGACTCTCGCCGAGCGCGGCAGCCCGGTGGTGCTGGGCGGCTGGGGCCCGGTCGAGCGATGCGCCACGGCAGGCGTACTCCGAGTGGCGCAACGGCTCGCGGATCCGTCCCTTGCGCTCGACCGGACGACGGCGCCCGCGGCGGCCGGCTGGCGGCCCAGCAGCCGGGACGACCTGGAGGAGCTGGCGGAGCGTGCGGGGCTGCGGCCGGACGGTTCGGGCCGGGTGGCTTGCCCCTTCGGGTACGCCGATCTTCCGAGTGCGATGCGCGGGCTGCTGTCGACGGGCCTGTTCGACGCGGCCCTACAGGTCGCCGATCCGGCGCAGGTGGAGAAGGAGCTGTCGGAGGCGCTGCATCCGTACCAGCGCGCGGACGGCACGGTCTGGATGCCGAACGTCTTCCGCTACCTGATCGCCCGGACGCGCTGAGCGCACTCAATTCATACAGGCGCCACGGCTCGACGTCGGCAAGTCGAGCCGTGGCGCGTGCCGGTGACGGCATCCGCGCTCGCCGAGCTCTGCACGTCTGCTCCGTGCACGCATTCCTTCGCCCGTTCGCAAAAACCCCTTGGCAAAATCCAGAATCCTGGTTATTGTCATTTGCATGAACAGCGTGGACGAGCGGTTCCTCACTCGCAACGGACTGGCTGCGCGGCAGCTCGCGGCCCTGTTGCTCAATCATGAGGAAGACACCCGCCTCCCGCGCGTCCGCGACTTCGCCGAGGAGCTCGGCGTGGGCAATGGCACGGTTCAGGCCGCCCTTCAGCTGCTGGAGGAGGCAGGTGCGATCGAGACGGTCGCCCGCGGACACCTCGGCACCTTCCTGGTGCGGGCCGACCGGACCATACTGTGGCGCCTGTCGGGGCTCGGCACGCTGCTCGCCGCCATGCCTCTCCCCTATTCACGGCGGTACGAAGGGCTGGCCACCGGCCTGCGCACGGCCTTCGAGGGCGCCGGCGCCCCGTTCGCGATCACATTCATGCGGGGCGCGGCCACCCGCGTCGAGGCCCTGCTGGAGAGCAAGGTCGACCTGGTCGTGCTCTCCCGTTTCGCCGCCGACCGGTTCCTCGACGAGCTCCCCTTGGAGCTGGTCGCCGACCTCGGCCCGGCCACGTACGTCGGCGCGCACGGTCTGCTGCTGCGGCACGGCGTGGATCCGGAGGCGCCGGGGCTTCGAGTGGCCATCGACTCCGCGTCCGAGGACCTGCGGATGCTGGCCGCCCGGGCGTTCGCCGGACGCGACGACATCCAGTGGGTGGAGGCGTCGTACATGCAACTGCGGGACCTGTTCGCCCGCGGCGAGGTGGACGCCACGGTATGGAATCTCGACGAGGTCCAGGACCACCTCGGGCCGGACGTCGATGTACTGCCGCTGGGCGACGACATCACCCGCGATCTGTCTCTGCGCAACTCCAGCGCCGCGCTCATAGGACGGGCGCAGGGCGCCGCTGCCCTGAGTGCGGTACGAGACGGACTGGACCTGTCCGTCGTCACCGATCTGCAGGGGGAAGTACTGCGCGGCGAGCGCATGCCCTCGTACTGACCTTGGGAACGGCGCCCCCCGGGCGACGGTGCGCGCCGGGCTTCGCCACGCCCGAACCGAGCGTCAACCACAGAACACCCCTTCACTCATTCGAAAAAGAGTGCTCACAACTCTCCCCAATATCCAGAATCCTGGTTACTGTCGATACCAGTCACACCGTCGGCATCGCGAGGAAAGGACGACCCATGGAGGACCGACTCGCCCTCCGCCTCCAGCTCTTCCGGGACAGCGGACAGGCGCCGCCGCAGGTGACGCGATTCGTCGAGGAGGAGCTGACCGCGCTGGCGGCGGAAGGCCGTCCCGTCACCGAGGACACCGCCGGCATGCTGACCAGTCACCTCGTGATGGCCCTCACCCGGCTGCTGAACGGCGAACCCATCGAGCAGTTCCTCACCGACGGGGACGTGGCGGCGCAGCTCGCCGACCAGCCCCGGGCCGTCGAGCGGGCCCGCGCCATATCCCTGCGCGCCAAGGAGGAGTTGGGCGCCGCGCTGCCCGACTCCGAGATCAATTTCCTGGCGATGCATCTCGCCGTACTCAGCAGGAACGCACTCGGAAGGGATGTGCCATGACGAAGATCCTCACCGGCGGCGTCGGCAAGCTCGAGGTCGCCGAGACCGTGAAGAAGCTGGCTTTGGACGGCGTCGACGTCGCGGTCTCCAGCGACATGGACGCGGCGATGAAGCTGCGCGCCGGACACGCCGACTACTACCTGGGCACCTGCCACACCGGCGCCGGCGCCTCGCTCGGCGTCCTGCTGGGCCTCATGGGCAGCGCCGCCTGCCACACCTTCGGCCGCTCCGTCCCCACCGAGGACGAGGTGAGCGCCCTCCTCGGCGGCGGCAAGAAGGTCTTCGGCTTCGGCATGGACAAGATCGACACAGTCGCCCCCGTCATCGCCCGCGCCATCGCGGCTCACGGCGCCTGACCCGGTCGAGGCATTGAGGAGTGAGCCGTGAGTGGGACCATCGCCGCCGCAGCCGCCGGCAGTACAGATCTCAGCCTGTCGGTGACACAGCAGCTGACTGTCATCGCCCTCTGCGCCCTGACGGCCTTCATCTCGCATCTGGCCCTGGCCGTCTTCAATGACGGTGTACGCCCCTTCATGCTGGACTTCATCCAGGGGCGCACGACCCGCAGCGCCACCACGGCCGTCTCCTTCGGGCTCTCCGCGGGCTTCATCTTCGGACTGGGCGCGCCGATGGCGCTGTCCACGGGAGTGCTGAACCCCTGGCTGCTCTTCCTGCCCACCGACATTCTCGGCATCCTCTCGCCGAAGAAGTGGCTGGCGCCGATCCTCGGGGCCGCCTGGGGCACGGTCGTCGTCTTCGGGCTGAACGGTGCCAACAGCCTGGCGCACGACCTGCCGGTCGACTTCCTCACCGCGATGCAGCAGATGTCGACGCCGATCCTCTTCCTCTTCACGCTCTTTCCGGTACTGGCGATCAGCAAGCAGTTCGGCAAGCTGCGCGGCGGTATCGCGGGCGTGATCGAACTGGCGTTGGTCGTCGCCACGATGAAGCTCTGGCCGGGCGTCTTCCCCGGAGCCGTCGCCATGGCGGTGGGCGTGCTGATGCTGATCGCGTTCGCCGTGGCCAAGGATCTGCGGCAGCGCAGGACGGAGCGGGCCGAGCAGGCCGGAAGAGCCGACGGCCCGGCGGAGGACGCGTCGGGCGACGACGACCCCATGGCCTCGTTGTTCAGTGCGAGCGCGACCCGGCTGCGCAAGCATCTGCCGCTGTTCATGGTGCTGGGTGCGGGGGTCTGCCTGCTGGCCCAGATGCACATCTTCGGCGGTGGCGAGGCGACCAGCTTCCTGATCGCCAAGGGTGACTACAGCGGCGCGGCCCAAGTGGACTTCTATCGCGTCTTCGGCTTCATCCCGCTGATCGCCACCACGGCACTGGCCTCGGGCGCCTACGCCATCGCCGGCTTCACGCTGGTCTACCCGATCGGCTATCTCCTGCCGAACCCCTGGCTGGCACTGATATGCGGAGCCCTGGTCTTCGCCGTCGAGGTGCTGGCGCTCTCGTGGATCGGCCAGATACTCGGGCGGCTGCCGTCCGTACGGGACTCCTCCGAGCACCTGCGCGGTGCGATCAGCGATTCGCTGCGACTGGCCATCCTCTTCGGCTCCCTGATGGCGGCCAACGCCATGGGCGGCGGCCTCGGCATCCTCATCGTCGGCGGGCTCTACCTGGTGAACGAGGCGATGGGCCGGGTCGTGGTCCGCATGGCCGCGGCGCCCGCCGCCGTGATCGTCGGCGGCATCATCCTCAACTTCCTCTACTGGCTGGACCTGTTCACCCCCGTCAAGGGCTGACGCGGTCCGTACGCAGGCCCGACCGGCGGCGTACGGGAACGGGGCGAGCCACCTACCTCATTCAAGGACCGGCCCTCCGGCAGGAAGAAAGCAAGGCAGCACCATGCAGGACATCCGGACCGTCAACGGTCCCCTCGCCCCCGCCGCCGTACGGGGCCCCGCGCTCGCGCACGAGCACCTGGCACTCGATCTGCGCCGGGGCACCGACCGGGCAGCGGTGCTCGACAACCGGCACGCCGACGCGGTCGCCGGCGAACTCGCCGCGCTGCGCGAGGAGTCCGGGCTGTCGCTGCTCATCGAGCTGAGCTGCCGGGGCATGGGCCGCGATGTGGCGGCACTGACCCGGATCTCGAAGGACTCCGGCGTCCCGGTCGTCGCGGCCACCGGCTGGTACTACGAGCCGTTCCACCCCGCCGAGGTCGGCGACGCCTGCGTCGAGGAGCTGACCGGCATGCTGCTGCGGGAGATCACCGAAGGCATCGGCCCGGAGGGCATACTCCCCGGCGTCATCGGAGAGGTCGGCAGCCACGGTGACCGCCCCAGCGAGCCGGAGGTCCGTGCGCTGAAGGCGGCCGCGCGGGCCGCTGTGGCCACCGGCCTCTCCGTGGCCACCCATGCCCAGCTCGGCCGGGGTGGCCCCGCGCAACTGGCGCTGCTCACCGCGGAGGGGCTGCCGCCGCACCGGATCTGCATCGGCCATCAGGACCTGCTGGACGACTCGGGTGTGCACCGGGAGCTGGCGGGCCGCGGGGCGTACGTCGCCTTCGACACGGTCGGCAAGGAGCATTACCAGAGCGACGCGGCCCGGCTGCGGTTGCTGCTGGAGCTGGTGGCAGCCGGGCATGCGGACCGGGTGCTGTTGAGTGGCGACATCTCCCGGCACGGCTATCTGCGGGACGAGGGCGGACAGGGGTACGGCCATCTGTTCCGGTCCTTCCTGCCGCGGCTGCGGGCGGCGGGGGTGGACGACGGCCTGATCGACCTCATGACCCGCCGCAATCCGATCCGTTTCCTCACCGGAGCGCACCCAGAGGAGGCGGTCTGAGATGTCCGCACAGGAACGGATCGCCGGGCAGCGGCCGGGGGCCGGGCTCGACTCTCCAGTGGCCTCGTTGCCGCAGACCTTTCCCTTGCCGACCGTGCCGCTGGCGGACGCCGTCGCGCGGCAGCACCGGCTGCTGGATTGCGTTGCGCGGCGCTTCGAAGGAGAGCAGCTCTTCGAGGCGGACGCCGGAGTCGTCCCCGGGCTCGGCCGGCCGCGTACGACCGCCCGAGTGGAGACCGTACTCGCCGATTTCTTCGGGGCCGAGGATGCCGCCCTGGTCCAGGGAGCGGGTACCGGCGCGATCCGCGCCGCGCTCTCCGCGGTGCTCGGCGCGGGTGATCCGCTCCTCACCCACCGCGCACCGGTCTACCGCACCACCGCTGTCACCTTGCGCGGCCTGGGCGTGGCGGTGACGGAGGTGGACTTCAACGACCGTTCGGCGCTGGCGGAGGCGCTGGACAGCGGGCGGTTCTCCTGGGCGTACGTACAGCACACCCGGCAGCGGCTTGCCGACTCCTACGAGCCGGGTGAGGTGCTGGCGGCGTGCCGTGCGGCCGGGGTGCGCACGGTCGTCGACGACAACTACGCGGTCATGCGGGTCCCGGAGAGCGGGGTCGAACTGGGCGCCGACGCCTCCTGTTTCTCGCTCTTCAAGCTGCACGGTCCGGAAGGCGTCGGGGCCGTGGTGGGCTCGGCCGACCTGGTGTCGCGCGTGCACGCGGACAACTACTCGGGAGGCGGCCAGGTTCAGGGGCATCAGGCGCTGGACGCGTTGCGCGCTCTCACGCACGTACCGGTGATGTGGTCGCTGCAGTCAGCGGTGGGCACGGAGGTGGCCGAACGGCTGGCGGCGGGTGAGGTGCCGGGCGTCGCCGAGGTCCGTATCGCCAATGCCCAGGACCGCTGTCTGCTGGTGCGGCTGGACCGGCCGGTGGCCCGCGAACTGCCCACCGTGGCCGCGCGGTACGGCGCCGCGCCCTACCCCGTCGGCTCCAATTCCCGTTACGAGATCGCCCCGTTGTTCTACCGCATGTCGAGCTCGTTCCTGGAAGACGCGCCTGAGCTCGCCGAATGGACCGTGCGGATCAATCCCATGCGGGCCGGCGCGGACCTCGTGCTCGACATCCTGCGCCGATCGCTGCGCGACCTGCGTGAGACACGCGACCTTCGCGAGACAGGGGGGTGACCGTGTTCCTCGACGCCGTCCTCCACCGCAATCCGGAACTGGTCGCGTGCGCAGCCGAGTTGCATGACTCCGGGGCCATTCCGCCGGACACGTACGTCATGGACCTGGATGCCATCGAGTCCAATGCCGAACTGCTGGCCCGGGAGGCGGACCGGCTCGGTCTGTCGCTCTGGTTCGTGGTCAAGCAGATCGGCCGCAATCCGGAGCTGATCGAGGCCATCGCGCGGCACATCCCGCAGTTCGCGGCCATCGATCCGCCCGAGGCCCGCATCCTGAACGCCGCGGGCGCGCAGCCCGGCAACCTCGGCCACCTCGTCCAGATCCCGGCCCGAGTACTGCCCGAGATGCTCGCCTGGCGTCCGGAGACCGTCACCGTCTACGACCTGGCGAACGCCCGAGCCGTCTCGGACGCCGCCACCCGGCTCGGATTCGTCCAGGACGTACTGATCCGGCTGGAGGGGGCGGCCGGTGCGGTGTATCCGGGACAGGAGGGCGGAGTACGGCTCGGTGGGGCTGACGACGGCCCGGAATGTGCGGCCGGCCTGGACGGTCTGGACGGCCCGGACGGTCTGGACGCCTTCGTCGCGGAGGCCGAGCGGCTGCCGGGGATTCGAGTGGCCGGCGTCACGGCGTTTCCGTGTGTGCTGTGTGATCCGGAGACGGGAGAGCCGCGGCCCACGGCCAACTTCGCGCTGGCCCGTACCGCCGTGGAGCGGCTCACCGCCCGTGGTTACACGGACCTCAAGCTGAGCGCGCCGAGCGCCACATCGATGGCCACCCTGCCGCTGCTGGCGCGGCTGGGCGCGACACACGGGGAGCCCGGCCACGCCCTCACCGGCACCACCCCGCTGCACGCGGTGGACCACACACAGCCGGAGCAGCCCGCGTACGTGTACGTGAGCGAGGTCGCCCATACGCTCGCCGACGGCAGGCCCGCGTTGCACGGGGGCGGGTTCTACGCCCGGGGCGACGCCAGGGAGGCGCTGATCCCGCGTACCGGGGCGCGGTTGCGGGTCGAGGAGGCGCCCGCCGCGAACATCGATTACTACCGGCTGCTCGCTCCCGGGGACGCGCGGGTGGGTGATACCGCCGTGCTGGCCTTCCGTACCCAGATCTTCGTCACCCGCAGCAGCGTGGCCGTCGTCTCCGGGCTGTCCTCGGGCACGCCGAAGCTCAGCGGCCTCTACGACCCGCTCGGGAGGCCCTACTGACCGGACTGACCAGCCACCGCCGCCCGGCAGGCGGCCCCGCTCCCCCGTCGTCCCCCGTAACCCATGCCTACTTCGACCACCCGACTCGGACGCCAGGAACCGCCATGAGCAAGATCGTCATCCTCGTCGTCGACGGCTTCGGCATCGGCGCGATGCCCGATGCCGGTGCGCTGCGCCCCGGCGACGTGCGGGCCGACACCCTCGGCCATCTCCTCGACCACCACCGCGCGACGACCGACCGCCCCCTGGAGCTGCCCGCGCTCGGCGCGCTCGGGTTGGGCTCCGTGCATCCGCATCCGGATCTCGCGACGCGCCCCTCGCTGCCGGTCGCCGCCGGCCGGGCGGCGCTGGGCTATCCGGGCGCGGACACGTACGCGGGGCACCAGACGATGATGGGCGCCGACTTCAGCCGGGTGACGGTGGCCCGGCTCGCCGAGCACCTCCAGAAGGTGACCGCGGCGCTGCGGGCGGCCGGGCACCGTACGGAACTGCTCGACGGCAAGCCGCTGCTGACGGTCGACGGGCGGGTGCTGGTGCACGACAGTCTGGAGGCCGATCCGGGTATCAACTGGAACGCCTCGGCGCGGCTGGGTGAGGCACCGTTCGCACAGGTGCTGGCCGTGGCGCGGGTGGTCAGATCGGTCGCTCCGGTGGCCCGGGTGATCGCAGTGGGCGGCCACGCCGACGGGCCGCTTCCCGGGTTCGTACGGCACGGGGAGGCCGGCACGGTCGGGCTGGACACCCCAGCCAGTGGCTTCTACCGCAACGGCGGGCTGGAGGTGCGGCATCTGGGGGCGCCGCTGGACCACACGCGGCAGTTGCCCGAGGCCGCCGCCCGGGCGGGCGTGCCCGTCACGCTCGTCGGCAAGGCGGCCGACATCCTGGCCTGCGATGCGGCGGTGCGCCGGCCGGCGGTGGACACCGGGGAGGTGCTGGAGCACACGCTGGACGCGGTACGGGCATTCGGGCAGGGCGAGGGCGCGGGGCCGGAAGGGTCGGTGCTGGTGGTCAGCAATGTGCAGGAGACCGATCTGGCCGGGCATGAGCAGGATCCGGAGCGGTACGCGGCCGTGCTGCGGCGGGTGGACGCGGGGATCGCGGCGCTGCTGCCGCTGCTCACCGGGCCCGGGGACCGCCTGATCGTCACCGGCGATCACGGCAACGACCCGACGATCGGGCACGCCTTCCACACCAGGGAGTTCGTGCCAGTACTGATCCACCGTCCCGGCGCTGCGGCCGCCGAGCGGCTGCCGGACGCGGCGTCGCTGTCGGATGTGGGCGCCACCGCGGCCGTCGCACTGGGCCTGAGCCCGGCCGACCTCGCCAGCGGAACTCCGCTGCCGACCGACCTCTGCAGCGGCACTCCACTCGCGGCCGGCCTCGCCCGCGGCACTACGCTCCCCCTGGAGTGCCCTATACGCGGCGCAGAGCCCGCACACCCCTCGCACCTGGCCTGTGCCACGGAGGCCGCGGACCCCGAAGGCTGCACGCACTGACGGAGACGAGGGCCGAGCATGTACACGTCTCCCCGCGTGCCCACGAGGGCGGCGGCCGGACGGCGTACGCGTACGGCCCCGGCCGGAAGGGTCCGGGCGGGGCCGTAGGGGCGGGATGCGACTGGCGGTCGCGCGTCAGCCCATGAACTTCTTGAACTCCTCGGGGAGTTCGAAGTTCTGCGGGTCGTTCTGGCCGCCCTGCGGGAGGCCGAGCGGGTTGCCGTTCTGGGCCGCCTCGCGGCGGGCCGCGGCGGCCTCTTCCTCGGCCTTGCGCTTCATGGGGTTGCCGCTGCGCTGCTTGCCCTTGGCCTTCTTCTGCTGCTTCTTCTTCTTGGCGCCGCCGCCCATGCCCGGCATCCCCGGCATGCCCGGCATCCCCGGCATGCCGCCGCCCTGGGCCATCTTCGACATCATCTTGCGGGCGTCGAAGAAGCGCTCGACCAGGCTCTTCACGGCACTGACGTCGACACCCGAACCGCGCGCGATACGGGCGCGGCGCGAGCCGTTGATGATCGTCGGGTCCTGGCGCTCGCCCGGGGTCATCGACTTGATGATCGCGGCGGTGCGGTCCACGTCCCGCTCGTCGAGATTGTTGATCTGGTCCTTCATCTGCGCCATGCCGGGCAGCATGCCGAGCAGCTTGGAGATGGAGCCCATCTTGCGGACCTGCTCCATCTGGGCCAGGAAGTCGTCGAGCGTGAACTCCTTCGGGCCCTTCTGCAGCTTGGCCGCCATCTTCTCGGCCTCGGCCTGGCTGAAGGTCTGCTCGGCCTTCTCGATGAGCGACAGCATGTCGCCCATGCCCAGGATGCGGGACGCCATGCGATCCGGGTGGAACGCGTCGAAGTCGTCCAGCTTCTCGCCGTTGGAGGCGAACATGATCTGCTTGCCGGTGACGTGCGCGATGGAGAGCGCGGCACCACCGCGGGCGTCGCCGTCGAGTTTGGAGAGCACCACGCCGTCGAAGCCGACGCCGTCGCGGAACGCCTCGGCGGTGTTGACCGCGTCCTGGCCGATCATGGCGTCGACGACGAAGAGGACCTCGTCCGGCTTGACCGCGTCACGGATGTCCGCGGCCTGCTGCATCAGCTCCTGGTCGATGCCCAGGCGGCCGGCGGTGTCGACGATCACGACGTCGTGCTGCTTGTCGCGGGCGTACTCGATGGAGTCCTGGGCGACCTTGACCGGGTCGCCGACGCCGTTGCCCGGCTCGGGGGCGAAGATCGCCACGTCGGCGCGCTCGGCGACGACGGAGAGCTGGTTCACGGCGTTCGGGCGCTGGAGGTCGCAGGCGACCAGCATCGGGGTGTGGCCCTGCGCCTTGAGCCAGCGGCCCAGCTTGCCGGCCAGGGTGGTCTTACCGGCGCCCTGGAGGCCGGCGAGCATGATGACCGTCGGCGGCTGCTTGGCGAAGCGGAGGCGACGGGTCTCGCCGCCGAGGATGCCGATGAGCTCCTCGTTGACGATCTTGATGACCTGCTGGGCGGGGTTCAGCGCCTGGGAGACCTCGGAGCCGAGCGCGCGCTCCTTGACCTGCTTGATGAAGGCCCGGACGACGGGCAGCGCGACGTCCGCTTCGAGCAGGGCGATCCGGATCTCGCGCGCGGTGGCGTCGATGTCCGCCTCGGAGAGGCGCCCCTTGCCCCGGAGATTTTTGAAAGTACTCGCCAGGCGGTCGGAAAGCGTATCGAACACGGCGGTCGTCGATCCTCGGGGTCGGGGGTGGAGTCAATCGGCTTCTAGAGTATCCGCCCCACGGTACAGAACGTCCGGGCCTACCCGAAGAGACGGAGAGGGACGGGCTCACCTCGTGCGCCGGGCGCAGAACGGTGCTCCTCCGGGCCGCCCGCAAGCGCCGGGAGCACGGACCACGCCGGGGGCACCGGTGCTCGGAGCCCCCCGAGTACCGCGAGCGTCTGATGGTCCTGCGTGGTGGCGGCGGTGCTGGGGATCACTTCGGGGCTGTGGGTCACTTCAGCGCTCGCTCCACGGCCTGGGCCACTTCCGTCGCGGTGCCGGACGGAAGGGGGGAGCCGTCGGGGTCCGTGACGTAGAAGGCGTCCACCGCGTTGGCGCCGAGAGTGCTGATGTGGGCGCTGCGGACCGTGACGCCCGCGTCCTCCAGGGCGCGGCCGATCCGGTACAGCAGGCCCTGGGCGTCCTGGGCCCGTACCTCGATGACGGTGGCGGAGCGGGAGCCGCCTGGCGCCACCGTCACCCGGGGCGGCGGCGCCTGGAGCCGACGCGAGCGCCGTGCGTAGGCGCGTTCGCGCTCGGCGAGGCGGGCCGGGATGTCGAGCGTGCCGTCCAGGGCCCGTACGAGGTCGGCACGGAGCCGGACCGCCTGCGGCAGCGATCCGTACTCGGCCGCCACCCGCCAGCTGAGGAGCAGCAGCGGGCTGCGGGCGGCATCGGAGCCCGTGCCCGTCGCGGACCGGGTCTCGGTTTCGGAGCGCGGGTCCGCCTCGCCGTCCTTCCCCTCGGCCGTTCCGGACAGCTCCTCCGGCAGGGGCATGACGCGGAGGTCGGCGGCGCGGACGGTGAGGCGGTGCACGGCGAGTACGCCGGCGGTGGCGGGGAGGATGCCCGGCCGGTCCGGTACGGCGATGAGAAGTTCGACGCCGACCGGTTCCTGGGGGCCGGCGGACTCGTGCGCCCCAGCGGATCCCTGGAGCCCAGTGGACTCGCTGGTCGGCCTGGGTGCTGTGCCGTTCGACGGGGGCTCCGGCGCCATCATGGGCGGCTCGGCCCGGGTGTGGAGGGCGAGTACCGGTTCGCCCGTGCGCCACGCCTCGATGGCGAGGCGTTCCTGTTCCGCTGTGGGCTCCCACGGGGTGGGCGTGGTGGCGTCCGGTTCGCCCGCCAGCAGTCCGCCGACCCGCCGGACCAGGTCGGCGACCAGTCCCTCGCGCCAGCGGCTCCAGGCCGCGGGCCCGGTGGCCAGCGCGTCGGCCTCCGTGAGGGCGTGCAGCAGCTCCAGCGTGCCGGCCGAGCGGACCACCTGGGCGACCGCGCCGACCGTGGCCGGGTCGTCCAGGTCACGGCGGGTGGCGGTCTCGATGAGGAGGAGGTGATGGCGTACGAGGGTGGCGATGACGTCCGTGTCCTTGGCATCGAAGCCGAGCCGGGTGGCCACGTCGCGGGCGATGGTCTCGCCGGACACCGAGTGATCGCCGGGCCAGCCCTTGCCGATGTCGTGCAGGAGGGCCGCCATGAGAAGCAGGTCGGGGCGGTGGACGCGGCGGGTCAGGGCGGAGGCCCGTACGGCCGTCTCGACGAGGTGCCGGTCGACGGTCCAGCGGTGCACGGCGTTGCGCTGCGGGCGGCAGCGCACGCGCTCCCAGTCCGGCAGCAGCCGCGTGATGATCCCCTCGGCCTCCAGCGCCTCCCATACGGGCACGGTGTGCGCGCCCGCGCCCAGCAGGGTCAGCAGCTCCTCGCGGGCCTCGGCGGGCCACGGCACCGGCAGCGGGCGGGCCGCCACGGCCAGCCGGCGCACGGCGTGCGGGGACAGCGACAGGCCCGCCTGGGCGGCGGCGGCCGCGGCGCGCAGCGGCAGCACGGCGTCGCGTTCGGGGCGGGCCGTGCGGGCCAGTACGACCTCGCCGTCGTGCTCGACGACGCCCTCGGCCAGCGGCGACCGCTCGCCCTTGGCCGCCGTCCGCCCGCCCCTGCCGCTGATCAGTCCGCGCAGCGAGGGCCGTACGGAGCGGGAGCGCAGGACCCGGCCGACCTCGCGCCAGGTGACGTCGCCGGCGTACGAGATCGTGCGCGCCGACTCGTACACCTGGCGGAGCAGGGTGTCCGCGTCGAGCAGGCCGAGGGCCGCCGCGACCTGGTCCTGCTCCTGGAGCGCGAGCCGGTCGGTGGCCCGGCCGGTGACCAGGTGGAGGGCGTCGCGTACGTCCAGCAGGCGGCCGCGGGCGGCCTCCAGGCCGGCCCGGGGAGCGTCGGCGAGCCAGGAGGCGGCCACCGCGCGCAGGGCGGTGACGTCGCGCAGGCCGCCTCTGGCCTCCTTCAGGTCGGGTTCGAGGAGGTACTGGAGTTCGCCCTGGCGGTCGGCCCGGTCGAGGCAGAGGGCGTGGAGCTCCGGGAGGCGCTTGGGGGCGGCCTCGCGCCAGTCGGCGAAGCTCGCGGTGCGCAGGGCGGTGGTGAGGTCGGGGGTGCCGGCGAGGTGGCGGGCGTCGAGCAGGCCGAGCTGGGCCTTGAGGTCGTCGCGTGCGGTGCGGCGGGCTTCGGCGAGCGTGCGGACGGAGTGGTCCAGGTCCAGGCCGAGGTCCCAGAGCGGATACCAGAGGTGGTCGGCGAGGGCCGCGACCTCTTGGGGCGATGCCTTGCCGTCGTGGAGGAGGAGCAGGTCGAGGTCGCTGCGGGGGGAGAGCTCGCCGCGGCCGTAGCCGCCCACGGCGACGAGGGCCGCGCCGGTCACGCCGCTTTGGGCGGCGGCGCGCTCGAAGAGTCCGGCCAGCCAGTGGTCGGTGAGGCGGGCGAGGGCGGCGCGGCGGTCGGGGCCGGTCGTGGTCTCGTCCTGAAGGAGCTGCAGGCGGGCGGCGGGGTATTCGGGGGCGGGGGTGTGGTGGTCAGCGGTGCGCTGGTCAGCGGTGGGGTGGTCCGTGCCGCCGGGGCCGGCCGCGGCGGGGCGGCCCGTGCCGCCCGGGCCGGCCGAGGCGGGATGGTCCGCGGCGGGGCTGTTCGGGGTCCCGGCTGCGGGCGTGTTCGTGCCGGGGCCGATGCCGGCCGTCCGGTCGACGCCTGCTGTCTCCTCGACGCTGTCGGTCACCTCGCGCGCTCCTTGTTCGTTCTGGTGTGGCATCGGCTGCCGGGGGTTGCGGCGTGCGATGCGTTGTCCGGCCAGTGCCGTTGGCGGCCGGTGGCCGTGGGGTGGTGTGCCCCGGACCCACCCCTTCCCGAAACCGGGGCAGCAGCCCCGGCCCCCGCAAAGGTGTCCTCAAACGCCGGACGGGCTGGGAGTACGGCGGCAGACCGGCGCCGCGGCAGTGCCGGGGCGGGACCGCCGCAACGGGCTGGGAGTACCGCCTGGTGGGGCGGCACCCCGGCGCTGCGGCAGTACCGGGGCGGGCTGGGGATACCGCGGCAGAGCGGCCCGGCACCCCGGCGCCGCGGCAGCACCGGAGCGGGCCCGACTGGGCGCCCCCACAAGACCGCACCGGAGCCGACCCGCCGGGGGACGCCCCCACACGATCGCGCCCGCCACACCGAATGCGTCCCCCCGCCGGGCGCCTCCCCTCGCCAACAAGCTGAAGAGGCACCCTCTCCCACGAAGCGCACCGGCCGGTCGCAACCAAGCGACCGGCCGGCACGCGCCCCGCGCTCAGAGCGCGTCCGGGCCCCGTTCGCCCGTGCGGACGCGGACCGCCTCGTCGACCGGGACGCTCCAGACCTTGCCGTCGCCGATCTTGCCGGTGCGGGCGGCCTTGACGACGACCTCGACCAGTTGCTCGGCGTCGGCGTCCTCGACCAGGACCTCGATGCGGATCTTGGGGACGAGGTCCACGGTGTACTCGGCGCCGCGGTACACCTCCGTGTGGCCGCGCTGCCGGCCGTATCCGCTGGCCTCGGTGACGGTCAGGCCGTGCACGCCGAACGACTGCAGGGCCTCCTTCACCTCGTCCAGCCGGTGCGGCTTGATTACTGCCGTGATGAGCTTCACACGTCCACCTTCTTCGCCTTGCCCGGAGTCCCGCCCTGGGCCTGAGCCGATGATCCTGCCTGCGAGGCCGGAGCCGTGCCGTCCTCGGCTCCCTGGGCCGGAGTGTCACCGGAGCCCGGAGCCGAACCGGCAGCCGAACCCGGAGCCGACGCCGCCGTGCGGGGCAGGGCCGTGCCGCCGCCGGTGCCGCCGTAGTCGTACGCCGTCTCCGCGTGGGCGACCTGGTCCACGCCCGCCAGCTCCTCGTCCTCGCTGACCCGGAAGCCCATCACCAGGTCGACGACCTTGGCAAGGACAAAGCTGATCACGAGGGAGTAGAGCAGGACGCAGACCACGCCGACGGACTGCTTGCCGAGCTGGGCCAGGCCGCCGCCGTAGAAGAGGCCCTTGGCGTCGCTCTGCACGCCACCGGTGGCGAAGAAGCCGATGAGGAGGGAGCCGACGACACCGCCGACGAGGTGGACGCCGACGACGTCGAGGGAGTCGTCGTAGCCGAACCGGTACTTCAGGCCGACGGCCATGGCGCAGAGGACACCGGCGATGATGCCGATCGCGATGGAGCCGAGGGGGCTGACCGAACCGCAGGCCGGGGTGATCGCGACCAGGCCGGCCACCGCGCCGGACGCGGCGCCGAGCGTCGTGAACGAGCCGTGCCGCAGCTTCTCGTACGCGAGCCAGCCGAGCATCGCCGCGCCCGTGGCGACCTGGGTGTTCAGGAAGGCGACCGCGCCCACGCCGTCGTCGTTGCCGAGCCAGGAGCCGGCGTTGAAGCCGAACCAGCCGAACCACAGCAGGCCCGCGCCGAGCATGACCAGCGGCAGGCTGTGCGGCCGCATCGGGTCCTTCTTGAAGCCGATCCGCTTGCCGACGACGAAGATGACGCCCAGCGCCGCGGCGCCGGCGTTGATGTGGACGGCCGTACCGCCCGCGAAGTCGATCACGCCGAGCTCGAAGAGCCAGCCGCCGGCACCCCACACCCAGTGGGCAACCGGGAAGTACACGATCGTCACCCACAGGACGATGAAGAGGGCCCAGGCGGAGAACTTCACGCGGTCCGCGAGGGCACCGCTGATCAGCGCGGGGGTGAGGATCGCAAACATCAGCTGGAAGGCCGCGAAGACGTAGACCGGGATGCTGTAGCCGTCCCAGAGCTCGGTGAGGCCGATGCCGCTGAGGCCGACGTAGTCACCGGACCAGCCGATGACCGAGCCGTGATCGGTGCCGAAGGCGAGGCTGAAGCCGTACAGCACCCATAGGACGGTCACCAGGCCGAGGCTGATGAAACTCATCATCAGCATGTTCAGGACGCTCTTCACGCGGACCATGCCGCCGTAGAAGAACGCGAGCGCGGGGGTCATCACCATCACCAGGGCGGTGGCGATCAGCATGAATCCGGTGTTGGCCGGGCTCAGCTCGACCTTGTCTGCGGCGAGCGTGACATGGTCCGCCGCGAGCGTCGTCAGGATGCCTGGGGGCATCGGCGTCTCCTCGTCGTCGATGCGGCCCGTGCGGGTGTGGGGATGGGCCGACTTACGCCACGAGCGTGACGCAGCGCCGTTTCCGGTGAAGCGCCCCGGTGTTTCACGGCAGTGACGAAGGCGACATCGGTGTTACGCCCGGATGAACGCTTGCGGGGGCCACCGATGTCGCCGTGGCCGTGTTTTCCACCGAACGCATCAGCCCTGAATTGAGGAACCACGACGGCGAGCAACCAGCTCCGCGAGAGCGGCGGCGGCTCAGCCGCAAAAGCAGACCGGCCGCGATCACGGCCCTGGACCTGGCGATGGGGGAGCCGAGTCGGGCTGTACGGGGTGTGATCGCGGCCGGGGTTTTCGGGGGGCTGCCCGCTAGACCGCCTCCGCGGCGGACTCCGGCAGGTGGTGCTGCAGTTCTTCGGTCAGCTGGATCACCTCGGCGACGTCGGAGAAGTCCCGCGCCGCGGTGTCCACGGTCTTGCGCAGCCGGGTGTTCACCCGCTCCGAGCGCACCTGCTTGGCGAACGGTATGGCCTGGTGGGCGAGGTCCGCGCACTGCTCGGGCTCGCGCTGCAGCAGGTGGACCGTGGCCATGCCGATGAGGTTGAGCGCGTACGAGCGCTGGTGCTCGGGGTCCTTGCCGAACAGCTCGACGGCGCGCTCCATGACCGGGTGCGCCAGCGAGGCGTACGTGGGGCTCCGGCCCGCTACGTAGGCGAGGTCGCGGTACGAGTGGGCGTTCTCGGCGTTCAGCTCGGCCTCGGAGAAGAAGCGGATCCAGTCCGGTTCCAGCCGCGCGCCGGGCTCCACGTCGGCGAAGGTGTCCTCCGCCATCCGGACGGCCCGCTTGACCTTGCTGGGCTGGCCCATACCGGCGTACGCACGGGCCTCCATCGCATACAGCATGGCCTGCGTGCGCGGCGTGGCCATTTCCCGGCTGCCGTACTGGGCGAGATGGACCAGCTCCAGGGCGTCCTCGGGGCGCCCCAGGTGGATCATCTGGCGGCTCATGCTGGAGAGGATGTACGAGCCGAGCGGCTTGTCGCCGGCCTCCTTGGACGCGTGCAGGGCGAGGACGAAGTACTTCTGGGCCGTGGGCTGCAGACCGATGTCGTAGCTCATCCAGCCCGCCAGCTCGGCGAGCTCGGCGGCGACCTTGAACAGCCGCTTGGAGACCGCCTCGGGGTGCGACTCCTGGAGCAGGTCGGTGACCTCGTGGAGCTGCCCGACGACGGCCTTGCGGCGCAGTCCGCCGCCGCACTGGGCGTCCCACTGCCGGAACATCATGGTCGTGGACTCCAGCAGCTCCAGCTCGGGCTGCGAGAGCCGGCCGCCGCGGCGGCGCCCGGCCTCGGGCGCCTCGTCGGCCGCCCCGGCGGGCGTGGGCACCAGCCAGCGCTGCATCGGCTCGATGAGGGCGGGCCCGGCGGACAGCGCCAGCGAGGTCCCGAGGAAGCCGCGCCGCGCCAGCATGAGGTCGCTGCGCGAGAACTCGCTGATGAGGGAGACCGTCTGGGGCCCGGCCCAGGGGAGGTCCACGCCGGAGACCGACGGGGACTGGTGTGCCGTGCGCAGGCCGAGGTCCTCGATGGACACGACGCAGCCGAAGCGCTCGGAGAACAGCTCCGAGAGGATGCGCGGGATCGGCTCCCGGGGCTGCTCGCCGTCCAGCCAGCGGCGGACCCGCGAGGTGTCGGTACTGATGTGGTGTGCGCCCAGCTGCCGGGCGCGGCGGTTGACCTGGCGGGCGAGCTCGCCCTTGGACCAGCCGCTGCGCACGAACCACGAACCCAACTGCTCGTTCGGGCGCTTGTCAGCGCACGTGCCGCCGTTGCCGCCCAACTCGAACGCCCCCATCCGGATCTGTCGTCCCGTCACGAACCTCCGACAGGATGCCGCTCCTTCGCGACGCCTGTCCTGGAGTGACCCCAGCCGACCACGGATTCCGGCCGCCGGAAAGCCACCAAGCGGTCACTCTGCTTGCCTTTGGCATACCCATGTGGCGGATACCCCTCCCGGTTCGTGCACCGAAAGTAATCCTACGATCACGTCTCCCGCGAGGCCGATCCATGAAACGCCACCATTCGCCACCCCTTCGAATGAACTCCTCCGCGGCTCCGCGCGATTGACTTGACACAGGTCGAGAAGGGTTGGGCGGAGAGGAGCACTCAAGGGCGCGCGTGTCACGCCGCACAACCCACAGCACTACGTCACACCGTCGATGACCACGACTGGCGACGGAGCGTCACGGCAACACTCCGGCACGTAACCACTGACCTGCGGGACCCGTTGGAGGGGGCATGGGCTTCACGATCGGCGGCATCCGGGAGTTTCGCGACATTCGCCACGGCGCCAGGCGGCGGGTCCGCTCCGCCGAGACCACGGCGGTGGCGGAGTACACCGAGCTGTGGGGATGGGACGTCGTGCCCGGTGCCCGCGCGGTGCGGGGCGGCGACGGCCGGACCGCCTGCTCGTGCGGAGCGGCGCGCTGCGCCCGCCCCGGGGCCCACCCCCTGCCCTTCGCCGACGTGCTGCCCGCCGGCGCGACGCTGGAGAAGGCGGCGGCGGTCTGGGCGGAGACGCCGGGCGCCTCGGTACTGCTGCCGGTCGGCCGCAGCTTCGACATTCTGGACGTACCGGCCGCCGCGGGGCGCACGGCGCTGGTGCGCCTCGAACGGATGGGGCTTCCCCTGGGGCCGGTGGCCGTCACCCCGACCGGACGGGCGCTGTTCTTCGTGGCGCCGGGCGCCGCCGCCGGGATGCCGACGCTGCTGTACCGCATGGGCTGGGACGACGCCTCGCTGGACCTGCGGCCGCTGGGCCCGGGCGACCACATCGTCGCGCCGCCGTGCGACCTCGCGGGGCTGGGCCCGATGCGGTGGCTGCGGCCGCCGACGCTGGACGGGGTGGGGCATCCCCCCGAAGCAAAACTGCTGCTCGGAACATTGGCCTATGTATGTCACCGGGTGAGCGCCTGACCCGCGGCGTCCACAGGCACATACACGTACACGCAGAACAGGCACGTACGCATACGAGTACGGACCGCGCGCCCGCGTGCTCCCCGCCCGACCCGCCTCCGCTCCGATCCAGCCGCCCACCGCCCCCGCCCCCGTCGCACACCCGCCCGAAAACCATCGCCCCGCGTCCGGCCGTCGGGCGCGTCATCCCCGCGCCGTACCGCCGGGCGCAAGCACCGAGCCCCGCCGCACTCCGTGTGCGGCGGGGCTCGATGTATCCGTAGCGGTTCCCGATGCGGGCCTAACCCGTCCACGCGCCGATCAGTCGCCGATCAGCGCGTCGACGAACGCCTCGGGCTCGAACGGCGCGAGGTCGTCCGCGCCCTCGCCCAGGCCGACCAGCTTCACCGGCACGCCCAGCTCGCGCTGGACGGCGACGATGATGCCGCCCTTGGCCGTGCCGTCCAGCTTGGTCAGCACGACGCCGGTGATGTCCACGACCTCGGCGAAGACCCGGGCCTGGACCAGGCCGTTCTGCCCGGTGGTGGCGTCCAGGACGAGCAGTACCTCGCCTACCGGGCCGTGCTTCTCCACGACCCGCTTGACCTTGCCCAGCTCGTCCATCAGGCCGGTCTTGGTGTGCAGCCGGCCCGCGGTGTCGATCAGTACGACGTCCGCGCCCTCGGAGATACCTTCCTTCACCGAGTCGAAGGCGACCGAGGCGGGGTCGCCCTCCTCGGGGCCGCGCACGGTGCGGGCGCCGACCCGGTCGCCCCAGGTCTGCAGCTGGTCGACCGCGGCGGCACGGAACGTGTCGGCCGCGCCCAGCACGACGGACTTGCCGTCGGCGACCAGGACGCGGGCGAGCTTGCCGGTCGTGGTGGTCTTGCCGGTGCCATTGACGCCGACGACCATGACGATGCCGGGGATCTCCTGGCCGGTGGGGCCCAGGCCGTTCGCGGTGTTCACGGAGCGGTCGGCCTCGGTGCCGATGAGGGCGAGCAGCTCCTCGCGGAGCAGGCCGCGGAGCTCGTCGGGGGTACGCGTACCGAGCACCTTCACGCGCTCGCGCAGCCGCTCGACCAGCTCCTGAGTGGGCTGCACACCGACGTCCGCGGTGAGCAGCGTGTCCTCGATCTCCTCCCAGGTGTCCTCGTCGAGGTGCTCGCGGGAGAGCAGCGTGAGCAGGCCCTTGCCCAGGGTGTTCTGCGAGCGGGAGAGCCGGGCGCGCAGCCGGACGAGCCGGCCGGCGGTCGGCTCCGGCACCTCGACCGGGGGCGCGGCGGGCGCCTCCGGCTCGGCGACCGGCGCTTCCTCGACGAGCGTGGCGCCGGAGTCCGGCAGGCCCACTTCTTCGATGGTGCGACGTTCCTCGTCGCGGGGGGTCTCGGCGTCCTCACCGACCTGCGGTTCCGCAGGGGGCGCGGTGACGGACGGGGTGGTCGGCGGGGGCGGCGGCAGCTTCTTCTTCTTGCGGCTGCTGACGACGAGCCCGCTGATCGCGCCGAGCGCGACCACAGCGATGACTACAGCAAGGATGACGATTTCCATAACTCCCTCAGTATCGGGCACGCACCGCCGCCGGGGCCGCACGCCACAGATTCGGGACGCGCACGGTCCGGTAACCGAATCCGGATGCGCACTGTCCAGGATCGAATCTGGATGTGTAGTATCCGGATTCATCCCCGCGGAACGAGCCGCGGGGCACTGGAAGGAGAATCTGGATGCCGGACATCCTGATTGTGGGCGGCGGCTTCGCCGGGATGTGGGCCGCCGCGGGCGCCGCCCGCCTGCTGCGCAGCCACGACGCCTCCCCCACGGTCGCGCTGCTCACCCCGGACCCCGACCTCACGATCCGCCCCCGCCTGTACGAGGCGGACCCGGCCGCGTACCGCGTCCCGCTCGACCGGATCCTGGGCCCCATCGGCGTGCAGCGCATCGCCGCGACCGCGACCGGCATCGACACCGCCCGCCGGGTGGTCACCGCCGACGGCCCCGAGGGGCCCGCGGAGGTCCCGTACCGGCGACTGGTACTGGCCACGGGCAGCGCGCTGGTCCGCCCGGACTTCCCCGGCGCCGGACTGCTGCACGACATCGACACGATGGACGCGGCCGTCGCCCTGGAGAAGCATCTTCAGGCGCTGCCGGACGCGCCCGCGAGCCCCGGGCGGTTCACGGTGGTGGTGGCCGGAGCCGGGTTCACGGGCGTGGAGGCCGCGACCGAGCTGGTCGGACGACTGCGGGCGATCGCGGCGCCGCACGGCCTCGCGGACGAGGTCGAGGTCGTTCTGGTGGAGCGGGACACGGTCGTCGGGCGCGGGCTCGGCGAGCCGGCCCGGCCGGTGATCGAGCGGGCGCTGGACGAGCTGGGCGTGGTGCGCCGGCTCGGCGTCGCGATCGAGCGCGTCGACGAGCGGGCCGTCCACCTCTCCGACGGCAGCACCATCCCGTCCCGTACGACCGTATGGACGGCGGGGGTGCGGGCGAGCGGCCTCACCGCACAGCTGCCCGCCGAGCGCGACGGGCTGGGGCGGCTGGCGGTGGACGAGTCGCTGCGGGTGCGCGGAGTACCGGGGGTGTACGCCGCCGGGGACACCGCGGCCGCGCCCGCCGAGGACGGTCACACCGTGACGCAGAGCTGCCAGCACGCGACGCCGCAGGGGAAATTCGCGGGGCACAATGCGGCGGCCGACCTACTGGGTCTGGACATAGCGCCGTTTACCACCGATCCTTATACAACTTGCCTCGATCTGGGCGAAGCGGGCGCGGTGCTCACCACCGGCTGGGACCGGGCGCTGCGCGAGGTTCCCGTCGCGTACGCGAAGGCACGCAAACGCGCCATCAACGAGAGCTGGATCCTTCCGCCGGTCGACGACGCCGAGGAGATCCTCCGCCGGGCCGACTTCCGCGTGGGCCAGCGCGGACCGGTGCCGGAGCCCACCGGCTGACCAGGGCCTCCGGCCCGGCGCTGGACCCTCCGACGAAGAGTGTGACGCGAGTGACTCGTCGGAGGGTCCAACGACTCTTACGGGAGGAAGTTGGTGCAAAGTACGATGGGAAAGGCCGCGCAACGCGCGTAGAGTCCTCGACGGCCACCGCGCCCCGCAGCCAGGCATCACCGCCGCTGCCGACTGCCCCCTGTGGGGGTGCCCTGCCCCAGCGCAAGAGAGACACCTGCACCATGGACACCACGGCCTCCCCCGAGACCCAAGGAACCGTAGAGACCCGCGGAATCGAACCCGTACCGGACAACGAACGCCACGGACGGGTCCGCGAACTCTTCTCGACCTACGTCGCCGCCAACATCAGCGTGCTGCTGCTGACCATGGGCGCCTCCCTCGTGGTCTTCAACCACCTCAACTTCTGGCAGGTGCTGGTCGTCGCGGTGATCGCCGCGGCGGTCTCCTTCGGCCTCACCGGCCTGCTGTCGGTCTCCGGCAAGTGGGGCGGCGCGCCCGGCCTGATGCTCTCGCGCGCCACCTTCGGCGTCCGCGGCAACTACTTCCCCGGCATGATCCTGTGGGTCGCCCGCTTCGGCTGGGAGACGATCAACGCCGTGACCGGCGCGTTCGCCCTGCTGACGATCCTGAAGCTGCTCTTCGGCATCCAGGCCAACAACTTCCTCACCGTCCTCACGCTGCTCGTCTTCGTCGCGGTCACGTTCCTGGTGAGCGGCATGGGCCGCAAGGTCCTCAACGTCTGCAACAAGTGGTCGACGTACCTCTTCGGTATCTTCAGCGTGCTGGTGCTGGTCTACCTGATCGCGAAGATGGACTGGCACGAGGTCTTCGCGCAGAAGGCCGGTACGACGGCGATGGTGATCGCGGGCGTCGGCACCATCGCGGCCGGCGGCCTCAGCTGGGTCCCCTCGGGCCCGGACTTCACCCGCTACCTCCCCGGCTCGGCCTCGGGCAAGAAGATCGTCGGCGCCACCGTCTCCGGTGCGGGCCTGGTCATGGTGCCGATGGTCCTCATGGGCGCGGTCATGACGTCCAAGACCCCGGACCTGGCCAAGGCCAGCGACCCGGTCGCCTTCCTCGGTGACATCCTGCCGCCCTGGCTGGCCGTCCCGTACCTGCTCACCGCCGTGGTCGGCATGCTGCTGATCAACAGCCTGTCGATGTACTCGGCCGGCTTCACCGCGCAGACCATGGGCGTCAAGCTGCCCCGGCCGCTCGCGGTCAGCGTCAACGCGATCATCAGCCTGGTCGGCGGCGGCTTCATGATGCTGGTCGCGACCAGCTTCATCAGCCAGTTCATCGCCTTCCTGACCCTGCTCGGCGTCTCCTTCTCGGCCTGGATCGGCGTGTACGCGATCGACATGGTGCGCCGCGCCAAGCGCACGGTGAAGTACGACGCCGAGGCGCTGATGGACACCTCCCGTACCAGCCGGTACTGGTACAAGGCGGGCTTCTGCTGGCAGGCGATGACCGCGTGGACGGTCGCGCTGACGCTCGGCCTGTGCCTGACCAAGGTCGACTGGTTCACCGGTCCGCTGGCCGGCACCTGGCTCGGCACGCACGGCCTGGGCTGGGCCGTCACCATCGCCGTCGCGGCCGTGATCTTCGCGGTGCTCCCCGCGCCGCGCGAGAGCGTCCCCGCGGAGGGCGACACGAAGCCGGAGCCGGTACCGGCCGGGCGGTAGCCGCGTCCGCCCCCTCCACATCTGACACAGCATCAGCTAACGTCCCCTTCGCCACCTCAGCGGCGAAGGGGACGTTGTCATGCCCGTCACGGTCCTGCGCTTCAATCTGGTCGACCCGGCCCCCACGCCGGAGGGCCTCGCGGCGCGCTATCAGGCGGCCGTCGCGATGGCGAAGTACGCCGACGACCTGGGCATCACGACGGTGCAGACCGAGGAGCACCACGCCACCGACAACGGTTGGATGCCCTCGCCGCTCACCTTCGCCGGCGCGGTGCTCGGCGCCACCCGCCGGGTCGCCGTCACGGTCTCCGCGCTGATCACCCCGCTGCACGACCCGCTGCGGCTGGCCGAGGACCTGGCCGTACTGGATCTCCTCGGCGGCGGCCGGCTGGTGACCGTCGCGGGCCTGGGCTACCGGCCCGAGGAGTACGCGGCGCACGGCGTGGACTGGCGGCGGCGCGGCGCGCTCCAGGACGAGGTACTGGAGACGCTGCTCAGCGCTTGGACGGGCGAGCCGTTCACGTACCGGGGGCGCACGGTCCGCGTCACGCCGCGCCCGGCCACGCAGCCGCACCCGCTCCTTCTGGTGGGCGGCGGCTCGCGCCCCGCGGCACGGCGCGCGGCCCGCCTCGGGCTGCCGTTCTTCCCCAGCGCGCACCTGCCGGAGCTCACCGCGTACTACCACCAGCAGTGCGCCGAGCACGGCCACGAGGGCTGGGTCATGGAGCCACCGGCGACCACGGCGCTGCTGCACGTCGCGGAGGACCCGGACCGGGCCTGGGCGCGCTACGGGGAGCACTTCCTGTACGAGGCACGGACGTACGCGGGCTGGCAGGGCGTCGGCATCCGCTCGGCCGTACGGTCGGCGGCCACGGACGTGGCGGCGCTGCGCGAGGAAGGCGTGTACCGGGTGCTGACGCCCGAGGAGTGCGTGACGTACGCGGACAAGGCGGAGGCGTCGGACCCACTGATCCTGCATCCGCTGTGCGGCGGAATGCCGATCGACGAGGGCTGGCGGTCGCTGCACCTCTTTGCGGAGCGGGTGCTGCCGCGGGTGACGGGTTGAGGACGCGCCCCTCAAGCCCTGAGGACGCGCCTCTCAAGCCCTGAGGGCGCGCGTCGGGCCCGGCGGGATTGTCAGTGGCCCCCAGTACGGTGTTGAGCAGGGGGTTCGCGTCCCCTCATGGGGGAAGGACGGGGCGAAACGGTACGCCCGGGGGAAGGGCCGAGCGGGCCCGGACATGCGGCTGCCCCGGCTCCATCCGGGAGCCGGGGCAGATCCGTGGTGAGGAGAAAGGCTGGCGGGGGGGTTAGCCCATCTCCTCCAACGCCTTGCCCTTCGTCTCCTTCACGAACTTGAGCACGAAGGGGATCGAGAGCAGGGCGAAGATCATGTAGATCACGTACGTACCGGAGAGGTTCCACTCCGACAGGCTCGGGAAGGTCGCCGTGATCGCCCAGTTGGCGATCCACTGGGCCGAGGCGGCGACGCCCAGGGCCGCGGCACGGATCTTGTTCGGGAACATCTCGCCGAGGAAGACCCAGACCACCACGCCCCAGGACAGGGCGAAGAAGAGCACGAAGAAGTGGGCCGCGATCAGGGCCACGATGCCTTCGGTGGCGGGCAGCGCACCGCTCGCGGTCTTCGCGGAGAAGGCCCACGCCTCCAGCGCGAGGGCGACCGCCATACCGGCGGAGCCGACCAGCGCCAGCGGACGGCGGCCGATCCGGTCGACGAAGAGCATCGCGATCACGGTGCCGAGGATGTTGATGATCGACGTGGTGAAGCTGTAGAAGAACGAGCTGCTCGGGTCGATGCCGACGGACTGCCACAGCGTCGAGGAGTAGTAGAACGCGACGTTGATGCCGACCAGCTGCTGGAAGACCGAGAGGCCGATGCCGATCCAGACGATCGGCAGGAAGCCGCCCTTGCCGCCGAGCAGGTCCTTGAACGTCGACTTGTGCTCGCTGCGCATCGCCAGCTCGATCTCCTCGACCCGCAGGTCCAGGTCCACCGCGCTGCCCTCGACCTCGGAGAGCACCTCCTTGGCCTTGTCGTGCCGGCCGACGCTGATCAGGAAGCGGGGCGACTCGGGGATCGCGAAGGAGAGCAGGCCGTAGACCACGGCCGGGACGACCATGACGCCGAGCATCCACTGCCAGGCCTCCAGGCCGGCGATCTGGCCGCGCTGGTTGCCGTCGGCGAGGTTCAGGACGCCCCAGTTGACCAGCTGGGAGACGGCGATGCCGATGACGATCGCGGCCTGCTGGAAGGAGGCGAGCCGGCCGCGGTACGCGGGCGGCGCGACCTCGGCGATGTAGGCGGGGCCGATCACCGAGGCCATACCGATGCCGAAGCCGCCGACGACCCGCCAGAGGGCCAGGTCCCAGATCGCGAACGGCAGCGCCGAACCGACGGCGCTGACCGTGAACAGCAGTGCGGCGATCTGCATGACGCGGATGCGGCCGATGCGGTCGGCGATGCGGCCCGCGGTGGCGGCACCGACGGCGCAGCCGATCAGCGCGATCGCGATGACCTGGGCGAGCCCGGCGGAGCCGACGTGGTAACGGTCCCGGATGGCCTCGACGGCACCGTTGATCACGGAGCTGTCGTAACCGAACAGGAAGCCGCCCATCGCGGCAGCCGCGGTGATGAAGATGACATGGCCGAGGTGGTCGGGCTTGGCCTTGCGGCCTTCCGCCATCGTCGGCTGCGCGGTGCTGGTCAACGTGTACTCCAGTGGCCCGGCTGCGCTGCCGGGCATCGGGGGCTGGCCCTCCAGTGGCGGCTGCGAACACGGGCACGCACCACTTGAAGGTAAAAGCAACGTTGCAGAGACTATGCCTTCAAGTTTCGAAGTCAATAGGGGGTACAGAATTCATTGACCTCGTTACTGTCGGCAAGCAACGCCACCTTGAGTTCATGTTGTGAACACTGCCGCGAACGCTGCAGGTCGGCGGCCCGCACCCGCGTTCCCAGCCGGGGTCTCGCCCATGCGCGGCACCTCAGTGCAGTCGCTGGCTGATGACCTTCGATACACCGTCGCCCTGCATGGACACGCCATAGAGCGCGTCCGCGACCTCCATGGTCCGCTTCTGGTGCGTGATCACGATCAGCTGGGAGCTCTCCTGCAGCTCCTCCATGATCCTGATCAGCCGCTGCAGATTGGTGTCGTCCAGCGCCGCCTCGACCTCGTCCATCACGTAGAACGGGCTCGGCCGCGCCTTGAAGATCGACACCAGCAGCGCCACCGCGGTCAGCGACCGCTCGCCGCCCGAGAGCAGCGAGAGCCGCTTGACCTTCTTGCCCGGCGGCCGCGCCTCCACGTCCACGCCGGTCGTCAGCATGTTGTCCGGGTCGGTCAGTACGAGCCGGCCCTCGCCGCCCGGGAAGAGCCGCGCGAAGACGCCCTCGAACTCGCGCGCCGTGTCCCAGAACGCCTCCGTGAACACCTGCTCCACGCGCTCGTCGACCTCCTTGACGACCTGCAGCAGGTCGGCACGGGTCTTCTTGAGGTCCTCCAGCTGCTCGCTGAGGAACTGGTGGCGCTCCTCCAGCGCCGCGAACTCCTCCAGCGCCAGCGGGTTGACCTTCCCGAGCTGCTGGTACGCGCGCTCGGCGGCCTTCAGCCGCTTCTCCTGCTCGGCCCGCACGAACGGCACCGGCTGGTTCCGCGGGTGCTCCGGGTCGGCCGGCAGCTCCTCGCCCTCGGCGGCCGGTGACGGCGGTACGAGCTGGTCGGGGCCGTACTCGGCGACCAGCCCGGCCGGTTCGACGCCCAGCTCCTCCAGCGCCTTGGTCTCCAGCTGCTCGATCTTCATGCGCTTCTCGGCGCCCAGCACCTCGCCCCGGTGCACCGAGTCGGTCAGCTTGTCCAGCGCATCCTTCAGCTCGCGGCCCTGGTTGCGCTCGGCGACCAGCGCCTGCTCCCGCTCGGCCTTCGCCCGCTCGGCGGCGGCCCGCTCCTCCTCGGCCCGCACGAGCGAGACCTCGACATGCGCGAGCAGCTGCCGCGCGCCGTCGGCGACCGCCGAGGCGACCCGCGCCTCGTGGCGCAGCCGGGCGCGCCGCTGCTCGGCCCGCGCCCGCGCGTCGCGTTCGGCGCGCGCCGCCCGGTCCAGCCCGTCCGCCCGGCCCGCGAGTCCCTTCACACGCTCCTCGTGCGTACGGACCTGGAGGCGCGCCTCCATCTCGGTCTGCCGGGCGTTGGCCCCGTCGGCGGCGAGCCGGTCCCGTACGGCGGTGTCCGGCTCCTCCTCCCCCGGGTCCTCCTCGGCGACGGCGAGACGTTCCGCCAGCTCCTCGGCCTCCTCGGTGGCCCGGGCCAGCGCCTCCTCGGCCTTGGCGACCGCGGCCGCCGACCGCTCGGCCTCGCCCGCGGCGCCCCTGGCCTGTCCGCCGAGCCGCCCGAGCGACTGGGCGACCTGCGACTTCTCGCGGTCGGCCACCCGGCGCCGCTCCGCCAGTTCCTCGACCAGCGCGGCCCGTTCGGCCCGCCGCTCGGTGGCCAGCCGCTGCTCCTCCGCGAGCTCCTCGCAGCGCGCGGCCAGCTCGGCCAGCTCCGCCACCGCCTCGTCGACGGAGGCCTGCACCTCCAGCAGGCTCGGCGCCCCGGCCGACCCGCCCTGCGCGAAGTGCGCCCCGAGCAGGTCGCCTTCGGCGGTCACGGCGGTCACGCCGGGCCGCGCGGCGACCAGGTCCTCGGCGTCCTCCAGCGTGCTCACGACGACGACATCGCGCAGCAGCCGCCGCACGGCGGGCAGCAACTCGGCGGGCCCGTCCACCAGTTCGGCGGCAGCGGGCGGCCCGTCGGGCGTCCGGGCGGCCGGCACGGAGGCGAATTCCGCGCCGCCGTCGGGAACTTCGGCGGCATCCTGGCCGGTGCGCGCACCGGGAATCGCGGGGTTCTCGGTGTCGGTGGGCGCCTGGTCGTACGGGGTGCCCTCGGGCGCTCCGGTGGTCCGCTCGCCGCCCGACGAGCCGTCAGCTCCATCCGGTACGGCTTCCCCTGTCGCCCCGTCATGCAGAGACGTATCACCCGGCGCCCCCACCAGGGACCGCTCCCCCGCCGCCCCGGTCAGCGGCCGGTCCGCCGCCGTCGCCGGGAGCAGGACCGCGCGTCCCGCGTCCTGCTTGCGCAGCAGCCGGATGGCCTCCGCGGCGGTCGCCGGGTCCGCGACGGCGATCGCGTCGGCCGCCGCGCCGAGCGCCGCCGCGACCGGGATCTCGTACCCCGGCCGTACGGTCAGCAGCTCGGCCGCCGGGCCGAGCAGCCCGCCCAGCCGGTCGGCGGCGGCCAGCAGCGCGCCCGTACCGTCCTTGCGGCGCAGCCCCAGCGCCAGCGCGTCGTGCCGCGCCGCCGTCGCGGCGCGCTTGCGCTCCACCGTGGTCAGCGCCTCGCGGGCCGCGGTCAGCGCGCGCTCCGCCTCGGCCAGCTCCTCCTTGGCCCGCTCGTGCTGCCCCGCAAGCTCCTCGTCGCCCGCGTCCAGCCCGTCGACCTCGGCCTGGAGCTGCTCGTACTCCTGCTGTGCCGCCGCCGCGCGGGCCTGCGCCGCGTCCCGCGACTCGGTCAGGCGGTCGATCTCGGCCTGGGCGGAGGCGGCCCGGCCGCGGGCCGCGGTGGCCTGGCCGTGCAGCCGGGCCAGGCCCTCGCGGCGGTCGGCGATGGCCCGCGCGGCGTCCCGCAGCCGGCGCTCCTCGTCCTGCAGCTGCCGTTCCAGCTCGGCGCGGTGCTCGACCATGTCGTCCAGCGCCCGGGTCGCCGCCTCCAGCGCGGCCTCCAGCTCCGCCTCCTGCTCCCGGATGCGGGCCGCCTCGCGCTCCATCTCCTCCGGGTCGCGGCCGCGGCGCTCCTCGGGGGGCGCGGTCTGCGCGCTCTTCACGCGCGCGTCGGCGAGCGAGATCGTGCCGCGTACCCGCTCGGCGAGCTGCGACAGCTCGTACCAGGTCTGCTGGGCCCGCTGCAGCCGCGGCGTCAGCGTCCGTACCTCTTCCTCCAGGGCCGCCTCGCGCCGCAGCGCCTCCTTCAGCTCGGCCTCGGTGGCCTCCCGGCGCTGCTTGAGCGCGGCCTCGTCGGCGATCTCCGTACGGAGCGCCTCGCTCAGCGTGACCAGGTCGTCGGCGAGCAGCCGCAGCCGGGCGTCGCGCAGGTCGGCCTGGATGACGGCGGCGCGGCGGGCGACGGCGGCCTGCCGCCCGAGCGGCTTCAGCTGCCGCCGCAGTTCGTCCGTCAGGTCCTGGACACGGGCGAGGTTCGCCTGCATCGCGTCCAGCTTGCGCAGCGCCTTCTCCTTGCGCTTGCGGTGCTTCAGTACGCCCGCCGCCTCCTCGATGAAGGCGCGGCGGCCCATCGGGTCGGCGTGCAGTACGCCGTCGAGCTGCCCTTGCCCGACGATCACGTGCATCTCGCGGCCGATACCGGAGTCGCTGAGCAGCTCCTGGATGTCGAGCAGGCGGCACGTATCGCCGTTGAGCTGGTACTCGCTGCCGCCGTTGCGGAACATGATCCGCGTGATGGTGACCTCGGCGTAGTCGATGGGCAGCGCGCCGTCGGAGTTGTCGATCGTGAGGGAGACCTCGGCGCGGCCCAGCGGCGGGCGGCCCGTGGTCCCGGCGAAGATGACGTCCTCCATCTTGCCGCCGCGCAGCGACTTCGCGCCCTGCTCGCCCATGACCCAGGAGAGGGCGTCCACCACGTTCGACTTGCCGGAGCCGTTGGGGCCCACGACGCAGGTGATGCCGGGCTCGAAGCGCAGCGTGGTGGCGGACGCGAAGGACTTGAATCCTCGCAGGGTCAGGCTCTTGAGGTGCACGCCGTTGGACTCTACCTTTCGCGCGCCTATGACCGTGGTCGTCCCGACCGGCCCTGGCGCGCCGCGGCGACCGCGCTCGTACGAGCGGTCCGTGGCAGGGGCTTCCCGCTGTGCTCGGACCTTTTCGGTTTCGCCACGGAACGTGCAGGGCACATCATGCGGTAAGAGGTCACCGGGAAGCGGGGGCGTGAACGACGAAGGGACGCCGAAGCGTCCCTTGAATCTTCCTAGAGCGGTGCCTCAAGTGGCTGTCGTTTCAGCCCGACCGTCCCTTGGGGCGTGGGTCAGGTGAGCGCCGGCTCCGCCTGGGGTACGTCGATGCTGTCGAGCAGCCGGTCGCCGTGACGTGCGGCAGCGGACAGCGCGTCGTTCTCCGCCTGGATCCTGACAAGCTCGGATTCCAGATCCTGTACGCGCTGCTGAAGCCGTCGCATCTCGGCGAGGACTCGGGGGTCGGAGCCGCCGACGTAACCGAGAAGCGCCTTTGCCATGATGGATGGTCCTCCACACTGAGTGACCGACCGAAGCGGTGGTGGGTCGTGAGGGAATCGCACCCGCGGTGTCTGTCATTCTTTGGTCTACGCAATGCCAAACAGCTAAGGTGCGCGGGGATTCCAGAGTCTCACCAAATGGATTGACGGTCAACACGATCACGCCCCGTATCCGAGGGCTCGTGAGCGCGCACGCCTGCTGAGGACTCGCGGCGGCGCTCCGGAAAACGGCCCCGGGGCGTAGAGATCATCCTTACTGCCGCAGCTTTCCACGGGTCGGCGGAATTGGCAACCACCAGGCGGTTTCTGCCTCCAGCAGGTGCCGGCCGCACGTCATGGAACGGGTCGCGGAGGGGACGGGCGACCGTTCGGCGCCCCTCCTTCAGCGAATCGCGAAGCCGTCGTACCCGCCTCGCGGCGTGTCCCAAATCTCACTCACCCCGTCGACCCGGCCGGGCGTGTCTCCGGTACGCAGCCACTCCAGCAACTCCTCGCACCGCTCCCGGGGACCCTCGGCCACGACCTGGACGCGGCCGTCCTCCCGGTTTATGGCGAAGCCGACGAGCCCTCCGATGCGCAGCGCGTTGGCCCGGGTGAACCATCGGAAGCCGACACCTTGCACACGACCGCGCACCCAGGCCGTCAGACGGACATCTTCGTTCATGTGTGCACGCTAACCGGCCAATTGCCCAGCAAGCACTTCGGCCCCATACGTCGTGCCGTACTGTCACTCGGCATCACCCGTCACTCGTACGGGTGATTCAGATTCGACGTTCATGGATGGAAGGAAGTCACGGGATGGGCCGCCACCGACGCACCGCTCCCGTACCCGGAGCGCCGGCCGCCGAACCCGCCTCGGGCCGCCACCGCGGCGGCCCCGGCTTTGCCGGTCCCGCCCCCCTCTTCCGCCCCACCGGCCCCTTCCGCCCTGGTGGCCCTTTCCGCCCCGGTGGCCCCCTCCGTACCGCTCCTGTACGGACCGGCCTGCTGGGCGTGTCGGCGGCGCTGGCGATGGGGGCCGTGGCCGTCTCGGCGGGGCTGCTGCCGGGCGGCGACCCTTACGAGCCGGGGCGCGCGGCCGGCCCCGGCGGCCCGGTCCGGACCGGCGCGCTGCCGGAGGTGACCGCCACCCAGGGGGCGCGCTCCCCGCTCCCCGCCGACCGCGGCGCCACCCGCCCGGACACCCCCGGCACCCGCCCCTCCCCCAGCGCATCGTCCTCGCCGGGCGCCTCCTCCGGCACAGCGGCGGACACCTCCGACGAGCGCGCCTCCCGGGACGGCACATCCGGACGCGGCCCCTCCCGCGACGGCGACGGCACGCCGGGCAGCAGCCGCGACGGCGACAGCGGCGACCGCGCCAAGACCACCCGCCCCGGCGCCGCCGCCCCCGCCAAGCCCCGCGCGACGGACTCGCCCGCCGCCTCCTCCTCCGCCGCCGCCCGGGTCCTCTCCCTGGTCAACAAGGAACGCGACAGGGCGGGCTGCGCCCCGCTCACCACGAGCCCCGCCCTCACCGACCTCGCGCAGGACTTCAGCGAGGACATGGCCCGCCGCGGCTTCTTCGCCCACACCGACCCGGACGGCGCGACCCCCTGGGACCGCGCGAAGACCGCCGGCGTCCCCGGCCTCGGCGGCGAGAACATCGCCCGCGGCCAGACCACCCCCGAGGCCGTCATGGACTCCTGGATGAACAGCCCCGGCCACCGCGCCAACATCCTGAACTGCGCCTACAAAACCCTCGGCGTAGGCACCCACCAGGCCCCCGGCGGCCCGTGGTGGACCCAGGACTTCGGCTTCTGAGCGCCTCGGGACTAGCGCACCCGCGGCACCCGCTGGCACTTGGGGCAGAAGTAGCTTGAGCGGTTCATCCAGGGGCGGCGGCGGATGGGGGTGGTGCAGCGGCGGCAGGGTTCGTCCTCGCGGCCGTAGGCGTCCAGGGAGCGTTCGAAGTAGCCGGATTCGCCGTTGATGTTGACGTAGAGGCTGTCGAAGCTGGTGCCGCCCACGGCGAGGGCCGCGGTCATGACGTCGCGGATGTGGCCGAGGAGTTCGGTGGTGCGGGGGCGGGTGAAGGTGGCCGTGGGGCGGTCGTAGTGGAGCCGGCTGCGCCACAGCGCCTCGTCGGCGTAGATGTTGCCGACGCCGCTGATCAGGGACTGGTCCAGGAGCGCGCGCTTGATCGTCGTACGGCGGCGGCGCAGCGCTTCGTGGAACGCGGCGTCGTCGAAGGCCGCGTCGAGGGGGTCGCGCGCGATGTGGGCGATCACGTCGGGGAGGCCGTCGGGGTCGCCGGGGACGGTGGGGTGGAGGGAGAGGCCGCCGAAGGTGCGCTGGTCGACGAAGCGGAGTTCGGTGTCGATCGTGTCCGCCGGGAGGTCGTCGGCAGGGGCGACACCGGGGACCCCGGCGGTGTCGTCCGGAACGTGTACCGCGTCCGTGAAGCGGATGCGGATGCGGAGGTGCTTCTCGTCGGGCGCGTCCTGCGGCTGGACCAGGAGCTGGCCGCTCATGCCCAGGTGGGCCAGTACGGAGAGGTCGCCGGCGAGCGGCAGCCACAGGTACTTGCCGCGGCGGCGGGCCTCGCCGACGCGGTGACCGGCCAGCTGGGCGGCGAAGTCCGCGCCGCCCGCCGTGTGGCGGCGCACCGCCCGCGGGTGCAGGACCTCCACCGTGTCGATCGTGCGGCCGCTGACCCAGCGCTCCAGACCACGCCGTACGACCTCGACCTCGGGCAGCTCGGGCAAGGGATCTCCTCGTAAGGGCGATGTGTCCGATGGGGGCGGTGTGTCCGGTGAGGCGCTGTGACCGGGCGGGTTCCAGGCGCCGGGAAAAGGAAACCCCGCCCATCCTGCCCTGTGAAGGGTGGTCGGGCGGGGACCCGCGTGCGCGAGGCACGCGGCGCGCATTCAGCTCGCGGGACCGCCGGTGGCGGCTTCCGCGGTGGCTTCCGTGGCGGCCTTGGCCGTCGCGTCCGCCGCCGCGCGGATCTCCCGCCAGGCGGACTCCGCCGCCTGCTGCTCGGCTTCCTTCTTGCTGCGGCCGGTGCCGGTGCCGTACGAGACACCACCGACGCGGGCGGCAGCAGTGAAGGTCTTCTCGTGGTCCGGGCCGGTCTCCGTGACCAGGTATTCCGGGACCCCGAGTCCTTCGGTTGCGGTCAGTTCCTGGAGGCTGGTCTTCCAGTCCAGGCCGGCGCCGAGGCTGGAGGACTTCTCGATCAGCGGGTCGAACAGGCGGTGCACCAGTTCGGAGGCCGCGTCGAGGCCCTGGTCCAGATAGACCGCGCCGATGACCGCTTCGAGTGTGTCGGCGAGGATGGATGCCTTGTCCCGGCCGCCGGTACCTTCTTCACCCCGGCCGAGCCGGATGAAGGCACCGAGGTCCAGGCCGCGGCCCACCTCGGCGAGCGCACGGGAGTTGACCACCGCGGCCCGCAGCTTGGCCAGCTGGCCTTCGGGCAGGTCGGGGTGGATGCGGTACAGCGTGTCGGTGACCACCAGGCCCAGGACGGAGTCCCCGAGGAACTCCAGCCGTTCGTTGGTGGGCAGCCCGCCGTTCTCGTATGCGTAACTGCGGTGCGTCAGCGCACGCGCCAGAAGGGCGGACTCGAGCTTGTACCCGAGCCGCCCTTCCAGAAGCGTGTGGGACGAGGCCGTGTCCGCAGACGGAGTCTTCGAGGAGTTCTTCGACGAATCAGCGTCTGACATAGAGCCCGTCACCAGCCGCTCAGACCTCGAGGACCTGGCGCTTGTTGTAGGTGCCGCAAGCGGGGCACGCGATGTGCTGCTGCTTCGGCTCGTGGCAGCTGCTGCATGCCACCAGGGTGGGGACCGCAGCCTTCCACTGCGACCGGCGGTGGCGCGTGTTGCTGCGCGACATCTTCCGCTTCGGAACAGCCACGGCTACTTCTCCTGCTTCTCGTCGACGCCCGCATCGGCGCCGCCCATGTTGTCCTTCTCGCCGTCCTGGATGGATCCGGCGAGTCCCTGCAGTGCCGCCCAACGGATGTCGACGGCATCGTGATGGTGGTCCGGGTCGTCCGCGAGCCGGGCTCCGCAGTCGGAGCACAGGCCCGGACAGTCGTCCTGGCACACCGGCTGCATCGGCAGTGCGAGCACCACCGCATCGCGCAGCACGGGTTCGAGGTCGAACAGGTCGTCCTCGAGGAAGAGGGTGTCCTCCTCGTCCTCGGCGTCGTCGCCTGCGTCCGCTTCGCGGACCCGGGCATCGGCGTCGGGGTAGGAGAACATCTCCTGGAAGTCCGCGCCGAGCTCACGCTCGAGCGGCTCCAGACACCTTACGCACTCCCCTGTCACGGATGCACGGGCGGTGCCTGTGACAAGCACCCCGTCCATGACCGACTCCAGGCGGAGGTCGAGCTCCACCGGCGCGCCCTCGGGCACTCCGATGACCTCGTTGCCGAGGTCCGAGGGGGCCTCGACGGAGCGGGACACCTTCTTCATCGCACCGGGACGCCGACCCAGCTCGCGTGTATCGAACACGAGCGGAGAACGGTGGTCGAGGCGGGCGTTGATGGCTTCCTGCTTTCTACGGCGGTACTGCCACCCGATTCCGCGCGGGGCGGTCGACGGGCAGCACAGATCGCGGACGTATGCGCGACCGAACAGCCAGGATACTGGACGGGTCGCGATTGACCCAATCCGCGCCCCCTGCCCCCGGCTCCGCCGACCCGCGCGCGGTCGGCGCCCCCGGCGCTGCGCGCGTCAGTGCCCCTGCTCGTACTGCCGCAGCTGGTCGAGGTCGATCATGCTGGTGTCGAAGAGGCTGGTCTCGTCCAGCGCTGCGGGCTGCTGTCCCTGGTGCTGCGGCTGCTGCGGCTGCTCGCCGGGCGGGAACTGCTGGGCCTGCTGCGGTACGTACGCGGCGGGGTCGTAGCCCTGCTGCGCGGCCTGCTGCTGCCAGCCGTAGCCGTAGGGGTCCTGCTGCTGGGCGTACTGCTGCGGCTGCTGGTAGCCGTACGCGTCCTGACCGTAGCCCGCCGTGGCGTAGTAGTCCTGCTGCGGGGCGGCCGCCGCGGGGTCCATGCCGGGCTGTGCGAAGGGCTGCCCGGCCGGCCGGTCGCCGGGCGGGGCCGCGGGCGGCGCGGCAGGCATCGGGGGCGTGGCGGGCATCTGGGGCGCGGCGGGCTGCTGGGGTCCGGCGGGCTGCTGGGCGGCGGCGAGGTCGGCGAGGTACTCGGCGTCGCCGGACTGCGGCAGGCCCGTCGCGGGGTCCGTGTGCGCGGCGAAGGCCGCGGCGAGCTCGTCGCTGGGCTGCGCCCCGAGCAGCTTCTGGCGGCCGCGCCCGACCGCCTCCAGGGTCTTGGTCAGTACGGCCTCGAAGGCGCCGAACTTGGCGTCCACGTACGCGTCGGCCCGCTGCCGCAGCGTCTCCGGGTCGGCACTGCGCTCGGGCGCCTCGGCGTCCGCGTACCCCGCCTCGTCCAGGCCCGGGCCGCGGCCGAGCAGCTTCTCGCGGCCCCGGTCCACGGACCCGATGGTCTTGGTCAGGACGACCTCGAAGTTGGCGAGCTTGCTGTCGACGTAGTCGTCGGCCTCGGCGCGGATCTCCTCGGCCTCCCGGCGGGCCTCCGCGAGGATGCGGTCGGCCTCCTCCTGGGACTGCCGGGCGAGCTCGGTCTCGGAGAGCAGCGAGCCGCGCTGGGCGTGCGCGCTCTCGATGATCCGCTCGGCCTCGGCGCGGGCGTCCTCGACCATCTGCTCGCGCCCGCCGAGCAGCTCCTGCGCCTGCGCGAGGGACCCCGGGAGCGCGGCCCGCACCTCTTCGAGCATCGCCAGCAGCTCCGCGCGGTTGAGCACGCAGGAGGCCGACATGGGCATGGACCGGGCATGGCCGACGGTCTCGACGATCTCGTCGAGCTTCTTCTGCACGTCCACTGGGGGCTCGCCACTCTCTGGGGGATGAAACGACGGAACGGGGACGACTGTACGGCCACCCGCCCACGCGCCGACACCCACTGACGCACCGTCAGCCGGACGGCCCTCCGCCGCTTCCCGCGTCACTTCTCCCCGAGGCGCTCCGTGAGGGCTTCGAAGACGAAGTCCGGTACCAGGTGGGAGACGTCGCCGCCCCAGGCCGCGACCTCCTTGACCAGGCTGGACGACAGGAAGCTGTAGGTCGGGTTGGTCGGGACGAAGAGGGTCTCCACGCCCGAGAGGCCGTTGTTCATCTGGGCCATCTGCAGCTCGTAGTCGAAGTCGCTGACCGCGCGCAGGCCCTTCACGATGGCCGGAATGTCACGCTGCTTGCAGAAGTCGACGAGGAGGCCGTGGAAGGCCTCGACCTCGACGTTGCCGTACTCGGCGGTGGCCCGGCGGATCAGGTCGATCCGCTCCTCGACCGTGAACAGGCCCTGCTTGGACTTGTTGATCATCACGGCGACGTGGACCACGTCGTAGAGCTTGGAGGCCCGGGCGATGATGTCCAGGTGCCCATTCGTAATGGGGTCGAACGACCCCGGACAGACGGCACGGCGCACTTGAGGTTCCTCGCTCTCCGATCCGGTCATGACTCGCTTGCCGACGTGGCGCTCCCGTCAGGGCGGTCGCCGGCGTCCCCACCGGCGTCCTCGCACGTCGAAGCGGCGCGACCGTACCAAAGCGTGGCCTCGCCGTAGCGGCGGGAGCGCAGGCCCGTGAATCCGTCGGGCCAGCGGAATTCTCCGCCCCTGGTGCTGCGCTCCACGGTGGCGAGCGCATCGCCCGTGATCCAGCCCTGGGCGCGGAGTGTGAGGAGGATCTCGCGAAGATCGTCGTCGGTGACGGCGTACGGCGGGTCCAGGAAGACGAGGTCGTACGGCTCGCCGGCGACCGGCCCCGCGACGACCTGCTCGGCCTTCGCGGCGCGGAATTCGGCGCCCGGAAGGCCGAGGCTGCGGATGTTCTCGCGGATCGTGCGGGCGGCCTTCGGGTCGGCCTCGGCCAGCAGTACGGCCGCGGCGCCCCGGGAGAGCGCCTCCAGGCCGACCGCGCCGGAGCCGCCGTACAGATCCAGCACCCTGGCCCCGGTCAGCGGGCCGTCCAGCGCCTCCCAGGTGGAGAACAGGCCCTCGCGCGCCCGGTCGGAGGTCGGGCGGGTGCCCGTGCCGGGCGGCACGGCCAGGCGCCGGCCGCCGGCCACGCCGGCGATCACGCGGGTCATACGATTCTCGTCCTCAGCTGTGCGGCCCATGCGGCCCATGGGCGGGGCGGGGCCGGGAACGGTCCCGCACCTCCACGATATGGCGTCCGGCCGCGCGCTCTGCCGCGGGCAGCGGGCGCGCCGTCGCCGGTGCGGCCGGGCCCGCTCCTGCGCAGGGCGCGCGCGGCGAGCAGCGCCGGCTGCGGCCCGGCGGCCGCGCAGGGCCTACCTCCCCTCCGCCTCCTCCGCGCCGCCCACCAGTGCCGGTGAGGCGTACCGCGACCAGGACAGGCAGCCGTCCGGCGGGCAGTACTCCGGGCGGCGCGGGTCGTGGCCGAGCTCGCGCAGCTTCGTCCGTACCGAATCGGGCGTGCGGCCGAAGCGGGCGGCTATCCGCGCGATGGTCTCGCCCGCGTGGAACCGGCGCGTCAGGTCCTCCTCGTGCTGCGGCACCCAGGGCGCGCCGTGCCCGGGGAACAGCTCGCGCAGCACATCGCGGTCCGGTATCGGCTCGGCCACGTCGGCGACCAGCGCGAGGGCGCGCAGGGCGCGGTTCAGCGCGATCCGCAGGGCCGGGACCTCGGTCAGGGGCAGGGTGAGGGCGCCGGAGGCGAGGAGGGTCTCGGGGGCGTCCTCGTGCCAGCCCGTGAGGGTGAGCGTGACGGTCGCGTCGTCGTCGCTGGCGAGCTCGATGCGGAAGATCTTGTCGCCGAGCGGGAGTTCGTTCAGATGCCGGAATGCCATGAAACGGTCCCCCTGGTCCGTCCGCGCACGGCCGGCCGCCGAGAAGCGCCGCGGAGAGCGGCATGGGCCGGCTCGTACGGAATTCAGTCTCCCAGGGGGGTCCGACAATGACCCCGGACCGCGCTGTTGCGGCGCCGCCCGGAGCCGGTCCGGGCGCCGCTCACCCCTTGTCCAGATAGCTCTCCCGCTCGGTGTCCAGCAGGGCGTCCAACGCGACCCGCAGCTCGGGCAGTCCGGCCAGCTCCGGGTCGCGCGCCACGATCGCCGTCGCCTCCTCCCGGGCCGCCTCGATCACGTCCTCGTCCTCGATGACCGCGAGCATCCGGAGGCTGGAGCGCACCCCGGACTGCGCCTGCCCCAGGACGTCGCCCTCGCGCCGCTGCTCCAGGTCGATCCGGGACAGCTCGAAGCCGTCCAGCGTGCTCGCCACCGCGCCCAGCCGGGCCCGCGCCGGGCTCGCCTCGGACATCTCCGTCACCAACAGGCACAGGCCGGGCGCCGAGCCGCGGCCCACCCGCCCGCGCAGCTGATGCAGCTGCGAGACCCCGAACCGGTCGGCGTCCATGATCACCATCGCGGTGGCGTTCGGTACGTTCACCCCCACCTCGATGACGGTCGTCGCCACCAGCACATCCACGTCGCCGGCGGCGAACCGGCGCATCACGTCGTCCTTGTCGTCCGGCTGCATCCGCCCGTGCAGCACCTCCACGCGCAGCCCCGCGAGCGGCCCCTTGGCCAGCTGCTCGGCGACGTCCAGCACGGCCAGCGGCGGCCGCTTCTCCGCCTCGTCCTCGGGCGACTTCGCGGCCTTCTTCTTCGGATCGTCCTCCTCGTCCCCGATCCGCGGGCACACGACGTACGCCTGATGCCCGCCCTCGACCTCCTCGCGCACCCGGTCCCAGGCGCGCGCCAGGAAGTGCGGCTTGTCCTTGGCCGGTACGACATGACTCGCGATCGGCGACCGACCGGCCGGCAACTGGTCCAGTACGGACGTCTCCAGATCGCCGAACACGGTCATCGCGACCGTCCGCGGAATCGGCGTCGCGGTCATCACCAGGAGGTGCGGCGGCTGCTTCCCCTTGGAGCGCAGCGCGTCCCGCTGCTCCACGCCGAACCGGTGCTGCTCGTCCACCACGACCAGCCCCAGGTCGTGGAACTGCACCTTGTCCTCGATCAGCGCATGCGTGCCGATCACCAGCCCGGCCTCGCCCGTCACGAGGTCCAGCAGCGCCTGCTTCCGCGCGGCCGTGCCCATCGAGCCGGTCAGCAGCACGACCTTCGTACCGTGCTCCGCCCCACCGAGCATGCCGCCCTCGGCCAGCTCCCCCATCATCTCCGTGATCGACCGGTGATGCTGCTGCGCGAGCACCTCGGTGGGCGCGAGCATCGCCGCCTGCCCACCGGTATCGACCACGGCGAGCATGGCCCGCAGAGCCACCATCGTCTTCCCGCTGCCCACTTCCCCCTGGAGCAGCCGGTGCATCGGGTGGTCCGTGGCCAGGTCGTCGAAGATCTCGCGGCTGACCTTCTGCTGGCCGTCGGTGAGGGTGAAGGGGAGGCGGGCGTCGAAGGCGTCCAGGAGGCCGTTCTCCGTCAACGGGCGGGGGACGGCGGGGAGCTGGGTCTCGGCGAAGCGGCGGCGGGCCAGGGCGACCTGGAGGACGAACGCCTCGTCCCACTTCAGGCGGGCCCGGGCGTCGGCGATGTCGGCCTTGGTGGCGGGCCGGTGGACCTTCAGCAGGGCCTCGGGGAGCGGGACGAGGCCTCGGCCCTCCCGGAGCGCGGGCGGCAGCGGGTCGACCGCCTCCCGAGCGCTGGGCAGCACCGCGTCCACCGCCTTCGCGACCTTCCAGGACGGCATCTTCTGGGCCGCCGGGTAGATCGGCAGGAGCTGATTGGCGAAGGCGTCCACGGCGTCGTCGCCGCCCTCACCCGCGAGGAGTTCGTACTCGGGGTGGGCGAGCTGGAGCTTGCGGTTGAAGACCGAGACCTTGCCCGCGAACATCGCGCGGCGGCCGGGGAGGAGGTCGTGCCGCGGCTTGTGGATGCCCTTGCCGAAGAAGACCAGCTGGAGGCGGCCGCTGCCGTCGGTGAGCGTGACCTCCAGGCGCTGGCCGCGGCCGTGGTTGAAGGTGTGCACCCGGGCGTCGGCGACCCGGGCGACGACCGTGACGTGCTCGTCGAGCGGGAGGTCGGCGAGGGTGGTCAGCTCGCCGCGCTCGGCGTACCGCCGCGGGTAGTGGTGCAGCAGATCGCCGACCGTGTGCAGGCCGAGGTGCTCGGCCAGCACCTTCGCGGTGGTGCCGCCGAGGATCTTCTTCAGTGGTTCATCCAGCACGGGTCCATTGCACACCACGCCACTGACAACCGGCGGGAGGACCGGCGAACGGGCCTCCCCGGGCGGCTGTTCCACGCCGATCGGACAGCTACTCCACACCGATCAGCAGCAGCGACGACTGCTGGCCCCCGGCGTACACCACCGTGTCCACGGCCAGATGGCGCTCGCGTACGTGGCGTTCGAGGCGGTCGGCGAGCGCCCGGGGGAAGCCTTCGCCGCACACGAGGGTGACCATCTCGCCGCCCGCCGAGAGCATCCGGTCCAGTACGTCGAGGGCGGTGGCCGCCGGGTCCGTACCGATCACCGCGACGTCGCCGTCCACCAGCCCCAGTACGTCCCCGGCCTGGCAGACCCCGGCCATGGTCCAGGACTGCCGCTCGGCGACCGTCAGCTCGCCGTACCGGGTGGCGCCCGCCGCCGAGGTCATCGCCACCACGTCCTCGTCGAACGTGCGGCCGGCCTCGTGGACGGCCAGCGCCGCGATGCCCTGGACCGCGGCCCGGGTGGGGATCACTGCGACGCGCACGCCTTCGGTACGGGCCTGGCCGGCCGCGGCGGCGGCCGTGTGCCGCAGGTCGGCGTCGTTCGGCAGCAGCACCACCTCGCGGGCGTGCGCCTGCCGGATCGCCTGGACCAGCTCGCCGCTGGCGGGCGGCTCCCCAGGGCGTACGGAGACCACGGTCGCGCCGGCCGCGGCGCACAGCCCGGCCAGCCCGTCTCCCGGTACCACCGCGACCACGGCCCGTTCCGCGCGCTCCGGAGCCGCGCCGCGGGCGGCCTCGGCGCCCGCGAAGTGCGTGATGCGGATCCGGTACGGGCGGCCCGCCTCGATGCCCGCCTCGACGGCCGCGCCCGCGTCGTCCACATGCACATGGACGTTCCACAGGCCGTCCCCGCCGACCACCACCAGGGAGTCGCCGAGCCCGTCGAGCCGGGTGCGCAGCCGGGCCACGGCCTCGTCGTCGGCCTCCAGGAGGTAGATCACCTCGAAGGCGGGGCCGTCGGCGGTGGCGTGCTCGTCGGCGCCGCAGCCGCCGGCCTCGGTGACGACCATGGCGGGGTCCGTGCCGCCCCTGGAGGCGGGGGCGCCCACGGCGATCCGTACGCCGCCGGCCGCTGCCGTGCGCTCCCCGGACAGCGCGTCCGCGAGCGCGCCCAGGACAGCGACCAGGCCGCAGCCGCCCGCGTCGACCACGCCCGCCCTGCCGAGAACCGCGAGCTGCCCCGGAGTGGCGTCCAGCGCCTTCCTGGCGCCCTCGTGGGCCGCGCGGGCCACCGCCACCACGTCACCGCCCAGCACGGCGCCCTCGGCGGCGTCGGCGGCCGCCGTCGCCACGGTGAGGACCGTGCCCTCCACGGGGTGCGCCACCGCCTCGTACGCCGATGCGGCCGCGCGCCGCAGGGCCGACGCGAGCTCCGGGGCGGGGCCGGATGCAGCCGGCGCCCCCGCCAGTACCTCCGTCATCCCCCGCAGCAGCTGCGCCAGGATCGTGCCGGAGTTGCCGCGGGCGCCGATGAGCGCGCCGTGGGCCATGGCGCGGACGGCGTCGGCGGGGCAGGGCGCCGTCCCGGAGGCGGCGTGCCCGTCGAAGGCGGCCTCCACGGCACGGGCCGCGGACTCCATGGTCAGGTAGAGGTTGGTGCCGGTGTCACCGTCGGCGACGGGGTAGACGTTGATCGCGTCGATCCGCTCGCGGTTCCGGCCGAGCGCCTCCAGGGCCAGCTCACACCATGCGCGTACCGCGGTGGCGTCGAGCACCGTGTGTCCTCCTCGGTCGGGGCAGTGCACCGCAGGGTAGCCGCGTACGGGACCGGTGCTCGGCCGGGGGCCCCGGGCGGTCATGGTAGTTTCGTAGGGCGGGAGCGGTCGTTGTATGCTGCTCCGGTTGCCCGATGCGAATCGGGCTTTTCCCTCCCGGCACCGCTTGTCGTTCAATGCACTCGGCGCGCTGGGAATTACCGTAAGTGCATCTGAAGTCTTTGGAGTGACCCGTGGCTGCCAACTGCGACGTCTGCGGCAAGGGGCCGGGCTTCGGCAAGAGCGTTTCTCACTCGCACCGCCGCACCAACCGTCGTTGGAACCCCAACATCCAGACGGTGCGCGCTGTGATCGGGCGCACGCCGAAGCGGCTCAACGTCTGCACCTCGTGCATCAAGGCCGGCAAGGTCGCGCGCTGACGTTACGTCGTGGCGCAGCCTGCCGGTTGCCTTGAAGCCGGTCCACCTCCGGGTGGGCCGGCTTTTCTGTTGCCCGCGGGCGCCCGCATCTCTGTACAGACGCCCCCGCGGGTCTCCAGGGCTCAGCGCAGCCGCCACCCGTGATCGACGGGCCCGATCCCGCCGCCCAGCCGGAAGCCGGCCGCGATCGCGCCCGTGACGTACTCCTTCGCCGCCGCCACGGCCTCCGGAACGGAGTCACCGTGCGCCAGCCGGGCGGCGATCGCACTGGCGAGCGTGCAGCCCGTGCCGTGCGTGTGCCGGTTGTCGTGGCGCGGGGCGCGCAGCCAGTACTCCTGATCACCGTCGGTGAGGAGATCCACCGCCTCGTCCGAGGACGCCAGGTGACCGCCCTTGATCAGCGCCCAGCGCGGACCATGGGCCAGGACCGCCGCGGCCGCCCGCCGCATATCGGCCTCTTCCCGGACCTCTACGCCCGTGAGCTGGGCCACCTCGTCGAGGTTGGGGGTGGCGACGGTCGCGGTCGGCAGCAGCTTCGTACGGACCGCGTCCAGGGCCGTGGCGGCGAGCAGCGAGTCGCCGTGCTTGGAGACGCCCACGGGGTCGATCACGACGGGCGCGGAGAGCTCCGCGAGCAGCCCGGCCACCGTCTCCACCAGCTCGGGCGAGGAGAGCATGCCGGTCTTGACCGCCTGGACGCCGATGTCGTCCACGACGCTGCGGAACTGGGCCCGTACCGCCTCGACCGGCAGCTCCCAGGCGCCCTGGACGCCCAGGGAGTTCTGCGCAGTGACGGCGGTCAGCACGCTCATGCCGTGCGTGCCGAGCGCCAGCATCGTCTTCAGGTCGGCCTGGATGCCGGCGCCGCCGCCGGAGTCGGAGCCTGCGACGGTCAGGACGCGGGGTGGTGTGTGCATGCCCCGAATCTAATCGACGGCCGATTCCGGCCGACCACGTCACCCAGTCCTAGCCGACCACGTCGTCGTCGCCGAAGTGGTCCCAGCCGCCCTTGGTCCAGGGCGCGCCGTCCACCGTCACCTGGGGCAGCGCGGAGGGGTTGAGGACCTCGCCGATGACCTTCCAGCGGGCGGGGAGCTTCACGTCCGGCGGGAAGGTCGCCACGATCGCGTGGTCCTCGCCGCCGGAGAGCACCCACTGCAGCGGGTCCACGCCGCACGCCGTACCGATGTCGGCCATCTGCGAGGGCACGTCGATCTTCTGGGACTGCAGGTCGATGCGGACCTTGCTGGCCTCGGCGATGTGCCCGAGGTCGGCGACCAGGCCGTCGCTGACGTCCGTCATGGCAGTGGCGCCGAGCCCGGCGGCCGCGGGTCCGGCGTGGTACGGCGGCTCCGGCCTGCGGTGCGCCTCCACGAAGGCGCGCGGGGAGCGGAAGCCGCGGGTGAGCACGGCGTGGCCCGCCGCCGACCAGCCGAGCCAGCCGGTGACCGCGACGACGTCGCCGGGCTGGGCGCCGCCCCGGGTGACCGGCTCGGCGTTGCGCAGGTCGCCGAGGGCGGTGATGGCGACGGTGATGATCTCGCCGCGTACGACGTCACCGCCGACCACGGCGGCGCCCGCCACCTGGCACTCGTCCCGCAGCCCGTCCATCAGCTCCGTCGCCCACGTGGCGGGGAGTTCGGCGGGGACGACGAGGCCGAGCAGGATGGCGGTGGGGACCGCGCCCATGGCGGCGATGTCGGCGAGGTTCTGGGCGGCGGCCTTGCGGCCGACGTCGTAGGCGGTGGACCAGTCGCGGCGGAAGTGCCGCCCTTCGAGGAGTACGTCCGTACTGGCCACGACCCGGCGGTCCGGCGCGGTGACCACGGCGGCGTCGTCGCCCGGTCCGATGCGTACGGCCGGGGTGGAGGTGAGCCGCGAGGTCAGCTCTCTGATGAGGCCGAACTCCCCCAACTCGCCGACGGTGCCCTTCATGCTGTTGCCCTTCCCATGCGTACGGACGTTCCGTACTCCACTGACGCGTCGCGCACGGCCTGCGCCGCCTTCCCGGACGGCCGCGCTCCGGGTGACGCGTTCCGCGCCGGCGGCCGCGAACTGTTCGCCGCGTCCGCCGCGCGGGTCTCCCCGCTCCGCTCGGCGACGCGGTACCGTGGCGTCCCTTCTTCCCACATGATCCTCGAAGCCGCCCTGGAGGTCCCGTGGTACAGGCGTACATCCTGATCCAGACCGAGGTCGGCAAGGCATCCGCGGTCGCCGAAGTCATCGCCAAACTGCCCGGCGTGATCCAGGCCGAGGACGTGACCGGTCCCTACGACGTGATCGTGCGTGCCCAGGCTGACACGGTCGATGATCTGGGCCGCATGGTGGTCGCCAAAGTCCAGCAAGTGGACGGCATCACGCGCACCCTGACCTGCCCGGTGGTTCATATCTAGTCCCCCGTATGCTCGGCCGGGTGAAATGCTCGCCAGGCCGGTCGCTCGCTCCGCCGCTGCTCGCCGTACTGATCGCGGTGGCGGGCTGTGCCCCGTCCGACGATTCGGCGAGCGTGGCGGTTCCCGCCCCGAAGGGGGAGCAGGCCCGGCTCTGCCGGGCGCTGCACGGGAAACTGCCCGACACCGTGGACGGTCTGAAGCGGCGGACCGCCGATCCCGTCTCCGACTTCACCGCCGTGTGGGGCGAGCCCGCCGTACAGCTGCGCTGCGGCGTGCCGGAGCCCGACGTGCTGAAGCCTGGTAATGAACATTACAACCCGCTGCAGGACGCCGCGGAAATCAACGGCGTCGAGTGGCTCTTCGAGAAGCAGGACGACGGCTATCGCTTCACGACCGTGCTGCGCCGCGCGAACGTCGAGGTGACGGTACCGGGGAAGTACGCGCCCGAGGTCGATGTACTCACCGACCTGGCGTCGGCCGTGAAGAAGACCGTGCCGGTCGGAGTCGTGTAGGCCCCGACCGGCCGCCGCCGCGAAGGGTCAGCGCAGGCCCGTGGAGCGCCGCAGCGCCGCCTGGATGAGCCGGTCCACCAGCTCGGCGTAGCTCACCCCGGACTCCTGCCACATCCGCGGGTACATCGAAATGGGCGTGAAGCCCGGCAGGGTGTTGATCTCGTTGATGACGAACTCGCCGTTGTCCTGCAGGAAGAAGTCGGCGCGCACCAGGCCCTCGCAGGACGCCGCCTCGAACGCCTCGACGGCCAGCTCCTGGACGCGCGCGGTCTGCTCCTCGGTGAGCGGCGCGGGCACCAGTCCGGTGGCGGAGTCGATGTACTTGGCCTCGAAGTCGTAGAAGTCGTGCGCGGTGACCGGCGGGATCTCGGCCGGGACGCTGGCCCGCGGGCCGTCCTCGAACTCCAGCACGCCGCACTCGATCTCCCGGCCGCTCAGCAGCGACTCGACCAGGATCTTCGGGTCGTGGGCGCGGGCCTCCTCGATGGCCTCGTCCAGCCCGGCGAGGTCGTCCACCTTGGAGATGCCCATGGAGGAGCCGGCCCGGGCGGGCTTCACGAACAGCGGCCAGCCGTGCTCGCCGGCGAAGTCCACGATCTTCTTGCGCGCCGCCGCGGGGTCCTGCTCCCACTCGCGGGGGCGGATGACCTCGTACGGACCGACCGGCAGCCCGAAGGAGGCGAAGACCCGCTTCATGTAGTCCTTGTCCTGGCCGACGGCCGAGGAGAGCACTCCCGAACCCACGTAGGGCACGCCGGACAGCTCCAGGAGGCCCTGGAGGGTGCCGTCCTCGCCGTACGGGCCGTGCAGGACGGGGAAGACCACGTCGACGTCGCCGAGCGCCTTGGGGACCTGCCCGGGCTCGCTGTAGACGACCTCACGGCTGGTGGGGTCGACCGGCAGGACCACGGCGCCGTCGGCGGACTCGGCGAGCTCCGCGACGCTCGGCAGCTTCCGGTCCGTGATGGCCATCCGCTCCGGCTCGTCGGCGGTCAGCGCCCAGCGGCCGTCCGTCGTGATGCCGATCGGCAGCACGTCGTACTTCTCGCGGTCGATGGCGCTCAGTACGGCGCCCGCGGTGACCACCGAGATGGCGTGCTCGGAGCTGCGCCCACCGAACACGACGGCGACGCGGGGCTTCTGGGAGGAGGTCTCGCTGCTCATATCGGACCGAGACTACCTGTTGGTACGGCGGATGCGAATGTCTTGGGGGGTGTGGGGCGTCTCTATGGGCCAAGTCCCCCGTGTTCCTGGCAGGGGCCCCTCCCTCTCCCCAGACCAGCGGGAGAACTTCCGTACCGTGGCCAAGGCCCCTCCCCCACCTCCACCACACAAGCCGCCCAGAAGCGGCCTGCCGCGAAGGTAGCGCCAACGACTCATCCCCGTCGGGCCCTGTGGACAACGGAGGCTTAACGACTCGGACCGCCGGCGCCTGTGGACAACCGGCACCCCCCGTTCAGTGCCGCTCCGGCTTGGCCGACCGCGACATCAACTCCTTCAGGGCCACCAGCGGCGGCTTGGCGTCGTGGACGATGCTCACCACCGTCTCGGTGATCGGCATCTCGACGCCGTGCCGGCGGGCCAGGTCCAGCACCGACTCGCAGGACTTCACGCCCTCCGCGGTCTGTTTGGTGACGGCGATGGTCTCCTCGAGGCTCATGCCGCGGCCGAGGTTCTGGCCGAAGGTGTTGTTCCGGGAGAGCGGCGAGGAGCACGTGGCGACCAGGTCGCCCATGCCCGCCAGCCCCGCGAACGTGGCCGGGTCGGCCCCCAGCGCGATCCCCAACCGCATGGTCTCGGCGAGGCCGCGGGTGATGAGCGACGCCTTGGCGTTGTCGCCCAGGCCCATGCCGCCCGCGATGCCCACCGCGAGGCCGATGACGTTCTTCACCGCGCCGCCCAGCTCCGCGCCCACCACGTCGGTGGTGGTGTACGGGCGGAAGTACGGGGTGTGGCACGCGGCCTGCAGGCGGGTGGCGACGGCCTCGTCGGTGCAGGCGACGACCGCGGCGGCGGGCTGCCGGGCGGCGATCTCCTTGGCGAGGTTCGGGCCGGTCAGCACGGCCACCCGCTCGGCGGGCACCTTGGCGACCTCTTCGATGACCTCGCTCATCCGCTTGGCCGTACCGAGCTCGATGCCCTTCATCAGGGACACCAGGACGGTGTCGGAGGGCAGCAGCGGCGCCCAGTCGGCGAGGTTGGTACGCAGCGTCTGGGACGGCACGGCGAGGACGGTGAACTCCGCGCCGGCGGCGGCCTCGGCGGGGTCCGCGGTGGCCCGTACGGTCTGCGGCAGCTCCACGCCCGGGAGGTAGTCGGGGTTGGTGCGGCCGGTGTTGATGGCCTCGGCGAGCTCGGCGCGGCGGCCCCACAGGGTCACCTCGCAGCCCGCGTCGGCCAGCACCATCGCGAATGCGGTGCCCCACGACCCCGTGCCGTAGACGGCGCAGCGCGTCACTTGCCTTCATCCTCCTGAGTGGCGCCGGGCTTCGCGTCCCGCCGCCGCATCTGCTGGTTCTTCCGGCGCTGTTCGGCGCGGGCCTTGCGGTGGTCGTACGGCTCGGCCGGCGCGGGTTCGTCGCGGACCTCGGCCAGGATGTCGGTCACCGAGGCCATGATGCGGTCGGTGACGGCGCGGAGCACCTCGGCGGTGGGTTCCTGGCCGTAGAACTCGGCCAGGTCGACGGGCGGGCCCGCCTTCACGCGCAGCGTCTTGCGCGGGAAGAGCCGGAGCTTCTTCTCCTTGGCGTACGGCGGCATCGCCTCGTTGGCGCCCCACTGGGCGACCGGGATGACGGGCGCCTTGGTGAGCAGCGCGACGCGGGCGGCGCCGGTCTTGCCCTGCATGGGCCACATGTCGGGGTCGCGGGTGAGGGTGCCCTCGGGGTAGAAGGCGACGCACTCGCCCCGGTTGATGGCGTCCACGGCGGCGCGGAACGCGGTGGCCGCGTCGGTGGATTCGCGGTAGACCGGGATCTGTCCCGTGCCGCGCATGATCGCGCCGACGAAGCCGCCCTTGAAGAGGCCGCTCTTGGCGAGGAATCGCGGGACGCGTCCGCTGTTGTACTGATAGTGCGCGTAGGAGAGCGGGTCGAGATACGAGTTGTGGTTGACCGCGGTGATGAATCCGCCCTCGGCGGGAATGTGCTCCATTCCCTGCCAGTCCCGCTTGAACAGCACCACGAGCGGCGGTTTTGCGATGACCGCCGCGAGGCGGTACCAGAAGCCGATTCTGTGGCGGGACACTCGGACACCCTCCTAATGGGACCTGCTGAGCTGCGGCGACCCGGCAGCCGCACAAGTGTCGCCCCCGGTACCCGGTCTGTCGAGGACACCGTATCCCCGCGCCCTGCTGCGGGCGGCGGCAGCGGGTGACAATGCTGCCGATGCGAGAAGAAGGAGCGGATGCGGTGTGGAGCCTGGTGGTGCCCCTGAAACCGCTGGTGCGGGCCAAGAGCAGGCTGTCCGCCGCGGCGGACGCCCGCTTCCGGCCCCGGCTGGCGCTGGCGTTCGCCCTGGACACGGTGGTCGCGGCGCTGGAATGCCCGGCAGTACGCGATGTGGCGGTTGTCACGGACGATCAGCAGGCCGGTGAGGCGCTCGCGGCCATCGGGGCGCGCATCGTGGCCGATGTACCGGCGGCGGGGCTGAATCCCGCGCTCGCGTACGGCGCGCACACGGTACGGGCGTACCGTCCCGGTGCCCCGGTGGCGGCGCTCAATGCGGATCTTCCGGCGCTGCGCCCGGCGGAACTGGAACGGGTGCTCTCCGCTGCCGCGCAATTCCCGCGCGCATTTCTCGCGGATGCGGCGGAAATAGGGACGACGCTGCTGTCCGCGGCGCCGGGGGCGGAATTGGCTCCGGCATTCGGCGGCGCTTCACGGGCCCGGCACGCGGCTTCCGGCGCTCAGGAGATCACCTTGTCCGACGTGCGGTCCGTACGGCAGGACGTGGACACTCCGGAGGATCTGCGGGCGGCGCTGGAATTGGGCGTGGGGGCGCGGACGGCCCGCCATACGGCGGCCATCTCGGCTGGAATAGCGGCGCTGGGCGCTCCGGGGGCCTGAGCGGGCCGCCGGGGCCTTGCGGGCGGCTCTCAGAACGTCTGGAGCGTGATGAGGGTGATGCGGCGGTCCTCGCCCTCGCCCGTCACGTCGATGCGGACGCGCTGGCCGGGCCGGAGCAGCCGCAGATCGCCGGCGTCGAAGGCGGCGGTGTCGAAGGGCAGCGGGGTGCCGTCGTCGAGCAGCACGCTGCCCGTGCGGCTGTCGGCGTCGTAGGTGTATGCGGTGGCCTGCATGGTCAGAGCCTATGCGGAGGGGGCCGGGCAACGCACCGCGGGCCGGGCTCCTCAGGGGAGCCCGGCCCGTCGCGAGGTTCGCCGCCGGAGGGTCAGCGCTTGCGGGCGGTGGTCTTCTTGGCGGTGGTCTTGCGGGCGGTGGCCTTCTTGGCCGGGGCCTTCTTCGCCGTGGTCTTCTTGGCCGGGGCGGTCTTCTTGGCGGTGGCCTTCTTCGCCGTGGTGGCCTTCTTGGCCGGCGTGGCCTTCTTGGCGGTGGTCTTCTTGGCCGGCGTGGCCTTCTTGGCGGTGGTGGCCTTCTTGGCGGCGGTCGTCTTCTTCGCCGGCGTCGCCTTCTTGGCCGTGGTCTTCTTCGCCGCCGTGGTCTTCTTCGCCGTGGCCTTCTTGGCGGTGGCCTTCTTGGTCGCGGCCTTGGCGGTGGTCTTGGTACCGCCCGAAAGGCTGCCCTTCGGGGCCTTCTTGACGGCCACGTCGTTCTTCGGGAGCTTCTTCGAGCCGCTGACCAGGTCCTTGAAGCCCTGTCCGGCGCGGAAACGCGGCACGGAGGTCTTCTTCACCCGCACCCGCTCACCCGTCTGCGGGTTACGGGCGTAACGGGCCGGGCGGTCGACCTTCTCGAACGAACCGAATCCGGTGACCGAAACGCGGTCGCCGCCGACCACGGCACGGACGATGGCGTCCAGGACCGCGTCGACCGCGTCCGCGGCGTTCTGACGTCCGCCGAGCTTGTCGGCAATGGCTTCTACGAGCTGCGCCTTGTTCACGTCTTCCCCTTCGGAGACATTGCTGGAACGTATGTGTTCAAGCTTTTTCGCACGTTAGGCAGATATATACCGCAAATCAAACACGAAACGGGCTAATCACCCTTGTGCCGCAACGAACTCGACCGTCACGGAGTTCCGTCGGCATCCACGTCTTCGGGATAACGCCCTTCGTCGAGGTCGTTCATGAAGCGCTCCAGACGCCGTGCCGCGCCGGCCAGATCGTGTTTTGCCGCAGCCGTGATGACGAGCAGCTTCCGGGTCAGCGCCATCCGTACGCCCTCCGGGACTTGCAGTGTCCGCACTCGTGTGTGTGCGGCCTTGAGACGGTCGGCGACGAGACCGTAGAGCTCCAGTTGGCCGTCGCGTTCCATGCGCTAATTGTGCCATCTGCGGTGAGTTGTCGCTTCACGGGGCCTCAACACGCCACTCAACAAGACGATGCGCCCCTTGCCAAGTAGCAAGGAGCGCATCGTATGCAAGATGTCTTTCAGCCAGAAAACCCCGAGGTCAGGCCACTACTGTACGCGGCTTGAAGGACGGCCTGTTCGCCTCGTACGCGGCGATGGAGTCTTCCTCCCGGAGGGTGAGGCTGATGTCGTCCAGGCCCTCCAGCAGCCGCCAACGGGCGTTCTCGTCCAGCTCGAATGCGGCCTTGATGCCCTCGGCACGTACCTCGCGGTTGACCAGGTCGACGGTCACCTCGGCGGTGGGGTCGGCCTCGGCCAGCTGCTGCAGCGCCTCCACGGTCTCCTGCGGCAGGACCACCGTCAGCAGGCCGTTCTTGAGGGAGTTGCCGCGGAAGATGTCGGCGAAACGCGAGGAGATGACGGCCTTGAAGCCGTAGTTCTGCAGGGCCCAGACGGCGTGCTCACGGGAGGAGCCGGTGCCGAAGTCGGGGCCGGCGACCAGGACGGTGGCGCCCTGGTACGCCTCCTGGTTCAGCACGAAGTCGGGCTGCTTGCGCCAGGCCTCGAAGAGGCCGTCCTCGAAGCCGTCCCGGGTGACCTTCTTCAGCCAGTGGGCGGGGATGATCTGGTCGGTGTCGACGTTGCTGCGGCGCAGCGGGACGGCCCGGCCGGTGTGGGTGGTGAAAGCTTCCATCGTTCTCAGACTCCAGCGGGCTGCGGGGCGGCGGCGTCGGACAGGTCGGCGGGCGAGGCCAGGTGGCCGAGAACCGCCGTTGCGGCGGCGACCTGGGGCGAGACCAGGTGGGTGCGGCCGCCCTTGCCCTGCCGGCCCTCGAAGTTGCGGTTCGAGGTGGAGGCGGAGCGCTCGCCGGGGGCCAGCTGGTCGGGGTTCATGCCCAGGCACATCGAGCAGCCCGCGTGCCGCCATTCGGCGCCGGCCGCGGTGAAGACCTTGTCCAGGCCCTCCTCGACGGCCTGCAGGGCGACGCGCACCGAGCCGGGGACGATGAGCATCCGTACGCCGTCGGCGACCTTGCGGCCCTCCAGGAGCGCGGCGGCCGAGCGCAGGTCCTCGATGCGGCCGTTGGTGCACGAACCTACGAAGACGGTGTCCACCTTGATGTCGCGCAGCGGCTGACCGGCCGTCAACCCCATGTACTCCAGGGCCTTTTCGGCGGCGTACCGCTCCGAAGCGTCCTCGTAGGAGGCCGGGTCGGGCACGTTCTCGGACAGCGGCGCGCCCTGGCCGGGGTTGGTGCCCCAGGTGACGAACGGCGCCAGCTCGGCGGCGTCGATGACGACCTCGTGGTCGAAGACCGCGTCGTCGTCGGTGCGCAGCGTCTTCCAGTACTCGACGGCCGCGTCCCAGTCGGCGCCCTTGGGGGCGTGGTCGCGACCCTCGAGGTAGTCGAAGGTGGTCTGGTCGGGGGCGATCATGCCGGCCCGGGCGCCCGCCTCGATGGACATGTTGCAGATGGTCATCCGGGCCTCCATCGAGAGCTTCTCGATGGCCGAGCCGCGGTACTCGATGACATAGCCCTGGCCGCCGCCGGTGCCGATCTTCGCGATGATGGCGAGGATCAGGTCCTTGGCCGTGACGCTCTCCGGCAGCTCGCCCTCGACGGTGACGGCCATCGTCCTGAAGGGCGACAGCGGCAGCGTCTGGGTGGCCAGCACGTGCTCGACCTGGCTGGTGCCGATGCCGAAGGCCAGCGCGCCGAACGCGCCGTGGGTGGAGGTGTGGGAGTCACCGCAGACCACGGTGGTACCCGGCTGGGTCAGCCCCAACTGCGGGCCCACGACGTGTACGACGCCCTGCTCGACATCGCCCAGCGGGTGCAGCCGCACCCCGAATTCCGCGGCGTTCTTGCGCAGCGTCTCCAGCTGGGTGCGCGAGACCGGGTCGGCGATCGGCTTGTCGATGTCGAGGGTGGGGGTGTTGTGGTCCTCGGTGGCGATGGTGAGGTCCGTCCGACGCACCCGGCGGCCGGCCTTGCGCAGGCCGTCGAACGCCTGCGGGCTGGTCACCTCGTGCAGCAGATGCAGATCGATGAAGAGGAGGTCGGGCTCGCCTTCCGCGCGCCGGACGACGTGGTCGTCCCAGACCTTCTCCGCGAGTGTCCGTCCCATCGCTGTCCCTCCGGCCGGCCGACTTCGCCGGCCCAACTCGTCTGATTGCGCGCCGCTCGTACCCCTCGTACCGGGCGGTACACGGGCCCCGGTCCAGGGCCTCGCTTCAAGAGTGGCGACTTCCGCAGAAAATTGAACTTGCGTTTCACACTGTGAGACGTGAGTATCGTTGCATGGACAACTCTAGCGGCGTCGGCGTTCTCGACAAGGCGGCTCTGGTATTGAGCGCTCTGGAGTCCGGTCCGGCCACCCTCGCCGGGCTGGTCGGAGCGACCGGGCTCGCGCGCCCCACGGCGCACCGGCTTGCGGTAGCACTGGAACACCACCGGATGGTGGCGAGGGACATGCAGGGCCGGTTCATCCTCGGACCGCGGCTGGCGGAGCTCGCCGCCGCGGCCGGTGAGGACCGGCTCCTGGCCACGGCGGGGCCGGTGCTCACGCACCTGCGCGACGTGACAGGCGAGAGCGCCCAGCTCTATCGCCGGCAGGGCGACATGCGGATCTGCGTGGCCGCGGCCGAGCGGCTCTCCGGCCTGCGGGACACCGTCCCGGTGGGCTCCACGCTCCCGATGAAGGCCGGCTCGGCCGCCCAGATCCTGATGGCCTGGGAAGAGCCTGAGCGGCTGCACAGGGGCCTTCAGGGGGCACGTTTCACCGCGACCGCGCTCTCGGGCGTACGACGCCGTGGCTGGGCCCAGTCGATCGGCGAGCGGGAGCCGGGCGTGGCCTCGGTCTCCGCGCCCGTACGCGGCCCGTCGAACCGCGTGGTCGCCTCCGTGTCGGTCTCCGGGCCGATCGAGCGGCTGACCCGCCACCCGGGCCGGATGCACGCCCAGGCCGTCATCGACGCGGCGGCCCGCCTCAGCGAGGCCCTGCGCCGTACGAGCTGATCCACCGGCCCCACGCCTGCCGTCGCCAACGCCGCCGGCGGCGGGCAGGGGGCCTTTCCGCTCTTTTCTTCTCTCGCTTTCTTTTTATCGTGACCGCCGCTTCGCCATGACGAAAGCGGGCGCACGAAAAAGGCCCTCCACCTGAGTGGAGGGCCTTTTCTCTGTGTACCCCCGACCGGATTCGAACCGGCGCTACCGCCTTGAGAGGGCGGCGTGCTAGGCCGCTACACAACGGGGGCTCACCTGCGGTTTGAGCAGGAAGTTTGCAGTCCACCTGCTCAACTGCGCTGGGCTACCAGGACTCGAACCTAGACTAAATGAACCAGAATCACTCGTGCTGCCAATTACACCATAGCCCATGGTGGTTGAGACCAATCCAGGATTGGTCACCAGTACCCCCGACCGGATTCGAACCGGCGCTACCGCCTTGAGAGGGCGGCGTGCTAGGCCGCTACACAACGGGGGCCCTAGCGATCCTCATCATCACCGCATCCGGGGGCGACCCGAAGGTGGTGGAGTGCAAGGATCTGTACCCCCGACCGGATTCGAACCGGCGCTACCGCCTTGAGAGGGCGGCGTGCTAGGCCGCTACACAACGGGGGCTGGCACTGCGATCAAGAGACTGTACTCCGAGAAGCGATACTTCCGAAGAGACGATCTCTTGCTGGGCTACCAGGACTCGAACCTAGACTAACTGAACCAGAATCAGTCGTGCTGCCAATTACACCATAGCCCACCAAAACGCAACCCCTTGCGGGATTTTGTTCGGCTTGCGCTTCCCGCCGGGCCTGTCGGCCCTCTCGGGCGGCGCAGAAAGAACATTACCCGAAGGTGTCCGGCGCTCCAAAACGGGTATCGCCGCGCAGCAGGCCGGGCAGCTGGTTCAGGCCGGTGATCCGGATCAGCTCCGGCCGGCCGCCCAGTCCCCGGCGGTCCAGCCAGATGCCCGTGAGGCCCGCGGCCACGGCGCCACCGGCGTCGATGTCGGGCTGGTCCCCCACGTACGCCACCTCCGCGGGCGGCAGCCCCAGGGCCTCACAGGCGGCGTGGAAGGCCCCGGCAGCGGGCTTGGCGACCCCCAGCTCCGCCGCGCACACCAGCGCCTCGAAACGGTCCCGTACGCCCAGAACCCGCAGCTTGCGGTCCTGATTGCGAACGGAGGAGTTCGAGAGCACCGCGTGCCGGTACTCCGCCGCGAGCAGCTCCAGCACCGGCAAGGTGTCCGGGAAGAGTGCCCAGGCGGCCTCGTAATGCGCGAGGTACCGCCCGAACCACCCGTCGGCGTCCTCGTCGCTCATCGAGTCGCTGCCGAGGAAGTCCCGCACCCGGTCCCGCCGCTGCGCCTCGAAGGTGATCCCCCCGGCCTCGAACCGCCGCCAGTGGAGCGTGGTGAGCTCCTTCCAACGGGCAAGGGCCTGCTCGACGGACGGATATCCCTCGCTCAGGCCCTCGGCGAGAAGATGCGCCTGCATCCCCGCAAGATCGGCGCTCGCATAATCGAAGATCGTGTCATCGACGTCCCACAGGACCGCGCGTATGCCCATACCGCGCACGCTACCGGCCCACCGCCCTCAGGAGACCCAGTTCTTCAGGGGTTCGGTGTCGAGGGAGATGCCCACGGGGTCGGAGAGAGTGATCTCCTTGCCGAAGGGGACGATGGCCACCCGCTCGTAACGCGCGCCATCCGGCTCGGAGAAGACCGTGACCTCGCAGCTGTCCCGGTCGATGAGCAGGTAGACGGGGATGCCGGTCTCGGCATAGGCGCGGGGCTTGTCGATGCGGTCGCGACGGTGAGTATCCGAATCGTAGGAGGTCACCTCGACGACCATCAGGGCCGGCTCGGGATCGGCCCAGTCGCCGGCCTCCAGGAATGCGTCGTTCGGCGCAAGGACGCCATCAGGAATGGCATAGCCGGTGCGGTATGCCTCCACCTTCAACCCCTGACTGTGCATGAACAGCTCAGGCCGCTCCTGCAGGCAGCGGCGCAGGAGCCACTGCATGATCCTTCCGTGCGCCCCGTCCGTCACCGCTTTGACCCCCAGCTGCCCATTGATGAACTCAAGACGCAGCCCCTCGGTGGTTCGAGCGGCGGCCCGGGCCAGCTCCTCGAATTCGCCCGGCAGCATGTGCGGCCGATCGGCAGTCACCGACATGTTCGCCCTTCTCCTCGCGTCACCCTCAGTGTTCCGCGTCATGTCCGGCACCGCCCCTGCGTAGACGTTCCTGCACCCTCAGTCATACACGAAAGAGGGGCGGCGACCGATGTGGTCGCCGCCCCTCTCGGAGACGAGGTATCTCCGAACGCGTTACTCCGCGAGCTTCTTCAGTGCCGCGTCGATGCGGGCGAGGGTGCGGGCCTTGCCCAGGATTTCCAGGGACTCGAAGAGGGGGAGGCCGACCGTGCGGCCCGTCACCGCGACGCGGACCGGGGCCTGGGCCTTGCCGAGTTTGAGGCCGTGGGTCTCGCCGGCGGTCAGGACGGCCTGCTTGAGGGACTCGGGGTCGGACCAGTCCGCGGACTCCAGGTTGGCGCGGGCCGTGGTGAGGAGGGCCACCGGGTCGCCCTTGCCCATCGCCTTGGTCCAGGAGGCCTCGTCGAAGACCGGCTCCTTCAGGAACAGGAAGTCGACGTTGTCGGTGATCTCGGAGAGGACCTTCAGGCGGCTCTGGGCGTGCGGGGCGATCGCGTCGAAGAGGGACTGGTCGAAGTCGGCCTCGTCCCACGGCGCGAAGGGGGCGCGCAGCCAGGGGGCGCAGCGCTCGGTGAAGTCCTTCACGTCCAGCTGCCGGATGTGGTCGGCGTTGATCGCCTCGCACTTCTTGAGGTCGAAGCGCGCCGGGTTGGCGTTCACGTCCTCGATCTCGAACTTCGCCACCATGTCGGCGACGGAGAAGATGTCCTGGTCCTCGGAGAAGGACCAGCCGAGGAGGGAGAGGTAGTTGAGGAGGCCCTCCGGCAGGAAGCCGCGCTCGCGGTAAAGGTTGAGCGAGGACTGCGGGTCGCGCTTGGAGAGCTTCTTGTTGCCCTCGCCCATGACGTACGGGAGGTGGCCGAAGGCGGGGATCTGCTTGGCGATGCCGAGCTCGATCAGGGCCTTGTACAGGGCGATCTGGCGCGGGGTGGAGGAGAGCAGGTCCTCGCCGCGGAGGATGTGGGTGATCTCCATCAGCGCGTCGTCGACCGGGTTGACGAGCGTGTACAGCGGTGCGCCGTTGGCGCGGAGGATGCCGTAGTCGGTCACGTTCTCCGGCTGGAAGGTCAGCTCGCCGCGGACCAGGTCGGTGAAGGTGATCGTCTCGTCGGGCATCCGGAAGCGGACGATGGAGGTGCGGCCCTCGGCCTCGTACGCGGCCTTCTGCTCGGCGGAAACCTCGCGGCACTTGCCGTCGTACCCGGAGGGCTTGCCGGCCTTGCGGGCGGCCTCGCGGCGCTCGTCCAGCTCCTCGGCGGTGCAGTAGCAGTGGTAGGCGTAGCCGCCGTCCAGCAGCTTGCGCGCGATGTCCTGGTAGATGTCCATGCGCTGCGACTGGCGGTACGGGGCGTGCGGGCCGCCCTGGCCCTTGCCGCTGTCGTCGAACGCCGCGGGGCCCTCGTCCCAGTCGAAGCCCAGCCAGCGCATGGCGTCCAGGAGCTGGTCGTAGGACTCCTCGGAGTCGCGGGCGGCGTCGGTGTCCTCCACGCGGAAGACGAACGTGCCGCCGTGGTGCCGGGCGTACGCCCAGTTGAAGAGGGCGGTGCGGACCAGGCCCACGTGGGGGTTGCCGGTCGGCGAGGGACAGAAACGTACGCGGACGGGGGTCGCGTTAGCCACGCTTGATCACCTTGTTGGTGAGAGTGCCGATGCCTTCGATGGTGACGGCGACCTCGTCGCCGACATTGAGCGGGCCGACCCCCGCGGGGGTGCCCGTGAGGACGACGTCGCCGGGGAGCAGCGTCATCGCCTCGGTGAGGTGGACGATCAGGTCCTCGATCGAGCGGACCATCTCGCTCGTGCGGCCCAGCTGGCGTTGTTCGCCGTTGACCGTGCACTGGATGGTCAGATCGCTCGGGTCCAGCTCGGTCTCGATCCAGGGGCCGAGCGGGCAGGAGCTGTCGAAGCCCTTGGCCCGGGCCCACTGCGCCTCGCGCCGCTGGACGTCGCGCGCGGTGATGTCGTTGGCGCAGGTGTAGCCGAGGATGACGTCCTTCACGCGCTCGCGGGGGACCTCGCGGCACATGCGGCCGATGACGACGGCGAGCTCGGCCTCGTGGTGCACCTCCTGCGAGAAGGAGGGGTACACGACGGGGTCGCCGGGGCCCACCACCGAGGTGGAGGGCTTGAAGAAGGCGACCGGCACGTCGTCGACCTCGTGGCCGAGCTCCTTGGCGTGCTCGGCGTAGTTGCGGCCGATGGCCACGACCTTGTTCGGGAGGACGGGCGGCAGCAGCCGCACCTTGTCCAGGGGGACCTTCTGGCCCGAGCGCTCGAACTCGGCGAAGGGGTGTCCCTTGATGACGTCGAGGTCATTGCCCTCGACGACGCCGAAGCCGACGTTGCCGTCGATGGAAAATCTGGCGATGCGCACGGAAGCCGCTGCCCCTCTTGATCTCTTGCCGGGAGTGGACACCCCAGGCTATCGCGGGAGCAGCGCCCGTCCTCTGTCCTTTTTGTGCGACGCGTCCTACTCGGGCGCGTCCATCAGGACGGTGCGGCGGGGGTTGGCGGTCTGGGTGGGCAGCTCGACGGCGTGCTCCGGCTGTGCGGCGTCCTGGACCGGTGCGGCCTGCAGTTCCTCGGCGTCCTTCAGGTGCATCAGGGTCGTGCGCCGCGGGTTGGCTATGGAGCGGAACATCATCGTCGTCTTCACTGCGGAATGCCTCGCGTATCTCGCGTGTGGTGGTCACTGCCCGTGCAGGTGCCGCTGGGCGATTGCGGCACCTGTGTAAAGCCTCAGGCTATGCGCGCCATTCCCGTCGATCTCGCGGTCAAGTCGGTGATCATCATGTGAGTTTGCTCACGAACTCTGCGGCAAATGCCGCAATTTTCATGATCGAACGCCGTTGACTAAACGGACATTGGCGGATCGAAGCACATGTTCCACACCCCTTTACGGACCCGGGGGTGGGACGCTATAGCGCCCGTAACGCTCGCAAAAGTCCGTTATAAGGGGCGGAAGCTTCTACTACTCGTTACTCACTCCATACATTGCGTCACTCATGTCACAGCCAGGGGCTCCGCTCTTGTTGCTGATGCGGCACTGTGCTGGAATTCCCCGGACCGCCGCATGTTTCACACGGCGCGCAGGGGGCGCAGGCAGCGCCGCGCGGTGGGTGCCGCTCTCTTCGCCAGAGGGAGTAGCCCGCCGGTCACACTCACGACCGCCATGGGGCCCGCGGCCCCCTACGACTCGACACCGTCCCGCCGTCACCGCGGAGGGACGCCTGGTCCAGAGGTTGCGACGCTAGTGCAGGGACGTTTCAAGAGGGATGGCAGCGCTGCGGCTGACCCGGAGCTGCGCGGCGGGACCGACCGCGCCTCCTCGCAGTCGCGCGCCCAGAGCAACGGTCCGGCGAGCGGCACGTTGCCGACCGACCGGACCGACCCGGCGCCGGCCGGCGACTCCGCCGCCGAGCGCCCCAAGGCCAAGGGCCCCGTGGGCCCCGGGGCCCGTCTGTCGCTGCGCAACTGGCGCATCAGCACGCGCCTGGTCTCCCTGATCGCGCTGCCCGTGGTCGCCGCCACCACGCTGGGCGGCCTGCGGATCAGCAGCGAGCTGGACAACATGGAGCAGCTCGACCGGATGGAGCTCCTCACGGAGATGACGCGGCAGGCCACCGAGCTGGCCGACGCGCTCCAGGAGGAGCGGGACCGCTCGGCGGGCCCGCTGGCCGGCTCCGGCAACACCAAGGACGACACCGATGTGGTGGCGCCGCGCGAGGAGACCGACCGCGCGATCAAGTCCTTCAAGGAGCACACCGACGACGTCGACGCGGCCCGCGGCTCGATGGCCGGCGTGCGCGCCACGATCGTCGACATCCAGCGTCAGCTGGGCACGCTCAACGAGGTGCGGAACAAGGCGTACTCCGACAAGGAGAACGTCGCCCAGACCGTCACCGCGTACAACCAGCTGATCACGTCCCTGCTCGCGCTCTCCCAGGACATGGCGCAGGCGACCAGCAGCCCGGAGATGATCCAGAGCACCCGCTCCCTGGCCGCGTTCTCCTCCGCCAAGGAGTACGCGTCGATGCAGCGGGCGTTCGTCAGCGCCGGTCTGTCGCACAAGGGCCATGCCCACCTGTCCGCGAACGACCGGCTGGCCGGCCGCACCGCCGAGGACAACGAGGAGTCCGCGCTCAAGCGGTTCTCCAACATCTACCCCGGCGCCGCCTCCCTCATGGAGGGCCTGGACAGCGGCAACGACGACATCGAGCACGCGAACTCCTTCGCCGACCGCTCCTTCAAGACCGAGTCGGGCATCCGCGGTGAGCAGATGTCGTACCTGGACTGGTACGACCTGGACACCAACAAGATCAACCTGATGTCGCGGATCGAGACCACGCTGCTCTCCCAGATGGAGCAGAAGTCCCGCGAGCTGCGCAACGACGCCACCACCGGCGCGATCCTCAACGGTGCGGTGATCCTGCTCGTCCTGGGCATCTCGCTCATCGGCGCGTTCGTCGTCTCCCGCTCCATGGTCCGCTCGCTGCGCCGGCTGCAGGACACCGCGCAGACGGTCTCCCAGAAGCGGCTGCCCGAGCTGGTCAAGCACCTCTCCGAGGCCGACCCGCAGGACGTGGACACCTCCGTCGAGTCCGTCGGCGTGCACAGCCGGGACGAGATCGGCAAGGTGGCCACTGCGTTCGACGAGGTGCACCGCGAGGCCGTCCGGCTGGCGTCCGAGCAGGCGCTGCTGCGAGGCAACGTCAACGCGATGTTCACCAACCTCTCGCGGCGGTCGCAGGGCCTCATCCAGCGCCAGCTCTCGCTGATCTCGGAGCTGGAGTCCCGCGAGGCCGACCCCGACCAGCTCTCCTCTCTCTTCAAGCTCGACCACCTCGCGACCCGAATGCGCCGTAACGGCGAGAACCTCCTCGTCCTCGCGGGCGAGGAGCCGGGCCGCCGCTGGACCCGCCCGGTCCCGCTGGTCGACGTGCTGCGCGCCGCCGCCTCCGAGGTGGAGCAGTACGAGCGCATCGAACTGAGCGCGGTACCGACCACCGAGGTCGCGGGCCGCGTCGTCAACGACCTCGTACACCTCCTCGCCGAGCTGCTGGAGAACGCGACCTCGTTCTCCTCGCCGCAGACCAAGGTCAAGGTCACCGGCCACGCGCTGCCCGACGGCCGCGTCCTGGTCGAGATCCACGACACCGGCATCGGCCTCTCCCCCGAGGACCTCTCGGCGATCAACGAGCGGCTGGCCAGCCCGCCGACCGTGGACGTCTCGGTGTCCCGCCGGATGGGCCTCTTCGTGGTCGGCCGGCTGTCCCTGCGGCACGGCATCCGCGTCCAGCTGCGTCCCTCGGACTCCGGCGGTACGACCGCCCTGGTCATGCTCCCGGTGGACGTCGCGCAGAGCGGCGGCGCCGGCAAGAAGCCCGGCCCGGGCGGCAAGCCCGCCGGCGGGCGCGGCGCCGGTGACGCCGGCGGCCAGCACTCCAGCCGCCTCGCGGGCCTGCAGCCGCGCGGCCAGATGGGCGCCGGTCCCCGTACCGCGCTGCCCGGCCGCCCCGGAGCGGGCGCGCCCGGCGGTGCCCCCGGTGGCGCGCCCGGCGCCCCGGCCCGTACGCAGAACAACGCCTTCGGCGACCGTCCCGCGGCCCCCGCCGACCAGGACCGGCCCACGCTGCCGGTGCGCGGCGGCGAGCCGGCCCAGCCGCCGGCCGCGAGCCACCAGCCGACCGTCGCCCCGCCCACCGGCGCGCCCGCGCCGCGCGGCGAGCGGCCGCAGCTGCCCACCCGCAGCCCGGCCGGCGAGCTGACCGGCGGCCCCTCGAACGCGGCGGAGTCCGCGCCGCGGCAGCCCGGCCAGCAGCCCGGCTCCAGCTGGGGTGCGCGGCGCGAGCGCGGCGAGGCGGCCGGCGACTGGCCGCTGGCGCCCCGCCAGGGCCAGGACGACCGCCCGCGCGGCCACGAGGAGCCGGAGAGCGCCGGACAGGAGATATCCGGCCGGTACCGGCGTCCCGAGACCACCGGGCAGTTCGAGCGCCCGGCGGCCGGCGGCCCCGGTGACACGGCGCAGTTCGAGCGCCCGGACTTCGGCGGGCAGCGCCCCGGCGCGAACGCCCCGGCGCGCGGCACGTCCTCCGCGCAGGGCCCCGCGCAGGGCGACCGGCCCATGTGGAGCGGCGAGTTCGAGCTGCCCTCGGCGCCGTCCTCCGGTGCGCCCGAGGAGGCGCCCGCTTCTCCCCCGGCGCCCGACCGGCCCACCAGCCCCATGTGGAGCGGCGAGTTCGCCCCGCTGTCCGAGCAGTCCGGGCAGTCCGGGCAGGACGACCGTCCCGCCGAGGAGAGCGCCCCGGCACGCGGCGGCCAGGCGTACGACACCGACTCCTTCGGCCGCGACGACGCCTTCGGCCGGGACGGTGCCTTCGGGCGCGCGCCCCGGGCCGACGAGGCCCCCGTACAGCAGCAGCCGTACTCCGCTGCGGACGACGCCGATCTGCTCGGCGGCCCCGCGCCGCGGAGCACGGGCGACGCGGGTTCGCCGATCTTCGACACGATCGAGTCGAATTGGTTCACCCAGCCGGGCGGCAGCGCGGCCGAGGAGCCCGTGAGCCGGCCGCAGAGCGCCCCGGAGGCGCCGCGGCTGCCGCGGCGCGAGCCGGCCGGCGGCGGCGCTCAGGCGCAGGCCGAGTGGCGTTCCTCGCCCAATGACGACGTCTGGCGCCGGGCCGAGCAGGTCCGGCAGCCCGCGGCCGGCGGGATCACCACTTCCGGGCTGCCGCGCCGGGTCCCGCGTGCGAACCTCGTCGCAGGCACCGCGCAGCAGGAGCAGCGTGCGGGCGGCCCGCAGGTCTCCCGTTCGCCCGACGACGTGCGGGGCCGGCTGACCAATCTCCGCCGGGGCATCCAGCAGGGCCGGCAGGCCGGACACACCGGCACGCACCCCATCGTGGACCCCACTCACCAGCAGGAGCGTTAGTTGAGTCCGATGAGCCAGGCGGCGCAGAACCTGAACTGGTTGATCACCAATTTCGTGGAGAACACCCCCGGGGTGTCCCACACGGTGGTCGTCTCGGTGGACGGTCTGCTGCTCGCGATGTCCGAGGGCTTCCCGCGGGACCGGGCCGACCAGCTCGCCGCGGTGGCCTCCGGGCTCACCTCCCTGACATCCGGCGCGTCCCGCATCTTCGAGGGCGGGAACGTCAATCAGACCGTGGTGGAGATGGAGCGCGGCTTCCTCTTCCTGATGTCGATCTCGGACGGATCGTCGCTGGCCGTACTGGCGCACCCCGAGTGCGACATCGGCCTCGTCGGTTACGAGATGGCTCTGCTGGTCGACCGTGCGGGCGGCGTGCTGACGCCGGACCTGCGGGCCGAGCTGCAGGGCAGCCTGCTGAACTGATCCGCCACCGACCCCACGTGCCGAAGAACCCCCCACCGGCCCGATCCGACGACAGCCAGTTGTCCAGCCCGGAGGACCCATGACCCCGCCACCCGCTTCGCCCGGCCCGTACGGCTATACCAGCGAGCCGTACGGCGACGACGGGGGCGACCAGCCACTGGTCCGCCCTTATGCGATGACCGGAGGCCGGACCCGGCCGCGCTACCAGCTCGCCATCGAGGCGCTGGTCAGCACCACGGCCGATCCCTCCCAGCTGCCCGGGCTGCTGCCGGAGCACCAGCGCATCTGCCACCTGTGCGCCGAGGTGAAGTCGGTGGCGGAGGTCTCCGCGCTGCTGCACATACCGCTGGGGGTGGCGAGAATCCTGGTCGCCGACCTGGCCGAGGCCGGCATGGTGGCGATCCACCAGCCCGGCGGCAGCGGTGAGGCCGGCGGCAGCGGTGAGGCCGGCGGCACGCCCGATGTGACCTTGCTGGAGAGGGTGCTCAGTGGACTTCGCAAGCTCTGACCCCGCGCCCCGTTCGACCACGTCCGCGAAGATCGTGGTGGCGGGCGGTTTCGGCGTGGGCAAAACCACCTTTGTCGGGGCGGTTTCCGAGATCAATCCGCTGCGTACCGAGGCCGTCATGACGTCCGCTTCCGCGGGCATCGACGACCTCAGTCACGTGCAGGACAAGACGACGACCACCGTCGCCATGGATTTCGGGCGTATCACCCTCGATCAGGATTTGATTCTTTATCTGTTCGGCACTCCCGGCCAGGACCGTTTCTGGTTCATGTGGGATGATCTCGTCCGCGGTGCGATCGGTGCCGTGGTACTCGTCGACACCCGCCGGCTCTCGGACTGCTTCCCCGCGGTCGACTACTTCGAGAACAGCGGACTGCCGTTCGTCATCGCGCTGAACGGGTTCGACGGGCAGCAGCCGTACACCCCCGACGAGGTGCGCGAAGCGCTGCAGATCGGCCCCGACACGCCGATCATCACCACCGATGCCCGGCACCGCGGCGAGGCCAAGGGTGCCCTCATCACACTCGTCGAACACGCTCTTATGGCGCGGCTCAAGTAACGCTGCCGCACAGCAAGTTGCGCCGGGGTGCGCTGTGTCCTTGGACACGCCGGGCCCCGGCGTTCATAACGTTTCGACAGAGAAATCCCGGGAGCTCGACACCGGATGCGCACAGCTGGCTTCGCTGTGTTCACTTTCCCCCCGGCTTTTGCCGCGCCTCGCCCTTAACGCCCCTTTTATCTGGCGTCCCGCAGGGCTTACTCATCTTGTGCGCACTGTTTGGAACGCGCGGCCCTGACGTGCTGGAATTCGCTGAACTCCGGAGTAGGTAACGCCCAGAACGAAACGGCACAGCGAGATACGTGCCGGCGCCGAGAGGTTGTTGGTCGAGTGAGGCGAAGCAAGTCGGGCCCCGCGCCGCAGCAGGCGGCGCAGCGGGGCAACTTCACACCGCCGCCGCGTCATACGGCGTCGCCTTCCGACGCGCCTGAAAGTCCGCTGAGCACCCAGCCGGTGCGCGGCAACCGGATGTCCCCGCGCAACTGGCGCGTGGCCACCCGCCTGAACGCGATCCTCCTGCTCCCCGTGATCCTGGCGCTGATCTTCGCCGGGCTGCGGGTGAACACCTCGGTCTCGACCTGGAACGAAGCCCAGGACGCCGAGAACACCGCGAAGCTGGTCCAGGCGGCCGCCTCCTACGGCCAGGCCATCGTCGACGAGCGGGACCGCACCGCGGCGCCGCTCCTCCAGGGCAAGCGCAACGACCCGGTCGTCCGGGACGCGCGGGCCGCGACCGACGCCGCCGCCGCCGACTTCCACGACGCGGTCCGGAACATGCCCGACAAGCCGGGCCTGAAGCGCCGCCTCGCGGTCTTCGAGAAGGTCGAGCCCAAGCTCGACGTGCTGCGCAAGGCCGCCTACACCTCGCAGCTGACCGGTGTGCAGACCGAAGAGGGCTACACCGAGGTCCAGCACCCGCTGATGGAGTTCTCCAACGAGCTGGGACTGGGCACCGGCAACATCACCTCCTACGGACGCACGGTCTACGCCGTCTCGCTGGCAAAGGCCGCCACCTCCCTGCAGCGCTCCATCGGCACCCACCTGCTGGTGCACCCGGCGGCAGGCGCCAAGGAGCGCAAGAAGCAGCTCACCGCCTTCGCGTCGTACGCCTACCTGGAGGGCATCGCCATCGGCGAGTACACCTCCGGCGGCACCCCCGAGGACATCGAGCGCCTGAAGAAGGACTCCGCGGCCCTCAAGAAGAAGGGCCGGCAGCAGGCCGCCAAGGCGCGCAAGCAGGCGAGCGCGGCCGGCCGGCAGTTCAAGACCCCGCCGTCCATCGAAGAGATGGTCCAGGCGATCTCCTCCGGCGCCTCGCCGCAGCTGCTCGCCGCCCAGGGCGTCACGCCGCAGACCTGGTTCGCGGCGTCCACCGGCAAGTTCGACATGTACCGCGGCATCGAGAAGGACCTCGCCGACAAGGCGGTGGACGAGGCCGCGGCGATCGCCGACGACGCACAGCAGACCACCTTCGTGGACTCCGGCGTCGCCCTCGGCGCGCTGATCATCGCCTTCCTCATCGCCGGGCTGATGGCCCGCTCGATGACCCGCAACATGCAGGAGCTGCGCACCGCCGCCTTCGGCATCGCCGAGCAGCGGCTGCCGATGCTGGTCGACCAGCTCTCCCGTACGGACCCGGGCCGGGTCGACACCCGCGTCAAGCCGATCCCGATCACCACCACCGACGAGATCGGCGAGGTCGCGCGGGCCTTCGACCAGGTCCACCGCGAGGCCGTGCGGCTGGCCGCCGAGCAGGCGCTGCTGCGGGGCAACGTCAACGCGATCTTCACCAACCTCTCGCGCCGCAACCAGGGCCTGATCGAGCGGCAGCTGTCCCTCATCACGGACCTGGAGAACAACGAGGCGGACCCCGACCAGCTGGAGAACCTCTTCAGCCTGGACCACCTCGCCACCCGTATGCGGCGCAACGGCGAGAACCTCCTCATCCTCGCGGGCGAGGAGCCAGGCCGCCGCTGGACCCAGCCGGTCCCGCTGATCGACGTGCTCCGCGCGGCCACCTCCGAGGTGGAGTCCTACGAGCGCATCGAGCTCCAGGGCTTCCCCGAGAGCGAGATCCACGGCCAGGCCGTCACCGACCTCGTGCACCTCCTCTCCGAGCTGCTGGAGAACGCCACCACGTTCTCCTCGCCGCAGACCAAGGTGCGGGTCACCGCGACCCGTCTCCCCGACGGCCGCGTGATGATCGAGATCCACGACAAGGGCATCGGGCTCACCCCCGAGGACTTCGCGGACATCAACCACAAGCTGGCCAACCCGCCGACCGTCGACATCGCGATCTCCCAGCGCATGGGCCTCTTCGTGGTCGGCCGGCTAGCGGACCGGCACGGCATCCGCGTCCAGCTGCGCCCCTCGGGCGAGCAGGCCGGCACCACCTCGCTGGTCATGCTGCCGGAGGCGATCACCCACGGCGGTGGCGGCGAGGACACCTTCGAGGACGACTTCACGGTCTCCCGGATCATGCCGGAGCACCCGCAGTCGTTCCAGCAGCCCGAGGACATCCGTACCGCGGCCGAGCTCGGCTTCGACGACCACTACCGGCCGTCGGGCGACTCCGCCGACCTGGACCCCGTGGGCCGCTCGCTGCTCCGCGAGGAGCGCCGCGCGGCACTGGAAGCACAGAACGGCGCACCGCGGAACGGTGCGCCCGGTCAGGAGCCCGCGCAGAACCAGGCGCAGGACTTCGGCCCGCTCCCCCGACGCGGCCAAGCGGAGGGCTCGGGCGCCGCGTACGACGGCTTCCAGGAGCAGCCGTACGCCCCCCAGGAGACCGCCGGACAGCAGTCCCACGACGGCCCCGCCGGCGCCTACGACGACCGTTCCTTCGGTGGTCGGAACCTGTTCGACCAGGGTTCTCCGGAGCCCACCGGCGAGCAGCCGCAGTACTCCGCAGACGGCCGGCAGGGTCCCGGATGGAGCGAACCGGCTCCGTTCCAGGGCTACTTCGGCAGTCAAGCGGAATCGGGCCACAATGGTCCCGACGCTCCCGCGCAGCCGCAGGAACGCGTAGCATTCGATCGTCCGGGTCCCACCCCGAGCGAAACCCACTCCCTGACCGACGCCGGCCTTCCGCGCCGCGGAGGTGACAAGGCCCAGGCCAAGCAGGAGTGGCAGCAGCCCGAGGAGCCGGCGTCGCCCCCGCAACAGCGGAGCACGTCGGAGGACAGCTTTGGTTGGCGTACCGCCAACGATGAGCGCTGGCAGCGGGCGGAGCAGCTTCGCGAGCCGAAGGCAGGCGGGATCACCTCCTCCGGTCTCCCCCGGCGGGTGCCCAAGGCCAATTTGGTCGAGGGCACGGCGGAGCAGACTCTGCAGGGCGGCCCCCAGGTCTCCCGTGCGCCCGAGGACGTCCGGGGCAGGCTGAGCAACCTGCGCCGCGGTGTCCAGCAGGGACGCAGTGCCGGTATGGAGTCACCCAAGAATGACCAACAGGGCTTCGGCCCCGGCAGCACCTACGATCAGGAGCGTTAGTGTGAGCCCGATGAGCCAGGCGGCGCAGAACCTGAACTGGTTGATCACCAACTTCGTGGACAACACCCCCGGTGTGTCCCACACGGTCGTGGTCTCCGCAGACGGTCTCCTCCTCGCCATGTCCGAGGGGTTCCCTCGGGACAGAGCCGATCAGTTGGCGGCGGTGGCCTCCGGGCTCACCTCGCTGACCTCGGGTGCCTCCCGCATTTTCGAAGGCGGGAGCGTCAACCAGACCGTGGTGGAGATGGAGCGCGGGTTCCTCTTCATCATGTCCGTCTCGGACGGATCGTCGCTGGCCGTACTGGCGCACCCCGAGTGCGACATCGGCCTCGTCGGTTACGAGATGGCTCTGCTGGTCGACCGCGCGGGCAGCGTTCTCACGCCCGATCTGCGCGCCGAACTGCAGGGCAGCCTTCTCAACTGACAGACAGGCAGTGCGTTTCTCGCCACCGCACCATAGGGTGCGGTGGCGCGACCGGCGTCGGATTGGCAAGTTGGAGGAGGAAACGTGGCAACGCCCCCTGGCGGTTATTCGTACGATTCCGGGCATCTGCCCGAGTCGCAGGGCGAAACCCAGTACAACCGCTTCAACTTCCCGTCCGCGCCGAGTCGTCGGCAGCCGCGGCCCGCGCCGCAGCAGCAGCCCTACGACACGACGTACGGCAGCCCCTCCCCGTCGCCCTACGGCTACGGTGACGAGGGGCCCCGGGTGCCGCGGATAGAACCGGTGCAGCCGCCGCAGCGGCGCGCCGAGCCGTCGGCGCCGACCGGCGGCGCGCAGAACCCGCTGGTCCGTCCGTACGCCATGACCGGGGGCCGCACCCGGCCGCGCTACCAGCTCGCCATCGAGGCACTGGTGCACACCACGGCCGGCCAGGCTCAGCTGCAGGGCCAGCTGCCGGAGCATCAGCGCATCTGCCATCTGTGCCGCGAGATCAAGTCGGTCGCCGAGATCTCCGCGCTCCTCTCCATCCCCCTCGGCGTCGCCCGGATCCTCGTCGCCGACCTGGCGGAGGCCGGACTCGTCGCCATCCATCAGCCCGGCGGTGACGAGTCCGCCGGCGGACAGCCAGATGTGACACTGCTCGAAAGGGTGCTCAGTGGACTTCGCAAGCTCTAGCGGTGCAGCCCGCTCCACCACCTCCGCGAAGATCGTGGTGGCGGGCGGCTTCGGCGTGGGCAAGACGACCTTCGTCGGGGCCGTCTCCGAGATCAATCCGCTGCGTACCGAAGCCGTGATGACCTCCGCCTCGGCGGGCATCGACGACCTGACGCACGCGCCGGACAAGACCACCACGACGGTGGCGATGGACTTCGGCCGTATCACGCTCGACCAGGACCTGATCCTTTACCTGTTCGGCACGCCCGGCCAGGACCGTTTCTGGTTCATGTGGGACGACCTGGTCCGCGGCGCGATCGGCGCCGTCGTCCTCGTGGACACCCGCCGCCTGGCGGACTGTTTCCCCGCGGTCGACTACTTCGAGAACAGCGGCCTGCCGTTCGTCATCGCCCTCAACGGCTTCGACGGACACCAGCCGTACACGCCGGACGAGGTCCGTGAGGCCCTCCAGATCGGCCCGGACGCCCCGATCATCACGACGGACGCCCGCCACCGCAGCGAGGCCAAGAGCGCCCTCATCACGCTCGTGGAACACGCGCTGATGGCCCGCTTGCGCTGACGCGCCCGTACGCGAAGGGCCCCGCACACTCCGGTGTGCGGGGCCCTTCGCGCGCCCTAAGGGGCGCGGGGAACTGCGCGACCAGCCACGACGGTGGCGCGGTTCGTCAGCCGAGCGACGCCCCTACGGCGGTGACGATCAGCGCCAGCGAGGTCGCACCCGCGTCAGCGTGCCCGTAACCCAGGTCGCCCATACGGGCCGCCCGCCCCCGCGCCGGCACAAGCTCCGCCGTAGCGGCAGCCGCCTTCGTGGCGACCTCGGCCGCGGCCCGCCAGGCGACACCGAGCGGCTCACCCGTACGATGCGCCAACTCGGCCCGGAACGGGTCCACCGCATCGAGCATGGTCTTCTCCCCGACCTGAGCCCCACCCAGCTCCGACACCGCCCGCTGCGCCGCCCCCACCGCCTCGGCAAGCAGCCCCGTCGTACAGGAGGCCCCGTCCGGAGCCCGTACGAGGACGGCACCGGTCTCGGCCAGCAGCGCCCCGTACAGCGCACCGGACGCACCGCCGGAGGCGTCCGCGAGGGCCAGCCCCGCGGCGAGCAGCGCGTGCCCCGCGGACCGCGGATCCCCCGCGGGCCCCGGCTCGGCGGCGCGGCAAGCCGCGACCGCCGCCCGCAACCCCCGCACGATCCCGATCCCGTGATCACCGTCCCCCGCGACCGCATCCAGCCGCCCCAGCTCGCCCTCGTTCGCCGCGACCAGGTCCAGCGCGGCCTGCAGCGCGGCGGTGACGGGCAGATCGGCACCGGACGGCCCGGCCTGCGGCTGCTCTTCGGGCACCCCCGCCGCCTCCCGTACGTCGTCGGCGTCCCCGCGAACCCCCGGCAGGCTGCGGAAGGCCGGGGTGTCGCAGGGCGCGTCGTACAGCTGCGCAAGCTCCTCGTCGAGGACCATCACCGACAGCGAGACGCCCGCCATGTCGAAGGAGGTGACGAACTCGCCGACCTCGGGCCGGAAGGGCGTCAGCCCCGCCTCCTTCAGCCGCCGGTTGACCTGCCGGAACACCACGAACATCTCTTCGTACTTGGTCCGGCCCAGGCCGTTCAGCAGCACCGCGACCCGGCCACCCCCGCCCTCCGGCGGCCGCGGCAGCTCCGGGAGGAGGTTGTCGACCAGCTCGTCGGCGAGTTCGGTCGCGGTGAGGCTGCGGGTGGTGCGCAGGCCGGGCTCGCCGTGGATGCCCATGCCGAGCTCCGTGGTGCCCTTGTTCACGGTGAACAGCGGCTCGCTCGCGCCGGGCAGGGTGCAGCCGGAGAACGCCGCACCGAACGTACGCGTCATGGCGTTGGCGCGCGCCGCGAGCGCCGCCACGCGCTCCAGGTCGTCGCCGCGCTCGGCCGCCGCGCCCGCCACCTTGAAGACGAAGAAGTCGCCGGCCACGCCGCGCCGGTCGCGCGAGGGGTCGATCTCCTGGCCCTCGACCGGCGGCGGGCCGCTGGCCACGTCGTCGGTGACCAGTACCGTACGGGTCTCGACGCCCTCCGCGGCCAGCCGCCGGGCGGCGAGACCGAAGTGCATCACATCGCCCGCGTAGTTCCCGTAGGACATCAGCACGCCGGCGCCGCCGTCGGCGGCCTTCGCCGTGCGGTAGATCTGCTCCGCGCTGGGGCTGGCGAAGACGTCGCCGACCGCGGCGGCGTCCGCGAGCCCGGGGCCGACCAGTCCGGCGAAGGCCGGGTAGTGGCCGGACCCGCCGCCGATCACGACCGCGACCTTGCCGCTACGCGGCACATGGCGGCCGACGACGCCATACGTGCCGGGGACCCGCCGGAGCGTGCGCGCGTACGCGTCGGCCAGTCCCTCCAGCCAGTCCTCGCGGAAGGTCGCGGCGTTGTGTCCGAGGCCGTCGGGCGTCGTGGTCATCAGGGCACACTCCTTTGTTCCGTCCCTGTTGGATTTAACACCCGCATCACAGATTCGTCACCCCTCAGCACGTAAATCACGCTCAGTGCTGTGAGAATCACGGCCCAGAAAACCCTGAATCACATCTTGCATGTGAAGTTCACAGGATTCATGCTGCTGATGTCACACCCTCACCACCCTCGCTCCTACGGAGGCGCGACATGGCTCCACCAGCGGCGCTCTCACTGCCCGACCGCCTCGGCATCCCCAAGGCGCTGGTCTTCGGCTACCTCGGCGTCCTGCTCTTCATGGTCGGCGACGGTGTCGAGTCGGGCTTCATCGCGCCGTACATGGCGGACCACGGCGCCGGCACCGAGGTGCACGCCTCGTACGTCATCACTGCCTACGGTGTCACGGTCATGCTCGCCTCATGGCTCTCCGGCGCGCTGTCGGACCTGTGGGGCCCGCGCCGGGTGATGCAGCTGGGGCTGGCCGTCTGGATCGTCTTCGACGTCCTCTTCCTTGTCTTCGCGCTCGCCCCGCAGAACTACCCCCTCATGCTGGTCTTCTACGGGCTGCGCGGCTTCGGCTACCCGCTCTTCGCCTTCGGCTTCCTGGTCTGGATCACCGCGACCGCCCCGGTGGCCCGGATGGGCACGGCGGTGGGGTGGTTCTACGTGGCCTTCACCGGCGGCCTGCCCACCCTCGGCTCCCTGGTCGCCGGGGCCACCAACCCGCTCTTCGGGCAGTTCGGCACGCTCTGGGTGGCGCTGGGCATCATCGCGCTCGGCGGCGCGTTCTGCCTGCTCGGCGTCCGGGAGCGGACCGGCTTCACCCGCCTCGCCCCGCACGGGGTCAGGCCCGTCCAGTCCCTCCTCGCCAGCCTCTCCATCGCCTGGACCCACCCCAAGGTCGCGGTGGGCTGCGTCGTCCGCATCATCAACACCGCGCCGGAGTTCGGCTTCCTGGTCTTCCTGCCCACGTTCTTCGCCAAGGAGCTGGGCTTCGGCGAGGGCCGCTGGCTGACCCTGCTGGCCGTCATCTACGGCACGAACGTCTTCTGCAATCTGCTCTTCGGCTGGATCGGCGACAAGATCGGCTGGCGGAAGACGATCGCGTCCTTCGGCGGCATCGGCTGCGCGATCACCACACTGACGCTGTACTTCGTACCGCAGGCCGTCGGCTCCCACTACTGGGTCGCGCTCGTCTGCGGCATGCTCTACGGCGTGACGCTGGCCGGCTTCGTCCCCATCTCGGCCCTGATCCCCGCCCTCGCGCCCGACAAGAAGGGCGGCGCGATGGCGCTGCTGAACCTCGGCGCGGGCGGCGCGGCCTTCGTCGGCCCCGCCATCGTCAGCGTCTTCCTCGGCCCGCTCGGCCCGGGCGGCGTGGTCATCATCTTCGCCGCGCTGTACGTGGTGTCCGCGCTGCTGACCTTGTACCTGAAGCTGCCGGAGCCGCAGGGCGAGGCATCTCCCCGGGCGGCCACGACGGCCGAACCGGCAGCGGTACAGGCCTGACCCCCGCCGGTACGCGAAGGGCCCCCGCACACCACATGGTGTGCGGGGGCCCTTCGTCGTCGCTTTGTGCTACCCCTGCCAGGAGCGCGCGCCGCGGAAGCCGCGCTGGCGCTCCAGCCGGCGCCAGCGCGCGGCCGTGGCGTGCGGCTGCGCCGGGAGCGCGGCCGGCTGGTGGGCGGCGCGGGCGAGCAGTACCGCGGTCAGCGCGGCGAGCTCCTCCTCGCTGGCCTCGCCCTTCTCGACGCGGACCAGGGAACGGTCGGAGGTATCGGCAGGATTCACTTTCGTCGTCTCCAAGGTCGCAGGGTGGCTGCGGTACAGAGCGGTAGTGGAATTACTGCGGCGGATTGCCGTGCTTGCGGGCCGGCAGGTCGGCGTGCTTGGACCGGAGCATGGCCAGCGAGCGGATCAGCACCTCGCGGGTCTCGGCCGGGTCGATCACGTCGTCGACCAGGCCGCGCTCGGCCGCGTAGTACGGGTGCATCAGCTCCGACTTGTACTCCTTGACCATCCGGGCCCGCATGGTCTCCGGGTCGTCCGCCTCGGCGATCTGCTTGCGGAAGATCACGTTGGCCGCGCCCTCGGCGCCCATCACCGCGATCTCGTTGGTCGGCCAGGCATAGGTGAGGTCGGCACCGATGGACTGGGAGTCCATGACGATGTAGGCACCGCCGTACGCCTTGCGCAGCACGACCGAGATCCGCGGCACGGTGGCGTTGCAGTACGCGTACAGCAGCTTCGCGCCGTGCCGGATGATGCCGCCGTGCTCCTGGTCGACGCCCGGCAGGAAGCCGGGGACGTCCAGCAGCGTGAGGATCGGGATATTGAAAGCATCGCACATCTGGACGAAACGGGCAGCCTTTTCCGACGCCTCGATGTCCAGCACGCCCGCCAGCGACTGCGGCTGGTTGGCCACGATGCCGACGACCTCGCCGTCCATGCGGGACAGCGCGCAGATGATGTTGGTCGCCCAGCGCTCGTGGACCTCCAGGAACTCGCCGTCGTCGACGAGCTCCTCGATGACCTTGCGCATGTCGTACGGGCGGTTGCCGTCGGCCGGCACCAGGTCCAGCAGCGCGTCGCCGACGCGCTCCGCCGGGTCGTCGCAGGGGACGGACGGCGGGTTCTCGCGGTTGTTGGACGGCAGCAGGGCGAGGAGGTAGCGGACCTCCTCCAGGCAGGTGGCCTCGTCGTCGTACGCGAAGTGGCAGACACCCGAGGTCTCGGCGTGCACGTCCGCGCCGCCCAGGCCGTTCTGGGTGATCTCCTCGCCGGTCACCGCGCGGACCACGTCCGGCCCTGTGATGAACATCTGCGAGGTCTCGCGGACCATGAAGACGAAGTCGGTCAGGGCCGGGCTGTAGGCCGCGCCGCCCGCGCAGGGGCCGAGCATCACGCTGATCTGCGGGATGACGCCGGACGCCTTGGTGTTGCGCTGGAAGATGCCGCCGTAACCGGCGAGCGCCGAGACGCCCTCCTGGATACGGGCACCTGCGCCGTCGTTCAGCGACACCAGCGGGGCACCCGCCTGGATCGCCATGTCCATGATCTTGTGGATCTTCGTGGCGTGGGCCTCGCCCAGCGCGCCGCCGAAGATCCGGAAGTCGTGCGCGTAGACAAAGACGGTACGGCCGTGCACCGTGCCCCAGCCCGTGATCACACCATCGGTGTAGGGCTTCTTGTTCTCCAGCCCGAAGCCGGTCGCCCGGTGCCGGCGCAGCGGCTCCACCTCGTTGAAGGACCCCTCGTCCAGCAGGAGGTCGATTCGCTCGCGGGCGGTGAGCTTGCCCTTGGCGCGCTGGGCCTCGGTGGCGCGCTCACTCGGGCCTCGCCGGGCCTGCTCACGGATCGCGTGCAGCTCGGCGACGCGCCCGCGGGCGTCGTTCGCCTCGGCGGGCGCATCTTCGACAGTGGTCATGCGTCGACGGTACGCGGACACCTGCTCATGAACCGATGTCGGTTTCTCACAACGTCGAGCGCGATTTCGTGGGCAGGCAGGACAGAACCGCGCTGTATGGGGGACGCAGCGGGGCCCCGGACGCGGAACGGCGCATTCGAGCCGCTGTGCGGGACCCACAAAAGACACCCGTGTGGTCTTGTGGCGGTCCTCCCGTTGACCGCGCCCCCGGACGGCCGGGTCAGTGTGTAGTGACCGTACAGGTATGCGTGGCGCAGACCTTCCCCGGACCGATCCGCAGCCGCAGCCGGCGGCCGGTCTCCAGGACCGTGACGCCGGGCCCGGCGCGCACCACGTCCCGTACCGGACGGTCCCAGACGATCTCCACCGGCTGCCCCGTGCGCGGCGGCTCCGCCACGCACACCGTCGCCGTCCGGCCCTGCCTGCGCACCAGTACGGACGACGGCGCCGAGGCGGTCAGCGTGCCCGCCGTCCCGGCCGTCCAGAAGTTCGCCGCGGTCACGCCGAGCGCGAGCACCTCCACCGCCTGCGCCGCGCCCGTATTGGCGGTGATCCGCAGCCAGTGCCGGTCGGCGGCGCGCGCCGCGAGGGTACGCGGCCCGGCCCCCGGCATCAGCAGATAGGCGTACGAGGCGGCCGCCGGGTCCGTGCCGTGGTCCCGCCAGAGCGTGAGATAGCGACGGGTGACGCGCTCCGGCGACGAGCCCGTGTTGATGTCCCGCCAGGCGCCCGTGCGGGCCTCGCGGAGCGCGCGGAGCGGCATGCCGCCGGGGAAGACGTATCCGCCGTGCCCTTCCAGGTGCGCCCAGCGGGCCCGCGGGAAGGTGCCGGTCCAGCCGGTCGTCGCGGGCTGGGGGACGCCGTCGACGGTGAGCGCCGCGGTCCCCGAGGCGCCCAGATTGCGGTTGTCGACGATCGTCTCGGCGGGCACGCCGTCCCGGCCGGAGATCCCCGCGCCGAGGCAGACGACGGTGTCGGACAGGCAGAACCAGGACTTCTTGGCGCGCAGCGTCGAGGCGAGCCCGCGCACGTCCTGCCCGATGGCGGCGAACTCGCCGTCGGTGGTGCCGCCCACCCATGTCGCGGCGGGCTTGGGCTCACCCCAGCCGCCGCCCTCGTTGTCGGCCAGCTTCTTGGTGGAGACCGTCGTCCCCGGCAGGCGGTACGGATCCACCGTCGGCCAGAAGTAGTCGGTGTACTGGCCGCCGCCGAACTCCGCGCCCCACCAGTAGAGCATCCCGGCGCCGGTGTGCCAGCCCCGCGGATTCTCGCCGTTGCCGTTCTCGTAGTACGCGATCCGGTTCGACGCCATGGAGATGTTCGCGGCGAAGCCGGGCCTGCGGTGCACCGCCCGGTCCATGGCGGGGAAGAGCTTGTGCGCGACCGGCTCGGGCGCCGCGGTGCCGGGCGCCGCGGCCACGGCGGCCAGCCGGGCGGCGTCCGCGACCGTGAACTGCCGGTCGGTCAGCACCTCCAGCGTGGTGTCCCGTTCGATCCAGCCCTTCAGCAGCGCGTGCCAGCGGTCCCGCTCGGCGGCGGAGGCGCCCTGCGCGAGTACGGCGACGGCGCCCAGCAGCGCGTGCCCGTGAAAGTGGTCGCTCCGCATCACTTTCCGGTCGTCGCTGACCAGGTAACCGCGGCTTATGGCGCGCCCGTTGACGCTGTCCATCATCAGCCCGTTGTGCAGCAGCGGCGCATACGCGTTCTCGACGCTGTCGAAGATGATCTGCCGCTTCGGGTCGGTCACCTCCCAACTGCTGCCGCGCAGCAGGGTGAACAGCCGCCCGAGCCCGTCGAGCAGCACGTACCCGTACGTCCCCGAGTAAGCCACCCAGGTGTGCTGGATGAACGAGCCGTCGGCGTACAGCCCGTCGCCCTTCTGCACGTACGGGAAGACCGGCGAGAGCGCGTCGCGGGCGAGCGCGATCTTCGCCGGCGCCCGGCCGAGGACGCCGCGCAGGGCGACGACCCGGCACAGGTCGACGCGGTTGGCGCCGGTGCTGGTGCCCGTGTAGTCGCCGAGCATCGAGTCCGGTACGAAATGATCCACCGCGGCGAGGTAGGCGGCGCGCTGCGCGTCCGTCAGCCGGTCGTACAGGATCGCCACGGTGTCCAGCAGCAGCCGCGGGCTGCCGATCTGCCATTCCCACCAGTTGCCGTACCGGGTCGTGGCGGGGTGGTAGACCCGTGCCTCCAGATGGTCAAGGCCCTTGATCACGTCGGCGGCGAGCGAGGCGTCCCCGGTGAGCCCGGTGCCGTCCTGTGCGTACGCCTGCGCCATGACGTTCAGCCGGCTGTAACTCTGGGTGATGCCGGCCGGCGGGTCGAAGGGGTGGTCGGGCCAGAGGGAGGTATCGGCGGGCACCATGGCGGCGCGGAAGCGCCGGGCGAGGTCGCCGGTCTCCTTCAGGCGGGCGGCGTACGGCTCGGTGGCCGGGTCGTATCCCGTACCGAGCTGCAGCTCCAGCCAGCGCTGCCGCAGGGTGGCGAACTCGTCGCCGGCCGTATCGGCGCGGGCGTTCGGGACGGGCGAGGCGAGGGCGAACGTGGCGGCGCCCGCGCCGCTCGCGGCGAGAAAGCCTCGGCGGGACCAGTGGGGAGTACGGGCTCTCAAGGGGCCTCCTGCGGCGGACCGGTGCGGCGGTGGACTCGGCTTGGCTGTGCAGGTGGGGCACTCCGATCATGCCCTACGCCCACGACTCCCGGGCACCCCTCGGACGTAAAGGTTGAATGTTGAACCAGAACGCGCTACGGTCGTTCTCGTTGAAGGTTAAACAACCTTTCGCCACCCCGAGGTCTCCCCGACCCGTCCCCCGAGGAGGAGCCATGGCTCTGTTCAACCGCAAGCGCACCGCCGAGACCGCTGCCCCCGCCGCCACCGCGACCCTCGCGGCGGACCCGGCGCTGGCCGCCCTGACCGGCGACTACACCATCGACCCGGCGCACAGCAGCATCGGCTTCACGGTGCGGCACGCCATGGTCACCAACGTCCGCGGCTCCTTCGCCGAGCACGAGGGCGTACTGAAGCTGGACGGCTCCGACCCGGCCGCCTCGACCGCGAACATCGACGTCAAGATCGACAGCATCGACACCGGCATCGCGGACCGCGACGGCCACCTGAAGAGCGCCGACTTCTTCGACGCCGAGCAGTTCCCGCTGATGACCTTCCGGTCCGTCGGTGTCGAGCAGGTCGGCGCCGAGACGTACCGCGTCACCGGCAACCTCACGATCAAGGACGTCACCAAGCCGCTCGCCATCGACCTGGAGTTCAACGGCGCGGCCACCGACGTCTACGGCGCGCAGCGCGTCGGCTTCGAGGGCAGCGCCGAGATCCTGCGCTCGGAGTGGGGTCTGACCTGGAACGCGGCGCTGGAGACGGGCGGCGTGATGGTCAGCGACAAGGTGAAGCTGAACTTCGACATTTCGGCGGTGAAGGGGGCCTGACCGGCCTGCCCGCCGTTCCCTGGCAGGGCCCCTCCCTCTCCCCAACCAGGGATGGGGCTCCGGGGGCTCCGCCCCCTCCCCCCCCGCAGCAAGGCCCCTCCCCCACCTCCACCGCGCATAACGCGAAGGTACCGCCGCCACCAAATCCCCGCGGCCCCCTGTGGATAACCCCGATACAGTCGCGGCCCCGGCCGGTTCACACGAACCGGCCGGGGCCACAGCACGTACGGTCAGTCCTCCGGCGTGACCCCCGCGCGCATCAGCCCGTACGCGTACGCGTCGTCCAGGGCCTGCCAGGACGCGGCGATGACGTTCTCCGCGACGCCGACCGTGGACCACTCGCCGCGGCCGTCGCTCGTGGAGACGAGGACGCGGGTGATCGAGCCCGTGCCGAGCGCGCCCTCCAGGATGCGGACCTTGTAGTCCACCAGCTCCAGCTCCGCCAGCTGCGGGTAGATCTGCTCCAGGGCGACACGAAGGGCCCGGTCCAGGGCGTTGACCGGGCCGTTTCCTTCCGCCGTGGCCACCAGCCGCTCGCCCTTGGCCCACAGCTTCACGGTCGCCTCGTTGGCGTGCGTGCCGTCGGGGCGGTCCTCGACGATCGCGCGCCAGGATTCGACGGTGAAGTACCGCAGCGGCTTGCCCTGGACCTCTTCGCGGAGCAGGAGTTCGAAGGAGGCGTCGGCGGCCTCGTACGTGTAGCCCGCCAGCTCGCGCTCCTTGACGCGCTCGACGACCCGGGCGACCAGCTCGCGGTCCTCGCCGAGCTCTATGCCCAGCTCCTTGCCCTTGAGCTCGATGGAGGCGCGGCCCGCCATGTCGGAGACCAGCATCCGCATGGTGTTGCCGACCAGCTCGGGGTCGATGTGCTGGTACAGGTCCGGGTCGACCTTGATCGCCGAGGCGTGCAGGCCGGCCTTGTGGGCGAAGGCGGAGACGCCGACGTACGGCTGGTGGGTGGAGGGCGTGAGGTTGACGACCTCGGCGATGGCGTGCGAGATCCGGGTGGTCTCGGCGAGCTTGCCCTCGGGCAGCACCTTGCGGCCGTACTTCAGCTCCAGCGCGGCGACCACCGGGAAGAGGTTGGAGTTGCCCACCCGCTCGCCGTAGCCGTTGGCGGTGCACTGCACGTGGGTCGCGCCCGCGTCGACGGCGGCGAGGGTGTTGGCCACCGCGCAGCCGGTGTCGTCCTGGGCGTGGATGCCCAGCCGCGCGCCGGTGTCCGCCAGTACCGTCCGTACCACCGCGGTGACCTGGGCGGGGAGCATGCCGCCGTTGGTGTCGCAGAGGACCACGACGTCCGCGCCGGCCTCGTGCGCGGTGCGGACGACCTTCTTCGCGTAGTCGGCGTCCAGCGCGTAGCCGTCGAAGAAGTGCTCGCAGTCCAGGAAGACCCGGCGGCCCTGCTCGCGCAGGTGGGCGACGGTGTCGCGGATCATCGCCAGGTTCTCGTCGAGGGTGGTGCGCAGGGCCAGCTCCACGTGCCGCACGTGGGACTTGGCGACCAGCGTGATCACCGGGGCCTTGGAGTCCAGCAGCGCGGCGACCTGTGCGTCGTCCTCCACCCGCACGCCCGCCTTGCGGGTGGCGCCGAACGCCACCAGCTGCGCATGCCGGAAGGGCACCTCTTCCTGCACCCGCTGGAAGAACTCGGTGTCCCGGGGGTTGGCGCCGGGCCAGCCGCCTTCGATGAAGCCCACGCCGAAGTCGTCCAGGTGGCGCGCGATCGTCAGCTTGTCCGCCACGGTGAGGTTGATGCCCTCGCGCTGCGCTCCGTCGCGCAGCGTCGTGTCGAACACATGGAAATCGTCGGACAGTGAGGCGTCGGAGGTGTCCGTCATGCTGATCTGGCTCCTGTCGGGTTCTTCGGTCTACCGGAATGACCGGTGCCACCGTCCCCCTATGATCCCTCGCGCTTCCGTTCCCGGTGACGGGTGGGCCGGGAAACGAAAAAACCCCTCGCGGGTGCGAGAGGTCTGCGCGCGGGTCTGGGACGACGGTGCCGCGCCGTACTCGGTTTCGTACGGGGCGGTCACTGCGGACCGGCGCGCCTGCTGCCAATAATCATGGCGAACGAGAGCATGCGGGCAGTCTTGCACGAATCATCCCCGTTGGGCGGGCCGTCTCAGAATGCGAACGGCCCGCCCTTTCGGGCGTGTCCTTACACGCCGGACGGGCTGGAAACCGCCCGGTCCGCGTCCTTGCCCTTGGCGACGCGGTGCAGGTCGATCGTCCGGGTCTCGCGCATCGTCAGGTAGACGACGAGGGAGACGGCGGCGCAGCCGGCGACGTACCAGTAGTAGCCGGACTCGTTGCCGCCGCTCTTGAACCACAGTGCGACGTACTCGGCGGTGCCACCGAAGAGGGCGTTGGCGATGGCGTACGGCAGGGCGACGCCGAGGGCCCGGATGCCGGTCGGGAAGAGCTCGGCCTTCACGCAGGCGTTGATCGAGGTGTAGCCGGTGACGACGACGAGGGCCAGGAGGGCCAGGCCGAGGGCCGGCCAGAAGGAGCCGGCGTGCCGGAGCAGCGTCATGATCGGCACGGTGAGGAAGGTCGAGCCGATCGCGAAGGTGATCAGCAGCGGGCGGCGGCCGATCCGGTCGGACAGCCGGCCGGCCAGCGGCTGGATGCACATGAAGACGAAGAGGGCGCAGAAGCTGACCAGGGAGGCGGTCGGCTTGTCCATGCCCGCGCTGCCGGAGAGGTACTTGGTGAGGTAGGTCGTGTACGTGTAGTACGCGACGGTGCCGCCCATGGTGAGCGCGATGACGAGGAACGCCTCGCGCTTGTGGGCCCAGAGGGCCTTGAGGGTGCCGCGCTGCGGGTCGGCGTTGGCGCTGTCGTCCGCGGCGTAGACCTCGGTCTCCAGCATGTTGCGGCGCAGGTAGAAGACGATGCCGGCGCCGAGCGCGCCGATGATGAAGGGGATGCGCCAGGCCCAGCTGTGCAGCGCGTCCTCGGACATGGTGCGCTGCAGGATGATCTGCAGGCCGAGGCCGAGGAGCTGGCCCGCGGTCATCGAGACGTACTGGAAGCTGGAGGCGAAGCCGCGGCGGCCGGGTGCGGAGGCTTCGGTGAGGTAGGTGGCGCTGGCCGCGTACTCGCCGCCGACGGAGAGGCCCTGCAGCATGCGGGCGATGAGGAGGACGGCGACGCCGCCGTAGCCGGCGACCGCGTAGGTGGGGGCGACGGCGATGAGGACGGCGGAGGCGGACATCAGGGTGACGGTGAGCGTCAGGGCGGCCTTGCGGCCCTTGCGGTCGCCGACCCGGCCGAGCAGCCAGCCGCCGACGGGCCGCATGAAGAAGCCGACCGCGAAGACGCCCATGGTGTTCATGAGGTTGGCGGTCTCATTGCCCTTGGGGAAGAAGGAGTCCGCGAAGTAGACGGCGAAGCTGGCGTACACGAACCAGTCGAACCATTCGACCATGTTGCCGGCCGAGCCGACCCAGATCTTCTTCCATTGCTCTCGTCCCATAGCCGAGAACGGTGCCGGACCCGGGGGCGGCACGGCAAGGTGCACCAGGCAACGATCAGGCGACGTTCTGTACGTTACGTTCCCGGCGCTGCGTCCGGCGGGGTCAGCGCCTCGTCGAGGAAGTCGCGTACGTGGCCGAGCACATCGTCGCGGGAGAGGCCGGGGAGGCCGACGACGAGGTGGGTGCCGAAGCCGTCGAGCAGGGCGCGGGTGCGGACGGCGAAGCGCTCGGCGTCGACGGGTCGCAGTTCGCCCTTGGAGGCGCCTTCGACGAGGAGCGCGACGAGGTCGCGGTGCCAGGCGAGTTCCAGGTCGAGCTGGCGTTCGCGGGTGGGGTCGTCGGCGTTCTGGGAGCGGTTCCAGACCTCCAGCCAGAGGGTCCAGCGCGGGTCGCGGTGGCCTTCGGGGAGGTAGAGGTCGACCAGGGCGTCGATGCGGGCGCGGGCGGGGACGCGGCGGGCCAGCTCGGCGCGGCGTTCCGCGCCGAGCTGTTCCTCGCTCCACTGGAGGGTCTGGAGCAGCAGCTCGTCCTTGGTGCCGAAGTAGTACAGGATGTGGCCGCTGCTCATGCCGACCTCGCGGCCGAGGCCCGCCATGGTCAGCCGGTCCAGGCCCTCCGCCGCGATGGTGGTCATGGCCGCGGCGAGCACCTGCTCGCGCGGCTGGCTGAGCCGCCGCCGGGGACGGCGCACGGGACCGGGCACGGGGACCTCCTGGACCGGCTGATCAGGGCCGCTGATCAGACCTTGGGCTGCTGCTGGGTGATGCAGTGGATGCCGCCACCCGCAGCGAAGATCGTACGGGCGTCGACGAGGGTGACCGTACGGTCGGGGAAGAGCCGGCGGAAGATGCCGGCGGCGTGCTCGTCGCGCGGGTCGTCGAAGCTGCAGAGGACGACGCCGTCGTTGCAGAGGTAGTGGTTGATGTAGGAGTAGTCGACGAACTCGCCGTCCTCCTCGATGACGGTGGGCGCGGGGACCTCGACGATCTCCAGCTTGCGGCCCTTGGCGTCGGTGGCCTCGCTCAGGACCTTGACGATCTCGGCGCAGACCGCGTGGTCGGGGTGGGCCGGATCGGGCTGGGTGTGCACGACGACGGTACCGGGGCGGGCGAAGGCGGCGACGATGTCGACGTGGCCGCGGGTGCCGAACTGGCCGTAGTCGGCGGTCAGTCCGCGCGGCAGCCAGATGGCCTTGGTGGTGCCGAGGAAGGCGTGGATCTCGGCCTCGACCTCTTCGCGGGTGCGGCCGGGGTTGCGGCCGGGGTCGAGCTGGACGGTCTCGGTGAGGAGGACGGTGCCCTCGCCGTCGATGTGGAGGCCGCCGCCCTCGTTGACGAGGGGGGTGGGGTAGCGGCGGGCGCCCGCGAGGCCCGCGACCTCTCCGGCGATCTTCGCGTCGTGCTTCCAGCTCGCCCACTCCTGGGCGCCCCAGCCGTTGAACACCCAGTCGGTGGCGGCCAGTTGGCCGTTTCCGGTGAGGAAGGTGGGGCCGATGTCGCGCATCCAGGCGTCGTCCAGCTCGCGCTCGACGATGTCGATGTCCGGGCCGAGCAGGCCGCGCGCGGCGGCGGTCTGGCCGGGGCCCGCGACGACGGTGACCGGCTCGAAGCGGCGGATGGCGCGGGCGACCCGGGCCCAGGCGACGCGTGCCTCGGAGAGCGTGCTGCCGCCCTCCTCGCCGAAGGTGAAGTTGGCGCCGGGCCAGGCCATCCAGGTGCGCTCGTGCGGCGCCCACTCGGGGGGCATCGCGTAGCCGTCGGCGGCCGGGGCCGGCCCGGCGGAGGGCAGGGGAAGCGTCGTCATGGGCTGCGTCCTTGCAGGTGGGACAGGTGGGAAGGGGGCGAGGCCGGCGCTGCCACCTGGTGAGGGGTGGCAGCGCCGGATCCGCCCGAGGCAGGGACGTGGCCCCGGGCGGAGTAGGGGGGGGAGCTGCGGCTCGGAGGTACGAACCGCAGCCGCGGCTCAGAGGAAGTACAGCCGCGAGAGCGACACGTACTCGGCCGGGTCGGAGCGCATCGGTGCGCCGTCCAGCGTGACCAGGCCGCTGTCGCCGTCGACCTGCACGCTGCCGACGCGGTCGTTCAGCAGCAGGTCGCGCGGGCCGATGCCGCGGGTGCCGCGGACGGCGACGCGCCGGCGGCGGGTGGGCAGCGAGTCGAAGGCCTTGCCGGGCGAGCCGGCGGCGACCGCGGCGCCGGAGACGAACGCGACGGACAGGTCCGCGGCGGTGGCGCCGTGCCCGCCGAACAGCGGGCCCATGACGAGCGGTTCGCAGGTGTCGGTGGCGGCGTTGGGGTCGCCGGTGACGCCCCACGCGGGGAAGCCGGACTTCAGCACCATCTGCGGCTTGGCGCCGAAGTAGCGCGGCTGCCACAGCGAGATGTCGGCCATCTTGCCGACTTCGAGCGAGCCGATCTCGTGCGAAAGGCCGTGTGCGATGGCGGGGTTGATGGTCAGCTTGGCCATGTAGCGGAGCACGCGCGCGTTGTCGTCGTGCGGGCCGTCGCCCTCCATGGGGCCGAGCTCGGCCTTCATCTTCCCGGCCATGGCGAAGGTACGGCGTACGGTCTCGCCGGCCCGGCCCATGCCCTGCGCGTCGGAGGAGGTGATGCCGATCGCGCCGAGGTCGTGGAGTACGTCCTCCGCGCCCATCGTCCCGGCGCGGATCCGGTCGCGGGCCATCGCCGCGTCGCCGGGCAGGTCGGTCTTCAGGTCGTGGACGGAGACGATCATCCCGTAGTGCTCGGCGACCGCGTCCCGCCCGAAGGGCAGGGTGGGGTTGGTGGAGGAGCCGATGACGTTCTCCACACCGGCCATCTTCAGGACGTTCGGTACGTGTCCGCCGCCGCAGCCCTCGATGTGGAAGGCGTGGATCGTCCGGCCGTCGAGAACGGAGAGGGTGTCCTCCACCGACAGGCACTCGTTCAGGCCGTCGCTGTGCAGGGCGACCTGGACGTCGTGCTCCTCGGCGACGCGCAGCGCGGTGTCCAGGGCGCGGGTGTGCGCGCCCATGTCCTCGTGGACCTTGAAGCCGGAGGCGCCGCCCTCGGCGAGCGCCTCGACAAGCGGGGCCGGGTCGGAGGACGAGCCGCGGCCGAGGAAGCCGATGTTGACGGGCCAGGCGTCGAAGGAGTTGAAGGCGTGCCGCAGGGCCCACGGCGAGTTGACGCCGACGCCCCAGACCGGGCCGAACTCCTGGCCGATGATCGTGGTGACGCCGGAGGCGAGGGACGCCTCCATGATGCGCGGCGAGAGCAGGTGGACGTGGGTGTCCACCGCGCCCGCGGTGGCTATGAGGCCCTCGCCCGAGACGATCGAGGTGCCGGTGCCGACGACGACGTCGACGCCGTCCATGGTGTCGGGGTTACCGGCCCGTCCGATGCCGCTGATGCGGCCCTCGCGGATGCCGATGGAGACCTTGCGGATGCCCTGTACGGCGTCGATGACCAGCACGTTGCTGATGACGACGTCACAGGTCTCGCGGACGGCGGCGGCCTTGAGGTGGAGTCCGTCGCGGGCGGTCTTGCCGAAGCCGGCGAGGAATTCGTCGCCGGGCTTCTGGGCGTCGGACTCGACGCGTACGACGAGGCCGGTGTCGCCCAGGACGACCCGGTCGCCGGCGCGCGGGCCGTGCACGGACGCGTACTCCTGCGGATCGATGGTCATGCCCGCTCCTCCTCGTCGTTGCTCGCCCCCAGGTAGCCGCAGGCGGCGGCCCGCCGCAGCGCTTCTTCCTTCGCGCCCGGCGCGTCCAGCGGGCCGTCCACCAGGCCCGCGAAGCCGATCGCGATCCGCTCGCCGCCGATCGGCACGAGGCCGACCTCCTCCTCGCCGCCCGGGTCGAACCGCTGGGAGGAGCCGGCCGGGACGTTCAGCCGCATGCCGTAGGCGGCGGCGCGGTCGAAGTCGAGCCGGGGGTTGGCCTCGAAGAAGTGGAAGTGGGAGGTGACGCTGACCGGGACGGTCGCGGTGTTGCGGACGCGGACGGTCAGCGCGGGCGCCGGGGCCTCATCGGCCGGTCCCGGGAGTACCGCGCCGGGTGCGGCGTCGCCCTGCGAGCCCCCGCCGATCGGGTCGCTGACCACGGCGAGCCGGGAGCCGTCGTCGAAGACCGCCTCGACGTGCACCTCGGTCACCACGTCGGCGACGCCGGGCAGCACGTCGTCCGGGCCGAGGACCTTGCGGGCCGCCGCGATGGCGTCGGCCAGCCGGCCGCCGTCCCTGGCGACCTCGCAGACCGTGTCCGCGACCAGCGCGGTCGCCTCGGGCACGTTCAGCTTCAGGCCGCGTGCCCTGCGCGCTCTCGCCAGTTCGGCGGCGCCGAACAGCAGCAGCCGGTCGCGCTCGGTCGGGGTCAGCCGCATGCCACCACACCTCCTGATCGATTTAGAGCGCCACTCTAACCATGGAAGTGTCTTGCCGGAAAGGGTTGACCGAGGACAGGGGCATGGGTCACATTGAGCGCCGCTCAATAAAGCGGAACGTCACCCCCCGCAGCGGCGCCGGCACGGCCCCGTCCCGGCGAGCACCCCCGCTCGCATCTCGCCCCATGCACTCGTACGGCCTCTCAGAGGAGTCCTCTCATGCCGATCGAACAACGCGGAGTCGACACGATTCCTGACGAGGAGCGCACCAGCCGCCCCCGCGACCTCGTCTCCATCCTGCTCGGCTCGAACCTCGCCCTCGGTGTGGTGATCTTCGGCTGGCTGCCGGTCTCCTTCGGACTGGGCTTCTGGCCGTCGGTCACCTCCCTCACCGTGGGGACCCTGATCGGCACGCTGCTCACCGCGCCGCTCGCGCTGGTCTCCCTGCGGACCGGCACCAACCTCTCCACCAGCAGCGGCGCGCACTTCGGCGTGCGCGGCCGGCTCATCGGCTCGGTGATCGGGCTGCTGCTCTCGCTCGGGTACACCGCGCTCACCCTCTGGGTCGGCGGCGACGCGGTCGTCGGCACCCTCGCCCGGCTCATCGGCCTGCCCGACGGCGGCGCGAGCTACGCCGCCGTCTACGCGCTGCTCGCGGTCTGCACCGCGGCCGGCGCGGTCTACGGCTACAAGCTCCTGCTCCGCCTCTCCCGCGTCCTCGCGCTCGGCATGAGCGCGATCCTCGTCATCGGACTGTTCGCGTACGCACCGGACTTCACCACCGCGGCGCCGCAGGGCAGCGAGTACCTGCTCGGCGCCTTCTGGCCCACCTGGCTGCTCGCGGTCGTCTCGGCCGGCCTGAGCGGCCCGATCGCCTTCATCACCCTGCTCGGCGACTACACGCGGTACATCTCCCCGCGCCGCCACAACTCCCGCAAGGTCTTCCTCGCCACCTGCCTCGGCCTGGTCGCGGGGCTGCTGGTCCCCCAGCTCTTCGGCACCTTCACGGCGCTCGCGGTGAACGCGGCCGCCGACTACGCCGGGCCGCTCGTCGCGGGCGCGCCCTTCTGGTTCCTCGTCCCGCTCTTCCTCGCCGCCTCGGCGGGCTCGATCGGCAACGCGGGCCTGATGCTGTACTCCATGGGCCTGGACCTGGACGCGATCCTGCCGAAGGCCACCCGTACGCAGGCCACGTACGTGGTCGCCGCGATCGCCACGTTCTTCGTCTACCTCGGCCACTTCGCCTGGGACGCGCAGGACGCGATGACCGCCTTCGTCCTGCTGCTCACCGCGGTCGGCACGCCCTGGGCGGTACTCACCGTCATCGGCTTCGTCCGCTGCCGCGGGGTCTACGACTCCGAGGCGCTGCAGGTCTACAACCGCCGCGCGCGGGGCGGCCGTTACTGGTACACGGCGGGCTGGAACGTGCCCGCGACGGTGACCTGGGCGGCCGGCTCGCTGGTCGGCCTGGCCGCGGTGGACACGCCCCTCTACACCGGGCCGCTCGTCGCGTACACCGGCGGCATCGACCTGTCCTTCCTGCTGTCGGCGCTGGTCACGGCCGCGCTGTACATGGTGCTGACGCGGCGTCCGGCGACGGCGCCCGCGCCGGTGGCCCCGGTGGAGGAGGCACCGGTGGAGGTGTCGTAGGACGCGCCACGGACAACGGGCCGCCCCGGACGCGAGTACGTATGCGTCCGGGGCGGCCCGTTGCCGGTGGTGCGGGGGCGGGATCAGCCCAGGGGGTGCATCCAGCCGTGGCTGTCCTGCGCCGTGCCGCGCTGGATGTCGAGCAGCGCCTCGCGGAGCTTCATGGTGACCTCGCCGGGCTCGCCGCCGCTCTGGGTCCACTCGGCGCCCTTGCGCTTGACCGTGCCGACGGGCGTGATGACCGCGGCGGTGCCGCAGGCGAAGACCTCGGTGAGGGTGCCGTTCTCGGTGTCGGCCTGCCACTGGTCGATGGAGACGCGTGCCTCCTCCGCCTCGTAGCCCAGGTCGCGGGCGACGGTGAGGAGGGAGTCACGGGTGATGCCGGCGAGCAGCGAGCCGGTCAGCGTCGGGGTGACGATCTTCGGCTTCTCATTGGACTCAGCCCCGTACACGAAGTACAGGTTCATGCCGCCGAGCTCCTCGACCCACTTGTGCTCGACCGCGTCGAGGTAGGCGACCTGGTCGCAGCCCTTCTCGGCGGCCTCGGCCTGGGCGAGCAGGGACGCGGCGTAGTTGCCGCCGGTCTTGGCGTCGCCCATGCCACCGGGGACGGCGCGCACCCGGTCCTCGGAGAGCCAGATGGAGACGGGCTTCACGCCGCCGGGGAAGTAGGCACCGGCGGGCGAGGCGATCACGAGGAAGAGGTACTCATTGGCGGGCTTCACGCCGAGGCCGACCTCGGAGGCGAACATGAACGGGCGCAGGTAGAGCGACTCCTCGCCGCCGTGCGCGGGCACCCAGTCGCGGTCCTGCCGGACCAGCGCGTCGCAGGCCGCGATGAAGGTCTCGACGGGCAGCTCGGGCATGCCCAGGCGGCGCGCGGAGCGCTGGAAGCGCTCGGCGTTGGCCTCGGGGCGGAAGGTCGCCACGGAGCCGTCGGCCTGGCGGTACGCCTTCAGGCCCTCGAAGATCGTCTGCGCGTAGTGCAGCGTCATGTTCGCCGGGTCGATCGAGAGCGGCGCGTACGGAACGAGCTGTGCGTCGTGCCAGCCGCGGCCCTCCGTCCACTTGATCGTCACCATGTGGTCGGTGAAGTGCCGGCCGAAGCCGGGGCCGGCCAGGATCTTCTCCCGCTCCGCGGCGGGCAGCGGGTGCGAGGAGGGCTTGAGCTCGATCGTGGGCGTCGTCATGAGTGCGTGTCCTTCACCGGTGAGGTTGTGGCGGCTGCGCACGCACGGCGTCCGTCGGTACATGGACGTCCGAGCTTCCCCTGGTGCGTGCCCCACGTCCGATTATCCCCCGGGTGGGACCGCGGAGAGGAAGGAGGTGGCGTACTGCGCGTGCGCGGCCTGGGGTCGATGGTCGCACCCAACCGACGAGTAGCCCAGCGGCCGGGTACGTGGGGTACATACCGCCGCTGGGCTACTGGCGTTAACAGCCGTTATCGGCTGCCGTGTCGTCGGAGCAGCGGCGTCAGCCCGCTACTACCGCGGCGAGCGCGTCGCCGATCTCGTCCGTGGTGCGGGCGGTGCCGTCGCGGGCCTCCAGGTCCGCGGCGACGGCCTCCTCGATGCGGGCGGCCTCGGCCTCGTAGCCCAGGTGCCGCAGGAGGAGCGCGACGGAGAGGATCGTCGCGGTCGGGTCGGCCTTGCCGGTGCCGGCGATGTCCGGGGCCGAGCCGTGGACGGGCTCGAACATGGACGGGAAGGCGCCCGAGGGGTTGATGTTGCCGGAGGCGGCCAGGCCGATGCCGCCGGTGACGGCCGCGGCGAGGTCGGTGAGGATGTCACCGAAGAGGTTGTCGGTGACGATGACGTCGAAGCGCTCCGGCTGCGTGACGAAGAAGATCGTCGCGGCGTCGACGTGCAGGTAGTCGGTGGTGACGTCGGGGTACTCCTCGCCCACCTTGTCGAAGATGTTCTTCCACATGTGGCCGGCGTGGACCAGGACGTTGTTCTTGTGGACCAGCGTCAGCTTCTTGCGCGGGCGGGCCTGGGCACGCGCGTACGCGTCCCGGACGACCCGCTCGACGCCGTACGCCGTGTTCAGGCTCACCTCGGTGGCGACCTCGTGGGGCGTACCGGTGCGCAGGCTGCCGCCGTTGCCGGTGTACGGGCCCTCGGTGCCCTCGCGGACGACGATGAAGTCGATGTCGGGGCGGCCGGCCAGCGGGGTGCTGGTGTTCGGGAAGAGCTTCGACGGACGCAGGTTGACGAAGTGGTCGAAGGCGAAGCGGAGCTTCAGCAGCAGGCCGCGCTCCAGGACGCCGGAGGGCACGGACGGGTCGCCGATGGCGCCGAGCAGGATGGCGTCGTGCTGCTTGAGCGACTCCATCTCGGCGTCCGGCAGCGTCTCGCCGGTGGCGTGCCATCGCTTGGCACCCAGGTCGTACTCCTTGGTTTCCAGCTTCACGTCCTGCGGGAGGACGGAGGTCAGGACCTTGAGGCCCTGGGCCACGACTTCCTGGCCGATACCGTCACCGGGGATCACTGCGAGGCGAATGCTGCGAGACATGCCTGGACCCTACTCTTCGTCCCAGGGGCTGACACCCGGTGTCCGGCATGCGGACTGTGAAGGTTCGGCCAACCGCAGTTAACCCTGTATATGCCATCCGGTTTCCGGGTGATGGCACGTTTCCGGCATGGCTTCACGTGAGACCCCCGCCACCCCCGACATCCCCCGCTTCGGCATCCCCGAGCGGCTCGCCGCCCGTATGTCCATGGCCGAGCAGCACGAGTACCTGCGCACCAAGCTGTCCCGGCGCGGGCTGCTGCGCACCTCGGCCGCCGGTGCGGGAATCGTCGCGGGCAGCGGACTGCTCGGCTCCACCACGGCGTGCGCGGCGCCGCGCTCCACCACGCTGCTCGGCGCGCCCGCCACGGCCGCGGTGGACGGCTCGATGGTGGCGCCTTTCGGCCGGCACCTGCAGTTCGGCGCCGACCCGAAGACGCAGATGCGGGTGTCCTGGCAGGTGCCGTTCGCGGTGAAGCGGCCGTATCTGCGGGTGGGCCTGAAGCCCTGGGACCTCGGCCGCAAGATCGAGGCGGAGGTGCGGGACCTGCACACTCCCGCGCTCACGAAGAAGCTGCCGGCCGTCGACCAGTACTACCTGCACGCCGCGCTGGACGGCCTCAAGCCCGGCACGACGTACTACTACGGCGTCGGCCACGACGGCTTCGACCCGGCCGACGCGCGGCACTTCTCCACCGTCGGCACCTTCCGCACCGCGCCGGCCCGGCCCGAGAAGTTCACCTTCACCGCCTTCGGCGACCAGGGCGTCAGCTATCACGCGCTCGCCAACGACCAGCTGATCCTGGGCCAGAACCCCTCCTTCCACCTGCACGCGGGCGACATCTGCTACGCCGACCCGGACGGCCAGGGCTCGGAGGAGGACACCTACGACGCGCGGGTCTGGGACCAGTTCCTCGCGCAGACCGAGACGGTCGCCAAGTCCGTGCCGTGGATGGTGACGACCGGCAACCACGACATGGAGGCGTGGTACTCGCCGAACGGGTACGGCGGCCAGAACGCCCGCTGGTCCCTGCCGGACAACGGCCCGGACGCGAAGAATGCCCCCGGCGTGTACTCCTTCGCCTACGGCAATGTCGGCGTCGTCGCCCTGGACGCCAACGACGTCTCGTACGAGATCACCGCCAACACCGGATACACCAACGGCCGGCAGACCAAGTGGCTGGACCGCCGCCTCGGCGAGCTGCGCGCGGACAAGTCCATCGACTTCATCGTGGTCTTCTTCCACCACTGCGCGTTCTCCACGACCGTCTCGCACGCCTCGGACGGCGGCGTCCGCGACGCCTGGCTGCCGCTCTTCGAGAAGCACGGCGTGGACCTGGTGATCAACGGCCACAACCACATCTACGAGCGCACCGACGCCATCAAGGGCACCGACGTCTCCCGCAAGGTGCCGGTCGGCGGCAGCGTGGACTCCGCGCGCGAGGGCATCGTGTACGTCACGGCGGGCGGCGCGGGCAAGGAGCTGTACAAGTTCCCCGTGCCGGACAGCTACGAGGGGCATGTGAAGGACCTGGACGAGGTCGACACGTACCACTGGAGCAAGGGCGGCGGGAAGAACACCGAGAAGGTGGAGTGGTCGCGGGTGCGCTACACCGGTTTCTCGTTCCTCGCGGTGGAGGTGGAGACCGGTCACCGGCCGCGGATGAAGGTGACCGCGCTCGCGGAGACCGGCGAGCGCATCGACCACTTCGACGTGGGGCGCACGAAGCCCGCGTCCCGCTGACGGCCTCCCGGGTCACCCGTTGGGGAGGATCACGGCCCGGCCGTTGATCTTCCCCGCGTGCAGCCGCTCGTAGGCCGCCGGCGCGTCGTCGATGCCGTACGTCTCGACGTGCACCGACAGCGCCCCGGCCCGCGCCAGGTCGAGGACCTCGGCCAGCTCGCCGCGGCTGCCCCAGTACGGCGAGGACACCGACACCTCGTACGCCGACGTGCCGAAGCCGACCGGCAGCGCGCCGCCGCCGAGGCCGACGATCGTCACATCCGCCTCGACCGCGGCCATCGCGCCCGCCGTGGTGACGGTGGGCGCCGCGCCGACGAAGTCCAGGACCAGCTGGGCGCCGAGACCGCCGGTCAGCTCGCGGACCCGCGCGGCGGCGGCCGCGTCGGAGAGCACCGTCTCGTGCGCGCCGACCTCGCGGGCCAGCGTCAGCTTCGCCTCGCTCAGGTCGAGGGCGATGACGCGGGCCGGGCTGAGCGCGCGCAGCAGCTGGATGGCGACGTGGCCGAGGCCGCCCGCGCCGATGACGACGGCGGTGGAGCCGGGGACCAGCTTGGGCAGCGAGCGCTTGATCGCGTGGTACGGGGTGAGGCCCGCGTCGGTCAGCGGCACGGCCCGGACGGGGTCGAGGCCGCCGAGCGGTACGAGGTGGCGGGCGTCGTCGACCAGGAGGTACTCGGCGAGGGCCCCGGGCTCGCCGAGCCCCGGCGGGCGGATGCCGAGCTCGGGGGCGCGCAGACAGTAATTCTCCTTGCCCTCGGCGCACTTGGCGCAGGCGCCGCAGCCCCACGGGCCGTAGACGGCGACGGCGTCGCCCACGGTGAAGGCGGTGACGCCCTCGCCGAGCGCGGCGACCGTGCCCGCGCCTTCGTGGCCGAGGGTGAGCGGCAGCGGGAAGGGCAGCGCCTGGGCCGGCATTTCCATGACCGCGATGTCGGAGTGGCACACGCCGGCGGCGGTGACCTTCAGCAGCACCTGGCCCGGCCCCGGCTCGGGCACCGGCACCTCGACGACCTCGGGTGCGGCGCCGACCGTCCGGTACTGCACGGCCTTCATCGTGGTCCTCATGACTGGCCTCCTCGCACTTCAGGATGGTGGGAAACGAGCCCGGGCGCCTGCCGGAGTGATCGTCGTCTCAGATAGTAGGAAGCCCAAGTAATTGTGCAGACATCACGGCTCTACTGTCCTACTTTTGTAGAAGCCGAACGTCTCGCTCCACCCAGCGAAGGCGGCTCCGGCCGGCGCGCACCCACAGGCGACCCCTGGCGCGACCTGGCCCCGCCCGCTCCGGCGTCGCATTCCGCCTTCTTGGCATCTCGGGGATCGATCTGACGATCTAAGGAGAGACGTGGACATGGCCGAAACCGCTGCCCCTGCCCGCAGGACCCGTCACCGCATGCGTACGTCCGGCGAGACCGACCGCAGGAACGCCGCCGCCGCTCTGCAGCGCGCCCTGGACCGCCGCGACAACGGCGGCGCGACCGGGCACTGACGCGACCGGGCACTGAAACGTGAAAACCGCCCCCGGCCCGAAGGCCGGGGGCGGTTCGCTGCAGGACCTCAGCCCATGTGCGGGTAGCGGTAGTCCGTCGGGGCGACCATCGTCTCCTTGATGGCGCGCGGCGACATCCAGCGCAGCAGGTTGAACTTCGAGCCCGCCTTGTCGTTGGTGCCCGAGGCGCGGCCGCCGCCGAAGGGCTGCTGGCCGACGATGGAGCCGGTCGGGCGGTCGTTGATGTAGAAGTTGCCGGCCGCGAACCGCAGCTTCTGCGAGACCTCGGCGATGACCTGGCGGTCCTGGGCGAGGACGGCGCCGGTCAGCGCGTAGGCCGAGGCGGACTCCATCTGGTCGACGGTGGCGTCGAAGTCGGCGTCCTCGTAGACGTGGACGGCGATGATCGGGCCGAAGTACTCGGTCTTGAAGACGTCGTTCTCCGGGTCGGAGCAGGCGATGACGGTGGGGCGGACGAAGTAGCCCACCGAGTCGTCGTAGCTGCCGCCGGCGATGATCTCGCAGGCCGGGTCGGCCTTGGCGGCGTCGATGGCGGCCTTGCTCTTGGCGAAGGACCGGTCGTCGATGACGGCGCCGATGAAGTTGGACAGGTCCGTGACGTCGCCCATGGCCAGCGAGTCGACCTCGGCGGCCAGCTCGTCCTTGAAGCCGTTCTCCCAGGTGGAGCGGGCGATGTAGGCACGCGAGGCGGCGGAACACTTCTGGCCCTGGTACTCGAAGGCGCCGCGGGTGATGGCGGTCTTCAGGATCGCCGGGTCGGCGGTGGGGTGGGCGACGATGAAGTCCTTGCCGCCGGTCTCGCCGACCAGCCGCGGGTAGGAGCGGTACTTCTCGATGTTCTGGCCGACCTCCTTCCACAGGTACTGGAAGGTCTTGGTGGAGCCGGTGAAGTGCACGCCGGCCAGCTCCGGGTGCGGCAGGGCGACCTCGGAGACGTCCTTGCCGTCGCCGGTGACCAGGTTGATGACGCCCTTGGGCAGCCCGGCCTCCTCCAGCAGCTGCATGAGCAGGACGGCGGAGTGGGTCTGGGTGGGGGACGGCTTCCAGACCACCACGTTGCCCATCAGGGCGGGCGCTGTGGGCAGGTTGCCGGCGATCGCGGTGAAGTTGAACGGCGTGATCGCGTAGACGAAGCCCTCCAGCGGGCGGTGGTCCAGCCGGTTCCACACGCCGTTGGGCTGCTTCAGCGGCTGCTCGGTGAGCAGCTCGCGGGCGAAGTGCACGTTGAAGCGCCAGAAGTCCACCAGCTCACAGGGCGCGTCGATCTCGGCCTGCTGGGCGGTCTTGGACTGGCCCAGCATGGTCGAGGCGGCGATGGTCTCGCGCCAGGGGCCGGCCAGCAGGTCGGCGGCCTTGAGCAGGATCGCGGCACGGTCGTCGAAGGACATCGCGCGCCAGGCCGGGGCCGCGGCCAGGGCGGCGTCGATGGCCTCCTGCGCGTCGTCCTTGGTGGCGTTGGCGTAGGTACCCAGCACGGCCTTGTGGTTGTGCGGCTGGACGACCTCGAAGCGCTCGCCGCCGCCCATCCGCTTCTGACCGTTGATGGTCATCGGGAGGTCGATGGGGTTCTCGGCGAGCTCCTTGAGCTTCGCCTCCAGGCGGGCGCGCTCCGGGGAGCCGGGGGCGTAGCCGTGCACCGGCTCGTTGTACGGGGCGGGGACGTGGGTCACAGCGTCCATGGCGGCCGTGTCTCCTTCTGTCGGGTGCGGGTGCGGAGTATGTACGGGGCCGGGCCCGGCCCCCGGGCTCAGCTGCGGGTGAGCAGCGAGCGGGCGAAGAACGCCAGGTTCGCCGGGCGCTCGGCGAGCCGGCGCATGAAGTAGCCGTACCAGTCGGTGCCGTAGGCGATGTAGACGCGCATGCGGTGGCCCTCGGCGGCGAGCCGGCGGTGCTCGTCGTCCCGGATGCCGTAGAGCATCTGGAACTCGTAGTCCTCGTTCTTGCGGCCGGCGCGGAAGGCGAGGTCCTGGGCGATGGCGACCATGCGCGGGTCGTGCGACCCGACCATCGGGTAGCCCTCGCCCTCCATCAGGATCTTCAGACAGCGGACGTACGCCTTGTCCACCTCGGCCTTGTCCTGGTAGGCGACGGTGGCGGGCTCCTTGTACGCGCCCTTCACCAGCCTCACTCGCGATCCTTCCCCGGACAGCGCGCGGCAGTCGTCCTCGGTACGGAAGAGGTAGGACTGCAGGACGGCGCCGGTCCCCGGGAAGCGTTCGCGCAGCTCGCGGAGGATGGCGAGGGTGGAGTCCACGGTGGTGTGGTCCTCCATGTCCAGGGTGACCGTCGTGCCGATCGCGGCGGCGGCCTCGACGACCGGGGTGACGTTCTTCAGGGCCAGCTCGTGGCCGCCGGGCAGGGCCTGCCCGAAGGCGGAGAGCTTGACCGACATCTCGGCACGGGTGCCGAGGCCGAGCGGCTTGAGGCCTTCGACCAGCTCCAGGTAGGCGTCGCGGTTGCGGAGCGCCTGCGCGGGGTCGGTGATGTCCTCGCCCAGCACGTCCAGGGTGACCTCCAGGCCGGCGTCGGCCAGGGAGCGGACGGCGGGGACGGTGTCGCCCAGGGTCTCGCCCGCGATGAAGCGGTCGACGACGGAGCGGGTGACCGGCGCGGCCGATACGAGACGGCGCATTTTGTCGCTGCGCGCAGCGGCGAGGATCACGGGACCCAGCACGGGACACCTCCACGGTTCACGGATGACAGATGCCGAGCGTGCGGGGCGCGCCGGCAGGTCGAGCCACCAGAAACGTAAGTTTCACGGTACGTCGGTAGCCATCGACAGCTGTCACGCCTTCGTGTCCGGCATCTCAGACAGATGTATGAGAATGTGCCGTGACGTCTGACGCAGAGGTGACCGGAGAGGAGCCAAACGGCGCATGCCAGGGGACTACGAGCAGCTGGTGGACGAGATCTCGGCGGCGCTCGGCGCGCCCGCGACGCTGGAGGACCGGGACTTCCGGCTGATCGCGTTCGGCGCGCACGAGGGCGACGACGACTCGATGATGGACCCCGTACGGACCCGGTCGATCCTGCAGCGCCGGTCCACGGCGGCGGTCCGCGCCTGGTTCGAGGGGTTCGGCATCGCCCGCGCCAAGTCCGCGCTGCGCATTCCGCCGGACCCGGCGGCCGGGGTCTTCAAGGGCCGCATCTGTCTGCCCGTACGCCATCGGGGCATCGTGCACGGGTACGTCTGGCTGCTGGACGACGGGCACCTCAGCAATCTGGAGCTGGGCGGGCGGGGCACGCCGCCCGATCCGCGCATCGAGCAGGCCATGGAGACCGCCGCGCGGATCGGCGCACTGCTCGCGGCCGAGGCCCGGGCGGGTGCCGAACTGGGCGATCTGCTACGGGAGTTGCTGCTGAGCGGGGCGTCGGAGCGGCAGGCCGCGGCGGAGACCCTGCGGGGTGCGCTGCGGCCGGGTGCGACCGAGGCGCCGCTCGCGCTGGTCGCCGTGGCGCCGTGGGACACCTCCGACACCGACGCGGCGCCGCTGCCGGGGCTGCCGGGGCTGCTGGCGGCGAGCGCGATGCCGCTGGGTACGGCAGCGGGCGCGGGCGGGGCCACGGGCGCGGGCGAGCGCCCCGGCGGGCCGCCCGGCGCGGGGTCGCGGTCCGGGGCGTCCGGCGCCGGGTCGCGGTCCGGGGCACCCGGCACAGGGGCGCGGCCCGGGGCACCCGGGCACACCCTCGCGGCGCTCGTGCGCCTGCGGACGGCCGGGGGGCTCGCGCCCGCGCACTCCGCCGCCGAGCACCTGCTGCGCTCCCCGCGCGCCGGGAGCGGCGCCGCCGCAGGCATCGGAGCGGCGCGCGAGGAGCTGACCGAGCTGCCCGGCGCCTGGCGGGAGGCGCTGGCCGCGGCCCGAGCGGCGCGCGCCGAACCGCAGTTGGGCCCGGTCGCGCAGTGGGACGCCATCGGCGCGTACCGCCTGCTGACCGGCCTCCCGTCCGACCGGTCCGATGAAACGATTCGCCCGCTGCTCTCCCCCGCCCACGCCGAACTGGCGCGCACCGCCGAGGCGTTCCTGGACTGCGCGGGCCAGGCGAGCCGCACGGCCCAGGCCCTCGGCATCCACCGCCAGACGCTCTACTACCGCCTCGGCCGGGTCGAAAAGCTCACCGGCCTGGACCTGGACGAGGGCACCGACCGGCTGCTGCTGCACATGGCACTGAAGTCGGCGCGGCTGTAGGGAGTGGCCACTCCCCGTACCGCCCCACCGCCCGATTTCTCCGCGCCCGCTTCTGTGTTCTGCTGGAAGGACAGGGCAGGGCAGGAACAGGGCTCCTGGAAGGAGGAGCGCCATGCTGCACAGCCGCATCGTGGCCCCCGCACCGGCACAGTCCGGCAGCCTCCTGCCGCGGCGCGATCTGGCTGCCGCGTGGCTCCTCATGGCCCTGCTCGCCGGCCTGGCATGGGTGCTCACCGTGGCCCAGTCCCGCGACATGGACATGGAACCGGGAACGATGGGATTGGCGCTGCCGCTCTTCCTGCTGCTGTGGCTGATCATGATGGTGGCGATGATGTTCCCCTCGGTGGCCCCGGTGGCCATCGCCTGGGCGCGGGCGATCGGCCGGCAGTCGGCCGGCGCCACCCGCGCCGCGCGCATCGCCCAGTTCGCCGCGGGCTACCTGCTCTCCTGGGCGGCATTCGGCCTGCTCGCCTACGGAGCACTGGCGGCGACCGGGAGGCTGGTGGACAGCCATCCCGACGCGGGTCGCTGGCTGGGCGCCGCCGTCTTCCTGCTCGCGGGGCTGACTCAGTTCGGGCCGCTGAAACGCGTGTGCCTGCTCCACTGCCGGAACCCCCTGGCGCACCTGGTCCGGTACGCGCACTTCCGGCCGTGGGTCCGGGATCTGCGCGTGGGCGCGCACCACGGGCTCTACTGCGTGGGGTGCTGCTGGGGCCTGATGATCGTCCTCATCCCGCTCGGCGTGATGAACGTGGCGGCCATGGCCGGGCTGGCGGCGGTGATCTTCCTGGAGAAGCTGTGGCGGTGGGGCCCGTGGCTCACCTGGGCGGTCGGCATCGCCTTCCTGATACTGGCCGTACTCGCGCCCTTCCATGACGGGCTGCTGCCCGGCCTGGAGATGCCCGAGTCCCCGATGACGATGTAGCCGCTCGACGATGCAGCCGCTCGCTTCCCGGGCCGACGAGGCGCACGATGGAAGGTGCAGGCCGTTTGCGATCCCGGGAGCGGCTCGGGACGCGGTCATGCCACTCCACGCGAGCTTCCCTCGGCTCGACGGGGAGGGAATCGCTATGACAGAACAGGTCACTACCGACACGCGCTGGCATCTGGCCGGCGACTGGTTCGATGTTTGCAAGTGCGCCATCCCCTGCCCCTGCACCTTCGCTCAGCCCCCCACTTACGGTGACTGCGAAGGAGTGCTGGCCTGGCACATCCGGGAAGGCAACTTCGGCGACGTACGGCTCGACGATCTCAACGTGCTGATGCTCGGCTCCTTCGTCGGCAACGCCTGGGCCCGCGAGCACACCGACGCGTACGCCGCGGTCTTCTTCGACGAGCGCGCCGACGACCGGCAGCGCACCGCCCTCCAGAGCATCTTCGGCGGCGAGGCGGGCGGCTGGCCCGCGGAGTTCGGCGAGATGTTCGGCCCCGAGATGCGGGGCATGGAGTTCGCTCCCATCCGGATCGAGGTCGACGAGGACCTGGCCACATGGCGCGCGGAGATCCCCGGGCGGGTCACCGCGAGCGCGGAGGCGCTGACCGGGCCGACCACCCCGGAAGGGGCACGGGTACAGGTGCACAACGCGCCGGGCTCCGAGGTCGGACCGGGCCAGGTCGCCACCTGGGGACGGGCCACCACCGACCGCGCCGACGCGTACGGCTTCTCCTGGGACCGCTCCGGGAAGTCGAGCAAGTACTTCCCCTTCGACTGGAGCGGGGGCCCGGGCTGACAGCGGAACATCGTCGGGGCGCGGCGCGCGCCGGGGCAGCGTGACGTAACGGCTGCACAGCGGCTGCGGCGCCCCGGCCGGGCCGGGCGCCGCACCGGAAACATCGGCTTCATATTGCACGTATCAGCGGGTAACACGGCCTTCCTAGGGTCCCGTCATGGACACTGGCCTGTACCCGCAGCAGGACACCGAGCAGGGCCCGGCACAGGCCCCGCCGGCCGCGCCGTCCGGGGCGAAAGCCGCCGACGAGACGCTGGAGGACTACACCCTCCGCTACGCGCCCCGGAGTTACCGGCGCTGGACGCCGATGGTCGTGGCCACCACCGCGCTGGGCGGCATCGCCTACCTCGCCGATTTCTCCATCGGCGCGGGCATCGGCCTCGCGCACGGCACCGGGAACGCGCTGGCCGCGATCGTGCTCGCGGCCGCCGTCATCTTCGTGACCGGCTTCCCGCTCGCGTACTACGGGGCGCGCTACAACATCGATCTGGACCTGATCACCCGCGGCTCCGGCTTCGGCTACTACGGCTCGGTCCTCACCAGCGTCATCTTCGCCAGCTTCACGTTCATCTTCTTCGCCACCGAGGGCTCGATCATGGCGCAGGGGCTGAAGCTCGGCCTCGGCCTGCCGCTGTGGCTGGGCTACCTGGTCTCCACGCTCCTGGTGATCCCGCTGGTCGTGTACGGCATGAAGGCGCTCAGCAAACTCCAGGTGTGGACGACGCCCGTCTGGCTGCTGCTGATGGTCGGCCCGCTGGCCTATCTGGTCGCCACCGACCCCGGTACCGTGCGGCACTTCCTGGCGTACCCGGGCACGGGCGGCGACGGCGGGCTGAACACCGCCTCCGTACTGCTCGGCGCGGGCGTGTGTCTGTCGCTGATCGCGCAGATCGGCGAGCAGATCGACTATCTGCGGTTCATGCCGCCGAAGACCCGGGAGAACCGGCGCAGTTGGTGGACCGCCGTGATCATGGCGGGCCCCGGCTGGGTGGTGCTGGGCGCGCTGAAGCAGGCCGCCGGCATCTTCCTCGCGGTCTACGCGCTCGCCGAGGTCGCCCCGGCGGCCGCCGCCGAGCCGATCCAGCAGTTCAAGGGCGCCTTCGACGCGATGCTGCCGCCCTGGCTCGTCCTGCCCCTCGCCGTGGTCCTCGTCGTGATCAGCCAGATCAAGATCAATGTGACCAATGCCTACTCCGGCTCGCTGGCCTGGACGAACTCCTTCACCCGGGTCACCAAGCGCTACCCCGGCCGGATGGTCTTCGTGCTGGCCAACCTCGGCATCGCGCTGGCCCTGATGGAGGCCGACATGTTCAGCTTCCTCAACGCCGTGCTGGGCTTCTACTCGAACTGCGCCATCGCCTGGATCGTCACGGTCGCCACCGACATCATGGTCAACAAGTACCTGCTGAAGCTCTCCCCGCACGCGCCCGAATTCCGCCGGGGCATGCTGTACGCGGTCAACCCCGTCGGCGTGGTGGCCTTCACCGCCGCCTCCGGCCTGTCGATCGCGATGTACTTCCACGCGCTCGGCGACACCCTGCAGCCGTACTCCCCGGTCGCCGCGGCCGTCCTCGCCTTCGTCCTCACCCCGCTGATGGCGGTGGTCACCAAGGGCCGGTACTACCTGCGGCGGACCGCCGACGGGATCGCCGAACCCCTGCTGGACACGGACGGCAATCCGAGCGCGCGCACATACACCTGCCACGTCTGCCGGCAGGAATTCGAGCGCCCCGACGTGGCCGCCTGCCCGGCCCACGATGCGGTGGTCTGCTCGCTGTGCCTGAGCACCGACCGCACCGGCGCGCATGTGCTGCCCGCGGCGCCCGCGGGCTGACCCGGCCCCGTACGGAGAAAGGCGACGCCTGCCCGTGCTGAACCGGGCAGGCGTCGCGTGTCGTGTGCGGCGAGCGGAGCACCGCCCTGGGTCACCAGGTGTGCCCCGTGTCCTCCTCGCCGGTCTCCGTGGTTCCCTTCATGCCCTTGCGGCCGGTCCGGTCCGTCGGTCCCGTCCGGCCCTTGCCGGTGGGTCCGGTGGGCGGGTGCACGCCGTCGTCGAACTCCAGCTGCTCCCGGCGGACCTCGGTCGACACCTCCTGCTGCTCGGTGACCCGGTCGGTCTCCAGCCGGACCCGCTCGTAGGGCCGTGTCTCCTTGCGGATCACGGGCTCCTCGCGGTGCAGCGTGATGTCGTACTCGCCGTCCTCCAGATTGATGGGGGCGCCACGGCTGCGGCGGGCCTCCTCGTCGGAGATCGGCTCGCGGGTGAGGTGGACCTCTTCGTGGCTGACCGGCACGGTCCGGCTCACGTTCTCGGTCACCACGTGCTTCCGCAGATGCGCGTGGCCGCTCTCGTGCTCCTCGACGCCGAACTCGGCGCGCTCCTCCGAGAGCGTCATCTCGGGGTTCTGTTCCTTACGGGAACGCCGGTCCTCGTCCGTCGGACCGCCGCGCGACATGGCCATCTGCCCGGCGCCCGCGCCGGCCAGCGGCCGATCGGCCTCGGGACGGGTCGGCTGCCCGGCCGTCCCGGCCGCACCGGCGGTGCCCATGCCGCCCGCGGCGGCTGCGGTACCCATACCTCCGGCCTGCCCCGTGCCCGTGTCGCGGCCCATGCCGCCCCGGCCCGATCGGGTCAGACCGTAGTGCCGGTACAGGCGCTCCTCCTCCGACGGTTCGAGGTGCCCATCGGCGTCCATCCGCGGAGCGTCCTTGATCTGGTCCTTGGTGTGCGGAACACGTATCGCGTCGTCCACCCGCGTGCAGCCGGCCAGCGGGACGAAGGTCTCCTTGGTGCCGAACAGCCCGGTGCGCACCGTGATCCACTCCGGCTCATTGGTGGCGTCGTCCCGGTAGACCTGCTGGACAGTGCCGACCTTCGCGCCGTCCGCATCGATCACGTTCAGCCCGGCCAGGTCATGAGGGGTGTCACCCAGAGGTGCATTCATGGCGTCTCTCCTTTCGCGCGCGCCTGCAGGAGAGGCACACGCCATTCCCATTGCGCACCCCATGGGGCCGCGCAGCGAGTCGGGAGCACACCGGCCGGGCTCCGGCTACCGGTCCGAACCGGCCCCGAAGCCGCTCGTGGGGGCGGAGCACGGCACCGTCCGGTGCGGCGCCCCACCCCCCGGTACTACTCCATTCGGGTGACGGCCGGGCTCAGGGTCAGCTCCAGCCGCCGTACGGGACGGTGAGCAGCTCCATGTAGTGGCCGTCCGGGTCCGGGAAGTACACGCCGCGGCCGCCGTCGTTGGTGTTGATCTCGCCGGGGCGGGTGCGGTGCGGGTCGGCCCAGTACTGCAGGCCCAGCTCCTTGATCCGGTCGAAGCTGCGGTCGAACTCGTCCTCGCCGATCAGGAATGCGTAGTGCTGCGGGGTGATCTCGCCGTCGTCCTGCGCGAAGTCGAGGGTGACACCGTTGTCCATCACCACAGGAAGGAAGGGCCCGAACTCGGGCTGCACCTGCAGCCCGAGGATGTCCGCGAGGAACTCCGCCGACCGCTTGCGGTCGCTTGCGTGCACGATGGTGTGGTTCAGCTGAACTGCCATGACATACCTCCCGTTTGATGCCTCGATGGTAGGAGGGGGCGGGGGGCGGGGCGTATCGTTCGTAGGTCTTACGTCGGGGGGCGGGGGCCGGCCTCTTCCCCGATCCCTGGCAGGGCCCCTCCCTCTCCCCAACCAGCGGGCTCTCCGTGGCAAAGACCCCCTCCCCCGCCTCCACCACACGCCCCCGAAGGTAGCGCCCCCCACCATCACGGCGGGCGCCCTGTGGATAACCCCCATGCACGCAAAAGGGCCCGGACGACACCGTCGTCCGGGCCCTTCCACGCGTCGTACGGCTCAGGCTCAGTCCGTAAGGTTCACCGTACGCGCCGAGGTAGCGCCGATCTCCTCAGCGATCTCCGTGAGCACCGGAGCCGCGATCGTGTCGTCGACGGTCAGCGCGACCAGCGCCTCGCCGCCCACGTCGGCGCGGGAGACCTGCATGCCGGCGATGTTGATGCCGGCCTCGCCCAGGATGCGGCCGAGCGTGCCGACGACGCCGGGGCGGTCGCTGTAGCGCAGGAAGGCCATGTGGTCGGCGAGCGCCAGGTCGATGCTGTGGTCGTTGACGGCCACGATCTTCTGCTGGTTCTTGTGGCCGGCCAGCGTGCCGGAGACCGAGATCTCCTCGCCGCCGGACAGAGTGCCGCGCACGGTCACCACGTTCCGGTGCTCGGGCGACTCGCTGCTGGTGGTCAGCCGTACCTCGACGCCGCGCTCCTGCGCGAACAGCGGGGCGTTGACGTACGAGACGGTCTCGTCGACGACGTCCTCGAAGACGCCCTTGAGCGCGGAGAGCTCCAGCACCTTCACGTCGTGCTGGGTGATCTCGCCGTACACCTCGACGTCGAGGCGGACCGCGACCTCGCCCGCGAGCGCGGTGAAGATCCGGCCGAGCTTCTCGGCGAGCGGCAGGCCGGGCTTCACGTCCTCGGCGATCACGCCGCCCTGGACGTTGACCGCGTCCGGGACCAGCTCGCCGGCGAGCGCCAGGCGCACCGAGCGGGCCACCGCGATACCGGCCTTCTCCTGCGCCTCACCGGTCGAGGCGCCCAGGTGCGGGGTGCACACGACCTGGTCGAACTCGAAGAGCGGGGAGTCGGTGCAGGGCTCGGACGCGTAGACGTCCAGGCCGGCGCCGGCGACCCGGCCCTCCTTGAGGGCGGCGGCGAGGGCGGGCTCGTCCACGATGCCGCCGCGGGCGGCGTTGACGATCCGGACGGACGGCTTGACCTTGTGCAGCGCCTCGTCGCCGATCAGGCCGACGGTCTCCGGGGTCTTGGGCAGGTGGACGGTGATGAAGTCCGAGACCTGGAGCAGCTCGTCCAGGGACAGCAGCTTGACGCCCATCTGGGCGGCGCGCGCGGGCTGGACGTACGGGTCGTACGCGACGACCTTCATGCCGAAGGCAGACATCCGCTGGGCGACCAGGACGCCGATGCGGCCGAGGCCGACGACGCCGAGGGTCTTCTCGGCCAGCTCGACGCCGGTGTACTTGCTGCGCTTCCACTCGCCGTTCTTCAGGGCGGTGTTCGCCTGCGGGATGTTCCGCGCGGTGGCGACCAGCAGGCCGCAGGCCAGCTCGGCGGCGGTGACGATGTTGGAGGTCGGCGCGTTCACGACCATCACGCCGGCCTTGGTGGCGGCGGAGACGTCGACGTTGTCCAGGCCCACGCCCGCACGGGCGACGACCTTGAGCTTCTTCGCGGCGGCGATGGCCTCGGCATCGACCTTGGTCGCCGAGCGCACGAGGATCGCGTCGACGTCGGCGATGGCGGGGATCAGCTCGGCGCGGTCCGCGCCGTTGCAGCTCCGGATCTCGAAGTCCGGTCCGAGCGCGTCGACGGTCGCGGGCGACAGCTCTTCGGCGATCAGTACGACGGGTTTGGCGGAGGCAGTGCTCACGTGGTCTTCAGTCCTCACTAAATCCTTCGCGGACGGCCGTCCCGACGGCCGAAGGCGGTGAAGGGGGCAGCCGCGTGGAAGACGCACGACGTTGTGAGCCTGACGCGCTTGTGGTCAGCAGTGTAGTGGCGTTTCAGGGCTCCTCCTTCGCCGGAGCGGAAGGATCACCCGTGCGTGGTTCTACGCAGTGGACAAGGCGGCGGCACAAGGGGCCGTGCCGATGCGGCACGGCCCCTCGCGCAGGAGGCTTACGCCTCCTCGTCCACCCAGCTCATCAGGCCACGCAGCTTCTTGCCGGTGGTCTCCAGGAGGTGGTCGGCGTCGGCCTTCTTGTACTCGTTGTACTTCGGCAGACCGTCTGCGTACTCCTTCATCCAGGTGTTGGCGAAGGTGCCGTCCTGGATCTCGGCGAGGACCTTCTTCATCTCGGCCTTGGTGGCGTCGGTGACGATCCGCGGGCCGGTGACGTAGTCGCCCCACTCGGCGGTCTCGGAGATCGACCAGCGCATCTTCTCCAGGCCGCCCTCGTACATGAGGTCCACGATCAGCTTCAGCTCGTGGAGGCACTCGAAGTACGCGATCTCCGGCTGGTAACCGGCCTCGACCAGGGTCTCGAAACCGGCCTTGACCAGGGCGGCGGTGCCGCCGCAGAGCACGGCCTGCTCGCCGAACAGGTCGGTCTCGGTCTCCTCGGTGAAGGTCGTCTTGATGACGCCCGCACGGGTGCCGCCGATGCCCTTGGCGTAGGACAGGGCCAGCGCGAAGGCGTTGCCGGAGGCGTCCTGCTCGACGGCGGCGATGCAGGGCACGCCGCGGCCTTCCTCGTACTGGCGGCGGACCAGGTGGCCCGGGCCCTTCGGGGCGACCATGCAGACGTCGACGTTGGACGGCGGCTTGATGAAGCCGTAGCGGATGTTCAGGCCGTGGCCGAAGAACAGGGCGTCGCCGTCCTTGAGGTTGTCCTTGACGGACTCCTCGTAGACCTTGGCCTGGATCGGGTCCGGCACCAGGATCATGATGACGTCGGCCTCGGCCGCCGCCTCGGAGGGGCTCACCACGCGCAGGCCCTGCTCCTCGGCCTTCGCCTTGGACTTGGAGCCCTCGTGCAGGCCGACGCGCACGTCGACGCCCGAGTCGCGCAGCGACAGCGCGTGGGCGTGGCCCTGGCTGCCGTAGCCGAGAACCGCGACCTTACGGCCCTGGATGATGGACAGGTCGGCGTCGTCGTCGTAGAACAGCTCGGCCACTTCGGGTATCTCCTTGGTACTAGCTGGTGCCCACAGACTATGCCGGGGCGGAAGGGTGAAAGCTCAGGGTCTCGCCATACGGGCAGCGGCCGCGGGCGAGGGGGTGCGTTCCGGCCGCGGCGGGTTCCCACGGCCGGAGTACGCGGATCAGGCCGAACGGTCCAGGGCGCGCAGCGAGCGGTCCGTGATGGACCGGGAGCCGCGCCCTATGGCGATCGTGCCGGACTGGACCAGCTCCTTGATGCCGAACGGCTCCAGCATCTTGAGCATGGCTTCCAGCTTGTCGGCGCCGCCGGTGGCTTCGATGGTGACGGCCTCCGGCGAGACGTCCACGGTCTTGGCGCGGAACAGCTGGACGATCTCGACGATCTGGGAACGCGTCTCGTTGTCCGCGCGGACCTTCACCAGGACCAGTTCGCGGTGGATGGCCGAGGACGGCTCCAGCTCGACGATCTTCAGGACGTTGACCAGCTTGTTCAGCTGCTTGGTGACCTGCTCCAGCGGGAGCGATTCGACATTCACGACAATGGTGATGCGTGAGATGTCGGGGTGCTCCGTGACACCGACGGCGAGTGAGTCGATGTTGAAGCCGCGGCGGGAGAACAGCGCGGCGATCCTGGCCAGGATACCCGGCGTGTTCTCCACCAGGACGGAGAGCGTGTGCTTGGTCATGTGCTCGGTCTCTTCTCTTCTGTCCTGGCCGGTCAGTCGTCTTCGTTGTCGCCGAAGTCGGGGCGCACCCCGCGGGCCGCCATGACCTCGTCGTTGGAGGTGCCGGCCGCGACCATCGGCCAGACCATGGCGTCCTCGTGGACGATGAAGTCGACGACGACCGGGCGGTCGTTGATGGCGTTGGCCTTGGCGATCACGGCGTCCAGCTCGGCCGGGTCCTCGCAGCGCATCGCGACGCAGCCCATGGCCTCGGAGAGCTTCACGAAGTCCGGGCAGCGGGTGCCGGTGTTCGGGGCGGGCTCGTCGTCCGGGCCGCGGTGCAGCACGGTGTTGCTGTACCGCTGGTTGTAGAACAGCGTCTGCCACTGGCGGACCATGCCCAGCGCGCCGTTGTTGATGATGGCGACCTTGATGGGGATGTTGTTCATCGCGCAGGTGACCAGCTCCTGGTTGGTCATCTGGAAGCAGCCGTCGCCGTCGATGGCCCACACCGGGCGGTCCGGCTGCCCGGCCTTGGCGCCCATGGCGGCCGGGACCGCGTACCCCATCGTTCCGGCGCCGCCGGAGTTCAGCCAGGTGGCGGGCTTCTCGTAGTCGATGAAGTGGGCGGCCCACATCTGGTGCTGGCCGACGCCCGCCGCGTAGATCGTGTCCTCCGGCGCGAGCTGGCCGATGCGCTGGATGACCTGCTGCGGGGAGAGGCTGCCGTCCTCGGGCAGGTCGTACCCGAGCGGGTAGTTCTCGCGCCAGCGGTTGAGGTCGTTCCACCAGGCGGCGTAGTCGCCGGTGCGGCCGGCCTCGTGCTCGGCCTGGACGGCCACGATCAGGTCGGCGATGACCTCGCGGGCGTCACCGACGATCGGCACGTCGGCCATCCGGTTCTTGCCGATCTCGGCGGGGTCGATGTCCGCGTGCACGATCTTGGCGTACGGAGCGAAGCTGTCCAGCTTGCCGGTGACGCGGTCGTCGAAGCGGGCGCCCAGCGCGACGATCAGGTCGGCCTTCTGCAGCGAGGTGACCGCGGCCACGGAGCCGTGCATGCCGGGCATGCCGAGGTGCTGCGGGTGGGTGTCGGGGAAGGAGCCCAGCGCCATCAGGGTGGTGGTGACGGGGGCGCCGGTCAGCTCGGCGAGGACCTTCAGCTCGGCGGTCGCGCCGGCCTTCATGACGCCGCCGCCGACGTAGAGCACCGGACGCTTGGCCTCGGTGATCATCTTGGCGGCCTCGCGGATCTGCTTGGCGTGCGGCTTGGTGACCGGGCGGTAGCCGGGCAGGTCGGTCTGCGGCGGCCAGGAGAACGTGGTCTTGGCCTGCATGGCGTCCTTGGCGATGTCCACCAGGACGGGGCCCGGACGGCCGGTCGAGGCGATGTGGAACGCCTCGGCGATCGTCTTCGGGATGTCGGCCGGGTCGGTCACCAGGAAGTTGTGCTTGGTGATCGGCATGGTGATGCCGCAGATGTCCGCCTCCTGGAAGGCGTCCGTGCCGATCGAGGCGGAGGCGACCTGGCCGGTGATCGCGACGAGCGGGACGGAGTCCATGTGCGCGTCGGCGATGGGGGTGACCAGGTTCGTGGCGCCGGGACCCGAGGTGGCGATGCAGACGCCGACCTTGCCGGTGGCCTGCGCGTAACCGGTGGCCGCGTGGCCCGCGCCCTGCTCGTGGCGGACCAGGATGTGGCGGACCTTCTGGGAGTCCATCATCGGGTCGTACGCCGGGAGGATCGCACCGCCGGGAAGGCCGAATACGGTGTCGGCCCCGACCTCCTCGAGAGAACGAATGAGGGACTGCGCGCCCGTGACGTGCTCGACGGTGGCGGACTGCTGCGGTCCGCCGGTACGGGCCCGCGGCTGCGGATGGTGGGCCCCGGTGGCCTGCTCGGTCATCTGCGTCTCTTCTCGGAGGTGAGGGTTTTGATGTGATTTGGCGGTGCTGGTGCAACAAAAAACCCCTCGTGCCGTCAGGCAAGCGAGGGGAGCGCGTCGGTGCGGTGCGCCGGGCTACTGCATGGCCCGGCTTCAGCCGACGCGCTTTCCAAGTACGAGAATTCGGGTGCGCATGGCTCTGACCTTCCCCCCGGCGCACCTGGAGTGTCAAGTGGGTGGGACGGGGGTCTCACTATTTGAGCGCAACGGGGGATGGCTGATCGCGTCGGGTCCGGCCGGCACTTCCCCGGCGCCGAGCCGTCGTGGCAGCTCTCCCAGCCGCGCGCCGCCGCCCGGCTCCCGGGCGGCGGACGCCCGCCGCGCGGCCGGCACGGTGCTGCTCAGCACCATCTCACGCCCCTCGGGCAGCAGCCCGGGAAGCGGATACGCGCCGATACCGAGGGCCCGGCGCAGCCGGTGCTCGTCCAGCGGTCCGGAGAACGCCATGCCCTGACCGTGCGTGCAGCCCATCGCGCGCAGCGCGCTGACCTGCTCGGGCCGGTCCACGCCGTCGGCCACGGACTGCAGCCCGAGGTCGCCGGCGATGCGCAGCAGCCCCGCGGTGATCTTGTGCAGCCGGGCGGACTCCACGACGCCGTCGACCAGGCCGCGGTCCAGCCGCAGTACGTCGATGGGCAGCCGGCGCAGCGCGCTGATCGCGGCGTATCCGCTGCCGAAGCCGTCGAGCGCGATCCGTACGCCGAGCCGCCGCAGGGCCGCGAGGCGGCGCTCCAGCTCGTCCAGCGGGACCCTCGGGTCGCTGTCGGACAGCTCCAGCAGCAGCGACCCGGACGGCAGGCCGTGCCGCGCGAGTAACGTCTCGATGGACCGGGGCGGGAGCTTGCGGTCCAGCAGCCGCCGGGCGGAGAGCCGGACGGCGACGCAGACCGCGTGGCCCGCGTGGTGCCGCCGCGCCGCCTGCTCGACGGCCTCCTCCAGCTGCCAGCGCGCCAGCTCGGCGGTGCGCTCGCCGTCGTCGGCGACCGCCTGGCCGCGCTCGCCGACCCGCAGGAATTCGGCGGGGGTGAAGAGGATGCCCTGCGCGGAGCGCCAGCGGGCCTGGGCGGCGACCGCCGTGATCCGGCCACTGGCGAGCTCCACCACGGGCTGGTGGAGCAGCGCGAATTCGCCGTCGTGCAGTGCCGCGCGCAGCCTCGTGGCGATCTCGGAGCGGCGCACCACGTCGGCCTGCATCTGGGGTGCGTACAGCTCCACGCGGCCCTTGCCGGCCTGCTTGGCGCGGTACATCGCGAGGTCGGCGTTGCGCATCAGTCCTGCCGGAGTGACGCCGGGATCGGCGAAGGCCACGCCGATGCTGGCCGCGACCCGGACGTCCTGGCCGTCGATGCGGTACGGCTCGGAGAGCCTGATGCGCAGCCGGTCGGCGATCTCGTGGACGCGGAACTCCCGGCTCGTACGGTCGCGGCTGCCGTCGCCCATGATGAGCGCGGCGAATTCGTCGCCGCCCAGGCGCGCGGCGATGTCACCGGCCCGTACCGATTCGGCCAGCCTGCGGGCGGCCTGAATCAGCAGCTCGTCCCCGGCCTGGTGGCCGATGGTGTCGTTGACCTGTTTGAAGCCGTCCAGGTCGATGTAGAGCACGGCCGTGTCGTGGTCGGAGGAGCGGCGGCCGCTGACGGCCTGGCTGACCCGCTCGGTGAACAGCGCACGGTTGGGCAGGTCGGTGAGCGCGTCGTGCGAGGCGTTGTGCTGGAGCTGGGCCTGCAGGCGCACCCGTTCGGTGACGTCGCGGGAGTTGAAGATCAGGCCGCCTTCGTGGCGGTTGACCGTGGACTCGACATTCAGCCATTCCTCGCCGCCGGGGCGGCCGCCGCCGGCCCGGAAGCGGCACTCGATGCGGGTGGTGGGCTCCGCCTCGGGATCGGCGGCCAGGAAGCGTCGTACTTCGTGCACCACGCGGCCGAGGTCCTCGGGGTGGATCAGGGAGGCCAGCTCGGAGCCGACCAGGTCCTCGGCGTCGCGGCCGTAGACGCCGGAGGCGGCGGGGCTGACGTAGCGCAGTATGCCGGTCGGTGCGGCGATCATGATGACGTCGCTGGAGCCCTGCACCAGGGACCGGAAGTGGTTCTCCTTCTGGGCCAGTTCCCGGGTGAGGGTGATGTTGTCCACGAGCATGATCCCCTGGCGGACGACCAGGGCGAGCACGACCGTGCAGCCGGTGAAGAGCACGACGTGGTCGATGCGGCGGCCGTCCAGGACGTTGAGCAGGATGCCCAGGGTGCAGACGGCGGCGGCCAGATACGGGGTCAGCGCGGCCAGCGACCCGGCGATCGGGCGGCTGCCGGGGGGCACGGCCGCGCGCCGGGTGGCGCGCGTGAAGGCGTCCCCCGCGGTGTCCGTGCCGGAGCGCGCGGCGACCCACGGGGCGTACGCCAGCAGCATGGAGCCGGCGAACCAGCCGGCGTCGAGGATCTGCCCGGAGCGGTAGTGCTCGCGCAGCAGCGGCGAGGTGAACAGCGCGTCGCACAGCACGGTCAGCGCGAGCGCCGCGATGGCGGTGTTGATCGCCGAGCGGTGCGCCGAGGAGCGCTTGAAGTGCAGCGCGAGGACCATGCTCACCAGGACGATGTCCAGGAGCGGGTACGCGAGTGACAGGGCGCCCTGGGCGACCGTCTGGCCCTGGAAGTGGGCGTTGTGCGCGAGCGCCAGGCTCCAGGAGAGCGTGAGCAGCGAGCCGCCGATCAGCCAGGCGTCCAGCGCCAGGCAGACCCATCCGGCCCGGGTCACCGGCCGCTTGGCGAGCACCAGCAGGCCCACGATGGCGGGCGGCGCGAAGAGCAGGAAGCAGAAGTCGGCGACCGAGGGGCTGGGCACGGGGGCTTCGAGGACGACCTCGTACCATCCCCAGATGCCGTTGCCGAGGCCCGCCATCGCCGAGGAGGCCGCGAACAGCAGCCAGGCGGGTCGAAAGCGGCTGTGGTGCCTGCGGGCGTACAGCACGCAGGAGACCGCGGCGGCCAGGGCGGCCGCGCTGAGCCCGAAGTCACCCATGATCAGGGCCAGTTTCTGCGAGCCCCAGCCGAACGCGGCGCCCGTGGCGTAACCGCCGCAGACGACGGCGAGCAGGATCTGGGGCAGGCTGCTCGCGGGTCGCGGCCGGGCCGGCGGGGCGAGCACCGCGCCGGAGGCGGTCACCGGGCTCTCCCCTGCCCGGCCCACCGGCGTGGTCGTGGCGGGCACGGCCCGCGCTGCGTCCGTATCGCGGTGGGTACGCGCGGAACGCGCGTGTGCTCAGCGGTCCTCGTCTCGGTGGTGCATCGGCCGTACATCGCCCGTCGCCCCCCTCGGTTCCGGTCGTTCGCTGCGCGCCGCCACGTCCCGGCGCGGGCCCCGTTCGGGACGATACACCAGTTCCGTCACACAGGGACATAGTTGCTCTACGGAGCGTGACTGGCAGGCGAGTTGACCGCACGGGACGCAGTCGTACGACTCCGTAGAGCTACGCGCACCCGTCAGCCGGCGGTGGTAATGACGTTGTTCAACGGCTCGCCGGCCGCGAAGAGCCGCAGTTGATCACGGAGAAGCCGCTTCGCACGGGGCAGGAATGCAGTACTGGGGCCACCGACGTGCGGAGTGATGAGCACGCCGGGAGCGTGCCACAGGGGGTGTGTGGCAGGCAGCGGTTCCGGATCGGTTACATCGAGTGCTGCCCGGAGCCGTCCCGACTCCAGTTCGGCGAGCAGTGCCTTGGTGTCGACGACTCCCCCGCGCGCGATGTTGACGAGCAGTGCGCCGTCCTTCATGCGGGCCAGGAAATCGGCTCCGACCAGGCCACGAGTGTCGTCGGTGAGCGGCGTCGCCATGATCACGACGTCGGCGTCGGGCAACAGGGCGGGCAGCTCCGTGAGTGGAAGCACGGGACCGCGCACGGTGTCACGAGCGGTGCGCGCAATGCGCGCCACCCGCGCACACTCAAAAGGCGTGAGCCGGTCCTCGATGGCACTTCCGATCGAACCGTAACCCACAATGAGTACGGACTTGTCCGCCAGCGAGTCACGGAAAGCCGGCCGCCACTCCCCCGCGTCCTGGGACCGGACGAATGCGGGGATGTCGCGGAGCGCGGCGAGAATGAGCGTGAGGGTGAGCTCGGCGGTGCTCGCGTCGTGCAGTCCGCGCGCGTTGCACAGCTGGGCACCGGCGGGCAGCTGAGGCACGGCGGGCAGCATGTGCTCGATGCCGGCGGTGAGGGTCTGTACGACGCGTACGTTCGCCATCTCCGGGAGCGGCTGCAGGATGCGGTCGACGGGCTTCATGTACGGGACGGCGTAGAAGGCGCAGCGGGCGGGGTCCGCGGGGTATTCGGGGCCGGCGTCCCAGTGGACGTAGGAGAGGTCCTCGGGGAGCCCGTCGATCTCGGCGGCGGGGATCGGGAGCCAGACGTCGGTGGCGCGAGTGGTGTCTGCGGAAGCCATGGCCCGAGGCTATGCGAAGAGTGCCCGTCATCAGACGTTAGTTTGGTCAGCGCCCTTGACCGGGGCGAGGGGACGGAGGCACGACCAGGTGGAGCGCAGGACAATCGGCGCGGCGGCGCTCGAAGTGGGCGCTATCGGGCTCGGCTGCATGCCGATGAACTGGGGGTACACCGCGTCGCAGCAGAACGGGGAGGGCTCGGTACGCACCGTGCACGCCGCGCTCGACCGGGGCTGCACCCTGCTGGACACCGCCGACATGTACGGACCGTTCACCAACGAACTGGTACTGGGCCGGGCCCTGAAGCAGCGCCGGGACGAGGCGTTCCTCTCGACCAAGGTCGGACTGCTGGTCGGCGACCAGCACATCGTCGCCAACGGCCGCCCCGGGTACGTGAAGCGGGCCTGCGACGCCTCGCTGCGCCGGCTGCAGACCGACCACATCGACCTGTACCAGCTGCACCGCTCCGACCCCGAAGTGCCCATCGAGGAGACCTGGGGGGCGATGGCGGAGCTGGTGGCGGCCGGGAAGGTACGCGCGCTGGGGTATTGCGCCGTGGGCGCGCGGGCTCCCCGGCGCCGCGGCGCCCGTACGCACGACCTCACGCTGCACCAACTGGAGCGCATCCAGCAGGTGTTCCCGGTCAGCAGCGTGGAGGCGGAGCTGTCGGTGTGGTCGCCGGACGCGCTGGAGGCGCTGCTGCCGTGGTGCGAGACGCGCGGCGTGGGCTTCCTCGCGGCGATGCCGCTGGGCAACGGCTATCTCACCGGCACGCTGACGCCGGGCCAGGGCTTCGAGCCGGAGGACCTGCGGGCCCGGCATCCGCGCTTCACGGCGGAGATGATGGCCGCCAACCAGCCGGTCGTGGCGGGGCTGCGCCGGGTGGGCGCGCGGCACGGCGTGACACCGGGCCAGATCGCACTGGCGTGGGTACTGGCCCAGGGCCGCCACGTCGTCCCGATACCGGGCACGAAAAAGGAACGCTGGGCCACCCAGAACGCCAAGGCCGCCACCGTACGCCTGACCCACCAGGACCTCGCCGAAATCGCCTCACTGCCGCCGGCACGGGGGTCTTGGGACTGAGGCGAGGCGGGGAATGTGGGACTGAGGCGCTGCGCCTACGGGGGCGAATCGAACGGCCCTGGCCCCCTGACCGGGGGTTACCCAGGGGGCGGGTGCGGAAACGGCGGCGTGCGCACGGGGAGGTGCGCGTATACGGGGCGATTCGAACGCGTCTGGCCCCCCGACCGGGGGTTACCCGGGGGGGCTGGCGTGGAAACGGGCGGGCGTGGTGGGGTGGTGTGTGGTGTGCTGGTGAGCGCCGCCGATGAGAGGACGACTGCCGTGCCACGCCGTACCGCGACCGCCGTGCTGACCGCCGCCGCCCTGCTGCTCGCGGCGGGCTGTTCCTCGGGGGGCTCGTCGGGCGGACCTTCGGGGGGTGAGGGCGGTACGGGCGGGAAGTCCGCCGGGCCCTCGCGCGGCGCGAGCGCGTCGGGCGCGCCGCACGCCACCCCCTCCGCCGCCCCCGCCAAGGGCTCCGTGAAGGTGGTCGACACCCTCACCACCGGCCTGAAGTCCCCCTGGGGCGTGGCCGCGCTGCCCGGCGGCGACCTCCTCGTGGCGTCCCGGGACACCGGGACGATCACCAAGGTGGACGGCGAGAGCGGGAAGAAGACCGAGCTGGGTTCGGTGCCCGGCGTGGCCCCGGACGGCGAGGGCGGGCTGCTGGGCCTCGCGGTCTCCTCGACGTACGGCGCCGACCACCTCGTGTACGCGTACTTCACCACCGCGTCCGACAACCGCATCGTCCGCATGATCTACAACGACAAGCGCCCGGCCGGTGACCAACTGGGCGCGCCCGACACGGTGTTCAAGGGCATCCCCAAGGGCCATGTCCACAACGGCGGGCGGATCGCCTTCGGCCCGGACAAGATGCTGTACGCCGGTACGGGCGAGACCGGCGACGGCGAACAGGCGCAGGACAAGGACTCCCCGGGCGGCAAGATCCTGCGGATGACGCCGGACGGCGAGCCGGTGCACGGCAATCCCTCGGCCGACTCCGTCGTCTATTCGTACGGCCACCGCAACGTCCAGGGGCTGGCCTGGGACGCCGACAAGCGGCTGTGGGCGTCGGAATTCGGCCAGAACACCTGGGACGAACTGAATCTGATCCGGCCCGGCGAGAACTACGGCTGGCCGGAGGCCGAGGGAAGGAGCGGCGGGGACTCCTCGTCCGTACGGCCGGTCGAGCAGTGGCGTACGGCGGAGGCCTCGCCCAGCGGGATCACGTACGCCAAGGGGTCGATCTGGATGGCCGGGCTGCGCGGCGAGCGGCTGTGGCGGATCCCGTTGCGGGGCACGGAGCCGGTCGCGAAGCCGCAGGCCTTCCTGGAGGGGAAGTACGGGCGGCTGCGGACGGTCGTGCCGACCGGGGACGGCGGGCTGTGGCTGGTCACCAGCGAGACGGACAAGCGGGGCACGCCGGAGAAGGGCGACGACCGGATTCTGCGACTGAAGGTCACATGAAGACCTGCTGCGCCCGGCGGGCCTGACGGGACCGCCGGCCTGACGGGACCGCCGGCCTCAGACACAGGCTTTCAGGCCGACTCCACCTCCGGGAACAGTCGCAGGCGGTGTGCCAGTGCGCCCGCCTCGCCGCGTCCTGAGACGCCGAGCTTGGCCAGGATGTTGGAGACGTGCACGCTCGCGGTCTTCGGTGAGATGAAGAGCGCGTCGGCTATCTGGCGGTTGCTGCGGCCCACCGCGACCAGTCGCAGCACGTCCTGCTCGCGCGGCGTGAGCCCCAGCGAGTCGGCCGTCGCGTCGGGAGTCGTCACGGGTGTCGTCTCGGGTGTCGTGTCGGCCGTTGATTCGGCGGTGTCCGCCGCCCGGTCCCCTGCCGGCGCGGCGAGCGCGGGCGCGGACGGTGCGGGCAAGGGCGAGTGACCGCCGGATCTTCGTCCCTCCGGCAGCGTGAGCCGGGCCCGCAGGGCGAGCCGGTCGATCTCCAGGGTCAGCGGGTCCGCGCCCATCCACCGCGCCGCCGCCCGCGCCTCGGCGAGCAGCACCGTGGCCGCCTCGCGCTGCTCGCGGGCCGCCGGGCCGCAGGTCAGCAGCGCCTCCGCCCAGCGGTGGCACGCCCAGGCCAGCTCGTACGGCCGCTCGACGCGGCGGAGCGCGGCGACCGCCTCGGCCCAGCGCTCCGGCGCCGGCCGCCCCTCGGCCCGGCACAGCTCGGCCTCGGTCAGCCGGCCGTACGCCTCCCACACCGGGACCGGGCGGGGCAGCGTCCGCACCACCGCCGCCAGCCGGGCGAGCAGCTCCTCGCGCCCCTCGGCCGCGGCGGGCAGTCCGCGGGCGTCCGCCTCGGCGGCGGCGGCCCGCCACAGCAGCGGCCAGCCGAAGCTGTACGTGTCGAGCGGGAACCCGGCCGTCAGTAACGGCTCCAGGACCTCCCGGGCCGCCGCCGCGCCCTCCCGGTGGACGGCTATCTCGTACGCGAAGCGGGTCATGGGGATCGTGTACTGCGGTTGGTTCTCGTAGCTGCCGAAGTCGCGGCGGGCCACGGCCAGTTCTTCCGCCGCCGTGTCGAAGTCGCCGCGGAGCAGGGCCAGGTCGGCGTGGCGGGAGGCGGCCAGCGCGAGGGTGCGGCTGCCCAGGGCGAGGCGCCTGCAGTCGGCGGCGGCCGCCGCGGACTCCTCCCAGCGGCCGAGCGACATCAGGCTCTCGGCGAGATTGCCGTACACCCAGCTGCGGGAGTCCTTCAGGCCGAAGTGCTCGGTCATGGCGAGCCCGCGCTCGGTCGCGGCCACCGCCTCCGCCGAGCGGCCCACCGACTCCAGGTGCGAGGGGAGGTTGGCGAAGCCGCGCGCGACGACGGCCGAATAGCCGCGCTCCAGGGCGCGGTCCAGCGCCGCGCGGAGGCCCGCCAGGCCGCCGTCCACGTCACCGGAGGAGACCTGGAGGCCGTACAGCGTGAGGCGGGCGTTCAGCTCGACCTCCTCCTCGCCGACCAGGCAGGCGAGCTCCACGGCCCGCTCGGCGGCGGTGAAGGAGTCGGGGCCCGGGGCGTGCAGCGCGCCCCAGGCGGCGGCCTGCGCCAGCACCGCGGCGTGCACCGGCGACGGCGGCAGCCCGCGTACCAGCTCCTGGGCGCGGCCCAGGTCCTCCCAGCCGTCGCCGCGCCCCGTGCTCTGCGCCAGCCGGGAGCGCTGGGTGAGGAACCACGCCTCGCGCAGCGGGTCGTGCTCCCCCGCGAGCGCGCGCAGCGCCCGCTTGGTGACCGTGTACGCGCGCTCGCGGTCGCCGGAGAGCCGGGCGGCCACCGCGATCTCGGCCAGCAGGTCCAGATAGCGCAGCGCGTCGTCGTCGCAGCCGCTGGCCGGATACGCCTCGGCGCAGTCCACGGGGCGGACCGCGAGCCGGACGTCCTTGGGCACCTCGTCCCACAGCTCCAGCGCGCGGTCCAGCAGTCGCAGCTGCTCGGCGTACGCATGGCGGCGGCGGGCCGTGACCGAGGCGGTGAGCACGGCGGGCAGCGCCTTGGCGGCGTCCCTGGCGTGGTACCAGTAACTCGCCAGGCGGGCTGCGCAGGCCTCGGCGCGCACCAGGCCGGGGTCGGCCTCCAGCGCTTCTGCGTATCGGCGGTTGAGGCGGGTGCGTTCCCCGGGGAGCAGGTCGTCCTGGACGGCCTCGCGGACCAGCGCGTGGCGGAAGCGGTAGCCCGTGCCGTCGCTGGTGGGGACGAGGGTGTTGCTGCCGACGGCGACCCGCAGGGCCTCGATGAGGTCGTCCTCCGGCAGGTCCGCGACGGCCGCGAGGAGGTCGTGCTCGACGGTGGAGCCGCCCTCGGCGGCCATCCGGATCACCCGTTGCGTGTGCTCCGGCAGCGCCTCGACGCGCACGAGGAGGAGGTCGCGGAGCGAGTCGCTGAGGCCGGGGAGCGTGCCGTCGTGAATGCTGCAGGCCAGCTCCTCGACGAAGAAGGCATTGCCCTCGGAGCGCTCGAAGACCCGCTTGACCAGGGCTTCTTCGGGCTCGCTGCCGGTGATCCCGGCCATCTGGGAGCGGACCTCGTCGCGGGTGAAGCGGGCCAGCTCGGCGCGCCGGACCGTGCGCATCCGGTCGACCTCGGCGAGGAAGGGGCGCAGTGGGTGGCGGCGGTGGATGTCGTCGGAGCGGTACGTCGCGACCAGCAGGACGCCGGCGTCGTGGAGGGTGTGCAGCAGATAGCCGATCAGCTCGCGGGTGGAGCGGTCGGCCCAGTGCAGGTCCTCGACGATGATGACGAGGGTGCGGCCGCGGGCGAGCCGCTCCAGCAGCCGGGCGGTCAGCTCGAAGAGGCGGGCGCGGCCGTGCTCGTCGTCGCGCGACTCGCCCGGGGCCTCGCCGAGCTCGGGCAGGATGCGGGCCAGCTCGCCCTCCTGGCCCCCGACGGCGGCGGCCAGCTCCTCGGGCAGGCGGGAGTGCAGCGTGCGCAGGATCGCGGAGAACGGGGCGAAGGGCAGGCCCTCGGAGCCGATCTCGATGCAGCCGCCGAGGGCGACGAGCGCGCCGGCGGCCCGGGCGGCCGCGGCGAACTCCTCGATGAGCCGGGTCTTGCCCACGCCCGCCTCGCCGCCGATGAGCAGCGCCTGCGGCTCGCCGGCGGCCGTGGTGCGCGCGAGCGCGTCGCCCAGCAGGCTCAACTCGCTGCTGCGGCCGACGAATACGCGACTGACGGACCTGGTCTCCACGTCGCAGAGCATCGCACAGGGGTCTGACAATCCGGCACCGAGTTTTGCGGTCGCGGGCCCGCCTCCGCGGGTCGTCACTGCCCGACTCCGTACGCGGTCACCGGCCCGGCTCCATGAGGCACTCCGTCCTTACGCCTCCGCCCGGCGGCGCGCCCGTACCCCCCGGCTCCACCTGCTCACCCGCCCTTCGGGCGCGTTGTCGGCGGACCGGGCGGCGCGGCGTCCCTCGGCGGCCTCGCGGGCCAGCCGGTCGCGGTCGGCCTCCCGGCGGAGCTCCTCGTGGCGGACCCGGTGCTGAACCTCGTAGTAGTGCATCGCGTCTCCTGGGACGGCCGCGGGAAGGGGTCCCACGGCGGCTGACGGTATGTCGTCAGCCTGGCCGCCTCAGGGGGTGCGCCACATCGGGCAACTTCCCGATCTTCATGGCCGGAGGGGCCTTAGATCCGCTGCCGTGTCTCACGCTGCGGTCTAAGGCCCCTCCTGTGGGCCGTCATGCGGGCTCTCCTCAGGAGCCGCCGGCGCTGAGCTTCGGGGCGGAGGCGAACAGGTCGAGGTACATGCCGCCGGCGATCACCAGGCCGAGTACGGCGAGGGCGAAGCCGCCCCAGGCGACGGCCCGGGTCCAGGCGGCCTGCGGGCGGCGGAGCAGGACGACGCCGGTGACCACGAGGGCCAGCAGGGCGAAGATCCCGTTGACGAGGGCCGTGGTGTGCCAGGGGGTGGTGTAGACGGCGGCGATCTGGTCCTGGGTCTTGCCGGTCTGGAGCTTGATCTGGCCGAGGACGGTCTGCCGCTCGGCGAGGACCGTGCCGGCCCAGGTGCCGGTCAGGGAGGCGAGGCCGAGCGCGGCACCGGCGACGGCGCCGGCTCCCGCCGCGATGCCGCGGCGCGCGGGCGCGGTCCGCTCGGCGGCGGGCACGTCCTGCTCCTCCGAGGCGTCCGCCGCCGCATCCTCCGGCGCCGTGTCCACCGCCTTCGTGTCCTCCGGCGCCGTGTCCGCCGCCTTCGTTTCCGCCGCCGTGTCCTCGGTGACCGCGTCGGTCTTCTCGGTGTCGTTCTTGGTCGTCGTGGTACCCATGGGCGCGACCGTAGGTGCCGCGTCTGAGAGTCGTATGAGAGAGCGGGCCAATACCGGATGACGGCTGGAAGAACGCCGTCCGGACGGCGGGGTCAGCTCCCTACGAGGGTTTTCTCCGCTGCCTCCCGGGGCGCGGGGACGAGGGCCTCCGGAGCGGTGTCCTCGTACTCCTCCTCGTGCTCCTTCTCGTACTCCTCCGGCGGCTCGATGCTGAGGCGCGGCAGGCGCCGCTCCAGCCAGTCCGGCAGCCACCAGTTCGCGCCGCCCAGCATGTGCATCAGGGCCGGTACGAGGAGTGTGCGCAGTACGAAGGCGTCCAGGGCGACGGCGGCGGCCAGCCCGATGCCGAACATCGCGATCGTCCGGTCGCCGCTGAGCACGAAGGCGGAGAACACCGCGATCATGATGACCGCCGCGGAGTTGATCACCCGGCCGGTCTCGGCGAGTCCGACCCGTACGGACCTGCGGTTGTCGTGGGTGCGCCGCCACTCCTCGTACATCCGGCTGACCAGGAAGACCTGGTAGTCCATGGAGAGGCCGAAGAGCACGGAGACCATGATCACCGGCAGGAAGGGCTCGATCGGGCCGCCGCTGCCCAGGCCCAGCAGCTCGCTGCCCCAGCCCCACTGGAAGACGGCGGTGACGACTCCGAAGGCGGAGGCGACCGCGGCGACGTTCATGAGCGCGGCCTTGAGCGGGATGCCGAGCGAGCGGAAGGCCAGCAGGAGCAGCACGGACCCGCAGGAGATGACCACGCCCACGAAGAGCGGCAGCTTGCCGACGATCACGTCGGCGAAGTCGTCGTAGCCGGCGGTGACGCCACCGACATCGACGTGCAGCGTGGAGGCGTCGGCGGCCTCGGGCAGCACGTCGGTGCGCAGCCGTTCGACCAGGTCGGAGGTGTCCTTGGACTGCGGTGAGCTGTCCGGGACGACCGTGATCACGCCGGTGCTGCCGCTGCCGTCGAATTCCGGCCCGCTGACCTGCGCCACTCCGGGCGTGTTCCGCAGCTGGTCCGGGAGGCCGTCGAAGGCGAGCTTGTCGTCGGCGCCGTCCAGGTCGCCGACCAGGGTGAGCGGCCCGTTGAAGCCGGGGCCGAAGCCGTCGGCCAGCATGTCGTACGCCTGCCGGGTGGTCGAGGAGCGCGGGTCGGTGCCCTGGTCAGAGGTGCCCAGGTGCAGGCCGAAGGCGGGCAGCGCGAGGACCAGCATGACGGCGGCGGCGAGGCCGCCGAGCAGCTTGGGGTGGCGCTCGACGAAGTGGGACCAGCGGACCGCGAAGCCGGTGGGGTGCTCGGCCCGCGGGCCGTCGGCGGCGAGCCGGCCGCGTTCACGGCGCCCCAGTACGCGCGTCCCGATCAGGCCCAGGAGCGCGGGCAGCAGCGTGACGGAGGCGGCCACGGTGAGCACGACGGTCAGCGAGGCGGCGAGCGCGACGCCGTTCAGGAAGGACAGCCGCAGGACGAGCATGCCGAGCAGGGCGATGCACACGGTCGCCCCGGCGAAGACCACGGCCCGTCCCGAGACGGCCACCGCCTTCTCCGCGGCCTCGGCGACGCTCATCCCCGCCCGCAGGTTCTTGCGGTGCCGGGTGACGATGAACAGTGCGTAGTCGATGCCCACGCCGAGTCCGATGAGCATGCCGAGCATGGGGGCGAAGTCCGCGACGGTCATGACGTGGCCGAGGAGGCCGATGCCGGCGGACGCGGTGCCGACCGCGACGACCGCGGTGATGATCGGCAGCAGGGTCGCGGCCAGCGACCCGAAGACGAGGAAGAGCACGACGGCGGCCGCCGCCAGGCCGAGACCCTCGGCGAGGTGGCTCTGCGGCGCTTCGGTGAGGCCGGCGCCGGCGCCGCCGAGCGCGACGCTCAGGCCGTCCCCGGATGCGTCCTGTGCGGTGTCCACTACGGCCTGTACCTGCTTGGGGTCCAGGTCGTCGGCGGGCTTGTCGAAGACCACCGTGGCGTAGGCGGTGTGCCCGTCCTGGCTGATGCGCTTCTGCGCGTCACCGGCCGGGGCGGCCTCGGCCTTCGTGCCGGCCGGGCCGTCGGGGCCCTCCACCGAGGCGACGCCGGGCAGCTCGGCGATCTTGTCCAGGGCGGGGTCGATCCGGTCCCGTACCGCGTCCGCGCGGACGGTTCCGGAGTCGGTGTGCCAGACGAGGGTGTCGTTGTCCCCGGACTGTCCCGGGAAGGCCTCCGCCATCCGTTCCGCGGCGCGCCCGGACTCCGTACCGGGGACGTCGTATTTGTTCGAGTACGAGGAACCCAGCGCACCGGCTGCTGCCACGACGCCCGCGAGGACGGCGAGCCACAGCACGATGACCAGGGAGCGGCGCTTCAGGCACCACCGGGCAAGAGGGGTCATAAGGGCCTTTGTCTGCTTCCCGGGGGTTTGCGCGCCGAACTCCGGGGTGACCGGTACAGCCGAGCGCGGGACGGGCGGGGAGGGTGGCGCGGGTCCGTCGCCTGCCGACGAAGGGGCGGCGGACCCGCGTCACACGAGAGTGACAGCCCGAAAAGATCCTTTGACCCCTTTGTGTACTTCCCCACAAAGAAGCGAAGGATCGTCCTCCGCGAGGTTCAGCCCGTTATCGACTCCCGGCCGTTCTCGATGTGACCCATCAGCCGGCGGCGGAACGATTCGTCCTCCCTGACCGTGACGTTTAGGTCGTACCAGCCGTGGTCGCGGTCGGCGGAGTGCGCCAGCGTACGGGTGCGCCCCGCGGGCAGCTTCACCGTGCGCGGCGCGGCACCGGAGTACGCCAGCGGCGCCAGCGTGACGGTCAGGTCCACGTCACCTCCGTTGACGAGCGTCAGATGGATCTCCCGCCGCCCGGCGTCCAGGTGCGTGCTCACCTTCAGCCCGGCCGCCGCGCCCGCCGCGGTCCCGGCGAACTCCCGCCGGAAGCCGTTGGGCCCGGTGAGGTGGAAGTCGTACGTCCGGCCGCGGACCGGTACGTCCCAGCCGGCCTTGCCCCGTACGTCGCGGTGCTGGGGCGTGGCGTATTCCTTCGCATACGGGTACAGCGCGAGGTGCGCGCTGGCGGCGCCGCTGTTGCGCAGCGCCAGCCGGAACTTCCCGGCCGCCGCGTCGTAGGCGCCGTCCGCGTCGGGCTGGTACGGCAGCGGACGGGCCGGGCGGGTGCCCTCCTCCGGCCGCGGCAGCCGCTGCTCGGCGGGCGGCTGGGGGCGCCACCGCCCGGTGAAGGGCGGAATCTCGCCCGGCTGGTCGACGGCGGGCTGCTTCCGGCCGCGCGAGAAGTCGAAGGCGCTGGTCAGGTCGCCGCAGACGGTGCGCCGCCAGGCGCCGATGTTCGGCTCGCGGACCCCCGTCCAGCGCTCCAGGAAGCGGACGATCGAGGTGTGGTCGAAGACCTGGGAGCAGGCGTAGCCGCCGACCGTCCAGGGGGAGATCACCACCATGGGGACGCGGATGCCGAGGCCGGTGGGGCGCCCGTCCCAGTACTCCTCGTCGGTGCCGGCCGGGGCCACGGGCGGCGGGACGTGGTCGAAGAAGCCGTCGTTCTCGTCGTAGGTGAGCAGCAGGACCGTGCGCCGCCAGACCTCGGGGTTCTTGCCGAGGGCATCGAGGATCTTGTACACGAGGGTGGCGCTGGCGATCGGCGAGGAGGAGCCGGGGTGCTCGGAGTCGGCGGCCGCCGGGACGATGTAGCTGACCTCGGGGAGCTTGCCGGCGGCGACGTCGGCGGCGAAGGCGGTGGCGGTCGAGCCCGGCTCGCCGCGGCGCAGCGCGCGCTCGAACAGGCTTCGGTCCGCCTGCGAGAGCGCCTTTACACCCTCCTCCAGCAGGCCCTGGAGCCGCTTGCGCTCCGTCTCGTCGGCGTCGGCGACCTTCGCGTAGAAGGCCGTCATGTTCTGGATCTTCGGGTCGCCGACCTTGGCCAGCGCCTTCTTGGCGACGGCCTTGAAGCTCGCGTAGAACTCCAGGTTGTTGTCGGTGAAGTTGTCCCACTCCTGGTAGACCTGCCAGCTGTGGCCGGCCTCCTCCAGGCGCTCGGCGTACGTCGGCCAGTCGTAGCCGGGGTGGGTGTCCTCCGCGTACGCGTCGTTGCCGACCGCCCGCTTGCCGTTGGGCTCGAAGCCGGTCCAGCCGCTGACCAGGTGGTTGCGGTTGGGGCTGGTGGAGGAGTGGATCGAGGAGTGGTACGCGTCGCAGACCGTGAAGGTGTCGGCCAGCTCGTAGTGGAGCGGCACGTCCCGGCGGTCGTAGTGCGCCATCGTGGCCGCGGTCTTGGCGCTGATCCAGTTGTCCATCCAGCCGTCGTGCCAGGCCTTGAAGCCGCCGTCCCAGCCGTGGTCCAGGTCGCCGATGTACTGGAGGTCCTTCTTCTGGGTCTCGGCGGCCTCGCGCACGGAGAAGGGCAGCACGGAGCCGGTGCCCGTCGCGGCGGGCTGCTCGTAGACGCTGCGGCCGCCCGGGATCGTGATGGCGTTGCGGTCGGCGTAGCCCCGTACGCCGCGCAGCATCCCGAAGTAGTGGTCGAAGGACCGGTTCTCCTGCATCAGGACGACGACATGCTCGATCGCGTCGAGCCCGCCGTCCGTGCTGCCGGGCCGCGCCGCGTCGGCGGCCAGTGCCTGCTGCAGCGAGGGCGGCAGCAGCGAACCGGTGGCGGCAGCGCCCACGGCCGCCGCGCCAACTGCCAGTACCCGTCTCCGACTTGTCTCCGGTGCCACGCGTTTCCTCCAGTCGTCCCCAATGGTCCGTCGTTGGCCCATTGATGTGGTGCGTCCGGGACGATAGAAGACCCGTGTGGCCCGCGATAGGTAGCAAGGTGACATCTTCCGGAACAGCCGGGTCCGGAACCGGCGGCGGAGTACGGTCACCCGCCCCCGGCAGCGCCCTCACTTCCCCATGCCGGCCGCCAGCCCGCGGACGAAGTGCCGCTGCCCGATCAGGAAGATCACGATCATCGGCAGCGCGGCGATGGTCAGCCCCGCGAAGAGAATCGGCCAGTTGGAGTTGAGCCGCCCCGCCATGTCGGCGAGGCCCACGGGCAGCGTCTTGAGCCGGTCGTCGGTGATGAAGACCAGCGCGAAGGCGTACTCGTTCCAGGCGAAGAGCGCCTGCAGCACGGCGGCCGAGGCGAGGATGGGGCGGGCCATCGGGACGACCACCCGCCAGAACGTCTGCCAGCGGCTCGCCCCGTCGATGTACGCCGCCTCCTCCACCTCCACCGGCTGCCCCAGCAGGTAGGCACGGATCAGGAAGGTGGTGAAGGGCACCTTGAAGGCGGTGTAGAGGACGATCAGCGCCCAGTACGTGTCGTAGATGCCGAGCGCCTGGAGGAGCTGCGAGAGCGGTACGAGTGCCACCGTCGGCGAGAGCATCATCGCGCCGAGCACCAGCAGCAGCGCCGGCTGCGAGCAGGGGATGTCGAGCCGGGTGAGGCCGTAGGCGGCCCAGGCGCTGATGAGGACGACGGCCAGCACGCTCGCGGCGGTCACCAGCACGCTGTTGACCAGATAGCCGAGCACGCCCTGCTGCCAGGCGTCGGCGTACGTCGACCAGCGCGGGTCGGTGGGCAGCCCCCAGGGGTCGGCGAAGATCTCGGCGTTGCTCTTCAGGCCCGCCAGCGCCATCCAGCACAGCGGGTAGATCACCGCGACGGCGAGGGCGGCCAGCGCGCCGTAGGCCAGTACGCGCACGGCGACGGGGCCGAAGCGGGCGGGGGCGCGCCCTGTGGGGGACGGGGCCGGTTCCGGTGCCGTACGGGCGGTCCTGCCGAGGGTGAGGGTCACGGTGCGACCGCCTTTCTGCGCGAGTGGAGCAGCTGCAGGGCACCGGCGGCGAAGGTGATCAGGAAGATCACCGTGCCGATCGCCGCGGCGTATCCCATGTCGTCGCCGGTGAAGGCGCTGGTGTACAGCCAGGTCCCCAGCACCTGGCTGGAGTTGGCGGGACCGCCGCCGGTCATCACCATCACCTCGTTGAAGACCAGGAAGGCCCCGGAGACGGTGAGGATGATCAGCAGGGTGGTCATGTCACGCACCATCGGCACGGTGACGTGGAAGAACGTGCGGATCCGCCCCGCGCCGTCCACGGTCGCCGCCTCGTACAGCTCGCGGGGTATGCGCTGCACCGCGACGGTCAGCAGCATCGTCGTGTACCCGAACGACTGCCACTGGCTCATGTTGATGACGCCCCAGATGGAGGTCGCGGCGTCGCCCAGCCAGTCGTGCTGGAGCCCGCCGAGCCCGATCGCGTCCAGCGTGCGGTTCACCAGGCCCGCGTCCGGCTGGTAGAGGAACTGGAAGAGCAGGCCCGCGACGGTCATGGAGACGGCCGCCGGGATGAAGTACACGGCGCGCAGCACCCCGCGCAGCCGCCGCCCGATCAGCTCCTCCAGTACCGCGGCGAGCACGAGGGCGGCGCCCACCTGGAAGACGACCGAGGTGACCGCGTACGCGACGTTGTTGAGCAGCGCGTGCCAGAAGACCGGGTCCTGCAGGGCCTGCCGGTAGTTCTCCAGGCCGACATAGCGCATGCCGGGCCGGAAGACGCTGAACTTGAAGAGGCTGAGCCGGACGTTCTCGACGATCGGGTAGTAGACGAACAACGCGATCAGCGCGAGCGCGGGAGCGACATAGAAGGCGTGCCGGATGCGGCGTCGTGTCACTGGTGCACCTCCTTCGGGGGCGGTCGGGGCGAGTGGGGGGTGTCAGGGGCGGACGCCGAAGCGGCGGGCGTTCTCGGCGCCCCGGCGCACGGTCTTCATGGCCTGCTCCGGGGTGGCGTTCCCGCCGAGCACGGAATCGGCGGCCGACAGATAGGGATTGACGACCTTGTCATCGGCGCGGGTGTCGAGCCAGACGGAGATCTCATGGCTCGCGATCGTGCGCTGCGCGCCGGCCAGCCCCGGCAGCCGCGCGGCGTCCGCCGTGCCCTTCACCGCGCTCAGCCAGCCCAGTTCGCGCACCATCTTGCGGGCCTGCTCGCGGCTGGTGAGGAACTTCAGGAAGTCCACGGCGAGCGCCTTGTTCGGCGAGGAGTTGGAGACCATCAGGCCGTCGACGCCGCCGGCGATGGCGCGCGGCGAGCCCTTGGCGCCGGGGATCGCGGGCATCGGGAAGAAGTCCCAGTTCTGCGCGTACGCCTTGGGGGCGCCGCCGCTCTCGTCCAGGTACGAGAACTCCAGCGTCTCCAGGTACTGCATGGCGGCCTTCCCGTACAGCATCCGGGCCTGCGCCGACTCGTGGCTGATGCTGGTGCCGCCGGGCGGCATGCACCGCTCCCGCAGCCGCGCCAGGTCCTTGAACGCGCGGATGTATCCCGGGTGGGTGAAGGCGTCGGCTCCCCCGTCGTAGTCCTTGGCCAGCACCTCGGCCGGTACTTCCATGGCGTTGAACTGGGTCAGCAGGTGCCCGGCCGGCCAGCCGTACTGATTGCCGAAGGCCAGCGGCGTGTACCCGGCCTTCTTGATCCGGTCGCAGGCGGTCAGCAGCTCGGGGAAGGTCCGCGGGACGCGGCGCACCCCGGCCTTGGCGAAGATCTTCTCGTTGTACGCGAAGACCTTGGCGTCCATGTCCAGCGGCACGCCGTACCGCCGCCCGCCGTAAGTGAAGGTGTCCAGCGCGTCGCCTTCGAAGCGCTCGCCCCAACGGGTGCCGTCGAGCTGATCGGTGAGGTCGGCGGCGAGCTTCCCGTCGGCGAACTTCTGCGCGTACCGCCCCGGCCAGGCGAAGTAGATGTCGGGCAGTTCGCGGGAGGCGGCGAGCACCGCGATCCGGTCCTTGTAGGGCTGGTCGCCGACGGCCTGGAGGTCGATGGTGACGCCGGGGTTGCGCTTCTCGTACTCCCGCGCCGCCGCCTTGAAGTACGGGGCGTACTCCGGGTCCGCCCACTTCTCCAGGACGGTCAGGTGGCCGTGGGGCTTTCCGTCGAGGCGGAAGTCGTTGGCGGTGACCCGTACGGGGGCCTGGCCGCAGCCGCTGAGCAGCGTCAGCAGTACGGCGAGCAGGCAGCCGGCGACGGCTGCCGGGGTGCGGCGCATCGGCTCTCTCCTGGGGTGGTCGGTTCAGGTCCGGGCGGGGAGGGCGAGGGGGTGGCCGAAGGCTCCGGGGCGGGTGCAGACCTCGGCGGCGTAACCGGCGGCCCGGCCGGCGGCGTCGGCCAGGGTGCGGCCTTCGTGGAGCGACACCAGCAGGGCCGCGATGAAGGAGTCGCCGGCGCCGAGGGTGTCGGTGGCCGCGACCGGAACGACGCTCTGGTGGTGCACCGTCCCCTCGTACGACACCAGCGCACCACCTGCCCCACGCGTCACCACGGCCAGCCGCGGTCCGGCGGCGCGGATCCGTTCGGCGAGCGCGGCGGCCTCCGCGTCCCCGGCGTCCGGCCGGGAGAAGACGGCGCCGTGCACCTGCGGCAGCAGTGGCGCGGCGTAGGACCAGGGCCGGTCGGAGAAGTCGAAGCTGACCGGGCAGGCCGCGGCGAGCGCGGGCAGGTGGGGCTCCAAGCGGCTGCAGTCGCCGGTGTGCAGCAGGTCGAAGCCGGCCAGCCAGGCCAGATCGGCGGCGTCCGGCACGAAGACCGAGACGGTCTCGTCGCACTCGCCGAAGCTGCGGTTGCCGTCCGCGTCGAGGTGGACGGTCGCGTACGCGTTGGGTCCTTGGGCCGTACGGGCCCGCTCGGTACGGACGCCCTCGGCGGCGAGCGCGGCCCGTATGTGCGCGCCGGCCTCGTCGGTGCCGGTCACGCCCAGATACCCGGCGTCGGCGCCGAGCCGGGCGGCATGCACGGCCACATTGAGCGCGTTGCCGCCCGGGTACATCAGGCCGCGCTGGGGATAGCGGTCGACGACATTGTCACCGACTCCGCAGATGCGCATGGGGGTTCCTTACGGGGGAGCTGCGGGGGGGGAACGGGTACGGGACGGCCCGGTGCGGCGCCGCACCGGGCCGTATCGGGAGCCGCGCGCCGAGGATCAGTACTCGACCTGGAACATGTAGCGGCGCTTGTCCAGGTCGTGGCCGCGCACCGACTCGTAGTGGCGGGCGAGCCGGGTGCCGAAGACGTCCAGCGCGATCGGCGTGATGTCGCCGCGCACCGCCTCCGGGACGCCGGGCAGCGAGAAGATCCGCGAGTCCACGTAGTGCGCCTTCTTGGTGTACTTGTCCAGGAAGGTCTTGGCGCGCTCGGCCATCGGCCGGGTGGCGTCCTCGCCGAGGAAGAGGATCACCGGCTGGCCCTCGGTGACCACCTCGAAGGCACCGTGGAAGAACTCACCGGCGTTGTAGCTGCCGCCGTGCTTCCACTGCATCTCCATCAGGTAGCACATCGTGAAGCCGTACCCCGCGCCGTAGTTGGGCCCGGCGGACAGTACGTACGTCACGTCCTCGTCGGCCAGCGCGGCCGCGATCGAGGCGGCCAGCTCCTCCCCCTCCTCCTGGGACTTGTACAGCGCCTCCGGCAGCGCCTCGTACGCCGCGCGGATCGCCGCGTAGTCGCCCTCGGCGCCGGTCTTCTCCAGCAGCGCGTAGACGAGCTGCCCGAAGAGCACGCCCTTGGGCGCGACGACGGTGTCCTCGCTGCGGTACGTGAACGCGGCGTGCGCGGCCTTCGCGAGGGGGCTGTCGGCGCTGCGGGTGAGCGCTGCGACCTTGGCACCGGTGCTGCGGGCGTACTCGGCGGCCGCGACGGTCTCCTTGGTGGTGCCGGTGTGCGAGGACACCAGGACGAGCGAGCCCTCGCCGAGCAGCGCGGGGCGGCGCAGGTTGAACTCGTCGCTGTTCATGTGGAAGACGGGGAACGAGGCGCGGGTCTCCAGCAGGAAGTGCGCCGGATAGGCGGCGGTGAGCGAGCCGCCGCAGCCGACGAGGAAGACGTTGCGCAGCCCGCCCGCGACGACCTCGTCGACGAACGCGCGCGCGGCCTCGTTCTGGCTGAGGGCGAAGGCCACGGCCTCCTTGAAGTCCTCGGTGATCGGCTGGAGGGGGAGGGATGCGGTAGTCACGCGGGTCCTTTCGTGAGCGGTTGGGGGCGTCGCGCGCCCGGCGCTGAGAACGTTCTCAATCCGACGCGCGGCGCCGGCTGAGAACGTTCTCACTCGCGGTGTTGGGAACCTTCCCACCGCCAACTCCCCGCCGTCAATCCCCTGTCGCGACCCGATAGCCTGACGACGCCATGACGACGAACCGACGCAAGCCCGCAGGCCGCCCCGCGACCCTCCCCGACGTCGCGCGCGAGGCGGGCGTGTCCCGCTCCACCGCCTCCCGCGCGCTGGCCGGCTACGGCTCGGTCAGCCCGGAGGCCCGCGAACGCGTGCGGGCCGCGGCCGAGAAGCTCGGCTACCGCGCCAACCAGCTGGCCCGCTCCATGATCACGGGACGTACGCACACCCTCGGTGCGATCGTCGCCGACATCCAGAACCCGTTCTTCGCGGGCGTCACCCGCGGCATCACCGACGCGGCCCGCGCCGCCGGGTACCAGGTCCTGCTCGCCAACACCGACGAGGACGTCGCCGCCGAGCGCGCCGCGGTGAAGATGCTGCGCGACAAGCACGTCGACGGGCTGATCGTCGCCCCGGCCGCCACCACCGAAACGGGCCACCTGGCGGCTGCGCACGCCGCCGGCTGCCCGGTCGTCCTCCTCGACCGCCAGGCCCCCGGCCTGCCCGCGGACTCGGTCACCGTCGACAACCACGGCGCCGCCCAGGACGCCGTACGCCGCCTCCTCACGGCGGGCCACCGCCGCATCGCCCTGGTCAGCCTGCTGGGCACGGCACCCGTGGGCGGCGCGGGCGCCGCTTCGGGAGCCGCCCCGTCCGCCGACCCGGGGGCCTCCCCCGACCCCGTCTCCACCGGCCTGGAACGCATCGAGGGCTACCGCGCCGCGCTGCGCGGGGCGGGCCTCACCGACACCGACACCTACCTCCGCACCGGCACGTTCCACCGCGAGGACCCGGCCGACCTCACCGCCGACCTGCTGTCCCTCCCCGAGCCCCCCACGGCCGTCTTCGCCACCGACAGCATGATCGCCCTCGGCGTCCTCTCCGCCGCCCGCGACCACGGCCTCCGCGTCCCCGAACACCTCTCCGTCGTCACCTTCGACGACACCGACTGGGCCCGCGCCGTACGCCCCCGCATCAGCGTCGTAGCCCAACCGGTACAGGAACTCGGCGCCCGCGCAGTCCACTCCCTGATCACCCGCATCGAGGGCACCGCAACCGCCCCCGAACACATCGTCCTGGACACAGAGTTCATCGACCGCGAATCGATCGCGAGCCCTCACCGAGCTTGACCTCAAGCCGAGTTGAGGTTCTAGCGTGCAGCACGAGTGATCGACAACAACGGTCACCGGCTGGCGACAGGAGAAGACCACGATGATCCTTGTGACCGGGGCAACCGGAAACATCGGGAGCGCTCTGCTGCAAGAGCTGCAGGCGACCGGCGCCGGCCCCGTCCGCGGGCTGACCCGTGACGCCGCCCGGGCCTCGTTCCCCGCGGAAGTCGAGGCCGTAGAAGGCGATTTGACTCAGGCGACCGCCCTGAAGCCGGCGCTGGACGGCGTACGCTCGCTGTTCCTCGTCTCGGGCGTGGGTGCGGACGCGGACGTCCTCGCGGCCGCCCGCCGAGCAGGCGTCGAACACGTGGTGCTCGTGTCGTCCATGACCGTGCAGACCCACCCCCACCTGCCCAGCGCCGGCGAGAATCTGGCTGTCGAGAAGCTGCTCAAGGACAGCGGCATGGCCTGGACGATCCTGCGGCCGACCCAGTTCGCCTCGAACACCCTGTGGTGGGCGGCGTCGATCCGCGCCCACCGTTCGGTCCAGGCGCCGTACCCGGACATCGGGCTGCCCACCATCCACCCCGCCGACATCGCGGCGGTGGCCGGGGCGGCGCTGACCGAGCCGGGTCACCGGGGACAGACGTACGCCCTCACCGGCCCGGCGCGGGTCACGCCCCGGCAACAGGTCGAAGCCATCGGCGCGGCCCTGGGGCAGGAGGTGTCGCTCGACGAGATCAGCCGCGAAGAAGCCCACCGCCAGATGGCTTCCTTCATGGAAGCCGAAACCGCGGACGCGATACTCGACCTGATGGGCGGCGACGTCAACGACGAACTGCTCAAGGTCCGCGACACGGTCCCGCAGCTCACCGGCGCTCCTGCCAGAACGTTCCAGCAGTGGGCCAAGGAGAACGTCGCCGCGTTCCGCTGACGCACAAGCCCAAGGGGCGGCGCACCAGTAGGTGCGCCGCCCCTTGACTGCCTAGGGGGCCTGATTCAGCCCTCCACGCCCAGCTTCTCCAGGATGAGCTCCCGGACGCGGGCCGCGTCGGCCTGCCCGCGGGTGGCCTTCATGACGGCACCCACCAGCGCGCCCGCCGCGGCGACCTTGCCGCCGCGGATCTTGTCGGCAACCGCCGCGTTCGCGGCAATCGCCTCGTCGACGGCCTTGCCCAGCGCGCCCTCGTCGGAGACGACCTTCAGGCCGCGCTTCTCGACGACCTCGTCCGGGGTGCCCTCGCCGGCCAGTACGCCCTCGATGGTCTGGCGGGCCAGCTTGTCGTTGAGGGAGCCCTCGGCGACCAGCGCGGCCACCCGGGCCACGTCGGCCGGGGTGATCGGCAGGGCGGCCAGGTCCACGCCGTCCTCGTTGGCGCGGCGGGCCAGCTCGCCCATCCACCACTTGCGGGCGGCCGCGGCGTCCGCGCCGGCCTCCGTGGTGGCGACGATCAGGTCGACCGCACCGGCGTTGAGGATCGACTGCATGTCGTGCTCGGAGATGCCCCACTCCTCGCGCAGCCGGTTACGGCGTACGCGCGGCAGCTCGGGCAGGCCCTTGCGCAGTTCCTCGACCCACTCGCGGGAGGGGGCCACCGGCACCAGGTCGGGCTCGGGGAAGTAGCGGTAGTCCTCCGCCTCCTCCTTGACCCGGCCGGACGTCGTGGAGCCGTCCTCCTCGTGGAAGTGGCGGGTCTCCTGGACGATCGTGCCGCCCGCGCCCAGCACCGCGGCGTGCCGCTGGATCTCGAAGCGGGCCGCGCGCTCGACGCTGCGCAGGGAGTTGACGTTCTTGGTCTCCGAGCGCGTGCCGAACTTCTCGCTGCCCTTGGGCATCAGCGAGAGGTTCACGTCACAGCGCATCTGGCCCATTTCCATCCGGGCCTCGGAGACGCCGAGCGCCTTGATGAGCTCGCGCAGTTCGGCGACGTACGCCTTGGCGACCTCGGGGGCCCGCTCGCCCGCGCCCTTGATGGGCTTGGTGACGATCTCGATGAGCGGGATGCCGGCGCGGTTGTAGTCCAGGAGGGAGTGCGAAGCGCCGTGGATACGGCCCGTCGCGCCGCCCACGTGCGTGGACTTGCCGGTGTCCTCCTCCATGTGGGCGCGTTCGATCTCCACGCGGAAGACCTCGCCGTCCTCCAGCTGTACGTCGAGGTAGCCGTCGAAGGCGATCGGCTCGTCGTACTGGGAGGTCTGGAAGTTCTTCGGCATGTCCGGATAGAAGTAGTTCTTCCGGGCGAAGCGGCACCACTCGGCGATCGAGCAGTTCAGGGCCAGGCCGATCTTGATGGCGGACTCGACGCCGATCGCGTTGACGACCGGGAGCGAGCCGGGCAGGCCCAGGCAGGTGGGGCAGGTCTGGGTGTTGGCGTCGGCGCCCAGCGCCGTCGAACACCCGCAGAACATCTTGGTCTTGGTGCCGAGCTCGACGTGCACCTCGAGACCCATGACGGGCTCGTACGTCGCGAGGGCGTCCTCGTACGAGACCAGGTCAGTGACAGTCACGGTGAAACATTCCCTCTCAGCCCAGCAGGACGTCGTCGTCGCCCAGGCGCTTCAGTTCCCGGTAGAGGATCGCCAGGCCGGTGACGATGGCGGCGGCCGAGACGGCCGCGTCGATCAGCCGCAGCGTGTCGTTCTCCTCGCGGGCCAGCTTCGCCTGCTTGGCGATGCCGAGCGCGCCGAAGGCGGTGGTGCCCATCGACAGGTACACGCCGGACTTGGACTTCTTGAAGTTCTTGGCCTTCTTCGTGATCGCACTCACAGCGACGGTGCCTCCTCCAGCAGCGGGTGGCCCCACTTTTCCACGAAGGCGGCCTCGACGGCGGCACCGACCTTGTACAGCCGGTCGTCCTTCATGGTGGGGGCGATGATCTGCAGGCCAACGGGCAGCCCGTCCTCGGGAGCCAGGCCGCAGGGCAGCGACATGGCCGCGTTGCCCGCCAGGTTCACGGGGAGCGTGCACACGTCCGCGAGGTACATCGCCATCGGGTCGTCGGCGCGCTCGCCGATCGGGAAGGCGGTGGTGGGCGTGGTCGGCGAGACGATCACGTCGACCTGCTCGAAGGCCGCCTCGAACTCGCGGGTGATCAGGGTCCGCACCTTCTGCGCGGAGCCGTAGTACGCGTCGTAGTAGCCGGAGCTGAGCGCGTACGTACCGAGCATGATCCGGCGCTTGACCTCGGGGCCGAAGCCGGCCTCGCGGGTCAGGGCCGTGACGTCCTCGGCCGACTTCGTGCCGTCGTCGCCGACCCGCAGGCCGTACCGCATGGCGTCGAAGCGGGCCAGGTTGGAGGAGCACTCCGAGGGCGCGATGAGGTAGTACGCCGCCAGCGCCAGGTCGAAGGACGGGCAGTCCAGTTCGACGATCTCCGCGCCCAGCTCGCGCATGAGCTCGACGGACTCGTCGAACCGCTGGATGACGCCGGCCTGGTAGCCCTCGCCGCGGAACTGCTTCACCACGCCGACGCGCATGCCCTGTACGGAGCCGTTGCGCGCGGCCTCGACGACCGCCGGGACCGGGGCGTCGATGGAGGTGGAGTCTAGCGGGTCGTGGCCCGCGATCGCCTCGTGCAGCAGCGCCGCGTCCAGGACCGTACGGGCGCAGGGCCCGCCCTGGTCGAGGGAGGAGGAGAACGCGACCATGCCGTACCGGGAGACGCCGCCGTACGTCGGCTTCACGCCGACCGTGCCGGTGACGGCCGCGGGCTGGCGGATGGAACCGCCGGTGTCCGTACCGATCGCCAGCGGCGCCTCGTACGAAGCGAGGGCCGCGGAGGAACCGCCGCCGGAGCCGCCGGGGATGCGGGTGAGGTCCCACGGGTTGCCCGTCGGGCCGTACGCGCTGTTCTCCGTGGAGGACCCCATGGCGAACTCGTCCATGTTGGTCTTGCCGAGGATGACGACGTCGGCGGCCTTCAGCTTCTGCGTGACGGTCGCGTCGTACGGCGGGAGCCAGCCTTCGAGGATCTTGGAGCCGACGGTGGTCGGGACGCCCTCGGTGGTGAAGATGTCCTTCAGGGCGAGCGGGACGCCGGCCAGCGGGCCGAGCTTCTCGCCGCGCTCGCGCTTGGCGTCCACGGCGCGGGCCTGGGCGAGCGCGCCCTCCCGGTCGACGTGCAGGAAGGCGTGCACCTTCTCGTCCACGGCCTCGATCCGGGCCAGATGGGCCTCGGTGACCTGGACAGCGGTGACCTCACCGGCCGCGATCTTCGCTGCGGTCTCGGCGGCGGTCAGCTTGATCAGTTCGTGTGCTGCGGTCTGCGCCATCTCGGTCACTCCTCCCCCAGAATCTGCGGCACCTTGAATCGCTGCTGCTCCTGGGCGGGCGCGCCGGAGAGCGCCTGCTCGGGGGTGAGCGACGGGCGCACCTCGTCCGCCCGCATGACGTTCGTCAGGGGCAGCGGGTGGGAGGTCGGCGGAACGTCTTGGTCGGCGACCTCGGAGACGCGGGCTACCGCGCCGATGATGTCGTCGAGCTGTCCGGCGAAGTGGTCGAGCTCTTCGTCCTTCAGCTCCAGACGTGCCAGCCGTGCGAGGTGGGCGACCTCCTCGCGCGTGATGCCAGGCATGCAGCGATCCTCTGCTGGTTTCCGGTGGAGTATTCGCCCCAATCCTATGGCTCCGGGAGTCGTGACCGCGAAACGGTTACGGAACGGCCCGTCCGGCGATTGAGGACAGCGGCCGGAGGGCGCTCCCGGCAGAGGCGGGGTGCTTACTTCACCACCTGGCCGGAGGGCCGGTCCGCCTCGTCGTCCACTTCGCGGCGCCAGCCGCCGTGCTCCCGCGCCCGCAGCCACGCCGTCGTCTCGTCCGGCGGCATCGCGGCGGCCACCAGCCAGCCCTGTACGGCATCGCAGCCCAGGTCGCGCAGCCGCTCCCAGGTCTCGTCGTCCTCGACGCCCTCCGCGACGACGAGCAGGCCGAGGGAGTGCGCGAGGTCGAGCGTGCAGCGGACGATCTCGGCGTCCTCGGTGTCCACCGCGAGCCGCGCCACGAACGAGCGGTCGATCTTCAGCTCGCTGACGGGCAGCCGCCGCAGGTGCACCAGGGAGCTGTACCCCGTGCCGAAGTCGTCGAGCGACATCTTCACGCCGTGCCCGGTCAGGCCGTTCAGCGTGTCGGCGGCGCGCTGCGGGTCCTCCAGCAGTACGTGCTCGGTGATCTCCAGCTGGAGGGCGCCCGGCGGTACCTGGTGCCGCGCCAGCCGCGCGGCGACCGCGCCGGCGAAGCCGGGGGTGTGCACATCGCGCGGCGAGACGTTCACCGCGACCGGGACCTCCAGGCCGTCCGCGCGCCAGCGCGCCACCTGGCCGAGCGCGGTCTCGAGTACGTACTCGGTCAGCCGCGGCATCAGCCCGGAGGACTCGGCGATGGCGATGAACTCGTCCGGAGGGACTCTCCCGCGGTCCGGGTGCACCCAGCGCACCAGGGCTTCCAGCCCGGCGACCTGGCCGTCGAAGCGGACCTTGGGCTGGTAGTGCAGCTCGACCTCGCCCGCGTCCAGCGCCCGGCGCAGGTCGCCGAGGAGGCCGAGCCGGTCGGGGGTGTTGCCGTCGCGCTTGGCTTCGTAGACCTCCACGCCGCTGCGGTCCCGCTTGGCCTGGTACATCGCGACGTCCGCGCGGCGGAGCAGGCCCTCGGCGTCCAGCGCGTGGTCCGGATAGACCGCGACGCCGGCGCTCGCCTCGAGCACCAGCGTCAGCCCGTCCAGATCGAGGGGCGAGCCCAGCGCGGCGACAAGCGAACGGGCCACCCGCTGCGCGCTGGTGAGGGAATCGGCGGTGGGCAGCAGCACCGCGAATTCGTCGCCGCCCAGCCGCGCGGCCTCCGCTCCGCGGGGCAGGGCGTGCCGCAGCCGCTCGGCGATCTGGAGCAGCAGGCGGTCACCGGCGAGGTGTCCGAGGGTGTCGTTGACCGACCGGAAACGGTCGAGATCGATCAGTACAAGGGCGGAGCGGGCGCCGACGCGCTCGGCGTCGTCCAGCGCGCTCCAGGTCCGCTCCAGCAGCCACTGCCGGTTCGGCAGGCCGGTCAGCGGGTCGCGCAGCTGCTCCTCGGCGCGCGCCCGGGCGATCCACAGCGTGGAGTCCAGCGCGATGAGCGGTACGGCGAAGAGCGGCAGCAGCAGCGGGGTGTGCTCGGCGACGACCACGATCAGCGGCGCTATGCCCACGAGCGCGATGCCGACCAGGGCCTGCCGGGTCACCGCCCGGCGCGCGATGGACGGCAGCCGGCCGTTGCGCGAGCCCATCAGGAACCACAGCAGCGCGCGGGTGACGGCCAGATACACCAGCGCCGATCCGAGGATCGGCGGCAGTACGGACAGGTCCCATTCCCCGGGCCGGCCGGGCTCGGCGACGCTGGGGGTGATGCCGAACGCGGCGAGGCCCAGCGCCGCCGCGCCCAGGCCGAGCACGTCGATCGCGCCGTGCACCACCGCCTGTCGCCAGCGCTGCCGGCGCGCCGCGCCGACCAGGAGGACGACGGACAGGCTGATCAGCAGGGCCGGCACCCAGCCGTACAGCAGCAGGACCGCCAGGGCCAGCGCGGCACCGGAGCCGGTGCCGCCGGACCAGCGGTCCCGGCCGATGGCGACGAGATGTCCGACGATGACTCCGGTGAGGACGGCCAGCGACCAGCCGACGGCGCCGCGCGGGAAGAGCGCGGCACCGCCTCCGATCGTCACGATCACGCCCGTCGCGAGCACCAGGGCGGCCGTCAGAACCACAGCCGCGGGCAACGCGGGCATGACGAGCCGCCGGAGCCGCGACGCCGGAGCGGCGCTGTCGGTCGGTTCCATTCCGATACCTCTCACAGCCGGCTGTGCCCGCGCCACGGCAGGCGCACCCCTCAACAGTAGGCCGCAGAAGGCCCGCACGGGCAGCGATCGGCAGCGGTTGCCCGAATGCGACCCGACCACCCGTAAGCGTCTGGTATGCGCCGAAGAAGTGACTTGCTCACTCCTCCTCCGGCGGCGTGACCGCTACCGCGCGGGCGGCATCGGGGCCCTCTTCGAGCAGCACCGCGAAGCCGTCATCGTCCAGCACAGGTACCTTCAACTGCATAGCCTTGTCATATTTCGAACCAGGATTGTCGCCTACAACGACGAAACCGGTCTTCTTCGAGACAGATCCGGTCACTTTCGCTCCAAGACGTTGCAGCGCTTCCTTCGCGCCATCTCTGGTGTGTGATTGAAGTGTTCCCGTTACGACGACGGTGACGCCCTCCAGCGGCCTCGGGCCTTCGTCCCCGGTGCTCTCCTCCTCCATCCGCACCCCGGCGGCACGCCACTTCTCCACGATGTCGCGGTGCCACTCCTCCTCGAACCACTGCTTGAGCGAGGCCGCGATGGTGCCGCCGACACCCTCGACCGCGGCCAGCTCCTCCTCGCTCGCCTCCCGGATCCGGTCCAGCGAACGGAACTCCATGGCCAGCGCCTGCGCCGCGACCGGGCCCACGTGCCGGATCGAAAGGCCCGTCAGAATGCGGGCCAGCGGGCGCTCCTTGGCCGCCTGGATGTTCTCCAGCATCGCCAGGGCGTTCTTCTTCGGCTCGCCCTTCTGATTGGCGAAGAACGTGACGACCTTCTCCTCGCCGGTCTTCGGGTCCCGCTTGGGCAGACCGCTGTCCGGGTCGAGGACGTACGACTTGATGGGCAGCAGCTGCTCGATGGAGAGCCCGAAGAGGTCGCCCTCGTCCTTCAGCGGCGGCTCGGCCGGCTCCAGCGGCTGGGTCAGCGCCGTCGCCGCGACATAGCCGAAGTTCTCGATGTCCAGGCTCTTGCGGCCCGCGAGGTAGAAGAGCCGCTCGCGCAGCTGCGCCGGGCAGCCCCGCGCATTCGGACAACGCAGGTCGATGTCGCCCTCCTTGGCGGGCTGCAGCGCCGTCCCGCACTCGGGGCACTCGGCCGGCATCACGAACTCCCGCTCGCTGCCGTCCCGCAGGTCCGCCACCGGCCCGAGGATCTCGGGAATGACGTCACCGGCCTTGCGGAGCACCACCGTGTCCCCGATGAACACACCCTTGGCCTTGACCACGTCCTGGTTGTGCAGCGTGGCGAACTCGACCTCGGAGCCGGCCACCATGATCGGCTCGACGACGGCGTACGGCGTCACCCGGCCCGTCCGCCCGACACCCACCCGGATGTCCAGCAGCTTGGTGTTGACCTCCTCCGGGGGGTACTTCCACGCGATCGCCCAGCGCGGCGCGCGCGAGGTCGCCCCCAGGCGGCCCTGCAGCCGGATCTCGTCGAGCTTGACGACGACGCCGTCGATCTCGTGCTCGACATCGTGCCGGTGGTCGCCGTAGTACGCGATGAACTCCCGCACCGCGGCCAGCGAATCGACGACCTTGTTGTGCTTGGCCGTCGGCAGGCCCCACTCGCGCAGCAGGTCGTACGCCTCGGACTGGCGGTCGATGTCGAGGCCCTCACGGGCGCCGATGCCGTGCACCACCATGTGCAGCGGGCGGGTCGCCGTGATCTTGGGGTCCTTCTGGCGCAGCGAACCGGCCGCGGCATTGCGCGGGTTGGCGAACGGGGGCTTGCCGTCCGCCACCAGACGGGCGTTGAGCTGCTCGAACGCCTCCATCGGGAAGAAGACCTCGCCGCGGATCTCCACCAGCTCGGGCACCCGCTCGCCCTTGAGCCGGTCCGGGATCTCCGTGATCGTCCGCACATTGGGCGTGATGTCCTCGCCCGTGCGGCCGTCGCCGCGGGTGGCGGCGCGGGTCAGCCTGCCGTGCTCGTACGTGAGGTTGACCGCCAGGCCGTCGACCTTCAGCTCGCACAGGAAGTGGTACTTCGCGGACTTCGGGTCGCCGCCGAGCTCCGTCGCCAGCCGCTCCGCCCAGGCGGCCAGCTCCTCCTCGTCGAAGGCGTTGTCCAGCGAGAGCATCCGCTCGCGGTGGGCGACCTCCGTGAACTCCGTCTCGTACTGCCCCGCGACCTTCTGCGTGGGCGAGTCGGGCGTCCGCAGCTGCGGGTGCTCCTCCTCCAGCGCCTCCAGGGAGCGCAGCAGCTTGTCGAACTCCGCGTCGCTGACGACCGGGGCGTCCTTGACGTAATACCGGAAGCGGTGCTCCTCGATCTGCTCCGCGAGCCGCTGATGCCGCTCGCGCGCCTCCGAGGGCACGCCGGCTCCCGCCGCGTCGTCCACCGCCTGTCCGGTCTGCTCTTCGCCGGCCACCGTCTGTCCTCCCGTGTCCTTGAGTGCGCTCACTCAGGGTTGTCCGCGAGCGATCCCGCCGCCCGGACGCAATGGGCGAGCACCTTACGGGCATAGTCGGGCGAAGCACCCGCGAGCCCGCACGCGGGAGTGATCACCACGGACTCGCTGAGAGTCCCCGGATTCAGCCCCAGCCTGCGCCACAGCGTCCTGACACCCATGACGCTACCGGCAGGGTCTGACAATGGGCCGTCGGTGCCCGGCACGACGCCGGCGAAGAGCGTCGTACCGCCCTCGACCGCCTCGCCGATCGCCTCGTCATCACGCTCGGTGAGCAGTGAGAAGTCACACGCGATGCCGGTGGCGCCGGCCCGGCGCAGCAGCGCGAAGGGGACGTCGGGGGCGCAGGAATGGACGATCACGGGCGTCCCGTCCTCCTGCCCGCGGCCCGCCGCTTCGATGATGTCGCGGAGCGCGCCCTCGACGACGGCGCGGTCGACGGCCCGGTGAGTGCGGTAGCCGCTCGCCGTCTTCACACTGCCGCGCAGTACGGAGGTCAGCGACGGCTCGTCCAGCTGGAGCGCGATCCGCGCGCCCGGTACTCGCCGCCGTACGTCCGCGAGGTGCCCACGCAGCCCCTCCGCCAGCGAGGCGGCCAGGTCCCGGCAGGCTCCCGGGTCGCTCAGCGCGGCCTCCCCGTTGCGCAGCTCCAGGGAGGCGGCCAGCGTCCACGGCCCGACGGCGGAGACCTTCAGGGCACCCTCGTACCCCTGCGTGAACTCCTCCAGCGCGTCGAGGTCCTCGCCGAGCCAGGACCGGGCCCGGCGGGTGTCCCGGCCCGGCCGGTCACTGATCCGCCAGCCACTGGGCTCGACGTGCGCGTACACCTCGACGAGCAGCCCGGCGGTCCGGCCGATCATGTCGGCACCGGGCCCTCGGGCGGGCAGCTCGGGCAGGTACGGCAGCCGTTCGAGGGAGCCGGTGACGGTCTTCGCGGCCTCCCGCGCGTCGCCACCGGGCATCGACCCGATACCGGTGGCCGCGCGGGCGCCCCAGGGAGTAGTGGTCTTGTCGCTCACGCGTCCGACCCTATGCGGCGGGGCCGCCGCGCTTCTCCGGGGAGGGCCGACGGGAGGCGCGTGGCGCGGTGGCCGCGGGCCGCGGGGTGCAGGCGGCGGCCTGCGGCCGCTTTGTCCTCAATCGCCGGACGGGCTCGATTCTGTCGGACCGGCCGGAGGAAAGGAGGAGTCGTTCAGCTCCCCGGACGCACCGACAGATCGGTGATCTCGGCGTCCCGGGGGAGGTCGAGGGCGGTGAGGACCGTCGTCGCGATCGACTCGGGGTCGATCCAGCGGGACGGGTCGTACTCCTTGCCCTCCTGCTGGTGCACGCTGGCCTGCATGGCCGTCGCGGTGCGCCCCGGATAGACGGAGGTGACGCGGACGCCGTTCTCGTGCTCCTCGGCGCGCAGCGCGTCCGCGAGCGCCTTCAGCCCGTGCTTGCTGGCCGCGTACGCACCCCACTGCGGGTTCGCGCGCAGTCCGGCCCCGGAGTTGACGAAGACCACATGCCCCTGCGCGAGCCGCAGCTGCGGCAGGAAGAGGCGGGTCAGCTCGGCCGGCGCGACCAGGTTGGCGGTCAGCTGGCGCTGCCAGCTCTTGGCGGGCAGGTCGGCGACCGCGCCCAGCTCGACGACGCCCGCGATGTGCAGGACGGAGTCCAGCCGGTCGGGCAGCGTCTGGTGGCCGAGCGCCCAGGCGAGCTTCTCCGGTACGCCGAGGTCACCGACGACCGTGCGCGCCCCGGGGAACTCCGCGGCCAGCTCCTTGGCGCGCCCCGCATCCCGGGCCAGCAGCCACAGCTCCTCCCCCCGATCGGCCAGCCGCCGCGCGACCGCCGTCCCAATGCCCGACCCAGCCCCGGTGATCAAGTGCGTACCCATGGGGGCGATCCTAAGGGCCGCACTTTCCGGCGACCGCTTGGGCACCGCCGCCGGATATCCGCACCCCCACCTGGGTAACCCCCTGGTGGGGGCCTCTGGGTCTGCGCAATCGGGGCCAGCGCGAAAGTCGTACTAACTCGCCGCGCAAGGTTGTACTGAGCCCACCGCGCAACAAGTCGTACGGAGTCCACCGCGGCAGGCGTCAGCCCTGCACCCCCGCCTGCTCCTCCAGGTAAGCCAGCGCGCCCACGCCGTCCTCGGCGAAGAAGGCCAGCTCGGTGAGCGGGACGGGGAGGAAGTTTTCCTGCTCCATGCGCTGGAACTGCTGCTTGAGGCCGTCGTAGAAGCCGTTGGTGTTCAGGATGACGACGGGCTTGGTGTTCAGGCCGTGCTTCTTCAGCTCCAGGATCTCGGTGGCCTCGTCGAGCGTGCCGGTGCCGCCGACCATGACCACGATGGCGTCGGCGCGGGCGAGCAGCGCCGCCTTGCGCTCGGCGAGGTCCGCGGTGATCACCATCTCGTCCGCGCCCGCGCGCGCCTTGTGGGCCAGGAACTCCACGGAGATGCCGATGAGCCGGCCGCCGTTCTCCTGCACGCCGTCCGCCATGACCTTCATCAGGCCGGTGTCCGAGCCGCCCCAGACCAGCGCGTGCCCGCCCTTGCCGATCAGTTCGGCGAATTCGCGGGCGGGGACGGTGTAGGTCTCCGAGAGGTCGGCGGCGGAGCAGAAGACGCAAATGTTCATAGGGCAACGATACGAGTGGGCGGGGGGCCTCCGAACGGTCCCCCGCCCTCCATCAGGGCCGCGTCAGATCAGACCCTGCGCCAGCATCGCGTCCGCGACCCGCTCGAAACCGGCGATGTTCGCGCCGACGACGTAGTCACCGGGGCGGCCGTACCGCTCGGCCGTCTCGAAGCACGTGCGGTGGATGTTCTCCATGATGGCCGCGAGCTCGCCCTCCGTACGCTCGAAGGTCCACGACTCCCGGGCGGAGTTCTGCCGCATCTCCAGCGCGCTCGTCGCGACACCACCCGCGTTGGCCGCCTTACCGGGCCCGAAAGCCACCCCGGCCTCCCGGAACACCGCGACCGCACCCGGAGTCGTGGGCATGTTCGCGCCCTCGGACACCGCCTTCACGCCGTTGCGCACCAGTACGCGCGCGGCGTCCTCGTCCAGCTCGTTCTGCGTGGCCGAGGGCAGCGCCACATCGGCGGGGACGTCCCATACGGAGCCGCCCGGCACATACGTCGCCGAGGACCCGCGCCGCTCCGCGTAGTCGCTGACGCGCCCGCGCTCGACCTCCTTGATCTGCTTCAGCAGATCAAGATCGATGCCCTTCTCGTCCACGACGTACCCGCCGGAGTCCGAGCAGGTCAGCACGTTCGCACCGAGGGCCTGCGCCTTCTCGATGGTGTAGATCGCGACGTTGCCGGAACCGGAGACCACGACCTGCCGGCCGTCCAGGTCCTCGCCGCGCTGCTTCAGCATCTCGGCGGTGAACAGTACGTTTCCGTATCCGGTGGCCTCCGTACGGACCAGCGAGCCGCCCCACTCCAGGCCCTTGCCGGTGAGCATCCCGGCCTCCCAGCGGTTGGTGATCCGCCGGTACTGGCCGAAGAGGTAGCCGATCTCGCGGCCGCCGACGCCGATGTCACCGGCCGGTACGTCGGTGTGCTCCCCGAGGTGGCGGTGCAGCTCGGTCATGAAGGACTGGCAGAACCGCATGACCTCGGCGTCGGACCGGCCGTGCGGGTCGAAGTCGCTGCCGCCCTTGCCGCCGCCGATGTTCAGTCCGGTGAGCGCATTCTTGAAGATCTGCTCGAAACCGAGGAACTTCACGATGCCGAGGTTGACCGAGGAGTGGAAGCGCAGGCCGCCCTTGTAGGGGCCGAGGGCGCTGTTGAACTCCACCCGGAAGCCGCGATTGACGCGAATGCGCCCCTTGTCGTCCGTCCACGGCACCCGGAACATGATCTGCCGCTCCGGCTCGACGACGCGCTCCAGAATGCGGGCGTCGGCGAGCTCGCGGCGCACGGCGAGCACCGGGTCGAGGGTCTCCAGTACTTCCAGAGCCGCCTGGTGGAATTCCGGCTCCCCGGGATTGCGCCGGACCAGCTCGGCATACAGGCCGGCCGGCCCGGCCCCATGATCCCCGGCGGCCTTGACCTCCGTGGGCTCCGTACGATCCGCTTGCACCGTCACGATCATTTTCCTTCCCATAGACGGCCGTTGACGTCCCGTCGCCCCGCGACTCTATGTCCCCGCCCGCCACGCACGGTATCCGGTTCTCCTGGAACCCGAACAGAAATTCCGGTGTGCGCCCCATGGGCCGCGCTCCCGCGTTGCCCCCGCGGCGGGGCAGCGCGACGCTGGAGATATGTGCGACCGGGCCCTTCCGGTACCCCTCAAGGAGCACCCGCCCGGCCGGAAACCGGAAAGGGGTTTCCCATGCGAATGTTGCTCAAGGTTCAACTCGACACACCAACCTCGAACGATGCCATCAAGAACGGCACTCTTCCGAAGACGATCGAGACCGCGCTGACGGAGCTCCGTCCCGAAGCGGCCTATTTCACGACGCAGGACGGATACCGTACGGCGTTTATCTTCTTCGACCTGGAGGACCCGTCCCAGATGCCGAAGACCGGCGAGCCGTTCTTCCTGGAACTCGGCGCGAAGGTCCAGTACACGCCGGTCATGAATGCGGACGACCTCCGCAAGGGCCTCTCGGCCCTGGGCGGCGGCTAGTCCTCCGCCCCGTCCTCGGATCAGTTCTCCGATCAATCCTCTGATCACCGGCGCGCACGGCAGTCCGCCACGCGCAGGGCATCACTCAGCGCCTCCGCCAGACGGAGGGACAGGTAGCGGAACTCGGCATCCGTGACCTTCGGATCGGCATGCATCGCACGGGCGTGCCGCAGGAGTTCCTCCCCCATCCCGAGCTGGATCCGCTCGACGCTGTCGGCGAGCGCGGACACGGGCCCCGTGCCGTCGGTGGAGAGGTAGCAGGGACGGCCGTCAGGCGTCGTCCACGGCAGCAACCGAAGGGCGTGAACGGGCACTTCACGAGGCGTCTCACCAGGCATCTCACCAGGCATTTCATCCGTCATGGGGCCGATTGTCAGTGGTCGCGGTTACTCTGCGTACTGGATCGGATTCGTTGTGCGGAGACGGACGGCGGGTGTGCGATCCGTGCAATGCGGTACGACGTACGACCGGCGTCAGCGGAGGATGCCCGATGCCCAAGTCCAAAGAACCACCCACCAGTCTGCTGATCTTCGGCAAGCAGTCGCGTTACCTGCGCGAGAAACGCGACCTGACCCGCCGCGAGCTGTCCGGGCTCATCCCGTACTCCGAGTCCTTCATCGCCATGGTCGAGCGCGGCGAACGCCCCCCGAAGCCGGGGTACGTCGACGCGGTGGATGCCGTACTGGGCGCGGACGGCCTCCTCTGCGTCCTGGCCCCGGACGTGTCGGAGAAACACCACCCGGCGTGGGCGGAGGAGTACGTCCATCTCCAGGCGCAGGCGCTGGCGTTGCATGTCTACTGCACGCACCTGCTCCACGGCCTGTTGCAGACCCCGGAGTACGCCCGCGCGGTCTTCGGCTGCCTGCGCCCGAGTCTGACCGAGGAGGAGATCGAGCAGTCCGTCCAGGCCCGGCTGGCGACGCAGAAGCTGCTCACGCGCACGCCCGCCTGCAGAATGACCTTCGTGCTGGAGGAGCACACGCTCTACCGGAAGATCGGCGGACGGACGATCTGGGAAGACCAGTTGAAGCACCTGCTCAAGCTCTCCGAGCTGCACAACGTCCAGCTCCAGGTGATGCCGCTCGCGCGCGAGACCCACGCGGGGCTGGACGGCCCCATGACCTTGCTGGAGACGCCGGACCACCACACGATCGTCTACGTCGAGGGCCAGAAGGGCAGTTACTTCCTGACCGAGCCCGATGACGTCAGCGTGTTGAGTCATCGCTACGGCACCATCAGATCCCAGGCCCTCGATGCCGAGGCGTCGCGAGCCTTCATTCAGCGATTGCTGACAGGAGAGTCATGAACAACGATCTGGCGTGGTTCAAGAGCAGTTACAGCGGCGGCCAGGACGAGGCCTGCATCGAAGTTGCCGTGGCCTGGCGGAAGTCCAGTTACAGCGGCAGCGAGGGCGAAGCCTGCGTCGAGGTGGCCGCTTGCCCCGACGCGATACACATCCGCGACTCCAAGGACACGGCGCGCAGGCCCCTCACGGTCTCCCCCGGCGCCTGGGCGGACTTCGCTCAGGCCGCGTCGACGGGAGCCTTCGTCGCCACGTAGCGTCAGCAGCCGCAGTCGCTGCAGAAGCCGCGGGGCTTCTTCGGCCGGTAGGGCTCTATCTTCGCCGAGGCGAGGACGAGGGAGACCGATGCGGCGAGCCGCGCGCCTTCTCCATAAACGACGTCTACAGGTCCCCTCATGGGCGTCGTGTCGTCCAATTCGTCCAATGGGGCGGTTTCCGGCTATAGGACCTGCGTCATACCCCTGCCGTGGCCCGCGTGGTGGTCGCGATCGTTGCCGAGCCGACCACCCGGGTGCCGTCGTACAGGACGATCGCCTGGCCGGGGGCTACGCCTCGGGCCGGGGTGGTGAAGGTGACCTTGAAGCCGTCGTCGGTGGGCTCGGCGGTGACCTCGGTTTCGTCGCCGTGGGCGCGGAGCTGGGCGGTGTACGTGCCGGGGCCGGCCGGGGGTGTGCCGCACCAGCGGGGGCGGATGGCGGTGAGGGCCGTCACGTCGAGGGCCTCGGCGGGGCCGACGGTGACGGTGTTGTCGACCGGGGAGATGTCCAGGACGTAGCGCGGCTTGCCGTCGGGGGCCGGGGTGCCGATGCGGAGGCCCTTGCGCTGGCCGATGGTGTAGCCGTACGCGCCCTCGTGCGTGCCCAGCTTCGTACCGGATTCGTCGACGATGTCGCCCTCGGCGCGGCCCAGGCGCTTGGCGAGGAAGCCCTGGGTGTCGCCGTCGGCGATGAAGCAGATGTCGTGGCTGTCGGGCTTCTTGGCGACGAACAGGCCGCGGCGGGCTGCCTCTTCGCGGATCTCGGCCTTGGTGGTGAGCGTGTCGCCGAGGGGGAACATCGCGTGCGCGAGCTGGCGCTCGTCCAGGACGCCGAGGACGTAGGACTGGTCCTTGGCCATGTCGGAGGCGCGGTGCAGCTCGCGGGTGCCGTCCTCGCGGGTCACGACCGTGGCGTAGTGGCCCGTGCAGACCGCGTCGAAGCCGAGGGCGAGGGCCTTGTCGAGGAGCGCTGCGAACTTGATCTTTTCGTTGCAGCGGAGGCAGGGGTTGGGCGTGCGGCCCGCTTCGTACTCCGCGACGAAATCGTCCACGACGTCCTCGCGGAAGCGTTCGGCGAGGTCCCAGACGTAGAAGGGGATGCCGATGACGTCGGCGGCACGGCGGGCGTCGTGCGAGTCCTCGATCGTGCAGCAGCCGCGGGCGCCGGTGCGGAAGGACTTGGGGTTCTCGGAGAGCGCGAGGTGTACGCCGGTCACGTCGTGGCCCGCCTCGGCGGCGCGGGCGGCGGCGACGGCGGAGTCGACACCGCCGGACATGGCGGCGAGCACGCGGAGGCGGCGGGAGGCTTCAGTCATAGCTCTTCAAGAGTAGACGGAACCACTGGCGCGGAGGGAAGCGAGCGGTACCGCGGGCGTCGGGCGGAACCGGAAGGTGGGTGGTGAGCGTTGTTCAGCGCATGGGAGACGGTGATCACACGGCCCGCAGAAGCATCGGCCGCCGCGCGGTGCTGATCGGCGGGACGGTCGCGGTGGCGGCCGGGGGACTGGCGGCGCACGACCAGCTGGAGCGCTGGTGGTGGCGACTGCCCGGCCAGGAGAAACCGCGCAAACCGGGCGAGGTGGACTATCCGAGTGCGCAGTGGTCCGCCGCGTCCGGGGCGAACTGGCGGCGGGCCGATCGCCCGGCCGATTACGTGATCGACCGGGTGGTGGTGCATGTCGTGCAGGGCAGCTATGCGACTGCCCTGCGGGTGTTCCGTAATCCGGCTCATGGCGCGGCCTCGCACTACGTCGTGCGGAAGGACGGGCATGTGGCGCAGACGGTGCGGGAGCTGGATGTCGCCTTTCACGCGGGGAACCGGGAGTACAACGAGCGCAGCATCGGTATTGAGCACGAGGGGTTCGTCGATCGGCCGCAGGACTTCACGGGCGCGATGTACGAGAGCTCTGCGAGGCTTACGGCGGATATTTGCGCGCGGTACGGGATTCCGGCGGATCGTGAGCATGTGATCGGCCACATTGAGGTGCCGGGGGCGGATCACACGGATCCGGGGCCGCTCTGGGACTGGGATCGGTACATGGAGCTGGTGAGGGAGGCCCTGTCCCGGAATCCGGGCAAGGGGCGGGACCCGGGGAAGGCCCCGGCCTAGCCGCCGCCCCGGCTCAGCTCAGTCCCGCGCTCCGTGCGCGTTCGACCACTGGGCCGATTGCCTCCGCCAAAGCCGCCACGTCCTCCTTTGTGGAGGTGTGGCCGAGGGAGAAGCGGAGGGTGCCGCGGGCCAGGTCCGGGGCCATGCCGGTGGCGAGGAGTACGTGGCTGGGCTGGGCGACGCCGGCCGTGCAGGCCGAGCCGGTGGAGCATTCGATGCCCTGCGCGTCCAGGAGGAGCAGCAGGGAGTCGCCCTCGCAGCCGGGGAAGGAAAAGTGCGCGTTGGCGGGGAGGCGCCCGGCCGGGTCCGGGTCGCCGCCCAGCACCGCGTCGGGCGCGGCGGCCCGTACGGCCGTGATCAGCTCGTCGCGCAGGGCGCCGATCTCGCGCGCGAACTCCTCGCGGTGCGCGACGGCGTGCCGCCCGGCCGCGGCGAAGCCGGCGATCGCGGGCGTGTCGAGGGTGCCGGAGCGTACGTGGCGCTCCTGGCCGCCGCCGTGCAGCACGGGCACGGGCGCGTACTCGCGGCCCAGCAGCAGCGCCCCGATGCCGTACGGGCCGCCGATCTTGTGGCTGGAGACCGTCATGGCGGCCAGCCCGCTCGCCCCGAAGTCGACCTCCAGCTGCCCGAACGCCTGCACCGCGTCCGCGTGCATGGGGATGTTGAATTCGCGCGCCACGGAGGCCAGTTCGGTGACCGGCTGGACGGTGCCGATCTCGTTGTTGGCCCACATGACGGTGATCAGCGCGACGTCGGAGGGGTCCTTGGCGATCGCCTCGCGCAGCGCGTCCGGGTGCACGCGCCCGTACGTGTCCACCGGCAGCCACTCCACGTGCGCGCCCTCGTGCTCGGCGAGCCACTCGACCGCGTCGAGCACGGCGTGGTGCTCGACGGGGCTGGCCAGTACGCGGGTACGGGACGGCTCAGCGTCCCGGCGGGCCCAGTACAGGCCCTTGACGGCGAGGTTGTCGGCCTCCGTGCCGCCCGCGGTGAAGACGACCTCACTGGGGCGTGCGCCGAGCGAGGCGGCGAGGGATTCCCTGGCCTCCTCGACGGTACGGCGGGCACGCCGGCCGGCGGCATGCAGCGAGGAGGCATTGCCGGTGGCGGTCAGCTGGGCGGTCATCGCCTGCACCGCCTCCGGAAGCATCGGGGTGGTGGCGGCGTGGTCGAGGTAAACCATGGTGCGCACGATTCTACGAGCTGCCGGGGGCCCTACGGGAGCGCATACCCGGCGCGCACCCGGCGCTCGGAGGCACCCTCCGTAAAACCCCAGCGGAGAGCCGTAAAACCGCTGCCGACAGCCGTGAAAACCGCCGCCGGGCGCACCCTGCGCGCGGTCAGTCCAGCAGCGCCCGCGCCAGCTGCCGCGACTGCGCGACCAGGCGGTCGTTGGCGTCCCAGACCTCGGCGTCCTCCTCCAGGAAGCCGCCGGCGAGGTTGCGGGTGGTGATCGAGACGCGGAGCGGGCCGGGCGCGGGGCGGCAGCGGATGTGGGTGGTGAGCTCCACGGTGGGGACCCAGCCCTTCAGGCCCATCTCGAAGGCGGTGGGCGGCAGCGCGTCGACCGTGAGGAGGAGGGAGAGCGGGTCGGCGTCGCGGCCGTCGGCGAGGCCGAACCAGCCGCGCATCTCGCCGTTGCCGCTGGGCGCGCCGACGGCCCAGCCGCAGGTCGCGGGGTCAAGGCGGACGTCGAGCCGCTCGGTGATCGCCGAGCTGCCGGGGAGCGCGGGGCGGCCCTCGGGCGCCGCGTCCGCACCGAAGCACTCCTCGTACGGGGGCATGGCGGGCGGCTTGGCGGTGGTGCGGACGTCGTCGGGGAGCGCGTCGAGGTCGCCGTAGGCGGCCAGTACGCGCAGCCGCTCGACCTCGGTGCCGTCGTCCTCGAACTGGACGAGGGTCGCGGTACCGGTGGACATCGTGCGGCCGGTGCGGACGACCTCGGTGCGGATCACGGCGGGGCCCGGCCGGGAGGCGGTGAGGTAGTGGGCGGTGACCGTCATCGGGTCGGGGTGCGGCAGCGCGTCGCCCAGGGCGCGGCCCATCAGCGCGAGGAGGTAGCCCCCGTTGACCGCGTGGATGATCGTCCAGCCCGCGGAGAGCTCCGCGTCGTACACGCCGGGAGAGCGGCGGACGATCGCCGTGTCACGGTCGAACTCGCTGTTGCCTATGGTCACCTCTGCCATGCGCTGCACGGTACATGGAATTATTACCGACCGGTAGAGGCGTCTTGACCGCTGGTCACGAGGGCTGCGGACCGCCGGTCACGAGGGCTGCGGACCGCCGATCACCGGCTGCTGCCCCGGTGACCGGCGGTCGACCACGTACTACTGCGGAGCCGCCTTCGACGCCTCACCCGAGGCGTTCTCCGGGGCCTGGTCCGGCGCGTTCTCCGGGTGATGGCAAGCCACCTGATGCCCCGTCCGCAGCGCGACCAGCGGCGGCTCCGTCGTCGTGCAGACCTCCGTCGCCTTCCAGCAGCGGGTGCGGAAGCGGCAGCCGGAGGGCGGGTTGATCGGCGAGGGCACGTCGCCCTTGAGCAGGATGCGGTCGCGCTGGGTGCGCCGCTTGGGGTCCGGTACGGGGACCGCGGAGAGCAGCGCCTTGGTGTACGGGTGCATCGGCGCCTTGTACAGCGAGTCGCGGTCCGCCAGCTCGACGATCTTGCCGAGGTACATCACCGCGATCCGGTCCGAGACGTGCCGGATGACCGACAGGTCGTGCGCGATGATCACGTACGTCAGGCCCAGCTCCTCCTGGAGGTCGTCCATCAGGTTCACGACCTGGGCCTGGATGGAGACGTCCAGCGCGGAGACCGGCTCGTCGGCGACGACCAGCTTGGGCTTGAGCGCGAGCGCGCGGGCGATGCCGATGCGCTGGCGCTGGCCGCCGGAGAACTCGTGCGGGTACCGGTTGTAGTGCTCCGGGCTCAGCCCCACCAGCTCCAGCAGCCGCTGCACCTCCTTCTTCACGCCGCCCTCGGGCTCGACGTTCTGGAGGCGGAAGGGGGTGCCGACGATGCCGCCGATGGTGTGCCGCGGGTTCAGCGAGCCGTACGGGTCCTGGAAGATCATCTGGACGTCGCGGCGCATCGGACGCATCCCGCCGGTCGACAGATGCGTGATGTCCCGGCCCTCGAATTCGATGGTGCCGCCGGTCGGCTCGTCGAGCCGGGTGATCAGCCGGCCCATCGTGGACTTGCCGCAGCCGGACTCGCCGACCACGCCCAGCGTCTCGCCCGGGTACACCTCGAAGTCGATGCCGTCGACCGCCTGTACGGCGCCGACCTGGCGCTTGAGCAGGCCCTTGGTGATCGGGAAGTGCCGGACCAGGCCGCGCACCTTCAGGAGGGGTGCGGACTCCGTCGTTTTGTCGTTCGTCTCGGTCACAGCTTCTGTCTCGGTCACAGCTTCGGCGCAATCTCTTCGGTCCAGATCCGCTCCCGCTCCTCCTGCGACATGTGGCAGGCGGAGAAGTGGCCTCCCTCGACCTGGCGCAGCTCGGGGCGGACCGTACGGGTGAGGTTGTCCTTCGGGATGTCCGCGTACGGGCAGCGCGGGTTGAAGGCACAGCCGGAGGGGACGTTGATCAGGCTGGGCGGGGAGCCCTTCACCGGGATGAGGCGGTCGGTCTGCTCGCGGTCGATGCGCGGCATCGAGCCGAGCAGGCCCCAGGTGTAGGGGTGTTGCGGCTCGTAGAAGACCTTCTCGGCGGGGCCGCGCTCCACGCACCGCCCGCCGTACATGACCAGCAGGTCGTCCGCGAGCTCGGCGACCACGCCCAGGTCGTGGGTGATGATGATGACCGCCGAGCCGAACTCCTTCTGGAGATCGCGGATCAGGTCGAGGATCTGCGCCTGGACGGTCACGTCCAGGGCGGTGGTCGGCTCGTCGGCGATGAGCAGCTCGGGGTTGTTGACCAGCGCCATCGCGATCATCGCGCGCTGCCGCATGCCGCCGGAGAACTGGTGCGGATGGTCGTCCACCCGCTTGTCCGGCTGCGGGATGCCGACCCGGTCCAGCATCTCGATCGCGCGCTTGCGTGCGGTCTTCTTGTCGACGTCGTGGTGGACGCGGTACGCCTCCACGATCTGGTTGCCGACCGAGTAGAAGGGGTGCAGCGCGGACAGCGGGTCCTGGAAGATCATCGCCATCTCGCGGCCGCGCAGCCGCCGCACGTCGTCGGGGTCGGCGCCGATCAGCTCCTGGCCGTCCAGCCAGATCTCGCCGGACATCCGCACCTTGCTGCGCTGCTGCCGGGAGGCCCGGTGCAGGCCCATCACGGCGAGCGAGGTCACGGACTTGCCGGAGCCGGACTCGCCGACGATGCCGAGGGTCTTGCCCTTCTCCAGCTTGAAGGAGAGGCCGTCGACGGACTTCACGACGCCGTCGTCGGTCGGGAAGTGCACCTTGAGGTCGCGTACTTCGAGGAACGCGGTGGGGGCGGCGCCGCCCTCCGCCACCGGCTCGGCGATCGCCGCGGAGCCTGCCTCCGGGGCCGCTGCCGCATCCGTCGCCGCGGTGGTCTTGGTCAGGTCGTCGGAGTCGGTCACGAGAGCCTCACCCGCGGGTCGACGGCGGCGTACAGGACGTCCACCACCAGGTTGCACAGGACGATGAAGAAGGCGGCGAGCAGGGTGACGCCGAGGATGTTGGGCAGGTCGTTGGCGGTGATCGCCTGGACGGCGAAGGCGCCCACGCCCTGGAGGGAGAAGACCTGCTCGGTGATGAGCGCGCCGCCGAGCAGCAGGCCGAGGTCCATGCCGAAGACGGTGATGATCGGGGTGAGCGCGGCGCGCAGGCCGTGCCGGACGACGACCTTGCGCTCGCGCAGGCCCTTGGCCCGTGCGGTACGGATGTAGTCCTCGTTCAGCGTCTCCAGCATGCCGGCGCGGGTGAGCCGGGCGTACAGCGCCGAGTAGAGGAAGGCGAGGGTGACCCAGGGCAGGACGAGGGTGCGCGCCCAGGCGAACGGGTCCTCCAGGAGCGGTACGTAGTCACTGCGCTCGAAGATCGGCCACTGGTACGTGAAGAGGGCCAGCGCCAGGGCGCCGGTGAAGAACATGGGGAGCGAGACGCCGGCCAGCGCCACGCCCATCGCCGCGCGGTCGAAGAGCGAACCGGGGCGCAGCGCGGAGAGCACGCCGGTGGCGACGCCGGAGACGACCCAGACCACGGCGGCACCGGCGGCCAGCGAGAGGGTCACCGGGAGCCGGGACTGGATCTCGGGCCAGACCTCGATGTGGGTCTTGAAGGAGTAGCCGAAGCACGGCACGTTACAGCGGGCCGCCTCGGGCCCGAACTTGTAGTCGACGCCGACGAAGATGCCCTTGAGGAAGTCCCAGTACTGCTCGTACACCGGCTTGTCCAAGCCGAGGTTCTTCTTCACCGCGGCGATGTCCGCGGCGGTGGGGGCCTTGCCGATGTACTGCTGTGCGAGCTGGTCGGAGGACTGCCCGGCCAGCTTCGGCAGCAGGAAGAAGATGCCGAAGGTGACCGCGCTGACGATCAGCAGCAGGATCACTGCGCTGATCAACCTGCGGATGATGTACGAGAACACGGGACTGCGGCGTCGGTGCCCGCCGGCCGCCGCCGGCGGGCACCAATGCCTTCACCTGCCTTCCGGGGCTGCTACTTCTTGATGCCGACGTTGAGGTAGTCGTACTGACCGCTGAAGGCCGAGGTGGACACCAGGTTCGTGGCCTCCGGCGAGCGGTACATCAGCACCTTGAAGTAGGTCAGCGGCACGATCACCGCCTGCTCCATCGTCTTCTTGTCGATCTCGGCGTACGCCTTCTCGCGCGCGGCCTGGTCGGTGTTGGCGATGGCGGTGTCGAGCAGCTTGTTGATCTCCGGGTTGTCCAGCTCCGAGAGGTTGGTGTTGCCGGACTGGCTGATCGCCTTGCCGTTCAGGATCTGCTGCAGGTAGCCGTAGCCGGTCGGGAAGTCCGAGCCCCACTGCATCATGATCAGACCGACGTTGTTCTTCTTGTTGAACTTCGGCACGCCCGCGTAGTCCGAGAAGTACTTGCTCGTCGGGTACTGCTGGATCTTGGCGTTGATGCCGATCTTCTTCAGCGAGTCGATGACGGTGGTGGCCGCGTCGACCTCGTCCTGGCGGTCCGAGCGGGCGAGGATGGTGGTGTCGGTCTTGCCGGCGCCGCACTCCTTCCACTTCTTCTTCGCCTCGGTCAGATCCAGCTTGTCCTTGGCGTCGTACTTCTGCGGGTACATGTCGAACTTCTGGTACCCGGCGATGTCGGTCGGCAGGACGGTGGACGCGATGTCACCGCGGATCGGGCCGCCGAGCGAGGTCTGCACGGCGCGCTTGTCGATCGCGTACTGCACGGCCTGGCGGCACTCCAGCTTGTCGAACGGCTTCACCTTGCTGTTGATCGCCGTGTAGACCAGCCGCTGGCCGAGCGCGTTGTCCGTGTTGGCCTTGAGCTTCGGGTCGGTCAGCAGCTGGGCCTGGGTCTGGCCGTCCACGCCGCGCCCGGCGAGGTCGATCTGGGTGTTGCCGGACTGCAGGTCCTTGTCGATGGTCGACTGGGCGACCTTCATCTTCAGGACGATCTTGTCCGGGAGCTGCTTGCGCAGCGGGTCGGTCTTGGCGGACCACTGCGGGTTGCGTACCAGGACGAGCTGCTTGCCCTCCTGGTAGCTCTGGAACTTGTACGAGCCGCTGGAGACCACGTTCTTGGTGTAGTCGGCGCCCTTGTCCTTGGCCTGCGGGACCGGCGCGGTCTGCGGCGCGGACACCAGGTAGTCGAACTCCGCGAACGGCTTCTTCAGGTGGAAGACGATCGTGTGGTCGTCGGGCGTCTCGATGGACTTCAGCCCGGCCTTGGACTTGTCCTTGTACGGACCCTTGTACTTGTCCTTGTCCTCCAGGAACTGCTGGAAGTAGTTCGGGCCGAGCGAGAGGGTGTCGCGGGCGAAGTTGGAGCGCTCCACCGCGTACTTCACGTCCTGGGACGTGACCTCCTTGCCGTCCTCGTACTTCACGCCCTTGCGGAGCTTGTACGTCCAGGTCTTGCCGCCGTCGGAGGGCTTGCCCATCGACTCGGCGAGGTCGGGCACCAGCTCGTTGCCCTTCTCGCCGGGAGCCGGCTTGAAGGTGGTGAGCGGACGCGCGTAGAGACGGCTGAAGTTGTAGATGAAGGCGTAGTAGGTGTTGCCCGGGTCGAAGGACTCGGGGGCGTCGCTGATCGCGTAGTTGACCGTCCCGCCCTTCGCGTCCGAGGCGTTGACGATGCCCTTCGTCGCGGCGTTCGCCGCGGACGCGCCTTCGTTCGCGTCCTTGCCGCCACTGCAGCCGGCCAGCAAAAGGCCCGCACTGGATATGGCCGCGATCGCCGCGACCGGAACTGACCTTCGCATGATGCTCGGTTTCCCCTTCGTTCGTCGGAAACTTCGGTGGAACTAGCCGGTACCGCCCGGGCGTTGCCGGAGCGGTGTCAGCGGCTGCGCGGGTCCAGCGCGTCCCTCAGGCCGTCACCGAGCAGGTTGAACGCGAGCACGGTGACGAAGATCGCGAGGCCGGGGACGAGCATGTACTGGGGGTCGACCTCGTAGTACTTGACCGCCTGGTTCAGCATTCCGCCCCAGGAGGACTGCGGGGGCTGGATACCGACACCGAGGAAGCTGAGGGCGGCCTCGAAGAGGATGTTCGAGGGGATCAGCAGCGTGGAGTACACGACGATGGGCCCCACCAGGTTCGGCAGCAGCTCCCGGAAGAGGATGAACGGGCCGCGTGCGCCCATCCCCCGGGCCGCGTCGACGAATTCGCGCTCCCGCAGCGACAGCGTCTGGGCCCGCACGATGCGGCCCATGTACGGCCAGTTGAAGAAGCCGATCACAAAGATCAGGACCGAGATGTGCAGCGGCAGGCCCTCCAGGCCGAAGGCGCCGCCCTGCAGCGAGGCGGAGATGGCGATGGCGAAGAGCAGCAGCGGGAACGCCAGGAAGACGTCCATCATCCGGCTGATCACCGCGTCCACCCGGCCGCGGTAGTAGCCCGCCACCACGCCCAGGACCGTGCCGATCGCCACCGACAGCAGCGTCGCGCCGAACGCCACGATCAGCGAGACCCAGGAGCCCTCCAGGACCCGCGCGAGCAGGTCGCGGCCGAACTTGGGGTCCACGCCGAGCGGGTGGTCCGCGCTCATGCCGCCGAAGTCGCCGAGCGGCAGGGTGGTGTTGGGGTCGATCAGCGACTGATTCGGCTCGTTCGGGTCCAGGCCGAGGAGCGACTGCAGGGGCCGGGAGAGCGCCGCGATCACGATGAGCGCGGTGACAACGATGGCGCCGACCACCGCGACCTTGTCGCGTTTGAAGCGCAGCCAGGCGATCTGACCGAGCGAGCGGCCCTCGATCCGCTTGCTCGGCACGCCTTCCAGCACCGCTTCCGGCTGCGCCTCGGCAGCCGCCCCGGTGGTCTCGATCGGTGCGGTCACGTGCCTTAGACCCCTCTCGGCCGCGCTTGGCCGGCCCATGTCCGCCGCGTCGGCGGCTCGGTTCACATCACTGGTGTGCGCGCCGGCGGACGTCCGGAGGTCTTGCAGCTCAGCGTTTTTCGGATGTCCGCGCGACAGCGGTCGAGTTGCTTGTCGCACACAGGGTCCAGGCCCTGCTGCGGGAGTCTTCATCCGAGTCGCGATCAGTCACCAGCCCTGCCGGGGAAAGGATGCGCAACTGTGATGTGCTCCACGGCATTCCGTTATACGGACATCCGGGACGGCTCAGCGGTTCGCGCCCCCGCCCGGCGGCGGCCTCAACGACGGTACACAGGAGGGCAATTCGGCACACGTCGGCGCGAGGGGCGACGGCACTTTCACGCCGCGACGGGGGCGGGCGGGGTCGGGCGTGACCTCAGTAGGGGCGGGGGTAGCCGTAACCGTGAGCGGCGGTGGGGGCGGCGGTGGGGTCCTGTGCACCGCGGTCGAAGAAGGGGCGCGCGTAGGCGCGCATCCACATGCCCACCGGGTCGTATTCGTCCTCCATCGCCACCGTCGAGACAGGCAGTCCCTCCGGAACCGCGCCGATGGACTGCTGCATCATCAGCCGTACGGACTCCACGGCGGCCGGGCTCGTGTCGTACAGCTCCAGGCCGATCGCCAGATACGGGACGCCGAGCGCGGGCTGGACCCAGGCGCGGCGCAGCGCGCGGACGGCCGGGGTGCGGTGCGCGTTCTGCCCTAGGAGGGCGTAGAACTGCGGGATCTCCACGGCCGGTTCGGTGATCCGCAGGGGCCCTGCGGGCAGCCGGTCCAGGCCGCCGGCGATCCGGCGCAGGTCCAGCCAGGGAATGCCGACGCCGCCGCCCGGCGCGTGCGGGTTCAGCCACAGGCCCCAGCGGTCGGGGTAGAGCGCGGCGGCGATCTCGGGCCCGGAGACCACTTCGTGGGCGCGGGTCCAGCCGCTGGCCGCGAGCTCCGCCGGGGAGGTCACGCACGGCGCGTAGCCGAGCCCGTCGACCTCCATGTTGCCGTACTGCGCATCGGCGGCCCCGGCGCTGCCCTGCCACAGCAGCATCCACACCTGGCCCCCGGCCAGCGCCTGCAGCAGCGCCTCATAGGCGTCGTACCGGCCGGGCGAGACCTGCTGCAGCACCTGCTCGACCTGGCCGGCCGCCGCTCCCTGATGCGCACCCGCGCTCACGTGTCCCCGTCCCTTCTCTCGGCAGGCACGCAAGGGCGCCCGCCCGGTCATTGCACCAGCTTAAGGGCGGGTCCGGCACCGGCCCCGGGCCGGGCGCGCGCGATCCGTCCTGGTACGGGCCGCTATTCCGCTTCCGTACGGGCCGGTCCGCGGCCGCGCGGTTACCCCAGGTCCTGTGCGTAGAACGGCCGGACCCGCTCCCGCATCCAGTCCACGACGGGGTCCTGCGCGATGTCCAGCATGACCAGCTGGACCGGCCACGGCACCGGTACGGCGCCGAGGGCCCGGCCCAGGGCGGCGAGCGCGCCGTCCCGCTGCGCCTGGTCCTGGAGTGCCGCCGCCGGGTCGGCGACCTGCACACCGACGAAGAGCGTGGGCGCGTCGCCCTCGATGTTCGCGAGGCAGCGACGGGCGGTCGTGACGTACGGGACGCCGGAGAACTCCAGCCCCGCCGCGGCGAGGAAGTCCACCGGCTCGTCCTGCCAGTCCGGCTCGTACAGCCGCACCCGGCCACCGGAGGGCAGGCCGTCGCGCGGCATGTCACCGCGGCACAGCTCGGCCACGGCGGGCGGCGGCAGCGGTACGCCGACGGTGCCGTCCGGATTCACCGCGATGCCGATCTTCGGCGGCAGGCCGCGGGCGAACTCACGGGCGGGCGCGACCGTGCACGGCATGTGTGCCCCGACGACCCGCAGGAACTCCTGCTCGGAGCTGAAGACGGGGACGTACGCCATGCCGTCGGGCAGCTCCACCGTGGGCAGGTCCAGGCCGGGCCGGCCGAAGCCGGCGCTGTCGGGGCCGCCGCCCTTGGGCAGCGGCACCCATATCCGGCTGCGGCCGAGCACCTCGACGATCCGGGCGCCGGCGCCGGGGTGACCGACCGACGCCGCGAGCACCTCCTCCAGCTCATTGGCCGGCCAGGCCAACTGCGGAATGCCTTCTTCGGAAATGCCCTGCCCAGGGATGCTCTGCTCCGGAATGTCCATGGTCACCACCCGCTTCGTGCCGCGCTGCCTGATCGAAAACCCTAGCGTCCGACCGGCCGGTTCTTCTCGGGCGTATCTCACATGCGGCACGGAAGCGCGGTCCCGTCAGCCGGACAGCGCGGCCCCGTCAGCCGAACGTCGTCCGCTCCAGCGCGTCCGCCGCCCGCCGGTCCAGCAGCACCGACGCCGTGAAGCCCTTCGGCAGCCGCGCCGTCCGGGCCCTGGCCAGCAGTCGCCGGACCGCGCGCCGGTGCCGCCCGAAGGCGTAACCGGACACCCCGCGGCCCCTGGCCCGCTGCCCGGAGAGCGCCACCGCAGGCGGCACGTCGAGCAGGACGAGATGCAGCTCACGGCCCTCCCGCCGGGCGGTGCGCGCGATCCAGCGGCGTACCCAGGCGAGCGTGCCGCAGTCGTGCACGACCACGCTGCCGCCGGAGCGCAGCGCCTGCCGCAGGCCGTGGTAGTGCGCGGCCCGGACCAGCGGGCGGATCAGGCCGTACGGCAGCCAACCGAGCCGGCCCGCCTCCCAGCGCTCCCGTACGTCCTGGGAATCGATGCGGTGCACGGGCGCACCGGCCCGGTCCAGCGCGGGCACCACGCGGTGCATCAGCGTGCTCTTGCCGCTGCCGGGCAGGCCCGAGACGACCACCAGGCCGCCCGCGGGAAAGTCCAGCTGCCGCACGGCCGCCTCACCTTCCATGCCGCGCAGATCCATCAGGGGCGCGCCGCGGCCGGGACGCACCACCGCCTTGGGCACGCGGGCACGGCGCGGCACCGCGCCGGGCGCGACCCCCGCCGTCGTCGCGCATACGGCTTGCCTCTGCACCGTGATCGCCCTCCCCGTTGGTTCACTGGGTCTCCCCCATACCCGCAGAGTGTCAAGAAAAGGTAATGAGCTTCAAGCGCGGGGCAGGTCGTGCGAGGGACACCGGGTGTGCGGGCCGGGACTCCTCTATCGGGCGCTGCCGTGCAATGATGTGCGCGCCACCGTGCATCCGTGAGCGCACACCGGCACTCAACTGCATACCGGCCGCTTGAATCCGCGCGGGAGAGTTCCCGCCAGGCCACGGCGGGGCGCCGAAGGAGCAAGTACTCCCTTGAATCTCTCAGGCCCCTGTACTGCGCGGACGAGGCAGATCTGAAAAGCGGGCCGCCCGGGTGCGGCCCCACCCAAGGTGCAAGCCGAAGCCCGATCGGGGCTGTCGGTGAACCTCTCAGGTTCCGATGACAGATGGGGAGACGTCCGATACGTCCCTGTCGTCCATCCCCGGGAGCCCGCTGCCATGAGTGAACCCCGTCGCACTGCGCTCGATGCCACGCATCGCGCGCTCGGCGCGACCATGACCGACTTCGCCGGCTGGGACATGCCGCTGCGCTACGGCAGCGAGCGCGACGAGCACGTCGCCGTCCGCACCCGCGCCGGCCTCTTCGACCTCTCCCACATGGGCGAGATCACCGTCACCGGGCCCCAGGCGGCCGACCTCCTCGACTACGCGCTGGTCGGCAACATCGGCTCGGTGAAGCCGGGCCGCGCCCGGTACACGATGATCTGCCAGGAGGACGGCGGGATCCTGGACGACCTGATCGTCTACCGGCTGGCCGACCAGGAGTACATGGTCGTGGCCAACGCCTCCAACGCGCAGACCGTGCTGGACGCGCTCATCGCCCGGCAGGCCGGCTTCGACGCCGCCGTACGGGACGACCGCGACGCGTACGCGCTGCTCGCGGTCCAGGGCCCGGAGTCGGCGGGCATCGTGAAGTCGCTCACGGACGCCTACCTGGACGGCCTCAAGTACTACGCGGGCCTGCCCGGCACCGTCGCGGGCGTCTCCGCGCTGATCGCCCGGACCGGCTACACCGGCGAGGACGGCTTCGAGCTGTTCGTCCGGCCCGCCGACGCGGTCGCGCTCTGGGAGGCGCTGACCGAGGCCGGCAAGGACGCGGGCCTGGTCCCCTGCGGCCTGTCCTGCCGCGACACGCTGCGCCTGGAGGCGGGCATGCCGCTGTACGGGAACGAGCTGTCCACCTCCCTGACGCCGTTCGACGCGGGCCTGGGCCGGGTCGTGAAGTTCGAGAAGCCCGGGAACGAGGGCCGCTTCGTGGGCCGGGACGCGCTGGCCGCGGCCGCCGAGCGCGCCGAGCAGAACCCGCCGCGCAAGCTGGTCGGGCTGATCGCCGAGGGCCGCCGCGTGCCGCGCGCGGGCTACCCGGTCGTGGACGCCGAGGGCACCGCCATCGGTACCGTCACCTCCGGTGCCCCCTCCCCCACCCTCGGCAAGCCGGTCGCGATGGCGTACGTGGACGCGGCGCACGCCGAGCCGGGTACGAAGGGCGTCGCCGTGGACATCCGCGGCAAGCACGAGCCGTACGAGGTCGTCGCGCTGCCCTTCTACAAGCGGGAGAAGTAGCCGCCCGGCGTGGCGCAACCCGCCACGGCCCGTCCGTACGGACGGTAGAAGTTCCCTACGGACGACAGAAGTGACGCGTTCGCGTCTCACCTGTCAAGACCCTCTGCACGATCATTCCCGCGCATCCAGGAGAATCGAACCATGAGCAACCCCCAGCAGCTCCGGTACAGCAAGGAGCACGAGTGGCTGTCGGCCGCCGAGGACGGCGTCTCGACGGTCGGCATCACCGAGCACGCGGCCAACGCGCTCGGCGATGTCGTCTTCGCCCAGCTCCCCGAGGTCGGCGACACCGTCACCGCGGGCGAGTCCTGCGGCGAGCTGGAGTCGACCAAGTCCGTCAGCGATCTCTACTCCCCGGTCGACGGTGAGGTCACCGAGATCAACGAGGACGTCGTGGCCGACCCGTCGCTGGTGAATTCCGCCCCCTTCGAGGGCGGCTGGCTGTTCAAGGTGAAGCTGAGCGGCGAGCCGGAGGACCTGCTCTCCGCCGACGAGTACACCGCTTTCACCGCCGGCTGACCTACGCCCGCCCGCCGTGCCGAGGGGCCCGCAAGCCCCTCGGAGGCTCCCACCCAGGAAGACTCATGTCGCTTCTGAACAGCTCCCTCCATGAGCTCGACCCCGACGTCGCCGCCGCTGTCGACGCCGAACTCCACCGTCAGCAGTCCACCCTCGAAATGATCGCGTCGGAGAACTTCGCTCCGGTCGCCGTCATGGAGGCGCAGGGCTCGGTCCTCACCAACAAGTACGCCGAGGGCTACCCCGGCCGCCGCTACTACGGCGGCTGCGAGCACGTCGACGTCACCGAGCAGATCGCGATCGACCGGGTCAAGGAGCTGTTCGGCGCCGAGTACGCCAACGTGCAGCCGCACTCGGGCGCCTCCGCGAACCAGGCGGCGCTGTTCGCCATGGCCAAGCCGGGCGACACCATCCTCGGCCTGGACCTGGCGCACGGCGGGCACCTCACGCACGGTATGCGCCTGAACTTCTCCGGCAAGCAGTTCAACGTGGTGCCCTACCACGTCGACGGCAACGGCCTGGTCGACATGGCCGAGGTCGAGCAGCTCGCCAAGGAGCACCGCCCCAAGGTGATCATCGCGGGCTGGTCGGCGTACCCGCGCCAGCTGGACTTCGCCGCCTTCCGGCGCATCGCCGACGAGGTCGGCGCGTACCTGTGGGTCGACATGGCGCACTTCGCCGGCCTGGTCGCCGCGGGTCTGCACCCGAACCCGGTCGAGCACGCCGACATCGTGACCTCCACCACGCACAAGACGCTCGGCGGTCCGCGCGGCGGCATCATCCTGGCCAAGAAGGACTTCGCGAAGAAGCTGAACTCCTCGGTCTTCCCGGGCTTCCAGGGCGGCCCCCTGGAGCACGTGATCGCGGCCAAGGCGGTCTCCTTCAAGGTCGCCGCGTCGGAGGACTTCAAGGAACGCCAGCAGCGCACCGTCGAGGGCGCCCAGCTCCTCGCCGAGCGCCTGACCTCCCCCGACGCGCGCGCGGCGGGCGTGAACGTGCTCTCCGGCGGCACCGACGTGCACCTGGTCCTGGTCGACCTGCGCGACAGCGAGCTGGACGGTCAGCAGGCCGAGGACCGCCTCCACGAGGTCGGCATCACGGTCAACCGCAACGCCGTCCCGAACGACCCGCGGCCCCCGATGGTCACCTCGGGCCTGCGGATCGGCACCCCGGCGCTGGCCACCCGCGGCTTCACGACCGAGGACTTCCGCGAGGTCGCCGACATCATCGCGCTGGCGCTGATGCCGGAGTACGACGCGGCCGCCCTCAAGGCCCGCGTCACCGCGCTGGCCGACAAGCACCCGCTGTACCCGGAGCTGGGCAAGTAAGTCACCTGGCCGTCGTACGGGCTTCACGGGCCCGGGGCATCCTGTCCCCGGGCCCGTGGCGTGTGCGCCCTCATGCGCCGTGCCGTGTGCGCCATGTGCGCCTCACCACAGGACGTCCGGTGACCGCCCCGTATGCCCCCTTGGTCGCGTTACGCTCGGCAGTCGGCGCAGAAACGTCCCGCCTACGCCGTTCACGGCCTGCTCCCGCGGAGCGTGCCCGGCACGCAACCCGCCCCCTCGCCCACCCTGAGCAGACAAAGGAGTCCGCCACCGTGGCCATCTCCGTCTTCGATCTTTTCTCCATCGGCATCGGCCCGTCCTCCTCCCATACGGTCGGCCCGATGCGCGCGGCACGGATGTTCGTGGGCCGCCTCAAGAAGGACGGCCTCCTCGCGCAGACCACGTCCGTACGGGCCGAGCTCTTCGGCTCGCTCGGCGCCACCGGCCACGGCCACGGCACCCCCAAGGCCGTCCTGCTGGGCCTGGAGGGCCACTCGCCGCGCACCGTCGACGTCGAGAAGGCCGACGACATGGTGGAGCGCATCCGCACCACCAAGCGGCTGCGGCTGCTGAACGCCGAAATAGGCGACGCGCACGAGATCGACTTCGACGAGTCGACCGAGCTGATCCTGCACCGCCGCCGCTCGCTGCCGTACCACGCCAACGGCATGACCCTCTTCGCGTACGACGAGCACGGCGCCCCGCTGCTGGAGAAGACGTACTACTCGGTGGGCGGCGGCTTCGTCGTCGACGAGGACGCGGTCGGCGCCGACCGCATCGTGCTCGACGACACCGTGCTGAAGTACCCCTTCCGCACCGGCGACGAGCTGCTGCGGCTCGCCCAGGAGACCGGCCTGTCGATCTCCGCGCTGATGCTGGAGAACGAGAAGGCGTGGCGCACGGAGGAGGAGATCCGCGCCGGGCTGCTGGAGATCTGGCACGTCATGCAGGCCTGCGTGAGCCGCGGCATGTCCCGTGAGGGCATCCTGCCGGGCGGCCTGAAGGTGCGCCGCCGGGCGGCGAACGCGGCCCGCGCGCTGCGCTCCGAGGGCGACCCGCAGGCCCACGCGATGGAGTGGGTCACCCTCTACGCGATGGCCGTCAACGAGGAGAACGCGGCCGGCGGCCGGGTCGTGACCGCGCCCACCAACGGCGCGGCCGGCATCATCCCCGCCGTCCTGCACTACTACATGAACTTCGTGCCCGGCGCCGACGAGGAGGGCGTGGTCCGCTTCCTGCTGGCCGCGGGCGCCATCGGCATGCTCTTCAAGGAGAACGCCTCCATCTCCGGCGCCGAGGTCGGCTGCCAGGGTGAGGTCGGCTCGGCCTGCTCGATGGCGGCGGGCGGCCTGGCGGAGGTGCTGGGCGGCTCCCCGGAGCAGGTGGAGAACGCCGCGGAGATCGGCATGGAGCACAACCTCGGCCTGACCTGCGACCCGGTCGGCGGCCTGGTCCAGATCCCGTGCATCGAGCGCAACGGCATGGCCTCGGCGAAGGCCGTCACCGCGGCCCGCATGGCCCTGCGCGGCGACGGCCGCCACCACGTCTCCCTCGACAAGGTCATCAAGACCATGAAGGACACCGGCGCCGACATGTCCGTGAAGTACAAGGAGACCGCGCGCGGCGGCCTGGCGGTGAACATCATCGAGTGCTGACGGGCCAAACCCGTACGTGATCCAGATCACGGAATACCCCCGGAGGTTGGGGGCAGGCGCCGGTTCGTGATTCTCGTGATGCTGATCGCTCTGGCAACGCTGGGCCTGCTGGTGGCGCGCTACGCGCCCCGCCCCCCGGCCTGACCTCTTTACCCCGCGACGGGTCCGAACCTCCCCCGGTTCGGGCCCGTTGTCGTTTTTCCCTTGCGCCCCGGAGCCATACCCCGTATCCGTATGACTCACGGGGAACTCCCGTACGCCGCACGGCGTTTGGTTGTCGACGGCGCTTTTCACACAGCGTGCACAGCCGTCGTGCACGGGGGACGTCGAGGGGAGCGACGAAGCACGGTCGGAGGGCAACTCCACCTTTGAGACCTTGCGTCAGCGGGCATGTCCAGGATGGACCGCAGTGACGCTTGGTAATCGCACGGTTGCGGGAGGATTGCAATGCTGCACGGCGTCGATGTCAGCTCGTACCAGCCCACGTACTCCACCAAGGGCCTGGACTTCGTCTTCATCAAGGCGACCGAGGGCCGTTCCTACATCAATCCGCACCAGAGCTCCCAGGCGTCGCGGGCCCGCGAGGCGGGGTGCGTGGTCGGCTTCTATCACTTCCTGTGGCCGGGGAACATCGCGGCGCAGGCCCGGTACTTCGTCGACAAGTGCGCGTCCAGACTCGGCGACGTGCTGATAGTCGACTGGGAGCGCACCAGCGCCGGGACGTACGCGAGCAACGCGCAGAAGGACCAGTTCATCCGCGAGGTGAAGGCCCTGCGGCCGCACCGCCACAAGGTGCTGCTGTACTGCAACCGCGACTTCTGGCTCAACCACGACACCACGTCCTACGCCGGCGACGGCCTGTGGATAGCGGACTATGTCTCCGCGGGCCGCCCGCGGATCAAGGCCAAGTGGCGCTTCCACCAGTACACCGACACCCCGCTCGACAAGAACGTCGGCCAGTTCTCCAGCAAGGCCGCTCTCAAGGCGTGGGCGAACGAAGAATAGAGTTTCCTCGTACGTACGCGCCTGTGTGCCGGTGCCGCCCGTCTCTCCGCGGCCCCCGGCGGCACAGCGAGACCACGAGGAGCCACCGTGACCGACCCGGCGTCCATGAGCCTGCAGCAGGAGATCGCCCGGGATCTCCAGGTGTCCGCGTCCTTCGACGCGCACGAGGAGATCGAGCGCCGGGTGGCCTTCCTCACCGAGCGGCTGACCTCCACGGGGCTGCGCTCCCTGGTGCTCGGCATCAGCGGCGGCGTGGACTCCACCACCGCGGGCCGGCTCTGCCAGCTCGCGGTGGAGCGGGCGCGGGAGGCGGGGCACGACGCGACGTTCTACGCGATGCGGCTGCCCTACGGCGTCCAGGCCGACGAGCACGACGCGCAGCTCGCGCTGTCGTTCATCAAGGCCGACCAGCTGCTCACGGTGGACGTGAAGCCGGCCAGTGACGCCGCGCTGGCGGCCGTCCTCGCGGGCGGGGCGACCTTCCGCGACGCCCACCACCAGGACTTCGTGCAGGGCAACATCAAGGCCCGGCAGCGCATGATCGCGCAGTACGCGGTGGCCGGCGCGCAGGAGGGCCTGGTCGTGGGCACGGACCATGCCGCCGAGGCGGTCTCCGGCTTCTTCACCAAGTTCGGTGACGGCGCCGCCGACCTGGTGCCGCTGACCGGGCTGACCAAGCGCCGGGTGCGCGCGGTGGCCGAGGCCCTCGGCGCCCCCGCCGAGCTGGTCTGGAAGACCCCGACCGCCGACCTGGAGACGCTGGACCCGGGCAAGGCGGACGAGGACGCGCTCGGCGTCACGTACGACAACATCGACGACTTCCTGGAGGGCAAGCCGGTCAGCGAGCAGACGTACGAGACGATCGTGCGCCGCTACCGCCTCACGGCCCACAAGCGGGAACTGCCGATCGCGCCCTGAGATGTCATGCCCCCGCAAGGGGGTCTTCCGCCGCGCGACGGTGAATCGTGGGCATTGACGGGCATGGATCGGCGCATGGGATGCCACCAAGTGCGATCGGAAGATCAACTGTCAGTGGGTGCGCCTACGCTCCGAGACATGAGTTACGCAGACCTGCGCGAACTCCAGACCGCGCTCACCCACGCCGCCGACCTCGCCTCGGGCCTGCAGACGGCCCCCAGCCGGCAGGACGCCGACCAGCTCGTCGACGTCCTGCGGCGCGCCCTGACCGCCGCCGGATCGCTCTCCGAAACCGGCACGACCGGCTGCGCCGCGCATCCGCACGGCGCGGTGGACCCGCTGTACGGCGACCCCGAGGACCCGCTGCCGCCGGGGTACGGCAAGTGCCTGCTGTGCAACGACCGCCGACGCCGAGCGGATGCCCGGCCGCACGCGCCACTGCGCCGCACCGCCTGACGCCCCGGCGCCCCCGCGCGTCTCAGCCCCGCATCCCCAGGTCGTACAGGAGCTGATACCGGCCGGGGGCGACGGGCAGGAAGGCGTGCAGCCCCGCCTGGAGGAAGACGGCCACCGCGCTCACCGCGATGACCACTCCGGCGAGGAAGAGCACGGCCTGCCCCGCCGCGCGGGGCAGCCCCTGCGTGGGGATCCGCCGCGCCGTGGTCAGATGCGAGGTGACCAGCACGGCGCCGATCGCGAGCACGGACGCCTGGAAGAACAGCCACGCCCAGACGCCGGCCGGCAGCCCCTGGACCACGCCGCCGTACGCCCCGGCGCCGTACACCGCGCCGCCGTCGGCCCCGCCGCCGTGCGCCCGGCCGTCGAGCAGCAAGTACGGCAGCGCCTGCCACCCCGCCGCCAGCGATCCGGCCGTACAGCCGACGAGCGCGAGGCCCCACCCCATGAGGTAGTCCCGGCGCGGCACCGCGCCGCGCAGCCCCTGCCGGACGATGTGCGCGGCACCCAGCAGCGTCAGCACCATGAACATCCGCTGCACGACGCAGAGCGGGCACGGCGCTTCACCATGGACGAACTGCAGATACAGCCCGGCGCAGAGGGCACCGGTCCAGCCGGTCACGAAAAGACAGGCGAACCAGTACTGCGCGCGGGCGATGATGCCCGGCGGCCCGGGATCGAGTGCGGGAATCGCCGGCGTACTCATCGGCGTCGTCAGCCGCCCGGTCAGCAGTGCACTCATGACAAAGAAAACTCCGGTCCAGTCGTTTCCGGTCCGCCGGCGGGAAAGGGCCGACGGGGCGCGGTGCGGTTCACCGCGCGAGACCGAGCGCGAGAATTTCCGGCACGTGATGCGCCATCAGCCACACGACGGCGGCGAACATCGCCGACCACACCGCGACCACCACCACCCGGCTCCGCTGGCCCACGATGCACAGCAGCGTGGCAAAGAGACCGGCGAAGAGGAGGGCGTCCATGGCTCGGCAACGTAGTGGGCGGCCGGTGCCATACCGCGTACGCCACGGAAGGTCACCGGCCACCGCCCCGGATATGAGCCGTATGGCCCTACGCATCCCCCATGGGTGGGATCAGTCCTTCGTCTTCTTTTCCGGACGCAGCGCGATCCGGCCGAGCACCGCGGCGGCCACGAGCGCGGCCCCCGCGATGAGTACGGAATCCGGCACGGCGGCGCCGATGCCGGACACCCATTCCTCCAGCCGGAATTCCGATTCGGTATCCAGAATTCCGGGCAGCGCGCTCGTGCCGTTGAATGCCAGGAAAAGAATTCCGATGCCGATGAAGAACAGCCCGGAGATCAGCGAAGTGGTGTGCAGGCGCAGCCGCCCGACGGCGAATTCCCGGCCGCGCAGCCAGCCGCGCCGCCCCAATTGGAACCGGTCCCAGAGCAGGGCCAGGACGAACAGCGGCAGGGCCATCCCCAGCGCGTACACCGCGAGCATCGACGCGCCGTACACGGGCGACCCGCTGACCGCCGTGACCGTCAGCACGGCGCCCAGGATCGGCCCGGCGCAGAAGCCCGCGAGGCCGTAGACGCAGCCCAGGAGGAAGGTCGAGACGGCCGAGCGGGGGGTGATCCGGGCCGCGGCGGACTGCGCGCGGCGGGACGCGAAGCCCAGCCCGAGGATCTGCAGCACGCCCATCGCGATCACCACCCAGCCGCCGACGGCGATGAGCACATCGCGGTGGCCGTTGAAGAGCCGGCTCGCGGCGGTGCTGGCGGCGCCCAGCGGCACCAGCGTGACCGCAAGGCCCAGGTAGAAGACGCCGGTACGGGCCAGCAGCCGGCCGGGGGTGCCGAGCGAGTACGCGAAGAAGGCCGGCAGCAGCAGTGCGCTGCACGGGCTGACCAGGGCGAGGACGCCGCCCAGGAAGGCGGCGAGGTAGCCGATGTCGGTCACTTGCCGCCCCCGTCCTTGCCTGCTCCGTCCTTGCCCGCTCCGCTCTTGCCCGCCCGGTCAGCGGCCTCGTCGATGGCCTGGGTGAAGGTGGCGGTGGGCTGGGCGCCGGCGATCGGCGCGCCGTTGACCAGGAACGACGGCGTGGACTGCACGCCGAGCCGGTAACCCTCCTGCTGGTCCCGGTCCAGCGCCTTCTTCGCGGCGTCGCTCTTCAAGTCGCGTCGGAAGCGGTCGATGTCCTGGACGCCACTGTCGCGCGCCAGCTCGACGAGCTTGTCCTCGGCGAGGTCGGGGCCCTTGCGGCTCTTGGCGTACAGCGCGTCGTGCAGCTCCCAGAACTTGCCCTGCTGCCCGGCGGCCCAGGACGCGCGGGCCGCCCGCTCGGAGTCCTCGCCGTAGATGGTGAAGTTGCGGAACTCGATGCGCAGGACGCCCTTGTCCACGTACTTCTCGATCAGTTCGGGCTGGGTCTCGCGGGTGAAGCGGCCGCAGAAGCCGCACTGGTAGTCGGCGTACTCGACGAGTACGACCGGCGCGTCGGCGCGGCCGACGGCCAGCGCGTCGCCCTTCTCCCGGCGCGAGGTCTGCTCGGCGAGGTCGTCGTACATCTTCTGGCGGCCGTCGGGGTCCTGGGTCTCGACCGAGGCGGCGGGTCCGGGCTCGGCGGCCTTGTTGCTGCCACTGTCCTCGACGGCCGTGCCGACGGCGACGCCGAGGGCGACGAGGCCGACGATGAGGGCGAGGATCGCGCCGACGGCCGCGAGGCGGCGGCCCGGTGAAGCGGTTGCGGACATGGGTGTGCTCCTGACGTACGGATGCGGATACGGGGATCGCGGCGGGGCGCGCGACGTCCGGTCCGGCGGACGGACCGGTACGCGCGGTGGCGCTATATCCGCAGTACGGGCAGGAGGGCGCAGGGATCGGTGGCGGGCGCCGGGCCGGTGGGCGGCCGGGCGAGCGCGCAGCTCGCGGGGTCGTGGGAGAAGTACGGGACCGGGGTGGCCGCGGGCGCCGCGAGCGGCTCGCCGCGGTGCGTCGCGGGCGCGGGCGCGCTCTCACCCTGCCCGGGCACGTCGTGCGGCGCGCACTTCTTGGGGGCGGAGGCGGCGAAGGGAGCGGGTGCCACGTCGGAGACGGGCATCGGCGCGGCTTCGGAGACGGGCGCCGCGGCGGCTTCGGAGACCGGTACCGCTACGGGCACGGCTTCGGACGCCGGCCGGGCTTCGGAGACCGGTACCGCGGCGGACGCGGCGGACGTGGCGGACGCGGCGGCGGCCGGCATCGCGGCCGGTCCGCCGGACGTACCGCACAGCAGCGGTGCGAAGACCACCGTCAGGAGGAGGAGCAGCGTCCATGCCGCAGAGCGGTGCGCACGTCCCGTCGCTCCCATGCGGCCGCTCCCTCCCCGGTGTCCGGTGCCGCCCACGGGCGAGCGGCTCGGCGCCCATCCTACGGACCGCCCGGGCCCGAGTTTGGCGGCGGCCCGTCCCGCCTGCGATAGTCGGGGCAACGACCCCCCATTGACCCGGGCCAGGTCGTACTCGCGCCGTGGGCACACCCCTTCCGCCCTTCGGCGCGCGACTACTGGGGCCCGTTCCGCGACCACGCGGAAGGGCCCCAGTCACGTTTTACGCGCGGTCCGTCACCCGCATCTCGAACCATGTCGTCTTGCCGCGCGGCAGCAGGTCCACGCCCCAGCGGTCGGAGAGCTTGTCCACGAGGAAGAGCCCGCGGCCGCTCACGTCCAGCTCATGGACCGGCATCAGACAGGGCAGCCCGCGGGACGGGTCGCGTACCTCGATACGGATCCAGCCGCGGCGGCGCAGCATGCGCAGGCCGAACATGCGGGCGCCCGTGTGCCGGACGGCGTTGCCGACCAGCTCCGAGACGAGCAGCACGGCGTGCTCGGCGAGCTGGGGCGTCAGCGACCACTGCTTCAGCAGTACGGACTGCGTCAATCTCCGGGCGGTGGCGGCGGATTCGGGGCGCGAGGGCAGCCGTACCTCTTCGTGGGCGGGGTCGCCGATGAGATCGAGCGTCCGGGACGCTCCGTCACCCCGAGCGGCTGCCGTCACCCTGGCCCTCTCCCCCTCCGCGTCCTGGGCGGGCAGCACCCAGCGCGCGGCAGCCGTGCCGGTCCCCGGCCGCGGCTGCTCCGTACCTTCGAGGCCCGCCATGCCACCATCATGGACGCAACCGGCACGGTACGGGGGCGGAACCGCTGGAATCGGTCGCCCGGAATCCGCGGTTCCCACACCCCCTGCCGACATATGCCAAGGGCAGTCAACACCCCCGCACAGCCCGCCTGACCTGCACGGCGATCCGCCCGCAGGCGCTCGTCGGGGCCGATGGGGGAGAATTTCTCAAGCCTTCCTTGAGCCGCACCTCATTCGCCCGCAAGGAGCACGGACCATGCGTGCGCGACCCCTTCCGCACCACCAACACCGCTCGCGTCAGCGGAACTTGGCCTTGCCGGGGCCCTCCTCGACGAAGCTCCGCATGCCCGTCGCGCGGTCCTCGGTGGCGAACAGGCCTGCGAACCAGTTCCGTTCGATCGTCAGTCCGGTGTCGATGTCGGTCTCCAGACCGGCGTCCACCGACTCCTTCGCGGCGCGCAGTGCCATCGCCGGGCCCACCGCGAGCCGGGCTGCCCAGGCATGCGCCTGCGCGTACACCTCTTCGGCGGGAACCACCCGGTCCACCAGCCCGAGGGCGAGCGCCTCGTCGGCCTTCACCTGGCGGCCGGTGAAGATCAGGTCCTTGGCCTTGGACGGGCCGATGAGGCGCGCGAGGCGCTGGGTGCCGCCCGCGCCCGGGATCAGGCCGAGCAGGATCTCGGGCTGGCCGAGCTTGGCGTTCTCCGCGGCGATGCGGAAGTCGGCGCAGAGCGCGAGCTCGCAGCCGCCGCCGAGCGCGTACCCGGTGACCGCGGCCACCACGGGCTTGGGGATGCGGGCGACGGCGGTGAAGGAGTCCTGCAGCGCCTTGGACCGCTCGACCATCGCCGCGTGGTCCATGACCTGCATTTCCTTGATGTCCGCGCCGGCCGCGAACACCTTCTCGCCGCCCCAGATGACCACCGCGCGGACGTCGTCGCGGCGGGTGGCCTCCTCGGCCAGCTCGCGCAGCCGGTCCTGGGTGGCGGTGTCCAGCGCGTTCATGGGCGGACGGTCCAGGCGGACGGTGCCGACGCCGTCGGCCACCTCGAAGTTCACAGTCATGAGGGCAGGTTAATAGCCGTTCACGGGAACGGCGCCGGTGCACTTGGTCACAGTGCCGGAGGTGTTGGTCAGGGCGCCCGAAGCGTTTCGAACGCGGCGCCCCGCCTACTTGCGCAGCCCCTGGGGTCCCCCACCGGGGGGATACCCAGGGGCAGGTACCACTAGTCCCCCGCCTTCCACTGCTCCCACGGCATGTTCCACACGTTCAGGCCGTTCTCCGGCTGGATGGTGCGGTCGTGGGAGTTCTTGACGACGACCAGGTCGCCGATCAGGGAGTTCTGGTAGAACCACCCGGCGGGCGTCGACGTGCTGCCGCCGCGGTAGTCGAAGAGGCCGACGCAGCCGTGGCTGGCGTTGCGGCTGCCGAACGTCCACTGCCCCGACCAGTAGTTGCCGTGGATGAACGTGCCGGAGTCGCTGAGCCGCATCGCGTGCGGTACGTCGGGGATGTCGTACTCCCCGCCGAAGCCCACGGTCTCGCCGTTCATCCGCGTCACCGGGTGCTTCTCGCTGATCACCATCTTGCCGTTGTACGTCTCGGTGCCCGGCGCGCCCGCGGTGATCGGCAGCGTCTTGATCTTCTTGCCGTCGCGGACCACGGTCATCCGGTGCGACGCCGCGTCCACCGTGCTGATCTGGCTGCGGCCGATGGTGAAGGTGACCTTCTTGGTCTGCGTCCCGTACACCCCGGGGCGGCCCTCGACGCCGTTGAGGTTCAGGCTGAGAGTGACCTTGGTGCCCGGCTTCCAGTACTTCTCCGGGCGGAACTCCAGGCGGTCATTGCCGAACCAGCGGCCCTCGATGGGCACCGACGGTTTCGCCGTCACCTTGACCGCGTCCTCGACCGCCTTCGGGTTCGTGATGCCGCGCGTGAAGCGCACGTCGACCGGCATCCCGACGCCGACCGTCTGCCCGTTCTCCGGTACGTAGCGCCCCATGAAGGTGTTCTTCGGTTCCAGGGTGGTGAAGTCGGCGTGCTCGGCGGCCTCGCGGCCCTCGGAGTCCTTCGCCACCGCGTCGACGCTGTACTCCGTCGCCGTGCTCAGATGCCGTACCGGCTTCCATACGCTGCCGCCCTCGGACAGCTTGCCCTCGACGGTGTTGCCCTTGCGGTCCTTGACCGTCACGGACTTCAGCGTGCCCTTGTCCACCGTCACCTTCAGGACGCCACTCGTACGGACGTCCTCGGCGCCGTCCTTGACGGAGATCTTCACCGCCGCCTGTGACGCGGCGTTCTTGTCCGCGTCCTTGTCCTCCCCGCCGCCGCACGCGGCCACCAGTACCATCAGCGCCCCGAGGACCGGAGCGAGCAGGACCCTTCCCCCCTGCCGCCGCCGAAACCGCCCTCGCGGCGCCCCCCATATCGGCTGCACGTCCAAGACTTGGCCTCTTTTCCCCTCGCACGGCCCGCATCCGCGGCGCGCGGCACGGGCCACGCGCGCGCCTGTCGCCAGATAACCACACCGGGGACGAGGGCGGACTCCCCGGACATGTCACCGTTTCGTCCCAAGTGGTAGTGGTGGTACGGAACGTGCGCGAGGGACCGCGCGGGCGGTCAAGTCGGCCGGATAACGGTGCGGCCGGCGCCCGCGCGGCCCCCGGGGTCAGCGGACGGCGGAGCCCCGCAGCCACTCCTCCCACGGCATGTTCCAGCCACCGAGGCCGTTGTCCGGCGCCACCGTCGCGTCGCGCGAGCGGATCACCTCGACGACGTCGCCGATCAGCGAGTTGCGGTAGAACCAGCCCGCCGGGGTGTCCGGGCTGCCGCCCTGCTCGTCCCGCAGCCCGACGCACCCGTGGCTGGTGTTGGCGCCGCCGAACGTCCCCCGCGGCGCCCAGTAGTTCCCGTGCAGGAACGTCCCCGACGTGGTCAGGCGCAGCGCGTGCGGCACATCGGGGATGTCGTACTCGCCACCGAAGCCGACCGTTCCGCCGTCCATCCGGGTCATCGGATGCCGTTCCAGGATCACCATCCGGCCGTTGTACGTCGGGTTGTCCTGGTCGCCCGCGGTGACCGGCAGGGTCGCCAGCGGCTGCCCGGCGCGTCGTACGGTCATGGTGTGCGCGGTGGCGTCAACCACGCTGGTCTGATCCCGGCCGATCCGGAAACGGACGGTCTTGTGCTGGATCCCGTACACCCCGGGCGCCGCACGCACGTCCCGCAGCCGCAGCGCCATCGTCACCTCCGTGCCCGGCCGCCAGCGCTCCCGGGGCCGGAAGTCCAGCCGGCGCGCGCCGAACCAGTGGGGCGCGACGCGCACGGCGGGGCGCGCGGTGACGGAGACGGCCCGCTCGACGGCGGCGCGGTCGCGCACCGGGCGGTTGAAGTCGAAGGAGACGATCATTCCGGTGCCGACGGTGGAGCGGTGCTCGGGCCGGAAGAAGCCGACGACGCGGTGCCGGGGCACGTAGGTGGTGAAGGAGGTGTGCCGGGCGGTGCGCCGCCCCTGCCCGTCCAGCGCCACGGCTTCGACGTCGTACCGGGAGGCGAGCGCGAGCGGGGCGCCCGACGAGCGCCAGCCGAGCCCGTCGGGGGAGAGCCGGCCGGGCACCGGGGCGCTGCCGGTGTCCCCCGCCCGGGTGACCTCGACCCGTTCCAGCCGCCCGTCCGGTACCCGTACCTCGATGCGGTGGCCCGCGCGCACGCCGCGCGCGCCGTCGTCCGGCACCACCCGTACGGCCTCGTGCGCGGGGCGCGGCGCGTCGGAGGTCCACCCGCCGGGGCCCTGGCAGGCGGAGAGCAGGACGGCGCCGGTGAGCAGCGGTACGGCGGCCGTCCAGGGCCGCCCGGCCGCTCGGTTTCTGAGGGTTCGGTAGCTCACGGTGGTCTCAACGAGCGTTCGCTTCGTGGGGAAACGTGAGGTCCTGCCCAGTTCGGGGAAGGAAGGGTGCAGGGATGGATCGCCGGGAGGGCACGTCCACGCGCGCGGCCGGGACGCCGCGCGCGGCACCGCCCGATCGAGTCGCCGAGCGGCGGGAGGCTGCCACGTGTCGAGCGCGCTGGAGCAGGAGGCCCTGCCGGACGACGGCCGGGCGAGAACGGCCCCGGACACGGTCACGGTGCGGCCCGGGAGCCCACAGCCCCTCGGGGCGCGCTTCCGCAGCGGCCCGGACGGCGTCGCGGGGACGAACTTCGCGCTGTGGGCGGCGGGCGCCGAGGCGGTGGAGGTGTGCCTCTTCGACGACGCGGGCGCCGAGACGCGGTATGGGCTGACCGAGCTGACGCACGAGATCTGGCACGGCTTCGTCCCCGGCGTGCTGCCGGGGACGCGGTACGGCTACCGCGTGCACGGCCGCTGGGACCCCTGGACCGGGGCCCGCTGGAATCCGGCGAAGCTGCTGCTCGACCCGTATGCGCGCGCGATCGACGGGGACTTCCGGCTGCCGCCGGAGGTGTACGGCCATGTGCGGGACTGGCCCGAGCAGCACATAGCGGACACCGTGCGCGACGACCGGGACTCCGCGCCGCACGTCCCCAAGGGCGTGGTGGTGCACGACGACGTGCCCGGTGACGAGTGGGCGGACGACCGCCGCCCGAAGACGCCGTGGGCCGACTCGGTCCTGTACGAGCTGCACGTGCGCGGCTTCACGAAGCGGCACCCGGACATCCCGGAGCATCTGCGCGGCACGTACGCCGGGCTCGCGCACCCGGCCGCGATCGGGCATCTGACCCGGCTCGGCGTCACCGCCGTCGAGCTGCTGCCGGTGCATCAGTTCGCGCACGAGGACCATCTGCTCCGGCGCGGCCTGCGCAACTACTGGGGCTACAACTCCATCGGTTACTTCGCGCCGCACGCCGCGTACGCCGCTTCGGGGACGCGCGGCCAGCAGGTGGGCGAGTTCCGCCGGATGGTGCGCGCGCTGCACGACGCGGGCATCGAGGTCATCCTCGACGTGGTCTACAACCACACGGCCGAGGCGAACGAGATGGGCCCGATGCTGTCCCTGCGCGGCATAGACAACCGGGGCTACTACCGCCTCCAGCAGGACCCGCGCCGGTACGCCGACTACACCGGCTGCGGCAACACCCTGCACGTCGTCCAGCCGAACGTGCTGCGGCTGATCACCGACTCGCTGCGCTACTGGGTCACCGAGATGGGCGTCGACGGCTTCCGCTTCGACCTGGCCGCGGCGCTCGCCCGCTCCATGCACGACGTGGACATGCTCTCGCCGTTCCTCGCCGTGATAGCGCAGGACCCGGTGCTGCGCCGGGTGAAGCTGATCGCCGAGCCGTGGGACGTGGGGATGGGCGGGTACCAGGTCGGGGCGTTCCCGCCGCTGTGGACGGAGTGGAACGACCGGTACCGCGACGCCGTGCGCGACTTCTGGCGCGGCGCCTACCCGGACGTCCGCGACCTGGGGTACCGGCTGTCCGGCTCCAGCGACCTGTACGCGTGGGGCGGCCGCCGCCCGCAGGCCTCGGTCAACTTCATCACGGCCCACGACGGCTTCACGCTGCGCGACCTGGTCTCGTACGAGTACAAGCACAACGAGGCCAACGGCGAGGGGAACCGGGACGGCACGGACGACAACCGCTCGTGGAACTGCGGCGCCGAGGGCGAGACCGACGACCCGGACATCAAGGCGCTCCGCCGCCGCCAGCTGCGCAACCTCCTCACCACGCTGCTGCTCTCCACCGGCGTGCCGATGCTGGTCGCGGGCGACGAGCTGGGCCGCACCCAGCAGGGCAACAACAACGGCTACTGCCAGGACAACGAGCTGGGCTGGCTGGACTGGTCGCTGGCGGACGACCCGGAGTGGCGGCCGCTGACCGAGCTGGTCGCCCGGCTGATCACGCTGCGCCGGGCGCACCCGGTGCTGCGCCGCCGCGCCTTCTTCTCGGGGCGGCCGCAGGGGCCCGACGGGCTGCGGGACCTGGCGTGGTTCACGCCCGCGGGGACGGAGATGACGGACGCGGACTGGTACGCGCACGCGGCGGGCCTGAGCATGTTCCTGTCCGGCACGGACATCCCGCAGCGGGACGAGCGCGGGCTGCCGGTCACCGACGACAGCTTCCTCGTCGTGCTGCACGCCGGGGAGGCACCGGGCCGCTTCACCCTTCCGGGCGCGCCATGGGCCCGTACGTATGAACTCCTCGTCGACACCGCGCGGGAGGACCAGACGGCGGAGCCGGGTACGGCGTACGAAGCGGGTGCCGAGGTGGAGCTGCCGGGACGGGCGGTGTGGCTGCTGCGGGCAGAGCGGTGATCCCCCGCCCCGGGCCCGCGCGGCGGGAAAAACCGCATGAGGATTGTCAGTGGTGACTTCTACGCTCACTGCTGATGAGCGATGACGCGCACCGCCCCGAGTCCGCCGTCCCCACTCCCCGCTCCCCCGTGCGCTCGCTGCTGCGCCTGTGGCCGTACGTCCGCCCCGTACGGGCCCGGCTGGCCGGTGCGGCGGGCGTCGCCGTCCTGGCGTCCGGCACCGGCCTGCTCATCCCGCTCGTACTGAAGTGGCTGGTGGACGGGCCGGTCGCGGCGCGGGACGCGGGCGGCATCTGGCTGGGCGGCGGGCTCCTGCTGCTCCTGGGGCTGGCCGAGGCCGGGCTCTTCGGGCTGCGCCGGTGGCTGGTCGCGCGCCCACTGGCGAGCGTCGAGGCGGCCATGCGCGCCGCGCTCTACCGCCACCTCCAGCGGCTCCCGGTGGCCTTCCACGACCGCTGGCCCACCGGCCAGCTGCTCTCCCGCGGCACGTCCGACCTGCAGCTGCTGCGGATGTTCCTGGCGTTCCCGCTGACGTTCCTGTTCGTCAACGGCGTCACGATCCTCGCCGGCTGCGCCATCCTGCTCGTCCAGCGCTGGACGCTGGGGCTGGTACTGCTCGCGCCGATCGTGCCGCTGGTGGTGCTGTGCTCGGTGTTCCAGGCGAAGTACTCGGTCGCCGCGCGCCGTTCGCAGGACCAGGTCGGCGACCTGACCACGCTGGTCGAGGAGTCGGTACTGGGCATCCGCATCATCAAGGGCTTCGGCCGGCACCGCACCCAGGCCCGCGCCTACACCGCCCTCACCCACGAGCTGCGCGGCACCGAGCTGCACAAGGCCCGGCTGCTCGCCGCGACCTGGGGCGTCATCACGGTCCTGCCGGAGACCGCCATCGGGGCCGCGCTGATCCTCGGTACGGTCCAGGTCGCCGACGGTGACCTGTCGGCGGGCACGCTCGTGGCGTTCCTGTCCACCGCGCTGGCCCTGCGCTGGCCGGTGGAGTCCATCGGCTTCCTGCTGGCCCTCAGCAACGAATCGGCGACCGCGGCTGACCGCTACTTCGAGGTGATGGACGTACCGGAGGCGGCTGCGGCCGACGCGTCCGTACTCGCGGCCGCCTCCGGCGCCCCGGCCCCCGACGGCCTCGTCCTCACCGGTGTGGAGTTCCGCTACCCGGACGCGCCCGCGAGCGCACCGCCCACGCTGCGCGGCGTCGACCTGCACGTCCGGCCCGGCGAGACGATGGCGCTGGTGGGCGCCACGGGCAGCGGCAAGACCACGCTCACCGCGCTGGTACCGCGGCTGTACGACGCCACCGGCGGCCGGATCACCCTGGACGGCCGGGACATCATGACCCTGCCGCGCGACGAGCTGCGCTCCCTGGTCGCGGTGGCCTTCGAGGAACCGACGCTCTTCTCGGCGACCGCGGCGGAGAACGTCCTGATGGGCGGCGAAGCGGCGGACGAGGACGGCGTGCGGCGGGCGCTGCGGATCGCCCAGGCGCAGGAGTTCGTCGCCGCGCTGCCGCAGGCCGAGCACACCCAGGTCGGCGAGCAGGGCCTGAGCCTGTCCGGCGGGCAGCGGCAGCGGCTCGCGCTGGCCCGCGCGGTGGTCGGGTCCCCGCGCTTCCTCGTCCTGGACGACCCGCTCTCCGCGCTGGACGTGCACACCGAGGCGCGGGTGGAGGCCGCGCTGCGCGAGGTACTGGCGACCACGACCGCGCTGATCGTCGCGCACCGCCCCTCCACGGTGCTGCTCGCCGACCGCGTCGCGCTGCTCTCCGGCGGCCGGATCACCGCTGTCGGCACGCATCAGCAACTGCTGCGGGAGAGCGCGGAGTACGCGCATCTGATGTCCGGCGCGGGTCGGTCGGGCGGGGCCGAGACCCACGCCGACCCGGCCACTGGCGACCCGGCCACTGGCGACCCGGCCGGTGCGGGCCGGTCCGGCGCCCCGGGCCCCGCCCGACCGGCCCGCACCGCAGAGGAGACGGAGCGATGACCACGACCACGACCGCCGCCGGCCGGCCACCGGAGGACAGCGACGCCGACGCGACCACGCCGCACGATCCACCCTCCCCCGCCGATCCCTTCGACCGGGACCACCTGCCCACCCCCAAGGGCGCCTCGCTCGCCCTGCTCCGCTCGCTGCTGCGCCCGTACGCGGCCCGCGGCCGGCTCACCGTCGTCCTGCTCCTCCTCCAGCAGGCCGCCGTGCAGGCCGGGCCGCTGCTCGTCGCGTACGCCATCGACCACGCCGTCCCCGCGCTGCGGGCGCACGACCACGGCCCGCTGCTCGCCGTCGGCGCCGGATACCTGACGTGCGCGCTGGCCGCCGGCGTCCTCCAGTACGCCTTCACCCGTTCCTGCGCCCGCGTCAGCCAGGACGTACTGCGCGACCTGCGCGGCCGGATCTTCCGGCATGCCCAGGCGCTCAGCCTGGACTTCCACGAGCGCTACACCTCCGGACGGCTGATCTCCCGCTCCACCACCGACGTGGAGTCACTGCGCGAGCTGCTCAACGACGGCCTGCAGGAGCTCGTCGGGGTCGTCCTGTCCATCGTCTACGTCACGGCGATGCTGCTGTACCTGGACTGGGGCCTGGGCACGGCGGCCGTGCTCTCGGCGGGGCCGCTGCTGCTCTTCATCCGCTCCTACCGGCGCCGCTCCAAGCGGGTCTACGCGCGCCGCTCGACGGCGATCGCCGCGGTCATCGTGAAGTTCGCCGAGACGCTCAACGGCATCCGCCCGGTCCAGGCGTTCCGCCGCGAGCGGCCCAACGACGCGGCGTTCGGCCGGCTCAACCGCGTGCACGAGCGGATCAACGGCAGCGCCACCCTGGAAATGGCCCGCTACGTCCTCCTCTCCCGCACGGCCGCCAACGTCTCCGTCGCCGCCATCGTCCTGTGGGGCGCCTCCCGCGTCGCCACCGGTTCGCTGGCCCTCGGCGTATTGGCCGCCGCCGTGCTGTACCTGCGACGCCTCTACGACCCGATCGACCGCCTCGGCATGTTCCTGAACGCCTACCAGTCGGCGGCCGCGTCCCTGGAGAAGATCGCGGGCCTCCTCGCCCAGCGCCCCGCCGTCCCGGAACCGGCCTCCCCCGTCCCGCTGCCCGAGCGCCCCGCCGACCGCCCCGGCCGCGAAGTCCGCTTCTCCGGCGTCCACTTCGCGTACCGCACCGGCGGCGAGGTGCTGCCCCGCTTCGACCTCACCCTCGCCGCGGGGCAGACCGTCGCGGTGGTCGGCAGCACGGGCGCGGGCAAGTCCACCCTCGCCAAGCTGCTGGCCCGCTTCTACGACCCTTCCCCAAGCTCTCAACTACGTTCGAGCAGGGGAGACCCCTATGCTGGCCGAATCCTGCTGGACGGCATCGACCTGCGCGACCTCTCCTCCACCGACCTGCGGCGCGGGGTCGTCATGGTCACCCAGGAGGCCTTCCTCTTCTCCGGCACGGTCGCGGAGAACATCGCCATCGGCCGCCCCGAGGCTCCCCGCGCCGAGATCGAGCGGGCCGCGCGGGCCATCGGCGCCCATGACTTCATCGCCGCGCTCCCCGAGGGCTACGACACCGACGTCCGCAAGCGCGGCGGCCGCATCTCCGCCGGCCAGCGCCAGCTCGTCGCCTTCGCCCGCGCCCTCCTAGCCGACCCGTCCGTCCTCATCCTCGACGAGGCGACGTCCTCCCTCGACATCCCCGGCGAACGCGCCGTCCAGCGCGCCATGCACACCGTCCTCCACAACCGCACCGCCGTCGTCATCGCCCACCGCCTCTCCACGGTAGAAATCGCCGACCGCGTCCTGGTGATGTCCCACGGCCGCATCACCGAGGACGGCACACCAGCCGAACTCATCGTCAACAAGGGCGAGTTCGCGTCCCTCCATGAGGCGTGGCGGGACAGTTTGGTGCAGTGAGAGAGCCGCGCACTCTCCAGTGCTTGACCGTTAAACGAACACCAGACGCCGCTCTACGGACGGTTTCCGGCCATGTTTTTGAACGGATCCTGACAAACGGGCGCGGCGGGTGGGAAGCTGCGCGGCAGTCGGGGCGGGTCCCCACAGCACCACTGCCCGCGTCGGTCACGTACCTACCGCTCCCCCCACACGCACTTGTTCTGCCCGGACGGCCACCTCGTCGTCCGGTCCCCCCGGCCGTGGCACATCCCGCCGCGGCCTCGCAGAAGGAGCCAGCGTGAGACGCACCCCCCATGGACGTGCCGCGACGGGCCGCAGACGTGTGATGGCCACCGGCACGCTCGTCGCTGTGACGGCCCTGCTCGCCGTCGGCGTGCAGACCGGCGCGGGCAACGCCGCGCCCAACCCCGGCAGCACACACGCACAGCCCCGGGCGGGCGCCCTGCCCGCCAAGCTCTCCCCCGCGCAGCGTGCGGAGCTGCTGAAGGACGCCGCCGCCACCACCGCGCAGACCGCGAAGAAGCTCCAGCTCGGTGGCGAGGAGAAGCTGGTCGTCCGGGACGTCCAGCAGGACGTCGACGGGACGACCCACACCCGGTACGAGCGGACCTACAAGGGCCTGCCCGTCCTCGGCGGCGACCTCGTCGTGCACGAGACCAGGACCGGCAAGGTCGAGCGGGTCACCAAGGGCGTCCGGGCCCGGATAGCCGTGGCCAGTACGAAGGCGGCCGTGACGCCCGCGACCGCCGAGGCGAAGGCCCTGAAGGCGTCGAAGGCGGAGGGCGCGGAGAAGTCCGACGCCAAGGAGCCGCGCAAGGTGGTCTGGGCGGCGGACGGCAAGCCGGTCCTCGCGTACGAGACCGTCGTCGGCGGGCTGCAGGACGACGGCCAGACGCCGAACCGGCTGCACGTCATCACCGACGCCACCACCGGCAAGCAGCTCTTCCAGTACCAGGGCATCGAGCAGGGCACCGGCAACAGCCAGTACAGCGGCCAGGTGACGATCGGCACGGCGCCCTCGTACACCATGACCGACACCACGCGCGGCAACCACAAGACGTACAACCTCAACCACGGGTCGTCCGGCACCGGCACGCTCTTCTCCGACCCGGACGACGTCTGGGGCGACGGCACCCCGCAGAACGTGCAGACCGCGGGCGTGGACGCCGCGTACGGCGCCCAGCTCACCTGGGACTACTACAAGAACGTGCACGGCCGCAGCGGCATCAAGGGCGACGGCGTCGGCGCGTACAGCCGTGTGCACTACGGCAACAACTACGTCAACGCCTTCTGGGACGACGGCTGCTTCTGCATGACGTACGGCGACGGGTCGGGCAACACCCACCCGCTCACCTCGATCGACGTGGCCGCGCACGAGATGACGCACGGCGTCACCTCCGCCACCGCCGACCTCGTCTACAGCGGTGAGTCCGGCGGCCTGAACGAGGCGACCTCGGACATCTTCGCGACGGCCGTCGAGTTCAACGCCAACAACCCCAAGGACCCGGGCGACTACCTCGTCGGCGAGAAGATCGACATCAACGGCAACGGCACCCCGCTGCGCTACATGGACAAGCCCAGCAAGGACGGCGTGTCCAAGGACTCCTGGTACTCCGGCGTCGGCAACGTCGACGTGCACTACTCCTCCGGCATCGCCAACCACTTCTTCTACCTGCTGTCCGAGGGCAGCGGCGCGAAGGAGATCGGCGGGGTGCAGTACGACAGCCCGACCTCCGACGGGCTGCCGGTGCCGGGCATCGGCCGGGCCAACGCCGAGAAGGTCTGGTACAAGGCGCTCACCCAGTACATGAGCTCCAACACGAACTTCGCGGGCGCCCGCACCGCCACCCTGCAGGCCGCAGCCGACCTCTTCGGCAAGGACACCCCGACGTACAACACGGTCGCCAACACCTGGGCCGCGGTGAACGTCGGCAGCCGCGTCGGGGACGGCGGCGACCCCGACCCGGGCGGCAACGTCTTCGAGAACACCAACGACGTGGCCATCCCGGACGCGGGCTCCGCGGTCACCTCGTCGATCAGCGTCAACCGGACCGGCAAGGCGCCCAGCACCCTCAAGGTCGGCGTGGACATCGTGCACAGCTACCGCGGTGACCTGGTCATCGACCTGGTCGCGCCGGACGGCACCGCGTACCGCCTGAAGAACTCCAGCGCCTGGGACTCGGCGGCGAACGTGCAGACCACGTACACCGTCAACGCCTCGGCGGAGAACGCGGCCGGCACCTGGAAGCTGCGGGTGCGGGACGTGTACTCCGGCGACACCGGCCACATCAACAGCTGGAAGCTGACCTTCTGACGCGACCCCGGAAAGTCACCGGTGCCACCCCCGCCGAGCGGCGGGGGTGGCACTCCTCCGTTATGCGGACGTCGGCGCGCTCTTTGCGAACAAATTGCGAAGCGGCGCCAATTAGCCGGTGACAGACACTCGTTCGGGTGGCACGCTAACCCCGCACGTACCACCCGCATCGCTTTGCACCCCCCACCACAGGCAAAGTTGAAGGAGCACGCGTGACCCCCCACATATCGCGTACCACCCGTATCGCCGGTGCCTCCGTGGCCGCCGCCGCGCTGCTCGCGGCCGGCATCGCCACCGGCACGGCGGGCGCGGCCCCCACCTCCCCGGAGGCGGCCGGCGCACCGGTGAAGATGACCGCCTCGCACCGCGCCGAACTGCTGCGCGACGCGCAGGCCACGAAGGCGAAGACCGCCGAGGAGCTGGGCCTCGGGGCCAAGGAGAAGCTGGTCGTCAAGGACGTCATCAAGGACGCCGACGGCACCACGCACACCCGCTACGACCGGACCTACGACGGCCTGCCCGTACTCGGCGGCGACCTCGTCGTCCACCAGGCCAAGGGCGGCGCGATCAAGTCGACCACCAAGGCCACGAAGGCCACTCTCAAGGTCGCCTCCACCACCCCGAAGATCGCCCCGAAGTCGGCCGCGACCTCCGCCGAGTCGGTGTCCGGCAGGACCGAGGGCATCAAGAAGTCCGACGCGGCGACGCCGAACAAGGTGATCTGGGCGGCCTCCGGCAAGCCGGTCCTCGCGTACGAGACGGTCGTCAAGGGCGTCCAGAAGGACGGCACCCCCAGCGAACTGCACGTCGTCACCGACGCGAACACCGGCAAGAAGCTGTTCCAGCACCAGGAAATCGAGACCGGCGCCGGCACCAGCATGTACAGCGGCAAGGTCGAACTGGCCACCAAGAAGGGCAGCAGCGGTTACGAGCTGACCGACGACAGCCGCGGCGGCCACGGCACGTACGACCTGGGCGGCAAGGAGAGCGGCGAGGGCAAGCTGCTCACGGACGACGACGACAAGTGGGGCACCGGCAAGGGCGACGACCCGCAGACCGCGGCCGTCGACGCGGCGTACGGCGCGCAGGCCACCTGGGACTACTACAAGAACGTGCACGGCCGCAGCGGCATCAACGGCGACGGCAAGGGCGCGTCCTCGCGCGTGCACTACGGCCAGAACTACGTCAACGCGTTCTGGGACGACAGCTGCTTCTGCATGACGTACGGCGACGGCGAGGGCAACACCCACCCGCTGACCGCCCTGGACGTCGCGGCGCACGAGATGTCGCACGGCGTCACCTCGGCGACCGCGAACCTGGAGTACAGCGGCGAGTCCGGCGGCCTGAACGAGGCGACCTCGGACATCTTCGGCACCTCGACGGAGTTCAGCGCCAAGAACACCGAGGACCCGGGCGACTACCTCATCGGCGAGAAGATCGACATCAACGGTGACGGCTCGCCGCTGCGCTACATGGACAAGCCCAGCAAGGACGGCAACTCGCTGGACTTCTGGAAGGAGGGCGCCGGCGACGTCGACGTGCACTACTCCTCGGGCATCGGCAACCACTTCTTCTACCTGCTGTCCGAGGGCAGCGGCGCGACGGAGATCGACGGCGTGAAGTACGACAGCCCGACCGCCGACGGCTCCAAGGTCGAGGGCATCGGCCGGGACAAGGCCGAGAAGATCTGGTACAAGGCGCTGACCGCGTACATGACCTCGACGACCGACTACAAGGCTGCCCGCGAGGCAACCGTCAAGGCCGCCACCGACCTGTACGGCGCCGACAGCGCGGAGGTCAAGGGCGTCGAGGCGGCCTGGACGGGCGTGGCGGTGAAGTAACGCGGCCGAAGCGTTGGCCTGCGAAGTAACGCTTCGCCACTGGGCCCCCCTTACAGTCCGGGGAGCTTAGGGGGGCGGGGGGCCGCGTGGGCGTTGTCCACAGGGTGATCCGCTCCCTCCGGCCCCGGTGTCCCTCCCTGGGGGGCAGGCCGTATGCACAGGCGGTCGGGCAGGCCGTATGCACAGACCGGGCGGTGTCCGGGGGCTCCCGTTATCCCCCCGGACACCGCTCTCTTATGGGGCGGTGGCGGTCCGTGTGGCCGTCAGCGCAGGAGCACCCCCGCCGCCTCTCCCGTTGCCTCCGAGGGGACTGCGATCAGGCCCATTTCGGCGTGGGTGGAGAGGAGGGGGTGGGCGGGGAGGATGCGGACCGTGTAGCCGAAGGGGCCGGTGCGGTCCAGGACGAGGGGGCCCTCGTACAGCCAGCGGCCTTCGAGGTCGGGGCCGCCGGCCGGCTTGAGCGGGACGGTGAGCGGATCGGCGATCCGGTCGGACTCGTCGACCCGGCCGGAGACCAGCTGTACCTCGACGTCCTCGGGGGCCAGCTGGTCCAGCGTGACCCGGACGCGCAGGGCGAGGGTGCCGCCCAGTTCGGCCTGGCCGTTGGCGGGCGTGGCGGCGCTGCCGGTCTCGACGTGGTCCACCGCGACCCGCGGCCACGCCTCCCGCACCCGGACCTTCCACTCCGCGAGGCCGCGCGCGGCCTCCGGGGTGAGGGCGCGGTGCGCGTGCGCGGCGGGGGCGTAGAACCGCTCGACGTACTCCCGGACCATCCGGCCGGCGAGGACCTTGGGGCCGAGGGTGACGAGCGTACGGCGGACCATCTCGACCCAGCGGTGCGGTACGCCCGCCTCGTCGCGCTCGTAGAAGCGGGGCGCGACGCGCTGTTCGAGGAGTTCGTAGAGGGCCGCGGCTTCGAGGTCGTCGCGGCGCTCGTCGTCGGTGGCGGTGCCGTCCGCGGTGGGGATGGACCAGCCGAAGTCCGGCTCGTACCACTCGTCCCACCAGCCGTCGAGGACGGAGAGGTTGAGCGCGCCGTTGAGCGCCGCCTTCATGCCGGAGGTGCCGCAGGCCTCCAGGGGGCGCAGCGGGTTGTTGAGCCAGATGTCACAGCCCGGGTAGAGCTTCTGGGCCATCGCCATGCCGTAGTCCGGCAGGAAGACGATGCGGTGGCGGACGCGCGGGTCGTCGGCGAAGCGGACCAGTTCCTGGACGAGGCGCTTGCCGCTGTCGTCGGCGGGGTGCGCCTTGCCGGCCACCACGATCTGGATCGGCCGCTCGGGGTGGAGCAGCAGCTCCATGAGGCGGTCGCGGTCGCGGAGCATGAGGGTGAGGCGCTTGTAGGACGGCACCCGGCGGGCGAAACCGATGGTGAGGACGTCGGGGTCCAGGACCTGATCGATCCAGGCCAGTTCGGCGGTGGCGGCGCCGCGCTGCCGCCAGGAGGCGCGCAGCCGCATCCGTACTTCGGTGACGAGCTGTTCGCGCAGGGTGCGGCGGAGGTCCCAGATGGCGGGGTCGGCGATGTCGGCGACCCGGTCCCAGCGTTCGGAGCCGCCCACGGTGAGGGCGTCCTCGGTGCGCTGGGCGCCGATCTGACGGGCGCCGAGGCGGAAGACCTCGGGGGCGACCCAGGTGGGCGCGTGCACGCCGTTGGTGACGGAGGTGATCGGCACCTCGTCGGGGTCGAAGCCGGGCCAGAGTCCGGCGAACATGCCGCGGCTGACGCCGCCGTGCAGGGTGGAGACGCCGTTGGCGCGCTGGGCCAGGCGCAGGCCCATCACGGCCATGTTGAAGACGTTGGGCTCACCGCCCGGGTAGCTCTCCATGCCGAGGCCGAGGACTCGGGCGGCGTCGATGCCGGGGAGTTCGCCGTCGGGGCCGAAGTGCCGGGCGACCAGTTCGCGGTCGAAGCGGTCGATGCCTGCGGGCACGGGGGTGTGGGTGGTGAAGACGGTACCGGCCCGGACGGCTTCCAGGGCGCTGTCGAAATCCAGCCCCCCGGCGTCCTCTTCGGACAGTTCGCGGATGCGTTCCAGGCCGAGGAAGCCGGCGTGGCCCTCGTTGGTGTGGAAGACCTCGGGGGCCGGATGGCCGGTGAGCCGGCAGTACGTACGGACGGCCCGTACGCCGCCGATGCCCAGCAGCATTTCCTGCAGCAGGCGGTGTTCGCTGCCGCCGCCGTAGAGGCGGTCGGTGACCTGGCGTTCGCCGGGGCCGTTCTCCTCGACGTCGGAGTCGAGGAGGAGCAGCGGCACGCGGCCTACGCGGGCCTGCCAAATGTACGAGCGCAGCCGGCGGCCGCCGGGCAGCGCGAGGGAGACCTGGGCGGGGCTGCCGTCGGCCTCGCGGAGGAGTTCCAGCGGCAGCTCGTTGGGGTCGAGGACCGGGTAGTGCTCCTGCTGCCAGCCCTCGCGGGAGAGGGTCTGGCGGAAGTAGCCGTGGCGGTAGAGCAGGCCGACGCCGATCAGCGGGACGCCGAGGTCGGACGCGGCCTTGAGGTGGTCGCCGGCGAGGATGCCGAGCCCGCCGGAGTACTGCGGGAGCGCGGCGGTGATGCCGAATTCGGGCGAGAAGTAGGCGACGGCCTCGGGCAGGGCACCGTCGACGGACTGGTACCAGCGGCGGCCGGAGAGGTAGTCCTGCAGGTCGTCGGCGCAGGCGGTGAGCCGGCGCAGGAAGCGGCGGTCGGCGGCCAGCTCGGCCAGGCGTTCGGCGGTGACGGTGCCGAGGAGCTGGACCGGGTCGGTGCCGGGCCGCTGCCGGCCGTCGGGGTCCAGGGCGTGGAAGAGCTCGCGGGTTTCGGTGTGCCAGGACCAGCGCAGGTTCCGCGCCAGTTCGCTGAGCGGTCGTAGGGACGGGGGAAGGACAGGGCGCACGGTGAATCGACGAATGGCCTTCACGCTGTCGACCGTAGCGGCGGGCGGGCCGCAGCAACCACAGCGCGCGCCCGGCACTGAGTACAACCGCTCGAAAGGCCCGCCCCACGCGTCGGCCACACTCCCGTACGCCCCTTGCCCACCGTTTCCGTACGTCTCTTGGCGGAGGTGCACGGGCGGGAGCGGGTCAGCGGGCCCGGCCGCGCGTGTTCCGCCGGGCGGTCGCGGGCGGACCGGGCCGCGGGATCCGGCCAGAAATCGCCGCAACCTTCGCCACACATCACGGACCCGATATGGCCGATTCCGCCCCGTCGTCCTCTCTTGTACGGACTGCGGGCCCACGGAAGGCTGCAGGATGGCGTCGGTGGAGCGCGGCGCGGCAGCCGGCGCCACGGATCGCAACACCCTTGCCCGCCTGTCGAGTTGAAGAGGGGAACTCCGTACATGGCCTGGACACGAACAGCCCGGCGACGGCTGGCCGCGGGGAGTACGGCCGCCGCGTCGGCGGCCCTGCTCTGCGCCGCCACGCTGCCGGCCCACGCCGCGCCGCCCGAAGGCCGGGTACTGGGAGCGGGGGCGTCCGGCGCGGTGAACAGCAGCTACATCGTCACCTTCAAGGACGGCGCGCGGGGGGTCGACGCGCGGTCGGCGGCGGGCAAACGGATGGTGGCGAAGTACGGCGCGACGATACGCCGGGTGTACCGCAAGGCCATCAACGGCTACGCGATACGGGCGAACGCGACCCAGGCCAAGCGGCTCGCGGCGGACCCGGCGGTGGCGGCGGTGAGCCAGAACCGCACGATACGGCTGACGGACACCGTGCGGGCGCCGGGCGACCGCCGGAAGAGCCCGGAGGAGCCGGGGGCGATCCAGAAGAACCCGCCGTCCTGGGGCCTGGACCGGATCGACCAGCGGAGCCTGCCGCTGAACAAGTCGTACGCCATGCCGCCCGGCGGCGGCGCGGGCGTCAGCGTCTACGTCCTGGACACCGGCGTGCGCACCACCCACCAGGACTTCGGGGGACGGGCCAGAAGCGGGTGGGACTTCGTCGGCAACGACGGCAACGCGTCCGACGAGAACGGCCATGGCACCCATGTGGCCGCCACCATTGCGGGTGAGAAGTACGGCGTCGCCAAGAAGGCCGACATCGTCTCGGTGCGGGTGCTGGACGCTCAGGGCTCCGGCACCACCGAGACGGTCATGGCGGGCATCGACTGGGTGACGCTGCACGCCAAGGGGAAGCCCGCGGTGGCCAATCTGAGTCTGGGCAGCATGGCGTCGCCGCAGCTGGACCAGGCGGTGCGCAAGGCGATCGAGGCCGGGGTGACGTTCACCGTCGCGGCCGGGAACAACCGGCTGCCGGCGGACCTGTACTCGCCCGGCCGGGTCCGGGAGGCCATTACGGTCGGCGCCACGGACAGCCGCGACACCCCCGCCAAGTTCTCCAACTGGGGCCCGGGGGTCGACCTGTTCGCGCCGGGTGTGGGGATCACCTCGGCATGGAACTCGGGGGACGCGGCCGTCAAGACCCTCTCGGGCACCTCGATGGCCGCTCCGCACGCCGCGGGCGCGGCCGCGCTGTACCTGGCGCAGCACCCGGGGGCGGATCCGGAGCAGGTCGAGAAGGGGCTGGTCAACCGCGCTTCGGCGGGCCAGGTCAAGGGCTCGCTGGGATCGACGGACCGGCTGCTCCGGGTCAGCTAGTACCGCTCCGGACAGGGCCGTGAGGGCCGGCTCCGCCCGTCGGCGGGGCCGGTCCGCTGCTGTCCGCGCGCCACGCGGCGGCCGGTTCGCCCGGCTTGATCGCGGTGCGGTGTTACGTACGAGTAGTTCACTCGCGGCCGGATTGCCCGGCCGCGGGGCGTGGGAAGGCTCAGTCGGAACGTTCGTTGCGTGCCTCCCCCGCGTGTCCCGCCCTGCGCACCTCCAACCGAGTGAAAGGCGACAGGACCGTTCATGCCCGCAACCCGTAAGCCCGCCGCGGAGATACAAAGGACAACACCCCGCAAAGTGTCCCAAGTCTCAGGTGATCCCATGATCGGTCGCATTCCCGTCCTGGACGTCCGTCCCCAGATCGACTGCGGGCGCCGCCCGGCCAAGGCGGTGACCGGCGAAACCTTCGAAGTGTCCGCCACGGTCTTCCGGGAAGGCCATGACGCGGTCGCCGCCAATGTCGTGCTGCGCGACCCGAACGGCCGCAGCGGCGCCTGGACGCCGATGCGGGAGCTGGCGCCGGGCACGGACCGCTGGGGCGCGCTGGTCACCCCGGACGCGGAGGGCCGCTGGACGTACACCGTGGAGGCGTGGTCGGACCCGGTGACGACCTGGCGGCGCACGGCGCAGGTCAAGATCCCGGCCGGTCAGGACACCGGTCTCGTACTGGCCGAGGGCGCGGCGCTGCACGAGCGGGCGGCGGCGGGGGTGCCGAAGAACGCGGGGCGCGAATCGATTCTGCGGGTGGCCGACACGCTGCGCGACGAGAGCCTGCCGGCCGCCACCCGGCTGGCCGCCGCGCTCACCCCCGAGGCCGTGGACATCCTCGGCCGGCACCCGCTGCGCGAACTGGTCAGCGCCTCCCGGCCGATGCCGCTGCTGGTGGAGCGGCGCCGGGCGCTGTACGGCTCGTGGTACGAGATGTTCCCGCGCTCGGAGGGCGCGTACGAGGCGCCCGACGGGACCATGGTCAGCGGCAATTTCCGGACCGCCGCCGAGCGGCTGCCGGACATCGCCGCGATGGGCTTCGACGTGGTCTACCTGCCGCCCGTCCACCCGATCGGCACCACCCACCGCAAGGGCCCGAACAACGCGCTCTCCGCGGGCCCGCACGACGTCGGCTCGCCGTGGGCGATCGGCTCGGCCGAGGGCGGCCACGACGCCCTCCACCCGGACCTGGGCACCTTCGAGGACTTCGCGTACTTCGTGCGCACCGCGCGGGACCTGCGGATGGAAGTGGCGCTGGACTTCGCGCTGCAGTGTTCGCCGGACCATCCGTGGCTGGACAAGCATCCGGAGTGGTTCCACCACCGCGCCGACGGCACCATCGCGTACGCCGAGAACCCGCCGAAGAAGTACCAGGACATCCACCCCATCGCCTTCGACGCGGACTTCCGCGGGCTGGTGAAGGAGACGGAGCGGCTGCTGCGCTTCTGGATGGAGAAGGGCATCCGCATCTTCCGGGTCGACAATCCGCACACCAAGCCGGTGGTGTTCTGGGAGAAGGTGATCGCGGACATCAACCGCACCGATCCGGACGTCATCTTCCTGGCCGAGGCGTTCACCCGCCCCGCCATGATGCGCACCCTCGCGCAGGTCGGTTTCCAGCAGTCCTACACGTATTTCACCTGGCGCAACTCCAAGCAGGAGCTGACCGAGTACCTCACCGAGCTGTCCCGGGATTCGGCCGACTGCATGCGGCCGAACCTTTTTGTGAACACCCCGGACATCCTGCACGCGTACCTCCAGCACGGCGGCCGGGCGGCCTTCGAGGTACGCGCGGTGCTCGCCGCGACCCTCTCCCCGACGTGGGGCGTGTACGCCGGATACGAGCTCTGCGAGGGGACTCCGGTACGAGACGGGAGCGAGGAGTACCTGGATTCGGAGAAGTATCAGCTGCGTCCCCGCGATTGGCAGACAGCGGGCCGCGAGGGCCGTAGCATCGCTCCCCTCATCACGGCACTCAACCGGCTGCGCCGCCGTCATCCGGCACTCCAGCAGTTGCGTGCCCTGCACTTCCATCATGTCGACAACGACGCGGTCCTCGCGTACTCCAAGCGCGAGGGTGCCGACGTGGTTCTCACGGTCGTGAACCTCGACCCGCACCACACCCACGAGGCAACGGTGTCGTTGGACATGCCGGAGCTCGGCCTCGACCGGCACGAGTCCGTACCGGTGCGCGACGAGCTCACCGGCGAGACCTACCACTGGGGCAGGGACAACTATGTGCGCCTGGAGCCGGGCAGTGGCATTGCGCCCGCGCACGTGCTGTCCCTGCGACCGTCCTCACCGATCGGAGGGTCACCCAATTGATCGTCAACGAGCCCGTCCCCGACACGTTCGAGGACACTCCGGCCAAGGACCGCGATCCCGAATGGTTCAAACGGGCCGTCTTCTACGAAGTCCTGGTGCGTTCGTTCCAGGACAGCAACGGGGACGGCGTCGGCGACCTGAAGGGCCTGACGGCCAAGCTGGATCATCTGCAGTGGCTGGGCGTCGACTGCCTCTGGCTGCCGCCGTTCTTCAAGTCCCCCCTGCGGGACGGCGGTTACGACGTCAGCGACTACACCTCGGTGCTGCCGGAGTTCGGTGACCTCGCCGACTTCGTGGAGTTCGTGGACGCCGCGCACCAGCGCGGCATGCGGGTGATCATCGACATGGTGATGAACCACACCAGCGACCAGCACCCGTGGTTCCAGGAGTCCCGCACCGACCCCGACGGGCCGTACGGCGACTACTACGTCTGGGCGGACGACGACAAGCAGTACCAGGACGCCCGGATCATCTTCGTCGACACCGAGGCGTCCAACTGGACCTTCGACCCGGTGCGCAAGCAGTACTACTGGCACCGCTTCTTCTCCCACCAGCCGGACCTCAACTACGAGAACCCGGCGGTGCAGGAGGAGATGATCTCCGCGCTGCGCTTCTGGCTGGACCTGGGCATCGACGGCTTCCGGCTGGACGCCGTGCCCTACCTCTACGCCGAGGAGGGCACCAACTGCGAGAACCTCCCGCAGTCGCACGCCTTCCTGAAGCGAGTGCGCGCCGTGATCGACGCGAACTACCCGGACACGGTGCTGCTGGCCGAGGCCAACCAGTGGCCGGAGGACGTGGTCGACTACTTCGGCGACCCGGAGACCGGCGGCGACGAGTGCCACATGGCGTTCCACTTCCCGGTCATGCCGCGCATCTTCATGGCGGTACGCCGCGAATCCCGCTACCCGGTCTCGGAAATCCTCGCCAAGACCCCGGCGATCCCGTCCGGCTGCCAGTGGGGCATCTTCCTGCGCAACCACGACGAGCTCACGCTCGAAATGGTCACGGACGAAGAGCGCGACTACATGTACGCGGAGTACGCCAAGGACCCGCGGATGCGCGCCAACATCGGCATCCGCCGCCGCCTCGCGCCCCTGCTGGACAACGACCGCAATCAGATCGAGCTGTTCACCGCCCTGCTGCTCTCCCTGCCCGGCACGCCGATCCTGTACTACGGCGACGAGATCGGCATGGGCGACAACATCTGGCTGGGCGACCGGGACGCGGTGCGCACGCCCATGCAGTGGACGCCGGACCGCAACGCCGGCTTCTCGTCCTGCGATCCGGGGCGGCTCTTCCTGCCCACGATCATGGACCCGGTCTACGGCTACCAGGTGACCAACGTCGAGGCCGCGCAGTCCTCGCCGTCGTCCCTGCTGCACTGGACCCGGCGGATGATCGAGATCCGCAAGCAGAACCCCGCCTTCGGCCTGGGCACGTACACCGAACTGCCGTCCTCCAACCCGGCGGTACTGGCGTTCCTCCGCGAGTACCAGGACGACCTCGTCCTGTGCGTGCACAACTTCTCGCGGTTCGCCCAGCCCACCGAGCTGGACCTGCAGACGTTCGACGGGCGGCACCCGGTCGAGCTGATCGGTGGCGTGCGGTTCCCGGCCATCGGCCAACTGCCGTACCTGCTCACCCTGGCGGGCCACGGCTTCTACTGGTTCCGGCTGCGGAAGGACGCGGTGGCTTAGCCGGCACGACGTTCCGGGCACCGGCCGGGCTTTCGGGCCGGTGCCGCGCGGGCGCAGCTCACGGGCGCCCGCGCACCGCCGCGTACGGGCCCGTCGCGCCGGCCGGCAGGCCGTCCGTGCCGGGGGCACAAAAGCTACCCGCCCGTACATGCACGCAAGGCGTGTTCGGGTGTTTTTCGACCTTTCGCCCGGGCAGTCTCCCTACTGCCGCACGGGCCGGACGATCCACGCGCCGCGCCTCCGGGCGTGGGGACACCTGCCGCAGATCCGCTGCCGTACGGACGATCCTCGCCCGACACGTCCCGCACCGCCCCACAGTAAAGGCCGTATTCCGGGACACTTTGCCGTAGCTGTCGTGTGCCCGGGGAAAGGACGCGACGTCATGTCGGAAACCGCCTCGACCCGTGCTCTGCAAGGCCGGCACCACCGGCCGTCCGTCACCACCGCACCCGGACTGCTGCCCTCGCTCGACCCCTTGCTGCGCGAATGGGTGCCACGGCAGCGGTGGTTCGCCGGCAAGGGCCGGCCGGTCACCGGCTTCGATCTCGTCTCGGCCGCCGAGCTGCTGCCCGTCGACGGGATCCTCGACGGCGTCGCCGCGCCCGGACTGCTGCATCTGCTCGTCCGCGCCCGGCAGCCCGGCCCGCCGGCCCGCACGCCCGAGGACGACGACTGCTACCAGCTGCTGCTCGGCGTGCACGGCACGCTGCCGCCGCGGCTCGCCCACGCGCTGATCGGCCGCCCGGACGGCGGACCGCTGTCCGGGCGCACGGTCTACGACGCGCTGCTGGACCCCCGACTGTGCACGCTGCTGCTGGAACGGCTGCGGGTGCCCGGACAGCTGGGCGCGCTCCGCTTCACCGTCGAGTCGGACACGGCGATCGCCTCCGGCCTCACCGCCCGGCCGCTGACCACCGAACAGTCCAACACCTCGGTCGTCTTCGGCGACGCGTACATCCTCAAGGTCTTCCGGCGGGCCTCCCCCGGGCTCAACCCGGACCTGGAACTGCCGCTGGCGCTGGCCCGTGCGAAGTGCTCGCGGGTGCCGCCGCCGGTCGCGTGGTTCGAGTCGGACGCGGCGGGCCCGGTGACGGCGGCCGAAGGGCCGCGCCATCACGCCGCAGAACCGATCACTCTCGGCGTGCTCACCCCGTTCCTGGACGGCGCCGCCGACGGCTGGCAGCTCGCGCTCAACGCCCTGTCGGTACGCGCCGACTTCACCGGCTCCGCGCGGGCGCTCGGCCACGCCACCGCCGAGGTGCACACCGCGCTCGCCGAGACGCTGCCCACCACCGAGCTGCGCCGCACCCACCTGGAGCTGATCGCCGCCGGGATGGCCGAGCGGCTGGACGCCGCGGCGCGCGCGGTCCCGGCGCTGCGCCCGTACCGCACCAGGCTGCGCACCGCCTTCCACGCGCTGACCACCCTCGGCCGGGACGGCCGCACCTTCGCGGCCCAGCGCATCCACGGCGACCTGCATCTCGGCCAGACGCTGCGCTCCGCGGGCGAGGGCCGCTGGTCGGTCATCGACTTCGAGGGCGAGCCGGCCCGGCCGTTGGCGGAAAGGCGCGATGTCCAGCCCGCGGTGCGCGATGTGGCCGCTATGCTCCGGTCCTTCGACTACGCGGCGCGCAGCGGCCCCGGCGGCGGCGACGCCTGGTCGCTGGAGTGGGCGCGGCGCGCACGGACCGCGTTCTGCCGCGGCTATGCCGAGGCCGGCGGCCTGGACCCGGACTCCGTTCCGGAGCTGATGCGCGCGTACGAGACCGACAAGGCCGTGTACGAGGTGCTGTACGAGGCACGGCACCGGCCGGACTGGCTGCCCATCCCGATGGCCGCCGTCCGCCGTCTCGCCGGCCCGGACCCGCGCCTGGGCACCGACCCGCAGCTGACGACCGACCCGCACGTGGGCGCGGGGCCCGACCCCTACGCCGAAGCGGACCCCGAGGAGGGCGACCCGTCGTTCCCGACCTACGCCCCGCCCGAGGACCGCACCTGACCAAAGTGAACCGCCCTTCGATCCCCCGACCCCCGAACCGCCCCGCCAGGAGGCTCCTCCCGTGACCCCCCGTCCGCCGTCCCGCCCCACGTCCGACCCCGCAGCAGCGGCGCCCGACGCCGACGTCCCGCCCACCTTCCTGCCGGCCGCCCGGTCGGAGGACGAGCAGGACGCCCCGCCGGCCCAGCGCACCGGGCCCGATCCCGAGGCGGAGGCGGGGGGACCGGCCGCCGCGGCCGCCAAGAAGCCCGCCGCGAAGAAGACCGCCGCGAAGAAGACGGCCAAGAAGGCCACCACCAAGAAGGCCACCGCCAAGAAGACGGCCACGAAGACGGCCGCGAAGACGAGTGCGGCCAAGCCGGCCGCCACGAAGACGACAGCGGCGAAGGCGGCAGCGGCCAAGTCGCCGACGGCGAAGAAGACCGCGGCCGGACCCGCCGCCGGCAAGGCCGCACCCAAGGCCGCCGAGCCCGTGGCCGCCGCCGCGCGTACTACCGCCCCCGCCCCGCGCAGCGGCAAGGGCGGGGTGCGCGCCGCGTCCCCGCTGGGGGACACCGACCGCGGCCGGCTGCTGTCCGGTACGCACCACGACCCGCACGCGCTGCTCGGCGCGCATCCCGTGCCCGGCGGGGTGCTCTTCCGCGCGCTGCGCCCGTACGCCCTCTCGGTGGCCGTACTGGCCAAGGGCCTGCGGGCCGAGCTGCACGACGAGGGCGACGGCCTGTTCGCCGGGGTACTGCCGCTGTCGGAAATCCCCGACTACCAGCTGGTGATCACCTATGGCGAGGGCCCGGACGCGCACGAGGTGACCACCCACGACCCGTACCGCTTCCTGCCCGCGATCGGCGAGCTGGACCTGCATCTGATCGGCGAGGGCCGGCACGAGGAGCTGTGGCAGGCGCTCGGCGCGCGCATCATGGAGCACGAGGGCGTGACCGGCACCCGCTTCACGGTGTGGGCGCCGAACGCGCAGGGCGTCCGCGTCGCCGGGAACATGAACTACTGGGACGGCACGGTCTATCCGATGCGCTCCCTCGGCTCCACCGGCGTGTGGGAGCTGTTCATCCCCGGGCTGGGCGAGGGCGAGCTGTACAAGTTCGACATCGCGCGCCCGGACGGCAGCCACACGCTGCGCATCGACCCGATGGCCCGGCGGACCGAGTGCCCGCCCGCCAACGCCTCGGTCATCGACGTCACGCGGCACGAGTGGGGCGACGCGGAGTGGATGGCGCGCCGCGCCGAACGCCCGGTGCACACCTCGCCGTTCTCCGTCTACGAGGTGCATCTGCCGTCCTGGCGCCCCGGCCTGTCCTACCGCGAGCTGGCCGAGCAGCTGCCCGCGTACGTCAAGGACCTGGGCTTCACGCACGTGGAGCTGATGCCGGTCGCCGAGCACCCCTTCGGCGGCTCGTGGGGCTACCAGGTCACCGGCTTCTACGCGCCGACGGCCCGGCTCGGCACCCCCGACGACTTCAAGTATCTGATCGACGCGCTGCACCGGGCGGACATCGGCGTGATCATGGACTGGGTGCCCGCGCACTTCCCGCGCGACGACTGGGCGCTCGCGGAGTTCGACGGCCGGCCGCTGTACGAGCACGAGGACCCGGCCCGCGCCGCGCACCCCGACTGGGGCACCCTCGAATTCGACTACGGCCGCACGGAAGTCCGTAACTTCCTCGTCGCCAACGCCGTCTACTGGTGCTCCGAATTCCACATCGACGGCCTGCGCGTGGACGCGGTGGCCTCGATGCTCTATCTGGACTACTCCCGTGAGCACGGCGAGTGGACGCCCAACGAGCACGGCGGCCGGGAGAACCTCGACGCGGTCGACTTCCTCCAGGAGATGAACGCCACCGTCTACCGCCGCTGCCCCGGCGTCGTCACCATCGCCGAGGAGTCCACCGCCTGGGACGGCGTCACCCGCGCCACCCACCACGTCGGCCCCGGCGGCTTCGGCGGCCTGGGCTTCGGGCTGAAGTGGAACATGGGCTGGATGCACGACTCGCTGGTGTACATGTCCAAGGAGCCGGTGCACCGCAAGTACCACCACAACGAGATGACCTTCTCGATGGTGTACGCGTACTCGGAGAACTACGTTCTCCCCATCTCGCACGACGAGGTGGTGCACGGCAAGCGGGCGCTGGTCTCCAAGATGCCCGGCGACTGGTGGCAGCAGCGCGCCAACCACCGCGCGTACCTGGGCTTCATGTGGTCCCACCCGGGCAAGCAACTGCTCTTCATGGGCCAGGAGTTCGCGCAGGGCGCGGAGTGGTCCGAGGGGCACGGCCCGGACTGGTGGCTGCTGGATCCGGCGTACTCCGCCGAGCCGGACCACCGCGGCGTCCGCGACCTGGTCCGCGAGCTGAACCGGCAGTACGGCGCGACGCCCGCACTGTGGGAACGGGACACCGACCCGGGCGGCTTCTCCTGGATCGACGGCGGGGCGTGGGAGGACAACGTCTTCGCGTTCGTGCGGTACGACGCCGAGGGCGACCCGCTGATCGCGGTCTGCAACTTCTCGCCGGTGGTCCGGCACGAGTACCGCCTCGGTGTACCGGAGAACGTCCCGGCCTGGCGGGAGGTGCTCAACACCGACGAGGAGCGGTTCGGCGGCAGCGGCGTGATCAACCCGGGGCAGCTGAAGTCCGAGCCCGTGCCGTACCACGGCCGGGCCGTCTCCATCGCGCCGGTCCTCCCGCCGCTCGCCACGGTCTGGCTGCGCCCCGCGGGCTGAGCGCACCGGCCGGGAGCGTGCTCCGCCGGCCGTACGGACGTGCTTGCGGGCCGGTGTCGCACCCCCTGCTCGTACGCACAAGAAAGGGGCCCGCCGGCGTCTGCCGCCGGCGGGCCCCGTTCCCCCGTGATCCCCCGTTCACCGACGGTTTCCGCCGGCCCTGGAAACTTTGCCGCTTCACAGCGTCCGGGGACAGCCCCGCCACGGCTTCGTTTCCGGCCCGCGACACCCTGATACGCAACCGAGAAATTCCGCACAAGATCGCGAACTTGGTGCCGCCTCGGGCCTGCGTCAGACGCCGGCCTTGTCGCTCTTGGCGCGGGGCTCCGGGACCTCCCCTTCGGCTTCGGCGGCCGGGCCGTGGCCGTCGTCCACCAGCGTGGTCTCGTCGAACGGGAGACCGCCCGCCAGGACCTCGTTGACCCGGGTCTTGTCGATCTCCTTGGTCCAGGTGCCGATCAGGACCGTGGCGACCGCGTTGCCCGCGAAGTTGGTGAGGGCGCGGGCCTCGCTCATGAAGCGGTCGATGCCGACGATCAGGCCGACGCCGTCGACCAGGTCGGGGCGGTGCGACTGGAGGCCGCCGGCCAGGGTGGCCAGGCCCGCGCCGGTGACGCCGGCCGCGCCCTTGGACGCGATGATCATGAAGACCAGGAGTGAGATCTGCTCGCCGATGGAGAGCGGGCTGCCCATCGCCTCGGCGACGAACAGCGAGGACATCGTGAGGTAGATCGCGGTGCCGTCGAGGTTGAAGGAGTAACCGGTCGGAACGGTGATGCCGACGACCGGCTTGCTGACGCCCAGGTGCTCCATCTTGGCGATGAGGCGCGGCAGCGCCGACTCGGAGGAGGAGGTGGAGAGGATCAGCAGGAACTCGCGGCCCAGGTACTTCAGCAGCGAGAAGATGTTCACGCCGGCGATCAGGCGCAGCAGCGTACCGAGGACGACGATCACGAAGAGCAGGCACGTGATGTAGAAGCCGACCATGATGACGGCCAGGGACTTCAGCGCGTCCAGGCCGGTCTCGCCGACCACCGCGGCGATGGCGCCGAAGGCACCGACCGGAGCCGCCCACATGATCATGGACAGGACCCGGAAGACCAGCTTCTGGAGGTGGCCGATGCCGCGCAGGACCGGCTCGCCGGTCTTGCCCATCGCCTGCAACGCGAAGCCCACCAGCAGCGCGACCAGCAGGGTCTGCAGCACCTCGCCGGTGGTGAAGGCGGAGACCAGGGTGGTCGGAATGATGCCGAGCACGAACTCCGAGCTGGACTCGCCGCCGCCCTCGGACTGCGCCTGGCCCGCGTGCCGGACCGTCTCGGTCAGCTGCAGCCCGGAGCCGGGCTCCAGAATGTTGCCGACGACCAGGCCGATGGCGAGCGCCACGGTCGACATGACCATGAAGTAGCCGAGCGCCAGGCCGCCGACCGCGCCGACCTTGGCGGCCTTCCGGACGGAGCCGACGCCGAGGACGATCGTGCAGAAGATGACCGGCGAGATCATCATCTTGATGAGATTGACGAAGCCCTCGCCGAGCGGCTTGAGCTCCACGGCGACACCGGGGGCGATGAAGCCGACGGCGATGCCGAGCACTACGGCGCCGATGACGGCGATGTAGAGGTAATGGGTCCGGTCACGCTTCTTCGGTGCGGGCGTGGCGGGCTCGCCGGGGGTCCCGCCACCCGGCAGGATCGTTGCAGCCACGACTGCCTCCTGTCCTCGATTGTCCGGTTCTGCGTGTGCGACCTGCGGCTCTTGAACGCAAAACAAAGTCCCGGCGACTATGCACCCCCCTCTTGATCACGTCACCCTTACGTGCATTTCGTTCATGTAAACGTCGGCAGGCAAACTTATGCACATGCGCCTCCCCCGCCCCCGCAGCCTGGCCGGGCAGCTTTTCGCCGTGCAGGCCGTGCTGATCGCGGTCGTCGTGGCGGGCTGCGCCGTCTTCGCCTACCTGTCCGCGAGCGAGCAGGCGGAGGAGACCGCCCGGCGGCAGGCGACGGCCTGTGCCACGGCGGTCGCCGATTCGCCGTACGTCGAGCAGGCGGTCCGTTCTCAGGACCCCACGAAGCTGCTCCAGCCCTACACGGAGGACGTGCGCAAGGACGCCGGTGTCGCCTTCGTCGTCGTGATGGACACCGACAAGACCCGGTATACCCATACGAAGCCGTCCGCCATCGGCAAGAAGTACCTGGGGCACATCGGCCCGGCGCTGCGCGGCGAGGTCTTCCACGAGACGCACCGCGGCACCCTGGGGCCGTCCGTCCGCGTCGTGGCGCCGGTGCGGGACCGCGGGAAGGTCGTCGCGCTGGTCAGCTCCGGGATCACGGTCGAGACGATCAGCGGCGGGCTGCGCCGCCAGATGCTGTCGCTGATCGCCGTCGCGGCCGCCGCGCTGGCCCTGGGCGGCCTCGGCACGTACGTGATCAACGCCCGGCTGCGCCGGCACACGCACGGCATGAACGCCGCCGAGCTGAGCCGGCTGCACGACTACCACCAGGCCGCGCTGCACGCCGTACGCGAAGGGCTGCTACTGCTCGACGGGCGGCGCGCGGTCGCCCTGATCAACGACGGGGCGCGGGAGCTGCTGGGGCTGGCCGGGGACGCAGTGGGCCGGCCGGTCGCGGACCTCGGGCTGCCCGCGCCGCTCACCGAGGCGCTGCTCGACCCCGCGCCCCGCGTGGACGAGCTGCACCTCACCGCAGACCGGGTGGTCGTCGTGAACACCGCGCCGGTCGACGACGGCGAGCGGCGCGGCACGATGGTCACCCTGCGGGACCACACCGAGCTGCAGGCGCTCTCCGGCGAGCTGGACTCGGTACGCGGCTTCGCGGAGGCGCTGCGCTCCCAGGCGCACGAGGCCGCCAACCGGCTGCACACCGTCGTCTCGCTGATCGAGCTGGGCCGGGCGGAGGAGGCGGTGGAGTTCGCCACCGCGGAGCTGGAGCTGGCCCAGGCGCTCACCGACCGGGTGGTGGGCGCGGTCGGCGAGCCGGTGCTGGCCGCGCTGCTGCTCGGCAAGGCCGCGCAGGCGAACGAGTACGGTGTGGAGCTCACCCTGACCGAGGACAGCGGGATCGACGACGGGCTGCTGCCCGGCTGGCTGCCGGCCCGCGACCTGGTGACCGTACTGGGCAACCTCATCGACAACGCGACCGACGCGGCGGCGGGCGGGCGCCCGGCGGGCGAGCCGGGCCGCGTCGTGGTCACCGTGCGCGCCGCGGACGGCGAGCTGCTGCTGCGGGTCGCCGACTCCGGGCCCGGCGTGGACCCCGGCCACGCCGAGGAGATCTTCCGGCGCGGCTGGACGACCAAGGCGGCGGGCCCTACGGTGCACGGCCGGGGCCTCGGGCTGGCCATCGTGCGGCAGACCGTGCGGCGGCACGGCGGTACGGTCACGCTGGAGCGGGCCCCCGAGGGCGGCGCGGCGTTCGCCGTCCGCCTGCCACTGCGGACGGAGCTGCGGGAATGACCTCACAGGACGACGGCGGGCGCACGCCCACGCGCCCGGAAAGACCCCTCCGGGTACTGGTCGTCGAGGACGACCCCGTGGCCGCCGACGCGCACGCGCTGTACGTCGGCCGGGTCGAGGGCTTCACCGTCTCCGGTACGGTGCACACCGCCGCGGCGGCCCGCCGCCACCTCGACCAGCACCCCGTCGACCTGGTCCTGCTGGACCTCTTCCTGCCGGACGGGCACGGGCTGCAGCTCGTACGGACGCTGCGCGCGGCGGGCCATACGGCGGACATCTTCGCCGTCACCTCGGCCCGCGACCTGACCGTCGTCCGCGAGGGCGTCTCCCTCGGCATCGTCCAGTACGTCCTGAAGCCCTTCACCTTCTCCACGCTGCGCGACCGGCTCACCCGTTACGCCGTCTTCCGCTCGGCGGCGGGCGAGGCCAGCGGCCAGGACGAGGTGGACCGGGCCATCGCCGCGCTGCGCGCTCCGCGCCCCGCGACCCTGCCCAAAGGGCTGACCCCGGCGACGCTCCGGGCCGTGACGGACGCGCTGCGGGCTGCCCCCGAGGGGCTGTCGGCGGGCGCCGCGGCCGAGACGGTGGGCATCTCCCGCATCACGGCGCGGCGTTATCTGGAGCACCTCGTGGACGCCGGACGGGCGGTCCGGGCCCCGCAGTACGGCCACGTCGGGCGGCCCGAATTGCGGTACCGCTGGTCGGACCATTGACCTGACCAACCGGTCACCTTACGGTCACCGTGCAGCCCACCGTGGCCAGTTGGAGGTACCGCCGTGCGTCCTTCCGTCCCGCTGATGCTCCTCTCCGCCGTACTCGCCGCTGCCACGCTGACCGCCTGCGGCGGCGGCTCCGGGAGCGACCCGGATGTCATCAAGGTCTCGTTCAAGCAGTCCACGGACAACAAGGTCCGGGTCATGGACACGTACCTGGCCGGGGTGAAGAAGGAGTTCGAGAAGGCGAACCCGGGCAAAAAGGTGAAGCTGGTGCCGATCAAGGCACCGGACTCCGAGTACTACACGAAGCTCCAGCAGATGCTGCGCTCCCCCAAGACCGCGCCCGACCTCGTGTACGAGGACACCTTCCTCATCAACTCCGACATCACCAGCGGCTATCTGAAGCCCCTCGACCCCTACCTGGACAAGTGGCAGGACTGGGGGCAGTTCATCGACACCGCGAAGACCGCGGCCCGGGGCCAGGACGGCAAGACGTACGGCGTGCCGGACGGCACCGACACCCGCGGCCTGTGGTTCAACAAGGACATCTTCAAGAAGGCGGGCCTGCCCGCGGACTGGCAGCCGAAGAACTGGGAGGACATCCTCGACACCGCCCGCACCCTCAAGAAGAAGGTCCCCGGCGTCATCCCGCTGAACGTCTACACCGGCAAGCCCGCGGGCGAGATGGCCACGATGCAGGGCTTCGAAATGCTGCTCTACGGCACGGGCGAGGACCCGCTGTACGACCCGGACAAGAAGAAGTGGGTCGCCGGCGGCAAGGGCTTCAAGGACTCCCTGAAGTTCGTGGAGACCGTGTACAAGGAGAAGCTCGGCCCGGAGGTCTCCGACGCGCTCGACCCGAACATCGGCGCCCGCGCCCGCGGCGAACTGCTGCCCGAGGGAAAGCTCGCCATCAACCTGGACGGCTCCTGGCTGCCCCAGGACTGGATCGAGGGGTCGGGCCACGAATGGCCCGAGTGGTCCGAGGAGCTGGGCCTCGCGCACATGCCCACGCAGCACGGCCGGGCTCCCGGAAAGGTGAGCATGTCGGGCGGCTGGACGTGGGCGATCCCCGCCAAGGCGGGCAATCCGGATCTGGCCTTCGAGTTCATCAAGACCATGCAGACCAAGAAGAACGCGCAGAAGTGGTACATCGCCAACTCCGGCATCGCGGTCCGGAAGGACGTCGCCGAGGACCCGCAGTACGTGAAGGCGCAGCCCGGCATCAAGTTCTTCACCGACCTGGTCGCGCACACCCACTACCGGCCGGCCTACCCCGCGTATCCGAAGGTCTCCACCGCGATCCAGGAAGCCATGGAGGGCGTCACGACGGGCGACACTTCGGTGGCGGAGGCGGCGAAGACCTATAACGAGGAGCTGGACTCGATCACCGACGGCCAAGTGGTCAAGAAGTGAGCGCGGTCGGTACGCGCTCCGCGGTCGAGAAGCCCACCGGGGCCCCCGCCCGGCGCCCGCGCCGCAGCCTGGCGCGGGCCCTGCCGGTGACCCCCGGCGTCGTCCTGCTGCTGCTCTTCCTCGCGGGCCCGATCGGCTACTGCGTCTACCTCGCCTTCACCGACCTCCAACTGACCGGCCAGGCGGAATCGTCCTTCATCGGCCTGGACAACTTCACCGAGGCCTTCGGCGACAAGGACTTCCTCAACGCCGTCTGGCTCACCCTGGTCTTCACGGTCGTCTCGTCCCTGATCGGCCAGAACACCCTGGGTCTGACGCTCGCGGCCCTGATGCAGCGCGCCTCCGGACCGGTGCGCACGCTCACCGGCGGCATCGTGGTGGTGGCCTGGGTGCTCCCGGAAGTGGTGGCGGGCTTCCTCCTCTACGCCTTCTTCCGCCGCGAAGGCACCCTGAACGCGGTGCTCGACTGGCTGCACTTGCCGCCCCAGAACTGGCTCTACACTCTCCCCATCCTGGCGGTCTCCTTCGCCAACGTCTGGCGCGGCACGGCCTTTTCGATGCTGGTGTACTCGGCGGCCCTGAACGAGATCCCCAAGGAGATCACCGAGGCCGCGCAGGTCGACGGCGCGAGCGGCCGGCGCCGGATGTGGCACATCACGCTCCCGATGATCCGCCGCTCCATCGGCACCAACCTGATGCTCAACACCCTCCAGACCCTCTCGGTCTTCGGTCTGATCTGGGTGATGACCCGCGGCGGCCCCGGCAACCGCAGCCAGACGCTCCCCCTGTACATGTACGAACAGGCCTTCCAGAACAGCATGATCGGCTACGCGACGGCCGTGGCCCTGCTCCTCCTCCTGGTCGGCTCCCTCTTCTCCCTCGTCTACATGCGCCTGCTGCGCACGGAGGTCTGAGTGCCCGGCTCCGTAAAGCGCACCCCGACCGTCGGCTCCGTGAAGCGCACCCCGACCGTCGGCTCCGTGAAGCGCACCCCGACCGTCGGCTCCGTGAAGCGCACCCCGGCCTTCCGCCGCACCACCCGCCGCCTCGCGGCGGACGCGGCGCTCCTGCTGGTCGCGGCCGCCTTCGTCCTGCCCCTGGCCTGGGTGGTCCTCTCCTCCCTCGACGCGCAGGCCGACCTGAAGGTGAAGATCCCGAACGAGCTCACCCTCACCAACTTCGACGCGGTCCTCGTCCCCGACGTCACCTTCACCCCGCTCCTCAACAGCCTGATCCTGTGCGGCGGGGCGACCCTCCTGACGATCGTCTGCGCGGCCCTGGCGGCCTACCCGCTGTCCCGCTACCGCTCCCGTACGGGCAGCGCCTTCCTGGCCACGATCCTCTTCGCCACCTGCCTGCCGATCACGGCGATCATGGTCCCGGTGTACGCCCTGTTCGTCCAGGTCGAGCTGATCGACACCATGCACGGCACGATCCTGTTCTTCGCGGCGTCCCAACTCCCCTTCGCCGTATGGCTCATGAAGAACTTCATGGACGGCGTACCGAAGGAACTGGAGGAGGCCGCCTGGACCGACGGCGCCTCGCCCATGCAGTCCCTGCTCCGCGTCGTCCTGCCCCTGATGGGGCCGGGCATCGCGGTCGTGACCGTCTACTCCTTCGTCATGATGTGGGGCAACTTCTTCGTCCCCTTCATGCTCCTGCTCGACCCCGAGCAGATGCCCGCCTCGGTCAGCATCAACGACTTCTTCGGCAACCGCGGAACCGTGGTCTACGGCCAGCTCGCAGCCTTCTCCCTCATCTACTCGACCCCGGTCCTCCTCCTGTACATCCTGATCGCGCGACGACTGGGCGGGGGGTTCGCGCTGGGCGGGGCGGTGAAAGGCTGAGCTGTGCGACCTGGCTGAGCGAGCGCTCAGACAGTTGGAGATTTGGCCGAGAATCCTCTCGCCAAGTGGTCACGGTCCGTGAAAAAATCACCCATCGTTACAAGATCACTCTCTGCAACCCGTAGATTGCTACGAGTTTTCGAAGCGAAGGGTAAAACTACCCGCGTAGACACATGTGGGTCGCTTACGGTGTGGCGGTGCACACGCCAGACAGGGGCGAGCGCCGCCCACCCTTCGACGCCCAGGCCGCCAAGCGCATGCGCGAGGCTCTCGGAATGACGCCCGCGCATGTGGCGTACGGCATCAACGCTGCCTATGGAAAACCGATTCAGCCACGGACGATCGCCTCCTGGGAGCGGGGGGACGGATCGCCGACGGAGAGCGAGCTGAACGCGCTCGCGGGGGCGCTGTGGTGCGCGCCCGGGGACCTGCTCGGGACGCCCGACACCTTGCGTGAGTACCGGATCGCGCGCGGCATCGCCGCCGACGACCTCGCGCTGCGGATCGGCATGGAGATCCCGGCGTACGAGCGGATCGAGGCCACCGGGCAGTGGCAGGGCAACGACCGGCAGGCCGCAGCGCTCAAGGCCGAGCTGGACCTTCCGCTGCCCGCGCTGGTCCGGCTGACCGGCCGGGACCGGCAGCTGGCGGAGATGCTGCGCGGCGCCGCGACCACGCGCTGGCAGGCGTATGTGCGGCCGGTCTGCAAGCTGCTCGGGCTGCCGAAGCCGGACGTGCAGAAGGCGCTGGAGCACCTCTTCGAGGAGTACCACCGGCGGATGGCCGGGACCCTGGGCTGGGGCGGCGGGACCGAGAGCGCGACCGAGTCCAGCGACGCGGGCCGCGAGTTCCTGCGCGACGTGCTCGACCACTTCTGGGAGCAGGTCGGGGAGGGATGACCGGCCGGGCCCGCACGCCGGGCCCGCGCAGGGCCCGGCGGGGACCACCGGTCAGTGGGCCGGGCGGGCCGGTCTACCGGCTCCGCCTCAGCGAAGCGGCCCGGTCAGAAGACCGACTCGGCCTCGTCCATGCGGTCCGCCGGCACGGTCTTCAGGTGGGTGACCGCCTCCGCGAGCGGGACCATGGTGATGTCCGTGCCGCGCAGCGCGGTCATCATGCCGAACTCACCGCGGTGCGCGGCCTCGACCGCGTGCCAGCCGAAGCGGGTGGCGAGGACGCGGTCGTACGCGGTGGGGGTGCCGCCGCGCTGCACGTGGCCGAGGATGACCGGGCGGGCCTCCTTGCCGAGGCGCTTCTCCAGCTCGATGGCGAGGTTGGTGCCGATGCCCTGGAAGCGCTCGTGACCGAACTGGTCGATCTCGCCCTTCTTGTAGTCCATCGTGCCGTCGGCGGGGTGGGCGCCCTCGGCGACGCAGACGACGGCGAACTTCTTGCCGCGGGCGAAGCGCTCCTCGACCATCCGGACCAGGTCGGCCGGGTCGAAGGGACGTTCCGGCAGGCAGATGCCGTGGGCGCCGCCGGCCATGCCGGACTCCAGGGCGATCCAGCCCGCGTGCCGGCCCATGACCTCGACGACCATGACGCGCTGGTGCGACTCGGCAGTGGTCTTCAGGCGGTCGATGGCCTCGGTCGCCACGCCGACGGCCGTGTCGAAGCCGAAGGTGCGGTCGGTGGAGGAGATGTCGTTGTCGATCGTTTTCGGTACGCCGACGACAGGGAGTCCGGCGTCCGCCAGCATGCGGGCCGCGGTGAGCGTGCCCTCGCCGCCGATCGGGATGAGGACGTCGATGCCGTAGTCCTTCGACATGTCCTTGGCGTCCTCGCACGCCTGGCGCAGCCGGGCGCGCTCCAGGCGGGAGGAGCCGAGGATCGTGCCGCCGCGGGCGAGGATGCCGCCGACGGCGTCGAGGTCGAGCTTCCGGTAACGGCCGTCGAGCAGACCAGCGAAGCCGTCCTCGAAGCCGATGACCTCGTCGTCGTGCTCGGTGACGGCGCGGTGCACCACAGAGCGGATCACGGCGTTGAGGCCGGGGCAGTCGCCGCCCGCGGTCAGGACTCCGATACGCATCGTGCTGAGTCTCCTGTGCTCGATGTTGGTTCTGGTGAGCAGGTGCGATTCTTTCACGGGCGGGTGACCGGCGCCCTCACACGTCTCGGCCGCCCCACTCCGGGTACCCCTCCCAGGGGCGGTCACCCGCCTCGGCCGTCCCTCTTCGCGCACCGGCGCGCACCATGGACACTGGGAGAGCGGCCTATCCACTGGCGCAGGTATTGTCAAGGGGGGCAAGCCCGCCATAACGGGTAATTTTCCCCTGTGAGCAACGGAAAAGGACGGAGATCGCGCGTGACGCGGAGCGTGTACGTGACCGGCATCGGCCGCGGCGACGGACGGCAGGTCATCGAGCTGGGGGTCATGGAGCTGCTGACCCGCCACGTCGACCGGGTCGGGGTCTTCCGGCCGCTCGTGCACGACGACGGCCCGGACCGCCTCTTCGACCTGCTGCGGTCGCGGTACCGCCTCACCCAGCCCGCCGACTCGGTGTACGGCATGGGGTACGACGCGGCCAGCACCCTACAGGCCGAGCGGGGCACCGACGAGCTGGTCTCGCGGCTGGTGGACCGCTTCCACGCCGTCGCCAGGGAGTACGACTACGTCCTCGTGCTGGGCACGGACTACGCCGACACCAATCTGCCGGACGAGCTGAGCCTGAACGCGCGGCTGGCGAACGAGTTCGGCGCCTCGGTGCTGCCGGTCGTCGCGGGCCGCGACCAGGAGCCGGAGTCCGTACGGGCCGAGGCCCGCAACGCCTACCGCGCCTTCGACTCCATGGGCTGCGACGTGGTCGCCATGGTCGTGAACCGGGTGGCCCCGGCCGACCGCGAGGCCGTCGTGGAGCGGCTGGCGGCGCACCTCCCGGTGCCCTGCTACGCGCTCCCCGAGGACAGCTCGCTCTCCGCGCCGACCGTCTCCCAGATCGTGCACACCCTCGGCGCCGAGGTGCTGCTCGGCGACGACTCGGGGCTGGCCCGGGACGCCCGTGACTTCGTCTTCGGCGGCGCCATGCTGCCGACGTTCCTCAAGGCGCTGACCGAGGGCAGCCTGGTGGTCGCCCCCGGGGACCGCGCGGACCTGATCATCGGCGCGCTCGCCGCGCACAGCGCGGGCGCCCCGCCCATCGCGGGCGTGCTGCTCACCCTCGGCGAGCGCCCGGGCCCGGACATCATGGCGCTGGCCGCCCGGCTCGCCCCCGGCACGCCGGTGATATCCGTGCCCGGCGGGTCCTTCCCGACGGCCGGCGAGCTGTTCGCCATCGAGGGCAAGATGAGCGCCGCCTCGCCGCGCAAGGCCGAGACCGCCCTCGGCCTGTTCGAGCGGCACGTGGACACCGTCGAGCTGACCAAGCGCATCTCGGTACTGAAGTCCGAGCGCGTCACCCCCATGATGTTCGAGCACGAGCTGATCGAGCGGTCCCGCTCCGGGCGCCGCCGCGTCGTACTGCCCGAGGGCACCGAGGAGCGCGTGCTGCGCGCCGCCGACGTGCTGCTCCGCCGGGACGTGTGCGACCTGACGCTGCTGGGCGAGGAGGAGGCGATCCGCAAGCGGGCCGCCGATCTCTCCATCGACCTGGGCGAAGCGCAGATCATCGACCCGCAGACCGCGCCGGTGCGCGAGCGCTTCGCCGAGCGGTACGCGGAGCTGCGCGCCCACAAGGGCGTGACGTACGAGCTGGCGTACGACGTGGTCGCGGACGTGTCGTACTTCGGCACGCTGATGGTCCAGGAGGGCCTGGCCGACGGCATGGTCAGCGGCGCCGTGCACTCGACCGCCGCCACCATCCGACCCGCCTTCGAGGTCATCAAGACCAAGCAGGACGCCGCGATCGTCTCGTCCGTCTTCTTCATGTGCCTGGCCGACCGGGTGCTGGTCTACGGCGACTGCGCGGTCAACCCGGACCCGAACGCCGAGCAGCTGGCCGACATCGCCATCCAGTCCGCCGCGACCGCCGCCCAGTTCGGCGTCGAGCCGCGGATCGCGATGCTCTCGTACTCGACCGGTACGTCGGGGTCCGGCGCCGATGTCGACAAGGTGCGCAAGGCGACCGAGATCGTCCGCGAGCGCCGGCCCGACCTGCTGGTGGAGGGCCCGATCCAGTACGACGCCGCGGTGGACGCGAGCGTCGCCCGCACCAAGCTGCCGGACTCCGAGGTCGCGGGCCGGGCCACCGTGCTGGTGTTCCCGGACCTGAACACCGGCAACAACACCTACAAGGCCGTCCAGCGGTCGGCCGGCGCGGTCGCCGTCGGCCCGGTGCTGCAGGGCCTGCGCAAGCCGGTCAACGACCTCTCGCGCGGCGCCCTGGTGCAGGACATCGTCAACACCGTCGCCATCACGGCCATCCAGGCCCAGGGCGGCACCGCGCCGACCGGCCGCTGACCCCGTATCCCCACCCCCGTAACCGAACCGAAAGCTTTGCCATGACTGCCGACGCCACCCGAGTCCTCGTCCTGAACTCCGGATCCTCCTCGCTGAAGTACCAGCTGCTGGACATGAACGGGGGCACCCGGCTGGCGGTGGGGCTGGTCGAGCGGATCGGCGAGCCGGCCTCGCGGCTGGTGCACACCCCGCTGGCGGCCGGCGGCGAGAAGCGCGAGCGCGAGGAGCGGATGGCCGACCACGACGCCGCGCTGAAGGCCGTCGCGGACGAGCTGTCGGCGGACGGGCTGGGGCTGGACTCCCCCGAGCTGGCCGCGATCGGCCACCGGGTGGTGCACGGCGGGCTGAAGCTGACCGAGCCGACCGTCATCGACGACGCGGTACTGAAGGAGATCGAGCGGCTGGTGCCGGTGGCGCCGCTGCACAACCCCGCGAACATCACGGGCATCAGGACCGCCCAGCGGCTCCGTCCGGACCTGCCGCAGGTGGCGGTCTTCGACACCGCCTTCCACTCGACGATGCCGGAGTACGCGGCCCGGTACGCCATCGACGTGGAGACCGCGGACGCGCACCGCGTGCGCCGGTACGGCTTCCACGGCACCTCGCACGCGTACGTCTCCCGCGAGACCGCCAAGCTGCTCGGCAAGCAGCCGGAGGACGTCAACGTCATCGTGCTGCACCTGGGCAACGGCGCCTCGGCCTCGGCGGTGGCAGGCGGCCGCTGCGTGGACACCTCGATGGGGCTGACCCCGCTGGAAGGCCTGGTCATGGGCACCCGCTCGGGCGACATCGACCCGGCGGTCATCTTCCACCTGGAGCGCAACGCGGGGCTCTCCAGCGACGAGATCGACGAGCTGCTCAACAAGAAGAGCGGCCTGATCGGGCTCTGCGGCGACAACGACATGCGGGAGATCCGGCGGCGTATCGACGAGGGCGACAAGCGGGCTGCGCTCGCGTTCGACATCTACATACACCGGCTGCGCAAGTACATCGGTGCCTACACGGCGGTGCTCGGCCGGGTCGACGCGGTGGCGTTCACCGCGGGCGTCGGCGAGAACGCGGCGCCGGTGCGGGAGGCCGCGGTGCTGGGCCTGGAGGAGATGGGGCTGGCGGTGGACGCGCGGCTGAACGCCGAGCGGTCCGACAAGGCCCGGATCATCTCGCCCGAATACGCCCGCGTGGCGGTCGCCGTGGTGCCGACCGACGAGGAGCTGGAGATCGCCAACCAGACATACGCACTGGTCAGCGCCTAGTTTTCGGCGCTTCCGCCAGGTGGAATATTCCGCTCTGAAACAAACCGATAGGATTCAGCCCATGCGCCGTTCGAAAATCGTCTGCACCCTGGGCCCTGCCGTTGACTCCTTCGATCAGCTCAAGACGCTGATCGAGGCCGGTATGAACGTGGCCCGTTTCAACATGAGCCATGGCACCCACGAGGAGCACGAGGAGCGGTACCACCGGCTCCGCAAGGCCGCCGAGGAGACCGGCCGCGCCGTCGGCGTGCTCGCCGACCTCCAGGGCCCCAAGATCCGCCTGGAGACCTTCGCCGACGGTCCGGTGGAGCTGGTGCGCGGCGACGAGTTCGTCATCACCACCGAGGACGTCCCCGGTGACAAGACCATCTGCGGTACCACCTACAAGGGCCTGCCCGGCGACGTCTCCAAGGGCGACCCGGTACTGATCAACGACGGCAACGTCGCCCTCCAGGTGATCGAGGTCGACGGCCCCCGCGTGCGCTGCATCGTCATCGAGGGCGGCGTCATCTCCGACCACAAGGGCATCAACCTGCCCGGCGCCGCGGTGAACGTGCCGGCGCTGTCCGAGAAGGACATCGAGGACCTGAAGTTCGCCCTGAACATGGGCTGCGACCTGGTCGCGCTGTCCTTCGTGCGGGACGCCAAGGACGTCCAGGACGTGCACCGCGTCATGGACGAGGTCGGCCGCCGGGTGCCGGTGATCGCCAAGGTCGAGAAGCCGCAGGCCGTCGCCAACATGGAAGAGGTCGTCGCCTCCTTCGACGGCGTCATGGTGGCCCGTGGTGACCTGGCGGTGGAGTACCCGCTGGAGAAGGTCCCGATGGTGCAGAAGCGCCTGGTGGAGATGTGCCGGCGGAACGCCAAGCCGGTGATCGTGGCGACCCAGATGATGGAGTCGATGATCACCAACTCCCGCCCGACCCGCGCCGAGGCGTCCGACGTCGCCAACGCGATCCTGGACGGCGCGGACGCGGTCATGCTCTCCGCGGAGTCCTCGGTCGGCCAGTACCCGATCCAGACCGTCAAGACGATGTCGAAGATCGTCGAGGCGGCCGAGGAGGAGCTGCTGTCCAAGGGCCTGCAGCCGCTGGTCCCGGGCAAGAAGCCGCGTACGCAGGGCGGCGCCGTGGCCCGCGCGGCCGCCGAGATGGCCGACTTCCTCAACGGCAAGGCGCTGGTGGCCTTCACCAAGTCCGGTGACACGGCGCGCCGGCTGTCCCGCTATCGCGCGGCCCAGCCGATCCTGGCCTTCACCACCGACGAGTCCACCCGCAACCAGCTCTCGCTGAGCTGGGGCGTGGAGACCTTCGTCGTGCCGCACGTGGACAACACCGACGCGATGGTCGACCTGGTCGACGCCGAGCTGCTCAAGCTCAAGCGCTACAACAAGGGCGACACCATGATCATCACGGCCGGTTCGCCCCCCGGCGTCCCCGGCACCACCAACATGGTCCGGGTGCACCACCTGGGCGACTGACGCCCCGGTACGTACGCGAAGGCCCCGCTCCTCCGAGGAGGAGCGGGGCCTTCGTCTTGCGGCTCCCGGGATGGTTCCGGTGCCCGGGCCGGGCCGGTGGTGCTGCTCAGTCGGTCATGAACTGGTGCAGGCCCGGGACGTGCAGGTTGCCGCCGAACTGGCCCGCCTGGTCGATCTTCACCTTGGTGAAGTAGGCGAACGGCGTGTTGATGGGCGGCGGGTGCTCCGGGTCGAAGGTGACCGGTATCAGGCCGAAGAGGTTGCCCTGCAGCTTCTCGGTGTACATCGTCACCTTGCCGCCGCGGATCGTGGACGTGGAGCCCTCGCGCGCCTGGACGTGGTACTTCTTCCCGGACGTCGGGTCGTCGACGATCTGGTGCAGGTCGCCTATGTCCACGCTGTCGGCGGTGAACTTCAGGGCCTGCTTGGTGGAGCCGTTCTGGGTGGTGACGTTGACGACGCCCTCGTAGTCCAGGCCGCGCAGGGTGAGCGCGGAGGACTCCAGGTGCCAGGGGTCGTCGGGCAGGGTGACGGGGGTCTGCTCGTCCTTGCCCTTCTGCTTGTTCTCAACGACGCAGGGGTAGCCCTTCTTGCCGTTGGCGTCCGTGCCGTCCAGGCCGCCGCCGGGCAGGACGTTGTCGACCGTGCCGACGGCACCGTGGACGGTGTCGTTGGCGGTCTTCGCCCCGTCACCGTGGTTGGTGGCGCTGTCCAGGGTGTCCTTGACCGGCTTGGTCACCTTGTCGGTGGGCGCTTCCGAGGTCTTGGTGTCCTCGGCGGTGTCCTCCGACGCGGATTCGGACGTGGACTCGGACGGGGACGGGCTCGGCGAGGCGGTGGACTCCTCGTCGGACTTGTCGCCGCCGAGCAGGCCGCCGAGCGCGTCACCGACACCGCCCAGCAGGCCGCCGTCCTTCTCCTCCTCCTCGGGGGAGGCGGACGGCGAGGGCGTCGTGGACTCCGACGGCTCGTCGGCGGACGGCTCGGACGTCTTGTCCTCGTCCGTGCCGGAGGGCGAGGGGGAGGGCTTCGCGGACGGCTCGGTCTCCTTGCCGTCCTTCGCGTCGTCCTTCTTTTCCTTGTCCTCGGCCTTGTCCTTGGCGTCCTTGTCTTCCACCTTGTCCGGGGCGGTCACGCACGGACCGCCCCGGAAGGGGCTCTCCGGGGGCTTGGGCTTGGCCATGGCCAGCTGGGGCGTGAGCCCCATGCCCATGAGCACGGCGGAGGGCATGGCGGCGATGGCTATCGCCTTGCCCGCGGGCACGTGCAACCGCGTCAGCAGCGGCTTCCTCGGCGCCGCGTGCCGCCCGGATCTCGCCCCGGCGGCTGCGCCCTCGTCGTGCAGCTCATCACCCGGCACGGTGCCTCCCGTTCGTCCCGTTGGTCGGGCTCTTACCTGACAGGTCGTCCAGTACGCCGCGCGAACCGCCCGCTCCGGCCGCCGCGGTCCGCCCGCCGCCGAACGCGTCGAACCCGTCGCCGGGGCCGCCGTCCGCGTGCTGGGGTCCGCCGTCGGTGTCCTCGCCGGCGGACGTGGCCGGCGCCGGCTTGCCGGGGGCCCAGGAGACCGCCAGCGCACCGCCGATCAGCCCCAGCAGGAAGCCGATCAGGAAGGCGCCGAAGTTGGAGACGACCAGGGACACCAGCGACAGCAGGATCGCCGCGACACCGGCGAAGACCCGTGAAGCGGGCTGGAACCACATGGTCAGACCGAGCACGACCAGCAGCACGCCGATGATCAGCGAGCCGGCGCCCGCCGTCGTCGCCATGCGGACGGTCAGGGAACCGATCGTGAGGTTCGCGTAAGGGATGTACATGATCGGGATGCCGGCGAGCAGGGTCAGCAACCCGGCCCAGTACGGGCGTTGTCCCCGCCAAACCCGGAACGAACGGCGCTGCCGGCCGATTGTCTCGCTCAGCCGTGGTCGCGTGTCGGCGCTCATCTCGTACAGCTCCTCGGGACTGGCAATTCGGTGGTACATGAGCTGGTGGTGCTCGGTGCTGTCGGCGCCCGGCGCACGGGCACAGGGGGGCGGCCCAACGGGCCTGGCGTTCGGTCCCCCGTGCCCGCACGCTCAGTGCGTCAGTAGCACTCGTTCTTGCCCGCGGAAACCTTCATCTTCAGGCCGCTGAGCTTGAACGTGCCGGCGGTGGTCGCCCACGCCGTCTGCTTGACTCCGGTCAGGACGGCCGTGTCGGCCTCCTGGGCGAACGAACCGGGGTCGGCCTTGTCGCCCTTCTTGATGCCGGGGCCCTTGGACGTCGAACCCGCGGCAACACCGATGTTGATGTTGTTGAAGGTCGCGTCCGCTTCCAGCTGGTCCAGGTCGATGTAGAGGTTCTTCGCCTCGACCGGCGTGTCACCGCCACCCGCCTGGAGCTTCATCGACACGTCACCGAAGACCGGGACGGGCACGACGACCGACTGGCACAGGTTCTTGATCTTGGCGCTGGAGAACGCCGAGACCGCCACCGGTATCTGCTTGCCGCCCTTCTGGGCGTCAACGGCTCCGTACTGGACGAAGCCGGTGCCGTCCAGGCGGTCGGTGGCCACCTTGAACTGCTGGCCGGACACGCTGAACGACGCGGCCAGCGCACCCTGCGAGAGGGCCACGCCGATCGCGGCCGTCGCAGCGACGCTCGGCACCATGACGACGGCGAACCGCTTCCATCTGGTCCCGCCACGAGCCAGGGACTCCATGACTTTCCTCCTTCTCGGACGTACATCTCCGGCACCGGCCGCTCGGGTCATGGATGCGGCCGCACCTGGGATGGGAGAAGTGCTACGTCCTCGGGAAGGAGAGCGCCCGTTTCGGAGTTCGTACCTTCCGAATCACCGGCGATCACCCCCGAGCGACAACCACTGGCCACGCTCTCGCGCAACCTCTCTGGACAGGCTCCGCCGGATGGCGAAGACCCCCCTGTCCCGACCGGCGCCACTGCCGCCGGCCGCCCGGTGGGGACCCGTCCCCGCGGCTTCCGATTGGGTACCGGACTGCGGAGTAACGGACCGAGCTTGGCTGATCGTGGTCCATTCAAGGCCGTCGCACAAGGGGCTCGTTACCTACGAGTAACAGACAAATAACTGGCTCTGTACCGAGGGGAACCGCCCCGGTACACAGGGTCGCCTTTAACGCGGAAGAAACATCCGGAAATTACGCCCAAAGCACCCGAAGCCCTACCAGCGCTCTTACTCCAAGTAACAGCGGCCACGCTTACCAAGTTTTGGTAAAACGTGACCGCCGTTCCGTTTGAGGAGGGAGGAGTTGGCGAGCTGTCAGAACAGAACGCGGGCCAGAGCCGTACGCGCGCTCACGACGCGCGGGTCGTCGCCGCCGATGACCTCGAAGAGCTCCAGCAGCCGCACCCGGGCCGCCTCGCGGTCGTCGCCCGCCGTGCGCTTCACGACGTCGACCAGCCGCCCGAAGGCGTCCTCGACGTGCCCGCCGACCAGGTCCAGATCGGCCGCGCGGATCTGCGCCTGCACGTCGGCCGGGCCCTCGGCCGCCTCCTTGCGCACCGCCTGCGGGTCGAGGTCCTGCACGCGGTGCAGCAGCTCGGCCTGCGCGAGGCCGAGCTTCGCCTCGGGGTTGGCCGGGTCGTCGGAGAGCACGTTCTTGTACGCCTGGATGGCACCGCCGAGGTCGCCGGAGTCCAGCGCCTGGGTCGCGGCCTCCAGCAGCGCGTCGTACGGACCGGCCGGGACGGGCGCCTCGGCGGGCTCCTCGACGCCCTGCGCCGCCGGGTCGACGGGCGCGCCGACGATGCCGAACTGCTGCTCGGCGGCCTGCACCAGCTGGTCCAGCACCTGCCGGATCTGCGCCTCCGGGGCCGCGCCCTGGAACAGCGGGATCGGCTGACCCGCGACGACGGCGAACACCGCCGGGATGCCCTGCACCCCGAACTGCTGGAAAAGGGCCTGGTTACTGTCTACGTCGATCTTGGCGAGCACGAACTTGCCGGCGTACTCCGCCGCCAGGCGCTCCAGCAGCGGGCCCAGCTGCTTGCACGGCTCGCACCACTCGGCCCAGAAGTCGATGACGACCGGGACCTCGGTGGAGCGCTGCAGGATCTCCTGCTGGAACCCCGCCTCGTCGACGTCGACCACGAGCCGGCCGCCGGCCGCCGGGGCCTGACCGGTACGCGCCGCTTCGGCGCGCGCCTGTTCCGCTTTCTGCTTCGCTTCCCCGGCCGCCTTCACCGCGGCGAGGTCGACCACTCCACTCATGGACATATTGCGTGGCTGCATGGTCCCATCCTCCCCCCTGAGCGGGCCGTTCCGGAAAGCGGTGCGGTAAATCCAGGGCCCCCATGGCCCTGGACCCCGCGAGGTGAGCTCCGTACCCTGCCCGCATCCCGCCGGATTGCCTGAAGCGGGCCGGAGACGGAGCTCTGTGGTGGTCCCGAGGAGGACCGGTATGTGCTGGTTCCCGAGGGGGAACCGGTCTGTGGTGGCCGGGGTCCCCACCCGCGGCCAGTGTGGCGTCGCTCTTTCGCTACGAGTCGTAGCGTAACTCTCCGGTCCCCCGCCGCCGCAAGCGTGCGGGGCCACCGCGCTCGTGATCTCTCTCACCTGTCGCGCGCACCCCGCGCCTACCGGCCGGTATGGTCGGCCGCATGCAGTGCTCTCCCCCCGGCCCCCGCAAGGGGCGCGCCCGCCTCACCGGCCGCACGGGACGCCCGCGCAGCGCCGCGGCCGACGCCGCGATCCTGGACGCCACCCGCGCGGCCCTCGTCGAACTGGGCTGGAGAAAGCTCACGATGGGCGACGTGGCCGCGCGCGCCAAGGTCGCCAAGACGACGCTGTACCGCCGCTGGGCGAGCAAGAACGAACTGGTACTGGACGCCGTCGCGGTCCTCTTCGACGAGCTGGAGCTCCCCGACCGGGGCTGCCTGAAGGACGACATCGAGGGCGTCGTGCTGCAGTTCGCCGCGCTGCTCGCCCGCCCGGAGACCAAGACCGCGCTGATGGCGGTGGTCGCCGAGTCCACCACGGACGACGCGCTGCGCGCCCGGATCCGCGAGGCCGTCGTGGAGCGGCAGAAGCGGCTGGTGGTCATGGGCCGGGAGCGCGCCCAGCGGCGCGGCGAGCTGCCGCCGGACAGCGGCGGGGCCGAGGGCGCGGCGGCAGCGGCGCGCAGCGTGGACCTGATCTTCGATGTGATCGCGGGCGCGGTGGTGCACCGCGCCCTGGTCAGCGGCGAACCGGTCGACGCGGCCTGGGCTGCCCGCTTCACGACCCTGCTGCTCGCGGGGCTGCGCGGGCTGTAGCGCAGGGACTGACCGCGAGCCGCCCCGGCGCCCGGAGCGCTCAGACCTGGTAGCGGTCGGCCGCGAAGAGGTGCAGGTGCCCGCCGACCCAGTCCGAGGTCCGGCGCAGCCCCACCTCCAGGGAGACCCGCGGCTGCCAGCCGGAGAGCTCCCGGGCCCGCGCGTTGTCCGACAGCAGCCGCTCCACCTCGCTGCCCGAGGGCCGCAGCCGCGCCGGGTCCACGACCACCTTCGCCTGCCGGCCGGAGGCCGCGATCAGCTCCTCCGCGAGCTGCCCGATGGAGATCTCCCGCCCCGTACCGAGGTTGACGACCTCCCCCACCGCCCGGTCGCACTCCGCCATCGCGAGGAACCCCTCGGCGGTGTCCGTGACATAGGTGAAGTCGCGGGTCGGGGTGAGGGAGCCGAGCCGGATCTCCCGGGCGCCGGAGTGCAGCTGGGCGAGGATGGTGGGGATCACGGCGCGGGCGGACTGGCGGGGGCCGTACGTATTGAACGGACGGACCACCGTGACCGGCAGCTCGAAGGCGTGCCAGTGGGACAGCGCCATCATGTCGGCGCCGATCTTCGAGGCGGAGTACGGGGACTGCGGCTGGAGCGGGTGGTTCTCGGCGATGGGGGCGGTGCGCGCGGTCCCGTACACCTCGCTGGTGGAGGTGTGGACGAGGCGCCGCACGCCGTGCAGCCGGGCGGCCTCGCACACGTTCTCCGTACCGACCACATTGGTCTGCACGTAGGCGCCGGGCGAGTCGTAGCTGTACGGGATGCCGATCAGCGCGGCGAGGTGGAAGACCGTGTCGCAGCCGGCCACCGCGTCCCGCACCCGGCCCGCGTCCCGGATGTCCCCCGCCAGCATCTCGACGGGACTGTCCGGGCTGTTCGGGCTGTTCGGGCTGTTCGGGCGGAGGTAGCGGGCCAGGTGGCCCTTCTCCGCGTACGGCTTGTAGTGGACCAGGGCCCGGACCTGCGCGCCGCGCGCGACGAGCAGGTCGACAAGCGTGGAGCCGATGAACCCCTCGGCGCCGGTGACGAGGACCCGGCGGCCCTTCCAGGGGTTGTGCTGCGTGGTCATGCGTACTCCTTCAGGGAGAGGGGTGTGGTGGGAAGGCCGGCCAGCCGGAGGACCTTCGCGGCCAGCAGGTCGGCGGCGCGGGCGTGGGTGCCCGGATCGGCCGCGGCGCCCATCGCCGCCAGCCGGGCCGGGTCGTCCAGCAGCGGGCCGACGACGGCGTCGAGGCGCTCGGCGGTGGTCTCCGCGTCCGACAGCAGCAGGGCGGCGCCCGCGTCGGACAGCACCCGCGCGTTGTGCGTCTGGTGGTCGCCGGGCGCGTGCGGATACGGGACGAGGACCGCGGGCATCCCGATCGTGGCCAGCTCCGCGACGGTCGCCGAGCCGGCCCGGCACACCACCAGGTCGGCGGCGGCGTAGGCGAGATCCATCCGGTCCAGGTACGGGACGGCCTCCGCGACCGCGGCGCCGCCCCCGGCGACCAGGCGCTCGCGCGCCGCGGCCAGCGCGTCCGGGCCGGTCTTGATCAGCAGCCGTACGTCCGGGCGGTGGCGGTAGCGGGCGGCCAGTCCGATGGCGGCCTCGGTGAGCCGCGCCGCACCCAGGCTGCCGCCGTTGACCAGCAGCAGCCGGGCGTCATCCGGGATGCCCAGCGCCCGGCGGGCCGGTGCCCGCAGCGCCGCCCGGTCCAGCCCGGCGAGCGGCCCGGACAGCGGCATGCCGACCGTCTCGGCCCGCTCGCCGCCCGGCAGCCGCGCGCGGCTGCGGTCGAAGGCGAGCGCGATGTGCGGGGTGAGCCGGGCGGCGAAGGTGTTGGCGCGGCCCGGTACCGCGTTGGACTCGTGGATCAGGCTCGGCAGCCCCGCCAGCCGGGCGCCCACGATCACCGGCGCGCTGGGATAGCCGCCCATGCCGACCGCGACCTGCGCCCCCTGCGCGCGCAGGATCGCCCGGCACTGGGCGCCGGACTTCAGCAGCGCGGCGGGCAGCAGATAGCGCCGGGCACCCAGCGCCGGATCGAAGGGGATCATGTCGACGGTGTGCAGGCGGTAGCCGGCCTTAGGGATCAGCCGCTTCTCCAGCCCTCGTTCCGTACCGACGAAGGAGATCACCGCGTCGGGCACGGCGCGGCGCAGCGCGTCGGCGAGGGCGAGCCCCGGGTAGATGTGGCCACCGGTGCCCCCGGCACCGATGACGACGGAGAGTGGTGTGCGCATGGCCGCCACGCTCGTCGCGCGCCCTAAGAAGGTTCTAAGAGGGCGGTTTGGCAATCTTGGGGCCATGCCGCCGACCGCATCTCCCCCACCGCCCCCGCCCGCGCCCCGCATCCTGGTCGTCGACGACGACGCGGAGGTGCGCGCCGCCGTCGAGGACGGGCTGACCGTGGAGGGGTACCGGGTACGCGGCGCGGCCGACGGGCTGGCCGCGCTGAGCGCGGTCGCGGAGTGGCAGCCGGACGCGCTGGTACTGGACGTGATGATGCCCGTACTGGACGGCCTCGCGGTCTGCCGGCAGCTGCGCGCGCTGGGCGACCGTACGCCCGTCCTCGTCCTGACCGCCCTGGACGCGGTGAGCGAGCGGGTGGACGGGCTGGACGCGGGCGCCGACGACTACCTCGTCAAGCCCTTCGCGCTGGACGAACTGACCGCCCGGCTGCGGGCCCTGCTGCGCCGCGTCTCCGTACCGGACGCCGAGGACGCCGCGCTGACCGTCGCCGACCTGGTGCTCGACCCGGCCACGCGTACCGGGCGCCGGGGCGGCCGCCGGCTGGAGTTCAGCCGTACCGAGTGGACCCTGCTGGAGCTGTTCGCGCGCAACCCCGGACAGGTCGTGCCGCGCGAGGTGATCCTGGAGCGGGTCTGGGGCCGCGACTTCGGCCCGACCTCCAACTCCCTTGCCGTGTACGTCGGTTACCTGCGCCGCAAGCTGGAGGCGGGCGGCGAGCCTCGGCTGCTGCACACCGTGCACGGCATCGGCTACCGGCTGGGGGACGAGTGAGCGGGCGGCGCGGGATCGGGGCGGCCTGGCGGCGCCGTCGGCCCCTCCGCACCCGCTTGGCGCTGGCCGCCTCGGCGGCCGTCGCACTGGTCGCCGTCGGCGTGTGCACCGCCGCGTTCGTCATCATCCGGTACGCCATGAACCACCAGCTGGAGCTGAACCTCACCCAGTCCGCGACCCTGGTCATGCAGCAGAACCGGGACGAGCGGCCCGGCACCGTGGCCGCCGAGTGCCGCTTCCTGTCGGCCCCGGCCTGCTCCCAGCTCGTCCCCGCCGACGCCGCCGACGACCCGTCGCGGCCGTACGTACTGCCGGTCACCGACGCCACCCGCGAGGTGGCGGCGGGGCAACATGCCGCGTACTACAGCGAGTTCACCCTGCACGGCCGCCCGGCCCGGATGCTCACCCAGCACTTCAAGGACGGCACGGCGGTGCAGGTGGCGCTGCGCGCGGACACCGTGGAGAAGGGGGTGCGGCAGGCCGCCGGGATGCTGGCCGCGGTGGGCGGCGCGGGTGTCCTGCTGGCCGCCGCGCTCGGCTACTGGGTCTCCCGTACGGGCCTGGCGCCGGTCGCCCGGCTGACCGCCGCCGCCGAGCGGATCGCCGCCACCCGCGACGCCGGGCACCGCATCGAACTGCCCGCCGGGCCGCCCGGCCGTGAGGACGAGCTGACCCGGCTGGCGGCCAGCTTCAACACGATGCTCGGCGAGCTGGAGCAGTCGGTCACCGCCCAGCGCCGGCTGGTCGCCGACGCCTCCCACGAGCTGCGCACACCGCTGACGGCGCTGCGTACCAACGCCGAACTCCTGGCCCGCGCCGACCGGCTGACCGATGCCCAGCGCGACCGGGCGTCCGGAGCGCTGGGCCGCCAGCTGCGCGAGGTGACCACGCTGGTCAACGACCTGATCGAGCTGGCCCGCGACGAGGAACCGCAGCCGCTGGTCGAGGAGGTGCGCCCGGCCGCGCTGCTGGAACACGCGGTCGCCGCGGCCCGGGAACACTGGCCCGCGATCGCCTTCACCGTACGGACCGACGAGCACGCCGCCGCGGTTTCCCTCCCCGGCGTACCGGCCCGGCTGGCCCGCCTCCTCTCCAACCTGCTCGACAACGCGGCCAAGTTCTCGCCGCCCGGCGGCCCGGTCGAGGCGGAGCTGACCGCCCCGCCGGGCGCGCTGGAGATCACGGTCCGGGACCACGGCCCGGGTATTGCCGCCGAGGATCTGCCGCACGTCTTCGACCGCTTCTACCGCGCGCAGGCGGCCCGGGCGCTCCCCGGCTCGGGGCTCGGCCTCGCGATGGCCCGGCAGATCGCCCGCGCGCACCGGGCCGAGCTGACCGCGGAACAGGCCCCGGGCGGCGGGGCACTGTTCCGGCTGCGGTTTCCGTTGTCGCGGACCGAGTAACGGACGCGTCAGTCGCCCGCCTTCTGCCAGGCACAACTGCCCAGCGTGGCCCGCCCCTCGGCCACCAGCTTCTCGGCCGCGTCCGCCTTCGGCATCCCGCTGTGGCCCTCGAAGCAGATCACCGTGCGGTCCGTGTACCCGGCCAGGTCGACCAGGATCTGGTCCCAGTGCCGGTACTGCACGTCGTGCCCGGAGTCGGCGTAGGAGCGCAGCACCGGCTTGCCCGGCAGGTGCTGCTGCCAGGTCTTGATCGTGCTCGGCGGGACGGTGGTGTCCTTCTTGCCGCTGTAGAGGAAGACCGGCGCGGTGAGCTTCGACAGGTCGGGCCCAGGCCGCTCGCAGTACAACTTCTGCTCGTGCACCTGCGGCGCCGGGTCGATCTTCATCTGGCCGCGCTGGTGGTAGGTGCGCGCGCCCTCTTCGTAAGCGGTATCGGCGAAGCCCGGGATCTGCTTCGTCGGGCTGTCGTCGGGGAACGCCCACCACTTGCGCGGGTCGGCGAGCGTGGGGGCCAGCTGCTTGCCCAGCTCCTCGTCGGAGAGCGCGCAGTAGTCCGGCTTCGCGCCGTACGGAGGCAGCGCGGCGGCCAGGTGCAGCGCCTCGATGCGCTGCGGCGACCGTGCGGCGAGCTCGGCGGCGTACGGCCCGCCACCGGAGATCGCGATCACGCTCGTCTTCTCGACGCCGATCCGGTCCAGGACCTCCAGCGCATCCTTCGCGAAGTCCGCCTTGCCCAGGTCCTTGTCGTACTCCGTGTCGCCGAAGCCGTTGCGCTCGACCGATATCAGCCGCAGGTTCAGCGATTCGCGCGTACTGCGGAAGAAGTCCGTCATGTGCGCGGCGCGGGCGCTGGTGCCCGTACCGCCGATGAACAGCACGGGCTTGCCGTCCCGCGGCCCCTCGTCGATGTAGTGCGCGGTGCGCCCCGACGACAGCTTCGCGGCCTGCACTTCGGGGCCGAGCGAGTCGAAGTCGTCCTGGATGCGGGCCTCGTGGAGGCCGGCCGCGTGCGGCTTCGGGGCGGGCCCGGCGGTGGCGGGCGTGCTGATGACCGCTGAGCCGGCCAGCAGGACGGTGGCGAGGGCTGCCGTGCCGACGGCGGTCAGAGCGGGTCTTTTCACGTACTTCTCCCGGAGGGGCAGGTGGATGCAGACCGCACCCGCCTACCCCGACCGACCGGAAGAACGCCACGGATTCCGTTGTGTGTGCCCGGTGACCTGCGCTAGAAGCCCGCGGGCTCGGTGTACACGCCCCACTCGTCCCGGAGCGCGTCGCAGATCTCGCCGAGGGTGGCCTCGGCGCGGACCGCGTCGAGCATGGGCTCGATCATGTTGCGGCCGTCGCGGGCCGCGCCGAGCATGCCGTCCAGCGCCTTCCGTACCGCCGCGTCGTCACGGGCCGCCTTGCGGCCGCCGAGGACGCGCACCTGCTCGCGCTCCACCTCGTGGCTGACCCGCAGGATCTCCAGGTCGCCGGTGACCGAGCCGTGGTGGCAGTTGACGCCGACGACCTTCTTGTCGCCCTTCTCCAGCGCCTGCTGGTACTGGAAGGCGGACTCGGCGATCTCGCCGGTGAACCAGCCGTCCTCGATGCCGCGCAGGATGCCGGAGGTCATCGGGCCGATCGGGTGCTGCCCGTCCGGGACGGCGCGGGCGCCGCGCTCCTTTATCCGGTCGAAGATCTTCTCGGCGTCCGCCTCGATCCGGTCGGTGAGCTGCTCGATGTACCACGAACCGCCCAGCGGGTCCGCGACGTTGGCGACGCCGGTCTCCTCCATCAGCACCTGCTGCGTGCGCAGCGCGATCTCCGCGGCCTGCTCGCTGGGCAGGGCGAGGGTCTCGTCCAGCGCGTTGGTGTGCAGCGAGTTGGTGCCGCCGAGGACGGCCGCGAGGGCCTCGACCGCGGTGCGTACGACGTTGTTGTACGGCTGCTGGGCGGTCAGCGAGACGCCGGCGGTCTGCGTGTGGAACCGCAGCCACTGCGCCTTCTCACTGGTCGCGCCGTACACGTCGCGCATCCAGCGGGCCCAGATCCGGCGCGCGGCACGGAACTTGGCGATCTCCTCGAAGAAGTCGACATGCGCGTCGAAGAAGAAGCTCAGGCCCGGCGCGAACTTGTTGACGTCCAGGCCGCGCGACAGGCCCAGCTCCACGTACCCGAAGCCGTCGGCGAGGGTGTACGCCAGCTCCTGCGCGGCCGTCGCGCCCGCCTCACGGATGTGGTACCCGGAGACCGAGAGCGGCTTGTAGTCGGGGATGGCGCGGGCGCAGTGCTCCATCAGGTCGCCGATCAGGCGCAGATGGGGCTCGGGTTGGAAGAGCCACTCCTTCTGGGCGATGTACTCCTTGAAGATGTCGGTCTGGAGCGTGCCGTTGAGGACGCCGGGGTCGATGCCCTGGCGCTCGGCGGCGACCAGGTACATGCAGAAGACCGGGACGGCCGGGCCGGAGATCGTCATGGAGGTCGTCACGTCGCCGAGCGGGATGTCCTTGAAGAGGACCTCCATGTCGGCGGCGGAGTCGATGGCGACGCCGCAGTGGCCGACCTCGCCGAGCGAGCGCGGGTCGTCGGAGTCGCGGCCCATCAGGGTCGGCATGTCGAAGGCGACCGAGAGGCCGCCGCCGCCCGCCTTGAGGATCATCTTGTACCGCTCGTTCGTCTGCTCGGCGTTGCCGAAGCCCGCGAACTGGCGGATGGTCCACGTCCGGCCTCGGTAGCCGGTCGGGTACAGGCCGCGCGTGAAGGGGTACTCGCCGGGCCAGCCGATCCGCTCGAAGCCTTCATAGGCGTCGCCGGGGCGTGGTCCGTATACCGGGTCGACGGGGTCGCCCGAGAGGGTACTGAAGTCCGCGTCGCGCTTGCGTGCGGAGTCGTACCGGGCCTGCCAGCGGCGGCGGCCCTCTTCGATCGCGTGAGCGTCCATGCCACCAATTTACTTGGACGTCCTAGTAAATGTAAGTACTAGGTCGTCCTAGTACTTCTGGAAGGCGGCTCCGGCAGCGGGGACTCAGCTCCGCAGGGCCGCCAGGTGCGCGTCCCTGACATCCGCCGTCTGGCCCTGGACCAGCAGGAACATGCCCTCGCGGGCCAGCCGCTGGGCCGGACTGGCCAGGTCCATCGCCCGGCCTCCGCCCGCTACGACAGCGGCCGTGGTCGCCGCCCGCAGCACGTCGTACGCGCGCGTCTTGGCGGCCAGCCGGTCGGGAATGCGCTCCTGCGCCGGTACCTCGTCCAGCAGCGCGTACGCGTCCTTGCGGACGTCGGCCAGCCGCTCGCGCAGCACGTGGGCGGTCCGGGCCGCGGCCTCGTCGCCCGAGGCGTCCAGGAGGTCCAGCGCGGCGCGGGTGACGCCCAGCACCGCCGGATTGACGTTGGTGTTCTTCGGCCGGTCGGCCGTCGCCCAGTCCTCGTACGGCTGCCGCAGCGCCACCGCGCCGTCGGGCAGCACCAGCCCGTCCAGCTCCAGGCCGACCGTGCGGGTGCCGGAGAGCGCGGCCAGCTCCAGCGGCTCGGTGGCGCGCAGGCCGGGCTGCTCGCGGGCCTCGGCGACGGCGAAGACCACCTCGCCGTCCGCGGTCGCGCCGCCGAGCAGCAGCACGTCGTTCAGGCCCCAGCCGGTGTACCAGGGCACCCGGCCGTCGAAGCGCCACCCCGAATGCTCCCGGGTGACGCGCACCGGCAGCTTCGGGAAGGCCCGCAGATGGGAGAAGGCGATGCCGGCCAGCAGCGTCCCGTCGCACAGCGGGCGCAGCAGCTGCTCGCGGAGGGGTGCGCCCTCGGGGGCCGCGGCGAGCAGCGCGACCGGCGTGTGGTGCTGCGCCTGGACGAAGAAGGTGGCGCAGCAGGCCCCGGCGAGGATCTCGACGATTTCCCGGACGACGGGGGCGGGCGCCGCGGCACCGCCGTACGCGACCGGCCCGGTGGCGCCGAGCACGCCGGACGCCTTGACCGCGGCGATCGTGGCCGGATCCACACCCTCGCGGTCGGCGCGCTCGGCGGCCGGGGCGAGGGTGTCGGCGGCGAGCCGCCGGGCGGCCGCGACCAGCGGGTGGTCGCGGTGATCGGCGGACGGCTCGCTCATGCGGGCGTCAGACCTTGGCGGTCTGCGCGGCCGCGTCGCCCGTGATCAGCGGCTCCAGCTCGCGCGAGACCTTGCGCTCGACGAAGAACGCGGCGGTGGGGATCGTGCCGGCGATCAGCACCCACAGCAGCTTCCCGATCGGCATCTTGGCCTTGGAGCCCAGGTCGAAGGCGAAAACGAGGTAGAGGACGTACAGCCAGCCGTGGGCGATGCCGACGACGCTGGTGAAGCCGGCCGCACCGTCGATGTGCAGCAGGTACTTGGCGATCACGCCGAGGGTCAGCAGGACCAGCAGCACGCCCGTCACGTACGCCATCGTCCGGTAGCGGGTCAGCACGCTTCGTTTCATAGATACGAGCCTAACGGCCCCCAAAAGCCCCGCGTCGGCGGGGACCATGCCCACGGCTGGCTGCACGTGGTGTAACTGGTCGGAACACCTCCGCGTGTGCGGAGAGCAAAGCGCGCTGACCCAAAGTAACTGTAACGCTCCAGAGAGTCACTCGTCACTAAAGTCCGCCGCCGCCACCCGCAGCGGGCGCAGCAGGGCGAAGATCTCCTGGCACTCCTCCGCGTCGTACGCGCCGAGCCCGAAGTCCATCGCCATCAGGTCCCGGGTCGCGGCGTCGCACACCTCGCGCCCCTTGTCCGTGATGGACGCGAGCGTGCCCCGCCCGTCGTTCGGGTTCGGACGCTTGGCCACCAGGCCGGACTTCACCAGCCGGTCGACGGTGTTGGTGACGGAGGTGGGATGCACCATCAGGCGTTCGCCGATCTTGGACATCGGCAACTCGCCGGCCTGCGAGAAGGTCAGCAGCACCAGGGCTTCGTAGCGCGCGAAGGTGAGGCCGTACGGCTTGACCACGGCGTCCACCTCGCCGAGCAGGATCTGCTGGGCCCGCATGATCGAGGTGATCGCCGCCATCGACGGGACGGCCCCCCACCTGCGCTGCCACAGCTCATCGGCGCGGGCGATGGGATCGAAGGGGAGACTGAGCGGCTTCGGCACGTATCCGACCCTACCGGTCGCCCATATGGTGGTCAGCCCCGTCTCAGAAGACGGGCGTGGCCGGTGCATCACCGGCCACGCCCGCATCTGCTGTTACGAGTCCCGCTGTTCCGCGAGGTGCCGCTCGACGGTGTCCACCTTCGAGGTCAGCCCGTCGGTCACGCCCTGCCGGATGTCGGCCTTGAGGACGAGCGAGACCCGGCCCGCGCGCTCCTCGACCGCGGCGACCGCGCGCTTGACGACGTCCATGACCTCGTCCCACTCACCCTCGATGGAGGTGAACATGGCGTCCGTGCGGTTGGGCAGCCCGGACTCGCGGACGACCCGTACCGCGTCGGCCACGTACTCGCCGACGTCCTCGCCCACGCCGAGCGGGCTCACCGAGAATGCGACGATCATGCCTTGACCCCTCCCACGACGCCGTCCTTCTCCTTGCGGGCACGCGCGGCGATCACGACCGCCTCGGCCTCGCGCTTCAGCTTCCGCTCGGCGAAGAAGCCGCCGGTGGGCAGGACGGAGAGGATGAAGTAGAGCGCGGCGGTGCCGAACGACCACTTCGTACGGTTCCAGGCGTCCAGCCAGAAGATCACGTACAGGATGAACAGCACGCCGTGGATCGCGCCCATGACCGGCACCGCGTTGAACTCCGTGGTCCGCTTCAGGACCGAGCAGATCAGCAGCAGCAGGAAGGAGACGGCCTCGGGGGCGGAGACCAGGCGGAGCCGGCGCAGGGCGGAAGCGGTCTTGATGTCCACGGGAACCTCGGGAACCTCGTCGGGCGACAGTTGTCGTGTCGGGGGTGGCGTTTAGCTTGTGCTTACGTTCACAAACCTCTCCTCATTGTTGCAGCCGCCGCGGCGGTCGCCCCGCCCGGGGCCCGGTGCCCCTGCCCGCCGGCGCCCGGCCGGACTACGGTTCGACCGTGGCTACGTTTCGGCTCCAGGGGAGCAAGGTGCTCGCCGTCGACATGACCGGCGATGCCGTGAAGGCGAAGAACGGCGCGATGGTCGCTTACGACGGCCGGATGGCGTTCAAGAAGATGTCCGGCGGCGGTGAGGGTCTGCGCGGCATGGTGACCCGGCGGCTGACCGGCGAACAGATGGAAATGATGGAGGTCAAGGGGGAAGGGACCTGCTACTTCGCGGACCGCGCGAGCGAGATCAACCTGGTCCAGCTGCGCGGCGAGAAGCTCTACGTCGAGGCCAGCAATCTGCTCTGCACGGAGGCGGCGCTCCGCACCGGCACGTCCTTCACCGGGCTGCGCGGCGCCTCGCAGGGCAACGGCCTCTTCACGACGAGCGTGGAGGGCACCGGGCAGGCGGCGATCATGTCGGACGGCCCCGCCGTGGTGCTGCGCGTCACCCGTGACTACCCGCTCCAGGTCGACCCGGGCGCGTACGTCGCGCACACCGGCGACCTGCGGCAGCACTTCCAGTCCGGTGTGAACTTCCGCACGTTCATAGGGGAGGGCTCGGGGGAGGCCTTCCAGATCCGCTTCGAGGGCGAGGGCCTGGTGTACGTACAGCCCAGCGAGCGCAACACCATCGGCGGTGAGGTCTGATGCCGTTCACGGTCCTCAACTCGCGCATGGTCCGGGCCGAGGTCACGCCCGGGCAGCGGCTGTTCAGCCAGCGCGGCGCGATGCTCGCGTACCAGGGCGAGGTCAGCTTCACCCCCAACATGCAGGGCGGCCAGGGCGGCATCGGCTCGATGATCGGCCGCCGGATCGCCAACGAGGCGACCCCGCTGATGACGGTGGAGGGCAGCGGCTCGGTGATGTTCGGCCACGGCGGCCACCACGTCCACGTCATCGACCTCACCGGCGACACCCTCTACGTCGAGGCCGACCGGCTGCTGGCGTTCGACGGGTCGCTGCGCCAGGGCACGATGTTCATGGGCGCGCAGGGCGGCGTGATGGGCATGGTGCGCGGCCAGGTGACCGGCCAGGGGCTCTTCACGACGACCCTCGAAGGGCACGGCTCGGTGGCGGTGATGGCGCACGGCGGCGTGATCGAGCTGCCCATCCGCCAGGACCGCCCGGTCCACGTCGACCCGCAGGCCTACGTCGCCCACCGCGGCAACGTCCGCAACAAACTCTCCACGGCCCTCGGCTGGCGGGACATGGTCGGCCGCGGCTCGGGCGAGGCATTCCAACTCGAACTGTCGGGCCAGGGCACCGTGTACGTACAGGCGTCGGAGGAAAAGCTGTGAGCGGTCCCGTCATTCACGATGTGCATTCGCTGCCCGCGGATGACAACGTCAATCCGTATGCCTTCAGCGTGGAGCTGGACGGGCAGTGGTTCCTGCAGAAGGGAAAGATGATCGCCTATTTCGGGCAGATCGATTTCCAGGGAATCGGGCACGGCGCGCTGGAGCGGCTCATCAGGACGAGTTTCCATTCGCCGCTGCACGCCTCGGACTGGGTGGTCGCGCAGGGGCGGGGCAAAATGCTGCTGGCGGACCGGGCGTTCGATGTGAATTCTTACGACCTGGAGGAGGGCAATCTCACGATCCGGTCGGGGAACCTGCTCGCTTTTCAGCCATCCCTGTCGCTGAAGCAGTCGATCGTGCCGGGCTTTTCGACGCTCATCGGCACCGGGAAATTCGTCGCGGCCTCCAACGGCCCGGTGGTCTTCGCCGAGCCGCCGATCCGGGTCGATCCGCAGGCGCTGGTGGGCTGGGCGGACTGCCCCTCGCCGTGCCATCACTACGACCATCAGTACCTGCGCGGCTTCCTCGGGGGCCTGCGGGCGCACACCGGTATCGGCGGGGTCTCCGGCGAGGAGCATCAGTTCGAGTTCGTCGGGGCCGGCACGGTGCTGCTGCAGTCGACCGAGCAGTTGATGCCGGAGGCGCCGACGGGAACGGTGCCCGCGGAACCCGGAGTACCGGGCGGGTCCGCTGGTCAAGCCGGTGGCTCACAAATGCCGCAGCTTCCGGGATCGCTCGGGGGGCTCCAGCGCCGCTTCGGGCTGTGAGCGGTAGTCTGCGGAGGGTGACCTCGAACGTCTGAGCCCTGTCCGCCGGACTGACCCCCGGCGGGAAGGGCTCGGTGAGGCCACCATCACGGGGCATGACTAATTTACCATTCAACTTTCACGGGTAGAATTCATTCATGACGACCGACAGTGACACCCCCTGGCTGACCGACCAGGAGCAGCGTGCCTGGCGCACCCACCTCGACGTCAGCAGGCTGCTGACGCACCAGCTGGAGCGGGATCTCCAGCCGTTCGGGCTGACCTACAACGACTACGAGATCCTGGTGAACCTCTCCGAGGCCGAGGAGCGCAGAATGCGCATGAGCGACCTCGCGGCCTCCACGCTCCAGTCCAAGAGCCGGCTCTCGCACCAGATCACCCGCATGGAGAACGCCGGACTGGTGCGCCGCGAGAGCTGCGAGTCCGACCGGCGCGGGCTGTACGCGGTGCTGACCGACGACGGCTGGGAGACCATGCGCCGGGTCGCGCCGCACCACGTGGCCTCCGTGCGCAAGCACTTCATCGACCTGTTCTCGGCGGACGACCTGGCCGCGCTGCGTGCCTCGCTGACGCCGGTGGCGGATCATCTGCGGGGGCACCGCGGCAAGTACTGACGTACGCACACCGGCCGGACGCCGCGCGGGACGCGGGTGGGGGAACACCGTCGCACCCGCGCGGCACCGCCGGGCCGTCAGTCCTGGCCGTCCGGGGCCACCGGCAGCCGCAGTTCGAAGGCCGCGCCCTCGTGCACGGCCAGCGTGCCGCCGTGCCGTTCGGCGATGTCCCGGGCGATGGCGAGGCCCAGGCCCGCGCCGCCGTCGTCGCGGCTGCGCGCGTCGTCCAGCCGTACGAACCGCTCGAAGATCCGCTCCCGGTCGGCCTCGGGCACGCCGGGACCGTCGTCGTCCACCCGCAGCACCGCCCACCGGCCGTCCCGGCGCACGTCCACCGTGACCTGCGACCGGGCGTGCCGCTGTGCGTTGTCGACGAGGTTGCCCAGGATCCGGCTCAGCTGGCCGCGCGAGCCGGAGATCTCCACGCTCGGCAGCTCCCCGGCGCGCACCGGCAGCCGGTCGGCGACCCGCTGCGAGAGCTCCTCGCGGGCCAGCGCGCCCAGGTCGATGCGGGTGTCCTTGGGCCGCTCCCCCGCGTCCAGGCGGGCCAGCAGCAGCAGGTCGGCGGCCAGGTGCTGGAGCCGTACGGTGTCCTCCACCGCGCCGGGCAGGTCCAGCAGCTCGGGGTGCGCCTCGGCGACCTCCAGCTGGGTGCGCAGGCTGGCGATGGGGCTGCGCAGCTCGTGCGAGGCGTCCGCGATGAAGGCGCGCTGGCGCTCGACGGACGCCTCCAGGGCGGCCAGCGTCTCGTTGGTGGTCCGGGCCAGCCGGGCGATCTCGTCGCGGGAGGCGGGCTCCGGTACCCGGCGGGACAGGTCCGTACTGGCGGTGATCGCGGCCATTTCGCTGCGGATGCCCTCGACGGGGCGCAGCGCGCGGCGGGTGACCAGCCAGGTGACGCCCGCGACGACCAGGAGCAGCAGGGGCAGGCCGATGAGCATGGCGTTGCGCACCGAGCCGATGGTCTCTTCCTCGTCGGCGCGGGAGGTGCCGGCCATCACGTTGACCGTGCGGCCCTGGGTGTCGGTGGCCTCCAGGCAGGCCCAGCGGTAGTCGGCACGGGTGCCGTCGACGACGGCGGGGCCGTCGCGCAGGTCGGGATCGTCGTCGTCCACCTCGCCGGGGCGCGGGTCCTCGCGGTCGTCGCTCTCCTCGTCGTGGTTGTGGTGGCCGGTGCCGCCGTTCGGCGTGCCGATGGTGATCTTCCGGCCGTCGATGGACTGGAGGTCCTCGCCGGCCGCCAGCACCCGGCCCTGCTCGTCCTCGACGATCACCGGGTTCTCGTCCGCGTCCGGCAGGTCGAGGTCGCGGTAGGCGGTGCCGGTGGCGATCTCGGAGGCGACCTCACGGACGGTGATCTCGGCGTCCAGGTCGGCCTGCGCGGTCAGGTTCTTCTGCAGTACCAGCAGGACCGCTATCCCGACCGCGATGAGGGCGACGGCGACCACGGCGGTGGCGCCCGCGGCCGCTCGGGCCCGTACCGATCCGACCGCCCTAAACACCGGGCACCATCCGGTATCCGGCGCCGCGCACGGTCTGGATGGTGGCCGCGCCGAGCTTGCGGCGCAGGGCGCTGACGTAGACCTCGACGATGTTCGGGTCGCCCTCGTAGGCGAAGTCCCAGACGTGTTCCAGTATTTCGGACTTGGAGACCACCTCGCCGGAGCGCAGCGCGAGCTGTTCCAGTACGGCGAATTCCTTGGTGGTCAGCGGTACGTCCTCGTCCGCGCGGCGCACGGTGCGGGCGCCCTGGTCGATGGTGAGGGCGCCGACGGTCAGTACGGGCAGCGCGGTGCGGCCGCGGCGGCGCAGCAGTGCCTTCACGCGGGCGACCAGCACGACGTAGCTGAAGGGCTTGGTGAGGTAGTCGTCGGCACCGGTGTCCAGGCCCTCGGCCTCGTCGTACTCGCCGTCCTTCGCGGTGAGCATGAGGATGGGCACGTCGTTGCCGGCGGCGCGGAGCGCGCCGCAGACGCGGTAGCCGTTCATGCCGGGCAGCATGATGTCCAGGACGAGCAGGTCGTACGCGCCCTCGCTCGCCATGTGCAGGCCTTCCAGGCCGTCGTGCACGACGTCCACGGCGTATCCCTCGGCGGTCAGGCCGGCGGCGAGGGAACGGGCCAGCCGCTTCTCGTCCTCCACGATCAACAGGCGCATGCGACAAGGGTGCCATCGGCTTGCTGAAGGCGGCTTCAGGTCCTGGTCGTGGTCCGGTTCCTGAAGACGGCTTCAGGCTCCTTCAGGGTGGCTTCAGGTACGGGTCGGCAGTGTTGTGGTCATCGCCTCGGGGGCCACATCCCGGCCCCCTCCGGGAGACCCCCGGCCCCCGGGTGATCCTGCCGAACAGCAACTCGTTTTGGAGGCTTCACCATGAAGCGCAATGTCGTCATCGCCACCGTCGCCGCGGCCGCCCTGATTGCCGGCGGCACCGCGACCGCCGTCGCGATCGGTAACGAGGGCGGGACGGCATCGACGTCGAGCCCGACGGCGGCGCAGGGGCTGCAGGCCGGCGGTGCGGCGTCGGACGCGAACGCACAGGGTCAGGACGACGACGGCGACGACGCCCGGGAGGCGAAGGCCGCCTCGGTCACCGCGCAGCAGGCGGCGGCCGCCGCGCTGAAGGCCGTGCCGGGCACGGTCACCGAGGTCGACCTGGACGACGACGAGTCCGGTCTCGCCTGGGACGTGAACGTGCTGGGCAAGGACGGCAAGTGGCACGACATCACCGTGGGCGCCGACAAGGCCGAGGTCCGCGGCCAGCACGTCGACCAGGACGACGACGGTGACGACGGCAAGGACCGGGTCCGCTCCGTGCTGAACGACGCCTCCGTGGACATCGCCCAGGCCGCCGAGAAGGCCGCCGCGCACGGCACGGTCGTCTCGGTGGAGCTGGACGGCCCCGACCACGGCAAGAAGCTCGCCTGGGAGGCCGAGACGGTCACCAAGGACGGCGCCGAGCACCACGTGACCGTCGACCCGGGCAGCGGTGCGGTCAGCAAGGCCGCGTCGGACGACGGCCACGACGACCACGACGACCACGACGGCCACGACGACGACAGCCACGACGGCGACGACGACTGATCTTCCAGGACGACCGACCTCCCGAGACCGGCGGCGCCCCCCGCCGCCTGCCAGGCCGACCGGCTCCCCGCCCCCCGGGGAGCCGGTCGGCCCTTTTGTCAGCCCCGCTCCGTCTCAGCCCTGTTCCGTCAGGCCCGCCACCAGTTCGTCGGCGGCGGTGTACGGGTCGAGCGTGCCGGCCACGATGCGCTCGGCCAGGGCGCCCAGGCGGCGGTCGCCGTGCAGGTCGCCGATGCGTTCGCGCAGGGTCGTGACGGCGATCGTCTCGACCTCGCGGGCGGCCCGGGCGGCCCGCCGCTCGGCGAGCACTCCGTGCTCGTCCATCCAGGCGTGGTGCTTCTCCAGCGCCTCGACGACCTCGTCGATGCCTTCGCCGCGGGCGGCGACGGTCTTGACGATGGGCGGGCGCCAGTCGCCGGGCGCGCGGGACTCCCCCAGGCCCAGCATGTGGTTCAGCTCGCGCGCCGTGGCGTCCGCGCCGTCCCGGTCGGCCTTGTTGACGACGTAGACGTCGCCGATCTCCAGGATGCCCGCCTTGGCGGCCTGGATGCCGTCGCCCATGCCGGGGGCCAGCAGCACCATGCTGGTGTCGGCCTGGGAGGCGATCTCCACCTCGGACTGGCCGACGCCCACGGTCTCGACCAGGATCACGTCGCAGCCCGCCGCGTCGAGCACGCGGATGGCCTGCGGCGCCGCCCAGGCGAGGCCGCCGAGGTGGCCGCGGGTGGCCATGGAGCGGATGTAGACGCCGGGGTCGGAGGCGTGCTCGCTCATCCGCACCCGGTCACCGAGCAGGGCGCCGCCGGAGAACGGGGAGGACGGGTCGACGGCCAGCACGCCGACCCGCTTCCCGATCTTCCGGTACGCGGTGACCAGCGCGGAGGTGGACGTCGACTTGCCCACGCCCGGCGAGCCGGTGAGGCCCACGACGTACGCCTGACCCGTAAGCGGCGCCAGTGCGGCCATCACCTCGCGCAGCTGTGGCGAGGCCCCCTCCACCAGCGAGATCAGCCGGGCCACCGCCCGCGGCCGGCCCTCGCGGGCCTGCTCGACCAGCATGGGGACGTCTGCCATTGCTCAGCGCTCCGTTCTCGATCTTCCGGTACGGGTACCCGTCACTTGCCCGGCACGCGCACGATGAGCGCGTCGCCCTGGCCGCCACCGCCGCACAGCGCCGCCGCGCCCACACCGCCGCCGCGCCGCTTCAGCTCCAGCGCGAGGTGCAGGACGATACGGGCGCCGGACATGCCGATCGGGTGGCCGAGCGCGATGGCGCCGCCGTTGACGTTCACCTTTTCCGGCGAAACCCCGAGGTCCTTCATGGACTGCACGGCGACCGCGGCGAACGCCTCGTTGATCTCGATGAGATCGAGGTCGGCGACCGTCAGGCCCTCCTTGCCGAGGGCGTGGTTGATCGCGTTGCTGGGCTGGGACTGCAGGGAGTTGTCCGGGCCCGCGACGTTGCCGTGCGCGCCGATCTCCGCGATCCACTCCAGGCCCAGCTCCTCGGCCTTGGCCTTGCTCATCACGACCACGGCGGCGGCGCCGTCGGAGATCTGCGAGGCGGAGCCGGCGGTGATCGTGCCGTCCTTGGCGAACGCGGGGCGCAGCTTGCCCAGCGACTCGGCGGTGGTCTCGCCGCGGATGCCCTCGTCCTGGCTGAAAACGACCGCCTCGCCCTTGCGCTGCGGGATCTCGATGGGGGTGATCTCCGCCTCGAAGAGGCCGTTCTTCTGGGCGGCGGCGGCGCGCTGGTGGGAGCGGGCCGCGATCTCGTCCTGCTCGGGGCGCTGGATGCCGAGACGGGTGTTGTGCTTCTCGGTGGACTCGCCCATCGCGACGTTCTCGAAGGAGTCGGTGAGGCCGTCGTGCGCCATGGCGTCGAGCATCTCCACGGCGCCGTACTTGTAGCCGCCGCGGGACTTCGGGAGGAGGTGCGGGGCGTTGGTCATGGACTCCTGGCCGCCGGCCACGATCACGTCGAACTCGCCCGCGCGGATGAGCTGGTCGGCCAGCGCGATGGCGTCCAGGCCGGAGAGACAGACCTTGTTGACGGTCAGGGCCGGCACGTTCATGGGGATGCCGGCCTTCACGGCCGCCTGGCGGGCCGGGATCTGGCCCGCGCCGGCCTGCAGGACCTGGCCCATGATCACGTACTGCACCTGGTCGCCGCCGATGCCGGCCCGGTCCAGCGCGGCCTTGATGGCGAAGCCGCCCAGATCGGCGCCGGAGAAGGACTTCAGGGAGCCCAGCAGGCGTCCCATGGGGGTGCGGGCCCCCGCGACGATCACGGAGGTGGTGCTGCCGTTCGATGAGGACATCAGCGCGGCCTTCCTGTGCAGGGAAGTTAACGAGGGTTTTCCTCAATGTACTGAGCGGTACCGGCCGGGTCACCGGGCTGTCGGTGTGATCGCGCGCACGTTGCGTAATCATGCGTGCGAGCGGTGCACTGGAAGCATGCTGACGCGAATCGACCACATCGGGATCGCCTGCTTCGACCTCGACAAGACCGTCGAGTTCTACCGGGCGACATACGGCTTCGAGGTGTTCCACTCGGAGGTCAACGAAGAGCAGGGCGTGCGGGAGGCCATGCTGAAGATCAACGATACGTCGGACGGCGGCGCTTCGTACCTTCAGCTGCTGGAGCCGACCCGTCAGGATTCGGCCGTGGGCAAGTGGCTGGAGAAGAACGGTGAGGGGGTGCACCACATCGCCTTCGGCACGGCCGATGTGGACGGTGATGCTGCTGACATCCGCGAGAAGGGCGTACGGGTGCTCTACGACGAGCCGCGGAGGGGTTCGATGGGTTCCCGGATCACCTTCCTGCACCCCAAGGACTGCCACGGTGTGCTGACCGAACTGGTCACGGCCTCCCAGGAGCACTGACCTTCACGTTCCCCGGCCGGTAGAGTGCTGCTTCGGCCGGGGTCCGGATCGGGGCTCGGTCCAATCTCCGCCGATGATCTGACACCATTTCTTCGGAAGGGTCAGCTCCACGCACGACGGAGCCGGCCGCCACCATGACCAGGGGACGGATGGGACCGCGCAGTGCGGGGCAACGACCGCTACGAGGCTGACGATCACCTCTCGCAGTTCGAGGCCGAGATGGAGCGGCTGAAGACGGAGCGGGACAAGGCCGTCCAGCATGCCGACGACCTCGGCTATCAGGTCGAAGTTCTGCGTGCCAAGCTCCACGAGGCACGCCGTACCCTCATGACGCGCCCGGCGTACGACAACGTCAGCGCCCAGGCCGAGCAACTGCTGCGCAACGCCCAGGTGCAGGCCGACCAGTTGCGCGCGGACGCCGAGCGCGAGCTGCGCGAGGCGCGGGCCCAGACCCAGCGGCTGCTGCAGGAGCAGGCCGAGCGCCAGTCCCGGCTCGAAGCCGAGCTGCACACCGAGGCGGTGGAGCGCCGCCGGCGGCTGGACGAGGAGCTCAACGAGCGCCGCCAGACCGTCGAGAGCCACGTCAACGAGAACGTCGCCTGGGCCGAGCAGCTGCGCTCCCGTACCGAGGCCCAGGCCCGCCGGCTCATGGACGAGTCCAGAGCCGAGGCCGAGCAACAGCTCGCGCACGCCCGCGCCGAGGCGCAGCGGCTGGCCGAGCAGGCCCGCGAGCGGCTGGGCGCCGAGGCCGAGCAGGCCCGCGCGGAGGCCGACGCCATCCTGCGCCGCGCCCGTACGGACGCCGAGCGGCTGCTGAACGCCGCGTCCACGCAGGCCCAGGAGGCCACCGACCAGGCCGAGCAGCTCCGTACGTCGACCGCCGGGGAGTCCGAGGAGGCCCGCCGGCGCAACGCCGAGCTGACCCGCACCGCCGAGGAGCGGCTGCAGGAGGCCGACACGGCGCTGCGCGAGGCGCGCGCCCGGGCCGACAAGCTCGTCGAGGAGGCCGAGGCGAGCGCCGCCAAGCGGCTGTCGGCCACGGAGTCGGAGAACGAGCAGCGCACCCGTACGGCCAAGCAGGAGATCGCCCGGCTGGTCGGCGAGGCCACCAAGGAGGCCGAGGCGCTCAAGGCCGAGGCCGAGCAGCTGCGCGACGACGCCAAGGCCGAGGCCGAGCGGCTGGTCGCGGAGGCCCAGGAGGCGGCCCGCGCGAAGGCCGCCGAGGACTCCGCCGCGCAGCTGGCGAAGGCCGCGCGCTCGGCCGAGGAGATGGTGAGCAAGGCGGCGGAGGACGCCAAGGCCACCACCCGGGCCGCCGCCGAGGAGGCCGAGCGGATCCGCAAGGAGGCCGAGGCCGAGGCGGACCGGCTGCGCGAGGAGGCGCACGAGACCGCCCAGCAGCTCAAGGGCGCCGCCAAGGACGACACCAAGGAGTACCGCGCCAAGACCGTCGAACTGCAGGAGGAGGCGCGCCGGCTGCGCGGCGAGGCCGAGCAGCTGCGCACCGAGGCGGTCGACGAGGGCGAGCGGATCCGCGGCGAGGCCCGCCGCGAGGCCGTGCAGCAGATCGAGGAGGCCGCGGCCACCGCCGAGGAGCTGCTGGCCAAAGCGAAGTCCGATGCGGAGGAGACCCGTTCGGGCGCGACGGCCGACAGCGAGCGGATGCGCGCCGAGGCCGCCGAGCGCACCGCGCAGCTGCGCGCGCAGGCCGAGGAGGCGCTGGAGCAGGCCCGCAGCGAGGCCGAGGACCTGCACGCCGCGGCCGAGGAGGCAGCCGCGGCGACCCGTGCCGAGGCCGAGGAGGCCGCGACCGAGCTGCGGGCCGAGGCCGAGCGCAGCGCGGACGAGCGGCGCGAGCTGGCCCAGGCGGAGCTGGACCGGCTGCACGGCGAGGCGGAGGAGCGGGTCGCCGCGGCCGAGACGGCGCTGCGCGAGGCCCGCGAGGAGGCCGAGCGGCTGCGCAAGGAGGCCCAGGAGGAGACCGCGCGGCTGAAGGCGGAGTCCGCCGAGCGGCGCCGCGAGAAGGAGCAGCAGGCCGAGGAGGAGGCCGAGCGGCTGCGTGCCGAGGCCGCCTCGGACGCCGCATCGGCGCGGGCCGAGGCCGAGGCCGCCGCCACGCGGCTGACCACGGAGGCGGCCGCCGAGGCCGAGCGGCTGAAGTCGGAGGCGCAGGAGACCGCCGACCGGGTGCGCGCGGAGGCCGCGGCGGCGGCCGAGCGTACGGGCACGGAGGCCGCCGAGGCGCTGGCCGCGGCCCAGGAGGAGGCCACGCGCCGCCGCCGGGAGGCCGACCAGGAGCTGGGCGAGGCCCGCGAGGAGGCCCACCAGGAGCGCACGGCGGCCCGCGAGCAGAGCGAGGAGCTGCTGGCCGCGGCCCGTAACCGGGTGGCGGAGGCGCAGGCCGAGGCCGAGCGGCTGGTGGAGGAGGCGGACCGGCGCGCCGAGGAGCTGGTCGCCACCGCCGAGCAGACCGCGCAGCAGGTGCGCGACGCGGTCGCCGGGCTGCACGAGCAGGCCGAGGAGGAGATCGCCGGGCTGCGGTCCGCCGCCGAGCACGCGGCGGAGCGTACGAAGCAGGACGCGCAGGAGGAGGCGGACCGGGTCCGCTCCGACGCGTACGACGAGCGCGAGCGGGCCTCGCAGGACGCCGGCCGCATCCGGCAGGACGCGCAGACCGAGGCCGAGGCCGCCAAGTCGCTGGCCGAGCGTACGGTCGCGGAGGCGATCGCCGAGGCGGAGCGGCTGCGCACGGAGGCGCGGGGCGCGCTGGACGAGGCGCGGCAGGCCGCCGACAAGCGCCGCGCGGACGCCGCCGAGCAGGCCGACGAGCTGCTGGCGGAGGCCACGCAGGAGGCCGAGCGGACGGTGTCCGAGGCGGGCGCCGAGGCCGAGCGGCTGCGCGCGGAGGCCGACCGCACGCTGGACGAGGCGCGCGAGGCCGCCAACAAGCGCCGCAGCGAGGCCGCCGAGCAGGCGGACGAGCTGCTGGCCGAGGCCACCGCGCAGGCCGAGAAGCTGGTCGCGGACGCCACGGAGAAGGCGCAGCAGCTGCGGACGAACGCCTCGGACGCGCTGGCCGCCGCCGAGCAGGACGCCGCCCGGGCCCGTGCCGAGGCGCGCGAGGACGCCAACCGGATGCGGACCGAGGCCGCCGAGCAGGCGGACCGGCTGATCGCCGAGGCCCGCACCGAGGCCGAACGGATCGTCAACGAGGCGACCGAGCTGACCTCTTCGGCCCAGGCGGACGCCGATCGCTCCGTCCGCGAGGGCCAGGAGACCGCCGACCGGCTCCGGGCCGAGGCCGCCGAGCACGCCGAGCGGCTCGTCGCGGACGCCACGGCGCAGGCCGAGCAGCTGCGCGCGGAGGCCGCCGAGGCGCTGGAGAACGCCCGCGCCGAGGCCGACCGGACCGCGGACGAGGCGCGCAAGGACGCGGCCAAGCGCCGCGCGGACGCCGCCGAGCAGGCCGACAACCTGATCTCGGAGGCCGGTACGGAGGCCGAACGGCTGCGTACGGAGGCCGCGGAGAACTCCGCGGCGGCGGAGCGGGAGGCTGACCGTACCCGGGCCGACGCCCGCGAGCAGGCCGACCGGATGCTCGCCGAGGCGACGGCGGACGCGGACCGGATGCGCAACGAGGCAGCCGAAACGGTCACCTCCGCACAGCAGCACGCGCAGCGCACCCGTAACGAGGCCGACCAGGTCAAGGCGGACGCCGAGGCCGAGGCCGAGCGGTTCCGCAACGAGGCGCTGGAGGAGGCCGAGCGTACGCTCGACGAGGCGCGCAAGGACGCGGCCAAGCGCCGCGCGGACGCCGCCGAGCAGGCCGACCAGCTGATCGCCAGGGCGCAGGAGGAGGCCCTGAAGGCGGCGACCGCGGCCGAGGAGCAGGCCGACACGATGGTCGGTGTGGCCCGCAAGGAGGCCGAGCGGATCGTCGCGGAGGCCACCGCCGACGGCAACGCGCGGGTGGAGAAGTCCCGTACGGACGCCGACACGCTGCTCAGCGAGGCGCGCGGGGACGCGACCGCGATCCGGGAGCGCGCCGAGGAGCTGCGGGCCCGCATCGAGGCCGAGGTCGAGGAGCTGCACGACCGGGCCCGCCGGGAGTCGGCCGAGACGATGAAGAACGCCGGCGAGCGGGTGGACAAGCTCCTCGCGCAGGCCGAAGCCCAGCGGGTGGAGGCCGAGGAGAAGGCCAAGGAGATGCTCTCGGACGCGAGCAGCGAGGCCAGCAAGGTCCGCATCGCGGCGGTGAAGAAGGCCGAGGGGCTGATCAAGGAGGCCGAGCAGAAGAAGGCACAGGCCGTACGGGACGCGGAGGCGCTGCGTACGGAGGCCGAGCAGGAGGCCCAGCGGATCGTGGACGACGGGAAGCGCGAGCTGGAGGTGCTGGTCCGCCGCCGGGAGGACATCAACACCGAGATCTCGCGGGTCCAGGACGTCCTGGAGGCGCTGGAATCGTTCGAGACGCCGGGCGGCAAGGGCGGCTCGGGGCAGGGTTCCGGTTCGGGGGGCGTCAAGGCCGCGGCGGGCGCGGGGGCAACTCGTTCGGGTGGCAAGCAGTCTGATGCTTAGCCACTCAAATGAGGGTTCATTCTCCACTTCAAACGGTCAATGACTCGATGACACGCCGCTCGGGCCCCTAGGATTCCCCCTTATCACCTCACCGGTCTCTTTCGACAGGAACCCCATGAGCGACACTTCCTCCCCCTTCGGTTTCGAGCTCGTGCGGCGTGGGTACGACCGCGGTCAGGTCGACGACCGCATTACGAAGCTCGTCGCCGACCGTGACAGCGCGCTGGCGCGCATCACCTCGCTGGAAAAGCGCATCGAGGAGCTGCACCTCGAAACGCAGAATGCCCAGGCCCAGGTCAATGACGCCGAGCCCTCCTACGCGGGCCTCGGTGCCCGGGTCGAGAAGATCCTCCGTCTCGCCGAGGAGGAGGCCAAGGATCTGCGCGAGGAAGCGCGCCGGGCCGCCGAGCAGCACCGTGAGCTGGCCGAGTCGGCCGCGCAGCAGGTCCGTAACGACGCCGAGGCGTTCGCCGCCGACCGCAAGGCCAAGGCGGAGGACGAGGGCGCCCGGATCGTCGAGAAGGCCAAGGGCGAGGCGCAGACGCTGCGCGCCGACGCGCAGAAGGACGCGCAGTCCAAGCGCGAGGAGGCGGACTCCCTCTTCGAGGAGACCCGCGCGAAGGCCGCCCAGGCCGCGGCCGACTTCGAGACCAACCTCGCCAAGCGCCGCGAGCAGTCCGAGCGGGACCTGGCCTCGCGTCAGGCCAAGGCCGAGAAGCGGCTCGCGGAGATCGAGCACCGCGCCGAGCAGCTCCGCCTGGAGGCCGAGAAGCTGCGTACGGACGCGGAGCGCCGGGCCCGCCAGACGGTGGAGACCGCGCAGCGCCAGGCCGAGGACATCGTGGCGGACGCGAACGCGAAGGCGGACCGTATCCGCTCGGAATCGGAGCGCGAGCTGGCGGCGCTGACGAACCGGCGCGACTCCATCAACGCGCAGCTCACCAATGTGCGCGAGATGCTGGCGACGCTTACCGGTGCGGCGGTGGCTGCCGCCGGGACGCCGGGCGAGGAGGAGTCGTCGTCCCGCGGCGTGCCCGCCCAGCAGGGTCGCTGACCCTGCCGCTTGCCGACTGCCCCGGGCCGCGTCGTGCGGTGCGGGGCAGTGGTGTGTGCGGGTCGTATCGCGGCCTGACGGCCGCTCGTCCTCAAACGCCGGACGGGCTTGATTGTGCCGGGCGTGGTCCGTACGGGCGCGCCCCGACGGCGGCGGTGCGCTGCCGCGCCTAGCGTGGCCCCATGATCGAGATCGAGGGGCTGAGCAAGCGGTACGGGGAGAAGTTGGCCGTTGACGGGCTGAGCTTTGCCGTGCGGCCCGGGATCATTACCGGGTTTCTCGGTCCCAATGGTGCCGGGAAGTCCACGACCATGCGGATGATGCTGGACCTGGACAACCCCACCGCCGGCACCGTCCGTATCGATGGCAGGCACTACCGCCAACTGAAGGACCCGCTGAAGTGCATCGGGGCGCTGCTCGACGCCAAGGCCATGCACGGCGGGCGCAGCGCGTATCACCACCTGCTGTGCCTGGCGCAGGCCAACGGCATTCCGCGCGCACGCGTCCTTCAGGCGCTGGACACCGTGGGGCTGACCGCCGTCGCCAAGAAGCGTGCCAAGGGGTTCTCGCTCGGCATGGGGCAGCGGCTCGGTATTGCCGCCGCGCTGCTCGGCGATCCGCGCATCCTGATGTTCGACGAGCCGGTCAACGGTCTCGACCCCGAGGGCATCCACTGGATCCGCAACCTCATGAAGAGCCTGGCCGCCCAGGGCCGTACGGTCTTCGTCTCTTCGCACCTGATGAGCGAGATGGCGCTGACCGCCGATCACCTCGTCGTCATCGGGCAGGGCCGGCTGCTCGCCGACACCTCCATGGCCGAGTTCATCCGGCGCAATTCGCGCAGTTACGTCCGGATGCGCTCCCCGGAGCACGAGCGGCTGCGGGATGTGCTGGCGGCGGCCGGGCACACCGCGGTACCGGCGACGGACGGGGCGCTGGAGATCGATGGGGTGGGCGCCGGGGAACTGGGCGAGCTGGCCGCCGGGCACGGCCTCGTCCTGCATGAACTCAGCCCGCAGCAGGCACCGTTGGAGGAGGCGTTCATGCAGCTCACGGCCGAGTCGGTGGAGTATCACGCGCACTCGGACACGACGGGTCCGGCCGGGTCGACAGGACCGGCTCCGGGACCGGCTCCCGGTCCGGACGTGGGCCCACCGCCGCCCCAGCCGGCCGGGGCCTGGGGTGCCGACTGGCAGCGGAAGAAGGGGCGCTGACGATGGCGGTGGTCACCCAGGTCCTCACTTCGGAATGGACCAAGATCCGGTCGGTGCGCTCCACGGTGTGGACGCTGGGCATCGCCCTGGTCGTCACGGTCGTCGTGGGCGCGCTGATCTGTCTGCTCGTCAAGAACGACTTCGGTTCCATGCCGGTCCGCGAGCGGCTCACCTTCGACGCCACCAGCACGGCGTTCGCCGGGATGACCCTGGGCCAGCTCGCGATGATCGTCTTCGGGGTGCTGGTGGTCTCCAACGAGTACAGCACCGGCATGATCCGCACCTCGCTGGCCGCCGTGCCGCAGCGCGGCACCTTCCTCTTCAGCAAGATCGCGGTGGCCACCGTGCTCGCGTTCGTCGTGGGCCTGGTGACCAGCTTCCTCACCTTCACCGTGGGCCAGGCCATGCTGGGCCCCGACCTCCGGGTGGGGCTGGGCGATCCGGGCGTACTGCGCGCGGTCTTCGGCGGCGCGCTCTATATGACGCTGATCGCGCTGTTCTCCATGGGCGTGGCCGCGGTGCTGCGCAGTCCGATGCTCTCGCTGGGCATCCTGATGCCGTTCTTCTTCCTGATCTCCAACATCCTCGGCGCCGTCTCGGCCACCCGGAAGCTCGGCCGGTACCTCCCCGACCAGGCGGGCCAGAAGGTGATCAAGGTGGTGCCGAGCGGCGACGACGTGCCGTACGGACCGTGGGGCGGGCTCGGGATCATGGCCCTGTGGGTGATCGCCGCGTTGATCGCCGGGTATCTCTTCCTGAAGAAGCGGGACGCGTAGTGCTGCCCACGGGCGCGCCGGGGCTCGGCCCCGTCCCCGCCCTGGAGCCGCTGACGTATCCGGGACGGCCGGTGACCGCGCCCGTGCTGCTGGACGGCGAGGCGCTGCTGCCGCTCACCGCGGTCCCCGGCCGGCACCGGGTCGGCGGCTGGCGGCTCGGCCCCGACCCGGACCGCACGCTCGACGACGTACTGCGCGCCCGCGGCCTGCCGCCCGCCGGGCAGCGCCACCCCGTCCTCGCCGTCGGCTCCAACGCCTGCCCCGCACAGGTCTCGTACAAGCTCACCCGGCGCGATGCCCCCGCGGCCGTCCCGATGGTCCCGGTACGGCTGCGCGGCATCGGTGTGGGCAGCTCGGCGCACATCGGTACGCCGGGTTACGTGGCCGCCGCGCCGTTCACGGACCCGCACTCCGAAGTGACGCTCGTGGCGGGGTGGCTGGACGCCGCGCAACTGGCGGTCGTGGACGCCACGGAGGCGCACTACCACCGCGTTCTGCTGCCCGGGGACCGGTTCCCGATGACGCTGCCGTCCGGGGAGCGGCTGAGCGGCGCGTATCTGTACGTCAGCAGGCACGGCGTACTGGCAGGGGCGGACGGCGGGCCGCGCCCCGCCGGGCCGCAGCCGGCGCTGCTCGCCGCGCTGCTGGCCGATTCGGCGGCGCTGCGGCGGATCCTCGGGCCCGACCCGGAGGCGTGGGTGACGCGGGCCACGGCGGACGGCGCGGTGCGGTCGGAGGCGCGGCGGATCTTCCGCGCGGAGGGCCGGGTGCTGCCGCAGGAGGAGTTCGCCCCTTATGTGGACGATGACGCGGAGGTCCGGACGTACGACGATCTGCCGCCCATCGGGGGCGAAGCGGGTCTTCGCCGGTCACCGACACGCGGGGATTGAGCGGAACCGTCAATGGCTCGATAGCCTCCTAACCCTCACGGGGGCATGAGGTTTGTTCGGCACGCCCTGCCCCGACACCATCTCGCGAGGGGCGGAGAATGATCGAGGCAGTCGGCCTGACGAAGCGCTACGGCGCCAAGACGGCCGTGCACAACCTGTCGTTCCAAGTGCGGCCGGGGACCGTCACCGGCTTCCTGGGGCCCAACGGGTCCGGGAAGTCCACGACCATGCGCATGATCCTGGGGCTGGACACCCCGACCTCGGGGCACGTGACGATCGGCGGCCACCCCTTCCGTCAACTGCCGAACGCGCCGCGCCAGGTGGGCGCGCTGCTCGACGCGAAGGCCGTGCACGGCGGCCGCAGCGCCCGCCAGCACCTGCTGTCGCTGGCGCAGCTCTCCGGGATCCCGGCGAGCCGGGTGGACGAGGTGCTGGGCCTGGTCGGCCTGCAGGACGTGGCCAAGAAGCGGTCCAAGGGCTTCTCGCTGGGCATGGGACAGCGGCTCGGCATCGCCTCCGCGATGCTCGGCGACCCGCAGGTGCTGCTCTTCGACGAGCCGGTCAACGGCCTGGACCCGGATGGCATCCTCTGGGTCCGCAACCTCATGAAGCAGCTCGCGTCGGAGGGCCGTACGGTCTTCGTCTCCTCGCACCTGATGAGTGAGATGGCGCTGACGGCCGAGCACCTGATCGTGATCGGGCGCGGCCAACTGCTCGCCGACATGAACGTCAAGGACTTCATCGCGGCCAACTCCACCGGCTTCGCGCGCGTCCGCACGCCCGACACGGAGCCCGCGCAGGGCGAGAAGCTGACCTCCGCGCTGACCGAGGCGGGCGGCCAGGTCGCGCCCGAGCCGGACGGGGCGCTGCGCGTCACCGGGCTGCCGCTGCCGCGGATCAGCGACCTGGCGCACGAGGCCGGGGTCCGGCTGTGGGAGCTGTCGCCGCACCAGGCGTCCCTGGAAGAGGCGTACATGCAGCTGACGCAGGGCGCGGTGGACTACCGGTCGGCGGTGCCGGGGCAGCCGGTGCCGGGCGTGGTGCCGGGTGTCATGCCCGGTGCCGTGCCTGGCGTGGTGCCCGGTGCTGTGCCTGGTGCCGTGCCCGGTGGGCTGCCGCCGCAGGGGTACGCGGGTGATCCGTACGGCGGTGCGTACGGGCCGCAGGGCGGGGCGCCCGGACCGTACGGAGCGCCCCCGGCGCCGCCCCAGCCGCATGCCGCCCCCGCCAACCCGACCCAGCCGCAGCACAGCGAGGACGCCCGATGACCACCCCGGACCAGCCGCAGCAGCCGCAGCCGCCCCGCCAGGACGAGGGCACGATGATGCTGAACGCCGTCGGACCGCGGAACGGCGGCCCGCAGCCGGGCACACAGCCGCAGGCACAGCCCCAACAGCAGGCGCCCGCTCAGCAGCCCCAGCAGGCGCCTGCCGCGCCGCCCCAGCAGCAGCCCGCGTACGCCCCCGCTCCCCCGCAGCCACAGGTCACCGGTTACGTCTCCCCCATACCGGTGCGGCAGGCGCACCTCGGGCATGCGCTGGCCTCGGAGTGGACGAAGATCAAGTCGGTCCGCTCCACCGTGTGGACGCTCGGCGTGATGATCGTCCTCGTGCTCGGCGTCGGCACGCTCACCGGTTTCGGCATCTCCGCGAGCGGCACCGACCTGCGCGGCGCCTCGCCGCTCGGCTTCGGCATGTTCGGCATGCTGCTCGGCCTGATGTGCGTGATCACGCTGGGCGTGCTGTGCGTCTCCTCCGAGTACGGCACCGGCATGATCCGTACGACGCTGACCGCCTGCCCCAGCCGGGCGCGGGTGCTCGCCGCGAAGGCGATCGTTTTCTTCGTGCTGTCCTTCGTGGTCACCGCGGTCACCACGACGCTGGTCGCGCTGATCGAGACCGGCCTGCTCAGCGGCCAGGGCGGCGCCACGCCGAGCGGCTCGGAGTGGTTCAAGGCGACGGTCGGCGTGAGCCTGTACGTCGCGATGCTCGGCCTGCTCGCGCTGTCCGTCGGCGCGCTGCTCCGGCACTCGGCGGGCGCCATCACGATCATGATCGGCCTGGTGCTGCTGCCGCTGGTGCTGGCGCTGTTCATGATGGCGGAGAGCCTGCAGGACCTGAGGGACTTCCTGTTCGAGTATTCGATCCCGAGCCAGCTCGGTGTCATGTACAGCAATGCCGTCGCCGCGTCCGGCCCCTCGGGCTGGGACCCGCTGTGGATCGTGACGGGCCTGACGGCCGTCGTCCTCGGCGGCGCCTTCGTGGCGCTGCACCAGCGGGACGTCTAGTCACCGCAGAGAGGCCGGAAAGCGCCGCGCCCGGGGTCAGTATCTGGGCGCGTTACGGGACCGCTGGAGCCGCGCGCTCCGGCGGTCCCGCGCGTTCCAGCACGCCTTGTGCCAGTGCCGCCGGTCGTCGCCGTCGCTGTGCTGCGGCCAGGCCACCACATGCGGCACGCCGGGCGGGATCTCCTGGTCACAGCCCGGGCAGCGGTAGTGCTTGGCCGCCGCGCCGCCGCCGATCTGCCGTACGTACCACTCCTCGCCGCGCCACTCCTCCGTACGCTCCAGTCCGTAGCGCGGGCCACCCACGCGGTCCGAGGGGTTCTCACCGCCGCGCGGACGGTTTCGACGGGGGGACACTGGGCACCTCGGGACTTCTCGGGGGGAGTAACGGGCTGTCACCAGCCTACGACGACCGGCCGGAGTCCCGGACCCTCCGTCGCAATGCTGCGATCATCAGGAAACTTCGGCGGGAGCCGTGCCCTTGGCACGTGTCAGCCGTTGTTGCCTGTAAGGGGGATGTCGCGTCGGCTGCGAGGAGGCAGAAGAGCGATGCGCGTTGGGGCTTTTATTCTGGCCGCCCAGTTTCCGGGCCAGGCCGAGGGGGAGACACTGCACCGGGCCATGCGGTCCGCCGAGGTGGCCGAGGAGGCCGGTCTCGACGAGGTCTGGGTGGCCGAGCACCACTTCGTACCGTACGGCGTCTGTCCGTCGGCGGTGACCCTGGCAGCGCAGCTGCTGGGGCGTACGCACCGCATCGGAGTCGGCACGGCGGTCAGCGTCCTGCCGACCGCGCATCCGGTCGCGGTCGGTGAGCAGGCGGCGCTGCTGCATCTGACGTCCGGCGGGCGGTTCACGCTCGGCGTCGGGCGGGGCGGGCCATGGGTCGACCTGGAGGTCTTCGGGTGCGGCCTCGCGGCGTACGAGGAAGGCTTTCCGGAGTCCCTGGACCTGCTGCTGCGCTGGCTGCGCGAGCCGCGCGTCGGGGCGGCCGGTGAGCGGTATGCGTTCCGGGATGTGGCCGTGGTGCCGCGCCCCGCCGAGGAGCCGGCCGGGCGGGACGGCCCGCCGGTGGTGGTGGCCTGCACCTCCGCCCGCTCCGTGCGGCTGGCGGCCGAGCGCGGCCTGCCGATGCTGCTGGGGATGCACTCGGGGGACGAGGAAAAGGCCGAGATGGTCGCCTGCTGGCGGCGTACGGCGCTGGCCGCCGGACGGGATCCGGACGAGGTCGCGGCGGCCGCGCATGTCTCGGCGGGCGTGGTGCAGATCGCCGACGCCCGGCAGGACGCCAGGGAGACGCTGCTGAAGTCGATGCCCGGCTGGCTGCGCCAGGGGCTCGCGGCCCATGTCACGGTCGACGGCCGGCGCCGCGCCATGCGCGACCCGCTGGCCTATACGGAGCTGCTCTGCGGGCTGCACCCGGTCGGGACGCCGGAGGACTGTGCGGACCGGCTCGCCGCGACCGCGGAGAAGACGGGCATCAGGCGCCACGCACTGCTGGTGGAGGGGTCCGGCGACCTCGCCACGACGGAGGAGAACATCCGCCGGCTGGGCAAAGAGGTACTGCCGATGCTGCCCTGAGTACGACTGTCCCCGGTACCACTGGCCTCAGTACTGCTGTCCTGAGGCGCCGCTGGGCCGATGGCCCGGGCGAGAGGACCCCGGGGGCCGGGGGGTCCGGAGAGATCCTTCATGTGCCCGACGGGCGGTCCGTCCGCCGACGGGGCCCGGGAGCCCCGCCGGCGGACCATTGCCGATGCCGCCGCTCGCGTACTGACGCCGCTTCGGCGTCACATCCCATGCACGTCGGCGGCGGCAACTCCGATCAGCAGTCGCGCAGTTCGGGCGACTGGTTCAGCAGCTGGCCCCGTACGGACGTGAAGCGGGCCAGGCGGTCGTCCGCCGCCGGATCGAGCGGGAAGACCGCGACCCGGTGGCAGTTCTGGAACGCCAGCCGCACGCCGAAGTGCCGTTCGAGCGACCCGCGTATCGCGTCACTCGCCAGTGCTCGCAGCAGTTGGCCGCGCGCCTGCTCGTCGGGCGGCGGGGTCAGGTTGTCGGCGAACTCCCCGCCGTCCACCTTCAGGCGGGCCACCAGCGAGCTGATCATCTCCCATGCATAAGGCAGAGAGGTCCGGACGCAGTCGACAAATGCGGCTTCGTCGACCTCGCCTCGCTCGGCCTGTTCGAGGAGGGCCGGTGAGACGTCGAGCGACATGAGGTTCTCCTCTCGCGGCTCCATAAGGGGCGGAGCCTCAGGGACAGTACGAGGGACCGCCACGCAGCGTGTCCGCGTCACGACCCCCCGCGTCAACGGTATTCCGCCTTTCTTGCCCGCACCAGGAGATTGCGCACACAACCGGCCACGCGAACCCGCCGGAGCTGCGGGGGTTTCCGCCGCAACGTCGCCCCGCGCCCGGACCCGGCGCCGTACGGGTACACCGCATACGCCCATGGGCGAATCGCGTGGACCACCCGGCGTCGAGTAGCGTGGCGCACCATGCGTCTCGTCATCGCCCGCTGCTCCGTGGACTACGCCGGCCGGCTCACTGCCCACCTGCCCTCCGCTCCCCGTCTGATCCTGGTCAAGGCAGACGGCAGCGTCTCCATCCACGCTGACGACAGGGCCTACAAACCGCTCAACTGGATGTCCCCGCCGTGCACCCTCAAGGGCGGCGACGGCGACGTGTGGACCGTGGAGAACAAGGGCGGCGAGAAGCTCATCATCACGATGGAGGAGATCATGCACGACTCCTCCCACGAGCTCGGCGTGGACCCGGGGCTCATCAAGGACGGCGTGGAGGCGCACCTCCAGGAACTGCTCGCCGACCGGATCGATACGCTCGGCGAGGGGTACTCCCTGATTCGGCGTGAATACCCCACCGCGATCGGCCCGGTGGACATCCTGTGCCGGGACGCGGACGGCGCGACGGTCGCCGTGGAGATCAAGCGGCGCGGCGAGATCGACGGTGTCGAGCAGCTCACCCGTTACCTCGAACTCCTCAACCGTGACCCGCACTTGGCCCCGGTGAAGGGCGTGTTCGCGGCCCAGGAGATCAAGCCGCAGGCCCGGGTGCTGGCCACCGACCGCGGCATCGGCTGCGTCGTCCTCGACTACGACGCGCTGCGCGGCATCGAGGACGACAAGCTGCGGCTGTTCTGAGGCGTCCCCCACTCCGTGTAAGAGCCTGCGTCATCACCCCGGTCGGATCAGCGAACGTCGTCTGGTGCGTGCTATCGCAAGGCGCCGGAGCGTCCTCGTAGCGGAGCTACGTGGGCGGTTCGGCAACACCGCGAGAGTGCGTGCCAGGCGGCGGGCGCCCGGCCGGGGTGATGACGCAGGCTCTCTACGCGCCGGCCCGCCCGCGAGACGTTCCGCGGGCGGGCCGGTGCTACTTGTACGGCGGTACGGGCCGGTCAGGCGGTCGGCTCAGCCGAATCGGAGGCGGCGCCGCTGCCCGTCCCGTCGCTCATCGGGCTGCTCGCGGCGGGGTCGCTCTCGGACTGCGACGGGGCGGTGTCGGACGGCTCGGGCTCCGGCGTGGTCGGGTCCGGGTCCTGGGTCGGCGTGGTCGGGTCCTCCGTCGGCTGGGTGGGCGTCGGTGACGAGCTCGTCGGCGGCTTGGTCGTGCCGGTCGGCTTGCCGGACGTCGACGGCGGGCCCGTGGGGCCCGTGGGGTCGCTCGGCTGCGTGGTGCCCGGGCTGCCCGGCTTCCCGCTCGTGGCCGGATCGCTGGAGGGCGCGCTGCCGGACGTGGCGGGCGCACCGCTGCGCGAGCCCGTACTGCTGTCCCAGGCGCCCGGGCGGGTCGCGTCACGGGTCGGCTCGTCGGCGGTCAGGCCGTCACTGTCCTTGCTCTCCTCGGCGGACTGACCGGACTTGACCTTGTCCGCCGGGGCGTCGCCGCCGGAGGTGGCGCCGAGCGTGACGATCGTGCCGAGGACGGCGGCCAGCAGCGCGCCCGCGCCGGCCGCGACGAACTTGCGGCGCGCGCCGGTGAACCTCCCAGCGCGCTTCTGCTGCCCGTCCGCCGGGCCCGCCACGGTCCCCACCACAGGCGTCACCACGGTCGCCGCAGCCTCGTCCACCTGCGGCAACGGCGTGGTGATGGAGGTCGGCGAGCCGGGTGGCGAGGCGGACTCGTCGGTCCCCGTGTGCGGAACCTCCTCGCCCGCCGCCGTCACTCCGGCCGCGCTGATCTCCGGGGACACGGGGACGCCGGTGCGGTCGGCGACCAGGGCCAGGGCGCGCCGGCCCGCGACGGCGCCGCGCCGGTCGGCGAGCGCGCCGCGCAGCCCGATGGACGCCTCCAGCTCGGCGCGCGCCTTGTCCGGGTGGCCCAGGCAGAGCGCGAGGACGCCCAACTCGTGGTGGAAGTACGCCTCTTCGCCGACCTCACCGGCGACCCTGGCGGCCTCCTGGCCGAGCCGCAGGCTGCGCTCCCAGGCGTTCCACTGCAGGGCCGCGGCGAAGGCGGGGGCGGCCGTACGGGCGAGCAGTACGGCGGCGCTGGCGTGCCCGGACTCCCGGCTCGCGGTGAGCCGGGCCATCACGGCGAGCAGCGCGTCGGCCTCGGCGGCGGCCCGCTCGGGGGTGACCGAGTGGTGCCCGGCCCACCAGGAGTAATGCTGGGCCGCCGCGTGCGCGTGACCGGCCGCGCCCTCGGCGTACCCGGCCGCGGTGAGCTGGTCCAGTACGGTCGCCGCGAGGCGGTAGTGGGTGCCGGCCGGGCTGATCAGCCCGCAGGCCAGCAGATCGCCGAGGGCGGCGTCCGCGCGGGCGTCCTTGAAGAGCGCGGGCAGGTGGGTGGGGTGCGGGAGGTCGCCGCCGAGGGCGACGGCCAGCCGCAGCGCGTCCTGCGCGGCCGGCGAGAGCCGCTCCGCGATCATCGCGGCGAAGGAGGCGGCCTGGGGGATGCCGGGGAGGGGCGGCTGGGCTCCGGCCGGGGCGTCGGTGCCGTCCGTAGCCTCCGTACTCTCCGCTCCCTCGGACGCGCCGTCGCCCGCCCCTCCGTCCGCCGCCGAGCCGTCCCCCGCGGCGTCGACGGCCGCATCGGCAGCCGCGTCGGCCGCCGCCTCCGCGCTCTGCCGGTCGCGCTCCCGCAGGACCGCGCCCGCCTGCAGGAAGCGCAGCGGCAGTCCCTCGGACTCGAACCACAGGTCGCCCGCCCAGGCGGCCTCCTCGTCGGTCAGCGGCCGGCCCGCCGCCCGCTCCAGCAGCTCCTGGCAGGCGGCGCGGCCGAGGCCCGCGACGAAGACCTCTTCGATGTGCGAGGCGGCCGAGGGCGCGGGCACGTCGGGGGTGGCCGAGAGCAGGAAGGCGCACTCGGGCGTGGCGCCCAGCAGCTCCTCCAGCGCGTCGCCGCCGAACTCCAGGTCGTCCACGACCACCACGGCGCCGATGCCGGCCAGCGCGGTGATCAGCTCGGGGCGGCCCGGGCGGTAGTGCGGCGCCCGGTACACGGCGGCGAACAGGTCGTACATCAGGTCGGTGGCCGTGCGGCGGTACCCGGAGAGCCGGACGACGCCGTCGGGCGCGAGGCCGGCGCAGCCGGCGGCGACCGCGTCCAGCAGCCGGGAGCGGCCAGCGCCGGAGGGGCCGGTGAGGCGTACGGAGCGGCCGCGGGTGAGCAGCCGGGTCAGCCGCTCGGTCTCCTCCTGACGCTCCAGCAGCGGGAGGCGGTCCACGGGGTGGCCGAGGCCGCCGGGCGGCACCGGCGGGGCGCTCAGCGCGCGGGCCCGCTCGGCGCGCTCCTTGGGCGAGTGCTTCTGCGGGGTGCCCGGCTCCTCGCCCGGCGGCGTCGGCTCGATCTCGCTGCCGTCGACGGGATTGACGGTGAGCAGGTAGTCGCCGGTGACCAGCCGCGCGGTGCGGACCGGGCCGTCCGGCACGAACTGCGGGCTGTCGGCGCCGGACGGCAGCGGGTCGGCAGGGTGGTCCTGCGCGCTGTGCTCCTCCGGCCGCCGGCCGTTGTGCGGATCCATGGACTCAAGCCCCCCAGATGCGTGGCGTGCCGACTGCTGCTCCGGCCGTCCGCACTCCCCGACCGGGCCGGGGCGGGTGGCCCCGGCCGCCGCTTCTGGTCCGGTCTCCGCCGCGGCCGCTCGGGGCGCGCTGAGAACCGAACATTAAGCCTTCCGACAGTATCTACGATGCGCCGGGGCCCTGCCCTGCCCGCTACGTCACGGATTCGTGAGGATCAGTGGCGTTTGTACCGCTTGCGCCTCTCAGTTACCGGCCGCCGCACGGTCCCCCGCAGGTCACGCGGGGCTCAGACGCGGGGCAGCGACTCCGCTTCGAGGCCGCCCTCAATGGCCAGAATGCGGTGCAACCGTGTGGCCACGAGCAGGCGCTGCATCTGGGGCGGCACCCCGCGCAGCACGAGCCTGCGGTTCACCCGGCCCGCGCGGCGGTGCGCTCCCATGATCACGCCGAGCCCGGTGGCGTCCCAGGAATCCAGCTCGGTCAGGTCCAGCACGAGATCGCCGTAACCGGAGTCGACGGCGGTGTGCAGGGCCGTACGGGCGTCCGCCGCGCTGCGGACGTCGAGGCGGCCCCCGACGACCAGCTCGACGTGGTCGCCCTTGATGTGCATATGCGCTCCCCGTGGTGATGCGAAAAATGTTTTTGCGTCTACAGAACTGACTGCCCCTCACGCGACGAAGTTGCCGCCTGTAAGCGAACCGATACCGAAATCACTCTCAGGAGTGACGCCTGAACGGGTGTCCGCGGATCGGTATTTCAGTGCTCGTAGAATCCCTGCCCGCTCTTGCGGCCGATATCTCCGGCGTCCACCATGCGGCGCATGAGCTCCGGCGGCGCGAACTTCTCGTCCTGCGATTCGGTGTAGATGTTCTCGGTGGCGTGCAGGAGGATGTCGACGCCGGTGAGGTCGGCGGTGGCCAGGGGGCCCATCGCGTGACCGAAGCCCAGCCTGCAGGCGGTGTCGATGTCCTCGGCGGTGGCCACGCCCGACTCGTACAGCTTCGCGGCCTCGACGACCAGCGCGGAGATCAGGCGCGTGGTGACGAAACCGGCCACATCGCGATTGACGACGATGCAGGTCTTGCCGACCGACTCGGCGAACTCCCGCGCGGCGGCGAGGGTTTCGTCACTGGTCTTGTAACCGCGCACCAGCTCGCACAGCTGCATCATCGGCACCGGCGAGAAGAAGTGCGTGCCCACGACCCGCTCGGGGCGGGCGGTGGCCGCCGCGATCTTGGTGATCGGGATGGCGGAGGTGTTGGAGGCCAGCACCGTCTCGTCCCGGACCAGCTTGTCCAGCGTCTGGAAGATCTCCCGCTTGACCTCGATCTTCTCGAAGACGGCTTCGACGACGATGTCCGCGTCGGCCGCCGCCTCCAGATCGGTGGTGGTGGTGATGCGGGCCAGCGCCTGCTCGGCGGCGGCCGCGTCCAGCTTGCCCTTGGCGACGAACTTCTCGTACGACGCCTCGATACCGGCCTTGCCGCGGGCCAGCGCGCCGTCGGTGACGTCCCGGAGGATCACGTCCCAGCCCGCCTGGGCGGAGACCTGTGCGATACCGGATCCCATGAGTCCGGCCCCGATGACGGCGAGCTTCTTTGCCACTGCTGTCCCCTAACACCCTGTGCACTTGAACGCGTCTCGAAGGGCGACGTTAGCGCTCGTTCGCCTCGGTTTGGAGGGTTAGAGATGCGCGTCACGTCTCACATGACGGACATCACACGGACCAGCCCCCCAAGGGCCTCACGCGGTGCCCCGTACCGCGTACTTGAGGCCCCGTCCGCTCAAGCCGGCCCTCGGTCATGGCCCGGCCATGACTGCATCGTAGGGGGCTCGCCGTGATGGTCGGCACACCTGCCTTCCGTACAGCCGGGGCGTAACTACGCTGACGGGATGGTCAATCTGACGCGCATCTACACCCGCACCGGCGACCAGGGCACCACCGCCCTCGGCGACATGAGCCGGACCGCCAAGACCGATCTGCGGATCGCGGCGTACGCCGACGCCAACGAGGCCAACGCCGTCATCGGCAGCGCCATCGCCCTCGGCGACCTCCCCGAGGAGGTCGTCAAGGTCCTCGTCCGCGTCCAGAACGACCTCTTCGACGTGGGCGCCGACCTCTCGACGCCGGTCGTGGAGAACCCGGAGTTCCCGCCGCTGCGCGTGGAACAGGCGTACATCGACAAGCTGGAGGCGGACTGCGACCGCTTCCTGGAGCCGCTGGAGAAGCTGCGCAGCTTCATCCTGCCCGGCGGCACGCCCGGCGCGGCCCTGCTGCACCAGGCGTGCACGGTCGTGCGCCGCGCCGAGCGGTCCACCTGGGCGGCCCTGGAGGTGCACGGCGAGGTCATGAACCCCCTCACCGCCACCTACCTGAACCGCCTCTCCGACCTGCTCTTCATCCTCGCCAGGACCGCGAACAAGGAGCTCGGCGACGTGCTGTGGGTCCCGGGCGGCGAGCGCTGACCGTCACGGCTTGGTCAGGGTCCGGGGCCGCTCCCCCACGACGGCCCCGGACGGGTACTGCCCGTCCGCCCACCGGACCGTGCAATGGCCGTAGGCCACCGTGATGCCGAGGTAGACCGCGGCCGGCCCGTGTTTCCAGTCCGCCTGCGCACCGTTGCGCAGGTCGAGCCCCGTCAGGACGAGCAGTACGAGCTCCAGCAGCGGCTCCATCAGCCGCGCCTAGCGCCATGCCGTCCCCGGAAAACACAAAACCCGGACAGTCGTCAGGCCACGTTGACCCTCTGTCCGGGTGGTGCCGCCTCCAGCCACGCGAGGAAGCCGGTGAGCGCGTCCTCGCTCATCGCCAGCTCCAGGCGCGTTCCGCGATGCCGGCAGGCGAGGACGAGGGAGTCGGAGAGCAGGGCGAGCTCTTCCTCGCCCTCCGGGCTGCGCCGCTCCAGTACCTCGATGGAGGCCCGCTCCAGGACGCGCCGCGGGCGTGGCGCATAGGAGAAGACCCGGAACCACTCGATGCGGTCACCGTTGTACCGGGCCACGCCGTAGATCCAGCCTTTGCCGCTGGGCTCGCCGTCCGCCGCCGTCACGGCCGCCGCGGCGGGCACGTCCCAGCGCAGGCTGCAGTCGAATGTGCCGCCGGACCGCTGGATCAGCCGCCGCCGCAGTCCGAAGACGAAGAGCCCCAGTAGTACCAGGACGACGACCGCGGCGCTCACACACAGAGCGAGGACCATCTCCACCGACCTCCTCGCCTCGAATTACGGACATGCACCTGCATCGGCTCAGCCGCGGACCGCTCTGGAGAATTCCAGCGCAGCCCGCGGCTGAGGGTAAAGCTCGTCTGTGACAGGGTTCAGTGAACGCCTGCCACCGCACGCAGCCGGACATCGGCGCGGCGCTCGGCGGCCGCGTCGGCCTCCGACTTCGCCCGCTCCAAGGCCCGCTCAGCGCGCTGGACATCGATCTCGTCCGACAGCTCGGCGATCTCCGCGAGCAGAGACAGCTTGTTGTCGGCGAACGAGATGAAGCCGCCGTGCACCGCGGCGACGACCGTGCCGTCCCCGCCTTCCCCGGTCGTACGAATCGTCACCGGACCGGACTCCAGCACGCCGAGCAGCGGCTGGTGACCGGGCATGACGCCGATGTCGCCCGACGAGGTGCGCGCGACGACCAGGCTGGCCTCGCCGGACCAGACCTGACGGTCCGCGGCGACCAACTCGACGTGCAGCTCAGCCACGATGGCTCCTCGGGTCTTCACCTGCCGGGTACAGCAGATGTCGGGTCAAATACTAGTGGGCGTCGGGCCCGGGGGCGGCCACGGCCGCCCCCGGATCCGGAAGCCGGGGTCAGGAGACGCCCAGCTCCTTGGCGTTGGCCTTGAGGTCCTCAATGCCACCGCACATGAAGAACGCCTGCTCGGGGAAGTGGTCGTACTCACCGTCGCAGATGGCGTTGAACGCGGAGATGGACTCGTCCAGCGACACGTCCGAGCCGTCGACACCGGTGAACTGCTTCGCCACGTGGGTGTTCTGCGACAGGAAGCGCTCGACGCGACGGGCACGGTGGACGACGAGCTTGTCCTCTTCGCCCAGCTCGTCGATACCGAGAATCGCGATGATGTCCTGCAGGTCCTTGTACTTCTGCAGGATCGTCTTCACGCGCGAGGCGCAGTCGTAGTGCTCCTGCGTGATGTACCGCGGGTCCAGGATGCGGGACGTCGAGTCCAGCGGGTCCACCGCCGGGTAGATGCCCTTCTCCGAGATCGGACGCGACAGAACGGTCGTGGCGTCCAGGTGCGCGAAGGTGGTGGCCGGCGCCGGGTCGGTCAGGTCGTCCGCGGGGACGTAGATCGCCTGCATCGAGGTGATCGAGTGACCACGGGTCGAGGTGATGCGCTCCTGCAGGAGGCCCATCTCGTCCGCCAGGTTCGGCTGGTAACCCACCGCGGAGGGCATGCGGCCCAGCAGGGTGGACACCTCGGAACCCGCCTGGGTGTACCGGAAGATGTTGTCGATGAAGAAGAGAACGTCCTGCTTCTGGACGTCACGGAAGTACTCCGCCATCGTCAGACCGGCCAGCGCGACCCGCAGACGGGTGCCCGGGGGCTCGTCCATCTGGCCGAAGACCAGCGCGGTCTTGTCGATGACGCCGGAGTCCGTCATCTCCTCGATGAGGTCGTTGCCCTCACGGGTACGCTCACCGACGCCCGCGAACACCGACACACCGTCGTGGTTGTTGGCGACGCGGTAGATCATTTCCTGGATCAGAACGGTCTTGCCGACACCGGCACCACCGAACAGACCGATCTTGCCGCCCTTGACGTACGGGGTCAGCAGGTCGATGACCTTGACGCCGGTCTCGAACATCTCGGTCTTGGACTCGAGCTGGTCGAAGGTCGGGGCCTTGCGGTGGATGGGCCAGCGCTCGGTGACCTCGGAAGCCGCCTCGGGCTTGTTGAGGATCTCGCCGAGGGTGTTGAACACCTTGCCCTTGGTGACGTCGCCGACGGGGACGGTGATGCCCGTGCCGGTGTTGGTCACCGCGGCCTGGCGGACCAGACCGTCGGTGGGCTGCATCGAGATCGCGCGGACCAGGCCGTCGCCCAGGTGCTGGGCGACCTCGAGGGTCAGCGTCTTCTTGGCGCCCGCCTCGGCCGGGTCGGCGACCTCGACGGTCAGCGCGTTGTAGATGTCCGGCATCGCGTCGACGGGGAACTCCACGTCGACGACCGGGCCGATGACCCGCGCGACGCGGCCCGTCGCCGTGGCCGTCTCAACAGTGGTGGTCATAGTTGTCAGTCACTCCCCGCGGTCGCGTCGGCCAGTGCGCTCGCGCCACCGACGATCTCGCTGATTTCCTGGGTGATTTCGGCCTGGCGGGCCTGGTTGGCAAGCCGCGAGAGCGACTTGATGAGCTCCTCCGCGTTGTCGGTCGCCGACTTCATCGCGCGCCGGCGGGCGGCGTGCTCGGAGGCGGCGGACTGCAGCAGCGCGTTGTAGATGCGCGACTCGACGTACCGCGGCAGCAGGGCGTCCAGGACGTCCTCCGCCGACGGCTCGAAGTCGAACAGCGGCAGGAGCTCGGTGCTCGCCTCCCCGTCCTCGGACGAGGCGTCGAGGCTGAGCGGCAGCAGCCGGTTGTCGACCGGCGTCTGCGTCATCATCGACACGAACTCGGTGAAGACGATGTGCAGCTCGTCCACGCCGCCCTCGGCCGTCTCCTTCTGCACCGCTGCGATGAGCGGTGCGGCGACGGCCTTGGCGTCCGCGTACGTCGGGCTGTCGGTGAAGCCGGTCCACGACTCCTCGACCTTGCGCTCGCGGAAGGCGTAGTACGACACACCCTTGCGGCCGACGATGTAGGTGTCGACCTCCTTGCCCTCGCCCTTGAGCCGCTCGGTGAGCTGCTCGGCGGCCTTGATGGCGTTGGAGGAGTAGCCGCCGGCCAGACCGCGGTCGCTCGTGATGAGCAGGACCGCCGCCCGCGTCGGGTTCTCCGCCTCGGTCGTCAGCGGGTGCTTGGTGTTCGAGCCGGTCGCAACCGCCGTCACCGCGCGGGTCAGTTCACTCGCGTACGGCGTCGATGCCGCCACCTGGCGCTGCGCCTTGACGATGCGCGAGGCGGCGATCATCTCCATCGCCTTGGTGATCTTCTTGGTCGCGGTGACGGAGCGGATGCGACGCTTGTAGACCCGGAGCTGGGCTCCCATGGATCAGGTCCCTTCCGTCGTCACTTGGCGGCGCCCGGAGTGTCCTCACCGAGCAGCTTGCCGTCCGAGGTCTCGAACTGCTGCTTGAAGGTGGCGACCGACTCCGTGAGGGCCTGGATGGTGTCGTCGGACATCTTGCCGCCCTCGACGATGCCGGTGAGCAGCTCCTTCTTCTCGCGGCCCATCCAGTCCAGGAGCTCGCGCTCGAAGCGGCGGATGTCCTCCACCGGGACGTCGTCCATCTTGCCGGTGGTACCGGCCCAGATGGAGACGACCTGCTCCTCGACGGGCATCGGCTGGTACTGGCCCTGCTTGAGCAGCTCGACCATACGCTGACCACGGGCGAGCGAGGCCTTCGAAGCGGCGTCCAGGTCGGAACCGAAGGCGGCGAACGCCTCCAGCTCACGGAACTGGGCGAGGTCCACACGGAGACGGCCGGAGACCTGCTTCATGGCCTTGTGCTGGGCGGAGCCACCGACTCGGGAGACCGAGATACCGACGTTCAGCGCCGGGCGCTGGCCCGCGTTGAACAGGTCGGACTCCAGGAAGCACTGGCCGTCGGTGATGGAGATGACGTTGGTCGGAATGAACGCCGACACGTCGTTCGCCTTGGTCTCGACGATCGGCAGACCGGTCATCGAGCCGGCGCCCATGTCGTCCGACAGCTTCGCGCAGCGCTCCAGCAGACGCGAGTGCAGGTAGAAGACGTCACCCGGGTAGGCCTCACGGCCCGGCGGACGGCGCAGCAGCAGCGACACGGCACGGTAGGCGTCGGCCTGCTTCGACAGGTCGTCGAAGATGATCAGGACGTGCTTGCCCTGGTACATCCAGTGCTGGCCGATGGCCGAGCCGGTGTAGGGGGCGAGGTACTTGAAGCCGGCCGGGTCGGACGCCGGAGCCGCGACGATCGTCGTGTACTCCAGGGCGCCGGCCTCCTCCAGGGCACCGCGCACGGACGCGATGGTGGAGCCCTTCTGGCCGACCGCGACGTAGATGCAGCGGACCTGCTTCTTCGGGTCGCCCGAGCGCCAGTTGTCGCGCTGGTTGATGATGGTGTCGACGGCCAGCGCGGTCTTACCGGTCTGGCGGTCGCCGATGATCAGCTGACGCTGACCGCGGCCGATCGGCACCATCGAGTCGACGGCCTTGTAGCCGGTCTGCATCGGCTCGTGCACCGACTTACGGACCATGACGCCCGGAGCCTGCAGCTCCAGGGCGCGGCGGCCCTCGGACTCGATCTCGCCGAGGCCGTCGATCGGGTTGCCCAGCGGGTCGACGACGCGGCCGAGGTAGCCCTCGCCCACGGCGACCGAGAGCACCTCACCGGTGCGCTGCACCGGCTGGCCCTCCTCGATACCGCTGAACTCACCGAGGACAACCGCACCGATCTCGCGCTCTTCGAGGTTCAGCGCGAGGCCGAGGGTGCCGTCCTCGAACTTCAGCAGTTCGTTCGCCATCGCCGAGGGAAGTCCCTCGACCTTCGCGATGCCGTCACCGGCCTCGCTGACCGTCCCGACCTCCTCGCGCGAGGCCGCGTCCGGCTTGTACGCCTGGACAAAGTTCTCCAGCGCGTCCCGGATCTCCTCCGGCCGGATCGTGAGCTCCGCCATCTGGGTTCCCTGCTCTCCTTGTTGGGCCCGAAGTCTTGTTGCGGGGCATGGGGCTCCCCCGCCGCAGGCAGAGGGCGGGTTCGCCCCCTGTTGCTGTTCCCTGCGTTACGGCCCAACTCGGGCCGCTGCTCATGCTGTTGAGTTGGTTGGCTGCCTCAGCCGGCCATCCGCCGGGTCGCCTCGTCCAGGCGCTCGGCGATGGTCCCGTTGATGACCTCGTCACCGATGCGCACCTGCACGCCGCCGAGGACCTCGGGGTCCACGTCGAGGTTGAGGTGGACCCGTCGGCCGTACAGCGAGGTGAGCGCAGCGCCCAGGCGCTGCTTCTGCGTCTCGCTGATCGGCACCGCGGAGGTGACCACCGCGACCAGCCGGTCCCGGCGGTGCGCGGCGAGCTTGGACAGGGCGTCCAGCCCTGCTTCCAGGCTACGGCCCCGCGGCTGTGCGACGAGTCGGACGACCAGCCGCTCGGTGACCGCGTTGGCGCGGCCGCCCAGCAGCGAGCGGATCAGCTCGGCCTTGGCCGCGTTGTCCGCCCGGCGGTCGACCAGTGCGGAGCGCAGCTCCGGCGAGGAGGAGACGATCCGGCCGAACCGGAACAGCTCGTCCTCCACGTCGTCGAGCGCACCGGACCGCTGCGCGGCGGCGAGGTCGGCGCTGTACGCCAGCTCCTCGATGCCGTCCACCAGGTCACGCGACTGCGACCAGCGGGAGCGGACCATGCCGGAGACCAGATCGACGGTCTCGCCGCCGACCTGTCCGCCCAGCAGGCGCCCGGCCAGCTCGGCCTTGGCCTCGCCGGACTGCGCCGGGTCGGTGAGGACCCGACGCAGCGACACCTCGCGGTCGAGCAGCGCGGTAACGGCAGCCAGCTCCTCGGCGAGCTTCGCCGCGTCGACGGTCGTGTTGTCCGTCAGCGCGTCGAGACGCTCGCGTGCGGAGGCCAGTGCCTCGCGGCTCGCTCCATTCATCGGCCGGCCTCGGCCTTCGCCGTGTCGGTCGCCGCCTTCGTCTCGAGCTCGTCGAGGAAGCGGTCGATCGTGCGGCTCTGCCGGGCGTGGTCCTCGAGGGACTCGCCGACGAGCTTGCCGGCCAGGTCGGTGGCGAGCTTGCCCACGTCCTGGCGCAGCGTCTGCGCGGCCTGCTTCCGGTCCGCCTCGATCTGGGCGTGACCGGCGGCGATGATCTCCTCACGCTGCCGCTGGCCTTCCGCGCGCATCTCGGCGATGAGCGCGGCACCCTGCTCCTGCGCCTCCTGGCGCAGACGCGCGGCCTCGTGGCGGGCGTCGGCGAGCTGGGCCCGGTAGTCCTCCAGGACCTGCTGGGCCTCGGCCTGCGCGGCCTCCGCCTTCTCCATCCCGCCTTCGATCGCCGCGCGGCGCTCGTCCAGAACCTTGTTGATGTTCGGGAGGAGCTTCTTGGCGAGGAAGCCGAAGACGATGAAGAAGGCGACCAGGCCGATGACGAGCTCTGGGATCGGCGGAATGAGGGGGTTCTGCGGAACCTCCACCTCACTCGCCAGGGTGACCAGGGCGTTCACATCAATGCCTTCCGTCTAAGGGGTTCGTCGATGTGGCTCGGTTTACTTGTAAACGAAGCCCATGACGATGCCGATCAGGGCGAGCGCCTCACAGAAGGCGAAACCCATGATCTGGTTGGTGCGGATCAGGCCGGCGGCCTCGGGCTGGCGGGCCAGCGCCTGGGTGCCGTTACCGAAGATGATGCCGACGCCGACGCCGGGGCCGATGGCGGCCAGGCCGTAACCGATCGCGCTGGCGCTGCCGGTGAACGCTTCGGCGGAGGCGAGGGTCTGGAGAGCGGACATGCCGGTTCTTCCTTCTCTTTCAAGGACCGGTGGGGGTTGGCCACCGGACGACTGTGGGTTGGGTGAGACGGGGGCTCAGTGGTGCTCGGCGAGCGCGCCCTGGACGTAGTTGCAGGCCAGCAGCACGAAGACGTACGCCTGGACGGCCTGGATGAACAGCTCGAAGGCGGTCATCACGATGGTCATCACGAAGGAGGCGCCCGCGTAGACGAAGCCGACGCCGTTCGCCAGGTAGAAGCTGGCGATGGTGAACATCACGATCAGCATGTGGCCCGCGAACATGTTCGCGAAGAGCCGGACCGCGTGGGTGAAGGGCCGGATGATCAGGTTCGAGAAGAACTCGATGACCATCAGCAGCGGCAGCACCGCACCGAGCGACTTGTCGTAGCCGGTGATGTTCTTCCAGCCGCCAACGAAGCCCTGCTTCTTGAAGGTCAGGAACACCCACAGGACCCAGACCATGATGGCCAGTCCGGCGGGGAAGGCGATGACCGATGTCACCGGGAACTGGGCGAGCGGAATGATCGACCAGATGTTCATGATCCACACGAAGAAGAACAGCGACACCATGAAGGGGACGTACTTCTCGCCCTCCTTCTTGCCGAGCGCGTCGTACACGAGCCCGCGGCGCACGAAGTCATAGCCCGCTTCGGCGATCATCTGCATCTTGCCCGGCACGACCTTCGCCCGGCCGAAAGCAGCCCAGAAGAACCACACCACGACGACGGTGCTGAGCACGGCCAGCAGCATCGGCTTGTTGAAGTTGAAGCTGCCGATCGAGAAGAGCGGCTCGAAGACGAACGAGTGCAGGCCGGGAGCCTCGAAGCCACACCCTGGAATGAAGAGGTGACACTCGGTGTTAAAGGCGAGCGTATTCATGTCAGCACTCACCGCGAGCTCCTTCAGCGTGGCGCATAGGTACGGCAACCTCGTTGTGTCGGCGCGGCGTTGATCCGCGGAACGGCACTGGACTGGTCTTACGGATTTGGGGGCGGCACTTCGGCACTGGGCCGGTTCGCGTCACAGGCGGGGGCCGCAGGAGAGGGTCGTCCTGCCCCGGGGGACTCGGGAGCCGCGCCGCCTGCGCCAACTGTGCCGCAGATGGCACCGGACGATAGCAGGCTTGCGTGGCTGCGTTTATCCCGGCCCTACGTCTCACGTCGCGGACCCCGCCGTTTCCGCGCGCTTCGCTTCGGCGGCGTCGGGGTCGACATAGAGAATCTTCGCCTTCATGTACGCGCGGGCCTGTGCGGCGATCCACACAAGGGTCGACGCGAGCAGCGTGAACGCGAATGCCTTGGTGTCGAAAAGGGAGGTGTCCTTGAACGCCATCAGGAAGACCGCGACGAACAGGATCTGCACGGCGTACAGCATGAGCCCCATCATCTGGAACAGCCCGGGGTACTTCCTGGCGGTCTGCTGCAGGACGACGAGGCTGACCCCCATCACGAAGAGCACCAGCACCACGCCGAACACGGCACCGATCGCGCCCTTTCCGCCGGCGACCAGCGCACTGACGACGACAGCGAGGGCGCCGACGACAAGCGTAGGGACGAGGGCACGAAGAAACAGGCGAGCGTCATGTGACTGCATGGCGGCGCTCCGGCGGGGTGGGGGCAGGTGTGCTCGCGGACGAGCGTAGACCCGGCACGACGGCGAGCTGACGAGCCGAATGGTCTGTCCGACTCGGGACTTACGGCTCTATCACCGGGTCTCGTGAACGGTATCACAAACTATTTGATGAGGTCTTTACCTACTTCGTGTGCCACCTGTCACACGTGAGCAGTACCCCGCGCGTTGGTGCACTGACAGCCGCCGTTTCGTGTGCTATAGGGCCGGAATGGCCCGATTTTCGATGTGGCGAACGTAATCTCGAAAAAAACTGCGGCAATTTTCCGGAACCGGAGCTTCAGTGCCGGCTGCCGGCCCCGCGCCAGTCGCTGAACCGGGATCGGTCGCCGATCGCGGTGGCTCCATGGATCCCCGCCGGCACCGGCTCCCGCTGCTCCTCGGGCTCAGCGGCCGCATCGGAGAGAGCGGCCTCCGGAGCCGTGCCGACCCGTCGCCGGTAGCGCGGCGGCACCATCCAGTTCGCCCAGCGCGGAGTCCGCGGCGTGAAGCGCGGCAGCAGCAGGAGGACCAGGCCCACCGCGCTCAGCGCGACGATGCCCAGGACGATCCAGACGCTGGCGTTGTTCACCGAGTACGCCACCGCACCGAACGCGATCAGGCCCGACCAGAAGTACATGATCAGCACGGCCCGGCTGTGCGAGTGCCCGACCTCCAGCAGCCGGTGGTGCAGGTGGCCGCGGTCGGCCGTGAACGGCGACTGGCCGTTCCAGGTGCGCCGCACGATCGCGAGGACCAGGTCGGCGAAGGGCACCGCGATGATCGTCAGCGGCAGCAGCAGCGGAATGTAGACCGGCACCATCGTGTGCACCGCGAGCCGCTCGGAGCCGGCGAACAGCTGCATCGCGTCCGGGTCCACCTGACCCGTGACCGAGATCGCGCCCGCGGCCAGCACCAGCCCGATCAGCATCGAGCCCGAGTCGCCCATGAAGATCCGCGCCGGGTGCATGTTGTGCGGCAGGAAGCCCAGGCACATGCCCATCAGGACCGCCGCGAAGAGCGAGGCGGGCGCCGCCGCCTCCAGGCCGTAGCCGTACCAGATGCGGTACGCGTACATGAAGAACGCGGCGGCCGCGATGCACACCATGCCGGAGGCGAGGCCGTCCAGGCCGTCGACGAAGTTCACCGCGTTGATGGTGATGACGACCAGCGCGACGGTGAGCAGCGTGCCCTGCATGGGGGTCAGCGAGACCGTGCCGATGCCGGGGACCGGGATCCACAGGATCGTCAGACCCTGCAGGACCATCACGCCCGCGGCGATCATCTGGCCGCCGAGCTTGATGAGCGCGTCCACGCCCCACTTGTCGTCCAGGACGCCGAGGATCCAGATGAGCGCGGCGCCCGAGAGCAGCGCGCGCGGCTCGTTGGAGAACTCGAAGACGCTCTTGATGTTCGTCAGGTGGGCGGCGACCAGCAGACCTGCGCACAGACCGCCGAACATCGCGATGCCGCCGAGCCGCGGCGTCGGTTCGCGGTGCACGTCGCGGGCGCGGATCTCCGGCATCGCGCCGGCCGCGATCGCGAACTTCCGTACCGGCCCGGTCAGCAGGTAAGTGACCGCGGCCGTGACGCACAGCGTCAGCAGGTATTCACGCACGGGCTGCCCCATTGGTATCGCTGGCCATCACAGCCACACACCATATGCGTGTCCGCCCCCCAGCCGTGAATGTAGGTATGGACGTTCCTCGTGCGGAAGTGGTTCCCGGATTCAGGCGTGCGGGGGATATGGCGGGAAGTGCCGGACCAGTTCCGTGGTCGCCGCACGCACCGCGCCGTCCTCCCGCAGCGCCGCTCCGATCAGCGCCCCGACACGTGCCATCTCGGCTTCCCCCATTCCCTGCGTGGAAACGGCCGCGGTACCCAGGCGGATGCCGGTCCTGCGTACCGAGGCGTCCGCCGGACAGGGCAGGGCACAGGTGTCCAGGACGATGCCGGCCGCGGCCAGCCGGCCGCGCGCCGTCCGCGCGTCCAGACCCACCGGCGCGGTGTCCGCGGTGATCAGGTGGGTGTCGGTGCCCCCGGTCGTGACCGTCAGGCCCTCCCCCTCCAGCGCCTCCGCGAGCGCCCGCGCGTTGGCCGTGACCCGGTGCGTGTACTCCCGGAACGCGGGCGTCGCGGCCTCCCCGAACGCCACCGCCTTGGCCGCCACCGTGTGCATCTGCGCGCCGCCCTGCGTGAACGGGAACACCGCGCGGTCGATCCGCTCGGCGAGGTCCGCGCCGCACAGGATCATCCCGCCGCGCGGGCCGCGCAGGACCTTGTGGGTGGTCGCGCACACCACGTCGGCGTACGGGACCGGGTTCGGCGCCGCTCCCCCGGCCACCAGCCCGATCGGGTGCGCGGCGTCCGCGATGAGGTACGCGCCCACCTCGTCGGCGATCTCCCGGAAGGCCGCGTAGTCGATGTGGCGCGGATACGAGATCGAGCCGCAGACGATCGCCTTGGGGCGGCGCCTGATGGCCAGCTCCCGGATGCGGTCGTAGTCCAGCAGGCCGGTGTCCGGGTCGACGCCGTACCCGGCGAAGTCGAACCACCGCCCGGAGAAGTTCGCCGGCGAGCCGTGCGTGAGGTGACCGCCGTGCGGCAGTGACATGGCCAGCACGCTGTCCCCGGGGCGCAGCAGGGCCGCGTAGGCGGCCAGTACGGCCGAAGAGCCGCTGTGGGACTGGACGTTGGCGTGCTCGGCGCCGAAGAGGGCCTTGGCGCGCTCGATGGCCGTCCGCTCGGCGAAGTCCACCATTTCGCAGCCGCCGTGGTGCCGGGCGCCGGGATACCCCTCGGCGTACTTGTTGGCGAGCGGGGAGCCCAGCGCCGCGAGGACGGCCGGGGACGTGAAGTTCTCCGCGGCGATCAGCTGGAGGCCCGCCGCCTGCCGGGCGCTCTCGCCGAGCAGCGCCTCGGCGATCTGCGGGTCCTGGGCGCGCAGCTGCTCGAAGCCGGGGCCGCTCCAGGCGCCCGGCGGGCTGGCGAGCGGCGACCCGTCGGTCTGCTGGCGGGCCGGCCGGGAGTGCGGGGTGGCGCTGCGGGTGGACGCGGGAGTCGCTGGCATCGCTCGCTCCGGGCCTCGTACGGGGGGACGTACGTCCAATGTAGGCGCGAAGCGGCGTCCGGGCGCGGTGTACGGCGGGACGGAGCGGCCGGGCGGGTGTCGGGGGCGGCTTACGGCCACGAGGCCGTCTGGCGGCGTCTGAGGCGACTCGGGCGCGGTGCGACGGGTGAGGCGCGGGCGGGCGCCTCGTACCGGTACGAGGTGCTTCTCAGGCGCGTGCCGGGACCCCGGTGAGGGCCGTGACGACCGGATCGAGGGCCTGGTTGATCTCGTCGCCGATGGAGCGGAAGAACGTGATGGGCGCGCCGTAGGGGTCGTGCACCTCGTCGGCCTCGGCGTTCGGCGCGAGCAGCCAGCCGCGCAGCGCGGCGGCCGCGCCGACCAGGGCGCGCGCCCGGACCACCAGGCCGCCGTCCGGCAGCGCCGGGTCCGGCCCCGGCAGGGTGGCCGGGTCTATGGCCTTCACCAGCCGGTTGAACTCCTTGAGCGTGAAGGTGCGCAGGCCCGCGGAGTGGCCCATGGAGATGACCTGGGCGCGGTGGTCACGGGTGGCGGTCAGCACCAGGTCGGCGCGGATGACGTGCTCGTCCAGCAGCTCGCGGCCGATGAAGCCGTCCGGATCCGCGCCGTAGTCGGCCAGGACGGTGGCGGCGTGGGTCTCCATCGGGGCGCCCTCGTGGCCCCAGGTGCCGGCGCTCTCCACCACGATCCCGCTGGTCAGCTCGGTACCGAGTCTGCGTTGCAGGCCATGGCGGTGCAGCCGCTCGGTGATCGGCGAGCGGCAGACGTTGCCGGTGCTGACGTGGAGGATGCGGAAGGTGTACTCGTCGTGCGTTCCCGCTATGCCACGCCCCTGCGGGGCCATCAATTGGCCACCTCGAGCTCGGGTACGACCTTGCGGAGCTCGTCGGCGTCGAGGGCGCCGGCCCGCAGCAGGCGCGGGATCTTGCCCGTGACGTCGACGATGGAGGACGGCACGGCGGCGGGGGTGGGCCCGCCGTCCAGGTACACGGAGACGGAGTCGCCCAGCATGTCCTGGGCGGCGTCGCAGTCCTGCGGTGAGGGGTGTCCGGTGAGGTTGGCGCTGGAGACGGCCATCGGGCCGAACTCGGTCAGCAGCTCGATGGCCACGGGGTGCAGCGGCATCCGCACGGCGACCGTGCCGCCGGTCTCGCCGAGGTCCCAGGTGAGCGAGGGCTGGTGCCGTGCGACCAGGGTCAGCGCGCCCGGCCAGAAGGCGTCCACCAGCTCCCACGCCTGCTCGGAGAAGTCCGTGACCAGGCCGTGCAGGGTGTTCGGCGAGCCGACCAGGACCGGCGAGGGCATGTTCCGGCCGCGGCCCTTGGCCTCCAGCAGATCGCCCACGGCCTCCGAATTGAAGGCGTCCGCGCCGATCCCGTAAACGGTGTCGGTCGGCAGCACGACCAGCTCCCCGCGCCGGACCGCCGAGGCGGCCTCGCGCAGGCCGGTCGCGCGGTCGGTCGCGTCGCTGCAGTCGTATCGCCGTGCCATTAGCGGGCCTCCTGGTGCGGAACGGTGGTGGGGGTGGAACGGCGCCCGGCGGCGGCCGGGGCCCGGTGGGGAACTGCGGATACGGTCACGGCGTCGCCCTGCGGGCGGTCGCGAAGCGCGGCCGGTTGTTCAGGTCGGGGTGGTCGGCCGCGTCCGCCCAGCCGCGCTCCTCGGTGAAGATCCACGGCACCTGGCCGCCCTGGGTGTCGGCGTGCTCGATCACGACGACGCCGCCGGGCCGCAGCAGGCGGTGCGCGGTGCGCTCGATGCCCCGGATCGTGTCCAGGCCGTCCTCGCCGGAGAAGAGCGCGAGCTCGGGGTCGTGGTCGCGGGCCTCCGGCGCGACGTGCTCCCACTCGGTCAGCGGGATGTACGGCGGGTTCGAGACGACCAGGTCGACCTGGCCGTCCAGCTCGGGCAGCGCGGTCAGCGCGTCTCCCTGGTGGAGAACGACGCGGGACCCCTCGACGTTCTTGCGTGTCCACACCAGGGCGTCCTCGGACAGCTCCACGGCGTGCACCCGCGAGCGCGGCACCTCCTGGGCGAGCGCGAGCGCGATGGCGCCGGAGCCCGTACAGAGGTCCACGATGAGCGGCTCGACGACGTCCATCGCGCGCACCGCGTCTATCGCCCAGCCCACCACGGACTCGGTCTCCGGGCGGGGCACGAACACCCCGGGACCGACGTGCAGTTCGAGATACCGGAAGAAGGCGCGCCCGGTGATGTGCTGGAGCGGCTCGCGGGCCTCGCGGCGGGCGATGGCCTCCCAGTACCGGGCGTCGAAGTCCGCGTCACCCACCGTATGCAGCTGGGACCGCTTGACGCCGTGCACGTGGGCCGCGAGCTCCTCGGCGTCGAAGCGCGGCGAGGGCACGCCCGCGTCGGCCAGCCGCTGGGTCGCCTGGGCCACCTCGGCGAGCAGCACGGACCGGGCGTTGGGCGCGCGGCCGGGCCGCTGAGGGGTGCCGTGTCCCCCGGGAGACTGCTGCACTGGTCCTCCAGCCGGTACGTACTTCGGTCATGCGGTGGGTCGGGGCGGGCGGGCCCGCCCGCCGCGGGGCTTACTGGGCGGCGGCGAGCTTGGCCGCCGAGTCGGCGTCCACACACGCCTGGATGACCGGGTCGAGCTCTCCGTCGAGCACCTGGTCCAAGTTGTACGCCTTGAAGCCCACCCGGTGGTCGGAGATCCGGTTTTCCGGGAAGTTGTACGTCCGGATGCGCTCGGAGCGGTCGACCGTACGGACCTGGCTGCGACGGGCGTCCGACGCCTCCCGCTCGGCCTCCTCCTGTGCCGCCGCGAGCAGCCGGGAGCGCAGGATGCGGAGCGCCTGCTCCTTGTTCTGCAGCTGGCTCTTCTCGTTCTGGCAGGAGACGACGATGCCGGTGGGCAGGTGGGTGATGCGCACGGCGGAGTCGGTGGTGTTGACCGACTGGCCGCCGGGACCGGAGGAGCGGTAGACGTCGATCCGCAGGTCGTTCGGGCCGATCTCGACCTCGACCTCCTCGGCCTCGGGCGTGACGAGCACGCCGGCGGCGGAGGTGTGGATGCGGCCCTGCGACTCGGTCGCGGGCACCCGCTGCACGCGGTGCACGCCGCCCTCGTACTTCAGGCGGGCCCACACGCCCTGGCCCGGCTCGGGCTGGCCCTTGGTCTTCACGGCGACCTGCACGTCCTTGTAGCCGCCGAGGTCGGACTCGTTGGCTTCGAGGATCTCGGTCTTCCAGCCGAAGCGCTCGGCGTAGCGCAGGTACATCCGCAGCAGGTCGCCGGCGAACAGCGCGGACTCCTCGCCGCCCTCGCCCGCCTTGACCTCAAGGATCACGTCCTTGTCGTCGCTGGGGTCGCGCGGCACGAGCAGCAGCCGGAGCTTGTCCGTGAGCTCCTCGCGGCGGATCTCGCCCTCCTTCACCTCATCGGCGAAGTCGGGGTCGTCGGCGGCCAGTTCCCGGGCCGTCTCGATGTCGTCCCCGGTCTGCTTCCAGGCGCGGTACGTGGCGATGATCGGGGTCAGTTCGGCGTAACGCTTGTTGAGCCGCATCGCCTCGCGCTGGTCGGCGTGGACCGCGGGGTCGGCGAGCCGCTTCTCGAGGTCGGCGTGCTCGCCGATCAGTTCCTCGACCGCCTCGAACATCGTGGTGTTCCTCTGCTGGCTGGGATGTACCTACCGGGTGGTGCCCGCGGGCGGCGGGCCAAGGACGGCAAAACGCCGGTCCGGTCGCCCCTCGCGAGGGGCGACCGAGAACCGGCGCCTTGTGGGTCGCTACTTCTTGGCGGACCCAGCAGCCTTGCCGAAGCGGGCCTCGAAGCGGGCCACGCGGCCACCGGTGTCGAGGATCTTCTGCTTGCCCGTGTAGAACGGGTGGCACTCGGAGCAGACGTCGGCGCGGATGGCGCCGCCTGCAACGGTGCTACGGGTGGTGAACGAGGCGCCACAGGTGCAGCTGACCTGGGTCTCGACGTACTCCGGGTGGATGTCGCGCTTCAAGGGAATCTCCTATGTATCGGGAGGGCACCGGGTCGTGCTCGCGGGATGCGTCACGTGAACCGGGGCCGACGGTCCAGTTTGCCAGTACTGGCCGCATCTCCCCAAACCGGGGGGCGGCTCCCGATATTCCCGGCCCTCGCGGAGCCGGACACGGGAGCCGCCTCTTTCACCGTACGTAGTTGCTCGTGCCGCCCTTGTCGCCGGCCGAGTCCTTCAGCGCCGACTTCGGGATCGTCTTGTCCTCCCGCAGCGCCTTCCAGACCTGCTTGTTCGCGGCCTCCAGCGGCAGCACCCGGTTCGGGTCCTGCGGGTCGTACGTCACCGGCAGCGTGGCCATGTTGATGTGGTCCGAGCCGATGCCGCCGACGCTCTTGGCCAGGTCGACCAGCGCGTTGACCGAGTTCAGCTTGGTGTCGGTGGTGATCGCCTTGGTGGCGGTGTCCCCGATGTCGTACAGCTTCGCCGGGTTCGAGAGCACCCCCAGCTCCTTGACCTGGTCCATCAGCGCCTTGATGAAGGTCTGCTGCAGCTGGATGCGGCCAAGGTCGCTGCCGTCGCCGCCGGGCACGCCGTGCCGGGTACGGACCAGGCCGAGGGCCTGCTCGCCGTCCAGCTTGTGCGTACCGGGGTCCAGGTCGAGGTGGCTGTCCGGGTCGTGGATGGGCTTCGTCGTGGTGATGTCGACGCCGCCGAGGGCGGTGATCAGCTTCTTGAAGCCGCTGAAGTCGACCTCGACGAAATGGTCCATACGGATGCCGCTCATGGACTCCACCGTCTTGACGGCACAGGCCGGGCCGCCGACCTCGTACGCGGTGTTGAACATGACGTGCTGCGCCGCCGGGGCCTGCTGCCCGTCCTTGGTGCACGAGGGCCGCGAGATCAGGGTGTCCCGCGGGATGCTCACCACGCTGGCCTTCTTGTGGCCCTTGTAGACGTGCACCACCATCGCGGTGTCGGAGCGGGCGCCGCCGCCGTCGGAGCCGTACTTGGCGTTGTCCCCGGCCCGGGAGTCCGAGCCGAGCACCAGGATGTCCATCGAGCCGTTGTCGACGTTGTCCGGCCGGTCGGCGCCCAGTGCCGCGTCGATGTCGACGCCCTTGAGGTTGCCGTTGAGCTGGTAGTAGACGAACCCGAGCCCCGCGCCGCCCAGCAGCACACAGCTCACCAGTGCGCACAGTGTGATCGTCAGCGCCCTGCGACGCCTCGTGGGTCCCTTGCGCCGGCGGCCGGTGGCGCGTATGCCGTGGGAACGGCTCGCGGCCGTCCGCGCGGCCCTGCTGCTCTCCGCCATCTGCTCCTCAGTCCTCTTGCTCGGCCGGCCTCGCCGTCCCCGGCTGTCACGTCCTCTCACCGGTGGTGGTCTCGCACCCCTTCAGACGGGAGGCATCCGGGAAGGGTTGCACAGACGGCGGGGCGGGCACGGCTGCGCCGACCGGGCGTGCCGGACTCGCCGTACGGCCGTTCGCACCTCGCTCACCAGGGTTTTTGTCCGGCTCGTCGGCCGCGCAACGGGACGTTTACGGACTTTATGTCTGTGCGGAAGGTCTCAGGAGGACCCCCTGGGCGCGCGGAATGCGTCACACGATTTTCATGGCGCGGCCGGCCTGCTCGCGGTACGACGAAGGCTCTCGCGGTACGACGAAGCCCTCCCCGCCACTCGCGTGACGGGGAGGGCTCCTGGACGTGCCGGGGCGGGCGTCAGTCGTTGCCGTTGCCCGGGGTCGGCGTCGTCTTCTGGATCTGCAGCAGGAACTCCGCGTTGGACTTCGTCTGCTTCATCTTGTCCAGCAGCAGCTCGATGGCCTGCTGCTGGTCCAGGGCGTGCAGCACCCGGCGCAGCTTCCACACGATCGCCAGCTCGTCGCTGCCGAGCAGGATCTCTTCCTTACGGGTGCTGGACGCGTCCACGTCCACCGCCGGGAAGATGCGCTTGTCGGAGAGCTTGCGGTCGAGCTTGAGCTCGAGGTTGCCGGTGCCCTTGAACTCCTCGAAGATCACCTCGTCCATCCGCGAGCCGGTCTCGACCAGCGCGGTGGCCATGATGGTCAGCGAGCCGCCGTCCTCGATGTTGCGCGCGGCACCGAAGAAGCGCTTCGGCGGGTAGAGCGCGGTCGAGTCGACACCACCGGACAGAATGCGGCCGGAGGCGGGGGCCGCGAGGTTGTACGCGCGTCCCAGGCGGGTGATCGAGTCCAGCAGGACGACCACGTCGTGACCCAGCTCGACGAGGCGCTTGGCGCGCTCGATGGCCAGCTCGGCGACGGTGGTGTGGTCCTCGGCCGGGCGGTCGAAGGTCGAGGAGATGACCTCGCCCTTGACCGACCGCTGCATGTCGGTGACCTCTTCCGGACGCTCGTCGACCAGGACGACCATCAGGTGGCACTCGGGGTTGTTGCGGGTGATCGAGTTGGCGATCGCCTGCATGATCATGGTCTTGCCGGTCTTCGGCGGGGCCACGATCAGACCGCGCTGGCCCTTGCCGATCGGCGCGACCAGGTCGATGATCCGCGGCGTCAGCGCGCCCGGCTCACCTTCCAGGCGCAGCCGCTCCTGCGGGTACAGGGGCGTCAGCTTGCCGAACTCCGGGCGGCCGCGGCCCTGTTCGGGCGCGACGGAGTTGACGGAGTCCAGGCGGACGAGCGCGTTGAACTTCTCGCGGCGCTCACCCTCGCGGGGCTGGCGGACCGCGCCGGTGACGTGGTCACCCTTGCGGAGGCCGTTCTTGCGGACCTGGGCGAGCGAGACGTACACGTCGTTCGGACCGGGCAGGTAGCCGGAGGTCCGGATGAACGCGTAGTTGTCCAGGATGTCCAGGATGCCCGCGACGGGGATGAGGACGTCGTCCTCGGCGACCTGCGGCTCGGCACCGAAGTCGTCGCGGCCGCGACGGCCACGGCGGTCCCGGTAACGGCCCCGGCGGCCGCGCCGGCCGCCGCCGTCCTCGTCGAAGTCGTCCTGGCGGCCGCCCTGCTGGCGGTTGCCGCCACCCTGCTGGCCCTGGCCCTGCTGGCCTTCGTTGCCGTCGTTGCCCTTGCGGCGGTCGCGGCCGCCGCGGCGGTCGCCCTTCTGGCGGTCCTGACGGTCGCCGCGGTCCTGGCGGTCACCGCGGTCCTGACGGCCCTCGCCGCCCTTGCGGCCCTCGCCCTCCTGGCCGGCCCCGTCCTTCTGACCGTCCTTGACCTCGGTCTTCGGCTCGGCCTTGGCCTCGCCGGCGGCGGACTCGGGGCTCCCGGCAGCGGCGGTGGCGCGGCGCCGGCGGCGCTCGCCGGCCGGCTGCTCGTCGCCGGCGCCCTGGCCGGGGATCTCGATCTGCTGCTGGCCGGCGGTGTCCGCGGCCTTCTCCGCCTTCTCGGCCTTGGCGGGCTTCTCGGCGGTCTTCTCGGCCGCCGCCTCGCCGGTACGGGCCTTGGAGGTGGCCCGGCGCTTGGGCTTGGCGGTCTCTGCGGGCGCGTCGGCGGGGGCCTCGGCGGCCTTGGCCGCACCGGCTCCGCCGGCGGCCTGCTTCTCCTTGATGACCTCGATGAGCTGGCTCTTGCGCATCCGCGCGGTGCCCTTGATGCCGAGGCTGGAGGCTACCTGCTGCAGCTCGGCCAGGACCATGCCCTCGAGGCCGGTGCCGGAACGGCGTCGCCGCGAGGCACCAGTGGCGGCCCCGGTGGCAGGCGCGGCGGGAGCGTCCGTGGCGGGCGCTGCGGCACTGCCATCGGTGCGTACGCCCATCAGATCGGTGGTGTCGCTCACGAAGGGTCCTTCCCTGGAGCGGGCGTCGGCCTGTCTGGCTCGGCGACCGGTTGTGCTGTCCGACCGCGGTCCCTCGACGTTCACGGGCCGGGCCGGGGCGGTGGTCCCGCCGAATTCGGCGGAGAGATCAGTTCATGGTTCCGACGCGAAAGATGCTGCGCATTCATGCAGGTCACGCTTCATGCACATCACGCCGATTCCGGAGCGTGCTCGCTTCTGCTTTAGGTAGTTACTCCAAGCAGGTTGGGAGGCTCCCGGAAGAAAAGTGGTCCCGACTGGGGACACGAAGCACCACGCCGCTGCGGCGTCGGGTACTCACTTGAGGTTAACACTACCGGATCCAACAAACATTCCCCCTCTCTCAGACCGGCAATCCGTCGGTCACCCCGCGAGCGGCAGGACGCTCGTCCCCGCCGCGTCGAGGGACAGCCGGTTGGCCGCCCATCCCTCGCCCGCCAGGCGCGCGACCTTGTCGGCCGCTCCCTCCTCGACCAGCGCGAGCACCGTCGGGCCCGCACCGGACACGACCGCGGGGACACCGTCCGCACGCAGTCGGTTCACCAGGGCCAGGCTCTCCGGCATGGCCGGCGCGCGGTACTCCTGGTGAAGTCGGTCCTCGGTCGCCGCCAGCAGCAGCTCGGGGCGCCTGGTCAGGGCCTCGACGAGCAGCGCCGCGCGACCGGCGTTCGCCGCCGCGTCCCCGTGCGGCACGGTGCGCGGCAGCAGGCCGCGCGCGGCCTCGGTGAGCACCGGCTTGCCGGGCACGAAAACCACCGGAACGACGGAACGGGCGGGCTCCATCCTGATGGCACGCGCCGCACCGGCGTCCATCCAGGACAGCGTGAATCCGCCGAGCAGACAGGCGGCGACGTTGTCGGGGTGGCCCTCGATCTCGGTGGCCAGTTCCAGCAGCGCGGCGTCGTCGAGCTTCTGCTCGCCGCCTATGGTCACCGCCCGGGCGGCGACGATGCCGGCGCAGATGGCCGCCGAGGAGGAGCCCAGGCCGCGGCCGTGCGGGATGCGGTTGGCGCACACGACCTCGAGGCCGCGCGGCTGCCCGCCCAGCAGGTCGAACGCGGTACGCAGGGACCGTACGAGCAGGTGGCTCTCGTCGCGCGGCAGGGTCTCGGCACCCTCACCCGCGATGTCGACATGCAGTCCGGAGTCGGCGACGCGTACTACGACGTCGTCGTACAGACCCAGGGACAGGCCGAGGGCGTCGAAGCCGGGACCGAGATTGGCGCTGCTGGCGGGGGTGCGCACCCGGACGGCGGCGGCGCGGAACGCTGGACCGGCCATCGCTCGATGACTCTCCTTGATGTGAAACTGCGGTACTGCCCCTGAGCGCCGCGGTGCCGAGGCACCTGATCGACTCATGGGGTCCGTTCTGACCTGCCCTGCACACCACTGCACTATGCCGCGGGGAGGGGAGTTGGCTGCCAGCCTATCGAAGGAAGGTTCAGTGGCGACATAGGGCGCACGGGAGGCGCACGATGCGTGTCGCGCGCCCTCTCATGCCACACCACTCACTTTGCAGCCTTTGCAGGGTTTGCCCTGTGGGGCGGAACGGGACCGGTGCGACAGTCGCGCCGGCCCCGTGGAACCCGTTCCGACCGGCTCTTTCCGGCCGAATTTTTGTCCTGGACCCAGCGGGCCCGGGACGTCGGCGTCACGCCAGGCCGAGGCGCTCCGCGGCGGCGTCCGCGTCGACCGGAACCGTCACGGGCTGCGGCGCACCGGCCACCGCCCAGTCCGGGTCCTTCAGGCCGTTGCCGGTCACCGTGCAGACGATCTTCTGGCCCGGGTCGACCCTGCCCTCCTCGGCGGCCTTGAGCAGACCGGCCACCGAAGCGGCCGAGGCCGGCTCCACGAAGACGCCCTCCTGCGAGGCCAGCAGCCGGTAGGCGGCGAGGATCTGACGGTCGGTCACCTCGTCGATGGCGCCGCCCGACTCGTCGCGCGCGGCCTCCGCGAAGGACCAGGAGGCCGGGTTGCCGATGCGGATCGCGGTGGCGATCGTGCTCGGGTCCTTGACCACCTCGCCGCGCACGATCGGCGCGCTGCCGGACGCCTGGAAGCCCCACATCCGCGGAGTGCGCGAGGCGATGCTGTCCGCCGCGTACTCCTTGTAGCCCTTCCAGTACGCGGTGATGTTGCCGGCGTTGCCGACCGGCAGCACGTGGATGTCGGGCGCGTCGCCCAGCATGTCCACGATCTCGAACGCCGCGGTCTTCTGGCCCTCGATGCGCACCGGGTTCACGGAGTTCACAAGTGCGACCGGGTACTTCTCCGAAAGGCCGCGGGCGAGCGTCAGACAGTCGTCGAAATTCCCGTCGACCTGGAGAATCTTCGCCCCGTGCACCAGCGCCTGGCCCATCTTGCCCAGCGCGATCTTGCCCTGCGGGACGAGGACGGCGCTGACCATGCGCGCCCGTACGGCGTACGCGGCGGCGGAGGCCGAAGTGTTGCCCGTGGAGGCGCAGATGACGGCCTGCGCACCCTCTTCCTTGGCCCGCGTGATGGCCATCGTCATGCCGCGGTCCTTGAAGGAACCGGTGGGGTTGGCACCCTCGACCTTGAGGTGCACCTCACAGCCGGTGCGCTCGGAGAGCACCTGCGCCGGCACGAGAGGCGTACCGCCCTCGCGCAGGGTGACGACCTCGGTCGTGTCCTTGACCGGCAGGCGGTCGCGGTACTCCTCGATGATGCCGCGCCACTGATGAGTGGTACCGGCGCTCGTATTGGCAGACATGGGTTCCTTTACTCCCCTTCGACCCGCATGATGCTGGCGACGCCCCGGACGGTGTCCAGCTTGCGCAGCGCCTCGACGGTCGAGGACAGCGCGGCGTCGGCGGCGCGGTGGGTGACGACGACGAGGGACGCCTCGCCGTCCTTGCCCTGCTGGCGCACCGTATCGATCGATACGCCGTGCTCGGCGAAGACCATGGCGACCTGGGCCAGGACGCCGGGTTTGTCGGCCACATCGAGGCTGATGTGGTAGCGGGTGACGACCTCACCCATGGGGCTGACCGGCAGCTGCGTGTACGCGGACTCGCCGGGCCCGGTGGCCTCGCTCAGCTTGTTGCGGCACACGGCGACCAGGTCGCCGAGGACGGCCGAGGCGGTCGGCGAGCCGCCCGCGCCCGGCCCGTAGAACATCAGCTGTCCGGCCGCGTCCGACTCCACGAAGACCGCGTTGTACGCCTCGCGCACGGATGCCAGCGGGTGCGTCAGCGGAATCATCGCCGGGTGGACCCGCGCGGTGACCGACTCGCCGTCCGCGGCGCGCTCGCAGATCGCGAGCAGCTTGACCGTGCAGCCCATGCGCTTGGCGGAGGCGATGTCGGCCGCGGTGACCTCGGTGATGCCCTCGCGGTGCACATCATCGATGGTCACCCGGGTGTGGAAGGCGATCCCGGCGAGGATCGCGGCCTTCGCCGCGGCGTCGAAGCCCTCGACGTCGGCGGTCGGATCGGCCTCGGCGTATCCGAGGGCCGTGGCCTCATCGAGCGCCTCGCTGTACCCGGCCCCACTCGTATCCATCTTGTCGAGGATGAAGTTGGTCGTGCCGTTCACGATGCCGAGAACGCGGTTGACCTTGTCCCCGGCCATCGACTCGCGCAGCGGCCTGACCAGCGGAATCGCGCCCGCCACGGCGGCCTCGTAGTACAGGTCGGCGCCGTGCTCCTCGGCGGCCGCGTGCAGCGCCGCGCCGTCCGCCGCGACCAGCGCCTTGTTGGCGGACACGACGCTCGCACCGTGCTCGAAGGCGGTCGTGATCAGCTTCCGCGCGGGCTCGATCCCGCCGATGACCTCGATGACGACATCAATGTCCCCGCGCTTGACCAGCGCGGTCGCGTCCGTGGTGATCAGCTCGGCCGGCACGCCCTCGCGCACCTTGTCGGGACGGCGCACCGCGATGCCCGCGAGCTCCACGGGCGCGCCGATGCGCGCGGCGAGGTCGTCCGCGTGCGTCGTCATGATGCGCGTCACCTCTGAGCCGACAACACCACAGCCCAGGAGCGCCACCTTCAGCGGACGCGTACGCATCATTCGACCTCTGCTCTTCCTCGATATGACCACGTCGGCCATTTCCGTGTTCGCAATGGACCAGTCTCATGCACCGGACGGGAATTCCTATCCCTCGTCCAGATGCCGAGACATCTATTTCACTTATCCGACATCGAGCCGCAGGAGATCTTCCTCCGTCTCCCGGCGGACGATCACCCGGGCCTCGCCCTGGCGCACCGCCACGACCGGCGGCCGCAGCGCGTGGTTGTAGTTGCTGGCCATCGACCGGCAGTACGCACCGGTCGCGGGCACCGCCAGCAGGTCACCCGGCGCGAGGTCCGACGGCAGGAACGCGTCCCGCACGACGATGTCACCGCTCTCGCAGTGCTTGCCGACCACCCGCGAGAGCATCGGAGCGGCGTCCGAAGCCCGCGAGACCAGCGCCACGCTGTACTCCGCGTCGTACAGCGCCGTACGGATATTGTCCGACATCCCGCCGTCGACGCTCACATAGGTCCGCAGGCCCTCCAGCTCCTTGACCGTGCCGACCTCGTACAGCGTGAACGCCGTCGGCCCCACGATGGCGCGCCCGGGCTCGACGGACAGCCGCGGCACGCTCAGCCCCGCGGCCTCGCACTCATGGCGAACGATCTCGCCCAGCGCCTTGGCGATCTCGTGCGGCTCCCGCGGATCGTCGTCCGGCGTGTACGCGATGCCGAGCCCGCCACCCAGGTCGATCTCCGGCAGCTCAACGCCGTGCTCCTCGCGCACCTCCGCGAGCAGCTGCACCACGCGCCGCGCCGAGACCTCGAACCCCGCCATGTCGAAGATCTGCGACCCGATGTGCGAGTGGATCCCGATGAGCTCCAGCCCGTCGAGCTTCAGCGCCCGGCGCACCGCCTCGGCGGCCTGCCCGTCGGCCAGCGCGATCCCGAACTTCTGGTCCTCGTGCGCGGTCGCGATGAACTCGTGCGTGTGCGCCTCGACGCCGACGGTCACCCGGATCTGCACGGGCTGCCGCTTGCCGAGCTCATCGGCGATGTGCGCGACCCGGGCGATCTCCTGGAACGAGTCCAGCACGATCCGCCCGACGCCGGCCTCCACGGCCCGCCGGATCTCCGCCTCGCTCTTGTTGTTGCCGTGCAGCGCGATCCGCTCGGCCGGCATCCCGGCCGCCAGCGCGGTGGCCAGCTCGCCCTCGGAACAGACGTCGAGGTTCAGCCCCTCCTCGTACAGCCAGCGCACGATCGCGCGCGACAGGAACGCCTTCCCGGCGTAGAAGACATCGGCCTCGTCCCCGAAGGCGTCCTTCCACGCCCGGCACCGCGCCCGGAAGTCGTCCTCGTCGAGGAAGTAGGCGGGCGTACCGAACTGCTCCTTCAGGTCGGCGACGCTCATGCCGCCGACGGTGACGACACCGTCCTCATTGCGGCGCACCGTACGGGACCAGACCCGGGGGTCGAGGCTGTTCAGGTCGGTGGGCGGCGCGGTGTAGTGGCCTTCGGGCAGTACGTCGGCGTGACGGGGCCCTGCGGGGTGCGCGGAACGGCTCATGGCGGTGGGAGATCCCCTCGGAAGTTCACAGATGTTCGGGTGCGGAGATGCCCAGCAGGGTCAGGCCGTTCGCGAGCACCGTACCGGCGGCCTGGGCAACGGCCAGCCGGGCGCGGTGAACGGCCATGGGTTTCTGCTCTCCGGCAGGCAGCGGCGGACAGGTGGCGAGGAAGCTCAGGCACGCCTCGGCCGTCACTTCCAGATGCCGCGCCAGCCGATCGGGCGCCCGCAGCCGCGCGGCGGCTTCGAGCACCGCGGGGTAGGCGGCGAGTGCGGCGTGGAGGGGGGTGTGGGGGATGTCGTACGAGTCACCGGACGGATCGCCGGCCCGGTTGTCGGCCGGGCTGCCGGGCAGGTCGCCGATCGGCTCGTCCGCCGGGTTGCCGCGGACGGGTGCCGGGTCGTCGACCCCCAGGTCACGGGCGTTGCGCGACACTGCGCACGTACGAGCGTACGCGTACTGCACCAGGAACCGCGGATTGCCCTCCCGCTGCACCGGCCGCTCCGGCACCCGCACATGATCGTGCGCGGCGGGGTACAGCAACACCCACCGCATCTCATCGCCCCCGAGCCGCGCGACCAGCTCCTCGGCGGTCACGTACCGGCCGGCCGCGTCCTTCACGGGGACGGGGCGGATTTCTTCCCCGGCTGAGGCCGTCCCCTCCCCCACCGCTTCCATGATCGCCCGCAGGGCTTCAGCGGTGACGGCGGCGCGGGGGCCGGGGGCGGGGCGGAGGTCTATACGGGGGACGGGGCCGGCGGTGCTTCCATCGGCCGTCGTACGTCCGTACGCGGGCCCGATAGGAGAGGCGGCGCCGACCGCGCGCCCATACGCGGGCCCGGCCTCCAGCACTTCACGTACCACCGCGGCCGGCGCGCCGCCCCCCAACGTAATGTTCAAAAACCCGGGCCCGGCGACCTCGACCCCTGCGATCCCCGGCGCGGCCGCCAGCCGCTTCCGTACGACCCCGGCCACCTCACGCGCCGACAACCCGGCGGGACCGGCCAGCCGCAGCGCGACATTCGTGGCGTAATCCCCGCAACCCGGCCGCGGCGGCACCCGCACGTCGACCGTCTCCGGCACATCGGATTCACCCAGCGAAAGCTCCCGCGCCTCGAGCGCCCCGCGCACGGAGCGCAGGACGGTGCGGGAGAGCTCAGCGGGAGTCACAGGACAAGCGTATGGGAGAACCGGGGTGGGTATGCGAACGGGTTTCGCACCGCGGACACTCCCCGCGCCGCCTCCCGCCCCTCACCCGCCCCTCATCCACGCTTCGCATCCCCCCGCGCCCCCGCACTGCCCGCCGTACCGACCGTGTCACCCCGTGGGCCGGACGGCGGGCTCGGAATCCGGATCGGCATCGGCCGCCCCGTCCGCCGGCCCGCCTCCAGGCCCGGAGCCGCGGATCCCGCGCAACAACTGGCGCACGGTCCGTATGAGCTCGACCGGCTCGAACGGCTTGGCGAGGAACGCGTCCACCCCGACGGCCGCACCGTTGTCCACCTCCAGCGGCGTACACGCGCTGATGATGGCGATGGGGAGCTCCCGAGTCCGAGGATCGGCGCGCAGCTTCTCAGCCGTACGCAGTCCATCCAGCCGCGGCATCATGACGTCCAACGTCACCACATCAGGACACACGTCATGCACGATGTCGAGGCACTCGGCACCATCAGCCGCGGTCACGACCTCGAAGCCCTCCAGCTCGAGATTGACCCTGATCAACTGCCGGATGACCTTGTTGTCATCGACAACAAGGACCCGGCCGGACAAGCCAGGCACATATTGAGACTAGGCGCGCGCCACCTGCTGCGTCCGGGTTTTCCCCACTTCCACCCCGTGCGAGGGACCTTTCGCCGATCACCCGGACCACCCCGCCCCGATGCGCTACGCCCCCTTCCCGAAACCCGTTCCTGACCACCCCCGCCGAGCTGGTAGTGTTCTACCCGTCGCAAGCGCACAGCGCCCGACACGCCCCCGTAGCTCAGGGGATAGAGCAACGGCCTCCGGAGCCGTGTGCGCAGGTTCGAATCCTGCCGGGGGCACTCGCCAAGTATCAGCAGCAATCAAGCGCTGACCAGGGCGGATGCCGGCAGAAGAGGGCGGGAGTCAGTCTCACTGACTCCCGCCCTCTCTCGTTGTCGCCCACTGTCCGCGACACACCTCCGACACACCCCAGGGCCTACTGGCACGCAGCCCGGGCGGGCGCGACAAGGTGTCGCTAGTCGCTGCCTTGAGCGAGGATTTTCGAGATCCGTCGCAAGTAAAGATCGTCACGGTCAGACTCATGAGCAGGGTACTTCGCCGAGAAATACCAATCCACGCCGTCTGCCGTCTTGAAATGGGATCGGAGCTCCACAAACGACTCCGGCTTGCCGCAAATTTGCCAAGCTTGATGCGCAGCCTCATCACTTGGACCCGGCAGAGACGTAGCGCTCGTTTCGCGCCCCTCCCGCCCAGTCTGTACTGTCGCCCTATCATGGCGCCAACCATATACGTGATCGATCGCCTCAGCGGCTGCATTAAACAGATTGAGGAAACTAATAACAACCAGGACCGTGGTTGACGCAACTGCTCGGATTCGCACACGGAAGGATCCCGGTCGCGTTGAGACGATTTCGAATACAGGCACCTTGTGATGAGTGGGCTCAACAGCAGCGGGCGGCACAGCATCTTGAAGATGATCTACGACCGACTCAGTCCACCTGAACATAAAGTCCAGGTAGTCGAGCAGACGCCCCACATTCGCCGCGTCAGCCCCTTCAAATGAAATTTCCATTTCGAAGAATGCTACGTTCGAGCTTTCATCTTCTTCGCAGAGATGCTCCACGGCAGGCTTGACCTGCCGAGCCATATATTCCCAGAGCGCGAGCGGGACTCCCGGAGCCGTGATAGGGCTCATTACTCAACCTCCTACCTGTAGCTACAGCTGACCACGTCAGGACTGAAGGTGGCCCGTTCTCATACGCCGATCGCGTGGTCTGTCAACGCTGCCGCTCCGGGAATCCCAGCAGCAGAAGGGTTTGGTCACACCTAGGGCGGCCGAGAGGGCCGGGCCACCCTAGGTATATGCGGCCTACACCGCGTCGCCGTCTTCCTCCAGGGCTTTCGCAATCTTCAGGTTTGCCGCTTCCTCGTGGCCGTCGATGCAGCCGTGGTACCGGCGATGGATCACCTCCGGCGAGTTGCCGACCCGCCGGGCCACCTCTGCGATGGGCACGCCGGCGTTCAACCACCGGGTGATGCACGCATGCCGCAGGTCGTACGGGCGCCCAGCCAGCGGCGAGTCGACCCGATCCGGCGGCAGGGCGTACGGCCGGGCTTCCTCCCACACGCGCCAGTACGTGGACGAGCCGACCACTCCCCCTCGCTCGTTGCCGAACACGCGCCCCTCCTTGGCCGTCCCGAACTCCTTCAGGTGAGCCCGAAGGATCGCGACGAGGACAGGCGGGATGGGGACCGGCCGGTCGCTGGACGCCTCCCGCGCCTTCAGACCCCGGCGGTCGTGCCGCTCACCAGAATCGGTCCACTGCTTGCCGGAGACGGGCCGCGTCTCCCGCAGCGTGAGCGTCCCCCAGCCCGTCTCCGGCAGGTCGCAGTCCGACCACCTCAGTCCGACCGCCTCCGCCGGCCGCAGCCCTGCGTAGTAAATGGCCGCATAAAAGGCCACGAGCCGCCGTCCACGACAGCGATCCCACGATCCGACGTACGAGACGGCGGTGAGCAACTGGCGCCCTTGCACGGCATTCACGAGGACGCGGCGATCCACCACATCATTGGAACCGGCATGCTTTCGGCGGGTGCGGGAGAGAGGATTTTCGGGAAGCTCTCCGGCCACTACGGCGTGTTCGAGGGCAGTATTCAGCGCGCGGCGGCGCCGCTTATACGTATCGCCAGCTGCCGGGGTGCCGTCCAATCGGTAGCTAAGGCGGTACAGCACATCCTCGAAAACCTCGGCGTCCACCAGGTCGACGACCGGCCGGTCCTCCGTCGTGAGCCAGTCGTAAGCAGCCTTCAGATCGGCCGGCGGCTCCTCTCCTGCATTCGCGGGCACAATGCCCCAGCGGAACGCCAACCGAAGCTCTGTGTCCTGCGGGACTCCATTCCCGCGGTGGACCATGGCGAGCGCAACAGCCGCAAGGCCGTCCGCCATGCCCTCACGGGTCTTGGCCGCGCTCGTACGCCACCGACCAGCCACGTACTTCCGGCAGAACTCGAACCACCGCAACGGCGCTTTGGCGTCAGCCGCTTCTGCTGCCTCGGCCGCGGCACGGACCTCGGACTCCGGAAAGCCGGACTCGACGTCGAACGCCTCACCACGTCGGTTCATGGCCTGCCACAGCTCCGACCGCCGACTTTCGGCGAGCGCCGACGTGGCAAATGTGTCGCTGTGAACTCGCCCCGCGACCACCCACCGCAGGCGGTACGGACGGGATTTTCGTCCGGTCTTCGAGACCTTCCACAACTTGATGTCCAAGGAAAAGCCCGGCCGGGCCGACCCGCGAGTCGCCCCGGCCGAGGTGCCGTTCACCTTGCTCACGCAGCGTCCTCCCGCTCCGCGAGCCACCGCTCATACTCGGACCGGCGAATGCGCACGTCCCCGTTCGGCAGCTTGATCGCGCGGGGAGCTTTCCCGAGCTGGCGCCACCGATGAAAGGTCGCCGGGGCCACTTTGAGGTCAGCGAGAATCTCTTTGATCGTCATCTTCTCGTCCCGCACACGGGCGCTCATTCAGCCGTCCTCTCTTCTGTTTTGATCACCGGAGTCGAGGTGGAGTTAGTTTCGCGGGCTCTCAGGAGCCCGCGTCTGTCCGAGGTAGGGATTTCTGCGTCACCGCGTCACCTGCGTCATTTACGCGCCTGACCTGCGACTTTGGGGTGACGCAGAGGAATCGGGGTGCGTCACCGGGTGACGCGGGCGCTCGTCACTGGTGACGCAGGTGACGCAGGATGACGCAGGCACGGCCGTCCTGCGTCACCGCTATAGCGGCAGGTCAGGGGCCGGTTTCGACCCTTGGGTGACGCAGGTGACGCAGCGTCTCTTCTCTTAGGAAAAGAGAAAGGGCGTGTCTGTTGTAGTGCGCGCCTCAAGGCATGAAGAAGGAGCCGCTTCGCGGCGCGACCATAGGGCGGCGCCGAGGCGCCGAACAGCAAGAAGAGCACCCCGCGCGTCGTCTGGCGGGCGGTGCTCTTCTTGCTTGTTCCGCGGGCTGGTTCGCCGGTCAGAGCATCGGCTCTTGCTGGTGTGGCGACTGGGCCGGGCGGCGGGTCATCTCGATGTAGCGGCCCTCTTTGGTGCGGCCCCAGTCGATCAAGACGCCACGGGCGACCAGGGTCGGCTGGAGGCGCTTGAGGCGGTCGGAGAGGACCTTTCCGGTGGTGGGCCAGCCCTTGGGCAGGGGACGGAAGTCCTCGCCGGCGTAGAGACCGGTGAGGCAGTGCAGCCACTCAGAAGACGTCATCCGCGTCTCTGCGCCCGCTTCGAGGCCAGCGGCGTGCTTGAGCACGGTCTGTGCGAGGAGGTCGCCCTCGATGACGTCGTCGTTGAGGTCATCCAGGCTGGTTCGGTAGGCGTTTAGCGCCCCGAAGCCGGTCGCCGCGTCGAGCTGCGCGCACAGGTGCGCGAAGTCCGCCATGCGCAGGTCTGTGGGGATGTCTGCCTCGGCCGCACGGACCTTGACGGTGAGGTCGAGGAGGGAGCCAAGGATCACGGGTAGGGCCTCCTCAAAGTCGCGCCACAGTTCGGCCTCGGTACGCCGGACGGTGGGGCGCTCCAGGCGCAGCGGCAGGAGACGTTCGGCGAGGTCAGGGCGGATGACGCCCACGTCGATGCCGGTCAGAAGCAGGGGGCGGCGGTAGCGGGCGCGGACCACGTCGCCGTCGGTGTACAGGGCCCGTTTGATGGTCTCGGCCCCGGTGACGATGCAGCACATGAGGTCGGAGAGGTCCGGGGCCAGGTGGGAGAGGTTGTCGAGGGCGGTAACCCACCCGGCGGCCACGGCCGCGATCAGGTTCTCCTCGTCCTTCGGAGCACGGCGCAGGTCGCCGCTCATACCTTCGATGATTCTCACCAGCATCCGGCCGCCGGTCGATTTGCCGGCGCCCTGGGGGCCGGTGAGGAAGGGGGCGGGGACGGGCACGGACGGCTCCAGGCAGCCGATCAGCCAGGCGATGGCCAGGCACTCGGTCTCGGCGTTCGCGAAGTTGCACAGCCGGAGCAGGAGGTCGATGCCCTTGCCGTCGGTGTCCTTGGCCGGCAGGGGGAGCTCCCCGGTGAGCTGGGTGCGTCGCCAGCACACCTCGCTCGGGTTGGGGGTGAGGATGTCCCAGCCGGTGGGGTGGATGCGGACGGACTGTCCGTCGTTGCGGCCCAGGTCAAGCCAGGTCGCGCCGTCGAAGCCCGGTGCGACGCGGATGTGGACGGGCTGTACGTCCTGGCTCAGCGCCAGTGCCTCGATCAAGTCCAGTGCCTCCTTGAGGGCGGTGCCGTTGAACACGCCGTATCCGTCGTTGAACAGGCCGATCATGAGTTCCTGTCGGTGGCTGCCGGAGGTGCCCTGGGAGCGGATGGGACGGGCCACAGGGTGGCCGTTCTTCTGCGCGAACACGGTCCCGTCGGCGGTGCGGAAGTAGCGGAAGTGCGCTTGGGCGTAGTCGGTGATGACCTCGCGGGCCGGGGTCTTCTCGTCGTCGGACATGGCTACAGTCCCAAGGTGGTGCGGGCGTTGGCCCACGCATCGGTGCAGTGCCGCTGCGATTCCCCCTTGGCCTGGGCAGCGGTGAATAGCCGCGCGACGTGGGTGTCGGTGAGGCAGCCGCACCGGCCATGGGCCGACAGCACGGCCAGGAAGGTCCGGTAGACGGTGTTGTGGACCGCCTCGCAGGCTTCGGTGATGCGCTGCTCGGCCATCGCGATGCCCCGCTCCAGATAAGCGGGCGTGCGGTGACGGCACTCCCCCTCCCCAGCCGGCACGCTGATGGCCTGCGGGGCGGGCCGGACCGAGCCGGGCTTCTTCGCGATCAGCGCGCGCACCTGGTCCGGCAACGCCACCAGGGCGCCGCTGCCGGGGTCGAGCCACCGGGCGTAGGACATCCGCGACTTGATGTCCACGCCCGGCCGGACCCCGTTGGCCGAGCGCATCGCACCGCGATAAAACCAGTGCTCTCCGCGCGTGGTGGGCACGGTGCGGGTGGGCGGCAGCGTCTGGCGGGCCCAGGCGACGGCGTCCGGGTTGTCGAGGTCTACGACGGTGAGGTCGGCGCCGCCGGGGTGGTAGGCCACCGCGGCCGCCTCGCGCCACGCCCGCGCCCACGCCGCGGAGTCGATGACGCGGGGGTCAGTAGTGGCGGCGGCCCAGCCGTGACAGGGCGCCGGGCAGGCGCAAGGGCCGGAAGTCTTCATGTTCGGCCGCCCGCCACAGGCGTTCTTGGCGCACGCGCGGCAGTTGCCGAAGGGCACCTTGCCCGCCCGCAGCGGCAGCACCGGCACGCCAGCCGTCGCCAGTTCCAGCGCGGTGTGCAGCGGGTCGGCGGGTCGCCGGATGGGGGTGGGTTGGGTCATGCTGGAGTCCTCCACAGGTCTGTTGAGGGCAGGTGGACGAGGGCGGCCCGGTCTTTGCCGAGAGGGGCCGCCCTTGGTCTGTGTGAAAACCGGTGATGGTGTGTCAGTGGTGCTGCATAGAGTCGCCGCTATGACGACGACCATTGAGCTGGTGCCGGGCCTGATCACGACCCGTGACGAGATCGCAGCGGCCTACGGCTGCGGAACTTTCCAGGGCATTGAGCCGGCCGCAGAGGCCAAGAAGGTGTTCGTGTACTCCGACCCTTCCGCGGGCGAGGAGTACGGGTACACCTTCGACGGCCGTGCCGAGGATGACGAGTACGGCCCGCTGTACCTGTACACGGGCTACGGCGCCAAGGGGAATCAGGAGCTGAAGAGCCGCAACAAGTCATTGCGGTACCACGTCGAGGACGGGCGGGAGCTCCACCTGTTCGTCGCCCACGGCAGGGTGCCGGGCAGCGGAAAGATGCAGCAGCGCTACATCGGCGAGATGCGTGTCGATCCGATCAAGCCCGTCGAAGTCCGCCGCGGGCTCGGCAGTGACAAGAAGATGCGCGATGCCTTGGTCTTCAGGCTTCGGCCCGTGGCTTGGTCGACGCCGGCTTGGACTGCCGACGATGAGCTGCCGCCGGCCACGGCGGACGGGCTTGAGGAGATCGACGTCAAGCCGACGATCCCCGCTCAGCCGGGGGTTAAGGACAAGAACGCCGAGCAGCACACCACCGCTGAGACCATCGCGAACATCCCCGGCGGACCGCGCACGGTCGTCCGTCGCGAGGGCCTGCTGGTGGAAGCCTTCAAGAAGCACCTGCTTGCAGCCGGCCACGAGGTGAAGACCTTCCAGATCACCCTCGCCGGCGAGGTCGGTGCTCTTACCCCTGACCTGTATGACGTGACCGATCACGTGCTCTACGAGGCCAAGGGGCAGACCACCCGCAACAACGTGCGGATGGCTATCGGGCAGCTCGCCGACTACCGGCGCCACGTGCCCAAGCCTGATGGCCTGCGGATTGCCGTGCTCCTGCCGAGCGAGCCCAGCCCGGACCTCAAGGCCCTGCTGGATGCTGAAGGCGTGCGGCTCGTCTACCAGACCGACACCGGGTTCGCCGGCTTCCCGCTGACCGACTGAGCAGCCCCCGTGGCCGCCGCATCTCGCGGCGGCCACACGCCATCAGCTCACTGGTTGATGGTGCCGTTGGCGCGGCCGAAGAGGCCGGTGGCGGTGATGTTCTGGGTGATCTGGGTGGGCGCGGGGCGGCGGCAGCGCCTGATGAGGGCGACGGCCGCGGCGCCGCCGGTGGCGATGAAGGCGACGGCGGCCCACAGGGCGTGGCTCATGGCGATCAGTCCCGGTGCGGCGTAGGAGAGCCCGACTCCGGCGGCGCCGATGCCGAAGCCAGTGGTGGGCACGAGCAGGGCGGTGGTCTTGGCCCAGGCGGGGATGGACTGCGCGGTCGGGGCCGTGGCGGCTGGCGGCGCCGTCGGGGGTTGGGTGTAAGCGAGGGTGCGAACGCCACCAGGGAGGGTGACCAGTTCGACGCCGGGCGGGATCTCGTGCACAGGCATCCGGAGCGCAGTGGGCTGATGGAGGCGGACGGGAGCCTGCTGAGCGGAAGCGGTGGTGATCGAGTAGGCGGGCTGGTGGTCCACGGTTCCTCCTCCAACGGGCGGGCGGGGTCAGGCGGTGAGCTGAGTGAGGACACCGGCTATCGCCTGGCATGCGGCGTAGATCGGCTTGGCGGCTCCGGTCTCGGCGGCGAAGAAGCCGAAGAGGAAGAGCACGAGCGCGCTGCCGACGCCGACCTGGCGGCCGCGGATGAGGAAGAAGGCGAGGGCGCCGAAGAGGACGGCGGCAGAAACGGTCAGGGCCACAGAAAAGCTCCCGTCGGTACGGCGGTGGGCGGCCCTTCGGAGAGGAAGAGCCGCCCACGGGGTGGTCACGGTGTGTAGCTGCAGTGGGTAGTGAGTACTGGGTAGTGAGTAGTGGGGTGTCTACTGGGGAGCCCCTGTTGAGAACCCCCAGGTGAGCGGTTCATGGGGTTAGTGGGTAGTGGGGTGTCGCGCCCCGCTACCCACTACCCAGTAACTGAGCGTGAGGGTCAGGCGTGGTCGGGGTGGACGTAGACCGAGTGCGGACCGCGGTCGCGGTAGACCAGTTCGCCGCGTTCGGCGGCGGCCTTGAGGGCTTCGCGGACGGTCTTGCGGTCCCGACCGACCATCTCCGCGATGGCGGCGGGCTTCATGCCCATCGCGCTAGCGGACTCGATCGCATCGATCGCGGTCGGCAGCCACTCCGGCCCGGCCGGCGCCGCCTCAACCGGCTCCTCCTCGTGGGCGGTTTCGGCGGCCTGTTCGGTGATGCGCTCGAACTCCGCCAGGGCCCGCGCGATGGCGGCCGCCACCTGCGGGTCGTCCTCACCGCCGTTGCCCGAGCCCCCACCCGTGGCGGGCTCGGTAGCCGGGGCCGTGGGCTCCTGCGGCGGCTCGGCTGAAGGGTTCTTGGCCTTCTCGATGTAGTACTCGATGGGCTTCATCGGGGTGAGCGTCCCGAGGCCCCCCGCCGCCTGTCCCGGTGCGGCGTGGCCGCCCGCGGTGGTCGTTCCGCTCGCCGCGGTGCGGGCGCCGGTGCCAGCCGGGGTGGGCAGGCCCAGCGCGTCCAGCAGCCACGCGATCCGCTCCGGGTCGGACCAACGCTCGTGGTAGCCGAACGGCGCGGCGTCCTCCTGGGCCGCGGCGTCCAGGTCGGGGCGGATGTCCCAGCGCGCCACGGCCAGTTCTTCGATGTCGTGGCGCGGGGTGCCGTCGGCGTGCTCGTCTTCGTCGTTGGCGAAGTAGACCTTGCCGCGCTCCGGGCCGATCCCGCCTTCCTGCGCACGGGCCTGATCCAGGATGTAGAGGCTGCCTTTGCCGGGCAGCTTGGCCAGGTCGACCTGCTGGTAGTGGCCGGGGAAGACGAACTGGCCTTCCTGCTTCTTGGCGAAGCGCATGCCGATGGTGATGTCGTACTGCGAATCGACCTCGCCGCCACCGGTGTTGGGGCCGGTGCCGCGCTGGACGGCGTCGACCACGTCCACGGCGGCCTTCCGACCCTTCTTCAGCAGCCGGATCTTCGCCTTCAGTGCCTCCGGGGTCCACGCCATCAGGTCCGAGTTCTCGTCGGAGAGGACGATGACGGCGGGTTCGGTGTCCTTGGGCTGGATCTTCCCGCCCTTCATCCGGCGGGCGCGGCCGTCGGTGATGGCCAGGGCGGCGTTCAGCAGCCGCACCGCCTCGGCCGGGTCGGTGGCCACCCAGTCCAGGATCGGGCGGTCGATCAGGCGCCCGTCGGCGTCCTTCCACTGCTGGGCCCAGGGGCGCAGCCAGCGCTTGGCGGTGTTGCCCTGCGCCATGTCGATCATCCAGATCACCGCATCCGTGCACCGGGTCAGCAAGGAGATGATGACGTGGAGCAGGACGCTCTTCCCCGACCCCTTCATGCCCGCGATCATGATGCTGACCTGGCGGAACAGAATCTCGATCGGCTCCCCCGACTCCAGCATTCCCAGCGTCAGCGGCTCGCGGATCGTCAGCGGGTGGTAGTCGTCGGGCAGGTTGATGGTCTCGGCCAGCACGTTGCGGGTGGTGACGTGCAGCATCGCCTCGGAGGCCAGCCCGGATTCGCTGCGGACCAGGCGGAGAGAGCCGGGGCGGATGTCGCCCTTGCGGGTCTCCAGCGCCGGAAGCATCGTCAGCAGCTGCTCGAAAGAGGTGCTGGTCAGCTTCAGCGGCATGGCGTAGCCGCCGCGGGTGCGCTGGCTCTTGCCGACCTCCACGCCCCGCGCCCCGACCTCTTCGAACAGGCGTGCCCATTCGGCGCGGTCGCCGTACCCGGTGCCGGCCTCGGTTGCCCATTGGGCCGCGATCTCCTCGGCCCGCAGGCCCCGGTCGATTGCGTAGAACGGGGTCAGGGCGGCGGTGGCGGCGCCGACGACGGCGGCTGAGGCGAGCGTCCAGGGACTGCCGTGGGCGGTCCAGTTGATCCAGGCGTAGGCGGCGCTGGTCCAGGTGGCGGTGAAGCCGGTGTGGAACCAGCGCCGGAACTTCGACTGGCCGGAGGTGCGGAGGAAGCGGGAGGTGGCCGCGGCGGCGATGCCGGTGAGGGAGCCGACGCCGATCCAGCCCAGCGGCAGCGCATGGCCCGCATCTGCGGCCAGCCCGAGACCAAGGCCGCCGGCGTAGACGGTGGCAGCGGTGAACAGCGGGGTGGACACCACGCCGTGCCGCCAGGGGATCGGCTCGTGGTTGCTGGGACGGCTCAGCATGAGCAAGGTCTCCGTTCGATCGAGGAGGAGCCGGAAGCCCGCAGGCCAGTCCGCGACGGATCGTGTCGCGGACTGGCCTGCGGTGTGGCGGTGCGGGGTTACTGCCAGTTGGCGGACTGGTCCCACTTGGCGCCCTGGACGGTGGGGTTCTCGATGTTGTCGATCTGCTCGGCGTGGATGATCCGGTACAGCGTCGGGATCGAGTCCAGCCGTCCGGCCAGCGCGTGGGCGTAGACGGCGGTGTCGTCGTACGCGTCCGGGATGGCCGGGTTGACCTTGAAGTTCTCCCGGCTGGAGTGCGCGGCCATCGCGATCACGTCGCCGATGGCCCGCTGGATCTCCGCGAGGCTGTTGATGGTGGACTCGTAGCCGATCATGTTCGCGGCCGGGTTGAGCACCATCATGGCGCCGGCGGTGCGGACGGCGTCGGCGGCGTACTGCAGCGGCAGCGCGGGCTCGATGGAGGACACAGGAACTCCGTTCGTCGCAGGGGTGAGGACGCGGGTCGGGCTGTGCACCGGCCGGTGCACCGTGCTCGTCCGGCGGGACGCGGCGGCCGGTCGGCGCGGGGTGGTGGGAGTGGTGCCGACGCCGGTGTGCCGGTACATCCAGCGGTTCAGCCAGCCCCAGGTACCGGCCCAGGCCAGCGCCCGGGCGGCGGGGGTGGTCAGAGTGTGGAAGACGCGGGCCAGCGGGCGGAGCCAGTTCGGGCCCATCGTCGAAAACCGCACCGAGCCCAGCGCCAGATGCCCGTTCAGCAGGGCGCGGGAGCCCAGGCGCCAGGCGTGGGCCAGCAGCGGCGAGCCGTAGCGGGCCGCCGCGCGCGCCCCGGCCCGGAAGGGGACGGCGGCCTTGCGCAGCCGGTGGCGGGCCAGGGCGCTGGTGTGCTTGCGCAGCTTGCGCCCCGCCCAGTACTGGCCGCGCCGCAGCGCGGACATTGCCGCGGGCGCGAACTGCCGCTTCTGCTTCTTCGACGTGTGCTTGCCCTTGCCGGTGGCGGGCTTGGTCTTCTTCTTCGCATGGCGCTGAGGCTTGGGCTGGGCCTTGAGCTTGCCGGTGTTCGGCTGCCTACCGCCTACCTGCCCGCGGTTGCCCTTGACCGCCTTGCCCATGGCCTTCGCGGCCTTCCGGGCCCGCGTCGTGGCCGGGCTGGAACCGTGCTGCGGCGCGGCCTTGTAGCCACCCTTGGAGCCTGCCCTACGCGGCGCGCTGCCCTGCTTCGGTGAGCCGCCGGTGTGGGCCGCGGTGGTGGGCGACTTGCGGCCCAGCGTCCGGGCCAGCCGCCCCGCCGCTCCCGTCTTCGCTCCGCCCATCCCAGCGGCGCCGGGCTTGGTCAGGGAAGCCACCGCACCGGGCTTGCGCGCCGTGCGCGGTGAGGCGGTGGCCGGGGCGGTGCGGCGGCCGGTGCCGCCCGTGGCTGCCGCGTTGCGCCCCAAGGAAGCGGGCTGGCCGCCCGCCGTGTTCGGGGCACTGGCCAGCGGCTTCCGCAGCTTGGAGGCGGCCGGGCCGCCCGGCTTCCGGGCCGCACCGGCCAGAGCCCCGGAGGCTGCAGAACTTCCGCCCCTGCGGGCCAGGGAGCCGGTCCCTGAACGGGCGGCAGGCACCCGACCACCGCCCGCGCCACCACGCCCCGCAGAGCCTGAGACCGAAGGGGCGCGGTGTCGGGTGCCGGGTGAGCGCGAGGACGCCCGTCCCAGGCGGCCGGCGCCGGAACGGCGGATGCGCCGGCCGGTCTTCACCACCAGGGCGGCGGTGGCCACCGCGGAGCAGGCGACGACGGCCAACAGGACGGCGGGCAGGCCGAACTGGTGAGACAGCCAGCAAAACCCGATCAGGCCGGACAGAGCGCCGCCGGGGATCAGCACCCCGGCCAGCGTCTGCCCCGGCGCCGAGGCCGGTTCCTTGGTCTGCGCCACGGGCTCCTTCTGCTGCCGCGTCACCGGTTCGGGGGTGGTTGTGGTGGTGGGGGGCTTGGTCTCGGTTGCTGCTGAGGGCATGGGAGCCTCCTTTATGCGGCCTGCGCGGAAGCATCCGCGCAGGCCAGGCACATGCCGAATGAGGTGGGGAGGGGGTAGCCCGCATCGAGCCCGCACTCGGGGCAGGTGCGGCGGGCCGTGTTCGCCTTGGCCAGCGCCGCCCACTTCGCGGGCGTCATCGGCCGGACCGGCAGGGCCAGGTCGAGGCGGTAGAGGTAGGCGACCCGCAGGCCGCACCTGCCGCGGGGCTGGTAGCGGCGGGAGTGCCACAGGATCTGCGCGGCCACCTCCTGACCACCCGGCCGCAGCCCGCGGGCGCGAAGCTGGCGGCGGGTGGCCAGCCCGTCCGGGGCGAAGCGGAAGGGATAGGTGGGGATGCCGTAGCGCAGGCCCTTCGGGTCGTAGAACCGCATCAGGGCCTACCGGCGAGCGCAGTGCCGTTGACCGGACGGGACGTGTCCCGCAGCTCCTGGTAGCGGCTGGAGACCCAGCCCACCGACCAGCCCGTCAGCTCGGCCGCGGTCCGCACCGGCAGCTCGGCCGCGAACGCGGCCTGCACCCTGGCCCGGGCCTGGTCCTCGGGGAGCTTCTCGGTGGCCGGCCCGGCGGCCAGGAGAGCGTCGCGTTCACGCGCGGCCCGCTCCTCGCGCTGCTGGCGTTCACGGCGTTCACGCTCGATGCGCTCTTGCCGCTCGCGTTCACGGCGCTCAGCGGCTTCGCGTTCACGGCGTTCACGTTCACGCTGCTCTTGTTCACGCTCACGTTCTCGGCGTTCACGCTGCTCGCGCTCGGCACGCTCGCGGGCCTCTTCCCGCTCACGCTCCTCCCGACGCGCCCGCTCTTCGCGTTCAGCCTGTTCACGGATGAGGCGGGCTTCGTGTTCACGCTGTTCACGGGCGAGCTGTGCGTCGTGCTCGCGCCGCTCCCGCTCCCGGCGCTCCGCCGCCTCCCGCCGCTCTGCGGCGGCCTGCTCGGCGGCTTCCCGGTCGGCGCGCTGCTGGGCCTCCTGGGCCATGAGGGCGGTGGTGATGGCCCGTCGGTAGGCCAGGCTGGTCTCTGCGGTGACGATGAGCAGCAGCGGCGCCACGGAGTGGACGGCCACCCCGACCAGGTCCTTTTGCAGGGCGGAGTCGGCGACGTTCAGCGCCAGGGTCATGCCGCCGGTCATCCATCGCAGCACGATCGACCAGCGTCCGCCATGGCCGCCCAGGCGGGCCAGGACCGAGTCCAGGCGGACCACGATGACGACCGCGGCGTCGACCACCAGCGGCAGGATCGGGGCCGTCCACACCCAGCCGTCGGGCGTGTGGGCGGCCATCAGCGGGGTGACGGTCAGGATCGAGTAGAGCATCGCGCCGCCCACGATCAGCCACGTGCCGGCCGACAGTGCGCGCTCGGCTGAACGCACCTGAACACCGTTCATCCCGCACCTCCCGACGGCTCGATGGCGGGCGCGGTGACGCTGCGGAAGTGGTCGCCGTCGGCGTCGTAGATGAACGGCACGCACCGCCACCGCACCTCCGTTGCAGGGCGTTCATCCGCAGGGCCCCAACCGCTCAGCGGGGCCCCCAGGGTGGCCGCATACGCGTAGGCGGCTTGCTGGTCGGGGTGGATGCTGTGAGGCTGGCCGTAGAAGAGCAGCAGCGCCATGAACGCATCCGTCGGCGTCTGGCTCAGCTCCTCCAGACGCTTCGCCATGCCGGTCAACTCGGTACGGGCCTCGGCCAGCTCGGCGGCCGTGTCCTCCAGCGTGATCTGGAGCGACCGGACTTCCTGACGGGTGGTCTCGGCCTTCTTCTCGGCGACCTCGGCGCGGGCGGTGAGCGCGAACGTCTCCCGGATGTGGGCGCCGTCCGCCGCGTCCGCCTGCTCCTGCACCTCACGAGTGCGGGCGCGGGCGGTATCCAGCTCGGCGGCCAGCTGGGCGAGGTGGGTGCGGGTGACGATGCGGATCATGCCGCACCCCCTGCCGCGATCACCACAGCAGTGGTCAGCAGTGCCCCGCCGGCGCAGGTCAGGTCGACCGCACGGCGCAGGCAGGTGAACTTGGCGACTGCGAGCCGGGAGAGTCCCGCGATGTCGGCGGCCAGGTCTCGGTCGACAACGACGCTGATCTCCTCGGTGGTGAGGGTGGCCCACAGCGGGAAGCCGTGCCGGCCCCGCAGGTTCGGGCGCACGGACCGCAGCAGCAGACCGGCCGCCGCGACCAGCAGCGCCATACCGAGCGCGCCCACGAGGTAGGCGGGCGTGTTCATCGGCAGGTCGTGGGCGAGCGTCCAGGTCCCGGCGAGCACTGCGCCGACGAACGCCAGCAGCAGTGCCGTCTTGTTGTCCGTCCGGGTGATCTCCGCCTTCACCTCGGCGTGCGCCGCGGTGAGGTTGGTGTTCAGCGTGCTCACGCGGCTTTCCCCGTCCCGGCCTGGTTGGCCAGCTCGGCGCGGGCGGCGAGCACCTTGTTGGCGGCCCGGCGCAGACGGCGGGTGTCCAGCTCGGAGACGGGCCGGTCCAGCAGGCTGAGCTGCACGTCCAGCAGCTCGACCTCCGCCTCGATGACGGGCATCTCGCGCTCGATCGCGTCCAGCTCCGCGGCCGACGGCTCCCCGTCGAGCGCCGAGGCGGTAACAGCCGCCTGATCAGCAGCGATGTGCTTCATGGGTCGTGGTCCTCTCACAGATGGAACGGCCCGAAAGCGGCTCCGGTGTGCCAGCACCGGAGCCGCGCGCCGTTGAAGAAGAAGCCGCCCGCAGAGGGCGGGCGACTCAGCTGCCGGTTGTGGCAGCGGTGCCCCGGCCGGGAGTCGAACCCGGCCTGCGACCATCGGGGCGGTAGGTCGATCAGGCGTTGCCGTTGTGGCCGCACGTCGAGCAGGCGTAGTGGCCGTTGATGACCACCACGGCCTGCTGGCAGTTGCCGCAGATGCCGGTGCTCATCGCCGACCACCCCCGGCACGGACCCGGCGCAGGGCCTCGTCCATGTCCGGGTCGCTGTCAGCCGGGTACGCCGCTAAGGCGCGGCATGCCATGCTGGTGATCACAGGTGCCTCCCATACAGGTGCCTGTACGCGGCCTCCGGTGTTCCAGCACCGGGGGCCGCACTTCGTTGTGGAGCTGTCCGGCTCCCCTCAGCCCCGCCCGTACGGAGACGCACGAATGCGGGCCGGACGGGCGGGGGAGGCAACCGGCCGCAGCGCTAGCCGCTGCGATGGCAGGAAGAAGGGCGACCGGCTTGTCCGTCGGCGGGCAATTCCGCTCGCGAACTGGGGTGTTGCACAGGCGTCGCCGGCCGGTCGATCACGGCGGCGCCCAGAGATGTCTTTGATCCACCTGCCCTCTCCCTTCCGGTGTTGCGGACACGGAACTTGCACTGCAAGGGGGACCTCGTCCCCACCCTCCGGCCGTTGCTCGCGGTCACCGGGCCACCTCGCCAGTCGGGCCGAAGCCCTGTCCCCTGGCCTTGTCGGGCGGTCTTGCAGCGTGTCCGCCCAGTGCGGGAGGAGTTCGTAAAGACCTCTCCCTGCGCTCCATCTGGTGCGCACCAATAGATTGCATCTGGTGCGCACCAGTCGTCAAGCGCCTACGGAAGATTTGCCTTTGGGGCGCGTCTCCCTGCGCAACTACGGTGCTGCGAAGAGGGGAGGGCCCGGTAGCCAACTGGGCTTAACTCAGTTGGTGTTAACCCCTGCCGACCTGCGGCGATGTGCGGCATGCTGAGACGGGACGACTGATCGACCCGGTGGAGGGGGCGCATGAGTGACGGGCTGAAAAAAGCGCGGACGGCGCGCGGTTGGTCGCAGGAGCGATTGATCCGCGAGATCGAGCGGTACGCGCGTCAGCACCTGACCGACGTGGCGTCGACTGCGAGCCTGCGCGTCTACGTGTCCGAGTGGGAGAACGGCCGACGGCCGCTCTCGGACCGCTATGCCGCAATCCTCCGCCCGCTGCTCGGCGTCACCGATGACGAGCTGCGTGGCGCGCCGGCCACCACTGCGGCGCTACCAGCCGTCGGCGGCTACGAAGAGCTGATCGAACGGGTCGACTCAGCGCGCAGCGTCAGCAAACCCATGGTGAGCACGTTCATGGATCAGACGGAACTGTTCCGGACCATGGATCGGCAGATGGGCGCCGCGAGCCTGGTGGATCAGATGAACGGCCACCTCTCCGCCCTCGAAGATGCGCTCACCTTCGCGGTACTCCCTGATGCACGGAAGCCGATCGCGCTCGCCCTCACGGGCGCAGCGACTCTTGCGGCGTGGCAGGCGTTGGACGCCGGCGCCGTCGAGAGAGCGTGGCGACACTACGAGCTGGGCAAGCGCGCTGCCCAAGAGGCGGACGCGCCTATGTACGCGGCTCACGCCATGGGGGAGCAGGCGTACGTTCTGTGTGACGCCGGTCGACCCGAACTTGCCGTTGAGCTGGTGCGCAACGCGCAGGCCACAGGCGGAGACCGGCTCTCGCCCCGTCTGCGGGCGTGGCTTCACGCCGCGGAGGCCGAGATCTGCGCGAAGGCAGGTAGGGGTGACGAATGCAGGGGGGCGTTGGAAAGGGCAGCCGCGTGCCTCCCGGACGGGGAGGAGGCACGCGACCCTGACATGCTGAGCGTCTTCCTGAACCACGGGCACCTGTCCCGGTGGCGAGGTAACGCTCTCGCTCTGCTCGGCGACGATGATGCCGTGGGCAGCCTGTACGAGGCTCTCGACACGATGGACCCGACCTTCGTTCGCGCCCAAGCCGGCCTGCGATGCGACTTGGCGCAGGCTCACCAGGCGCGCGGTGAGGTCGACCAGGCGCGCGAGCATCTCCGGCACGCACGGCTGCTGGCGAACCGTACGGGCTCAGTGCGTCATCGCCGCCGGATCGATCTGCTCACGGGGCAGATGTAGGAGAGCTGGCGAGCAGGTGGAGCAGGGCGACGAGCGTCCCTGACCCCATGAGCTGCCCCTTGGCCATCAGGCCAGGAATGTCGGCGAGCGGTACCCAGGCGACGTGGCCGGCCTCTTCCAGATCAGTCGGCTCGCCGATGCGCTGCGCGCCGCGTCCGACGTAGATCTCGTGAGGGCTGTCGACCATGCCCACCATCGGCTGGTATGTGACCACGTGCTCCAGGCTGTCAGGGCGCCAGCCGGTCTCCTCCTCCACTTCGCGGAGTGCCGTCGTCTGGGCATCCTCGCCGGGGTCGACGATCCCGCCGGGAAGTTCCCAGCCCCACTGCTGTGGCACGAAGCGGTAGCGCCAGAGCATGAGCACGCGGTCCGCGTCGTCCAGCACCGCTGAGATAGCGACGTGATGGAGCGTGACGACGTGATGCTCGAAGCGCTCCACGCCGGGCGGCTCCACGTCGACGAGGTCCAGCTTCACCCAGCGATTGTCGTAGAGGTTCCGTTCACCGTGGACCTTCCAGGGCTCCAGCCCCTCGGGCGGCTCGATGCTCACGCCGCCGGCCACTCGGTAAGCGCTCCGCCCGTAGGCCCGGATCAGTCGCTCAGCGGCCAGACGAGCCAGCACCTGCCGGAGGGCCGTGCGACCGATCTCCAAATCCTCGCTCAGCGTTCGCTCGGACGGCAGCTTGTCTCCTGGCTGCAGCTTCCCCGAAGTGATCCACTCACGGATCGTTGAGTAGACCTTCGTCGACTTCGGTCCCATCCTCAGAGCACTCTCCTGGTTCGTCGGCTGGCGCGTACCAGCGTATCCGTGGGCATCCGACCTCGACAGAGCTATCCCTCGACCTTCCCGTTCGGAGTACGGCATTTATGGGCACATCGCGCCTGATAACAGGCACGGGTAAGAATTGCCTCTCTCGAACAGGCGAGAAAGTCAAGCAGTGAGCACTGAGGAAAGACTATTCGTCACTCCGTTCAGTGCGCCTACTTAGCCGCCGCTTCCGCCCTATCTCTTGGCGAACATAGTGAACACTCATGCATAAGAGAGCTGCCTTAGCGGCCCCCGGAATTGCGCCCATGATCACCACTTCAACAAGAGGTGGAACCGTCCAAGTCTGGACGGTAGATACATGCGGAAATCCGACGTACCACCCGATGGCCAGCAAAATCATTCCACTGTTCCGAAGGAGCGACGCACGTCGACGATTACTATCCTCGCCACTCACGTGGAGGAGTGTCCAAAACAAGCCGTAGAAGGTAATCACCCACAGCCATGACATGAATAATCCGTACTGCGACCGCGCGACATGATACAGCCCTGGCGCGATAACAAAACTAACGAGGAATGCGACCGCCCAAACCGAACATTTGATCAATGCCGGGAGGAACTTCGGGTGTCGTAAGTGGAATTCAGCCTCCTTCTCGAAGCTCCTGATCGGCAGGCCGCCGAGTGGTGCGTTCTCGAATTTCTGACGCTTATCCTCCTGCACCTGGTCCCAAGCGTCTCGTAACGCATAACGCAGCCCCTCCAGTGACACCGGAGGGCCGTAGGTTCCCACTATGTACGACTGTACGTCGGCAATCATGGAATGCACGGTAGTCGAATCTAGTATCGCATTCTCGTCGATGCTTACGTAGCTCGGCTTCTTCCCTTTGGCTACCTGTCCCTTGAGGGCCTGGCTCAGATTAACCCAGTACAGCTCTCGCATCTCAGGGTCATATACCACTCCGATCACCGGGATGCGGCTACGGGCCCAGTCTTCTACATGCTTGCCGCACGGTATTACGTACCCCCTTGCTTGCTTGTACGAGACTCCGCTCTTTACCTGCACAGCGACAATGTCGCCTGTGCGGCGCCCATTCTCAGTAAGCGAAAGATAGCAGTCCTCGCCGTAGTCGTTACCACCATCAATCTCTTGAAAGATGTGTCCGGCAGACTCCATGAGAGCGCGAAAAGCATTTACCCCGGCGCGTTCAGTCCTTCGAGTATCTTTGATCTTGGCCACTGTCCCCCCTGATTCTCCATCCGGTTAGCCGCTCAACCGAACCGTTAAACGAACGTCACCAATTGAGCCGCAGCGCTGCGGCATCGCGCCTGAAGCGATCGCTGGTGCGATGGGCCGTCGCCTTCGATGCGCACGTACAAGCCGACCACCTGGGCAGGACCAGTGAGTCATCCATGCAGCTGAAGGTAGCCGAGGCCGCTGACAGACGACGGTCGCTAGCAACGCGAACGGGAGTCACTGCGGGCGTCCGGTTGCGAGAAGGCGGCGTCATGCGGCACCTTGCCCCATGAATCGAACAAGCGATCTAATTGAGGGTATGGATCGCCCCGACATCCCCCAGGACCTCCTGGAGGCTCAGACCGCTTGGTACCTCACCTACGGTCGGCTTGCTACGGCGCCGACGAACCAAGTGGCTCCCTACCGCCGACGCCTGCTGGAGCTCTCCCGGCGCATCGCCGACCACCCCTACTGGCAGACCCCGCAGGGCACGCCCGCGGCCCGCGTGGCGCTCAAGGAGCAGGCCCGCGCCGCCGCCGTTCGCGGCCGACGGCCGTGAGCCTCACCGCCCGCCAGGAGCACATCGCCCGTAGCGCCCGCGAATGGCAGGCCGCGTACGGCGAGCCGCCCACCATGCGCGAGCTCGCCACCGCGGCCGGCCTCTCCTCACCCTCCTCGGTCTCCTACCAGCTACGCCGGATGCGTGAGCAGGGCGTGCTGGTAGAGACCCGCGGCCGCAGGGCCCGCTGCCCGTACTGCGGCCGCTGACCGCAGCATTGCCCCTTGTTGAGCTCCACAGGGGCGGCACGGTCTGACAGTGGTCTTTCCCCAAGCCCTCTACCGGGCGCAGAAGCGAGACGCCATCCTCGGGGGATGGAGGACTTCGAGTTCGAGTGCTGGCGGTGCTTAGAGACCAACGTCATCCAGGGGCGACCCAAGGGCTTCTGGAGCACGACGCACTACGAGCTGCCGGGCGAGTTCGAGTGCTGGTCGTGCGGCGCCCTCAACACCACGCCCGACGACTGAGCGGCGGGTCATTGGTCGCCGGCGCGGCCGTTGTCCTCGTTGTCGGCGTACTCGGGCACCGTGCCGGTTCCGTCGCATCGCTCGCACGGGATCGTGTACGTCTGGCCGGTCTCGGTGTCGGTGACCGTGACCTGTCCGTTCTGGCACGAGCCGCATGTCGGCACGACGACCGCACGCTCCCTCTCCGCCACAAGGCGCTCGGTCAGGTTCAGCAGGCGTGTGTACCGCCCGTCCGCACGCAGCGCGGGAATGTACCTCGGATCCACCCAGCCCATGACCGCCTCCGCTAGCCGAGGCCGACCTCCATCATCACGCTCACCGCCGATGAGCACCAGAGGCAGAGCGGCACCTTCACCGGTGCATGCAAGGAAGCCCCGTTGGCCACGCGGTACGCACTCCGCCGACAGCCTCCGAGGCGGTCTCTTTGAAGCGAGCCGTGCCAGTTGAAAGCGCAGTCTGAGGTGAGCTCAAAGCTTCCCGTCCCCTCAGCCAGCTTATTCCGCGTCATCGCCTAACGGGAATAGTCAGTAGAATTGTCGCCAATTGTTGTCCTGGTCATCTCTGACGCCGGTGATCAGACTAGATCTCACCTTTTCGGTGAAGGTTGCGTTCAAATCCCAGAAGCGAGGCGTACCTCCGCCGCTGGATTCACCAAATGAATTGAAACCTTCTGCGATGGGTTGCAGGGTTGGATCTGTCAAGGCGAGTCGTTCGTATAGGTTAGCAATCAGCACAGCCACGGTCGGGGAAGTGTCCATGCCCATCTGCATGATGCAGCTCATGGCTGCGCCATGCTCATAGCTTTCCGCTTCGTTTGGCGCGAGGTGTCGGATCATTCCAGGATGACAAAAAGGCATTCGGGAAGTGCTCCACACCCCCAGGTCGGCGACGCATAGAAGATCCATGATGTATCGCGGGTGGGTGGCGTATCTCTCGCTCATTTCCATGCAGGTGGCGTACACCTTCATTTGTCGTGTTGGCGCGTCCCCCCTCCAGGAATGTGAATGCGCAAGAAGCCCCACAGGGAAAGGTCCGGTGATTTCCCCCCTCGGGGAGCCGCTCCTGAGTCTGAGGCCCTGTTGAATCTTCGCCGCGCGTTCAAATCCATCTCTGATGCCCTCGCGATTAAGTGTCAACTTAACGCTGAAAGCAGCTGCGACACCACTCGCTAGAACTTCTTCCCGAGCCCTCAAGGCGTGAGGATAATTGGGACGAAAAACCACCAAGTCGGTCTCAAAAACGTCGCCATCCGGTTCTTCCGGGAGGATGTACTTCCTTGTTGCTACTTCGTACTGGGGAGGAAGCCATTCCGTGAGCATGCGCTTCCAAGTGCCTTCGCCCCCGTGCCCAGCGCGCTGAGGGTCTGACCGGGCTGCCTCGTGCAGTCTCAAGTACTCCTGCTGCATGTCCTGCTCGACGGCTCGCAACCAGCGGTGGTGAATCGCACTATCCATTGCGCCTCCGGTTGATCATGCCTCTGGCCGAGCGGATGAATGTGCGGACTCCTATGAATCCGCGTGTACTTATGGAACCACGGAATGATTCAAAGGCGGAGTGCTCGCCCTCAGCTGAGTGACGCCGCCTATCTGTCGACGGTCAGGGGCAGCGAACGTCTCCAGAGTCTCCTATGCGGGTCACCCTTCTGCAGACAGTGTTATACCTTCCCAGTAGCGAGAGGTTGACGATCTTCGCAGTACGCCTCCGGCCTTGTTGAGGGCTTCCTGCAGACTCGCTACAGGGCACGACGCTCCACCAGCCCAGTCGGTCCACGCTTGTCGAACCGTGCTCGCTGCGATTCGGGAGGCAGGGGCGACCCTGATCATCTCCGCAACGAATCGGTCTACGGCGTCAGAGTCCCGTGCTCGACGGCGCGCTGCTGTCACGACGTCCTCATCTGTCGCTGCGATGATGGCTTCGAGTTCTAAGACTCGTAGCTCGGATGCACGTAGAGCCTTATTGGCTTCTTCGAGACGGGTCGATAGGCGGGCGTGCAGCCGGTCGTTTAGCTGCTGCCGGCGGCTTGCCCCTTGGTTCCACGGTTCCGATGAGTGGTCCTTCGACAGGTACTTGATCGCCTGCAGCAAGACGTCGACATCGTCTCGGGCGTTGCCCAGCATGAAATTGCACGACTGGCACAGGGCCCCCCGAACGACGCCGGTTTCGTGACAGTGGTCTATTGCGAAGATGCCCGATTCAAACCCGGATTCTGTTGACTGACAGATCATGCACGCTTGTACGGCACGGATAGCGAGAGCTTGCTCCAGCGTCAAACCGTACAGAGTGCCTGCGAGTTGCGCCGCTTGAGCTTGCAGGCGGCAGGTGTCTCCGCAGTAGCGCACAGCTCCATTGGATACGTACTCCGCACCACATGTCCCGCAAGTCTTCATTGCCATGAGAGCCCCCCCCACCAGCATCTTACGTTCGACTACGGACCTCGTTCGGCGGCGGGCTTTGGGTGACAGGGCGCCTGCACAGGTATTCTGGGCTGTCCCTGGGCCGTCCGGAGGCGCCCCCCGGACGACCTAACCCGACCAATAACGACCGTGATCAAGGCTGGCCAGTCAGTTCATAGGCCCAGCTAGACCCAGGTGCCCAGCCACATCCGGCCCTGCCATGCGCTCGTCGGGATCGGTAGCCCTGTGTACGTCGGATAGAAGTAGATGAAGTGTCACGAGGCACTCAAGCCCACCTGAGGCGTCAACTTGCGACTCGGGTGCCAAACATGTTGGGAGCGTGTATGCCGGCAAGTAGAGGTTACGGATCACCGGCTAATTGCTGACCTCGCGAGGAGCCCCTGGCAGTCGCAAAAACAACAGTGCGCGGCGTCCTGCCTCCCCCATCCCCACGCGAACTCGATCTATCCACTGGCCCCCTATCCCCTGCGCTCTTCGGAAGCACGCCGGGCGGAGACCGTGCCCGACACACCTCCGACACAGCACGCCCGGCAGAACAGATCCCAAATGCTCCACCGCAGGTCAGCGGTGCTTTGGGGCCTGATCGGCACAACCACTCCGGAGCCGTGTGCGCAGGTTCGAATCCTGCCGGGGGCACTTCACCTGGACCAGCGTGATCACACCGCTGACCAGCACAAGTGCCACAAACGAAGGGTCGGCCCCACTGGGGTCGACCCTTTGTCGTTGCCATGCGGGGTCCTTCTGCCTCCTTCCTGCGGATTCCTGCCGGTCGATGGCCTATGCACGCTGATATAGATCAGACGCATGCATCTCTATGAGGGAACAGTCGCGCGGGCGGCGGAAGGAATCGCCGATCCCGGCTTTGTCGATAGGTGCGCCGAGCGGTTCGCCGCCCGGCATGGCTGTCCGCCGACAGTGGGTGAGCGACGTAGCTGGGAACGGAGTTGGCCTCGCCTGCTGCGGGCTCTCTCCGCTGCCGGGCTCGGCGGCCTGCAGCTCATGCTGGAGTACGAACTTCCCGGCACCAGTCAGCGCATTGACGCTCTGCTGCTCGGCGAGAGTCCAGCAGGCGACCGCTTGGTCGCGGTCGTCATCGAGCTGAAGCAGTGGACGCATGCAGAGCCTCGTCGCGAGATACCCGACGAGCTGATCGTCGCCGGGCGAACGGTTCTGCACCCCGGACGTCAGGTCGGCGGGTACGTGAATTACCTCCAGGACTGGCTTCCCGCCGAGCTCGGACTGGAAGTCCGTGGGCTTGCTTACCTGCACGACGCGCCCACAGCGCTGATCAAGAAGATGCGCGCGCAGGTCAGCACAGGCCCCAGCGCCGGTTTTCCCCTGCTCGGGGAAGAGAGCGTGCCGCTGGACGAAGCGCCGGAGGTGCTGGCCGCGCGCTTCCAGAGCCAGGATCTGCGGCCCGCCGACCCTCAGCGCATAAACGATTTCCTCGAAGCGCGGCACCGTCCGTCGCGGGATCTGCTGTCCAAACTCGCTGCCGTCATCTCTGGCGATGAAACCTTCCGCCTCGTCGACGAGCAGGACCGTGCACGGCGAGAGATCCTCCACGCCATCACCTCCATGAAGCAGGGGAAGCGTGGGCACATCGTCGTCGTCACAGGCGGACCGGGAACGGGGAAAACCGCCATCGCCACCCGACTCTTCGCCGACCTGTGCCGGGCAGAAGAAGAGGGCGCCAACCCGCGCCTCCTCTCCCCTTCCGGGACGCTCAGTCAGCAGCTGGCCCGGGCGGCCGGGGATTCGGCGAGGGGCCTCATACGCACCTTGACCGACACCGTGCCGATGGGCCTGGACGAGAACACCAGCGTCGTACTGCTGGATGAAGCGCACCGCGCGCGCACCGATCTCACGACACGGACGACCGAGTTCCCCAACCTCTTCATCCGGCTGCTCAGGCGGTGTGCCGTACTCGTTCTGTTCCTCGACGAGGGCCAGATAGTGCGGCCCCGCGAAGGCACCACCAGGAGAGAATTACAGCAGTTGGCCACCCGCCACGAGTTCACCTTTGCCCACATCGATCTGCGAGCGCAGTTTCGCTGCGGCGGGTCCCAGCGGTACCTCGACTGGGTCGACGCGCTCTTGAGCCCGGGCGCCCGGCCGACCGTATGGCCCGGCTCGGAAGACTACGACCTGGCCATCGCTCCCAACCCGCTCGAACTGGAACTCTGGGTCGGCGATCACCTCACCAAGGGTCGGCTCGCCCGCATCACCGCAGGCTTCTGCTGGCCATGGGACTCCCCCGCCGACCCGCCCCTGGAGAGGGAGGTCTCCATCCCCTGGAACGATCACGACGGACAGCACATGTGGGAACGTTCATGGAACTCGAGAGCCGATCGCGCCCTCGCCGATGGCACCCCCGGCCGGGCGTTCTGGGCCACGGACGAGGGCGGTCATGAGCAGATCGGCTGTGTCTACACGGCTCAGGGCATGGAGTACGACTACAGCGCCGTCATCTTCGGCGAAGACCTCACCTGGACCGCCGGCGGGTGGCAAGCACGGCCGGAGAAGAGCCACGACCCAGCGCTCCAAGCGCTCTCACCCGAGCAGTACCTGCCCTACGCGCTCAATGCCTACCGCGTCCTCGCCACACGCGGGACGCGGGGTACCCGGCTCTACTCCACCGATCCCGATACTCAGCGGCTCCTGCAGTCGCTGATCCCCAATCGGCCCACTCAGAGCGATGGCCATTTCTGATCGCTACTTGGATCAACTTGGGGAACTTTCTTGCCAGTTATGTACATGATCCGTAAGGTTACGGGCTCTACGGCAACGCCGGGCTTCCAGGCAACTGGACATGCCCCCGCCTGCATCTGGAGCACATGTGCGCTTACTTTCCCCCGCCGACCACGTGTGGCGAGCCACTCGCCACCCCCGTTCGTCGGCACCGGTTCAGCACCCGGGCAGCAGAGGAAGCACGTCGCCGCCGACGTGTCCCCCTCTGGCCTGAGACCACTTCCTCTCCCGACCACTGCGCCCGGATCATGAGGAATCGTTTGGTCCTCGCTTTCCGCCGCATGTCCCGAAGGGACCTTCGTGCTGTCCGAGCCCATCACTGACCGTCCGCAGATCACCCACGCGCCGGCAACGGCATTTCGCCGCTTTGTGCGGCCGTGGTGGCGACGTCGATAGCCCTTACGGGGCGAGGAAAACCGAACGTTCCCTCGCCCCAAAAGGTCGAAACCGACCACGGACGACAGAACTAGAGTTGACACCGAAATTCACGCGGCCCGCCGGGCTTCCGCTCCTGACGGGTACCTCCCGCCGGGATCAGCAGGACATGCCCCCACCCGCTCCCGCCACTCCGCATTGCCTGGGGGCTCGCCTTGTTGATCCGCGAATCCGCTGCGTCCGTCGCTGCCGAGCTGCGCTCCGGAGCGCTGTTCGGTCACCTGGCGGACCGTTTCGTCCACGCGCATGGCCACCAGCCGTCCCCGAGCGAACTCCGCTCGTGGGAGCACTCCATTCCGGCTTTGGTGCACGCCCTCGTCGAAGCGGGGCTGGGCGAGGTCGAGGTCATGCTGGAGTACACGCTGCCGCTCACCAGTAAGCGTGCCGACGCGATTCTCGCCGGTGTCCACCCGAAGACCGGCGAACCTTCGTACGTGGTCGTCGAACTCAAGCAGTGGACCGAGGCGTATCCGGATGAGGAGGCGCCCAACCTCTGCCATGTCGCGGGCATGCAGGCCCGTCCGCGGCTCAATCCGATCGAGCAGGTGCGCGGGTATTGCGACTACCTGGCTCAGTTCAACGGTGCGCTGGACGGGCATGAACACCGGATCGCCGGCGTGGCCTTTCTGCACAATGCGACGGAGTTCGGCGCCGGCTCGCTCGACGTCGCGGGGCAGTCGCCGCGCGGGCGCTTTTTCACCGGGGACAAGCGCGGCGCATTTCTCGCCTATCTGCAGGGCCTGCTCGCCACGGAGTCCGGTGCGTCCGCGGCCGATGCGTTCCAGGCCGGCCGGGTCAAACCGTCCACACAGTTGATCGCCGTCGCAGCGGAAGAGATCCGGGACCGAGAGATGTTCCGGCTGCTCGCCGAACAGCAATTGGCCTACGAGCTGGTACTGAAAGCCGTACGCGATTCGCGGCAGGCCGACAACAAGGAAGTCATCGTCGTCACGGGCGGACCGGGCAGCGGGAAGAGCGTCATCGCACTGTCTCTCCTGGGCGAGCTGTACCGCCAGAAGCGGTCCGCGCTGCATGCCACCGGCTCGGCGTCCTTCACCAAGACCATGCGCAAGGTGGCCGGGGCTCGCAAGCGTGAGGTGCAGGAACTCTTCAAGTACTTCAACAGCTTCATGACGGCCGAGCGCAACGGTATCGACGTACTGATCTGCGACGAAGCGCACCGGATGCGCGAAACTTCGGCCAACCGCTATACGCCCGCCGCCCATCGCACGGGTAAGCCCCAGGTGGAGGAATTGATCGACGCCGCCCGGGTGCCTGTGTTCCTGCTGGACGACCATCAGGTCGTGCGCCCGGGCGAAATGGGCTCTGTTTCCGAGATCCAGGACGTGGCGGCGGCCAAGAACCTGCGCTGCACGGTGGTTTCCCTGGACGATCAGTTCCGCTGCGGCGGCAGTGACGCGTATCTCCAATGGGTGGTACGTCTGCTGGGGCTGATGGACGGAGGACCGATTACCTGGGAACCGGACTCGAAAATGCGGCTGATGGTGGCGGAGAGCCCGGAGGAAATGGAGGCGTTCCTCGAGTCCCGGCGCGCCCAGGGTTACAGCGCACGTATGTCCGCCGGCTACTGCTGGAAGTGGACCACCAAAACCCCGCCGGGTCAGGCGCTCCCGGCCGACGTCGTCATCGGCGACTGGGCTCGGCCGTGGAACGTCTACGGAGACCGCGCCGTGGCCGGTGCCCCGCCCGCGGCGCTCTGGGCCACCGATCGGGCCGGCTTCGGCCAGGTCGGGTGCGTCTACACCGCGCAGGGCTTCGAGTACGACTGGAGTGGCGTCATCATCGGACCGGACCTGGTGTGGCGTGGCGATCGCTGGATCACCGACCGCACCGCGTCGAAGGACCCGGCATTCAAGAAATCCACCCCGGACGACGCGGTGGATCAGCTGATCCGGAACACGTACAAGGTGTTGCTGACCCGCGGCATGGTGGGCACGGTCGTCTACTCCACGGACGCCGAAACCCGCGCCAAGCTGCGCGATCTCATCCCGTCCGAGGCTGAGGTACTGACCCCATTGCCCTAGCCGGTTGCGGACCAGGGACGTTTTCGGTCATGGGCGGCGTCATGGATGTCCAAGCGTCTCGAGGTTGGATGTGACGACGGCCAGATGGTGGGAGGTGGCCCACGCCCGCCACTCCCTGCCGCCGCCCGCCTTCGGCCGCTCATGGCGGGCGCACGCCTGGAGCTGCGCATCGCCCCATGAGGTCCCCGCGCCGGTCGGCGGCCAGTATGGGGACGCCACCAGGTCACGGCTGAGCATGAAGAAATCGTCGTTGCCCGATCGAGTGCGTGGATAGACAAAGACCTGCCAGTCATCGGCCGTCGTGTAGCGCATATTGGGATCCGGCGTCCCGCGGCTGGGGGGCGGCATACGCGGATGGGTAATACCGAAATCCCCGAAATCGAGCCCGTCCCCATCGCGCTGGGCTGCCACCTGTTGCCAGAGTCGCGCGTCCTCCCTCGCCACCGGTGTGGCCTGCCCTCGTGGGAACCCGGCGAGATTGACGGGGAAAGCACCGGAAGCCACGCATTCGGTCCGCCAGGGCCGGCCCGAAAACCACTTCAGGGCGGTGAGGGCCGCTTCAGCAAGCTCCTCCCGTCTTCTTGCGGACGGTATGGGACCGGCGTCGATGAGGAGATCGACCTCCTCCGGATCCACTTGAAGGGCATCGAGGAGGGCGTGGATCTGTCGTCCGTCCGGCTGGCCTGCACACGCATCGGCTCCCGTGATGACACGTAAACACGCACCCTGCTGATGCTGTGCAATGGCGTAGGCGGCTTCGGCCAGCACCTCGTCCGGATCGGTGACCCTGATGACGGGGCACAGGGGAACCCCGCGCAACCCGAGCGACTCGGCGAGGCGCACGATGGGTCCGCCCACGTCTCCTTGCAGCACGCGCACCGAGGGGAGCGCACCGCAGTCGACCGTAAGGACCATGCCATTGGGCACATATTCCATGGCGTGGTCGCAGAAAGTCTCCAGCAGATCCCTCAGGTCGGGGTCCGGAACGACTTCCATCACTGGGCGAATACCCGTGCGTACCTCCGGCGCCGCATGTCCAAGCGCCAGGAACTCGCCTTCCTTGCCCTTCAGGATCGGGACATAGGCCACCGGCCACCCCCAAGCGCAGACCGCACTCAGCCAGTTGACGTGTTGCTCACCACCACAGGGTGACCACATGCCGGTGGTTCAGATAGAGCACGGAATGCGCCATTCAGGCCGGAAGTCGAGGTTGGCGAGGAAATGTGCCGACGGCTCAGACGTCCGTCCGGATCACCACCACCAGCGTTCGCGGTCCGTGGACGCCCTCCACCCGTTCCAGTTCGATGTCGGAGGTGGCGGAGGGGCCGCTGATGAGGGTGGTGGGGCGGGTGGGGGTCAGGCGGGACAGGGCTTCGGGGATGCCGGGGGTGACCGTGGAGAGGTCCACGACGCAGAGGTGGAGGTCGGGGACGAGGGTCAGGGCGCGGCGGCCCTGGTCGGGGGAGGCGTCGAGGAAGATGGTGCCCGTTTCGGCGCAGGTGACGGCGGAGGAGGTCAATACGGCGTCGAGGGCGTCCAGTTCGAGGGGAGAAATGTCGGCGGTGTCGTGCTGCACCTCGCCGTCGTACGCGGTGAGCCAGGACGGGTCGAGGCCGGGCGGTACGCCGATGCGGCGGGCGCTGTGGTCGCGGAGTACGGCGGCGATCACCTCGGGGGTGCGGTCCGCCGTACACGTGTGGACCTCGGCCTTGTAGTCGACCAGGCGGTCGGTGAGCAATTCGAGGAGGTCGGGGGCGGGGAGGGTGCGGTCGGTGCGGTAGTCGCGGGGGATGTCCACGGCGGAGGCGGGTGCGAGGGCCTGGGCGTCGTGGATGCGGGCGAGGATCGTTTCGCGGGCGGTGGTGGGGGCGGTCACTGGTCCTCGTCCTCCTCGGGGGTGTGGTTCTCCGTGCGGCGCCGCGCGCCCTCCTCCGGGGAGTTGTCCTCCGTACGGCGTCGCGCGCCCTCCTGCGCAGCCGCGCGCATCGCCTCCGTACCTTCCTCAGCTGCCGCGCGCAGTGCCTCCGCGCCCTTCTCCGACGCCAGCCACGCGCGGAAGGACTGCTTGGGCGGGGCCGGGGTGTCGCGCGTGGCGCTCCAGCCGTGGAAGGGGGGCGGGAGGTGAGAGATGCGCCCGTTCCGGCCCGCGAGTACGCGGCCCGCGCCCGAAGCCTTCTGCGCCGTCCGGTACACCCCCGGCCTGCCCATCACCGCGGCCGCCGCCTTCATCGCCAGCTTCTCCGCCGTCCGGCCGGTGGCCTCCGTGTGCTGGTGGCGCAGCTCGACGAGGAGGGACGGGATGTCGATCTTGACGGGGCAGGCGTCGTAGCACGCCCCGCAGAGCGTGGAGGCGTACGGCAACGAGCTGTTGGGGTCGTCCCCCGTCACATCCATGCCGGCCAGCTGGGGCGTGAGGACGGCGCCGATCGGGCCGGGGTAGGTCGAGCCGTACGCGTGGCCGCCGGTCCGCTCGTACACCGGGCAGACGTTCAGGCAGGCCGAGCAGCGGATGCAGTTCAGGGCCTGGCGGCCGATCGAGTCGGCGAGTGCCGCGGTGCGCCCGTTGTCCAAGAGGACGAGGTGGAAGTTCTGGGGGCCGTCGCCCGGTGTCACGCCTGTCCAGAGGGACGTGTACGGGTTCATCCGCTCGCCTGTCGAGGAGCGCGGGAGGAGTTGGAGGAAGACCTCCAGGTCGGCGTAGCGGGGGAGGATTTTTTCGATGCCCATGACGGTGATGAGCGTGTCGGGGAGGGTGAGGCACATGCGGCCGTTGCCCTCGGACTCGACGACCGAGAGGGTGCCGGTCTCGGCGATGCCGAAGTTGGCGCCGGAGACGGCGACCGGGGTGGTCAGGAACTTCTCGCGGAGGTACGTGCGGGCCGCCGCGGCCAGCTCCTCCGGTACGGCCCGCAGCTCCGGGTCGACGCCCGGGATTCCGGTGCGGAAGATCTCGCGGATCTCGTCGCGGTTGCGGTGGATGGCCGGGACGAGGATGTGGGAGGGCTTGTCGTCGGCGAGCTGGACGATCAGTTCGGCGAGGTCCGTCTCGTGGGCCTTGATGCCGTGGTCCGCGAGGTGTTCGTTGAGGCCGATCTCCTGGGTGGCCATCGACTTGACCTTGATGACCTCGTCGCTGCCCGTCTGCTGGACGAGGCGGGTGACGATGTCGTTCGCCTCGGCGCCGTCGCGCGCCCAGTGGACCGTGCCGCCGGCCTCGGTGACCTTCGCCTCCAGCTGTTCCAGGAGTTCGGGGAGGCGGTTCATGGTGTCGGTCTTGATGGCGGAGCCGGCGTCCCGCAGCGCTTCCCAGTCGGGGAGTTCGCCGGTGACGGCGAGCCGCTTGGCGCGGATGGTGTGAGTGGCTTTGGTGAGGTTGCGGCGGAGCTGGTCGTTGCGGAGTTCGTCGTGGGCGGCTTTCGGGAACGTACGGTCGCCGCGGAGGTTGCCGGTGCCGTACGGGGAGCGCGGCGGGAGGGCGGGCATGCCGAGGTAGGTGGGGGTGCTCATCGGGCGGCGGCCTCCAGCTGGTCGGTGTCGGGCAGTACGTACGGCGACGTACGCGTGGACGCGAGGATCCGGGCCAGGTGCAGCGTGCGGGTACCGGCCTTGATACGGGAGAGTCCGCCGCCGATGTGCATCAGGCAGGAGGAGTCGCCGGCCGTGCAGACCGCGGCCCCGGTGCCGGTGACGTGGCGCATCTTGTCGGCGAGCATCGCCGAGGACGTCTCGGCGTTCTTGACCGCGAAGGTGCCGCCGAAGCCGCAGCAGGCGTCGGCCTCGGGCAGCTCGACGAGGTCGATGCCCTCGACGGCGCGCAGCAGCCGCAGCGGCTTCTCGCCGACCCGCAGCAGCCGGAGGGAGTGGCAGGTGGGGTGGTGCGTCACCCGGTGGGGGAAGTACGCGCCGACGTCGGTGACGCCCAGCACGTCGACCAGGAGCTCGGACAGTTCGTACGTTTTGGCCTGTACGGCCGCGACGCCGGCGCGGAGGGACGCATCGCCGTAGCGCTCGGCGACGATGCCGTGCTGGTGGCGTACGGAGCCGGCGCAGGAGCCGGAGGGCATCACGACCGCCTCGATCGACGGGTCCCCGAACTGCTCGGCGAAGCCGCGGACCAGGGGGACGGGCTCGCGCTGGTAACCGGTATTGACGTGCATCTGGCCGCAGCAGGTCTGGTCCGGCGGGAAGACCAGCTCGTGGCCGAGGCGGGCGAGCAGGACGGCGGTGGCGCGCACCGCGTCGGGGAAGAGCGTGTCCCCCAGGCAGGTGGCGAAGAGTCCGATGCGCAATGGAGCCTCCCGTACGGGCTGTCTTCCTGCTCTTACTGACTTCTACTTTCTACCTTTTAATGGTCGGACCATAGCAGCCCACCTGCGTTTCGGCCGAGCGTGGGAGGTGATCAGTCGACCTCGGCGTCCCTCGGGGCAGTGGCCGGTGGGGTGAGGGCGTAGGCGATGCCGGTGTGGGGATCGGTGTCGTAGCCGGTGCGGAACGCGGTCTCGTAGGCGTCGTCGCCGAGGATGCGGCGAGCCTGTTGCTCGCACGCGGTGCGGGCCGCGACGAGTCCGGGAATGCCCGCCTGAGGGGTGCCAAGGGTGTGCCAGATCCGCTCGGCGGTGCCCAGGAGCCGGGCGGCCTGCTCGCCGTCCCCGGAGGTGACGACCGCGGAGGCCAGCAGGTCGAGGACCATGCCGATGCCGGTGCTGTCGTGGAGGCGGCGTTTGCCGTCGAGGGCGGTGCGGGCATGGGACGCGGCCTCTTCGGTCCGTCCCAGCGCCAGCAGGGCCAGGGCGCGCAGGTACTCGCCCCAGGAACGGGCCCAGGTCTCGCCGCGCCGGGCGCACTCGGCGGTCAGCTCTTCGGCGGTGGCCAAGGCAGCGGTGAACTCTCCGAGTTGGAGGTGGGCGAAAGGGCGCGACATCCACGCCATGAACCACCCGAACTCGTACCGTCCGTGGCCCGGCCGAGGGCGAGGCGTCGTGTCGATCAGCTCGACGGCTCGTGCGTGCCCGCCGAGCAGCATGAGATGGACGACCTCCAGATAGGCGGCGGCATGGACGGTGTCATCGGTGTCGTCGGCCGCGGCCTCCCGAAAGGCGGAGGCGAGGGGAAGGACGGTCTCCGCGTCTCCCAGCATGGTGGCGCTAAGGGCGGAGGCCAACAGGGCCTTGGCCCGGATCGGCCCGGTGGTCGGGCCCAGGGCCAGGGCCCGGTTCAGGTAGTGGCGGCCTTCCCTGGCGTAACCGCAGGCGCCCCAGAAGAACCACAGCGCTCCGCCCATCTCCTGCGCGCCGCGCCCGTCTCCCTCGGCGAGGCAGTGGTCGAGCGCGGCGCGGAGGTTGGCGTGCTCGGCGACCGTCCGGTCGCGCCAGGCGATCTGGTCCGGCCCCAACCAGCCGGCATCCGCCCGCTCGGCCAGCGCCCGGTAGTAGTCCCGGTGCCGGCGGGCCAGCTCGTCCTGTTCGCCCAGGCGTTGCAGCCAGCCGGCGCCGAACTCGCGGATGGTGTCCAGCATCCGATAGCGCTCGCCGCTCCCGGTCGGCTGCCAGATCAGGATCGACTTGTCGACCAGCGCCGTCAGCAAGTCCAGGACCTGCTCGTCCGGGAGGTGCTCATCGGCACAGACCTGACGGGCCGCCTCGGCGTCGAAGGTCCCGGCGAAGACCGACAGCCGGGCCCACAGCAGACGGGCGGACGGACGGCACAGTTCATGGCTCCAGCCGATCGCGGTCCGCAGCGTCTGGTGCCAGGGAGGTTCGGCCCCGTCCACCAGCTCGTTCGTCTCGCCCAGGACCGCGAACCGGTCCGCCAGCCGCTTGGCGAGGTCGGCCACCGGCCACTCTCGTAGCCGGGCCGCGGCCAGCTCCAGGGCGAGCGGCAGCCCCTCCAGCCGCCGGCACAGCCTCACCACATCGGCCCGGTTGGCGTCGGTGACCGCGAAACCGGGCACCACCTCGGCGGCCCGGGCGGCCAGCAGCGCCACCGCGGCCACCTCATCGACCGCGTCCGCCGTATCCGCCCCGGCGTCGGCCGCCGGCACCGGCAGCGGCTCGACGGCGAACACCTCCTCGCCGACCACGCCCAGGAGACGGCGGCTGGTGACCAGGACCCGCAGCCCCGGCGCGGCCCGCAGCAACACCTCGACGGCCAGGGCGCAGGCGTCGGTCAGGTGCTCGCAGGTGTCCAGGACCAGCAGCAGCTCACGGTCGGCGAGGTAGTCGGCCAGTACGTCGATCATCGGGCGGGTCGTCCGGTCGGCCGGCGGCAGCGCCTCGGCGATGATGTGCGCCAGCAGGTCGCCCCGGTGCAGCGACGAGAGCTCCACCCACCAGGCCCCGTCCCGGAAGGACGGCTGCGCTTCGTACGCCGCCCGCAGCGCCAGCCGGGTCTTGCCCACCCCGCCGACCCCGGTCAGCGTCACCAGCCGGGACTTCTCCAGCAGCTGCCGTACCTGAGCCAGCTCGGACCGTCGCCCGACCAGCTCCCTCGTTTCCACTGGCAGGTTCCCCGCACGCCGCCGCTGCCTGGTCACGATCGCCCCTCTCCCCGCATCCAGGATGGGGGCAGTCTGCCGACGCCCAGAACACCGAGTGACGGTTGCAGAGAAAGTGACCGCTTGTGATCACAATGGACCGTGATCGGGCGGGCGTAGCGCGGTGGATGAACGTGATGTGCCGGACGCGGCCCGGCTACTCCTCCGGCGCCCGCTCCTCCACCAGCGTCCCGTGCAGTCCTCGGATGTGCTGTTCGACCAGGTCGGCCGCGCGGGTGCCGTCGCCGGCGCGGACCAGGCGGAGCAGTTCGGCGTGCTCGGCGTTGAGTGCGGCCGCGGTCGCCGGCCAGTCCTCGGCGGCCTCCAGGGCGCGCAGGATCAGCGGGCGTACGGATTCGCGGACGGCCGAGGTGAGGGTGGAGGTGAGCGCGTTGCCGGAGCTGCGGGCGATCTGGACGTGGAAGCGGGTGTCCAGGTCGTTGAACTCCTGGACCCCCACGTCCGGCGCGCCCATGCGCGCGACCAGCTCCGCGGCGGCGTCGAGGCCGGAAGCCGCCTCGTCGAGGCCGGCCGCCCGCGCGTCGTCCGAGTCGCCCGCCGCCACCCGCTCGGCCGCCGCCTCAAAACTCGACCGTTCCAGCGTGACGCGGGCCTCCAGTACGTCCTCCAGGCAGTAGCTGCCGAGGGCGAAGTGGAGGCGGAGGAGGCGGCCGAGCGCGTCGTCGGGGTTCCGGACGATGCGGGCGCCGGCGTCGGGGCCGCGGCCCGCCTGGGCGACCAGGACGCCGATGGTCTCCAGGACGCGGAGCGCCTCGCGGAGCGCGGAGCGGCTGACCCCGAGCACCGGGGCGAGCTCACGCTCGGGCGGCAGCCGGTCGCCGGCCTTGAGCTCGCCCGCCAGCACCCGCTCCTCGATGCTTTCGAGGACGAGCTCGTGCGTACGGGACTGCCGTACGGGTCGCCACTCGACAGCCATCCGTCACTCCCTGGTCGGCCCGACAGCTTCCACGAAAAACTATGTCACACGCCGTGACATCCCCTGGCTGCGGTCGGCTTCACGTATTCCCCCTTCGTTTCCCCCGGTGGCCGTACCGCATGCCCGTGGTCTCCGCCCGTACTCAGCCGTGCAGCCGCACCGGCAGCGATTCCACCCCGTAGACGATGGACAGCTTGCGGAATGCCAGTTCCTGTTCCGGAACGGCCAGCCGCATGTTCGGGAAACGCCGGACCAGTGCCGGGTAAGTGGCGCGGAGTTCCATCCGGGCCAGTTCGGCGCCGACGCAGCGGTGGATTCCGTATCCGAATGCGAGGTGCGAGGGGACGTTGCGCTGCGGGTCGAAGCGCTCCATGTCCGGGCCGAGCTTTCCGTCCCGGTCGGCGCCGCTGAGCGAGCACAGTACGACATCGCCCGCGGAGATGGGCACGCCGCCGATTTCGAGATCCTCCCGGGCGAACCGGGGAAAGGCGACCTGGACGACGGTGAGATAGCGCAGCAATTCCTCGACGTACCGGTCGATGGCGTCGTCGCCGTCCTTCAGCGCCGCGAAGTGGTCGGGGTCGCGGAGCAGGACGAGGGCGCCGAGCGCGAGCATGCTGGCGGTGGTCTCGAAGCCGCCGGTGAGCACGCCGTCGGCGAGGCCGGCCAGCTCGTCGTCGGTGACGGTGTCGCCGTGGTCCCGCACGATCTGGCCGAGCAGGCCGTCACCGGGGTCCTTGCGCTCCTTCTTGACGATCTCCTGGAAATAGGCGAGCGATTCCGATATGGCACCGAACGAGGCGTTCGCGCCGCTGAAAAGGTCGAAGCGGGCCGCGCTCAGCCGCTCGAAGTCCGCGCGGTCCTCGTACGGAACGCCCAGCAGTTCGCAGATGACGAGAGAGGGAATGGGCAGGGCGAAGGTGTGGACGATGTCGACGGGCTCGCCCGAGCGCCCGAGGCGCTCCATTTCGGCCAGTCGTTCCTCGACGATCTCGTGGATGCGCGGGGTGAGCCGGCCGAGCCGGCGCATGGTGAATTCGGGAGTCAGCAGACGGCGCAGCCGTGTGTGGTCCGGCGGATCGGCGAATCCGAGACCGCCGGGGTTCTTCCCGGCGTCGGCTCCGGCATTGCCGACGAGGTTGGTGTAATCGGTACTGAATGCCTTGGCCTTGCCCAGCACCTCCTTCACCTCGTCGTACCCCGTGACCAACCACACCTTGGAGGCGAGCGGCACGGGAAGCATGCTCACCGGGGACTTCTGCCGCACTTCCGACAAGTCGGCCACCGGGTCAAGGCCGTGGCGACGCAGCGGCATGAGGGTGGACTCGGGCAAGAAGGGCATACGGGATAGATCGAAGCCCTTTTTCTGAGTCCGCGCGAGATATCTGCGGGCCAGCCAAGCGGTGACGCCCGAGCGGATTTTGGTCATGACCGCAATACTGCCTGGCCGATACCCGTGCTGACCAAGCGACCTGGCAGCGAACAGGTAACGAGATGAAACGACCGGTACGTCTGAGACGTCCCATCGGCACCACACGCGCCACTCCGGTCCGCCGCCGACGCACGACCGGAACATGATCGTCCTCGGTGGCATACGCCCGGCCTCTTGCTACTTTGCCTGACATGACCGCGACCACGGCCGCGACGGCTGACGCCCCTCCCCCCGGTCTCCGGCTGCCCAGGCGCCGGGGCGTCGAACTGCTGCTGCTCGCCGCGGCCGTCCTGATCAGCGTCTACGGCTACGTCGAGGTCGGCCTCGCCCGGCACGGCACCGTACCGGCCGGCGCCGCCCGCTACGGCGCGGGGCTGGCCGTGCTCGCGCTCCTCGGCCACCTCGCCGTACGCCTCCGCGCGCCGTACGCCGACCCGCTGCTGCTGCCCATCGCCGTCCTGCTCAACGGCCTCGGGCTGGTCCTGATCTTCCGGCTCGACCAGGAGACCCCGAAGGACCAGGCGGCGCCCACCCAGCTCGTCTGGTCCGCGGTCGGCGTGGCGCTGTTCATCGGGGTGGTGGCGCTGCTGCGCGATTACCGGAAACTGCAGCGGTACGCGTATCTCAGCGTGGCCGCCGCGCTCGTCCTGATGATCGTGCCGATCTTCTTCCCCGCGGTCAACGGCGCAAAGATCTGGATCCGCTTCGCCGGATTCTCCATCCAGCCCGGCGAGTTCGCCAAGATCCTGCTCAGCGTCTTCTTCGCGGCGTATCTCGCGGCGAACCGGCACGCGCTGGCGTACACCGGCCGCCAACTGTGGCGCCTCCAGTTGCCCACCGGCCGGGTGCTCGGCCCCATCGTCGCGATCTGGCTGGTCAGCGTGGCCGTACTGGTCCTGGAGCGGGACCTGGGCACCTCGCTGCTCTTCTTCGGCGTCTTCGTCGTCCTGTTGTACGCGGCCACCGGGCGCACCGGCTGGATCGCCGTCGGGCTGCTGCTCGCCGCGGTCGGCGCGTTCGTCGTCGGCAGCCTCGAACCGCATGTGCACAGCCGGGTCGCCGACTGGCTGCACCCCTTCGCGAGCATCCAGCGGGGCGAGGGCGCGAGCCAGCTGGCCCTGTCGCTCTTCGCCTTCGGCGCGGGCGGCCTGCTCGGCACCGGCCTCGGACAGGGCCACTCGGCGCTCATCGGCTTCGCCATGAAGTCGGACTTCATCCTGGCCACGGCGGGTGAGGAGCTGGGGTATGCCGGGCTCACCGCCGTCTTCCTGCTCTACACGCTGCTGGTCGCCCGGGGTTACCGCGCGGGCCTGGCGATCCGCGAGCCGTTCGGGCGGCTGCTCGCGGTCGGGCTCTCCTCGCTCCTCGCCATCCAGGTGTTCGTGATCGCGGGCGGGGTGATGGGGCTGATCCCGCTGACCGGCATGGCGATGCCGTTCCTCGCGCAGGGCGGTTCCTCCGTCGTCACCAACTGGATCATGGTCGCGCTGCTGGTCCGCATCAGCGACCGGGCGCGGCGGCCCCGGCCCACCCGCGCGGACACCGGGGTCATCGCGCGGATCGTGGTACCGGAGGAAGAGCGCGGCGGCAGAGAAGGCGGAGGCGGCCGGAACGGGGGTGCGCCCCGGTGATCCGGCACATCCGCCGCACCTCGGCCTTCTGCCTGCTCCTGCTCGTCCTGCTGCTCCTGAACGCCGCCCGCGTCCAGCTCCTCAACGAGGACGAGTACGCGCACAATCCCGCCAACCGCCGCGCCGACCTCAAGCGTTACGACCAGCCGCGCGGCAGCATCGTCGTCGGCGGCCGGTCGGTCACCGGCTCCCGGGACAGCGGCGGCTCGCTGCGGTACGCCCGTACGTACTCCCAGGGCCCGCTGTACGCGCCGGTCACCGGCTACGCCTCGCAGGTCTACGGCACGACCCTGCTGGAGAACGCCGAGGACGACCTCCTCTCGGGCACCGACGCCCGGCTCGCGCCCCTTCCCCTGTGGACCGCACTCACCCGTGAACAGCAGCCCGCCGGCGATGTCGTCACCACCATCGATCCGGCGCTGCAGCGGGCCGCGTACGAGGGGCTGGGCGGGAAGAAGGGCGCGGTGGCCGCCGTGGAACCGGCGACCGGAAAGGTCCTCGCGCTGGTCAGCACGCCCTCGTACGACCCGGGCGAGCTGTCCGGCAGCGGCTCCCGCACCACCGACGCCTGGACCCGGCTCAACGCGTCCGCCGACCGCCCGATGCTCAACCGGGCGCTGAAGGAGACCTATCCGCCCGGCTCGACGTTCAAGGTCGTCACCGCGGCGGCCGCGCTGGAGCACGGCGTGGTGGACGACCCGGACGCGGCCACGGACACGCCGAGCCCGTACACCCTGCCCGGTACGTCCACGAAGCTGACCAACGAGGCGAGCGGCTGTGAGAACGCGAGCCTGCGGCACGCGTTCGAGGTCTCCTGCAACACCGTCTTCGCCCGTCTCGGCGTGGACGTCGGCCTGGACGACATGGCGAAGACGGCGGAGAAGTTCGGCTTCAACGACGACGGCCTCACGATCCCGTCCCGGGTGGTGGAGAGCACCTTCGACACGGACATGAACGACGCGCAGCTCGCGCTGTCCTCGATCGGCCAGTACGACACGGCCGCCACGCCGCTGCAGATGGCGATGGTCGCCTCGGCCGTCGCCAACCACGGTGACCTGCGGCGACCGTACTTGGTGGAGCGGCTGACCGACACGCACGGCGACACCCTCTCGCGCACCCGCCCGCGCCGGCTGCACCGGGCGATGAGCGAGGACACCGCGGAGCGGCTGCGGGAGCTGATGACCGATGTGGTCACCCGCGGCACCGGTACGAAGGCGGCGATCCCCGGCGCGACGGTCGGCGGCAAGACCGGCACCGCCCAGCACGGCGTCGACAACTCCGGTACGCCGTACGCCTGGTTCCTCTCCTGGGCACAGGCGGACGGCGCGGAACGCCCCGCGGTCGCGGTCGCCGTCGTCGTCGAGGACGCGGCGGCCGACCGCGCCGACATCAGCGGCGGCGGCAACGCGGCCCCGATCGCGCGAGCGGTGATGCAGGCGGCGCTCGCCCGGTGACGGCGGGAGAAGCGCGGGGCGCCGGGGGCCGCGTGCCGAGTGCGCCCGGCACAATGGCCCCATGAGTGACGCGACGCCGCTGACGCTGCCCGAGGTGGAGGTGATCGCGCGCCGGGCGCACGAGGGGCAGACCGACAAGGCGGGGCGCCCGTACGCCGAGCATCTGGCCGCCGTGGCGGCCGGGGTGCGGGCGCGCGGCGGCAGCGACGAGCAGATCGCGGCGGCCTGGCTGCACGACTCGGTCGAGGACGCCGCGCTGTCGGCCGAGTGGCTGGCGGGCGCCGCGCTGTCGCCGGCCACGAAGGCCATGGTCCTGGCCGTGACCAAGCGGGCCGGGGAGCCGCCGGAGGAGTACGCCGCGCGCATCCTGGCCACGCCCGGCGCGCTGCTGGTCAAGGAGGCCGACCTCGCGCACAACGCGGATCCGGACCGGCTGGCCGTCCTGGATACGGCGACCCGGGAGCGGCTGACGGCGAAGTACGCACGGATGCGCGGGCTGCTGGGCCTGGCCGGCTGAAGCCCGGCAGCACCGGCCGAAGCTCGGCCGCACCTGCTGAACGGGCCGGTCCGCCACCGGCCGGTATCGCGTCCACCCGCCGGACACCCCCACACAAACATGCCCAATACAGCTAACCTGCCGCGCATGAGCCCTTCGGACGACACCAAGGCGCGTGTGATCGCTGCCCTTTCGGGGGCGAGCGTTCGCCGCGTCGCCACCGGCCAGACCATCCTCGACGGCATCGACTGGTCCGTACGCAGCGGGGAGCACTGGGCGCTGCTCGGCGCCAACGGCGCGGGCAAGACCACGATCCTGCGCCTCGTCGGCGCGCTGATGTTCCCCACCACCGGCACCGTCGAGGTGCTCGGGCACCGGCTCGGCACGGTGGACGTACGGGAGCTGCGCGCCGCGATCGGGCTGGTCTCCAGCGCGCAGAAGGTACCGGTGGACCTGCCCGGGCACACCGTCGTCCTCACCGGCGCGACCGGCACCGTCCAGCCGCTGTGGAAGAAGTACGACGACGCCACCCGGGAGCGCGCGCACGCGCTGCTGACCGAGCTGGACTGCAAGGAGCTGGCGGACCGGCCGTACGGGGTGTGCTCGGGCGGGCAGCGGGCCCGGCTCCTGATCGCCCGCGCGCTGATGGCCGACCCCTCGCTGCTGCTGCTCGACGAGCCGTTCAACGCGCTCGATCTGCCGTCCCGCGAGGACCTGATCGACACGATGCATGAACTGGCGCTGAACCGGCCGGAGTTGGCGACGGTCACCGTGACCCACCACCTGGAGGAGCTGTCGCCCGCCATCGGCCACGCGGTCCTGCTGCGCGACGGCCGCGTCCAGGCGAAGGGCCGGGTGGACGAGGTACTGACCGACGCCGGCATGACGGCCTGCTTCGGCCGCCCGATCGAGGTCACCCACCACGAGGGCCGCTGGCTGGCCCGCTCGGGCCGCCGCTGACCACGAGGCGCCCGGCCCGTTCCAGCATGCGGTCGGCCCGGTGACCGTGCCCGCACCCCGTCGCTAGGGTGCGGGCATGATCACGCCATCCGCGGCCACGCCGCAGCCCGCGTCGTTACCGGCACTCGCCCAGGTCAACATCGCCCGCCTCAAGGCGCCGCTGGACTCCCCCGAGCTCAAGGACTTCGTCGACGGGCTGGACCCGGTGAACGCGCTCGCCGAGGCCGCCGACGGGTTCGTCTGGCGGCTGAAGTCGGACGGCGGGGACGCCACCGACATCAGCATCTTCGGGGACGAGTGGCTGATCGTGAACATGTCGGTATGGCGGGACCTCCCGTCCCTCACCTCCTTCATGTACACCGGCCTCCACCGGGAGTTCCTCGCCCGCCGCCGCGAGTGGTTCGAGAAGGTCGACGAGGCGATGACCACCCTGTGGTGGGTCCCGGCCACCCACGAGCCGACCGTAACGGAGGCCGAGGACCGCCTGACCCACCTACGGCAGCACGGCCCGACCGCCCACGCCTTCACCCTCCGGACGACGTTCCCCGCCGCTCTCTGAGCAGCGGGGCCCGTGACTCACTCCGCCGTGCCGCCGCGGTTGATCGCCTCTGCGACCTCGGCGGTGCGGGCGGCCTCCTCGGAGGCGAAGCGTTCCGCGTCCAGTTTCTCGGCCAGTTCCTCGTCCTGGGCCATGAGGAGGTCCAGGTTGGAGTCGCCGAGGTCGAAGACGCCCATGTCGAGGTAGGCCTGCTGGAGGCGCTTGCCCCACAGGCCGATGTCCTTCACGCACGGGACGATGCGGCTGAAGAGCAGCTTGCGGAAGAGGTGCAGGAATTCGGACTGCTCGGTGAACCGTTCCGCCTCGGCCTTGGGTATGCCCCAATTTTCCAGTACTTCGAGGCCGCGCAGCCGGTCGCGCATGAGGTAGCAGCCCTCGATGACGAACTCCTCGCGTTCGCGGAGCTCGGCCTCGGTGAGCTGCTTGTAGTAGTCGCGCAGGGCCATGCGGCCGAAGGCGACGTGCCGGGCCTCATCCTGCATGACGTAGGCGAGTATCTGCTTGGGCAGCGGCTTGTTCGTGGTGTCGCGGATCATGCCGAAGGCGGCGAGGGCCAGGCCCTCGATCAGGACCTGCATGCCCAGGTAGGGCATGTCCCAACGGGAGTCCTTGAGCGTGTCGTTCAGTAGGGACTGGAGATTGTCGTTGATCGGGTAGAGCATGCCGATCTTCTGCTGGAGGAAGCGGCTGTAGATCTCCGCGTGCCGCGCCTCGTCCATGGTCTGGGTCGCGGAGTAGAACTTCGCGTCCAGGTCGGGAACGGACTCGACGATCCGCGCCGCGCAGACCATCGCGCCCTGCTCGCCGTGCAGGAACTGGCTGAACTGCCAGGAGGCGTAGTGCTGTCGCAGCTCTCCGCGCTCCTTGGCCGTCATCCGGTCCCAATATTTCGTGCCGTACAGGGACATGGCCTCGTCAGGAGTGCCGAGCGGGTCGTGCGGGTCGACCTCCAGGTCCCATTCGATGCGCAGATCGGCGTCCCACTGCTTGTCCTTGCCCTTCTTGTACAGGGCGAGGAGGCGGTCGCGGCCGTCGTCGTACTCCCAGGTGAAGCGGGCGGCGCCGGTGGCCGGCACCTGCCACAGCGGTTCGCCGGGGTCGGTTGCGTAGAGCTCGCGGGTGGACATGAGGAGCCTCCTCGGATCACCGAACACCGTTACGTGTGCGGTAGTTGGCAGGCTCACACGCTCCTTACCGGAGGGTCAAGAAGTCGTGTGCAGGGGATTGACGCTCTTACTGACGCGCAGTCTCATAAGACGTGACCGCCGGTAACCCCACGAGCGAGGTAGCCACAGCCATGTCGACAGCCCCTGACATCAGCACGGCGGAGACCGAGGCACTGCGGGACGCACTCGGGCTGCTCAAGGACCGTGAGCAGGTTGCCGAGCGCCTGCTGGACTCCTCCGCCAAGCACTCCTTCGACCCGGACACCGAACTGGACTGGGACGCGCCGATCGAGGACGGCAAGTGGTTCTGGCCGCCGGAGCTCGTCTCGCTCTACGACACGCCCCTGTGGAAGAAGATGTCGGAGGAGCAGCGGATGGACCTCGCCCGGCACGAGGCGGCCTCGCTCGCCTCGCTGGGCATCTGGTTCGAGATCATCCTCATGCAGCTCCTCGTCCGGCACATCTACGACAAGTCCGTGACCAGCGCGCATGTCCGGTACGCACTCACCGAGATAGCGGACGAGTGCCGGCACTCCAAGATGTTCGCGCGGCTGATCCAGACGGGCGGCGCGCCCACGTACCCCGTCTCCCGCTTCAACCACAACCTCGCGCGGATCCTCAAGACCGTCTCCACCACGCCCGGTTCCTTCGCCTGCACGCTGCTGGGCGAGGAGATCCTGGACTGGATGCAGCGGCTGACCTTCCCGGACGAGCGGGTGCAGACCCTCGTACGCGGCGTCACCCGCATCCACGTCGTGGAGGAGGCCCGGCACGTCCGGTACGCCCGCGAGGAGCTGCGCCGCCAGATGGTCCGCGCGCCCCGCTGGGAGCAGGAGCTGACCCGCATCTCCTCCGGCGAGGCCGCCCGCGTCTTCTCCGTGGCCTTCGTCAACCCGCAGGTGTACACCAACGTCGGCCTGGACCGCCGGGAGGCCGTCGCCCAGGTGAAGGCGAGCGGCCACCGCCGCGAGGTCATGCAGACCGGCGCCAAGCGGCTCACCGACTTCCTGGACGAGATCGGCGTCATGCGGGGCGTGGGCCGCAAGCTCTGGCGGAGCTCGGGGCTGCTGGCCTGAGCCGGACGGCAGCGGCGGTCGCAGGACCGGCCGCCGCCCGGCGCCCCCTCAGCCGCGCAGGTGCGCCAGTACGGACCGTGCCGCCCGGTCCACCGCCTGCCGCGCCTCCTCGGTGTGGTCCCTGGTCTCGAACCCGTGGTGGCCGTTCGGGATGTCGACCACCTCGACGTCGGCCCCGCAGTCCGCGGCGGCGGTCAGGAACTCCTCGACCGTCACCGCGATTTCCGGGCTCTCCTGCCCCACTCGGGTCAGTACGACCGGCAGCCGCCCCGCGCCGCGCACCGCCTCCGCGGGGCGGAACCGGGAGCCGGAGAGTCCCCAGGACGGCAGCGGCGCGAGGACGGGGTAACTGGCCGCCACGCACCGCAGCCACGGCGGGGGCGCCGCGAGCCAGTCGGCCGTGAGCAGCCCGCCGGCGGACAGGTGCCACAGCGCGATGCGGTCTTCGTCGACTCGCGGGTCGGCCCGTACCAGTTCGATCGCCTCGGCGAGGTCGTCGGCGGCGCGCGGGTAGTCGGTGAGGGCGTGCAGCCGGTGGTCGAGCGTGACGCCGATCGCGCCCAGACCCGCCAGGTAGCGCCCGTAGCCCACGAAGGCCGGCCAGTCGCGCGGCGTCGGCCGCGCTCCGGCCGGTACGGGCCCGCCGTGCACGAACACCACCGCCGGGCGAGGCTCTTCCCCGGCCGCCCCGTCCCGCACCTCGTCCGGCAGATACAGATCGACCCGCCCGATGCGCTCGCGGCGCCGCTCCGGTACGTCCAGGAGGAACGGCCGCAGGTGCGACGGCTGTTCGGTCACCGTCGCGGACAGCCGGTACCCCTCCCCCGCCGCGGCCTTCAGCAGTACCCCGGCCAGCTCGCCGGGCGCGGAGAGCATCGGCCAGTGCCCGGTGTCGAGGTCGAAGAAGGTCACCCGGGGGTCGACGAGCGCCTTGAGTCGGGGGTCCCCGAGTCCCACGATCTGCTCGACGACGGCGATGCTGTTGCCGTTGGCGGTGCAGAAGACGCCGGTCGTCGGCAGCGCGGTGGCCGCTTCCGGGAGGCGGAGCGGCTGGGTGAGGGTGCCGCGCGGCTGCGGTGCGGCGAGGCGGGTCAGCCGCGCCAGGTCGGTTTCGGAGAGGCCGGTGGTGCTACCCCAGCGCTGCCATTCGTCGGCCGCGGGCGGCGGCACCCGCCAGTCGTCCGCCGCCTCGCCCTCGCCCAGCAGCCGGTCGCGGACCGTCCCGTCCGGCACCAATGTCAGTGCCGGGTCCCCGTCCTGGGGCATCCCCGCGTCCAGGTACACGACCCGGGCGATCCGCTCCGGGCGCCGGCCCGCCGCGCCGAGCACCGGGTGGATGCCGTAGCAGTGGCCGACGAGCACGACCTCCGGCGCTTCGACGTGGTCGATGAGCTGCACCACGTCCTCGACATGGGTCTCCAGGTCCGTGCCGGGACCGGCCAGGTGGCGGCGGTCCCCCATGCCGGTGAGCGTCACCGGGTACACCTCGGCACCCGCCTCCCGCAGCCGGCCGGCCACCTCCCGCCACACCCAGCCGCCGGTGTGACTCCCCGCCACCAGGACGAATGCCGTCATGTACTTCTCCTCGCGCGCCTCGGTCCCCCGCGTCCGGCCCCGTCGGCCGGCCGCGCTCGCCGGTACCGTAGGAGCTCCCCCTGAGGGAGGTTCAAGCCGTGGTGGCCGACAACATGTGGAGCATCGGCGAGCTCGCCGAGCAGGCGGGCGTCACCGTCAAGACCGTCCGCTTCTACTCGGACCGCGGCCTGCTGCCCGAGGCGGCCCGCAGCTCCGGGGGCCACCGCCGGTACGGTCCCGAAGCGCTCGACCGGCTCCGCCTCATCCGCTCGCTGCGCACCCTGGACCTGCCGGTACCGGACGTGGGGCGGGTGCTGGAGCGGGAGGACGCGCTGGGAGAGGTACTGGAGGACGTGGTCGCCGGGCAGTTGCGGGAGCTGGGCTCCCAACTGGCCGCGCTGCGCTGGCGGGAGGCCGCGCTCCACCTCCTCCGGGACTGCGCCCCCGAGGAACGCCCCGAGCGGCTGCGGCTCCTCGGCTCCGTGACCGCCCCGCCGAGCACCGCCGCGCCGGCCCGCTTCTGGCGGTCCTGGCTGCCCGCGCGGCTCCCTGCCCGGCTGGCCTCCGTGATCGTCGACACCTCGGTCCCGCAGCCGCCCGCGGACCCGACGCCCGCCCAGGTACTGGCCTTCGCCCGGCTGCACGCCCTCGTCGCCGACATCCCCCACCCGGGCGCGGACTACTGCCAGCCCGCGCACCACCGGCCGGAGAACGGCTACCACCTGGGCGTGCTCTACGACGGCCTCGTCGAGGCCGCCGCGCTCACCGCACCTGCGCTGCGGGCGCGGCGCGCACCGCACGAGGGCGAGGCACTGGACTGCTTCGTCGCCGCCCATGCGCGCGCCCGCGGGCTGCGCGACACCCCCGCCTTCCGTCATCGGCTCAGCCACCAGCTCGCCGCCGACCCGTACATCGCGCGCTACTGGGAGCTGCACGCCGAGCTGTCCGGCCCCGAGCCCACCCTCGGCGCCGTCCACGACTGGCTCCGTACCGCCCTGGACACCCGGGCGGCCCGGACCGAAGGACGGTTACGCTGCTGTTCATGAACGGCAGCAGCACCGCACCGGCAGTACCCCGCCCCGCGTACCGGCGGCTGAGCGTGGCGGAGCGGCGCGCCCAGCTGCTGGCGGCGGCCCTCGGCCTCTTCGCCCAACGGGCGCCGGAGGACGTGTCGTTGGACGATGTGGCGAACGCGGCCCAGGTCTCCCGGCCGCTGGTCTACCGCTACTTCCCCGGCGGCAAGCAGCAGTTGTACGAAGCGGCCCTGCGCAGCGCCGCCGACAACCTCGAAGGCTGCTTCGCCGAGGCGGAGACCGGCCCGCTCACGCTGCGGCTGGCCCGCGCACTGGACCGCTACCTCGCCTTCGTCGACCAGCACGACGCCGGATTCAGCGCGCTGCTGCAGGGCGGCAGCGTCGTGGAGACGGCCCGCACGAATGCCATCGTCGACGAGGTCCGGCGCACCGCCGCCGAGCAGATCCTGCGCCACCTGGGCACCCCGGAGCCGGGCCCGCGGCTGCGGATGATGGTCCGTACGTGGATCACCGCCGTCGAGGCGGCCTCGCTGATCTGGGTCGACGAGGAGAAGCAGTTGCCGCTGGACGAGCTGCGCGACTGGCTCGTCGACCACTTCGTCGCGCTGTTCGTCGCGACCTCGGCGACGGACGAGGAGACCGCGCGGGCCGCGGCCGCCGCGCTGGCCACGGAGACCGCCGACGGGCCGGTCGGTCTCCTCGCGCGGCGGCTGGCCCCGGCCCTCGCGGACGCCGCCCACCTGCTCTGAGCCGGCGCCGCCTGCCGTGATGTGACACTGACCGGGTGAGAAGCGAGAACACGCCCTTCGTCGGCGGCCCGCTGGACGGGCGGGTGCTCCCCGTCCTGGTCGGCGCGACCGGCCGGCCGCCCGCCCGGTACGAGATCCCCGTCCCCGGGGAGGCCGGCGCGCCGGAGACGGTGCACGTCTACCGGCGCGAGCCCGGCCCGGCCGGCCGGCTGGGACTGCCGCGCGGCTGGGTGTACACGTACGACGCGGATGCGCGGCCGGGCGAAGGTCGGCCCAAATGGCCGTGGACACGTCGGCGTTGAGGGAACTCCCCCTTCTCGTCGGGCGTTTTTCCCGTACACGGCGGCCGCCGATCGGGTGATGCCCGTTCCCCCGGTTCGCCCGCTCCCCCGGCGGGAAGGCGTGGCCCGTGGCACCATCCGAACGAGTCGGATGGTCGACCAGAGCGGAGGTGGCGCGGTGCGGGGACGGTTCCGGCGGTCGGTGGGTTCGGTGGCGCTGCTGGGCGCCGCCGCCGTGGCACTGCCCGCGACGCCTGTGTACGCAATGGCCGGGCCCGCCGCGCCGCCCGACATCCCCGTGAGCGAGCTGCTGACCCGGCTGCAGAAGCTCTACCAGCAGACGGAGGCGGCCACCGAGGCGTACAACGCCACGGAGGAGGACCTCAAGGCGCAGGCCAAGCTGTCCAAGAAGCTCGACGGACGGCTCAAGGCCGCCCGCTCGGACCTGGCGCAGGGGCGCGCGGACGCCGGCCGGCTGGCCCGCGAGCAGTACACGGGCTCCGGGCCCGGCGGCCTCTCGCCGTACGTGCAGTTCCTGCTCTCCAAGGACCCCGAGCAGGCCCTGGACCGCGGTCACTTGCTCAAGGAGGCGGCCGGCCACCAGGCGGACACGGTCGCCCGGCTCGCCGGCAGCGCCGCTAAGGCGGACAAGCTGGCGACCGACGCCAAGAAGGCGCTCGACAAGCAGAAGTCCCTGGCCGACCGGCGGAAGAAGCAGAAGGCGACGGTCGAGGAGCGGCTGCGGGAGGTCGAGGCGATGCTCTCCTCGCTCTCGCCGGAGCAGCTGGCGGAGCTGAGCCGGCTGGAGCGGGCCGGTATGGAGGACGCGCAGCAGGCATTCCTCGGCTCCGGCGCGCTCGGCGGTCCGCAGGCCCCGTCGAAGGGCGGTCAGCGGGCGATGGCGTACGCGCTGACGCAGGTCGGCAAGCCGTATGTGTGGGGCGCCGAGGGCCCGGACTCCTTCGACTGCTCGGGCCTCACCTCACAGGCGTGGGCCAAGGCGGGCAAGCCGATCCCGCGGACGAGCCAGGAGCAGTGGAAGCAACTGCCGCACGTCAGCCTGCGCAAGCTCCGCCCCGGCGACCTGGTGATCTACTTCCCCGGCGCGACGCATGTGGCGATGTACCTCGGCGACGGCATGGTCGTACAGGCCCCGCGCCCCGGCGCCAAGGTGAAGATCTCCCCGATCGCCGCCAACCCTCTCCTGGGCGCCGTCCGCCCGGACGAGGACGCGCCCGGCCTCAAGAACTACACGCCACCGGAGCTCCCGGAGGGCGCCACGGACGGGGACGACACGGGGTACGGAGACGCGTCGGCGCCCGAGAGCTGAGCAGACCCACGGCAACGCACAACGGGGCGGCTCCCCCCGAGGGAACCGCCCCGCCGTGTCGTGCGGACGTGGACCGTCAGGCGCCCAACGACGCCAGGTACGCGTTCGTCTTCTCCGGCTCGTAGAAGAAGTTCTCGAAGTCGGAGGGGTCGTTGAAGCCATTGGCGAAACGATCGGCCGCGGGCTGGAGCTGGCCGGCCGCGCCGATCAGGTTCAGGACGTGCTCCGGCGGCGGGGCCAGCATGGCGTTCGTCCACTTGGTGACGTGCTGGGCGGTGGCCCAGTACCGGTCGAAGGTGTCCTGCATCCAGTCCGCGTCGAACGGCTTGTCGCCGTGCTCGAGGATCGAGTCCAGGTACGCCTTGGCGCACTTGGAGGCGGAGTTCGAGCCCTGGCCGGTGATCGGGTCGTTGGCCACGACGACATCGGCGACACCGAGGACGAGGCCGCCGGAGGGCAGCTTGCCGATCGGGTTGCGGACGGTGGGGGCGTAGCGGCCGGCGAGCGTGCCGTTGGCGTCGGTCAGCTCGACGTTCGTGCAGCGCGCGTACTCCCAGGGCAGGAACTTCTCCAGCAGCTCCAGCGTCAGCGCCAGGTGCTCGTTGGGGTCCTTGACGCCCTGAAAGGCGTCCAGCGGGCCGCCGGGGATGCCCTCCCAGAAGAGGATGTCGGCGCGGCCGGAGTTCGTGTACGTGGGCATGACGAAGAGCTCGCCGACGCCCGGGACGAGGTTGCAGCGGACCGCGTCGAACTCGGGGTGCTCCGGGCGGGGGCCCATGCCGTGCACGTACGCGACGGCCAGCGCGCGCTGCGGGGTGTCGTACGGGGAACGCGTGGCGTCCCGGCCGAACATGGACACCAGCTCGCCCTTGCCCGCCGAGACCAGCGTGAGGTCGTAGCGGGAGGCGAAGAAGTCGAGGTCGGAGACGGCGGCGCCGTGGATGACGAGCTGGCCGCCGCGCTGCGCGAAGGTCTCCATCCAGCCGGCCATCTTCACGCGCTGGTCGACGGACTGGGCGTAGCCGTCCAGCTTGCCGACCCAGTCGATGGCGCGCTGCGAGCCCTCGGGCGACTCGAAGCTGCCGGGGGCCGCCACGGAGACGCCCAGGCCCTCGATGCGCGGCGCCTGGCTCTCCCAGAAGTTGATCTGGAGGTCGCGCTCGTACTGGAGGGCGGTGTGGAACATGCACTGCGTGGACATGACCCGGCCGGAACGGATCTCGTCGGCGGTGCGGTTGGACATGAGGGTGACCTCATAGCCCTTGGACTGGAGACCAAGGGCCAACTGGAGACCGGACTGGCCGGCTCCGATGATGAGTATCTTCCGCATGGTGGTGCTCTTCTCTGCTGGGGTCCGCGAGCGGTGCGGACCTATTCGGGGGTCATCTCCAGGGCGTGCCCGACGAGGGTGAGCAGGGACTCCACGACCGTGATCCGCTTGCGCGCGTCCATGATCACCACGGGTACGCCATGCGGTACGGAGAGGGCCTCGCGCACATCCTCGGCCGCGTATTCGGCGGTCCCCTCGAAGTGGTTGACGGCGACGACGTACGGAAGACCGCAGCTCTCGAAGTAGTCGAGAGCGGGGAAGCAGTCCTCAAGACGCCGGGTGTCCGCCATCACTATCGCGCCGATGGCACCCCGGACCAGGTCGTCCCACATGAACCAGAACCGCTGCTGGCCCGGCGTACCGAAGAGGTACAGGACCAGGTCCTGGTCGAGCGTGATGCGGCCGAAGTCCATCGCGACCGTGGTCGTGGTCTTCTCCGGGGTGGCCGTGAGGTCATCGGTGTCCTCGCTGGCCTGCGTCATCACCGCTTCGGTCTGCAGCGGCGTGATCTCGGAGACCGACCCGACGAAGGTCGTCTTGCCGACGCCGAACCCGCCCGCCACCACGATCTTGGTGGCGATGGGGGCCTGCGTACGGTCCGTCTGCCAGCTCTGCAGCCCTTCGTCGGCGGCAGGCGTCCCGGCGCTCGCCGTCATCGTCTCAGAGCCTGCGAAGTCCACTCAGCACCCTCTCAAGCAGCGCGCGGTCGGGCTGGCCGGTGCCGTGCCCGGAGCCGTAGACGCGGATCTTTCCCTGGTCGGCGAGGTCGCTGAGCAGGACGCGGACCACGCCCAGCGGCATTTTGAGCAGCGCGGAGATCTCCGCGACGGACCGCATCCGGCGGCACAGCTCGACGATGGCCCGCATCTCGGGCATGACCCGGTCGGCCCAGTTGCCGGAGGTCAGCTCGCGGCGCTCCTCCGGCGCCTCCAATGCGGCCACGAACGTCTCGACCAGCAGGACGTGGCCGAAACGGGTGCGGCCGCCGGTGAGCGAATACGGCCGCACGCGCGCGGGTTTCCGGTCCCCGCCTCGCGTGGGGAGTTTGGGTGCGGTACTCACTGGGCGCTCTCCATCGACTTGCGCAGTTCACTGCGGAGTTCGGGGGTGAGGACATGGCCGGCCCGGCCGACGAAGAGCGCCATGTGGTAGGCGATGACGCTCATGTCGCAGTCGGGGGTGGCGTGCACGCCGAGCAGCGAACCGTCACTGATGTAACTGACGAACAGACTGCCCTCGTCCATGGCGATCATCGTCTGCTTGACCGAGCCGCCGTCCATCAGCTTCGCCGCACCGTTGGTGAGGCTGCCGACGCCGGACACGATCGTGGCCAGATCGGCGCTGGAACCCCGCGGGCCGCGGTGCCCCGCGGTCTCAGCGGAACCTTCCGCCAGCACCGGGTCGGAAGCCAGCAGCAGCAGTCCGTCCGACGACACGACGGCGACCGAACGGATGCCCGGCACCTCGTCGACCAGGTTGGACAACAGCCACTGCAGATTCCGTGCCTGATGACTCAGTCCGTAAGCAGTGGGCGCTTGCGCCTTCAATCGCGTGCCTCCTCGACAACGTGACTCTCTCCCGGGGCCCCCGCTCCGTCGGTGTCCGTTACTGGGATGGTCTGTTCGGCCGTGCGCTCCGCGATCTCGGCCTCGACATCCTTGCGGCCCGCGAGTGCGCCCTGCTGGAAGCCGCCCAGCCGGCGCCGCAGCGCCTCGGCGTTCACCCCACCCTGTCGCGGCGCGCTCGGCGGCCGCTGTGCCACGACGCGGGGCGTGCGCTTGGGCAGCCCCATGTCGGTGAGCCGTCGGGCGGGCGGCTCCTCCTCGGCGTCCTCGGCCCGGCTGTGCTCGGCGCTGCCGCCGTTGACCGGCGACGGCGCCGCCGGGGCGTCGTGCGGGGACGGCGCCGGGGTTTCGTCTGCGACGTACGGCGACCGGCCGACCGGTACGGCACCGGTCTCGGGGCCGCCGTCGGGGTCACCGGAGAAGTCCGGCACACCCGGCCGCGGCGCGGCCGTGCCCGGCACGCCGTTGCTCGGTGCGGCCGTATTCGGCGCGGCCGTGTGCGGTGCGGCCGGTGCCGTCCCGATGCCCGCCTCGTCGATCGTCCGCTCGGCGGCCTGGATCAGCGGGTCCGTGAACGGGCCCGTGAGGGAGTCCGGCAGGGGGTCGGTGAGGGGGTCGGGCAGGGGGTCCGTGAGGGGATCCGGCACGGGGCCCCGGAGGGACTCCGGCAGGGGGTCCGTGAGGGGATCGGGCAGCGGGTCCGTCAGGGGATCCGGCAGCGGGTCCGTCAGGGGGTCACCGACGGGAGCCGGTGCCGACTGCGGCTGCTGTGCCTGCTGAGGCTGCTGCGGCCGGCCGTGCTGCGGCTGCTGCGGCTCCACCTGCTGGGGCTGCTGCTCCTGTTGCGCCTGCTGCGGCTGCTGATCCCGCTGCGGCGGCAGCATGCGCTGGCCGCGCGTCGGCAGGGCGTTGGAGTTGGCCTCGGCGACCGAGCCCGGGAGGGTCGGCCCGGACTGCACCGTGCCGGGCTGCGCGGTCGCGGCCGGCGTCGGACGGGTCGGCAGGATGGACTTCGGCAGCACCACGACGGCGGTGATGCCGCCCTGCTGCTGGTCGCGCAGCTGGACGCGGACGCCGTGCCGCGCGGCGAGCCGTACGACGACGTACAGGCCGAGGCCGAGCGCCTCGTCGACCGTCTCCGAAGACGTCGCGGTCTCCGGGTCCGCCAGCCGCTGATTCAGCTCCGCCATCCGCTCGGCGGTCATCCCTATGCCCTGGTCCTGGACCGAGAGCATCAGCTCGCCGCTCTCCAGCAGCCAGCCGGAGAGCTCGACATGGGCGTCCGGCGGCGAGAACGCCGTGGCGTTGTCCAGCAGCTCGGAGACCAGGTGGCTGACGTCGTCGGCGGCGAAGCCGGCGATCTGGGAGTGCGGCGGCAGCGACTGGATGCGCACCCGCTCGTACCGCTCGATCTCGCTGATCGAGGCGCGCAGCACGTCCAGCAGCGGCACCGGCACGGCGTTGTGGTTGCTGTGCTCGGAGCCGGAGAGGACGAGGAGGTTCTCGCTGTTCCGGCGGACGCGCGCGGCGAAGTGGTCGAGCTTGTAGAGCGTTTCCAGCCGCTCGGGGTCCTGCTCCTTCTCCTCCAGGCCCTCGATGACGGCGAGCTGGCGCTCGACGAGGCCGACCGTGCGCATCGCCAGGCTGACGAACCGGTTGTTCACGCCGGAACGCAGCGCGGCCAGCCGCTCGGTGAGGTCGGCGCGCTCCTCCAGCAGTACGTCGCGCTCGGCGGCCAGCCGCTTGCGGCCGCTCGCCATCCGGGCGCGCTCGCCCTCCGCCTCGGCGGCCTTGGTCGCCAGCTCGGCGACCTGCGCGTGCAGCGCGTTGACGGAGCGCACGGTCTGCGCGTACTCGTCGTTGCGGCCCTTGTACTCGATGGACTGCTCTTCGCCCGGGTCCTTGGCGACCCGCGCGGCCCCGCGGCGCAGCGCGGACAGCGGCTGGGTCATCGTGCGCGCCGCCCAGATGCTGATGCCGACGGCGAGCAGCAGGCAGAGCCCGACCAGCCCGATGCGGATCTCCAGCGACGTGACGTCGTCGTCCCGGAGCTTCGCCATCGCCTTCACTTCGGCGGTGCTCAGCGAGGACTCCACGCTGCGCATCAGGCCGACGCGGGTGGCGGTGCTGGACTCGATGTGCTTGCGGTCGAGCTGGAGGTCCAGGGGGTAGAGCCGGCGCTCGTCGGTGAGCTTGTCGAGGTAGCGCTCGGCGATGTCGACGTCGGTGCCGTTGACCGTGCGGTCGTAGCTGTCCCGGGTGTCGTCGCCGGCGGTCTGCGCGAAGTCGGCGAGCGAGGCCAGTTCGCGTACGTGCGACTGCTGGGCCGCGGCGGACAGGTCGGTCTGCCGGCCCTCGCTCGCCAGCCCGGCGAGCAGCAGCGCGCGGGTCGCGGAGGCCTGTTCGGTGGCGCGGGCGAGAAGCGGCAGGGCCTCGGCGTGGGAGCCGGCCGCGGTGGCGCGGGGCGGTACCCGCTGGGCGATGTCGGCCGAAATGGCGTCCAGTGCCTGAATGGTGGCAGTGTAGGACTTGAAGGTGGCCAGGGCGCTGCCCGCGCCGGTCAGCCCCTGCTGACGGACCTTGGGCAGCGACTCCAGCAGCTTGCCGGCCTCGCCGAACGCCTCGGTCTCCGCGGAGCTCTCCGCCGCCTCGGCGCGCAGGTCCTTGATCTGCCGGTCCACGCGGGCCCGCTGGGCCTCCGAGACACCGTGCCCACCGCGCGTCGTCCGGCCGCCCGCGACATACACCGTCATGGCGTCGCGCTCGTCGGCGAGGGAGTGGGAGAGCGTCACGGCGCGGGCGTTCAGCTCGCCGAGGTCCACCAGCTCCTGGGAGCCGTCCACGTCCTGGGTCGCCGAGGCGATGACGGGCGTACCGACCGCCATGACGGCGACGGCGACCACCGCCACTGCCCCCATGAGCCTGTTGCGCACGCGCGCGGGACGTCCGCCCGCGCGGTCACCGTCCGTACCGGACCTGGCCGGGCCGGCCGGTGTTCCCGGCTCCACCACGTCACCCCGAAGCCGCTTCTTCCGCACCGCTGCTCGCAATCCTGTCTCGCCTGCCCACGCCGTGTGTGGCCTTGCGGACCCGGCCGTTCGCCCCGGAAGGCGGATCTGCGGCGCATCCGCAGCACCTCACGCCCCCGCCGGGCAGACAGTCCGGCTGTGCGCGTCGCGATGAGGGAATGGCCCCACCCATGATCCGGAATACGACCATTTCACCGGCGCCGCGCGGTGGCCCGGCAACGCCTGCCCGGCCACCTGAATGAGTGAACATCAATCGGAAGTTGACCATCAACTTCCGCTGTGGGACGCAACAGTAGGCCATCGGCGGGCGGGTTTGGAGAACGGTCCGGGTCCTGGCAGGATGCCCGCCCGCATCTTACGGAACGGCCTTTTACCCCCTCCCGGAACCGCAATTGGCGCCGTTCGCGCGCCGCGCCCCCGATTCGCCGCATTCCGGACGCTCTTCCTCAGCCAATTCCCGTCGCTCCGGCATGCTTGCCCCCATGCGTATCGAACTGGCCACCGAGCCCGGCGACCCCCAACGCCCCAACGAGGACTACGCATCAGTAGCGCTGCCCGCTTCCGGGCAGGGCGGCGTCCTCGTTCTGCTCGACGGTGTGACGCCGCCGCAGGAGGACTTCGGGTGCCGCCACGACGTGCCGTGGTTCACCGCGCGCCTCGGGGGCGCGATGCTCGAACTGTCCGGTTCGCTCCGCGACATGACGCTCACCGAAGCGCTCTCCGAAGCCATCGGGCGCACCGCCGCGGCCCATCGCGACACGTGTGACCTTTCTCACAGGCGGACCCCGCAGGCGACGGCCATCGCCGCGCGCTGGTCCCCGTACGCCGTGGAGTACCTCGTACTGTCGGACTCGGCGCTGCTCATCGAGGCGCCGGACGGCACGGTCGAGGCGGTACTGGACGAGCGCCTCGAACAGCTGCCGGCCGCGGTCGGTGAGCTGCGCGCCGCGGTACGGGCGCTGCCGGAGGGCTCGCCCGAACGGGCGGCCGCGGCCCGCGAGTACGTCGCGGCGGTCGAGGCGCTACGCAACGCCGAGGGCGGCTTCTACACCGCTGCCGCCGACCCCTCGGTGGCGGCGCGCGCGGTCACCGGCACCGTGCCGCGCGACCGGGTCCGCTCGCTGACCGCGCTGAGCGACGGGGCCGGGCGCTGGGTGGAGGTGTTCCGCGAGGGCTCATGGGCCGACTGCCTGGGCGTGGTGCGCAAGGAGGGGCCGCAGGCGCTCATCGACCGGGTACGGGCGGCCGAGAACGCGGACGCGGACGGGCTGGACTTCCCGCGCGGCAAGATGCACGACGACGCGGCGGTGGTGTTCGCGGAGCTGTGAGGGCGGAGCCGTGAGGGGGAGGCGCGGGCGTCAGTCCTGCTCCCGCTCGCCTTCCTCGGGCCCATCCTGCTCCTGCTCTTGTTCATCGTTCAACCGATGCAGCAGGCGCGCCAGTTCGGCGATCTCCCCGCGGTCCCACGAGGCGAGCCGACGGGCGTACCGGTCACGCCGGGCGCTGCGTACTCGGGTGAAGCGGGCCAGCCCCTCGTCCGTGAGCCGGACCAGGACGGCACGCCCGTCGGCCGGGTCCTTCTCGCGCGCCACCAGGCCGAGGTCGTCCAGGGCCCGCAGCTGACGGCTGATGGTCGCCTTGCCGACGCCGAAGTAGCAGGCCAGTTCGGTGGCGCGCTGCTCGCCGGCCTCGGCGAGCCGGAGCAGCAGGCCGTACGCCGAGGGCTCCAGGTCGGGGTGGACCTCGCGGGCCATTTCGCCGGAGGAGGCGCGGGCGCGGCGCAGGAATACGGCCAACTCGTGTTCCAGCGACAGAAAGAGGTCGTCGATGGCGCCGGGCCGCTTCGCCGCCGCCCCGTCGGTTCCGGTGTTGTGCACGTCAGCGCCCTTTCCCGTTTTCCGGACGATGGAAGAATTTTTCAGCGGCGGCCGATTCCGCAGCTGAGCCAGTATTTCGCAGGATTGGACCACCGGAATCACCTGACCCCCTTCCTGCGTTTGCTCTACGCGCGTATCGGGCATTTATGGCATGACCACACCAAGTCGGCCGTCCCCCTCTTTCGTCGGCTGGTCCCTCCCAGGTCCCACCGAGATCTCTGGAGTCACGTATGCGCGTGCACAGATCCGGCCCGGCCCGCCGCCTCCGGCGCCCCACCGCCACGGTGGCCGCACTCCTCCTCACCCTGTTCGCCCTGCTCTGCGGCACCGTCGGCCCCGCGACCGCCGCCGGGCCCGCCGCCACTCCCGGCACGGACGCGCCGGAGCCCACCCATCCCGGCCAGGACTGGGCCGGCTCACAGGTCGCCAAGCACGAGGGCGGCACCGGCCCGTCCGTCGCGCCGTCCGTCCAGGCGTCCGTGGAAGGCGTGGACGTCAGCAGCCACCAGGGCAACGTCGCGTGGTCGACGCTGTGGAACAGCGGGGTGAAGTTCGCCTACGTCAAAGCGACCGAATCCACCAGCTACACCAACCCATATTTCGCTCAGCAGTACAACGGGTCCTACAACGTCGGCATGATTCGCGGCGCGTACCACTTCGCGCTCCCGAACACCTCGTCCGGCGCGGCCCAGGCCAATTACTTCGTGGACCACGGAGGCGGCTGGTCCAGGGACGGCAAGACGCTGCCCGGCGCGCTCGACATGGAGTACAACCCGTACGGCGCCACTTGCTACGGCAAGAGCGCAACCGCCCTGGTGGACTGGATGAAGGACTGGTTCGCCACGTACAAGGCACGCACCGGACGGGACGCGGTGCTCTACACCTCCACCAACTGGTGGAAGCAGTGCACGGGCAACTACGCGGGCTTCGGCAACACCAACCCGCTGTGGGTCCCGCGGTACGGCTCCTCGGTGGGTGAACTCCCGGCCGGCTGGGGCTACCACACCATCTGGCAGTACACGTCCACCGGGCCGACCGTGGGCGACCACAACCTCTTCAACGGCGCGTACGACCGTCTCCAGGCGCTCGCGAACGGGTAAGAGGCCGACAGGGCTCCCCCACCGTGCCGTGAGGACCTGCGCCGGCCCCCTCCCGCAGGCCCTCGCGGCACGGCGCCCTGTCTCCCCCTCCCCCTTGCGCGTCTTCGAAAGAGGCTCCCCCCTATGCGCATACGCCGGTGCATCACGCTGCTCTCCACGGTCTGCACGGCCCTCGCGGTGGCCGTGCCCGCCGCCGCCACTCCCGCATCCGCCTCCCCCGCATCCACCGACGGACCCGACCACCGCGCGGGCGGCACGCTCCGCGCCCACGAGGGCGGCACCGCGTCCGGCACGACGCCGCAGCCGCTCGCCGGGGTGGCCGGCATGGACGTCAGCAGCCACCAGGGCAACGTGAACTGGGCGGCGGCCTGGCGCGCCGGCGCCCGCTTCGCCGTCGTCAAGGCCACCGAGGGCACGAGCTACCGCAACCCCAAGTACGGGCAGCAGTACGGCGGGTCGTACAACGCCGGAATGATCCGGGGCGCGTACCACTTCGCGATCCCCAGCTCCTCGTCCGGCGCCGCCCAGGCCAACTTCTTCGTCGACAACGGCGGGGGCTGGAAGGCGGACGGCCGGACGCTGCCGCCCGCGCTGGACATCGAGTACAACCCGTACGGCGCGACCTGCTACGGGCTGAGCCAGGCAGCGATGACCGCCTGGATCCGCGACTTCAGCGCCACGGTGCACGCCCGGACCGGCCGCTACCCGATGATCTACACCTCCACCAACTGGTGGCGCCTTTGCACCGGCAACACCCCGTCCTTCGGCATCAAGCACCCCCTCTGGATAGCCCGCTACGCCACCTCCCCCCACCCCCTCCCGTCCGGCTGGCCCACCCAGACCATCTGGCAGTACTCCGACCGCGGCCGCTTCCCGGGCGACCAGAACGTCTTCAACGGGTCGGTGGCGGACCTGCGGAAACTGGCGACGGGCTGAGCGGGCTCAGCCCCGCTCGAACTCGTCGGTGGTGATCTCCAGGCCGATGTCCGTGGTCGTCATGTCGACCGGCGTGCCGAAGGTGACCGTGAGGTCGTTGGTGTACTCGCCTTCCTTGGGAAGCGTGTAGAGGTGGCACTTGCCGACGTACGGGTCGACGATGAGGTACACGGGCACACCGGCCGTCGCGTAGGCGGTCAGCTTGGGGCCGTAGTCGTTCCGCGCGGTGTCCTTGGAGATCACCTCGGCGACGAACTCGACGTCCTCGCAGCGCCAGCGGCCCTTGCTCGTCTTCGTCGCACCGTCCTTCAGCGCTGTGACGTCCGAGGCGAGACCGTTCATCCCGCCCGGGTAGTCGATCCGCACGTCGGACTTGATCCGCTTCCGGGGGTACTTGGGCCGCAGCTGCTCAATGATCCCCGCGATGATGTCCCAGTGGTTGTCCCGCTGCGGCGACATGTAGACGGTCCCCTCGACGATCTCGGCCTTGTAGCCCTCGGGGACAGGCATCCGCTCGAGCCGCTCGAACATTTCGTCCAAGCGGCGCTCGTCGATGTCGGCCATCTCGATCTCGATCCTGCAGTCGGACTCAGCGATGGTCTTCATGCGCTCCTCCCCACTGCCGCGGGTCGCGGCCAGTCGCGCAGTACAACGATACGCACGGTGACCACGAAACGGGCGAGGCCCGGCATTCCTCGAAAAGGATTGCCGGGCCTCGTCAGGTGTTCGCGGCCATTACGCCGCCACCGGCACCTCCGGTGAAGCCGGGGTCGACGCCGGGGTCAGGGCCAGGTCCAGGACCTGGCGGACGTCGGAGACCGGGTGGACGTCGAGCTTTTCGAGGATCTCGGCGGGGACGTCGTCGAGGTCGGGCTCGTTGCGCTTGGGGATCACGACCGTCGTGATCCCGGCCCGGTGCGCGGCCAGCAGCTTTTGCTTGACGCCGCCGATGGGGAGGACGCGGCCCGTGAGGGAGACCTCGCCGGTCATTGCCACGTCGGGGCGGACCTGGCGGCCGGAGAGGAGGGAGGCGAGGGCCGTGGTCATGGTGATGCCGGCGCTCGGGCCGTCCTTGGGGACCGCGCCCGCGGGGACGTGGAGGTGGACGCCGCGCTCCTTCAGGTCTCCGACCGGGAGCTCCAGCTCCGCGCCGTGGGAGCGGAGGAAGGAGAGGGCGATGTGCGCCGACTCCTTCATCACGTCGCCGAGCTGGCCGGTGAGCTGGAGGCCGGAGCCGCCGGTCTCGGCGTCGGCGAGCGAGGCCTCGACGTACAGCACGTCGCCGCCCGCGCCGGTCACGGCCAGGCCTGTCACCACACCGGGCACCGCCGTGCGCCGCTCCTCCGGGTCCTGCGCGGACTCCGGGACGTGGTGCGGCCGGCCGATCAGCGGGCGCAGCTCGTCCACGCCGACGGTGAAGGGGAGGTCCTGTTCGCCCAGTTCGTGCTTGGCCGCGATCTTGCGGAGGAGACGGGCGATGGCGCGCTCAAGGTTACGGACGCCTGCCTCGCGGGTGTACTCGCCCGCGAGCTTGCGCAGGGCGGCGTCCTCGATGACGACCTCGCCCGACTCCAGGCCCGCCTTCTCCAGCTGGCGCGGGAGCAGATGGTCGCGGGCGATGGTGACCTTTTCGTCCTCGGTGTAGCCGTCGAGGCGGACCAGGTCCATTCGGTCGAGCAGCGGCTCGGGGATGGCTTCCAGGACGTTGGCGGTGGCCAGGAAGACCACGTCGGACAGGTCGAGCTCGACCTCCAGGTAGTGGTCGCGGAAGGTGTGGTTCTGGGCCGGGTCCAGGACTTCGAGGAGCGCCGCTGCCGGGTCACCGCGGAAGTCCGAGCCGACCTTGTCGATCTCGTCGAGGAGGACGACCGGGTTCATGGAGCCGGCTTCCTTGATGGCGCGGACGATGCGGCCGGGCAGCGCGCCGACGTACGTGCGGCGGTGGCCGCGGATCTCCGCCTCGTCGCGGACGCCGCCGAGCGCGACGCGGACGAACTTGCGGCCCATGGCGCGGGCGACGGACTCGCCGAGGGAGGTCTTGCCGACGCCGGGCGGGCCGGTCAGCGCGAGGACGGCGCCGCCGCGGCGGCCGCCGACCAGGCCGAGGCCGCGGTCCGCGCGGCGCTTGCGGACGGCCAGGTACTCGGTGATCCGCTCCTTCACGTCGTCCAGGCCCGCGTGGTCCGCGTCCAGGACGGCGCGGGCGCCCTTGATGTCGTACGCGTCCTCGGTGCGCTCCGTCCACGGCAGCTCCAGGACGGTGTCCAGCCAGGTGCGGATCCAGGAGCCCTCGGGGCTCTGGTCGCTGGACCGCTCCAGCTTGTCGACCTCCTTGAGGGCCGCCTTGCGGACCTCTTCGGGCAGGTCGGCGGCCTCGACGCGGGCGCGGTAGTCGTCGCTCTCGTCGTCCGCGTCGCCGTTCAGCTCGGACAGCTCCTTGCGGACCGCCTCCAGCTGGCGCCGCAGCAGGAACTCGCGCTGCTGCTTGTCGACGCCCTCCTGGACGTCCTTGGCAATGGACTCGGCGACGTCCTGCTCGGCGAGGTGCTCGCGGAGCGCCTCGGTGGCGTCCTTCAGGCGGGCCACCGGGTCGGTGGTCTCCAGCAGCTTCACCTTCTGCTCGGTGGACAGGAAGGGGCTGTACCCGGAGTTGTCGGCGAGCTGGCCGACGTCCTCGATCTGCTGGATGCGGTCCACGACCTGCCAGGCGCCGCGCTTGCGCAGCCAGCTGGTGGCGAGGGCCTTGTACTCCTTGACGAGCTCGGTGACGGCACCGGGGAGCGGATCCGGGACGGTCTCCTCGACCGTGGTGCCCTCGACCCAGAGAGCCGCACCGGGCCCGGTCGTCCCGGAGCCGATCTTCACCCGGCCCAGGCCGCGGATCAGCGCGCCCGGGTCGCCGTCGGACAGCCGGCCGACCTGCTCGACCTTGCCGAGCGTGCCGACGCCGGCGTACGTGCCGTCGATGCGTGGAACGAGCAGCACCCGTGGCTTGTTACCCGGTGAGGCGGCGGCCTGCGCGGCCTCCACCGCGGCGCGTACGTCCGCATCGGACAGGTCCAGCGGCACCACCATGCCCGGCAGGACGACCTCGTCGTCGAGAGGCAGCACGGGCAGGGTGAGCGGTGTGGACGTCGAAGCCATGATCTCCCCTTCGGCAGGCAAGTTGAGCTGTACTCACTCAATGCTCGTGAGCCGGTGGATGTTCCCCGGGGGTATTTCGCTGTGAGCGATCAGGCCGTGACTCGTACAGTTGGGGCCGTCCGGCATCCCCGACCACGGAGGTCCCGCACCCATGTCAGCCCTGTACGCCACCGACGAGACTCCCGTCACGCTGGAGCGCCGGGACGGCCCCTACGGGGAGGTGGTGCTGCGGCGGCGGGGCCCGCATTTCGAGATCATCGCCAACGGGTGCTTTCTGATGGACACCTCGGACGGGCGGTCGGAGCGGCTGCTCGTCGACGCCGCGCTGGCGGCGCTGCCCGGTGACCGCGCGCGGCCGTCCGTACTGATCGGCGGGCTGGGCGTCGGCTTCTCGCTGGCGCACGCCGCGGCCGAGCCGCGGTGGGGCCGGATCACGGTCGTGGAGCGGGAGGGCGCGGTGATCGACTGGCATCGCCAGGGGCCGCTGGAGGCGGTGTCGGGCCCGGCGCTGGCCGACCCGCGCACGGAGATCGTGCAGGCCGATCTGGTCGCGTACGTACGGGAGGGCGCGGGCACGGAGACGTACGACGCGCTCTGCCTGGACATCGACAACGGGCCGGACTGGACCGTCACCGAGGACAACGGCGGCCTCTACTCCCCCGCCGGGCTGGCGGCCTGCCGGGACCGGCTGACGCCGGGCGGCGTGCTGGCCGTCTGGTCGGCGCAGCCCTCCCCCGCGTTCGAGGATGCGCTCCGGAATGCCGGGTTCAGTGACGTTCGCACCGAAGAGATCCCTGTTGTCCGAGGCGTCCCGGACGTGGTCCACCTCGCCGGGAAACGCGCGTAGCCGCGGGTCACATCGTGCCTTTACGCTGCTGCCCAGCAGTATGCGACCAGTCAGTACAGCCGGTCAGCACAGCAATACAGCAAGTCAGTACGTCAGTACAGCAAGACAGAACGCGACCACGCACGGGGAAATTCAGGGGCGGGCGATGGACCAGACTCAGACCACCCACGGCGCCGCGGCGGCGGCCACGCCCGGCGCCCAGCGGCGGGTGCTCGTCGTCGAGGACGACCCGACGATCGTGGACGCCATCGCGGCCCGGCTGCGCGCCGAGGGCTTCCAGGTGCAGACCGCCGTCGACGGCCCGTCGGCCGTGGACACCGCCGAGGCATGGCAGCCCGACCTGCTCGTCCTCGACATCATGCTGCCCGGCTTCGACGGCCTGGAGGTGTGCCGCCGGGTGCAGGCCCAGCGGCCGGTCCCGGTGATGATGCTCACCGCCCGGGACGACGAGACGGACATGCTGGTCGGGCTCGGCGTCGGCGCCGACGACTACATGACCAAACCGTTCTCCATGCGGGAGCTGGCCGCCCGCGTGCACGTCCTGCTGCGCCGCGTCGAGCGGGCCGCGCTCGCCGCGCACACCCCGCGCAGCGGCATCCTGCGCCTGGGTGAACTGGAGATCGACCACGCGCAGCGGCGGGTCCGGGTGCGCGGCGCCGACGTGCACCTCACCCCCACCGAGTTCGACCTGCTGGTCTGCCTCGCCAACACGCCGCGCGCCGTCCTCTCCCGTGAGCAGCTGCTCGCCGAGGTGTGGGACTGGGCGGACGCCTCGGGCACCCGTACGGTCGACAGCCACATCAAGGCGCTGCGCCGGAAGATCGGCGCCGAGCGGATCCGCACGGTGCACGGCGTCGGTTACGCGCTGGAGACCCCGCCGGCATGAGGTCGCCCCGGCCCCTGGCACGTGAGCTCTGGCTGCGGGCCTGGGAGGCGATGCGCCCGCTCGATCCGTACCGGTCGGTCAAGGCGGCGCTCGGCGCGCTGGTCACCGTTTCGGTGATCATCACGACCCTGCTGGTCCTCGTCGCGTTCCACTCGGCGACGGAGCTGCGGGTCATCACGGTCTTCTCGATCATCGCCTCGCTGCTGATCACCCAGTTCGTCGCGCAGGGGCTGACGGCCCCGCTGGACGAGATGACGGACGTGACCCGGGCGATGGCCGCCGGGGACTACACCCGGCGGGTGCAGGGCAGCCGCCGGGACGAGTTCGGCGAGCTGGCCGACGCCTTCAACACGATGGCCGCCGACCTGGAAGCGGTGGACACCCACCGCAAAGAGCTGGTCGCCAACGTCTCGCACGAGCTGCGCACACCGATCGCCGCGCTGCGCGCCGTACTGGAGAACGTCGTCGACGGCGTCTCCGAGGCCGATCCGGAGACGATGCGCACCGCGCTGAGCCAGACCGAGCGGCTCGGCCGCCTGGTCGAGCACCTGCTGGACCTCTCCCGGCTGGACAACGGGGTCATCCCGCTGCACGCCCGCCGCTTCGAGGTCTGGCCGTACCTCTCCGGGGTGCTGAAGGAGGCCAATATGAGCCGCAGCGCCTCCACGCTGGCCGTCGGCTCCAGCCATCACAGCCGTACGGACGTCCATCTCCACCTGGACGTCTCGCCGCCGGAGCTGACCGCGCACGCGGATGCCGAGCGGCTGCACCAGGTCGTCGCCAACCTGATCGACAACGGGATCAAGCACTCCCCGCCGCACGGCCGGGTGACCGTACGGGCGCGCCGCGGCGAGGGCGCCGGGAGCCTGGTCCTGGAGGTGCAGGACGAGGGGCCCGGCATCCCTGCGTCCGAGCGGCACCGGGTCTTCGAGCGGTTCAACCGCGGCGGGCCCGCGCCCTCCGGTCCGGGCACCGACGGCGGCACGGGGCTGGGCCTGGCGATCGCGCGCTGGGCGGTGGATCTGCACGGCGGGCGCATCGGAGTGGCCGAATCCCCGCGTGGCTGCCGTATCCGCGTCACCCTTCCGGGGACCGGTCAGCCCGCTCCTTGACGCCCGGTGGCGTAGGGTCGGTGGTGGAACCACTCATTCGGGGTGTTCCCCGTGTCCCTACCGGGGGTGCGATGGCGATGCCGCCTACCCAGGTGCGAGCGAACCACGCATGTTTCCCGCCATCTCGTTCCCCGAAACCCGCCGCCAAATGTGACGTGCGCGACGAGTACCCCTCCCGGACTGCAGCATTGGTCGACAGAGGCGTAGCCTTTATTCCCGCTGTCCACCACCTTTAGGAAGCGGAAGAGGGCGGTTGCCGCCGTGTCGCCACAGTCCCCCAACACCTCGAGTACCTCGACCGACCAAGACGGGCAGGGTAAGAACCCTGCAGCCGGATTCGGTGCGAACGAGTGGCTCGTAGACGAGATCTACCAGCAGTACCTCCAGGACCCGAACTCGGTAGACCGAGCCTGGTGGGACTTCTTCGCCGACTACAAGCCGGGCGCTCCGGTCACGTCGGGTACTCCGGCCGACGAGGCCAAGCCCGCACCGGCCAAGCCGGCCGCCGCACCCGCGGCTGCCGCTCCGGCGCAGGCCGACGCGAAGCCCGCCGAGCCTGCCGCAGCTCAGCCCGCGCCCGCCAAGGCCGCGCCGGCTGCGAAGGCCGCCCCGGCGAAGGCCGAGGCCAAGCCTGCTGCCAAGGCCGCCGCTCCGAAGGCGGACGCCAAGCCCTCCGGTGCAAGCACCGGCTCCACTGGAGCGGCTGGCGCCGCGCGCACTTCTGAGGCGCCCGAAGGCCCGGAGTACGTCACCCTGCGTGGCCCCGCCGCCGCCGTGGCGAAGAACATGAACGCTTCGCTGGAGCTGCCCACGGCCACGTCCGTGCGCGCCGTTCCCGTGAAGCTGCTGTTCGACAACCGCATCGTCATGAACAACCACCTCAAGCGCGCCCGCGGTGGGAAGGTCTCCTTCACCCACCTCATCGGGTACGCCATGGTGCAGGCGCTCAAGGCGATGCCCTCGATGAACTACTCGTTCACCGAGAAGGACGGCAAGCCCACGCTGGTCAAGCCGGACCACATCAACCTCGGCCTGGCCATCGACCTGGTGAAGCCGAACGGTGACCGCCAGCTCGTCGTCGCCGCCATCAAGAAGGCAGAGACCCTGACCTTCTTCGAGTTCTGGCAGGCGTACGAGGACATCGTCCGGCGCGCCCGGGTCGGCAAGCTGACGATGGAGGACTTCACCGGCGTCACCGCGTCGCTGACGAACCCCGGCGGCATCGGCACCGTGCACTCCGTGCCGCGCCTGATGCCCGGTCAGGGCCTCATCATCGGCGTCGGCGCCATGGAGTACCCCGCGGAGTTCCAGGGCACCTCGCAGGACACCCTGAACAAGCTGGGCGTCTCCAAGGTCATGACGCTGACCAGCACGTACGACCACCGCGTGATCCAGGGCGCCGCCTCCGGCGAGTTCCTGCGCATCATGAGCCAGCTGCTGCTCGGCGAGAACGACTTCTTCGACGACATCTTCAAGTCGCTGCGGATTCCGTACGAGCCGGTGCGCTGGCTCAAGGACATCGACGTCAGCCACGACGACGACGTCTCCAAGGCGGCCCGGGTCTTCGACCTGATCCACGCCTACCGGGTGCGCGGCCACGTCATGGCCGACACCGACCCGCTGGAGTACAAGCAGCGCAAGCACGCCGACCTGGACATCACCGAGCACGGCCTCACGCTCTGGGACCTGGAGCGCGAGTTCGCGGTCGGCGGCTTCTCCGGCAAGTCGATGATGAAGCTGCGCGACATCCTCGGCGTGCTGCGCGACTCGTACTGCCGCACCACCGGCATCGAGTACATGCACATCCAGGACCCCAAGCAGCGCAAGTGGCTGCAGGACCGCCTGGAGCGTCCGCACACCCCGCCGGAGCGCGAGGAGCAGCTGCGCATCCTGCGCCGGCTGAACTCCGCCGAGGCGTTCGAGACCTTCCTGCAGACGAAGTACGTCGGCCAGAAGCGCTTCTCGCTGGAGGGCGGCGAGTCCGTCATCCCGATGCTGGACGCGGTCATCGACTCCGCCGCCGAGTCGCGGCTGGACGAGGTCGTCATCGGCATGGCCCACCGCGGCCGCCTGAACGTCCTCGCCAACATCGTCGGCAAGTCCTACGCGCAGATCTTCCGCGAGTTCGAGGGCAACCTCGACCCGAAGTCGATGCACGGCTCCGGCGACGTGAAGTACCACCTGGGCGCCGAGGGCACCTTCACCGGTCTCGACGGCGAGCAGATCAAGGTCTCGCTGGCCGCCAACCCCTCGCACCTCGAAGCGGTCGACCCGATCGTCGAGGGCATCGCCCGCGCCAAGCAGGACATCATCGGCAAGGGCGGCACGGACTTCACGGTCCTGCCGGTCCAGCTGCACGGTGACGCGGCGTTCGCGGGCCAGGGTGTGGTCGCCGAGACGCTGAACATGTCGCAGCTGCGCGGCTACCGCACCGGCGGCACGGTGCACATCGTCATCAACAACCAGGTCGGCTTCACCGCCGCGCCGGAGTCGGCCCGCTCCTCCATGTACGCCACCGACGTGGCCCGCATGATCGAGGCGCCGATCTTCCACGTGAACGGTGACGACCCGGAGGCCGTGGTGCGCGTTGCGCGCCTCGCCTTCGAGTTCCGCCAGGCGTTCAACAAGGACGTCGTCATCGACCTGATCTGCTACCGCCGCCGCGGTCACAACGAGTCGGACAACCCGGCCTTCACGCAGCCGCTGATGTACGACCTGATCGACAAGAAGCGCTCGGTGCGCAAGCTCTACACCGAGTCCCTCATCGGTCGCGGCGACATCACGCTGGAGGAGGCCGAGCAGGCGCTGCAGGACTTCCAGGGCCAGCTGGAGAAGGTCTTCACGGAGGTCCGCGAGGCCACCACGACGCCGATGGCGCCCGAGGTCCCGCAGCCGCAGGCCGAGTTCCCGGTCCACGTGGACACCGCGGTCTCCCAGGAGGTCGTCAAGCGGATCGCCGAGTCCCAGGTCAACATCCCCGACCGGGTCACCGTCCACCCGCGTCTGCTGCCCCAGCTGCAGCGCCGCGCGGCCATGGTCGAGGACGGCACGATCGACTGGGGCATGGGCGAGACCCTGGCCTTCGGCTCGCTGCTGATGGAGGGCACCCCGGTCCGGCTCGCCGGCCAGGACTCCCGCCGCGGCACCTTCGGCCAGCGTCACGCGGTCCTCATCGACCGCGAGACCGGCAACGACTACACGCCGCTGCTGTACCTCTCCGAGGACCAGGCGCGGTTCAACGTGTACGACTCGCTGCTCTCCGAGTACGCGGCGATGGGCTTCGAGTACGGCTACTCGCTGGCCCGTCCCGAGTCGCTGGTCATGTGGGAGGCGCAGTTCGGTGACTTCGTCAACGGCGCGCAGACCGTCGTCGACGAGTTCATCTCCTCCGCCGAGCAGAAGTGGGGCCAGACCTCCGGCGTCACGCTGCTCCTGCCGCACGGCTACGAGGGCCAGGGCCCGGACCACTCCTCGGCCCGCATCGAGCGCTTCCTCCAGCTGTGCGCGCAGAACAACATGACCGTCGCGATGCCGACGCTCCCCTCCAACTACTTCCACCTGCTGCGCTGGCAGGTGCACAACCCGCACCACAAGCCGCTGGTCGTCTTCACCCCGAAGTCGATGCTGCGTCTGAAGGCCGCGGCGTCGAAGACGGAGGAGTTCACCACCGGCGGCTTCCGCCCGGTGATCGGCGACAGCACGGTCGACCCGAACGCCGTGCAGAAGATCATCTTCTGCTCCGGCAAGGTCTACTACGACCTGGAGGCCGAGCGGCAGAAGCGCGGTGCGAACGACACGGCGATCGTCCGCATCGAGCGGCTGTACCCGCTGCCGGGCAAGGAGCTGCAGGCGGAGATCGCCAAGTTCCCGAACGCCGGCAAGTTCCTGTGGGTCCAGGAGGAGCCCGCCAACCAGGGCGCCTGGCCGTTCCTCGGCCTGAACCTGATCGACCACCTGGACCTGGCGGTCGGCGCCGACATCCCGCACGGCGAGCGTCTGCGCCGCATCTCGCGGCCGCACTCCTCGTCCCCGGCCGTCGGCTCCGCCAAGCGCCACCAGGCCGAGCAGGCCCAGCTCATCGCGGAGGCGTTCGACGCCTGAGCTGACCGCATGAGGCAGTAGCAGTACGAGTGGGCCCCCACCGGATCGTTCCGGTGGGGGCCCACCCGTATGTCCGGGCCGGTGTCAGCCGTTCACCGTGTCCCGGGCCTGGGCGTAGACGGTGGCGTCGGTGAGCAGGGCATTGTGGCTCAGGCAGGCGGTGCGCGTGTTGGCCGCGCCGGCCAGCGAGACGCTGCTGTCGGGGTTGATGACGGTGTCGCACGGCGACCACCAGGTCGCGTAGCGGGGGCTGCCGGGCGTCTCGTCCCCGGCGTTCAGGGCGGTCAGGAAGTCCGATCCGATCCGCATCTCGCCGCACGAGGTGTCGGCGCAGGCGTCGGCCGAGTCGGTGCCGTGGTTGGGGCCGCCGAGCGACACCCAGGCGTCGATCTTCGCCGCGCCGCCGAGGTTCTTGGCGTAGTAGCGCGAGGAGAGCCCGCCCATGGAGTGGGTGACGACGTCGACCCGGGACGCCCCGGTCGCGGCGAGCAGGCGGTCGACCTCGGTCGCCAGCTGCTGTGCGGTGGTGACGTTGGACTGGCGCGAGTCGTAACTCCACTGGTCCAGATACGCGGCCGGCCAGCCGTCGGCGCGGAAGCGTCCCGCCATGGTGTCCCAGTTGGCGCCGCTGCCGGACCAGCCGTGGACGAAGAGGATCGGGTGACTGGCGGCGGTGAACCCGGAGCCGCCGGCCGCACCGGCGGGAGCGGGCGCGTGCAGGGCGAGCAGGCAGCCGGCGAGCACGGCCATGAGCGCTGTCTTCTTCACGTGTCCTCACGGGATGAAGAGAAGGGGGAAGCACCGGTGCCTCTGAGGGCGCCTCAGGCTACTGCCGGGTATTCCGGGACCGTCAAGACGCGTGCACTTGTCATGTCCATGATTTTCTCGCCGCTCACCAACCGGGTGCGGGCTCCTTCGGACGGTTCAGATCGTCAGCGGCTCGAAGTCGCGGAGCTGGTACGGCGGCAGATCGGCCTCCGTGGAGCGGGTGTTGTGGGCCAGGTCCAGGGTCCACGGGTGGCTCGGGCCGACCGCCAGCTCCATGGCGGGCAGCGCGCGGCTGAGGGACCCGAGGGCCGCCGCGCGGTCGCCGGCCGCGAGCAGCGCCAGCGCGTGGTTGGCGTCGCTGCCGACGGTGTACGGGTGGGCGGGGCCGAGCAGCTCGCGGTAGCCCGTGTACGTGAGCTCGGCCGTGGCCAGGGCGCGTTCCGGGTCGCCGGACTCGCGCTCCAGGCAGCAGAAACCCGCCGCGGTCATCAGGGTGAGCGGGTCCCGGCGGCCGAGCAGCCGCACCGCCCGCTCCAGCAGCCGTTCCATGCCCTGCCGGGCCCGCTCCCCCTGCCCGGCACCCCGGCGGCAGAGCGCGAGCCCGTGCCCGGCGCGCAGCGACTGGGGGTGGTCGGCGCCCAGTACCCGGTGGTGGCTGCGCACGGTCCGCTCCTGGAGCTCCAGCGCCGCCTCGACGCGCCCGGTGAGCCGCAGGTCGGTGGCGTAGTGCAGCTCGGAGTAGAGCGTCCAGGGGTGGCCGGGCCCGAGGAGCCGGCGGCGCGCCCGCAGGGTCTCCAGGTCCAGGTCCAGCGCCTCGTCGTGGGCGCCGAGCAGCCGTAGGGAGACCGCGGTGTTGTTCTGCGCGGCGAGGGTGCGCCCGTCGCCCTCGCCGAAGGTCTGCCGGCTGCCGTCGAGCACGTACCGGGAGAGTTCCAGGGCTTCCTGGAGGCGGCCGAGGCCGCGCAGGTCGGCGGCGAGCCCGGTGGCGGCCCGCAGGATGTCGGCGTCCGGGGTGGAGCTCCGGCCGAGCAGCCGCTCCAGCGCGGCCCGGTCCAGCTCCTCGCAGGCCGCGTACTGTCCGGCGGCGCGCAGCAGGTTGGCGTGCGCGTGCAGCAGGTCCAGGCGGCGCGGGTGGTCCTCGGGCAGCAGCCGGCGCCAGGCGAGGTCCACGCGCCGGGCCAGGGTCAGGCCGGTGTCCCGGTCGCCGGCGAGGTAGGCGTACCGCAGGCAGTTCAGTACCGGGCGCGCGGTCTCCGCCGGGTCGGCCTCCAGCGCGCCGGAGGGCAGCAGATGCGGCAGCAGCGCGGCGTACTCGGGCCAGCGCGCGGGCTCTTCGGGGCGGTCGGGGTCGGCGGCGGCGAGTGCGCCGCGTACGGCGCGCGCGTACCGTTCCCGCTCGTCCGCGGGGACGCCCTCGCGGACCAGGAGGCGGACCATGCGGTGCAGGTGGATGCCGGTGATCTCGGCGCCGTCCGCGGTCCGGGTGGCGTCCACGACGGAGTAGCGGGCGAGCAGCCGCAGCGCGTCCTGGAGCCGCCGCGGGTCGCCGGTCAGCGGGGCGAAGTCGCCGCGGATCCGGCCGAGGAGGGTGACCGGCACGGTGCCGGGCGCGAGGACGGCGCACAGCCGCAGCAGTTCCCCGGCGTCCGGCGCGGTCTCGGCGATGCGGTCCAGCAGGGCGGTCCAGGCCGCGGCGAAGGTCATCGGGAAGTCCTCGGCGACGACCGTGCGGGCGTCGCCGATGCCGCCCTCCAGCAGCCGCAGATAGCTCCCGACGCTCATGTCGGAGTCGTTCAGCCAGCCCGCCGTCTGGTCCAGCAGAAGCGGCAGGTCCTCCAGCGCCGCGGCCAGCCGGTCCGCCTCGGCCGCGCCCAGGCGCGGGGCCCGGCGGCGTACGAAGGCGACGCTCTCCGGGCGGTCGAGGACGGGGACCGGGAGGAGGAGCGTGTTGTAGGTGTCCCAGGAGCGGTTCCGCGAGGTGATCAGGACGTGGCCCGAGCCGCTGGGCAGCAGCCCGGCCACCGCTTCGGGGTCATCGGCGCCGTCCAGGACGAGCAGCCAGCGGTGGTACGGCTCGCCGCGGCGCAGCGCGTCCATGACCGCGCGCAGCCGCTCCTCCGGGCCGGTCCGCAGCCCGAGTTCCGGGGCGAGCGCCGCCATCTTGTGCCGGGCCCGGTCGCCGTTACCGGCGTTGATCCACCACACCACGTCGTACTCGGTGGCGAAGCGGTGCACGTACTCGGCGGCCAGCTGGGTCTTGCCGACGCCCGCCATGCCCAGCAGGGTGCAGACCGCGGCGCCCCGTACGGAGCCCGCCAGGCGGCGGTGGATGCGGGCGAGGAGTGCCGCGCGGCCGGTGAAGCGGGGGTTGCGGCGCGGCACGCCGCCCCAGACGTCGGGCGCGTCCAGCGGGAAGCGCGGGCCGCCGGTGCCCGGCGCCGGGGTGTCCGCGAGCCCGAGGCGGCGCAGCAGGAGGCGCTCGGCGTGGTGCGCGCCGGCCTCGGTCAGCTGGGCGGGGCCGAGCGCGGCGGCGCCCCGGGGGAGGTTGCCGGGGTCGGTGACGGAGACGGCGGCGAAGCGGCCGGGGTGGGCCGCGGTGACGGCGGCGAGCGCGGCGTCCCACTCCCGTCCCGTGCGGACGCCGGGCTGGAAGTAGCCGGCGCTGAAGACGAGCAGCACCCGGCCGCCGGAGAGGGTGAGCCCGCCGAGCGCGGCGCGCAGCTCCATGGCGGCGGGCGGGTCCCAGTGGTGCAGCGGGGCGCGCAGTCCGTGGCGTTCGAGTCGGTCGGCGATCCAGTCGCCCCAGGCGCGGCCGTCCCCGGCGACGCTGACGGTGACCCGCGGGCCGGCCGGCGGCCCGGGCCGTACCGGCCGGGCGGGCCGCGGCACCCGCGTGGACGCGGCCTCCGTCGGCCGCTGCGGGAACGTCGACTCGGCCTGCGGCATACGGTCCTGCTCTCCTCCGGGGGACCGTGGACACGGCCCTGTTCTTCCGTATCCCACCGTGCCCGTCCGCCGCGAGCGGATTCCGGCCTAGTACGGGACGCCCGACCGCAGCTGACAGTGCATCAGGTCATCTGCGGCTCGAAGTCCCAGTACGGCCGCGTACGGGCGCGGGCGGAGACGGTGTGGGCGTGCTGGGGGCCCAGTACGGTGCTCAGGGCGGTCAGCGCCTCCTCCTCCAGCTTGTCGGCCTCCTGGCGTTTGCGCAGGCCGCGCAGGTCCGCGGCGAGCGCGATCTGGCTGGAGAGGGTCAGCGGGTGGCGCAGGCCGAGCGTGGCGGTGGCGCGGGTGACGATGTCCCGGCCGAGTTCGGCGGCGCTCTCGGGGTCGCCGGAGAAGTTGCGGGCCGCCGCGGCGTTCAGCGCGCAGCCCAGCGTCCAGGGGTGGTCGGGGCCGACCGCCCGGCGCATCCCCGCCAGCGCCTCCTCGGACAGCAGCAGCGCCTGCTGCCGCTCGCCAGCGGCGCGCAGGACGAGCGCGTGGTTGGCCTGGGCGCCGATCGCGTACGGGTGGGCCGCGCCCAGCTGGAAGAGGTACCGCTCGGCGACCTGCTCGCCGATGTCCCGGGCCTGGTCCAGGCTGCCGTGCTCGCGGGCGAAGCAGGAGTAGCTGACGGCGACCATGAGGGTGAGCGGGTCGGTCTCGCCGAGGACCCGCTCGGAGCGTTCCAGTACCCGGGCGAGGAGGCGGCCGGCCTTGGCGCGGTCGCCGGAGCGGTAGTAGCAGAGCCCGAGGTTGTGCTCGGCGCGCAGCGTCTGGGGGTTGTCGTTGCCCATGACGATGCGGTGCACGCGGACGCTGTGCTCCTGTACCGAGGTGGCCTCGGCGTAACGGCCCAGGAGGCGCAGGTCGGTGGCGACGTGGATCTCGGAGAAGAGCGACCAGTTGTGGCGGGGGCGCAGCAGCTCGCGGCGGGCTTCCAGGGTGCGGCGGTGCAGCGCGAGGGAGTCGGTGTAGCGGCCGAGGAGGCGGAGCGAGACGGCGAGGTTGTTCTGTGCGTTCAGGGTGCGCGAGTCCTGCTCGCCGACCAGTTCGGTGTAGCCCTGCAGGACGGTGGTGGACAGCTCCAGGGCCTCCTCGAAGCGGGCGAGGCCGCGCAGGTCGGCGGCGAGCCCGGCGGCGGCGCGCAGGGTGTCCAGGTCGCGCGGGCCCTGGGTCTCGCGGAGATGGTCCAGGACGACGCGGTCCAGCGCTTCGGTGGCGGCGTAGTCGCCGGTGGCGCGCAGCAGGTTGGCGTAGTGGTAGCTGAGGTCCCAGATCCGCGGGTGGGTGTCGCCGAGCAGCTCCCGCCAGGCGGCCAGGGCGCGTTCGGCGAGCTTGAGGCCGGAGCGGTACTCCCCGGAGAGGTACATGTACCGCAGCACGTTCAGGACCAGGCTCTGCACCTCGGGGTCCCGGCTCACCAGGACGTTCGCGGCCTTGAGGTGCTGGGCGAGCTCGGCGAACCGGGGCCAGAGCCGGGTGTCGGTGGGGCGCAGCGGGTCGGCGGCGGCCAGCGCGCGCTGCGCGACCCGGCTGTACTCCTCGATCTGCCGGTCCGGCATCAGCGCGCGGACGGTCTGGTGGACCATGCGGTGCATGTAGAGGATCTCGCCGCCGGGGGACGCGTCGTCGGCGGTGATGTCGTGGGACTCGATGCGGACGACGGAGTACTGCAGGAGCTTGCTGATGGCCTGGTTCCACAGCAGCGGGTCGTTCATCAGCCCGGTCAGCTCCTCCGGCAGGTCGCCGGGCGGGATCTCGCGGAGGAGTCGTACGGGGATGGCGGCGGGCGCGAAGAAGGAGCACAGCCGCAGCAGGTCGACGGAGGCGGGCACGGCCTCGGCCAGCCGGTTCTGCAGTATCGACCAGGAGGTCTGGTAGGTCATCGGGAAGTCGTGGGCGACCCGGACGACCTCGGCGTCGGCGCCGCTCTCCAGCAGTTCGACGTACTCGTCGACGGTCATCGTGGAGTCGCTGAGCCAGCCCGCGGTCTGGTCGAGCAGCAGCGGCAGGTCCTCCAGCGCCTCGGCCAGCTGGTCCGCCTCGGCCCGGTCCAGGCGTGGGGCACGGCGCCGGACGAAGGCGATGGACTCCTCGCGGGTGTAGACCGGGACCTCGAACATCATGGTGTTGTGCTCGCTCCACTCGCGGTTCTGCGAGGTGAGGAGGACATGTCCGGGGCCGGAGGGCAGCATGTCGGCGACGTGTTCGGGCTGGTCGGCGCCGTCCAGGACGAGCAGCCAGCGGTTCGACGGCTCGCCGCGGCGCAGCGCGTCGCGGACGGCGCGCAGCCGCTCGCCGTACTCCTGGCCGGTGCTCAGGCCGAGCGCGGGAGCCAGCTCGGCCAGCCGCTGGCGCATCGGGGTGCGCTCGCCCGCCGCGACCCACCACACCACGTCGTACTCGGAGCCGAAGCGGTAGACGTACTCGGTGGCGAGCTGGGTCTTGCCGACGCCGGACATGCCGTACAGCGTGCACACGGCGGCGCCGCGCTCGGCCTGCTGGAGGCGGTGGTAGACGTCCGCGAGGAGGTTCTCGCGGCCGGTGAAGCGGGTGTTGCGGCGCGGCACGCCGCCCCAGACGCGCGGCTGCTCCTGGGGATAGCGGGGGCCTTCGCCGTCCTCCTCCGGCTCGGCGTGCGGGTCGGGCTCGATGCCGAGCCGGGCCAGCAGCCGCCGCTCGGCCTCGCGGGCGCCGACGTCGGCCAGCTCGGCGGCGCCGAAGACGGCGGTGGCGGTGGGCAGCGCGTTCGTGGTGATGGAGACCGCGGCGAACTTGTCCTGGCGGTCGGCGACGACGGTGCGCAGCGCGGCGTTCCACTCCTCGTGGCTGCGCGGGCCGAGCTGGATGTACCAGTCGCTGAGCACGATCAGTACGGTGCCCTCGGCGAGCGCGAGGTCGCGCAGCGCGTCCTCCAGCGGGGTGCCGGCCCGGGGGTCCCAGCGCTGGAAGGCGACCCGCATCCCGTGCCGTTCGAGCCGGTCGCCGATCCAGGCGGCCCACGCGCGGTTGAAGCCGGCGAAACTGACCGTGACGGGTGGTCGGCCGGTGGGTGCGGTGCTCCTGCGCGCTGCGGGCATTCGAACGACTCCCTCGTCTTGCGTACGAACGAACGGCCGGGCAAGGACCGTCAGAGCTGCCCTTCTGGGGAACATACACCGGCGAACCGGTCGTCGGCGGTCATCGCGCGTGCTGTCGTCGCCACATCGTCCGCGAGGTCTCGACGTAGGCGCTGGCGCGGGCCAAGTACCCCTCGGGAGGCGGGCGTTCCCGCAATCGGGTGAGCCGGTCGGCCATCGCGCCGGTCAGGATGCGGCCGGCCGGGGTGAGGGTGCGCGAGCCGAGCAGCGTGGGCAGCGCGGCGCCGACCTGTTCGCGGCAGCGGGAGTGCTCGGCCCACGCGGTGTGGCGCTCCAGCGCGGTGTCGGCGGTGAGCGCGAAGCGCTGCCAGTAGTCGGCGAGCGCGAGGTGCGAGTACGTGCCCTGGAGGAGTCCGTCGAAGGGGCGCGGGTCGGGCCGCCAGGGCGCCCAGTGCCGGGCCTTGCCGGTGTCGTGGTGCAGCGGGGTGAGCTCGGCGAGGGCGGCGAGCTTGGCGTGCTGGAGTTCGTGGACGAGCGTCGCGGCGAGGAAGGCGGGGGTCTGCGGGGTGGAGCTGAGGACCGCGCCGAACGCCTCGCGGCGGGTGCCGCTGCAGTGCGCGGGGCCGGAGGCGTGCGGGCTGGCGTTGGGCGGCGGGGCGAGCGGCACGACGCAGTCCAGCAGGATGTCCGCCTCCAGGGCGCGGGTCGGGCCGCCGCGCTCCAGCAGCGGCCAGGCGCCGGTCCAGGCGGCCTGCCAGCGGGCCCGTTCGGCGGTGGTGAGCGGCTCGGCGGGCTTGAGCCCGTGCCGCTCCAGCCCGCTGTCGGCCGTACGGAAGGGATCGAGGTCGTCGAGGAGTACGGGATGGGGGCCGCCGGTGAGCGGGCGCAGCGGGCGCCACGCGGGGTCGGCCGACTCCCAGGCACCGTCGGGCCGGAACAGCAGCACGGCGGCCGGTCCGGCGGGCGGTCGGAGGGTCAACCTGCCGTCGCAGTAAGCGAGTTCGAGATCGGGAGGCGGCCCCTCGCGGTCGGCCGCCCGCCCGTGCAGGGTGTACGCGCCGAGGGTGGGCAGTGCCAGTACGCCGCCCGGGGCGCGCAGTTTCAGGGTGAACGGGAGCCGGGCGCGGGCGGCCGCCGCGGCGGCGACGGCCCCGAGGTGTTCGAGGTCGGGGAGGAGGCCGGGCGGCGGGACGGCGGCGGCGAGGCCGCGCAGGGCGCGCCGCACCCAGGGCCCGAGCAGCGGGTAGTACAGCACCCGGCGGGTGGCCTCCCGGTCGGCGCGGTCGGCGGCCTCCAGGAGTGCCCAGTGCTCGGCCACCCGGGCCGCCGCGGGCCGCGGCACGCTCGGCGCGCGGGCGGAGTCCACCGCGTCCAGCAGCGCGCGCAGCAACAGCAGCCGCCGCGTCCGCTGGTCGTCCACCAGCAGCCGCAGCGCCTCCGCACCACCCTCGGACCGGCCCAGCTCGCGCAGCAGGCTCGCCGGGACGCGGCTGCTCATCGGGCGGGCCCCCGCGTGGCACGGGCCAGCCGTTCCGCGGCGTGCCGGATGAGGACCTGGAGGTCGGCGCAGTACACCGAGGGGTTGGCGAAGCCGCTGCCGTGCCGGTAGCGGTGCGCGTACTGGCCGCCGCCGCAGACCCGCACCAGCGGGCAGGCGCGGCACACGGGGGCGAGGGCCGCGGCGCCCGCGTGCCGGGCGGCGATGCCGGGGTGCGCGAGCACCTCGTCGAAGGAGTGCCGGAAGACGTCCAGGCCGGTGGCGGCGGCGCCCTCGTACGCGGACTTCAGCGAGTCCACCTGCTCGATGCTGCCGTCGGTCTCGACCACGACGGCGGTGAACGGGGTCAGGCCCAGCGACTCGCCGCCGGCCGGCGCGCCCAGCAGCAGGGCGAGGCACTCCTCGAAGAGCCGGACGCGCGGCTGCCCGGGGCCGCCGTCCCACCAGGCGTCGAAGACGGCGCGGAGCCAGTCGCCGTACGGGGTGGCGCGGTCCGCGCCGGGAGTGAGGCCCGGTGGCGGGGCCGTCCAATTGCCGTGCGGGAGCAGCAGATCCAGACGCGGCGGGCGGAGCGCGCGCAGCGAGGCGTAGGTCTCCAGCGGGTCGGTGCGCGGATCGACGACGGCGAGGATGCCCGCGTACGCGTCCGGCTGCTCCTCGGCGAGCAGCCGCAGGCCGCGAACGGCGCGGCTCCAGGCCGGGCGGCCCGCGTGGTCCACCCGCGCGGCGTTGTGCGCGGCCAGCCCGCCGTCGAGGCTGACGCCGACCTTGATGCCGTGCCCGGCGAGGGTACGCAGCGCCGTGCGGGTGAGCAGGGTGCCGTTGGTCTGGACGATGGGGTGGACGCGGCAGCCGTCCGGTACGCGCGAGCGGAGCAGTTCGACGGCGCGGCCGAGGCGGTCGGCGCCGGCCAGCAGCGGTTCGCCGCCGTGCAGGACGAGGGCGGCGTCGCGCAGGCCGTGGGCCGCGGCGTGCTCGGCGATGCGCGCTGTGGTGCGGTCCAGGACCGCGTCGCTCATTGTGGCGGGGCGGTCCCGCCAGCCGTGGTCGGCGGCCTCGTAGAGGTAGCAGTAACGGCAGGCGAGGTTGCAGTGGCCGTGCACCTTGAGGATGAACTGCCGGAAAGGGTGTCGGAAAGAGGGGACGTCCGGCCGGTCCGCCGCCGACGGGCCCGTGTCCCGTACGGTCTGCTGCGCCACGTCCGCACCCCCAAAGCCGCGGCCCGCGCAGGGACGGCCCCCGTCGCCGGTCCGAGGCGGAGTATCCCTGCGGGACGGTGTGACCAAACCGGCCGCGATCGCCGGTGTCCGGTTCCCCCGGCACCGACGACCGAAATTGTTCGGGTGGCAGCGATTCACTTCGGAAGGTTCGCGTCAGAAGGCGGCATTGAATCCCCACAGCATTTCCGTGGGTTCGTCCACGCGCGTCCGTATCCGTTCCAGTACCTCCGAGAGCACCGGGTGGTCCACCGTCCGCAACTCCGCGAGACCCATGGCGAGCAGGTCCGGCAGCTCGGGCAGCTCGTCGGCCGGCGGCACCGCGGCCCCGGCCGCCTCCGCCTGCCCGGCCTCCGTGTCCTTGCGGCTCGCGCTCATCGCCTTGCCCCTTTCCGCCAACTGCCCCCGCTGGTACGCACGTTCCAATCTGCCGCCTGTCACCCGCCGATGTCCATGAGCCGGCGTGCGGTCTCCCGGCCCGCGGGGCCGCCCTCGTCGGGCAGCCGCCGCCATTCCTCCAGGGCCTGCCGGTAGGCGTCGCGCGCGGCACGCGGCCGCCGGGCGTCCTCGTACGCCTCGCCGCGCAGGTGGTACGCGCGGGCGCAGAGCCGAACGGCGGGGGCCGGGTCCGCCGCGCCGTCCTGGGCCGCGCGTGCCGCGTCGGCGGCCCGGCGGTAGGCGTCCGCCGCCTGTTCGAGCTGCGCGTCCAGGCCGGAGCGGCGGTGCGCCAGCCGGTGCGTGCCGCCCAGCTCCAGCCAGCACTCCGCCCGGACCAGCGGGTCGGCGGCGGACTGCGCGGCGAGCCCGAAGAGGTGCTCGGCCTCCCGCAGGTCCACCCGGTCGTCGTCGGTCCTGCGCAGCAGCAGGGCGCGGCCGAGGGTGAGCAGCCGGCGCGCCAGCCGCGGATCCCCCGCCGCGGTCTCCATCCGGCAGTCCCGCAGCACCCGGACCGTACGGTGGATGACGGCCCGGCCGCCGGGCTCGCGGGCCCGGCGCATCAGCGCGTCGCCCCACTCCTCGATCAGGTCGCCGTAGCCGTCGCGGTCCCGGGGCACCGCGCGGCAGGCCGCTTCGTAGCGCCGGTCGGCCTCCGCCAAGTGGCCCGCGTCGCCGTCCGCTTCGAAGCGGCGCACCGCGAGCCGGGCGGCGCGCACCAGCACGGCGGCCCGCTCGTCCGGCCCCTGCGCCGCCGCCTCCATGTCCGCGACGAGCCGCCCGGCCCGGTCCAGCGCCGTACCGGTGAGCATCAGCAGCGCGTCGGTCAGGTCCAGCCGGGCCCACAGCCGGTCGTCATGCGGCGCGTCCTCGGCGGCCATCGCGTCGGCCGCGTGCGCGAGCGAGGCCGCGGCCTGCTCGGCGTACGCCGCGGCCTGTTCCCGGTCGATGGCCGTACCGGCCAGCCGCAGCAGCGCCCGCCCGTGCGCCAGCGGCAGCCCCGAAGGCTGCGCCTCGTCGTACGGCCAGGCGTCCGCGAACGCCTCCAGCATCCCGACGGTCTCCTGGAGCAGCCCGCTGTCGCCGCCCAGCCGCCACTGCTCCTCCAGGACCTGGACCCGCTCCAGGGTGATCTCCAGGGCGTGCCACGGCTCCAGCCCGGCGGTCGCGCACACGGCGGTGAACTCCCGGTCGGCGCGGCGCAGCAGATCCAGCGCGCCGCGTTCGTCGCCGGCCGCGCGCCGCTCCCCCGCCTCGGTGTGCAGCACCCGTCCCAGCGCGGTGCGGGCGCGTGCCTCGCCGGACTGCGCCGCCGTACGCGCCGCCTCGCGCGCCTCGCGCAGCAGCGCCCGGCCGCCCTGCAGTTCCCACAGCCGCAGCAGGTTCTCCGCCAGCTCGCTCCACAGCGCGGGGTCCGCGCCGCGGTGCCGCTCGCGCCCGGTGGCGTGCCGCAGCAGCTGTACCGCGTCGAGGAGGTTCTGCACCATGCCGTCGGCGGCGAACCGTTGCACCAGCGCCTGGGAGCGGCGCACCGCTTCGGAGGACGCCGGGCCGCCGGGGCCCTCGTGGCCGTCGGTGGAGACGCTGCGCAGCGGGACGAACCGCTCCAGGACGTGCGCCGCGACCTCGGCGAAGGGCTGCGGGGCCCGGACACCGGGCCCGTCGCCCGGCGGGTGGGTGCGGAGCCGGGCCGCCGACTCCGCCGGGTCCGCGCGCCGGTCGCCGGTGAGCTGCGCGATGGCGAGCGCGGGGAAGTTCGGGCCGCCCTTGCCGAACCGTTGCTCCACATACGCGGAGCAGTGCTTGAGCACCAGCAGCGCCTCGTCCCTGCCGAGCGGTCCGAGCAGTACCTCCTGCACGCCCTTCACGAACTCGTACCAGGGGCCGCCGGCCATCGACTCGCCGTCCGTGCGCGTCAGCAGCCCGCCGAGCAGTACTTCGGAGAGCTCGGCAGGCCCGGTACCGGGCAGCATCGTGCGCTGCACGAGCTGCATCACCGGCAGGCACAGCGGGGCCGCCGCCAGATAGACCGCGAGCTGGGCCGCGCCGGGCGAGGCGGCGCGGCGGAAGCGGGCGACGACCTCGGCGGCGGGCAGCGGGTCGCGGGGGCGCGCGGCGGGGGCCGGGGGCTGGTCGGCGCGGAGCCAGCCGACGGCGGCGGGCACCTTGCCCGCGCCCGTACCGGAGAGCAGCTTGGCCCAGGCCGCGAGGGCGCCCGCGGCGGGCGGCAGTACGGGGACCGGCAGCGCGCCCCCGCCGGCCTGCGCGGTGTCGCCCGTGAAGTGCAGGGCCGTGGCGTAGGACGGGCCCTCGCCGCGGCGCAGCGTGCCGTAGGAGACGGGCAGCCGGGTGCGGGACCACATGCGCTGCGGCAGCGGCTGGAGGACGGCGAGCGGGCCCTGCCGGGCGAGCCGGTGCAGCAGCCGGTGCGCGTGGCCGCTGCGCCACAGGGGGCCCGCGCAGTCGCTGACCAGGACGGTGACGCGGCGGCCCGTGGGATCGCTGAGCTGGTCGGCGGAGCGTAACGGCGCGTGCGCCGCCTCGAAGCGGCGGGAGACCGCGGGCCGGCCGTCCGGACCCTGGTGCAGGAACTGCACCTGTACGTCGCGGAAGGCGCCCAACTGGGCGAAGACCTGCTGGAGTTCGTGGAGCAGCCGCTCCCAGACGCACATCGAGGAGGACGCGTCCATGATCAGCTGGAGCGACGCCTCGGCCCGCGGCACCGCGCGGAACACCGGCATCACCAGCCCGCCCGACCGCGCGCTGCGCTCCGCCGTCGCCGTCTCGTCCAGGACGTGCCGCACGGCGGGCGCCGCACTGCGGTACCGCTGGAGGGGGCGCAGGGCGCGCTGCAGGGCGAGCAGATCGGGCAGCGCGGGCGCGGCGGGCACGCCGACGGGCAGGCCGCTGCCGTACGGACCGGAAGGCGCGCCCGCGCCGCTGCCGGGCAGCTCCTGGCCGGCCGGGTAGAGCGCGACGTGGGTGGTGCCGGGCGGCGCGGCCTGCGCGCCGGGCGGCTCCCGGTCGGCGGCGGGACCCGGGCGCGTGCTGGTACGCGCGGGCGCTGCCGCCTGCCCGCCCGGCGCCCGGCCCTTGGCGTCCGCCGTGCCGCCACCGCTCTCCTGCTCGGCGGCGGCCCCGCGCGGCCGGCACCACTGCGCCAGCCACAGGGCGTCGGCCAGCTCCCCGGCGTCCGGGTCCAGGCCCGCGCCGCGCAGCGCCGCGACGACGTCGGCCCAGCTCTGCGGGGCGGTGGGGCGTCCTGCGCGGTCCCGCATCACGCGTTCACCTCGGCCGGTCGAGGCGCTGGATGAGCAGGTCGGCGAGCCGGTCGCGACTGGTGGGGGCGGCCTGGTGGGTGAGGTGGATGGCGTTCAACAGCTGGTCGGCGGCGAGCAGTTCGCTGCGGGAACGTTCCAGGAAGCGGGCGATCAGGTCGTCCCCCGCGCGGGCCGCCTCCTCGCCGAGGTGCGCCCGGACGACCGTGGCCAGCCGCTTGTGGTCGGGCTGGCCCAGCTCCAGGTGGATGCAGCGGCGCAGCAGCGGCGCGGGGAAGTCCCGCTCGCCGTTGCTGGTGAGGATGACGAACGGGAAGGCGTGGCAGCGCACCCGGCCGTCGCGGATGCGGACCTTCTGCCCGTCGTCGGTGAGCACCTCCACCTCGGGCTCCCGCTCCGCCAGCCGCTCCAGCTCGGGGATGGCGAACTCGCCCTCCTCCAGGACGTTCAGCAGGTCGTTGGGCAGGTCGATGTCGCTCTTGTCCAGCTCGTCGACGAGCAGGACACGCGGCTGCGCGGTGGGCAGCAGCGCCGTGCCCAGCGGGCCGAGCCGGATGTAGCTGCCGATGCCGCCGGGGGTCGCGGCCTGGGCGCCGGGCCCGCCGGCCGCCCGGCTGCTCGCGGCGATCTGTACGTCCTGGAGCCGGGCGATGGCGTCGTAGCGGTACAGCCCGTCGCCCAGCGTCGTCCGGCTCACGACCGGCCAGCGCAGTACCCTGCCGAGCTTCAGCTCATGGGCGACGGCGTGCGCGAGAGTGCTCTTGCCGGTCCCCGGATTGCCGGTGACCAGCAGCGGACGGCGCAGGTACAGCGCGGCGTTGACGATCTCCAGCTCCTCGGCGCTGGGCCGGTGCATCTCCGCGACGTGCTCGCCGAGCCGCCGGGTGGAGGAGCTGTCGGTGGCCGGTCCCGGGGCGACCAGCGGGGCGCCGTCGAAGTCCCGCCAGGGCGGTGGGTCGGGGAGCGCGGCGATGCCGTCGTGGGGCTCGCCCGTGCCGCGGTAGATGAGCCATTCGTTCGGTCCGCTCACTGCGAACTCCTCGTCGGTGGTGGGTCATCGGCGGTAGCGCACCGGCCACGCTCCGACCGTATCGGGACGGACCGCGACCCGGTAGAAGCACACGGAAACCGGTGGGAGCACGCCCAAAACCGAGTGCCCCTCACGGCGTCTCCAGCACATCGTCCGCACCCGGCAGCGGCCTTCCGGGGTCGTCGTACAGCAGCGTGATCCCGCGTGACCAGTACGCTTCCGGCTCCGCCGCGCCGATGCCGGCCCGCAGCTCACGGACGGCGGCGGGCAGTCGGTGCGCTGTCGTGCCGCTCTTGACCGTGCGCAGTATCCCGCGGTGGTACTCCCCGCACACCGGGTCCATGCGCTCCCTGCGCCACAGTGCCACCGGGTGGCCGCTGCCGACGATCCGGCGGATCGTCCCGGCCGCGCCGTCGGCCCCGGGGACCCGGCACAGTACGGGGAAGGACCGCGGTCCCAGCTCCCGCAGCAGGTCCGCCGTCACCTCCTCGGGGCGGCCCTCGTCGCAGTCGACGCACGCGTGCTCCATGCCGTCCTCGTGCAGCCGCGCCCAGCGCTCCTGCGGCCCGATTCCCGGGTCCGCGCCGTCCCCTTCGCCGCACGCCGCACCCGGCGGCCGGTCGGCGCAGCGCACGACCACCGGCCGCAGCTCCCCTATCGGTCTGCTGCCCGGCGGTATCCGCCAGGTGTCCACATCCAGGTCCAACAGGGCCTGTCTTAGGGCCACTTCGAGGACGGCGGGTCTGCCGGGCTCGTCGCTGCGGCGGAACGCCTCGCCCAGCGGACCGGCCAGCTCGGCGGGCAGGTCGGCCAGCGCCGTGCCGTGCCGGCCCTCGCCCAGCGGCAGGTCGCCGGAGGGTCTGCTGGCGGTGAGGTACCAGTCGAACCGGCCCTGCTCCCAGGCCCGTTCGGTGATCTCCAGCAGGACGGACGGCAGCGGACCCGCGGCCGCCTGCTCGGCGCTGCGCCGGCCCCGGCCGACCGCGCGGGCCCGCACCCGGGCGTGCCACTCGGCGCCCAGCCGGTTCCTGGCCAGCGGCGGCAGCTCGGTCATGGCCAGGTCGCGCACCCAGTCCCAGACCGCGTCCGCCGCCTCGGTCGTCGCCGGATACGGATGCTCGGCGGTCGCCGCGTACACCGCGTACCGCAGCACGGCCTCCAACTCGCTGTGTGCGTCGCGCAGTTCGAGGCGGTCGAGATAGACCTCCAGACCCTCGCGCCAGCCGCGGGGCGCGGGCGAGAGCCCCTCGCCGCGGCGCGGCAGCAGCTCGTCGACCAGGGCCACCAGCGCGGGCGTGCCGGCCGGCGGCGGCAGCTGGGCGAGCAGGCCGTGCAGCACCACGCGGCGCTTGGGGGTCAGCGCCGCGACCGTGGCGGCCGAGGCGGGCAGCCCGCTCTGCGCCTCGGTCCAGGTGTCCCGGGCCTCGCTGACGTCGGCGTGCCGGTCGGCGTGGTACCGGTCGTGCGCGTGCAGCACACGGCTGTACGGGTCGTCCTCCTCGCGGCCGATCGGGGCGCCGGGGACGCCGATGCGGCGCAGCTGGGCCAGCGCGACGCCGAGCCCGCCGTCGCGCGCGCCGCCGCGCCGCCCCTTCAGTACCCCGATCACCTCGCCGCGCTCGACGTCGACCAGCGGGCCGCCGGAGAGCCCCTCCGGCATCTCGTCCTCGTTGCCGAGCCGCAGCAGGCCGTCGCCGCCGAACTCGCCGCGCACGGTGCACCGTCCGTCGAACGCGCCGACCGTCCCGGCGATCTCCGTGTACCCGAAGTACGCGACCCGCTCGCCGCCGTGTGCCCGCACCGTGCGCGGCGAGAGCCAGCAGCAGGGGTGCGCGGTGGGCTGGAGCAGGCGGATCAGGGCGAGGTCGGGGGCGGGCAGCAGGCCTGCCGTGCGGACGGCGGGCTCGGCCCATTCGACGCGGCCGCGCGCGCTGCCTCCTTCGAAGCTCACGCCCACTTCGCCCCCCTCGCCCTCCAGCGCGACATGGGCGCAGGTGAGCACCCAGTTGGGGGCGACGAAGAAGCCGCTCCCCCACAGCGGCGGCTCCGGCGACCCACCGTGGGGATACCCGTCGCGGGCTGCGTGAATGCGCACCGTCGCGGCCTTGACGAGGGGGGCGAAGCGCCGGGAGAAGTACGCGTCCGGATCGTGCGCCCCGGTCATGTGCCGCCCCCGGTCCCGCCCTCCGCGAGGTCAGCGGGCGGGCCGCCCTGCCAGGTGAGGGTGACATTGATGGCGGTCCTGGCCTCGCCGTCGGCGAGCAGTCCGACCAGGGTCCCCGACTTCCCGCTCAGCTCGATGCCGAACTGCACGCTGACCTCGTCGGGCCGCAGGCCGCGCAGCGCTCCGGCCAGCGACCGGGCGACGCCGTGCACCAGCCCGTCCAGGCTCTCCATCCGCCCGACGACGCGGTCGGTGAAGAAGCCGCTGTCGACGTAGTCGGTCGGGACGAGCCCTTCGGCGCCGGATATCCGGGCCCAGACGGGCGTCCCGTCCGGCAGTTCTATCCGTGCGACACGTGTCGCGTCCTCGCTCATGCCACCCCCCGCTGACACCTGCGCCAGGAGACCGGTCCGGGCCCGGTGCCGATGCGCGGCCCCGGACCCCGGCTGCCTATCCTGACCTGGAATGTCCTTACCCCTACCCCCTTAGCGGAGCACTCACGTGTATTTCACCGACCGAGGTATCGAGGAGCTGGAGAGCCGGCGCGGCGAGGAAGAGGTGACCCTCGGCTGGGTCGCCGAGCAGCTGCGTACGTTCGTCGACCTCAACCCCGACTTCGAGGTGCCGGTGGAGCGGCTGGCGACCTGGCTGGCGCGGCTGGACGACGAGGACGACGACGAGTGACGCGGGGCGCTTGACTTCCCCAGACCGCGATATATCGTGTTCTCAAGGGAACACGATATGTTGCGTTGTCGAAAACCGGGGAGGCACGTCATGTCAGCGAGCAAAGAGTGGCCGGACGGCCCGGCCGAGGTGGCCGAGCCGCGCACGCTCGACGTCGACGGGCCGGTCGACACCCTGCACGTACGGGTCTTCGGCGGCACGGTCAACGTCGTCGGCAGCACCGAGACCGACCGCACCCGCGTCGAGATCACCGAGATCCACGGCCCGCCGCTGACCGTCTCCTACGAGCGCGGCACGCTCACCGTCGGCTATGACGACCTGCCCTGGAAGGGCTTCCTGAAGTTCCTGGAACGCAAGTCCTGGAACCGCAGCGCCGTCGTCTCGGTGACCGTGCCGGCCGCGGCGCGGGTGGAGCTGGGCACGGTCGGCGCGAGCGCGGTCGTCTCCGGCATCACCGGCCGTACGGAGGTGCGCGGCGTCTCGGGCGACAGCACCCTCGTACGGCTCGCCGGTCCGGTGCTCGCCGAGACCGTCTCCGGGCGGCTGGAGGCCCAGGCCCTCGGCGGCGACCTGCGCTTCCACTCCGTCTCCGGCGACCTCACGGTCATCGAGGGCGGCGGCAGTTCGGTGCGCGCCGAGTCCGTCAGCGGCGACATGGTGATCGACCTGGATCCGACGGCGGAGGGCACCGATGTGCGCCTGACGACGGTCTCCGGCGAGGTCGCCATCCGGCTGCCCGACCCGGCCGACACCGAGGTGGAGGCCAGCACCACCAGCGGCGCCGTCTCCAACGCCTTCGACGACCTGCGGGTCGGCGGCCAGTGGGGCGCCAAGAACATCACCGGGCGGCTCGGCGCGGGCACCGGGCGGCTGAAGGTCACCACCGTCTCCGGTTCGCTGGCCCTGCTGCGCCGCCCGCGCTCCGAGGACACCCCCGCCGACCCGCCCGCCGACAAGAAGGTGCTGTAGAGCCATGCCCCCCGTCTTCGCGCACGGCCGCCTCCGTCTGTATCTGCTGAAGCTGCTGGACGAGGCGCCCCGCCACGGTTACGAGATCATCCGGCTGCTGGAGGAGCGCTTCCAGGGCCTGTACGCGCCCTCCGCCGGCACCGTCTACCCGCGCCTCGCCAAGCTCTCCGACGAGGGCCTGGTCACGCACGCCACCGAGGGCGGCCGCAAGGTGTACTCCATCACCGAGGCGGGCCGCGCCGAACTGGCGGCGCGCGGCGGCGAACTGGCCGAACTGGAGCTGGAGATCCGCGAGTCCGTCGCGGCGCTCGCCTCCGACATCCGCGAGGACGTCAGCGGCTCCGCGCGCGACCTGCGCCGCGAGATGCGCGAGGCCGCGCAGGCCGCCCGCCGGCAGGGCGGCCGCGGTGGCAGGCCGGGCGGCACGGACTTCCCCGGCCCCTCCGAGGCGTTCGACCGCGGCCCCGACGACCCCGAGGCGTGGCGGTACGCCAAGGAGGAGTTCCGGCGCGCCAAGGAGGAGTGGAAGGAGCAGGCCCGGCGGGCGAAGGAGGAGAGCCGGCGGGCCAAGCAGGAGGCGCAACGCGCCCGTAAGCAGGCCAAGAACGCCAAGGACTCCGCGCGCGAGGAGGTCCAGGAGGCCATCCGGCGGGTGCAGGAGAAGGCCCAGGACCACGTGCGCGCGGGCGACTGGCCGGGCGCGGTGCGCGAGGCACTCTCCGAGGTCTCGCGCGAGGTCGGCCGCTTCACGGACGGCCTGGCGGGGACGGCCGGCTCCGCCGAGCCGACGACGGCGTCCGGTACTGCCGACTCCGCGGCGTCCGGTACGGCCGATCCGGCGCCCCCCGAGCCGGCCTGGGCGCAGGAACCGGCCACCGGCGATCCGGCCCGCGATCTGGACCGGCTGCTGGACCGCTTCCGCGACGACCTCCGGGACGCCGCGCGCGACCACGGCGTGGACGAGGCGCAGTTGGCGGCGGCCCGGCAGCATCTCGCGACGGCCGCCGCACACATCGGCGCGCTGCTGCGCCGACCCTCTCAATAGTCACACACGGTTATTTTTCGAAGGGCCGGGTTCACCCCAGGTAATCGGGGAACCCGGCCCTTCGCAGGGCCGCCGTCCGTACGAGGACCGGCCGCGGCGTTCCGCCGACCCCTGGCCTTGCCCACGCTTGACATCAACTCTTCTTATTCATAAGTCACTTGAAGGCCATGAGGTAAGCGATGTCGGAGTACCCCGCGGTTGCCCGCCGACTGTGGCACCACCTCGAACCGCTGCACGCCATCCTCTACTTCGCCCCGGAAGCGTTCGAGGAGGCGGCGGCGCTCGGGTACGACGTCGGGACCCGCTGGCCCAGCTACTTCGCCTGGCGTACCGCCCCGTTGGGCGCCGCGGGCCCCGAGCTGGTGGCCGCCACGTACTACAGCTTCAGCCCGCGGATGGTCGAACAGTACGTACCGCTGATCTGGTCGACTGCCGCGCCCGCCAAGGTGCTGGAGGCCCGGCTGCACGCGATGGACCGCGCACTGCGCCGGCTGATCGGCGACCGGCTGACGAAGGAACAGCTCGCGGAGGCGGCCCGGCTGGCCCGCCAGGCCGCGGAGAACGCGATACCGGCCGCCCGGCCGCTGGCCGCCGCCAACCTGGACCTGCCCTGGCCGTCCGAGCCGCACCTGGAGCTGTGGCAGGCGCTGACCGTCCTGCGCGAACACCGCGGCGACGGGCACCTGGCCGCGCTGCTCACCTCGGGGCTGGACCCGTGCGAGTCGCTGGTCTCGTTCGCCGCGGTGGGCGCGGCGCCGGAGGCGCATTTCCGCAGCCGCGGCTGGACGCCGCAGGAGTGGCACGAGGCGCGCGACCGGCTGGCCGCGCGCGGCTGGATCGCGCCCGACGGCCGCGCCACCGACCGCGCCCGCGAGGGCCGGGAGGAGGTCGAGCGGCTGACGGACCGGCTGGCCGCCGGCCCGTGGCGGGCGCTCGGCCGGGCCCGCGCCGACCGCCTCGCCCAGCTGATCACCCCGCTGCTGACCGCCGTCTTCGAGTCCGGCCACCTCCCGAAGAGCACCACCCTGGGCATCAGCACGATCCGGGTGGCGTACTGACCGGCAGCGGCTCTCAGCTGACCGTCGCCGCCTGATGGTCCGCCTCGTCCTGCAGGCGGGCCAGGGCGGCGGCGGGGTCGCCGTTCCGGGAGAGGGCGCCGGCGATCTTTTCCTGGAGCGCCGCCCGGACCCGCGGCCAGCTCCGCGTGCCCATCGGCTGGAACTGGACCTTCGGCAGCTGGTCGACGAACGGCCACAGCGGACGGTACACGGCGTCCGCGCGCATCTTCTGCGCGGCCGGCACGGTCACCGGCAGGGTGCCCTGCCCGCCCGCGTAGTGCACCGCGTTGTCGGTGCTGTAGAGGAAGTCCAGGAACGTGCCGATCTGCCGGGCGTGCCCGCGCTGCTTGAAGGCCACCAGCCAGTCCGAGAGCCCGGCGGGCGTCGCCGCGCCGCCCGTGCGCCGGGGGAACGGGGCAGTGGCGTACCGGATATGAGCCTTGTCGGCCATCGGGATCAGCACCGGGTGGGCGAGGACCATGCCGACCTTGCCGGTGACGAAGCCGCGGTACGCCTCGGTGCGGTTGAGGGCGGAGCCGTTGGGGCCGGTCAGGCCCGGGGCGACCAGGCCGTCGCGCACCGCGGTCAGCGCCGCGGTGTTCTCGGCGGAGTCCAGGGTGTAGCCGCCGCTCATGCCGACGTAGCCGCCGTTGTTGCCGAGCAGCCAGCTCAGCGTCTCGTCCTCGGCCGCCTCGGGCCCGGTCTGCAGCGCGTAGGGCGTCTGCACTCCGGCGTCCTTCAGCGCGGCGGTGGCGCGCTCGATCCCGGCCCACGACGTCGGCGGGCCCTCGATGCCGGCCCGCGCGAAGAGCTTCTTGTTGTAGAAAAGGCGCGGCGTACTGGAGCTGAAGGGCAGCCCGTACTGCACGTGGCTGATCTCGCCCGCCCTGGCCAGCGCGGGGACGAAGTCGGCCTGGGTGCCGATGGAGAGCGTCTCGTCCGCGCTGTAGAGCAGCCCCTTGGCCACGTACGGCGCAAAGATGCCGGTCTGCGCGATGTCGGGCGCGTCACCGGCCGCGGCGCGCGCGGCGACCGTCTTGTCCAGCCGGTTGTACGGCACCGGCTCCACGTGCACCGCGATCTCCGGGTGCCGCTTCTCGAAGGCGTCGACGACGCGCTTCCAGTAGTCGGTCGAGGACCGGGCGGTGCGCTTGCCGTAGTCGGCGACCAGCACGTCGAGCGTGACGTCCGCGTCGCCCGCGTGGCCCGCACCGCCGCACGCGGTGAGCGTCAGCGCCAGCGCGGCGGCCAGCCCGGTCGCCCTGGTCGTGACCGCCGTTCCGGAAAGCAGACCGGAAAGAGAAAAGGGCGCGCGTCGCCGCCGTATGAACATGTCCGCCTCTGTGCCGAAGTCCCGCCGGCGAGCGGGTGGTTCCCCCGGCCGTACCCGCCGCCATTCCTGGGCACAGGATCACCCACCGGCAGCACGGGAGCGCGGAAATCAGCCGCCCGCGGTGAAGGTGACGACGGCGGCCACGCCGTCCGGCCACGCGTCGAGGTCGGCACCGGTCCCGGCGGGCAGCAGCGCGGCGTCGTACCGGCCGAGCGGCACCGGTTCGGTGCTCCCCGCGGGCGTCAGCAGCACCGTGCCGGCCACCGCGGCGACCAGTACCGCGCCGTCCGGACCGGCCGCCGGGCGCACCGCGTACCGGCCGCGGGCCATCGCCACCTCGGCGGCGCACCGCCCGTCGCGCACCATCACGTTGAAGTTCACGACGGGGCCCGCGGCGAGCCGGCAGTCCGTGGCGGCGCCGCCGGGGAAGGACAGCGGCCGGAACCGCTCGGTGACGGCGGTCCGCTCACCGTCGATGGTCAGCTCCATGCCGCCCCCGGCGACCATGGTGAGGATCCGCCGGACGCCGGGCAGCGGGGAGTACGGGCCGTCCCGGTCCACGTCCGCCAGGCTGACCCGCCAGTCGAAGGCGTCCCAGCCCGCGCCGGGCGGCCCGGCGGCGATCTCCCGGGTCACGCCGCCCCCGTTGCTCCAGGGGGCGGCGGCGCGTCCGGCGGCCGGCAGCAGTTGTACGCGGTCCTGTACGGGGTCTTGTACGGGGTCCATCAGAGGTGCCGGGTCCATCAGACGGTCAGCACGACCTTGCCGAAGAGGTCGCCCTCCGCCATCTTGGCGAAGCCCTCGCGGGCCCGGTCCAGCGGCAGTTCGGAGTCGATGACCGGCTTGATGCCCTTGGCCGCGCAGAAGCTGAGCAGGCTCGCGAGCTCGTCCTTGTCGCCCATCGTCGAGCCGACGACCTTCAGCTCCAGGAAGAAGATGCGGTTCAGCTCGGTCTTCTCGGGGTTGAAGCCGCTGGTGGCACCGGAGATCACGAGCGTGCCGCCGGGCTTGAGGGACTTGATCGAGTGCGACCAGGTCGCGGCGCCGACGGTCTCGATCACCGCGTCGACCCGCTGCGGCAGCCGCTCGCCGGTCGCGAAGGCGCCCTCGGCGCCCAGGGCCAGCGCCCGCTTGCGCTTGGCCTCGTCCCGGCTGGTGGCGAAGACCCGCAGGCCCGCCGCCGCGCCGAGCACGATCGCCGCGGTGGCCACGCCGCCGCCCGCGCCCTGGACCAGTACCGAGTCCCCGGGGCGTACGCCCGCGTTGGTGAAGAGCATCCGGTACGCGGTCAGCCAGGCGGTCGGCAGGCAGGCGGCCTCCGCGAAGCTGAGCTCCTTCGGCTTGGGGAGCACGTTCCAGGCCGGTACGGCGACCTGCTCGGCGAAGGTGCCCTGGTACCGCTCGGTGAGGATGGAGCGCGGCTCCCCGGGGCCGACGCCGTGGCCGGTCTGGCCGATCACGGAGTGCAGGACGACCTCGTTGCCGTCCGCGTCGATACCGGCCGCGTCGCAGCCGAGGATCATCGGGAGGGCTTCTTCGCCGAGCCCCACACCGCGCAGCGACCAGAGGTCGTGGTGGTTGAGGGAGGCGGCCTTGACGTTGACCGTCGTCCAGCCGGGCCGGACCTCGGGAGCCGGGCGCTCGCCCAACTCCAGGCCACTGAGCGGATCGTCACGGTCGATTCGGGCGGCGTAGGCAGCGAACATGATCCCAACGTAGGCCGCGCGGGGTTCCTTCGGAACCGTGCAACCGTGTGACGTGCGCCCTGTAGGGGCGCGGGGAACTGCGCGACCGGCCACGATGTCGCGGCAGCGGGCCACCGTGGGGAGCTCCCGAGCTCTCGTTCCCGGCCGCGGCGCCGTGGGGGCTGGTCGCGCAGTTCCCCGCGCCCCTTATAGGTCCGGGCCCGCCCCCCAGGGGGAGCGGGCCCGGACCATGTACGACGACGGCGTCAGCGCCGTGCGACGCCCTCCGCACGGGCGGCAGCGGCGACCGCGGCCGTCACCGCCGGGGCGACCCGCTCGTCGAACGGCGACGGGATGACCTTGTCGGCGCTGAGCTCGTCGGCCACCACAGCGGCAAGCGCTTCGGCCGCGGCCAGCTTCATGCCCTCCGTGATCTTCGACGCCCGCACCTGAAGCGCGCCCGCGAAGATGCCCGGGAAGGCGAGCACGTTGTTGATCTGGTTCGGGTAGTCGCTGCGACCGGTGGCCACGACCGCGGCGTACTTGTGCGCCACGTCGGGGTGGATCTCCGGGTTCGGGTTGGCCATCGCGAAGATCAGCGAGTCCTTCGCCATCTTCGCCACCGCCTCCTCCGGGACCGTGCCGCCGGAGACGCCGATGAACACGTCCGCGCCTTCCAGCGCGGATTCCAGGGAGCCGGTGAGGCCGCCCTTGTTCGTGAAGCCGGCCAGCTCGCGCTTGACGTCCGTCAGGTCCTCGCGGTCGGCGGAGACGATGCCCTTGCGGTCGCACACCGCGACATCGCCGATGCCCGCCTCGATGAGGATCTTGGCGATGGCGACGCCCGCCGCACCGGCGCCCGAGATGACGGCGCGCAGCTGCCCCAGCGCGCGGTCGGTGAGCTTGGCTGCGTTGCGCAGCGCGGCCAGCGTGACCACGGCGGTGCCGTGCTGGTCGTCGTGGAAGATCGGGATGTCCAGCTTCTCCTGAAGCCGGCGCTCGATCTCGAAGCAGCGCGGCGCGGAGATGTCCTCCAGGTTCACGCCTCCGAAGGAGGGCGCGAGCCGCACGACCGTGTCGACGATCTCGTCGGTGTCCGTGGTGCCGAGCGCGATCGGCACCGCGTCGACCCCGCCGAACTGCTTGAAGAGGATGGCCTTGCCCTCCATCACCGGGAGGGACGCCTCCGGGCCGATGTCGCCCAGGCCCAGCACCGCGGTGCCGTCCGTGACCACGGCGACGACCTGGGACTTCCAGGTGTAGTCGTGGACGAGCTCGGGCTGCTCGGCGATGGCGCTGCACACCTTGGCGACACCGGGCGTGTACGCGAGGGACAGGTCGTCCCGGTCGCGCACCGGCACCGTCGCCTGGACGGCCATCTTGCCGCCGCGGTGGAGAGCGAAGGCCGGATCGAAGGGCTCTTCGTCCGTATTGCTGTCGCTGCGAGGATTGACGATCTCCGCTGCCACTGTTCTGACCCCTTTGTCGTAAATCAGTTGAGGGTGACCGCTCCCTGGTTGCAGAGCGGGCGGGCACCGCGTCCGGTCCCTGCGCCGCGGATGGCCGCCGCGCGGGGGGAGGTACGGACGCCGGGCGCGCCGCACACGCGCCCTGAGCCCCGGATGAGGGGTGTAACGACCCTTTCTACCCGACAGGTGTGTGCCCCGACGAGTCAGATTGGTTACCCTCGCGTTCGCAATTCCGACAATAAGCGTGAACCGCCCGAAAAGCCGGACGGATGGATCATCTCCCGTCCACATACCGAGACTTCGAGTCCATGCCGCCTCCACAGCGGTCCGAGCGGGCCCCTCATCCGCCGCTGACCAGCTTCGCCACGTCCGTTATCCGATTTTGACCTCTTCAGCAGTCCGAATAACGGAGTCCGGATGGCAAGATTCCGTGACCGAACGAGGTCGCGATGCCCGATGGTGTGTGCCCGGCCCCGCCCGGCCGACTCCCCCACCCCGTCCCCAGTCGGCCGGCAGCTCCATCCGTTCCGCAGCAGGAGGAAACGCATGACCGCAAGTACCCGCCGTCGCCCGGCCTCCGGCAGGTCACGTACGGCCGCCGGCGCAGCGACAGCGGTCGTGGCCGCCCTCCTGCTCAGCGGCTGCGGCGACCAGACGGACGCCGCCATCGCCAAGCGCGAGGCCGCGAAGACCCGCAACGTGCACGCCCCGCTCTTCAAGAAGCTCCCCAAGGCCGTCCAGGACAAGGGCTTCCTCCAGGTCGGCTCGGACGCCACGTACAAGCCGGTGGAATTCCGGAAGAACGGCGCGATCGTCGGCATCGACCCCGACCTCGCCGCCGCCATGAGCAAGCAGCTGGGCATCAAGCTCAACTTCAACAACGCCACCTTCGACACCCTCATGGGCGGCCTGAAGTCCAAGCGGTACGACATCGCGATGTCGGCGATGACGGACACCAAGGAGCGCCAGGAGGGCATCGACTCCACCACCGGCAAGAAGATCGGCGAGGGCGTCGACTTCATCGACTACTTCAACGCCGGCGTCTCGCTCTACGTCCAGAAGGGCAAGAGCGACACCGTCTCGGACTGGGCCGACCTGTGCGGCAAGTCCATCGCCGTACAGCGCGGCACCGTCTCGCACGACTACGCCAAGGACGAGGCGAAGAAGTGCAAGAAGGGCGGCGAGGAGACGATCTCCATCGAGGCGTTCGACAACGACTCCGAGGCCCAGACCCGGCTGCGCACCGGTGGCGTGGACGCGGTCTCCAGCGACTACCCGGTCGCCGCGTACGCCGTGAAGACCTCCGGCGGCGGCAAGGACTTCGAGGTCGTCGGCGACCAGGTCGAGGCGGCCCCGTACGGCATCGCCGTCCCCAAGGGCCAGGAGCAGCTGCGCGACGCCCTCAAGGCCGCGCTCGAAGCCACGATCAAGAACGGGGATTACGCCAAGATCCTCAAGAAGTGGCAGGTCAAGGACGCGGGGGTCAAGGAAGTGAAGATCAACGGCGGCTCCTGAGTCTGCCGCCCCTTCCCGCCCGCCGAACTCCGCCGAACCCCGAAAGGCAACACCCGTGTCTGTCGACGTCGACAAGGCGGCCAGGCCGCCGCAGGACGCTCCCCCGCCGCTGCCCGAGCCGATCAAGGCCGTGCCCGTACGCCACTACGGCCGCTGGATCGCCGCTCTGCTGGTCATAGCCGTGCTCGCGCTCCTCGTCCGGGCGTTCGCGACCGGTAACGTCAACTGGGACGCGATCCCCGACTACCTCTTCAACTCCGACATCCTGCGCGGTCTGCGCAACACCCTCCTGATCACCGTGCTGTCCATGGTGATCGGCGTGGTGCTCGGCGTGATCCTCGCGGTGATGCGCCAGTCCAAGAACCCGGTGACCTCGACCGTCGCGTGGTTCTACATCTGGTTCTTCCGCGGCACCCCGGTCTACGTCCAGCTCTTCCTCTGGTTCAACCTGGGCCTCGTCTTCCAGTACATCGACGTCATGCCGATCTACAAGGACGAGTGGTCGGACTTCATGACCCCGTTCCTGTGCGCGCTCCTGGGCCTCGGCCTGAACGAGGCCGCGTACATGGCGGAGATCTGCCGCGCCGGCCTGACCGCCGTCGACGAGGGCCAGACCGAGGCCGCGCACGCGCTCGGCATGAGCCACGGCAAGACCCTGCGCCGGATCGTCGTGCCGCAGGCGATGCGCGTCATCGTGCCGCCGACCGGCAACGAGGTCATCAACATGCTCAAGACCTCCTCGCTGGTGATCGCAGTCCAGTACTACGACCTGCTGCAGTCCGCGCAGAACGTCGGCCGCGACTCCGGCGTCGTCGTCGAGATGCTGATCCTCGCCGCCGTCTGGTACCTGGTCGCCACCAGCGTGCTCAGCGTCGGCCAGTACTACCTGGAGCGCCACTACGCCCGCGGCTCCAGCCGCCAGCTCCCGCTCACCCCGCTGCAGAAGGCCAAGGCCAAGCTGTCCGGCGGCTCCAACCACCCCGCCGGAGGTGCCGCATGACCGCCGCCAAGTCCGCGTCGAAGGCCGTCCCCATGGTGAAGGCCGAGGGCGTCCACAAGTCCTTCGGCGCCGCGCACATCCTCAAGGGCATCGACCTGGAGGTCGCGCCCAAGGAGGTCTTCTGCCTGATCGGCCCGTCCGGCTCCGGCAAGTCGACCTTCCTGCGCTGCATCAACCACCTGGAGAAGATCAACGCCGGCCGGCTCTCGGTCGACGGCGAGCTGGTCGGCTACCGCGAGCACAACGGCAAGCTGTACGAGCTGCGTGACCGTGAGGTCGCCGCCCGCCGCCGCGACATCGGCATGGTCTTCCAGCGCTTCAACCTCTTCCCGCACATGACCGCGGTGGAGAACGTCATGGAGGCGCCCGTCCAGGTCAAGGGCGAGTCCAAGACGTCGGCCCGCGAGCGCGCCCTGAAGCTGCTGGACCGGGTGGGCCTGAAGGACAAGGCGGGCAACTACCCGTCCCAGCTCTCCGGCGGCCAGCAGCAGCGCGTGGCGATCGCCCGCGCGCTGGCCATGGAGCCGAAGCTGATGCTCTTCGACGAGCCGACCTCGGCCCTCGACCCGGAGCTGGTCGGCGACGTCCTGGACGTCATGAAGGACCTGGCCGCCGACGGCATGACCATGGTGGTCGTCACCCACGAGATGGGCTTCGCCCGGGAGGTCGGCGACTCGCTGGTCTTCATGGACGACGGCGTGGTCGTCGAGTCCGGCCACCCGCGCGACGTCCTGACCAAGCCGCAGCACGACCGCACGAAGTCCTTCCTGTCGAAGGTCCTCTAGGTCCTCTGAGCACGCGATACGTACGAGGGGGCGGTACGGGCCACTGGCCGGTACCGCCCCCTCGTACATCCGGGGTTACCTCAGCCGTACATCCGGGCTTACCTCAGCCCCAGCACCATCGCGTCCGACGGCGAGGCCCATACCGTGCGGGCCTCGGCGAAGCCGGCGTCACGGAGGGTCTGCGCGTGCCACTCCGCCGAGGGGGTGTCGCCCTCCGCGTGCTCGCCGTAGATCTCGAACCGCTCGGCGGTCGGTCCGGCCAGTACCGGGTCGGCGGCGGCGAGGTCCCACCATGCCTTCCAGTCCACCGCGCCGGCCGCCTTGGCCGCGTCCATGCGGGCGTGCCGCTGCGCCCGGTCGGCGGCGTTCAGCCGGGGCGTCGCCGGGTCGGGCATGTGGTCGGCGTTCAGGAAGACACCGCCCTCCCGGACCAGCCCGGCGAGCTGCCCGTACAGCACCTGCAGGTCGTCCCTGTGCAGCCAGTGCAGCGCGGTGGCGGTCAGTACCGCGTCGTACGTCCCGTACGGCAGCTTCGCCGTCCACTCCGGGTCCTTCAGGTCGGCCCTTACGAACTCCACCCGCCGCTCGTCCGCGAAGTACCCCTCCGCGATGGCCAGCAGCGCCGGGTCCAGGTCGACGCCCGTACTGAGCGCACCGGGCAGCCGCTTCAGCAGCCGGTCGGTAATACTGCCGGTGCCGCACGCGAGGTCCAGGACGCGCGGCTCGGGGCCCGTCACCGCCTCGACCATGTCCAGCATCACCCGGAACCGCTCCTCGCGGTCCGGCAGATACCACTCCTGCTGCCGGTCCCAACTCTCCTGCCACGCCTGCCAGTCCGCCTGTGCCACGGCCTCGGTCACCGGAACCCCTCCCGCCTGTAATACCCTCGGACAGACAACGCCCATTACGGGCTAGGTACGCAGACTAACCCGCGCCCGGTAAGGACTACAAGTGGAACTGGCCTATTACTCGGACTATGCCGTGCGGCTGGTCAACAGCGAGCAGCCGGAGCGCGGCACCGACACCCTGACCTCGGTCGAGGCCGTACGCGCCCTCTTCGGGCCCGCCCAGCACACCGCCCGGCGGGCCACGGAAGCCGATGTGACCCGGCTGCGCGCGGTACGGACCCGGCTGCGCGCGATCTTCGAGGCGGCCGCCGCCGGCGACGAGGTACTGGCCGTCGACCTCCTCAACGCCCTGCTCATCGAATTCCCGGTCAGCCCGCAGATCTCCGGACACGAGACGCGGGACGCCGACGGCCGCCCCGACTGGCACCTGCACATCGCGGACCACGCCGCCAACGCCACCGCCGGCTACACGGCCACCGCCTGCATGGGCCTGGCCGTCCACCTCACCGAGCTGGGCGTGGACCGCCTCGGCAGCTGCCAGGCGGCCCCGTGCCGCAACGTCTACCTGGACACGTCCACCAACCGCTCCCGCCGCTACTGCTCCGACCGCTGCGCCACCCGCGCCAACGTCGCGGCGTACCGCGCCCGCAAGCGCCAGGAGTCCGCCGGCGGCCGCGCCGAGGACGCCTAGCGGCGCCCGCCCCGCGGCCGCACCGGCCGAACCGCCGACACCGCCCAGGACAGCACCCCCGCGACCGACCGCCGCACCCCCCGCGGCGGCCGCACCCGCAGCCAGGCCCGCGCGACCACCAGCTCATCCGGCACCGTGCCGAACTCCCGGCTGTCGTTCTCCACGAACGGATTGTCCCCCTGGACCCACCAGCCGCCCGCGCGCCGCTCCACCGCCCGCTTCACGATGAGCAGATCCTGCCGGAAGGGATGTTTCAGGACGATCACATCGCCGGGTCGCACCACCGCGCCGTACCGGACCACCAACTGGTCCCCGGGCCGCAGAGTCGGCACCATCGAGGGGTTGTACACCTCGGCGAGACCGATCGTCCGGAGCGGTCCCCGGCCTCCCCGGCCCTGCTCCTGCCCCTGATCGGGCCAGCGCTCATGCACCTGCTCCGGCATCCGGCACCTCCTGGTCCAATCCTCCACCGGCCCCAGCTTCCCACCGGACTTTTGCCCTAAGACCCCCGGCCCACCCGAGAAAAGCCTTCCCGTACCGAGTAATCTCGCACCTGAGAAGACGATCACGAGGAAGGACTGAACATGCTTTCCCGCCTGTTCGCCCCCAAGGTGAAGGTCAGCGCCCACTGCGACCTGCCCTGCGGTGTCTACGACCCGGCCCAGGCCCGCATCGAGGCCGAGTCGGTCAAGGCCGTCCAGGAGAAGTACCAGGCCAACGAGGACGCCGACTTCCGCACGCGCGCCGTCGCCATCAAGGAGCAGCGCGCGGAGCTGGCCAAGCACCACGTCTCGGTGCTGTGGAGCGACTACTTCAAGCCCCCGCACTTCGAGAAGTACCCGGAGCTGCACCAGCTGGTCAACGACACCCTCAAGGCCCTCTCGGCCGCCAAGGGTTCGAACGACCCCGCCACCGGCCAGAAGGCCCTGGACTACATCGCCCAGATCGACAAGATCTTCTGGGAGACCAAGAAGGCCTGACCCGGGCCCACCCGACCGCACCCGGTCCGCAGCCGCCGCACCCGGCGGCCATGGCGGACCGGGTGCGGTCTTTTTGGCACCGCCCCCACCCGCTTTTTGGCACCGCCCCCACCCGACAGGTGGTTTGCCTCCGGGACCAGGGGGTTACCCGTGGGAGCAGCGCCTTTACGGAAGGGACCACCGGCCGGGGACAACCAACCGGGGCAAGTGATCGTATGACGGATTCGTCCGCCGCGGCGGAGTTGGTGCTGGCCGCTGCCGCCGAGGGGGACGCGCGCAGGCTGCCCGAGCGGTTGTGCGAGGCGATGTGCACGGCCCTGCCGGTGGACGGGGCGACGCTCTCGCTGCTCACCGATACGCCCGACCGCCAGCTCCTGCACGCGAGCGGCGATGCGGCGATGCGCCTGGAGGAGATCCAGTTCGAGGTGGGCGAGGGGCCGTGCGTCACGGCGGCGGCGACCGGGCGGGTGGTGATCGTCGCCGATCTGCACGGCCGGCTGACGGAGTGGCCGATCTTCGGCGCCGCGGCCCGCGAGAAACTCCAGCAGGTCGGCTCGGTGTACGCCTTCCCGATGACCGACGGGAGCGAGGAGCACCCCGTGGGCTCCATCAACCTGGTGCGGCACGAGGCGTGGGAGCCGGACGAGGAGACCGTACGGGAGGGTGCGCGGGCCGCGCGCGCCGCGACGGTGGCGCTGCTGACGGCGCCGTCCGCGCTGCCGTGGAATCCGACGCCGATGATGGACGCGCACTGGGGCCGCACGCACCGCGCGGCCGGGATGCTCTCCCAGGAGACGGGCGTACCGGTGGCGGAGGCGCTCGCCCGGCTGCGCGCCGACGCGTTCGTGACCGGGAGGCCGCTGCCCGAGGTCGCGGAGGAGACGTTGACCCGGCTGCGCGGCGGGCGGCGCGGGGGCGGGTCCGCCGATGGCGGCCCCGGCCCGTACGACTCCTCATGACACGTGAGGAAAGCCGCTAGCGGAGTGCCTCGGGATCGAGCGTGCCGTCCGTGATCCCGCGCGCGACATCGGCCAGCCGCTCGCCGTGCCGCCGCGCATAGCCGCGCAGCGCGTCGGACGCCTCGTCGACGCCGGTCGTCCAGTGCTCCGCGAGTACGCCCTTGGCCTGCTCGATGACGGTACGGGTGACGAGCGCGGCCTGCACCTGAGCCCGTTCGACGTTGCCCTGCTCGATGGTGTGCTGCTGGAGGACGGCGATGGTCGCCACGTCGGCGAGCGTCCGGGCCAGCCGTACACCGTCGGGATCCAGCGTGTGCGGCCCCGTGTGGAACATGCCTATCGCGCCGATGCTCCGCTGCCGCAGCCGCAGCGGCAGCGCGTGGGCGGTGGCGTAGCCGGCCGCGCGGGCCCGCTCGGCGAGCTCCGGGAAGCGGGCGGCGCCGGCGGGCGCGGCGAGCTCGGCGTTCACCAGGGGCTCGCCGGTGCGGTAGCTCTCGGCGCACGGGCCCTGCTCGCTCTGTACGGCGAACAGCTCCAGCAGCCCGGTGCGTTCGTCGGAGGCCGCGAGCACCTGCAGATCACCGTGCGGATCGGCGAGCATGATGCCGACCGCGGTCACGTCGAGGAGCTCGGCACCCCGGGCGCACAGCCGGTGCAGCGCGTCGATCAGGTCGAAGTCGTCGATCAGCGTGCCGACCGCTTCGCCGAACGCCTGCAGCACCCTTTCCTGCGGAGCCACCGCCATCATCCCCTCTTCCGGCCAGACGGGTCCGGCTCGGGTCCATCATTACGAAAGTCCAGGCGTCTGGCGACTACGTCCTCGGCAACCTCCAGGATGGGTCGGCCGTGCCGGTAGGCGTACGCGCGCAGCCGGAGCAGCGCCTGCGGCAGCGGTGTCCCTGCCTGCACGCTGATCATGCCGGTCGCCTGGTGGACGGCCGCACGATAGAGGTCGGACGGGCGCTCCACGGCCATGAGCGCGTCGCTCACGGCCCCGCCGTCCAGGAGCACGGCGGTCAGCGCGCCGGTCAGGATCAGCGCGTCGTCCATGCCGGCGTCGGTCAGCGGCCCGCTCGCCCGCCGCTGGAGGGTCAGTACGCCCATGCAGACGCGGCCGACCAGCAGCGGGAAGCAGAACACCGCGCCGATGCCGAGCGCCGTCAGCTCCGGCAGCAGCAGGGGCCAGCGCCCGGCGGGCAGCCGGCTCAGGTCCGGCTCGATCACCAGCGCGCCGTGCCCCACCGCGTCGACGCCCGGGCCCTCGCCCAGCGTGAACTGCAGGTCCTCCAGCCGGTGGCTGTTGCCTTCCGACGCCCACACCAGCTCGGCGGCCCGGCCGCCGGCCAGCAGGGACAGCGCGACGCCGTCCACGCCCAGCACCCGGGCGCAGCTCTCGGGGTCGCTGCCGATCAGCCCATGGCCGCCGGTGACCGGATGCAGGGTCTGCAGCACGGCCGCCATCCCCGCACTCGTGCCCACCGGCCGTCACCCGCTCTCCCGTACCCGCCGCACCGACGCTCCCGACCATGCCCCAGCGGGCGATTCGACCAGCTTATCCGCTGTGCGCCCGCCGCCGGAGGCAACCCGCGCCGTAACGCCGCGGGGCCTTTTCGGCGCTGAGAGGAATGCGGGTGCGGAAAGCGCCGGCAGAAATGCGGACGGAAACGCCCCGGCGTACCACCGGCCGTGATCGAATTCATCTTCGTCGAGGCGTTTTCCGCGCCGGATGGGAAAATCCCGTGAGCAACCCCCACAACTCCGCACCGATGGACGGCCCGTACGCCCCGCAGGGCCCTTACGACGGCGGGCACGCCCCGTACGGACCCGGTCCGGCCGCGCCGTACGACCAGGGGCAGCCGGAGTACGGCGGCCGGAGCCAGGAACGTTACCGCCGCCCGCGCGACGGCGCCGGCACCGCACGCACCGCGTTGATCATCCACACGATCGCCGACATTGCCGCCGCGTTCCTCGTCCTGTGGATTCTGCTTTACCTGCTGGGCGCCAACCAGGCGAATGTCTTCGTCGATTTCGTGGAGAGCTTCGCGGACGGGCTCGCCTGGTGGTCGCAGGACATTTTCACCATGGACACGGAAGGACTTCGCGTGGTCCTCAATTATGGACTGCCTGCCGTGATTTACCTGCTTGTCGGTCATGGTATTTCCGCCCGGATCCGCCGCCTCTGACCGAATCCCGGAGCGCGCCGGGCGGCTCCTCACCGCAGCCGCGCCGCCCGGGTCTGCAGATAGCGCTTCTCCGGGACGCTGAGTGCCCGTTCGGCGGCGCGTCCGTACGCCGCGCGGGCCTCGGCGCGCTCCCCGGCCTGCTCCAGCAGGTGCGCACGGACCGCTTCGAGGCGGTGGTGGTGCGCGAGGTGCGGGTCGCCGGCGACGGTGGCGAGCAGGTCCAGCCCGGCCCGGGGGCCGCTGACCATGGCGAGCGCGACCGCCTCGTTGAGGGTGACCACCGGGCTCGGCGCGATCCGGGCCAGCAGGCGGTACAGGCCGAGGATCTCGCGCCAGTCGGTGTCCTCGGCGCGCGCCGCCTCGTCGTGCACCGCGGCGATCGCGGCCTGGAGCTGGTACGGGCCGAGGGGCGTGCGGCGGAGCGCGCCGCTGACCAAAGCCACGCCCTCGGCGATCGCCTCCCGGTCCCAGGCGCCGCGGTCCTGTTCGGCGAGCGGGACGAGCGACCCGTCGGGCGCCGTGCGCGCCGCGCGGCGGGCGTCGGTGAGCAGCATCAGGGCCAGCAGCCCGGCCACCTCGCCGTCCTCCGGGAGCAGCGCGCGCAGCGACCGCGTCAGCCGGATCGCCTCACGGGCCAGCTCGACGCGCTGCAGCCGGGGGCCGGAGGTCGCGGTGTACCCCTCGTTGAAGATCAGGTACAGGATCTGCAGTACCGCGCCGAGCCGCGCGACGCGCTCCTCCGGGGCCGGCGCCCTGAAGTGCCCGCCGGCCGCCCTGATCCGCTGCTTGGCGCGGCTGATCCGCTGCGCCATCGTGGCCTCCGGCACCAGGTACGCACGGGCGATCTCGGCCGTGGTCAGGCCGCCGACCGCGCGCAGCGTCAGCGCGGTCTGCGCGGCCGGGGGCAGCGCGGGGTGGCAGCACAGGAAGAGCAGCGTGAGGGTGTCGTCCTCGCTGGGGGCGCGGCTCTCGCCGGGCGCCGGGGCGTGAAACTCGTCGCGCGGCGTCAGCGCGTACGCCGTCTCCTCGCGCCGCCGCCGCGCCTCCTCGGCGCGCAGCAGGTCCGTGAGCCGGCGCGCCCCGACCCTGATCAGCCAGCCGCGCGGGTTGTCCGGGCGGCCGGCCTCCGGCCACTGGACCGCGGCGGCCAGCAGTGCTTCCTGTACGGCGTCCTCGGCGAGGTCGAAGTGCCCGTACCGCCGCACGAGCGCGCCGAGGACCTGCGGCGCGAGCGCGCGCAGCAGGTCCTCGGTCCGTTCCGGTGCGCCCACGGCCTCCGGCCGCCTCAGACCTCGCAGGGCGGGTTGTCGGGGATGGGCCGGATGGTGACGGGGCCGTTCTCGGCGCCCTCGGGGACCGGGCACTGCAGAACGCGCTTGGCGATCTCGGTGGCGCGGTCCAGGGACGCGCACTCCAGGAGCCAGTAGCCGCAGACCACTTCCTTGGTCTCGCTGTACGGGCCGTCGGCGACGACCGGTACGCCGTCCTTGCCGGGGGTCACGACGCGGGCCTGCGCGGGCTCGCTCAGCCCCTGCCCGTCGATCATCTCGCCGTTCTCCGCGAGGTCGTTGTTGAGGCTCTCCATGAACTGGAACATCGCCTTGAGGTCGCCCTCGGTCCACGGCGTCCTGCCGGAATCCTTGCCGTTCATGGCGTCGTAGTCGGCCTGGCTCGCCTGGATCATCAGCATGTACTTCATGTCGCTCACTCCTCGGGAGCTGTCGGCGTCCGGCCGGGCGCCTCTCACCGGAGACGTCGGACCCGGCGGCCGGTCCTCGACAGGAGCGGAGAAAAATCTTGGCAGAATTCCGGCTGCCCGGCCGCCCACGCGCCTCCGCTACGGATTCTCCTCGCCGCGGCCGCACCCCGCACGGCACACGGGACAAGCGCACCGGGCCGTTCCGCATCCCGAGGCGGCCCGTCGGGCCCGTCCTACGACCCCACCGCCAGCAGGCTCTCGTGCCTGATCAGCCACTTCCGGTACGCGGTGCTCGCCCAGGCCACTTCCCGGTACGCGGCCCGCAGGTCCTCGAAGAGCGCGTCGACCCACGCGGTGTCGCACCCGCCGCCGCGGTACGCCAGGAACAGCCGTACGGCCAGCGGGTCGCCGCGCAGCGGGCGGACGACCATGCCGTGGCGGGGCCGGGCGGTCGGCTGGCAGGGCGCGACGACCTCGCCGGCCGCCACGAGGTCGCCCGCGGCGAGATAGTCGCCGTGCACCACGCGCGGGTCCATCCCGGCCGCGGTCCAGATCCGCCGCAGCCCGGCCCACTCGCCGTCCACGGACGGGTCGACCATCCACTGGTCCTCGGCGAGGTCGGCGAGCGTGACGGCCTCCAGCGCGGCGGCCGGGTGCGTTGCCGGGAGCGCCATGAACTGCGGCTCTCGGGCGAGGAGTTCACGCTCGACCAGGCCGTCGGGGACGCGCAGCGGCGAGCCCTCGACCTCGTGCACGAAGGCCGCGTCGAGCTGGCCCGCCGCGACCATCCGCAGCAGGGTGTTGCCCGACAGGTCGATCCGTATCGTGGTGTCGGTCTCGGGCAGCCGGGCCCGCAGCCGGCGCAGCCAGCCGGCCACCGCGCGGCTGCCGGTGCTGCCCACGCGCAGCCGCGCGCCGTGCTCGCGCACCACCGCCGACCTGGTCTCGTCGACCAGTGCGGTCATCTCCGCCACTATCGGCCGGGCGCGGTGCAGGACGGTCTGGCCGAGCGGCGTCGGCCGGCTGCCGGAGCGCTCGCGGATGAAGAGCTGGCCGCCCAGCGCGTTCTCGATACGCCGCAGCTGCGTGGTCAGGGAGGGCTGGGTCATGCCGAGCTGCCGCGCGGCCTTGCGTACGCTGCCGGTGTCGGCGATGGCGCACAGCGCACGTAGGTGCCTCACCTCAAGCTCCACGCGCGGAGCATAACGACGTCCTTACGTGTCGCACCAGCCACCCGAACCCCGCGAACCACACATATCCCAGGGGCTATTGGACCGTCCTATCGCCAGATGGAATCTCCGCCTCCCCGGATATCTCCCGCAGACTCGGCGGCACCACAGTTCATCCGCGGGTCCCGGCCGTTGCCCCACACCTCGGCCGGGTCCCCCGGACACTAAGGAGCCCCCCACATGAGATCTCCGAAGACGGTGCTGTCGGCCGCACTTGGTCTGGGCCTTGCCGCGAGCCTCGCCGCCGCCGTGCCCGCGGCGGCCACCCCCTCTGCCGCCCCCGCGGACAACACGGTGACCGCGGCCCAGTACGTCGGTTCGGCCGCCGAGAAGGCCGACACGAAGCGGTTCTTCGAGGCCGTGCTGAAGTCGGCGCTCGCCAAGCAGAAGAAGACCGGCGCCGCTTCGGTGACGGTGACGTACGACGCGAGCGACGCGCCCACCTTCGCGCAGCAGATATCCGCGAGCGCGCAGATATGGAACAGCGCCGTCTCCAACGTCAAGCTGCAGGAGGGCAGCGGCGGGGACTTCCAGTACCGCGAGGGCAACGACCCGCGCGGCTCCTACGCCAGCACCGACGGCCACGGCAAGGGCTACATCTTCCTGGACTACCAGCAGAACCAGGAGTACGACTCCACCCGCGTGACCGCGCACGAGACCGGCCACGTCCTCGGCCTGCCGGACCACTACGAAGGCCCGTGCAGCGAGCTGATGTCCGGCGGCGGCCCCGGCCCGTCCTGCACCAACGCCCAGCCGGACGCCAACGAGCGCGCCAAGGTCGACCAGCTCTGGGCGAACGGCCTGACCGGCGCCCGCTTCGCCAAGGCGTCCTAGGGGCCCCTGGCCCTCCCGAACCGTCGGCCGTCGGCCGCCCGCCGATGACCACGGGCCGACGGCCGGCAGACAGCCCGCGCTGAGACGCGCGGTGGGGTCCGCGAACCCCACCGCGCGTGCATCCCCCCACAGCGCGCGCCCGTACGCGGCCGCGCGTTTCACCCCCCTCCATGCGCGGTGGGCCTCCCCACCGCGGCGCCCCACCGCGCGTTTCAGTGCAGCGCCTCGCCGCCTCCCCGGGAGCGGGGCATCACGGTCCGGGGATGAACCGGAGCGCCGTGATCGGCATACTGGGCGGCGCCCGCCCGTAGGAGCCGCCCCGGAGCCGCCCATGTCGATGATCCGCCACCTCCGCCGGGCCGTACGCCTGCCACAACAGCGCAGCCGCGGTGTCGACCTCGCCCACCCGGCGCGCTCGCCGCTGGGCACCGCCGTCGTCAACTGTGCGGTGTACGAGAACGGGGTGCGGCTGACCGGCGACCACCCCGTGGAGGAGGCGGTGCACCGGGTCCGCTCCTCGGGCGAAGGGTTCGTGTGGATCGGGCTGCACGAGCCGTCGGAGGCGGAGTTCGCGGGGATCGTGGAGCTGTTCGGGCTGCACCCGCTGGCCGTGGAGGACGCGGTCCTCGCCCACCAGCGCCCCAAGCTGGAGCAGTACGACACCAACCTGTTCACCGTCTTCAAGACCGCCTGCTACATCGAGCACGACCGGCTCACGGCGACCAGCGAGATCGTGGACACCGGCGAGATCATGGTGTTCACCGGCGAGGACTTCGTGATCACCGTCCGGCACGGCGGGCACGGCTCGCTCGGCCCGCTGCGCGAGGCGCTGGAAGCCGATCCGGAACAGCTCGCGCTCGGCCCGTCCGCCGTCCTGCACGCCATCGCCGACCTGGTCGTCGACGACTACCTGGAGGCCACGGCGGCCATCCAGGACGACATGGACACGGTGGAGAGCGCGGTCTTCGCCGAGGGCGGGCGGAACGCCGACGCGGGGCGGATCTACCAGCTCAAGCGCGAGCTGCTGGAGCTGAAGCGGGCCGTGGCCCCGCTGGACCGGCCGCTGCAGCGGCTCTCCACCCAGCCGCTGGCCCAGGTGGACCCGCGCGTCCGTGCGTACTTCCGGGACGTCGCCGACCACCTGGCCCGGGTCACCGAGCGCATCACCGCCTTCGACGAGCTGCTGAACTCGATACTCCAGGCCCACCTCGCGCAGGTCACCATCGCGCAGAACGAGGACATGCGCCGGATCAGCGCCTGGGTCGCGATCCTGGCCGTCCCGACGATGGTGTGCGGCGTGTACGGCATGAACTTCGAGTACATGCCGGAGCGGGACTGGGTGTTCGGATACCCGCTGGTGATGGCCGTGATCGTGGCGGCGTGCGTGGTGATCCACCGCGGGTTCAAGCGGAACGGCTGGCTGTAGCGGGCCGTGCCGGGACGTTCCGGCACAGCCCATGACCGTCAGGCTCCGGTCGCGCCCAGCACCTTCGCCTCCTTCTCCGGGGACAGCCGGACCAGCGGGCGGTCCGGCCGCTGCGGCGCCTGCCCGCCGATCGACCGCAGCCAGGCCCAGGTGTCCGCCACCGTCTCCGTCACCGGACGGCAGCGCAGCCCGGCGGCGTACGCCCGCTCCACGCCCGTACGGTGCAGCGTGTCGTAGTACTCCGAGCTCGGCGGCACCCAGACCGGCAGCTCCGTCCACGGCTCGATCCCGGCCGCGAGGATCGCCTCCGGATCGGTCCACCGCAGCTCGGCGGCCGCCCCCGTGACCTCTACGCACGCCTCCAGCAGTTCGCCCATGGTGGCGTGGCCGGTCCGGCTGATCATGTTGTACGGGCCCGACAGTCCCGCCTCGACGGCGTGCAGGATCCAGGCGGCGAGGTCGCGGGGGTCGATGTACTGGATCGGGAGGCCGTGCGGGCCCGGGGCGAGGACGGGGCCGCCGCGGGCGATCCGGGACAGCCACCACGGCAGCCGCCCGACGTTCTCGTAGGGCCCGATGATCAGCCCGGCCCGCGCGAAGACCGACCGGTCGGCGCCGAAGGCCTCCTCGGCCGCCAGCTCGCCACCCCGCTTGGCCTCCGCGTACTCCACGTCGCCCGCGTCCGGATCACCCGCCACAAGAGGGGCCTCCTCGGCCAGCCCCGCCGCCTTCGGATGCACGTACACCGAAGCGCTCGACACGTATACGTAGCGCCCCGCCCGGCCGGCCAGCAGCCGGGCCGTGTCCCGTACCGCCGACGGCGCCCAGGACCAGGTGTCCACCACCGCGTCCCACTCCCCCGTACGCAGCGCCGCCAGCCCCTCGGGAGCGGTGCGGTCACCGTGGAGCACCGCCGCTCCCGGTGGTGCCTCGTGGCGGCCCCGGTGGAACACCGTGACCTGCCATCCCTGTGCGAGGGCCGCCTCGGTCACGGCCCGCCCGACGAACTCCGTGCCACCCAGCATCAGCAGTCTCATGGCGCCGACTCTGCCCGTACGGATGTACGGGCGTCCCGCGCCTCGCTCTCAGCGGAATCGGCCACCGCGCTCCATACGACCGCATACAGGGGCCGACCACCCGGCGTGACGGTCGGAAGCCTCCAGAACCGCGTGCCTAAGATTGGCCGGACACACACCCCCGGTAGCGCGGCCTTTCGGCCAACACTGGTGAGGTCGATATTCCGTTTTTACCCGCAGGGGGAGAAATGACCGGGTCGCGCCTTTTGGCGCTGGGCCATTACCAGCCCGCCAAGGTACTCACCAACAACGACCTGGCCGAGCTCGTCGACACCGACGACGCCTGGATCAGCAGCCGGGTGGGCATCCGTACCCGGCGCGTCGCCGCACCCGACGAGACCGTGGACGCGATGGCCGCCGCCGCGGCGGCGAAGGCGCTCGCGACGAGCGGCCTCGCCCCGGACGACATCGACCTCGTACTCGTCGCCACCTGCACGGCCACGGACCGCAGCCCGAACATGGCCGCCCGGGTGGCCGCCCGGCTCGGCATTCCGGCGGCCGCCACGATGGACGTCAACGTGGTGTGCGCGGGCTTCACCCACGCGCTGGCCACCGCCGACCACACGATCCGGGCCGGCGCTGCGCGCAACGCGCTGGTGATCGGCGCCGAGAAGTTCACCGGCGTCGTGGACTGGACGGACCGCTCGACGTGCGTCCTGGTGGGCGACGGCGCGGGCGCCGCGGTGGTGACGGCGGCCGCGGAGCCGGAGATCGGCCCGGTGCTGTGGGGCTCGGTACCGGAGATGGGCGACGCGGTGCGCATCGAGGGCGAGCCCGCCCTCTTCTCCCAGGCGGGCCAGGCGGTCTACCGCTGGGCGACCACGCAGCTGCCGGCCGTCGCCCGCGAGGTGTGCGAGCGCGCCGGCGTACGGCCCGAGGAGCTGGCCGGCGTGGTGCTGCACCAGGCCAACCTGCGGATCATCGAGCCGGTGGCGGAGCGCATCGGGGCGGTCAACGCGGTGATCGCCCGGGACGTCGTGGAGTCCGGCAACACCGCGGCGGCGTCCGTGCCGCTGGCCTTCTCGAAGCTGGTCGAACGGCGCGAGGTCCCCTCGGGCGCGCCGGTACTCCTCTTCGGATTCGGCGGAAACCTTTCGTACGCGGGGCAGGTCGTGCGCTGCCCGTAGGCGCGGCACTGTGTCCGTGGGCGCGGCGCTGCGTCCGTAGGCGCGGCGCTGCGTCCCTAGGCGCTACGCGGTGTCCATAGGCGCGGTGCCGGGGGACGTCCGTTTCGTTCAAGACCGGCAGGACCGCGCCTTCGTACGCTCGGCTCATGACTGACAGGACCAGCGCACAGACCACCTCCGGGGCCGCGGCGGCGCGTACCGCCCCCGCGCCCCGGTTCGCCGCGATCGGCCTGGCCGCCGCCGACATGGCGGCCTCGCTCGCCTTCTACCGGCGCCTCGGCCTGGACATCCCGGCGGACGCCGACACCGCCCCGCACGCGGAGGCACAACTGCCGGGCGGGCTGCGGCTGATGTGGGACACCCACGAGACGCTGCGCGCCACGGACCCGGACTGGACGCCGTCCTCCGGTGGGCCCGAGCTCGCCTTCGAATGCGCGTCCCCGGAGGCGGTCGACGCCCTCTATGCGGAGCTCGTCGACGCCGGGTACCGCGGGTCCAAGAAGCCGTGGGACGCCTTCTGGGGCCAGCGTTACGCCGTCGTCCTGGACCCGGACGGCCACGGCGTCGACCTCTTCGCGCCACTGCCCTCCTGATCGGGCTTTGGTTCCGACCGGCCGGTCAGAACACCGACCATCCGGTGAGCGTCGTGAAGTGGTCCAGTGCCGCGGCGCCCGCGACCGAATTGCCGCGCGCGTCCAGCCCCGGGCTCCATACGCACAGCGTGCACCGCCCGGGGACGACCGCGATGATGCCGCCGCCCACGCCGCTCTTGGCGGGCAGCCCCACCCGGTACGCGAACTCCCCCGCCGCGTCGTACGTACCGCAGGTCAGCATCACCGCGTTGATCCGCTTGGCGTCCCGGGCCGCCAGCAGCCTGCTGCCGTCGGAGCGCAGCCCGTGGCGCGCGAGGAAGCCGCCGGCCGTCGCCAGATCCCGGCAGGTCATTTCGATCGCGCACTGCCAGAAGTAGTGCTCGATGACGCTGGGGACGGGGTTCTCCAGATTGCCGAAGCTCGCCATGAAGTGCGCGAGCGCGGAGTTGCGGTCCCCGTGCTGCGCCTCGGAGTCGGCGACGGCCTGGTCGAACGCCAGGTCGGGATTGCCGCTCTCCTCCCGGAGGAAGTCCAGCATCGCCGTACTGGCGTCGCCGGTCAGCGTCTGCAGCCGGTCGGTCACGACGAGCGCCCCGGCGTTGATGAACGGGTTGCGCGGGATGCCCTGCTCCCACTCCAGCTGCACCAGGGAGTTGAAGGGCGTGCCGGACGGCTCGCGCCCCACCCGCTCCCAGATGCTCTGGTCCTCCTGGGCCAGCACGAGCGCGAGAGAGAACGCCTTGGAGATGGACTGCACGGAGAACGGGACCTCCCAGTCCCCGACGCCGTACGTCTCCCCGTGTATGTCGGTCAGCGCGATCCCGAAGCGGTCCGGCGAGACGCGCTCCAGTGCGGGGATGTAGTCGGCGACCTTCCCCTGTCTCACCAGCGGCCGCGCACGGTCCGCCACCTCCTCGAGAACGCCCTGGTAGTCCATGGCGGACACGCTATCCCGGCGCGAGAACCGTCCCGAGCGGGGCACCCGCCAGCGCCCGCACCTCGCGCGCCAGGTGTGCCTGGTCGGCATACCCGGCGACGGCGGCGACCTGTGCGTACGGCATCCCGGAGCGGGCCAGGTCCAGGGCGCGCACCAAACGCAGCACCCGGCCGAGGGTCTTGGGGCCGTACCCGAAGGCGGCCAGGCAGCGGCGGTGCAGCTGGCGCTCGCCCACACCGACCGCGTCGGCCAGCTCGCGCACCGGCGTGCCCCGGGCCGCCGCCCGTGCGATCAGGCCGCGCGCCGGGTCCGGCGCGGCACCCGTACGCAGCCGGGCGGCGGCCGCGGCTTCCAGGGCACGACCGGACGCGGCGGTGGCCAGCTCGTCGGTCAGCCGCCGCACCCGGTCGGCGGGCCACAGATCGGCGAGGGGAACGCGCAGGTCACGCAGTTCGTGCGCGGGCACACCCAGGACGGCCGGGCCCTGCCCCGGCGCGAAGCGCAGGCCGACGACGGGCGCCTCCGGGGCCCGCTCAGGAGCCGGCGGCAGATGGGCGCGGGTGTCCGGACCCGCGACCAGGAGGCGGCCGTCGTACCAGATCAGATCGGTGCAGCCGTCGGGCAGCACGGGACGCGGCGCCGTTCCCGGGGTCTTGGTCCACACGGCGGCGCCGGACAGCACGGAGGGCCGTTCCCGGTACACGCCTCCAGCCTGGCACGGGAACCAGCACCGCGTCCCGGCCGTTGATCGGATACGGCACGCACCGGAGCCGGAAAGGGCGCCGGTGCCTGCGAGACCCATGGACCGACGCGGAGGCAGCACAATGGCGGGATTTCTGGACCGTGCCAAGGAGCAGGCGCAGCGTGGCCTGGCTCAGGGCAAGCAGAAGATGGACGAGGTGCAGCAGCAGCGCGCGGGCGCCGATCTGCTGAAGCGGCTGGGCGCCGCGTACTACGCGGAGCGGCGCGGCAGCGGCTCGCCGGAGTCGACGGCGGCGGCGCTGCAGGCACTGGAGGCGTACATCGCCACGCACGGGGACGGCGTTCTGCGCGGCCAGTAGGACGGTTCGCGGCCAGTAGGACGGTTCCGGAAGGACGCCCGCGTTCCCTCGTATCCCCTGTGCGAAACCGCCCCGGTAGGGACATATGTCCAGCGTATGCCCCGTAAGCGGCCGCTTCGGCTCGCATTGACCGCGAACTGCTGACCTCATACCTCCCGTTCCAGTACAAGCGATGAAGGGCCTGTGACCGATCCGGCCGGGGTCCGGCCACAGGCTCTTACGAGGCGGTGCGCGGTCGGCGGCCGCCGTGTCACCGGAACGGGAGCCGTTCATGGCCACACCCATGTCAGCGGACAGATTCCTCGAAGCGCTGCGGGACGAAGGGCTGCGCGTCGTCGAGGTCGGCGACTGGCGGACGCACAACCGCAACCACAAGGGCCCCTGGGGCGGGGTGCACGGCGTGATGGTCCACCACACCGTGACCTCGGGCGCCGAGGAGACGGTACGGATCTGCTACGACGGCCACCCGGACCTGCCGGGCCCGCTGTGCCACGGCGTCATCACCAAGGACGGCACGGTCCATCTGGTCGGTCACGGCCGCGCCAACCACGCGGGGCTCGGCGACGGCGACGTCCTGCGGGCGGTGATCGCCGAGCGGCGGCTGCCGCCGGACAACGAGGCCGACACCGACGGCAACCGCGTCTACTACGGCTTCGAGTGCGAGAACCTCGGCGACGGCAAGGACCCGTGGCCCGACGCGCAGCTGGAGGCCATCGAGAAGGCGGCGGCCGCCGTGTGCCGGGTGCACGGCTGGAACGAGCGCTCGGTGCTCGGCCACCTGGAGTGGCAGCCGGGCAAGGTCGACCCGCGCGGCTTCACGATGGACTCGCTGCGCGAACGCATCGGGAAGCGCCTGAGGTGACAATGGGGGCGTGACCAGCGCTGTCCCCGACCCGAAGACGCTGCGGCCGCACCTGCCGTCCCCGGTACAGGAGATCGAGGACAACCGGTTCGCGCGCCGCGGCGTACGCCTGCTGCTCAAGCGGGACGACCTGATACACCCCGATCTGCCGGGCAACAAATGGCGGAAACTGGAGCCCAACCTCCGCGCCGCCGCCGCGTCCGGGGACCGCACGCTGCTCACGTTCGGCGGCGCGTACTCCAACCACCTGCGCGCCACCGCCGCGGCGGGCCGCCTCCTGGGCCTGGCCACGATAGGCGTCGTACGGGGCGAGGAGCTGGCGGACCGGCCGCTGAACCCCTCACTGGCCCGCTGTGCCGCCGACGGTATGCAGCTGCACTTCATGGACCGCGCCCGCTACCGCCGCAAGGACGACCCCGAGCTGCTCGACGCGCTGCGCGCCCGCTTCGGGCCGTACCGGCTGGTCCCCGAGGGCGGCAGCAACGCCCTCGCCGCCCGCGGCTGCGCCGCGCTGGGCCAGGAGCTGGCCGGGGCCGCCGACGTCGTCGCCGTGGCCTGCGGGACCGGCGGCACCCTCGCGGGGCTGGCCGCGGGCCTCGCCCCGGGGCAGCGGGCCCTCGGCTTCCCCGTACTGAAGGGCGGCCCCGGGCCCGATCACTTCCTGGCAGCGGACGTACTCCGCCTCCAGGAGGCGGCCTTCGGGGGGCGACGCGGCGACTGGCGGCTGGAGACCGCGTTCCACTGCGGCGGCTACGCCCGCAGCACGCCCGCGCTGGAGGACTTCGCCGCGGACTTCGAGGCGCGGCACGGTCTGCCACTGGAGCGGGTCTACGTGGCGAAGCTGCTGCTGGGCCTGACCACGCGTACCGAGGAGGGCGCGTTCGCACCGGGCACCACGGTGGCCGCGGTGATCACCGGCACCCCCTGAAGCGCACCGCCTACTCGGGGCTCACCGTCTCCCGGTACGCCGCCGCCTCCTCCAGGTCCAGCCGGCGCAGCAGCGTGCGCAGCATCTCGTCGTCGATCCGCCGCGCGTCGCGCAGCTCCACGAAGACCGCGCGCTCCGCGCCGATCATCTCCCGGGCCAGCCGCAGGTAGGTCGCCTCCACCGACTCCCCGGTCTCGGCGTTCGGCGGCCCCAGCCGCTCCCAGACGGCGTTGCGGCGGCGCTCCAGCACGGTCCGCAGCCGGTCCTCCAAGGGTCCAGGCAGCGCGTTGCGCGAGTCCTCCAGGAGTTCATGGAGCCGCCGCTCCGCCGCGTCCGACGCGTCGTTCTGCGCCTGCGCCTCGGCCAGCGTCTCGGCCTGCGGGTCCGGCCGGGGCAGCCTCAGGAGGCGGATCAGCGGCGGCAGCGTCAGCCCCTGGACCACGAGGGTGCCGATGACCGTGCTGAAGGTCAGGAAGAGCACCAGGTTGCGCGCCGGGAAGGGCTCGTCGCCGTGGATCGTCAGCGGGATGGAGAAGGCGATCGCCAGTGAGACCACCCCGCGCATCCCGGCCCAGCCGACGATCACCGGCGCCGTCCAGGTCGTATCGGGCTCCCGTTCCCGGATACGCGCCGACAGCCACCGCGGCACGTACGTCGCGGGGAACACCCATACGAAGCGCGCCAGCACCACCACGGCGAACACCACGAGGGCGTACGTGAGCGCCTGCGCGGTGCTGAACTCCCCCAGCCCCCGCACCACGACCGGCAGCTGCAGCCCGATGAGCGCGAAGACCGTGGACTCCAGCAGGAAGGAGACCATCGTCCACACCGCGGCCTCCTGAAGCCGCGTCTCGAAGCCCACCTGCCAGGAACGGTGTCCCAGGTACAGCGCGACCACCACGACGGCGAGCACCCCGGAGGCGCCGACGTGCTCGGCCACCGAGTACGCCAGGAAGGGGATGAGCAGCGACAGTGTGTTCTCCAGCACCGCGGAGTCGCGCAGCTTGCAGCGCAGCCAGTGCAGCGGCCCCATGAGGACCAGCCCGATCCCGATGCCGCCGACCGCCGCGATGCCGAACTCCTTCAGGCCGCCGGCCCAGGTCGCGCCCTCCCCGACGGCCGCGGCCAGCGCCACCTTGTAGGCGGTGATGGCGGTGGCATCGTTGACCAGCGACTCGCCCTGCAGGATGGTCGTGATCCGGCCGGGCAGCCGCAGCCTGCGGGCGATGGCGGTGGCCGCCACGGCGTCCGGGGGCGCGACCACCGCACCCAGCACGAGGGCCGCGGTCAGCGGCAGGTCCGGGATGACGAGGTACGCGGCGTACCCGACGGCCAGCGTCGCGAAGAGCACGTAGCCGACCGACAGCAGCGCCACCGGACGCAGATTGGCCCGCAGGTCCAGGTACGAGCTGTCCAGGGCCGCGGTGTGCAGCAGGGGCGGCAGCAGCAGGGGAAGCACGATGTGCGGGTCGAGCGGGTAGTCGGGGACGCCGGGCAGGTACCCCGCGCCGAGCCCGGCCGCGACGAGCAGCAGGGGCGCGGGCACCGGAGTGCGCCGCGCCAGTCCCGCGACCGCCGCGCTCCCGGCGACCAGCAGCAACAGTGGCATCACATCCATGGCACGACCCGTCCCCGCGCGTTCCGGCTAATCTGGCAATCATGAGCGAGTGCCCGCACGTTCTCGAACTGCCGCGCCCCGAACCGGCCGCGCTGAGCGACACCTGCCCCGAGTGCCTCGCCGTCGGCAGCCACCCCGTGCAGCTGCGGCTCTGCCTGGCCTGCGGCCACGTCGGCTGCTGCGATTCCTCGCCGTACCGGCACGCCACGGCGCACTTCGAGGCGACCGGACACCCGGTGATGCGCGCCTTCGGAGCGGGCGAGGACTGGCGCTGGTGCTTCGCCGACAAGGCGCTGGTCTGAGCGCTTCCCCGTTGGCGCGGTGACCGCACGGCGCCCGGCGCCGGTTGTCAGTGGCGCCCGCTAGCCTTCACGGCATGATCCGCACTGCGACACCCGCCGACGTCCCGGCGATCCACGCCATGATCCGCGAGCTCGCGGAGTACGAGCGCGAGCTGGAGTCGGCCAAGGCCACTGAAGAGCAGCTCCGCGACGCCCTGTTCGGCGAGCACCCGGCCGTCTTCGGACTGATCGCCGAGGAGTCCGGCACCCCGGTGGGCTTTGCCCTGTGGTTTCGCAACTTCTCCACGTGGACGGGCACGCACGGTGTCTATCTGGAGGACCTGTACGTCCGGCCCGCGCACCGCGGCGGCGGACACGGCAAGTCACTGCTCGCCGCGCTGGCGCAGATATGCATCCGCCGTGGATACGGACGTTTTGAATGGTCAGTCCTGGATTGGAATGAACCGTCCATCGGTATATACAAGTCGATCGGTGCTCAGCCCATGGACGAATGGACCGTCTTCCGGCTCACTGGAGAGGCACTGCACGAGCTCGCGGCAACTGCAGATGCCAACGCAGCGTAACCAGCGCCGATTTGGCAGTGCAGACCCCTAGCCACTGTCCGTACCCGTAGGCTTACAATGAGTGACACTCGTGGGTTTGCGGGACACTGCGAGTCCCACCGTCGTGCCCGGTCGGCAGCCACGCCGATCCCGGGCGACATTGCACCGCAGATCGCGATAGCGTCGCACAGCGCATGCGCTGTGCCGGGTGGCCGTTCCTTCCGCCGGGAGGATCAGGTCCGGCATGAATATCAGCTCAATCAGCTTGTGTCACCTTGGAGGTGAGGGTGTCCCAGATCGCAGGCGAGCCCGGGAATCAGGACTTCGTGGAAGTCCGGCTGCCCGCTGCGGGTGCCTACCTTTCGGTGCTGCGCACGGCCACGGCCGGACTGGCAGCCCGGTTGGACTTCACCCTCGACGAGATCGAGGATCTGCGTATCGCCGTCGACGAGGCGTGCGCGATCCTCCTGCAGCAGGCCGTCCCCGGCAGTGTGCTGAGCTGCGTCTTCCGGCTGATCGACGACGCGCTGCAGGTGACCGTATCGGCTCCCACCACCGACGGGCGCGCTCCAGAGCGCGACACCTTCGCCTGGACGGTGCTCTCCGCACTGGCCGGCAAGGTCGACTCCACCGTCGCCGAGGACCAGACGGTCAGCATCAGTCTGTACAAGGAGCGCGGCGCCGGTCCCGGACCGTCATGACCGAAGAGGGGGCCCTGTGAAGGATCTGGAGCGCGGCGCGCGGATGGAGCCGAGACTGGCCATCCCCGAGCAGCAGGCCCGGCCGCACCCGATGGGCACGGACGACCTCAGCGGCCGGTTGAACGCGGCGGAGCAGGCAGAGCGGGCGGACCACATGGACCAGAGCGAGCAGCAGCGGCAGCAGCAGGATCCGCAGCATCACCCCCACGATGCGCACGATCCGCACGACCGCAGTGGTGCCCGCGCGATGTTCTACGAGCTGCGCAAGCTTCCGGAGGGCTCCGACGAGCGCGCGGAGCTGCGCAACACCCTGGTCCGGATGCATCTGCCCCTGGTGGAGCATCTCGCCCGGCGCTTCCGCAACCGCGGCGAGCCGCTGGACGACCTGACCCAGGTCGCCACGATCGGCCTGATCAAGTCGGTGGACCGGTTCGACCCGGAGCGCGGCGTGGAGTTCTCCACGTACGCCACCCCGACCGTGGTCGGCGAGATCAAGCGGCACTTCCGGGACAAGGGCTGGGCGGTCCGCGTGCCGCGCCGCCTGCAGGAGCTGCGGCTGTCGCTGACCACGGCGACCGCGGAGCTCTCCCAGCGGCACGGCCGTGCCCCCACGGTCCATGAGCTGGCCGAGCATCTGCGCATCTCCGAGGAGGAGGTGCTGGAGGGCCTGGAGTCGGCGAACGCCTACAGCACCCTCTCGCTGGACGTGCCGGACACCGACGACGAGTCCCCCGCGGTCGCCGACACCCTGGGCGCCGAGGACGAGGCGCTGGAGGGCGTCGAGTACCGCGAATCCCTCAAGCCGCTGCTGGAGGACCTGCCGCCGCGCGAGAAGAAGATCCTGCTGCTGCGCTTCTTCGGCAACATGACCCAGTCGCAGATCGCCCAGGAGGTGGGCATCTCCCAGATGCACGTCTCCCGGCTGCTGGCCCGCACCCTGGCCCAGCTCCGCGACAAGCTGCTGGTCGAGGAGTAGCGGACCCTCCGGCGGGGCGGGAGACCGCCGGATCCGCCGCACTCCGGACCACGACCGCGCAACGGGCGCGGGCGCACCGACACCCACAGGGCTCCGCCGAGAGCCCGACGGGCCCGGTGCGCCCGCGCCCGTCGGCGTACGGTCTTCCCGCACGCCCGCACGCCCGCACGCCCGCACGCCCGCACGCCCGCACGCCCGCACGCCCGCTCGTACGAGGGCCTACGGCTTTCCGGCACGCCCCGCGTACGGCTCTCCGGAGCGCCCTCGCGAGTACCGGCGTACGGGACTGGGCGACCGCCGCGGCGCGCAGCGAGCGCCCGCCGCCCACGCGGCCCCTACAAGCCGGCTCGCGACTCGGCTACGCGTCCTCGCGCGGCCCGATCCCCAGTGCCTCGGTGGCCGTCGGATTGACCAGCAGGCCGAGTACGACGAAGGCGACGACGGCCAGGAGCACGCCGCCCGCGAGCAGCGCGCCACCGCCGTTGATCAGCGTCCAGGCCACCGGCAGCGCCACGATCTGAGTGATCAGCGAGGGCCCGCGGCTCCAGCGCCGCCGCAGCCACAGCCCGCGCGCGGAGAGCAGCGGCAGCAGCGCGAGCACGATCACGGTGATCCCGCCCATCTCGGCCTGCTGCGGACTGTCCGGCGAGCCGACGATCCCGTCGACCAGCATGTAGATGCCCAGCGCTGCCAGCGCGAGCCCCTCCAGGCCCGTGAGCACCGCCGCGGCGGTCAGCCGGCGCGGCCGCGGCCCGGCGGGTGCGGGGGCGGGCGTCGGGGCGGCTGGGGTCCGCTTCTGCTTGCTGCTGCTCACCCCAGCAGGGTAGCGCCGGGCCCCGGTCCGCCTGACGGGCAGGGGCTGGGCCCTCGTACTTACAGGTAGGTACCCTGCTCCCCATGCGTGCACTTCTCGTGGTCAACCCTGCAGCCACCACCACCAGTGCGCGCACCCGTGACGTACTGGCCCACGCGCTGGCCAGCGACCTGAAGCTGGAGGTCGCGCAGACCGAGTACAGAGGTCACGCGCGCGACCTCGCCCGCCGGGCCGCGGAGAGCGGCGAGACGGAGCTGGTGGTCGCCCTCGGCGGTGACGGGACGGTCAATGAGGTCGTCAACGGTCTGCTGACCCACGGCCCGGCCCCGGAGGCGCTGCCGCGCCTCGCGGTGGTCCCCGGCGGCTCGACGAACGTCTTCGCCCGCGCCCTGGGCCTGCCGAACGACGCCGTCGAGGCCACCGGCGCGCTGCTGGACGCGCTGCGCGACGGCAGCGAACGCACGGTGGGACTGGGTTTGGCCGCCGGCACACCGGACACTCAGGACGAGATGATTCCGAAGCGCTGGTTCACCTTCTGCGCGGGGTTCGGCTTCGATGCCGGCGTCGTGGGCCGAGTCGAACAACAGCGCGAACGCGGCAAGCGTTCGACCCATGCGCTGTACGTACGACAGGTCATGCGTCAGTTCATGGGCGAGCCGAACCGCCGGCACGGCACGATCACGCTGGAGCACCCGGGCGCCGAACCGGGCACGACGGAAGTGATCGAAGACCTCGTCCTGTCCATAATCTGCAACACCGCCCCCTGGACCTACCTGGGCAATCGCCCGGTCTACCCGTCGCCGCAGGCGTCCTTCGACACCGCTCTGGACGTCTTCGCGCTGAGCAGACTCTCCACCCCGGCGGTCGCCCGGTACGCCTCCCAGCTGCTGGCGTCAACCCCGGACCGCGGCCCACGGGGAAAGCACGCCGTATCGCTTCATGATCAGACGGACTTCACCTTGCATTCACAGGTTCCGCTGCCGTTTCAGATGGACGGCGACCACCTGGGACTGCGTTCCAGCGTGACGTTCACAGGCGTACGCCGTGCACTGCGTGTGATTGTGTGAGCAGTAGGGCCTAAAGTCCTTTCAGTCGAACGTTTAGGCTGACTTCCACCCCCCAGAAGTACGGCTGTGACGCAGCCGACACCAAGGAATCAAAAAAAAGTTTCCGGAAGGGGTTGTATCCGCCGCCGAGGTTTGCGAGTCTCTTCATGGCGATCGGGACGGCCGCTCTTCGGCCCCCTTGAGAGCCCGAATCCCCTCCTCTTTTCCAGGACCGCACCAGCCCCTTGCGGGCGTTCGGCCCTTCCCTTGCGGAGGGATTCGTGAAAGCGTTCACATTCACAAGCAACGTTCCCGTAATACGAGGAGATGGAGCAGCCATGGACTGGCGTCACCGCGCCGTTTGCCGCGAGGAAGACCCCGAGCTCTTCTTCCCCATCGGCAACACCGGTCCTGCGCTGCTGCAGATCGAGGAAGCCAAGGCCGTCTGCCGCCGCTGCCCCGTCATGGAGCAGTGCCTGCAGTGGGCGCTCGAGTCCGGCCAGGACTCCGGCGTCTGGGGTGGTCTGAGCGAGGACGAGCGCCGCGCAATGAAGCGCCGTGCGGCTCGTAACCGGGCGCGCAACGCCAGCGCCTGAACCAGACGCCCCGTGGCATCCGAGCCGCAGCGCGCAGTACCCCCGATGCGCTAAGCAACGTGAGCTTTGAGCCCCGGACCGTAACTCGGTCCGGGGCTTACTGCTGTCCGCGCACGCCTCCGTATGGCCGTACCGGAGGGGGCGCACGGTGGTGCATACCGCGTGAGATACGCCACCAAGCGCGCCGCCCGCGCCGGGGCGCTCAGTGTTTCTTTTCGGCCCGGACCGGGATGTCCAGCACCACCTGGGTGCCGCGCCCGGGGGCCGGGAGCATGTCGAATGTGCCGCTCATCTCACCCTCGACCAGCGTGCGGACGATCTGCAGCCCGAGGTTGCCGGCGCGCTGCGGGTCGAACCCCTCGGGCAGCCCGCGGCCGTCGTCCTGAACGGTGACCCGCAGCCGCGGCTCCGTACTGCTGCCGCCGCGCACCGCGCCCACCTCGACCGTGCCCTGCTCCCCCGGCGCGAAGGCGTGCTCCAGCGCGTTCTGGAGGACCTCCGTGAGCACCATGGACAGCGGGGTCGCGACCTCGGCGTCCAGGATTCCGAAGCGACCGCTGCGCCGCCCGGCCACCTTCCCCGGCGAGATCTCCGCCACCATGGCGAGCACCCTGTCGGCGATCTCGTCGAACTCCACCCGCTCGTCCAAGGTCTGGGACAGCGTCTCGTGGACGATCGCGATGGAACCGACCCGGCGGACCGCCTCGTTCAGCGCCTCGCGTCCCTGTACCGAATCCATCCGGCGGGCCTGCAGCCGCAAGAGGGCGGCAACTGTCTGCAAGTTGTTCTTCACCCGGTGGTGGATTTCCCGGATGGTCGCGTCCTTCGTAATCAATTCGCGCTCTCGGCGTCGCAATTCGGTGACGTCGCGCAGCAGCACGAGCGAACCGATGTGCGTGCCCTTCGGTTTGAGCGGGATGGCTCTCAGTTGAATGACGCCGTCGTCGCCCTCCACCTCGAATTCGCGCGGCGCCCAGCCGCTGGCGAGCTTGACCAAAGCCTCGTCCACCGGCCCGCGCGCGGGCGCGAGTTCGGCGGTGGCCCGGCCGAGGTGGTGGCCCACGAGGTCGGCGGCGAGCCCGAGACGGTGGTACGCGGAGAGCGCGTTCGGGCTGGCGTACTGGACGACGCCGTCCGCGTCGAGCCGGATGAGCCCGTCGCCGGCGCGCGGCGAGGCGTCCATGTCGACCTGCTGGCCGGGGAAGGGAAACGATCCTGCGGCGATCATCTGCGCCAGGTCGGACGCGCTCTGCAGGTAGGTGAGCTCCAGCCGGCTGGGCGTCCGTACGGTGAGCAGGTTGGTGTTCCGCGCGATCACGCCCAGCACCCGGCCATCCCTGCGTACGGGGATGGACTCCACCCGTACGGGAACCTCCTCGCGCCACTCGGGGTCGCCCTCGCGCACGATGCGCCCCTCGTCCAGCGCGGTGTCCAGCATGGGGCGGCGGCCGCGCGGCACCAGATGGCCGACCATGTCGTCCTGGTAGGACGTCGGCCCGGTGTTCGGGCGCATCTGCGCGACGGACACGTACCGGGTGCCGTCCAGGGTGGGCACCCACAGGACGAGGTCGGCGAAGGACAGGTCCGAGAGCAGCTGCCATTCCGAGACCAGGAGATGGAGCCACTCGAGGTCGGAGTCGCTCAGAGCGGTGTGCTGGCGGACGAGATCGTTCATGGAGGGCACGAAAGCGAGCCTACCGGCGTACGGTGTATCCGTTGACCGTGCACAGGCATGGACTGATGCGCATGGTCTAGTCCACAATGAATCGGTAAAAGGCCTCCGCCCTCCCCGCACAGGAGGACGGATAGAGGACCGAGGCGCTCTCTGCCCTGACTGCGCCGCGGCCTCCGATCGGCCGGACCGGGCGCCGCGAGGAACCGCACACCTCACGGCGTGCACCGGCCGATGTCAGCTCCGGGCTGCGGTGCCGGACAGGTTGAGGGTCCTGTCCCGGCGCCGCGGCCCGCGGGTGTTTCCGGGCACATATGACACGTACGAACGGCCCCCGCTCCCCCTGAGGAGCGGGGGCCGTCACCGTTCTCACCAGGGGCAAAAGGTCTGCGGTAGCCCCTCGGGTGGGGAGCGCGGAGCATGGAATTGCGGTGGTGTGTGCGGCTGTGCGCCAAGGGCACTACGGGGCCGTGAAGCCGCTGCTAGAGTGGTCTATACCACTTGCCCCCTCTCCAGAACGGCAGGCCCAGCGTGGAAGTTGTCATCGTCCCGGATGCCAAGGAAGGCGGCGAGCTGATCGCCGAGGCCATGGCCGCCCTGCTGAGGCGCAAGCCCGACGCGCTGCTCGGCGTGGCCACCGGCTCGACCCCGCTGCCCATCTACGAAGCGCTCGCGAACAAGGTCGCGGCGGGGGCCGTGGACGCCTCGCGGGCCCGTATCTGCCAGCTCGACGAGTACGTGGGACTGCCCACGGGCCACCCCGAGTCCTACCGTTCCGTGGTGCTGCGCGAGGTCGTCGCGCCGCTCGGTCTGGGCGCCGACTCCTTCATGGGCCCGGACGGCGCCGCCGAGGACCTCCAGGCGGCCTGTGACGCCTACGACCGCGCGCTGGCCGAGGCCGGCGGCGTGGACCTCCAGCTGCTGGGTATCGGCACCGACGGGCACATCGGCTTCAACGAGCCGTGCTCCTCGCTCGCCTCCCGTACGCGTATCAAGACGCTGACGCAGCGGACCCGGGAGGACAACGCCCGGTTCTTCGACAGCCTCGACGAGGTGCCGCACCACGTCATCACCCAGGGCATCGGGACCATTCTGGAGGCCCGTCACCTGGTACTGCTGGCCACGGGCGAGGGCAAGGCGGACGCGGTGGCGCAGACCGTGGAGGGTCCGGTGTCCGCGCTGGTGCCGGCCTCCGCGCTGCAGCTGCACCCGCACGCCACGGTGGTCGTCGACGAGGCGGCCGCCTCGAAGCTCAAGCTCGCGGACTACTTCCGCGCGACGTACGCGGCCAAGCCGGAGTGGCAGGGGCTGTAAGGCTTCCCGTACGGAACACACAAACGCACTGGTGCCGAGTCCCGCGGGGCTCGGCACCAGTGCGTTTGTTGCGGCCTCAGCCGCCCGTGATGACCTCTGCGGCCGCGCGGCCGCAGACGCGGGCGGCCCCGTGCGTCGCGATGTGCAGCGCTCCGGTGGGCGGCGCCTGCGGGACGCCCATCTCGACCACGACGGTGTCGGGCCGGGCGGCGACGAGGGCGGTGAGGGCTTCGGCCATCCAGGGGTGCCGGTGCACGTCGCGTACCACGGCGACGATCCGGCGATCACCCGCCTCATGCAGCACATTTGATACCATTTCCGGCGTACCGGTCTCGGCGGCGCGGGCGGCGCTGTAACCGCCGGTGTCGGTTCCGGGGAGCAGCCGCGCGAGTTCGGCGGCGACGCCCCAGGGGGTCTCGTCGCCGACGGCGATGTTGGCGACCGGCGTGAAGGCGGCAACGTACGCGGGCGTACGCAACGGCTCGTACGGTCCACCGCTCACCGTCGTGCGCAGCGCCCGGCGAGCGGCCCGCAGGCCGACCTCCGGGTCCCTCGGCGTGCCGCCGGCGACCCCGCGTCCTCCCCTCTCCCGCGTCCACCGGGAGAGCGCGCGGACCCGCGCGGCGGCGTCGGCGAGGCGTTCCTCCGGGAGGGCGCCGGAGCGCACGGCGCGCACCAGGGCGTCGCGGAGGCGGAGGACGGTCGCCTCGTCGGCCAGCCCGCCGCCGACACAGATGGCGTCGGCACCGGCGGCGATGGCGAGCACGCTGCCGCGTTCGATTCCGTACGTAGCGGCGATGGCCCGCATCTCCACGGCGTCGGTGACGATCAGGCCGTCGAAGCCGAGGCCGCCCGCCGCGACGGGCGCGCGCAGCAGGCCGTGCAGGGCGGCGGGGCTGAGCGTGGCGGGCAGGTCGCCGTCCAGGGCGGGGACGAGGATGTGCGCGCTCATGACGGCCTTCGTACCGGCCACGACGGCCGCCTTGAAAGGTACGAGTTCGCGGGCGTACAGGGTGTCGCGGGCGGCGTCGATGCGGGGCAGGTCGTGGTGGGAGTCGACGGCGGTGTCGCCGTGGCCGGGGAAGTGCTTGGTGCAGGCGGCGACGCCGGCGGACTGCATGCCCTGGACGTAGGCGGCGGTGTGCCGGGCGACCAGGTGCGGGTCGGAGCCGAAGGAGCGTACGCCGATGACGGGGTTGCCGGGGTTGGAGTTGACGTCGGCGCTGGGGGCCCAGTTCAGGGTGATGCCGCAGTCGGCGAGGCGGCGGCCCAACTCGCGGGCGACGGCGTGGGTGAGGCCGGTGTCGTCGACGGCGCCGAGGGCGAGGTTGCCGGGGAAGGAGGAGCCGCCGCGTACTTCGAGGCGGGTGACGTCGCCTCCTTCTTCGTCGATGGCGATCAGGATGCCGTCGGTCTCGGCGCGGAGGCGGGCGCTCAGGGCGGCGAGCTGCTCGGGGGTGTGGACGTTGCGTCCGAACAGACCGACGGACGTGAGGCCCTCGCCGAGCCGGCGCAGCAGCCAGTCCGGTGCGTCGGTCCCGGTGAAGCCCGGCTGGAGAACAGCCAGCGCGTCGCGGGTGAGGGTGGCGGCGGAGCGTACGAGCGTCGTCATGGAGCTGCGGGTCCCTTCACTGCGCATGAAGAAGCAGGCGGGCGGGCGGCGGTACCGGACCGGAGGCGGTACCGGACCAGAAGGCGGCGCCGGACCGGTAGGCGGTACTGGACCGGGCGCGGCTTTCATCAGATCGCAGACCGGCGGTCCCGGCGCGGAGGCAGGCGGGCGGTCGCGTCATCCCTTCACCGCGCCCGAGGTGAGGCCGCCGACCGCCTTGCGCTGCAGGAAGAGGAAGAGGATCAGGATGGGCAGGGCGAAGAGGGAGGCGGCGGCCATGGTGGCGCCCCAGTCGTCGCCGAAGTTGGTCTGGAAGCCGGACAGCCACACGGGCAGGGTCTGGGCCGCGGCCTGCTTGTTGAGGATGAGGACGAGGGGGAATTCGTTCCAGGCGGTGATGAAGCCGAAGAGCGAGGTGGCCATCAGCCCGGGGGCGAGCAGCGGGAGGATGATCCTGGTGAATGCCCGGTGGCGGGAGCAGCCGTCGACCATGGCGGATTCCTCCAGCTCCTTGGGGACGGCCGCGATGTAGCCGCGGAGGGTGAGGATCGTAAAGGGCAGCACCATGACCATGTAGAAGAAGGTGAGGGGCAGCAGGCTGTTCAGCATGTCGCCGTCCCGGGCGATCATGTAGATCGCGATGACCATCACCTCCCAGGGCGCCATCTGGGCGATCATGAAGGTGACGATCACGCCGCGGCGGCCCTTGAAGCGCATCCGGGCGATGGCGAAGGACGCCAGCAGGGCGATCACGAGCGACATGCCCACGGCGAGGACGGTCACGGTGACGGAGTTGCCGACATATCGCCAGAAATTCGGGGCGCTGACGGCGGTGCGGAAGTGTTCGAGGGTCGGGGTGAGCGGGAACCACACGGGGTCCTCGCTGATGATGTCGCCGGTCGGCTTCAGCGCCGTACTGAACATCCAGTAGACCGGGAAGAGGAAGCCCGCGGTCAGGAACAGGGCCGTCGCGTTGGGCCAGATCCGGCCGAAGAGACTGCGTTTCATCGCTCGTCCTCCTCCTGCCGGAGCACGATCCGGAGGTAGTACGAGGTCAGGGCCAGCAGGATGAGGATGGTCAGCAGCGAGATGGCCGCGCCCATGCCGTAGTGCTGGTTGCCCATGCCCTCGACGAAGGCGTACACGGGGAGGATCTCGGTGAGCCGCTCCGGGCCGCCCTCATTGATGGCGAACACCTGGGCGAAGGCTTTGAAGACCCAGATGACTTCGAGGAAGGTCGTCGCATAGAGGAACGGCCTGATGAAGGGCAGGGTCACCGAGGTGAAGCTCTTCCACACTCCGGCGCCGTCGAGGGCGGCCGCTTCGTAGAGCTCCTTGGGGATGGTGGTCGTCGCTGCATAGAGGTTGATGGCGACGAAGGGTACGGACTGCCAGACGACCAGGACGGTGATGACGAAGAAGGTGGAGAACTGGCTGCCGGTCCAGTTGAAGTCCGCCATGCCGTGCCATCCGAGGCGGTCCAGTACCCAGTTGACGACACCGAAGCGCTGCGCGAAGAGCCACTGGTAGACGGTGGTGGCGGCGATGACGGGCATGGCCCAGGCCAGGACGAGCCCGAACAGGAGGGTGAGCCGCATACGGGGGCCGAGCCGGGCGAGGAGCAGCCCGGTGAGGGTGCCGATGGCCATGATGAGGGCGACGTTGGCGGCGGTGAAGAGGAGGGAGCGGAGCGAGACCCGCCAGAACTCCTCGTTGCCCAGGACCTCGCCGTAATTGTCCAGGCCGTTCCACTCGGTGGCGTGCTGGATCAGCTGTCCCATGTTGAGGTTCTGGAGGGACAGCAGTCCGTTGGTGACCATGGGCCAGCCGAGGAAGACCGCGGTGACGGCGAGCGCGGGCAGCAGCAGGAGGTACGGCCCGTATGCGCGGCGCCGCACTTCTTTGGCGGGCCGCGGCGCTTCCTTTACGGGCCGTACCGCCTTACGGGGCCGTACGTCGGTGGTGCTCGTGCTCACTGCTGCTGGCCGAGGCGCTTGTTGAACTCGCCCTCGACCTGCCGGGCGGCGTCCATCGGGGACTTACCGTTCAGGACGGCGGTCATGTACGTCTTGATCGGGTTGGGCGGGTTCTCCACGGCGCCCCATTCGGGGATGAGCGGGGTGGTGCCGCCGCCGGCGACGGCGGGCGCTGCCGCCTCGGCCGCCGGGTTGCCCTTCAGGGCGCTCTGCAGCGACTCCTTGTTGGGGATGACGCCGCCTTCCTGGGCGAGCTGTCCCTCGTACTTGTCGGAGAGCGCGATCTTCAGGAACTTCTTGGCGAGGTCCTGCTTCTGGCTGCCGGCGGCGACGGCGAGGTTGGAGCCGCCGAGGAAGACGCCTTCCGGCGTCCCGGCGGTCTCACCGGGGATGGTGAAGTAACCGATGTCCTTCTCGATCTTCGGGTTGGCCTTGATGGCGATGCCCGATTCCCAGCCCATGCCGATGAACGCGCCGGTCTTCCCCTTGGCGAAGACCTCGCCCTGTTGCGGGGTGGCCTCGTCCTTGTCCTTCGGGGCCTTGCTGAAGGACTGGTACTGCTTGTAGATGTCCATGGCCTTGGCGACCTTGGGGTCGGCGAGGTTGGAGACCCACTTGCCGCCCTGCTTCTTCACCAGGTCGGCCTTGGTGCCGATGGTCAGGCCGTCGAAGAAGTACCAGTTCTGGCCGGGCAGGTAGAGCGGCTCGGCGTCGGTCTTCTTCTGGATGGTGTCCAAGTCCTTGAAGAACTCGGTGCGGGTCTTCGGCGTGTCCTTGATGCCGGCCTCGGCCCAGATCTTCTTGTTGTAGATGACGACGCGGTTGGCGGCGTACCAGGGCGCTGCGTACTGCTTGCCCTGGTAGACGGCCGACTTGTTCAGGGACGGCGTCCAGTCGGCGCCGATCTCCTTCTTCAGGTCGTCCAGTTCGGCGAGGCCGGAGGTCTTGGCGTAGGCGGGGGTCTGGGTGTTGCCGACCTCGATGACGTCCGGCGGGTTCTCCTCGGAGAGTGCGGTGGTGATCTTCTGCTGAATGCCGTTCCACTTCTGGATCTCGATGTTCAGCTTGGCTCCGGTCTTCTTCTCGAAGGCGGCCGTGACATCCTTCGTCCAGCCCGGTGGGGTGGAGCCGTCCATGACCCATACGGTGAGGCTCTTCTCGTCCGCCCCCGCCGACTCGCCGGACCCGCAGGCCGCGACACTTACCAGCATTCCCGCGACTGCCGTCGCCGCGATCAGCCCACGCTTCACAGCACACTCCCCTAATGGCTATGTGTGGTCTTTAATGGTTTAGACCAGTGCCCGCAGCTTGGCCTAGACCTTTAGGGGTGTCAAGAGGTGTATAAGAGTCGCTGTCGGCTCCGTTACCGGACCGACATCCGGCAGGCGCGGACCTGCGAGGGAGCATCGGCACCCCACCCGTGCCACGATGTGAGCCGCTACGTACGGAGGAGCCGGTGACGACAGCACGAGTGGAGTCGGAAGGGCGGGGCATGGAGACCGACGAGGCCGGCGCGGAGTCCGGCAGCGGAGCCGCGCGCACCGCGCGGGTGCCCAAGTACTACCGGCTCAAGCGGCACTTGCTGGAGATCACCGAGACGCTGCCGCCGGGCACCCCCGTACCGCCCGAGCGCACCCTGGCCTCGGAGTTCGACACCTCGCGGACGACCGTGCGGCAGGCCCTGCAGGAACTGGTCGTCGAGGGACGGCTGGAACGCATCCAGGGCAAGGGCACCTTCGTCGCCAAGCCCAAGGTCTCCCAGGCGCTGCAACTGACCTCCTACACGGAGGACATGCGCGCCCAGGGCCTGGAGCCCACCTCGCAGCTGCTGGACATCGGGTACGTCACCGCCGACGACCGGCTGGCCGGGCTGCTGGACATCGCGACGGGCGGCCGGGTGCTGCGCATCGAACGGCTGCGGCTGGCCAGCGGCGAGCCGATGGCGATCGAGACCACGCACCTGTCGGCCAAGCGCTTCCCGGCCCTGCGCCGCAATCTCGTCAAGTACACGTCGCTCTACACCGCGCTGGCCGAGGTCTACGACGTCCGCCCGGCGGAGGCCGAGGAAACCATCGAGACCTCCCTCGCCACCCCGCGCGAGGCCGCCCTGCTGGGCACGGACGTGGGCCTGCCGATGCTGATGCTCTCCCGGCACTCCCTGGACCCCCAGGGCGAACCGGTCGAGTGGGTGCGCTCGGTGTACCGCGGCGACCGGTACAAGTTCGTGGCCCGGCTGCAGCGGCCGAACGACTAGCGGTACGGGCGGGGAGGCGGCGGCCCGCCCGGCGTCGAAACGGAAGTGCACATCCCCGTCACCCTGGTTGTCCACAGGGTGTAGCGCACGTCACATTCCCTGCTTTACGGTCCTTCCGTCACCGTCAGGACGGGAGGACGGCCAGTGCGTACGACATCACCGCGAACGATCGTCATCTGGACAGCCGTTGCGCTCATCGGCGCCGCCGGCTGGACCCTGCTCGCACTGGGCCGCGGCGAGGAGGTCTCCGCGGCCTGGATGGTGGCCGCCGCGCTCGGCACGTACGCCATCGCGTACCGCTTCTATTCGCGGTTCATCGCCACGCGCGTGCTGCGGGTCGACAAGAACCGCGCCACCCCGGCCGAGCGGCTGAACAACGGCATCGACTTCCACCCCACCGACCGCCGCGTCCTGCTCGGCCACCACTTCGCGGCCATCGCGGGCGCGGGACCGCTGGTCGGACCGGTGCTCGCGGCGCAGATGGGGTATCTCCCCGGCACGATCTGGATCATCGCCGGGGTCGTCTTCGCGGGCGCCGTGCAGGACATGGTGGTGCTCTTCTTCTCCACCCGGCGGGACGGGAAGTCGCTGGGCCAGATGGCGCGCGAGGAGATCGGCCCGTTCGGCGGGGCCGCGGCGCTGCTCGCCGCCTTCGCCATCATGATCATCCTGCTCGGCGTACTGGCCCTGGTGATCGTCAACGCGCTGGCCGCGTCCCCCTGGGGCACCTTCTCCATCGGCATGACGATCCCCATCGCGCTGATCATGGGCGTCTACCTGCGCTTCCTCCGCCCCGGCCGGATCACCGAGGTCTCCCTCCTCGGCATCGCCCTGCTGCTCCTCGCCCTCGTCGGCGGCCGCTGGGTCGCGGAGTCCTCCTGGGCCGACACCTTCACCCTCCAGCCGAAGACCCTGGTCATCTGGCTGGTGGCATACGGCTTCGTCGCCTCGGTGCTCCCCGTCTGGACCCTGCTCGCGCCCCGCGACTACCTCTCCACGTTCATGAAAATCGGCACGATCGCCCTGCTGGCCCTCGGCGTGGTGATCGCTCTGCCGACGCTGCAGATGGACGCGGTGACGGACTTCGCGGGCCGCGGCGACGGCCCGGTCTTCGCCGGCTCCCTCTTCCCGTTCGCGTTCATCACGATCGCCTGTGGCGCGCTGTCCGGCTTCCACGCGCTGATCTCCTCGGGCACCACACCGAAGATGGTGCAGAAGGAGACCCAGATCCGGATGATCGGGTACGGCTCGATGCTGATGGAGTCGTTCGTCGCGGTGATGGCGCTGGTGGCCGCGTCCATCATCGACCCCGGCCTGTACTTCGCGATGAACGCGCCGGCGGGCGTCATCGGCGACTCCGTCCAGTCCGCTTCCCAGGCGGTCGCCCAGTTCGGTTACTCGATCTCCCCGGACCAACTGGCGGCCGCGGCCAGGTCCGTGGAGGAGCAGACACTGCTCTCCCGGACGGGCGGCGCGCCCACACTGGCCGTCGGCGTCTCGGAGATCTTCTCGCAAGTGGTGGGCGGCGCCGGGATGAAGGCGTTCTGGTACCACTTCGCGATCATGTTTGAGGCGCTGTTCATCCTGACGGCGCTGGACGCGGGCACGCGAGTGGGCCGCTTCATGCTCCAGGACATGCTGGGCAACGCCTACAGGCCGTTCCGGGACGTCAGTTGGAAGCCCGGGCTGATCCTGTGCAGCGCGGCCGTGGTGGGCCTGTGGGGGTACTTCCTCTGGGTGGGCGTCCACGAGCCGCTCGGCGGCATCAACCAGCTCTTCCCGATCTTCGGCATCTCCAACCAGCTGCTGGCGGCGGTCGCGCTGGCGGTGTGCACGACGCTGCTGGTGAAGTCCGGCCGGCTGAAGTGGGCCTGGATCACGGGCATACCGCTGGCCTGGGACGCGGTGGTGACGCTCACCGCGAGCTGGCAGAAGGTGTTCTCCGGCGACCCGAAGGTGGGCTTCTTCACCCAGCGCGCGATCTACCAGGACGCGATCGACGCGGGGAAGGTCCTGCCGCCCGCGAAGTCGATGGACGACATGCACACGGTCGTCACCAACTCCACGGTGGACGGCGTGCTGTCAGCCGTACTGGCCCTGCTGATCGTCGTAGTGATCGCCGACGCGACCCGCGTCTGCATCCGCCACCTCCGCACTCCCAACGCAACCCCCCTGCACGAGGCCCTCTATGTCCCCTCCCGTCTCATCGCCCCGGCCGGCCTGATAGCCACCCCGGAGGAGAAGGCGGAGCTGGCGGCGGCCGGGGACGAGGGGGCCAGGCGGTGAGGACGTGAGCGAGCCGACGCGGAGGGCAGGCGGGGCGCCGCAGTGGCGGGCCACCGTGGCGCGGTGGGCGCGCGGCGTCCGGTGGTACGTGCGGGAGTTGACCGGCGAGTCGGCGTACGACCGGTACGTCGAGCACCTCCACCGGCACGCCCCGGACGCCCCGGTACCGACACGCGCCGAGTTCGAGCGCCGCAGGACGGACGCGAGGGAGGCGGACCCCCGCTCGGGCTTCCGCTGCTGCTGAGAGGGGCGGGTGGTGGAGGGGCAGGAGGTTCCCCCGCACCGCCTCCGCCCGGATCCCCGCGGTGGCTGCGCTGCGCCGTGGTGGTTGCGCCGCGTCGCCCGCGCCGTCTCCGCTGCGTTCCCCGCCCCCGCCGGCGGCGCCGCGTGCCCCGCACCGTATCCGCCGCGTTTCCCGGGCCGCCTCCGCCGCCGGCCGCCGCGCGTGAAGAGGGAGGGCAGCAGGGCGAGGTGGAGGGGGAGGGCTAGGAGGAGGTGGAGGGGGGCGGGGGGAGGCCCCGGGAGTGTGGGCCGGGCCCAAACCGCCCCCGTACGGACCGGCCCGGTCCGAAGCGGCCCCCTACCGACCCGCCCGCCCCCAAACCGTGTCCGTACCGATATGCGGACAGCTGGTGACGTCGGCGGCTTTGGGCGCTTAGATTTCCTGGCCTTACAGATGATCGCCAGGGATGGAGCAGCGGATATGTCAGAGCCAGCCGAAACACCCCGTTCCGGGCCGATCGTCACGCCCACACGTGTGGTGGCCGGCCTGTGCCTGCTCGCTCCGTTCGTGGCGATGCTCTGGGTGAGTTCGTACGCGAAGGTCGAGCCGACGCTGATCGGCATCCCGTTCTTCTACTGGTACCAAATGCTCTGGGTGCTGGTCTCGACCGGGCTGACGATGATCGCGTACAAGCTCGTGCGGCGTGAGCAGCGTGAGCTTCGCGCCCGTAAGGACGGTGCGTCGAAGTGATGACCATGGCAACGAACCTCCCGGCCACCGCGGCCGTCCCGGCCGTCCCGGGCGGAAACGCGCTCGCGGCGGACGCGACCGGCGGCGTGAACGGCATCGCGCTGGCCGTCTTCATCTTCTTCTTCATCGCCGTGACGGTCATGGGCTTCCTGGCCGCGCGCTGGCGCAAGGCCGAGCAGTCCGAGAACCTCGACGAGTGGGGCCTGGGCGGCCGCAGCTTCGGCACGTGGGTGACGTGGTTCCTGCTGGGCGGCGACCTGTACACCGCGTACACCTTCGTCGCCGTCCCCGCGGCGATCTACGCGGCGGGTGCGGCCGGCTTCTTCGCCGTGCCGTACACGATCCTCGTCTACCCGTTGATCTTCACGTTCCTGCCGCGCCTGTGGTCGGTGTCGCACAAGCACGGGTACGTCACCACCTCGGACTTCGTGCGCGGCCGCTTCGGCTCCAAGGCCCTGTCACTGGCCGTCGCGCTCACCGGCATCCTCGCCACGATGCCGTACATCGCGCTGCAACTCGTGGGCATCCAGGCCGTCCTGGACGTGATGGGCGTCGGCGGCAGCGAGAGCACGCACTGGTTCATCAAGGACCTGCCACTGCTGATCGCCTTCGGCGTGCTGGCCGCGTACACCTACTCCTCCGGGCTGCGCGCGCCCGCGCTGATCGCGTTCGTCAAGGACGGCCTGATCTACCTCGTCATCGCGGTGGCGATCATCTACATCCCGATCAAGCTGGGCGGCTTCGAGCACATCTTCCACGTGGCGGGCGACGCCTTCGCGGAGACCAACCCGGCCACGGGCAAGCCGCGCGGGGAGCTCGCGAGCGGTCCGAACGCGCAGTGGGCGTACGCGACGCTGGCGCTCGGCTCGGCGCTGGCGCTGTTCATGTACCCGCACTCGATCACCGCGACGCTCTCCTCGCGGAGCCGCAACGTGATTCGCCGCAACACCACCATCCTGCCGCTGTACTCGCTGATGCTCGGCTTCCTCGCGCTGCTGGGCTTCATGGCGATCGCGGCCGGGGTCAAGGTGCAGAACGGCCAGCTGGCGATCCCGCAGCTGTTCGAGAACATGTTCCCCGACTGGTTCACGGGCGTGGCGTTCGCCGCGATCGGCATCGGCGCGCTGGTACCCGCCGCGATCATGTCGATCGCCGCGGCGAACCTCTTCACCCGCAACATCTACAAGGACTTCCTGAAGCCCGGCGCCACGCCCGCGCAGGAGCACAAGGTCGCCAAGCTGGTGTCGCTGCTGGTGAAGGTCGGGGCGCTGGCGTTCGTCCTGACGATGGACAAGACGGTGGCGATCAACTTCCAGCTGCTGGGCGGCATCTGGATCCTGCAGACCATGCCGGCGCTGGTGGGCGGCCTGTTCACCCGTTGGTTCCACCGCTGGGCGCTGCTCGCCGGCTGGGCGGTCGGCATGGTGTACGGCACGGCCGCGGCGTACGGCGTGGCCAGCCCCACCCAGAAGCACTTCGGCGGCTCGAGCGCGGAGATCCCCGGCATCGGGGAGATCGGCTACATCGGTCTGACCGCGTTCGTACTGAACGTCGTGGTGACGGTGGTCCTGACGGTCGTCCTGCGGGCCACGAAGGCGCCCGACGGCGTCGACGAGACCTCGCCCGAGGACTACACGGCGGACGTCGGCGACAAGGGCGTACAGGCCGACCTGCCGCCGGCCACGGCCGGAGCGGGGGCCGGGGCGGCGCACTGACGCCACTCCCCCCTCCGCACGACAACCTCCGCACGACAACCTCTGCACAAGAACCTCCGCACGACATCGGGCCGCCGGGCAATCCGGCGGCCCGTTGCCGTATCCGGCTCGGCTCCCCCGATCCGCGCCCATCCCCCACCAGTCGATTCCGAACGTAGCGGACGGCACTGACAACAGCACGGACAGTTGTGCCGCGACACAAGATATGGGGACGGTCGCGAAAGCCGACACAAGATGTATGCTCGTCCTCGCTGTCGCCGCAGGGGAATCCGGTGCGAATCCGGAACTGTCCCGCAACGGTGTGCTGAGTGGGCATTTGCGCGCTCGCCGAGTCCGAGGACCTGCCGACGGTACGCCCGTCTCCGTTCCGGTACGGGCGTCGAGACGTCCGGGCTCCGTGGGTTGGGCCGGTGGACGCTGCGTGGTGTGCCCGCGTGCCCGGCAGGGCTTTGGCGCGGCTGCCCGTACGCCTCCGTCGTGCCCTCCCCGGCCCCAGCCGAGTGAGGAGAGCACAAGGTGACCATCGCGCCAGCGGAGTCAGCACAAGAGGCGCAGACGGCGCAGGAGGCGCGGCCGTCGACCGTGCAGGCCCAGGACGGCCCCGGTACGGCCCTGCTGCGCACCCTGACCGACCTCACCGCCAACCTGCCGGCCACCGACCCGGGCAAGATCGCCGCGGCCGCGCTGCGCGGCCGGCACGCCGGCTCGGACGAGGCGGAGCTGCGCGAGCTGGCGATGGAGGCCGCGGCCGGGCTGATCGGCGACGAGCCGCAGTACTCCAAGCTGGCCGCCCGCCTGCTGACCGCCGCGATCGCCGAGGAGGCCGCGAGCCAGGGCGCGACGGGCTTCGCCGCCTCGGTCGCCACCGGTCACCGCGAGGGCCTGATCGCCGACGGCACGGCCGAGTTCGTCACCACGCACGCCGCCGCACTGGACGCGCTCGTCGACAAGGCGCTCGCGGACGGCGCCGACGACCGCTTCGGCTACTTCGGCCTGCGCACGGTCTACTCCCGCTACCTCCTGCGGCACCCGATCACCCGCCAGGTCATCGAGACCCCGCAGCACTTCCTGCTGCGCGTGGCGTGCGGCCTGGCCGAGGACCACTCGGAGCGCGCCGTCCAGGACGTCGCCGCGCTGTACGAGCTGACCAGCACTCTCTCCTACCTGCCCTCCTCCCCCACGCTCTTCAACTCCGGCACCCGCCACCCGCAGATGTCCTCCTGCTACCTGCTGGACTCGCCGCTGGACGAGCTGGACTCGATCTACGACCGCTACCACCAGGTCGCGCGCCTCTCGAAGCACGCCGGCGGGATCGGCCTCTCGTACTCCCGCGTGCGCGCCCGCGGTTCGCTGATCCGCGGCACCAACGGGCACTCCAATGGCATCGTCCCGTTCCTGCGGACCCTCGACGCGAGTGTCGCCGCGGTGAACCAGGGCGGCCGCCGCAAGGGCGCTGCCTGCGTGTACCTGGAGACCTGGCACGCGGACATCGAGGAGTTCCTGGAGCTGCGCGACAACACCGGCGAGGAGGCGCGGCGTACGCACAACCTGAACATCGCGCACTGGATCCCGGACGAGTTCATGCGCCGCGTCGAGGCCGACGCGGACTGGTCGCTGTTCTCGCCGGTGGACGCGCCGGAGCTGGTCGATCTGTACGGCGCGGAGTTCGACGCCGCGTACCGGAAGGCCGAGGCCGAGGGGAAGGCCATAAAGGCGGTCCCGGCCCGGACGCTGTACGCGCGGATGATGCGTACCCTCGCGCAGACCGGCAACGGCTGGATGACCTTCAAGGACGCCGCCAACCGCACCGCGAACCAGACCGCCGAGCCGGGCCGCGTCGTCCACTCCTCCAACCTCTGCACGGAGATCCTGGAGGTCACGGACGACGGCGAGACGGCCGTCTGCAACCTCGGCTCGGTCAACCTCGCCGCGCACCTGGGCGCCGACGGCACGATGGACTGGGACCGGCTGGACGCCACCGTCCGTACCGCCGTCACCTTCCTCGACCGCGTCGTCGACATCAACTTCTACCCGACCGAGCAGGCCGGCGCGTCCAACTCCCGCTGGCGCCCGGTGGGTCTGGGCCTGATGGGCCTGCAGGACGTCTTCTTCCGCCTCCGTCTGCCGTTCGACTCCCCCGAGGCGCGCGAGCTGTCCACCCGTATCTCCGAGCGGATCATGCTCGCCGCGTACGAGGCGTCCGCCGACCTCGCCGAGCGGCACGGCCCGCACCCGAACTGGGCGGCGACCCGCACCGCCCGCGGCGTCCTGCACCCCGACCACTACCCCAATGCCGAACCCCGCTGGGCCGACCGCTGGGCCGCGCTGCGCACCCGTATCGCGGCAACCGGCATGCGAAACTCACTCCTCCTGGCGATCGCCCCCACCGCGACCATCGCCTCCATCGCGGGCGTGTACGAGTGCATCGAGCCGCAGGTCTCCAACCTCTTCAAGCGCGAGACGCTGAGCGGGGAGTTCCTGCAGGTCAACGCGTACCTGATCGAGGAGCTCAAGGCGCTGGGGCTGTGGGACGCGCGCACCCGTGACGCGCTGCGCGAGGCCAACGGCTCGGTCCAGGACGTCCCCTGGATCCCCGAGGAGGTCCGCGCGCTGTACCGCACGGCGTGGGAGATCCCGCAGCGCGCGCTGATCGACATGGCCGCCGACCGCACGCCCTACCTGGACCAGAGCCAGTCCCTGAACCTCTTCATGGCCGCGCCGACCATCGGCAAGCTCAGCTCGATGTACGCGTACGCGTGGAAGCGCGGCATCAAGACCACGTACTACCTGCGGTCGCGCCCGGCCACCCGGATCGCGCAGTCCGCGCGCGGCACGGTCGCCGCCACCGCCCCCGTACCCCAGCAGGCGGCCGACCCCGAGGCGATCGCCTGCTCCCTGGAAAACCCCGAGTCCTGCGAGGCCTGCCAGTAATGACCACCGAAACCACCGAGAAGCGTCAGAAGAACCTCCTCGACCCGGGCTTCGAACTGACCCTGCGCCCCATGCGGTACCCGGACTTCTACGACCGCTACCGCGACGCGATCAAGAACACCTGGACCGTGGAGGAGGTCGACCTCCACTCCGACGTGGCCGACCTCGCCAAGCTCTCGCCGGGCGAGCAGCACCTGATCGGCCGCCTGGTCGCCTTCTTCGCGACCGGCGACTCGATCGTCGCGAACAACCTCGTGCTCACCCTGTACAAGCACATCAACTCCCCCGAGGCGCGGCTCTACCTGAGCCGCCAGCTCTTCGAGGAGGCCGTGCACGTCCAGTTCTATCTGACGCTGCTGGACACGTACCTGCCCGACCCGGACGACCGCGCCGACGCGTTCGCCGCCGTCGAGAACATCCCGTCCATCCGGGAGAAGGCGCAGTTCTGCTTCCGCTGGATGGACTCCGTCGAGAAGATCGACCGCCTGGAGACCAAGGCCGACCGCCGCCGCTTCCTGCTGAACCTGATCTGCTTCGCGGCCTGCATCGAGGGCCTGTTCTTCTACGGCGCCTTCGCATACGTGTACTGGTTCCGCTCGCGGGGCCTGCTGCACGGCCTGGCGACGGGGACGAACTGGGTTTTCCGCGACGAAACGTGCCACATGAACGCCGCCTTCGCGGTGGTCGACACCGTACGCGAGGAGGAGCCCGACCTCTTCGACGACGACCTCGGCCGGCAGGTCACCGACATGATGCGCGAAGCCGTCGAGGCTGAGCTGCAGTTCGCCCACGACCTGTGCGGCGACGGCCTGCCCGGCATGAACACGGCGTCGATGCGCGAGTACTTGCAGTGCGTCGCCGACCAGCGCCTGCAGCGGCTCGGCTTTGCACCCGTGTACGGCTCGGAGAACCCGTTCTCCTTCATGGAGCTGCAGAACGTCCAGGAACTGACCAACTTCTTCGAACGCCGCGCCTCCGCATACCAGGTCGCGGTCGAAGGATCCGTCGCGTTCGACGACGACTTCTAAAACGATGCCCCGCGCCCCTCGGGGGGGGGCGCGGGGCACTCGCTCGGCAGGACTCAGTCGTTGGCGACCACCGGATACCGCGGGGTCCCCTCCGCCATCTGCTTCAGGACGTCCTTGCGGTCGCGCTTCGAGAGGCGGTCGATGTAGAGGTAGCCGTAGAGGTGGTCGGTCTCGTGCTGGAGGCAGCGGGCGAAGTAGCCGGTGCCTTCGACGGCGATGGGGTTGCCCTCGATGTCCTGGCCGCGGACCACCGCGTAGTCGGGGCGCGCGAGCTCGGAGTACGCGCCGGGGACCGAGAGGCAGCCCTCGTTGGAGTCGTCCAGGACGCGGCGGTCGGCGGGCAGCTCGTCCAGGACCGGGTTGCAGACTACGCCGACGTGGCGTACGCCCTGGTCGTCCATGCAGTCGTAGACGAAGACCTTCAGGTCGACGCCGATCTGGTTGGCGGCCAGGCCCACGCCCTCGGCGGTGCGCTGGGAGGCGAACATGTCGTCGACGAGCTGGGCGAGCTTGTCGTCGAACTCCGTGACGTTCTTGCACTCCTTGTGCAGGACGGGGTTGCCGACGACGGTGATCGGGCGGGAGGTGCCGCGTTCGCGGTACGCCTTCTCGCGCGCGTCCGCGTCGGTCACGTCATCGATGAACTCGGTGTCCACCTGCTGGTCGCCGTCCTGATCAAACCCAGTTTGCTGCGCCATGTCCGCCGCACGCCTTCCGCGATGTTCCGCAAAGATTCTTCTTAGCTGCCCGTACAGGGTACGGGGGCCCGCCGTGCGCCCGTGGCCGCAGGGAACTCAGCAGACCTCTTCGAGGTCCCGCCACTCGCGGGTGTCCGGGCTGTCGGCCACCCAGCCGTCCAGCAGGCCGCGTACCAGCCCGGCGGGCGCGGCGATGCCGCACTCGCGCTCGGGCACCCACAGGGAGCCGGAGCCGGCCGTGCGGTGCCCGAGCGGGCCCGGATGACCGGGCTCGCTGTGGTCGTGCGGGTCCAGCTGCCCGCCCTCGCCCTCGTCGCTGGGCATCCGGCTCTCGGAACACGTACGGCACAGCAGGCGGACGGAGGAGGACCAGTCCTCGGCGGCGTACCCGGCGTCCGCGGCCAGCCGCTCCAGGGCGTCCCGGTCGGCCTCGCCGGCGGCCTCCAGGAGGACGACCCAGGTGGGCACCGGAGAGGGCGCCCACAGCTCGATCTCGTCGAAGACGGGATAGGAGGGCCCGGCCGTGGTCGTGCGCTCGCCGTGCGGGACGCCGTCGTGCAGGACGACCTCGCCCCAGCGGCGCCCGGAGGACGGCAGCGGGATGGAGAGCACCTCGATGCGGGCGGGGTCCAGCCGGCGGCCCCAGACGACCTCGGCCTCGCCCTCGGGCGAGAGGCGGACCGCGGCGCTGCCCAGCTGCATGCCGCGCGGCTCCCCGGAGGGCGCGCCCTCACCGGGGACGTGCAGTCCGTACGCCTGCCAGGCGCGGCGGGCCAGCGGCCAGTCCTGCAGGGCGGTGGCCGCGATGCCCACGTTCCACCAGTCGGGGGCCCCGGCCTCGCGCTCCAGCAGGGCGACGGCGCGCAGTCCGGCGGTGCGCGCCTGCTCCCAGTCGTGCCGGAATTTGTGCAGCAGGGCGAGGTTGAACCAGGACTCCGACAGCCACGGCTCCATGTCGGCGGCGCGGGTGAGCAGCGCGCCGGCGTCCTCGTAACGGCCGTCGCCGATCAGCGTGAAAGCGCGGTCGGTCGCCTGCCGCCACGAGGCGGAGGGCCGGTGCCGTACCTTGCCGAAGATCTTCACGATTCCCGCCTGCCGATTGCTTCCTTGGTGCCGTCCGGTGGACGGCCGAGGGCTCACTCGACAACCTGCCACAGTTTGCCGCCGGGCTCAGCCCGATGACCGGCGCCCCCTGCTGCTCCTTGCCTCGCGCAGCCCCCTGGGCCCCGCTCCCGGGGGCCCTCCTTCGCATCCAACCATGCCCATTCCCGAGGCCGCTCATTACCCATCGGTTCTGTGACCTTGAACCGGTACCCCGATAAGTAACGGCTACCCCTGTGGGCACCGCGCACACGGCGCAAAGCGCCGGTCAGGCCGGGGCGAGGGGCCGGGAGAGCACCCGGGCGAGGGCCTCCACCACACGGGGTTCGAAGTCCTGTGCGGTCGACAGACGGAGCCGTTCCAGTGCGCGCAGCGTGCCCCCGGGGCCGCCGTCGCCGCCCGCGAGGTCGTCGTAGGCGTTCACGGTGCGCACGATGCGGGCGGGCAGCGGCTGCTCCCGGAACGGGTCGGCCTGCCGCTCGACGATCACCGCCACTTCCGCGGGCACCCCGGTCTGGCGGACGACGGCCCCGCCGAGCAGGGCGATCCTGCGCTGTTCGGCGGCGGGCAGCCCGGCGGTGGCGCCGCCGGTCACCGGGTCCACGAGGGACAGCTGGCCGATGTCGTGCATCAGTGCCGCGTATTCCAGGACGTTCAAGTCGGCCTCTCCGAGGCCCAGTTCCCGGCCGACGGCGCGGCTGAGGACGGCGACCCGGCGGGCGTGACCCTGGGGGGTGTAGCCGGCGATCTCGGTGGCGCGGGCGAGGGAGGCGATGGTCTGCCGGTAGGTGGCGCGCACGGCGGCGTAGCGGCGGAAGGAGAGCTGGGTGAGTAGCAGCGGCAGACAGAAGACGGGCAGTGCCCACAGCCCGGCGACGGCCGTGGCGAGCGCGATGACCAGGCCCGTCGCGCAGATCGCCGAGCCGATGCCGAGCAGGGAGCGCAGTTCGTCGCGGAGGAGGGGGCCGTACGGCCAGCCGGTACGGGCCCTGGCCAGGGCCGCGGCGAGCACGGCGTCGCACAGGGCGGTGAGCACGAGGATGCCGAGGAGGAAGCAGGTGTAGTACGTGCCGTCGCCGATCCAGGCGGCCAGTCGGCCGGTGTTGTACAGGGGCTGGAAGCAGGTCGCGGCGAAGCCGACGGTGAGGACGCGGCGGGCGATGTGGTCCAGGGCGGGGCCGCGGCCGAGCGCCACATGGGGGACGAGGCCGATGAGCCCGGCCGCGACGACGACGGCGACGATCTGCAGGACGCCGTGCGTGGTGGGCCGCCCGGCGACCTCGCCGAGCAGGGCGTAGGCCAGGGCTCCGGCGACGCCGAGCGGGGCGCTCTCGCGGTCGCCGGGCAGCGCGCCGGCGCCGCCGCGCGTGGGCGGCCCCGCGCCCCAGCGGGCCAGCTCCCCGACCGCTATGAGGGCGCCGAAGGCGAGCGCGATGCCGGGGTCGGCGAGGCCGTGCCAGAGGGTGTGGCCGAGCGCGAGGCAGGCGAGGGCGCCGGCCGCGGCGTGGACGAGGGCGACGGCGCGGGGGGTGCCGGTGCGGTGCGGGGCGGCGGGCGGGTCGGTGTGACCCGCCGCTGCGGTCCGCGGCGCGGCGCCGCTCACCGGTCGCCCTTGGTGACGCGGGGGTGCGGCGGGGCTGCGGCGCCGGGCGGCGCCCCGCCAGGCGTCGCGGCGGCCCCGGGATGCGGCAGCCCTGCGGTACCGGGCAGCCCTGCAGTGCCCGGCAGCGCTGCCGTACCGGGCCGGGTGGCGGCCTCCGGGGCCGGGCGCCTGCGGAGGGGGACGCCCGCGCGCCGGGGCGGCGGCAGCGCGGGCCCGTCGGCGCCCGCGGTGACGACCTCGGGCTGCCAGCCGTGCCGGGCGAGCGCGGCGACCAGGGCGCGGACCATACGGGGGTCGAGCTGGGCGCCCGCGCTGCGGCGCAGCTCGGCGACGGCGGCGGCGACCGGGCGGGCGCGGCGGTAGGAACGGGTGGAGGTCATCGCGTCGAAGGCGTCGGCGACCGCGACCACCCGGGCGAATTCGGGGATCTCGCGCCCCCGGAGGCCGTAGGGGTAGCCCTTGCCGTCCATGCGTTCGTGGTGGTGCAGGATCGCGGCCCTGGCCTCGCCGAGGAAGCCGATGCCGCGGACGATCTCGTGGCCGTACTCCGGGTGCAGCTCGATGACGCGGCGCTCCTCGGAGGTGAGCGGGCCGTCCTTCCGGAGCAGCCGGGTGGGTACGCCGAGCTTTCCGACGTCGTGCAGGATGCCGGCGAAGCGCAGTACTTCGAGGCGCTCCTCGGCCATGCCCAGCTCGCGGGCGATCATCACCGAGGCGCGGCCCACCCGCTCGCTGTGGCCGCGGGTGTAGCGGTCCTTGAGGTCGACGGCCTGGACGAGGGCGCGGATGGTGGCCTGGTGGGCGGCGCGCTCCCGGTGGTACTGCGCGAAGACCCAGCAGGAGATGTACATGGGCAGCAGGACCAGGAGGGCGGCGGCGGGCCCGTAGGAGCTGCGCCAGAGGACGGCCATCATCAGCCCGGCCAGGCCGTGCACCAGGTGCGGGGCGAGCGAGCGGAGCAGCAGGCCGCGCCAGGCGGTGCGGGGCGGGTGCCGCTCGGCGGCGACGAGTACGCCGCCGTCCAGGGCGGCCAGGACGGCGCAGAAGGCGGTGGTGGCGGCCGCGGCGGGCAGCAGCGCGTAGGGGAATTCGGGGGTGAGGACGGCGCGGCTGCCGCCCGCGCCGAAGACCTGGGCTGCGGCCCAGGCGGCCAGGGCCAGCTCCGCCGCGTGCCAGACGCGGCGCGCTACGGGCGAGCGCTCCGCCGTACTGGAGAGGAGCGCGCCGGGCAGCGCTGCCAGGGCGGCAGCGGCGGGCGGCAGCAGGAAGACCCCGGCGAGCAGCACGGGGCAGCCCCAGCGGGGCGGCATGCCGTCGCCGTGCGCCGGCGCGCCGGCCCGGCGGCGTCCCGAGGTCAGCGGACAGTCGCGCATCCGCTCGCAGGCGGCGTAGAGCACGGCGAGCAGGGCCACGGTGGGCCAGTGGGTGCCCGCGTCGGGCAGAACGGCGGGGGCGGCACAGCCGGCCGCCGCCAGGACAGCACATCCGATGTACGCGTACGCGCCCATGGGCAGCTGCCGCATGGCGCCCTCCTCCCCGTACCGAGCGATGACGCTTCAGGTCCGGGTGAGCTTAGAAGGCGTGAGCGGCGCGTGCGGGCGCATCCGGGGATTGGGTGGGGCTCATCAGCCGGCCCTCACCCGATGGAGTGACCCGGCGTGTTATTCGGCGCGCGCCGCCTCGGTGCGTGCATCGGTTTCGGTCGGTCCGGCCTGGTGTCCGGGGCCCTCGGCCTGTGCCTGTGCCTGTTCCTGCGCCTGTTCCAGCACGCTCTTCTCGGGCACGGCCTCGCCGGACCGGATCAGCTCGATCCGCCCCATGACCTTCGAGCGCAGGTCGGTGGGCACGTCGTCGTGTCCGCAGCAGCGCTTGACGAGCTTCTTGACGGCCTGTTCGAGGCCGTACTTCTCCAGGCAGGGCGAGCACTCGTCGAAGTGCTCCTCGAACTTCGTGCACTCCCCGTCCGGCATCTCGCGGTCGAGATACTCGTACAGGTGGTCAAGGACCTCGGAGCAGTCCGTCTCGTGCGGGTCTCCGCAGCTCATGATGTGGAGCCTTTCCGATCGTGCGACTCCGTCGTCGCAGCGCCCGCTCCGGCCGGGACCAGCCCGCGGTCACGGGCGTAGTCCTCGAGCATGCCGCGCAGCTGTCGGCGGCCACGGTGCAGGCGGGACATCACCGTGCCGATGGGAGTTCCCATGATGTCGGCGATCTCCTTGTACGCAAACCCCTCCACGTCCGCGAGGTACACCGCTATGCGGAATTCCTCGGGGATCGCCTGCAGGGCTTCCTTCACGTCCGAATCGGGCAGGTGGTCCAGCGCCTGCGACTCGGCGGAGCGCAGGCCCGTGGACATGTGCGACTCGGCACGCGCGAGCTGCCAGTCCTCGATCTCCTCGGCCGCGCTGCGCTGCGGCTCCCGCTGCTTCTTGCGGTAGGAGTTGATGAAGGTGTTGGTCAGGATGCGGTACAGCCATGCCTTGAGGTTCGTGCCCTCGCGGAACTGGTGGAAGGATGCGTACGCCTTGGCGTACGTCTCCTGTACCAGGTCCTCCGCGTCCGCCGGATTGCGCGTCATACGCAGCGCGGCGGAGTACATCTGGTCCAGGAAAGTGAGCGCGTCACGCTCGAAGCGCGCATTGCGCTCGGCCTCCGACTCGCCCTTCGTCTCCGCGCGGGCAGCCTCAGGCCGGCCCTCGTCATGTGCTTGTGCCGTGCCGTCGGTCCCTGCGTCGGTACCGCTGACCGGACCCACCTCCTCCAACACCGTGCCGGATCCGGATGCGGATCCGCTCGAATCGGAGAATAGACGACGATCCGGTACCACCGCCGCTCCAGCCGTGACGTGGTGTCCCGCGTGGAGCTGTGCCGGCTGCGGCACCGTCCAGCTGGGGCCCTGCGGTCGGGCCGGGCATGCGATCCCCATGCGGTGGACTCCCATTCCTCGTGCGTACCAGTGCGTACCTGCCTACGCCACGGACAACAGAGCGGGGGCGCCGTGCATTCCCGCGCCTCCCCAGGGAGATCCGGAAGGCCCCGCGGAGGTCAGTCGGGCAGCCCGACCAGCCACTCGGCGGCCGCCTCCACGATCAGCATGAGGGCCTCGTCCTGGGCGATGGGGGCCTTCTTCGGTACGGCGAAACCGTGATCGGCGTGCGGCACCTCGACGATCCCGGTGCCCTCGGGGAACTCCTCGGGGCGCCCGAAGGGGTCGCGGCCGCCCTGGATCACCAGGGTGGGCACGCCGGCGCCGGTGAGCTCGTCGGCGCGGGACTTCTCCGGCTTGCCCGGCGGGTGCAGCGGGAAGCTGAGGGCGAGCACGGCGTGTGCGCCGAGCTCACGCGCCGTACGGCAGGCCACTCGCGCCCCCGCACTGCGCCCGCCCGCGACGACCGGCAGCCCGGGCTTCTGCAGCGCGGGCCACAGCGCTGTCCAGGCCGCGTCCAGGGCCTTCGGCGCGGGCGCCAGCTTCTTGCCCGCCACGCGCCAGGGCTGCTCCACGAGGGCGACGGTGACGCCGCGCTCCGGGAGCGCCGCGGCCAGCGCCGCCAGGTCCCGTGCCTCGATGCCGCCGCCCGCGCCGTGGCTCACGGCGAGCACCGTGCGCGCCGTGCCCTGGGCGTGGTGCCAGGTGATCCGGGCGTCGCCCGCCGGTGTGCCGACCGTCTCGCTCTCACTCATGGGGCCATCCTGCCCCGCCGGGCCCGGGAAACGGGCCCGGCGACCGGTCAGAAGAGCACGTCTGTCAGAAAAGAGTGGTCTCCTCCGGCGCCGCCAGCTCCTTCACCAGCTCGGGGCTGTTGTTGCGGACGTTGCTGACCTCCGTGGAGACGGGGTAGGCGCGCATCATCCCGGCGGGCGGCGGCGCGAGCAGCTCGCGCAGCTCTTCTATGTCCGTGGTGGCCGGGTTCAGCCAGGCGTCCCAGCGGTCCGGCGGCAGGACCAGCGGCATCCGGGGGTGGATGTCGGCGAGGGACTGCGGGCCCGCCTCGCCGGAGGCGCCGGCCAGTGGCGTGGTCTCGGCGGCCGTGGTGACCACCGAGCAGGTCGCCCACCACGCCTGCGGGTGGTCCGGCGGCAGCGTCGGGTCGCGCCAGAACTCGTACAGCCCGGCCATCGCCATCACGGCGCCGTCGGCCGGCGTGACGAAGTACGGCTGCTTGCGGGGGCGCTTCTTGCGGCCCTGCTCCTCCAGCTGCCGCTCCCCCACGCCGGTCACCCACTCGAAATAACCGTCGCCGGGGAGCAGGCAGCGGCGGGCGGCGAAGGGCCGCTTGAAGGACGGCTTCTCGTGGACCGTCTCCGCCCTGGCGTTGATCATCTTCACGCCGACGTCGGGTGATTTCGCCCACGACGGGACCAGGCCCCACTTCAAAGGCCGCAGCTGGCGAACCGGCCGCCGGTCCGCGGCGTCTTTGACGGGGCGTTCGAGCACCGCGTAGACGTTCTTGGTGGGGGCGACATTCCAGTCGGGTGCCAGGGTTTCCTCGGGCTCCCACTTCTCGACCTCGAAGATCCCCACCAGATCCTCGGGCCGCCTGCTCGCCGCATACCGTCCGCACATGTATGCCACAGTGCCATGGCACAGCAAGGGGAGAGATGGACACCGAGCACATCACCGACGTATGGGACCGGGTTTTCGCCACACAGCCCGATCCGTCGTTCTGGCTGGTCGTGGCCACGGCCGTGGTCGCGCTGGCGGTGGTGCTCCCCTACAGCGCCTGGCGGATATCCCGTAATGCCATCACCATCGCGCACGAGGGCGGGCACGGCCTCGTGGCCCTGCTGACCGGCCGGAAGCTGGACGGCATCCGTCTGCACTCGGACACCTCCGGGCTGACCGTCAGCCGCGGGAAGCCGACCGGCCTGGGCATGGTCCTGACCGCCGCGGCCGGCTACACCGCGCCCTCACTGCTCGGCCTGGCCGGTGCCGCGCTGCTCGCCGCCGGCCACATCACGGCCCTGCTGTGGGGCGCAACGGCCCTGCTGCTGGCGATGCTGATCATGACGCGGAACGCATACGGCGTCCTCACGGTGGTACTCGCCGGTGGCGCGTTCTTCCTGGTCTCCTGGCTGACCACCGCGGAGGTGCAAGCGGCCTTCGCGTACGCGGTGGTGTGGTTCCTGCTGCTCGGCGGGGTCCGGCCGCCCTTCGAGATCCAGGGGAAGCGCCGGCGCTCCGGAGGCCGGGTGGACTCCGACCCGGACCAGCTCGCCCGGCTGACGAACGTGCCGGCGGCGGCCTGGCTCGGCTTCTTCCACCTGGTGGCGCTCTGCTCGCTCTTCGGGGGCGGCCGGTGGCTCCTGCAGCTGTGAGACCTGCGCGGCGCCGCTTTACCAGTGCCATGTTTCGTACAGGTTGCACCCCATTTGATCAAGATCCGCACCCCTGGTGAGCCATTAAAGTGAGCTACATGACCGAGAGCCCCGCACACTCCGCCCTCTGGCCGGCCCCCACCGCACCCGGGGCGGTCGACGCGACCGTCACCGTGCCCGGTTCCAAGTCGGTCACCAACCGCGGCCTGGTCCTGGCCGCGCTCTCCTCCGAGCCCGGCTGGCTGCGCCGCCCGCTGCGCTCCCGCGACACCCTCCTGATGGCCCAGGCGCTGCGCACGATGGGCGTGGGCATCGAGGAGACCATCTCCTCCAACTCCGCCCCGGCCGGCACGCCCGACGGCACCGGCGAGGCGTGGCGCGTGATCCCCGCCGGGCTGCACGGCCCCACCACCGTCGACGTGGGCAACGCCGGTACGGTCATGCGCTTCCTGCCGCCGGTCGCGGCGCTGGCCGACGGCCCGGTCCGGTTCGACGGCGACCCGCGGTCGTACGAGCGTCCGCTGGGCGGCGTCATCGAGGGGCTGCGCGCCCTCGGCGCCCGCATCGACGACGACAACCGCGGCGCCCTCCCGATGACCGTGCACGGCAACGGCGGCCTGGACGGCGGCCGGGTCGAGATCGACGCGTCCTCCTCCTCGCAGTTCGTCAGCGCCCTGCTGCTGTCCGCGCCGCGCTTCAACCAGGGCGTGGAGGTACGGCACGTGGGCGACACGCTGCCGTCCATGCCGCACATCCGGATGACCGTGGACATGCTGCGGGCGGTCGGCGCGCAGGTGGACACGCCCGAGTCCGGCGGCGAGCCGAACGTCTGGCGGGTCACCCCGGGCGCGCTGCTCGGCCGCGACCTGGTCGTCGAGCCGGACCTGTCCAACGCGCAGCCGTTCCTGGCCGCCGCGCTGGTCACCGGTGGCCGGGTCACCATCCCGGACTGGCCCGAGCACACCACTCAGCCGGGCGACGCGCTGCGCGAGATCTTCACCGAAATGGGCGGTTCCTGCGAGCTGACCGAGCAGGGCCTGACCTTCAAGGGCAGCGGCCGCGTCCACGGCATCGACATCGACCTGAGCGAGGTCGGCGAGCTGACCCCGGGCATCGCGGCGGTCGCGGCCCTCGCGGACTCCGAGTCCGTACTGCGCGGCGTCGCCCACCTGCGGCTGCACGAGACCGACCGGCTCGCGGCGCTCACCAAGGAGATCAACGGCCTGGGCGGTGACGTCACCGAGACCGCCGACGGTCTGCACATCCGGCCGCGCCCGCTGCACGGCGGCGTCTTCCACACGTACGACGACCACCGCATGGCCACCGCCGGCGCGCTGCTCGGCCTGGTCGTCAAGGGCGTCGAGGTGGAGAACGTCGCGACGACGGCCAAGACCCTGCCCGACTTCCCCGAGATGTGGACGGACATGCTCAGCCCGGCAGCGGCCCCCGCCCGGAGAGCCTGAGAGTCCGCCCCGATGCGCCGCTACGGCAAGCACACCGACGAGGACGACGTCCGGGTCCGCCCGAACCGCAAGGGCAACCGCCCTCGTACGAACATCCGCCCGAAGCACGAGGACGCCAGCGAGGGCCTGGTCCTCACGGTCGACCGCGGCCGCATCACGTGCCTGATCGAGGACCGCTCGGTCACCGCGATGAAGGCGCGTGAGCTGGGCCGCAAGAGCGTGGTGGTCGGCGACCGGGTCATGGTCGTCGGCGACCTCACCGGTGAGAAGGACACGCTTGCCCGCATCGTGCGCGTCCAGCCGCGCACATCGGTGCTGCGGCGCACGGCCGACGACGACGATCCGTTCGAGCGGGTGGTGGTCGCCAACGCCGACCAGCTCGCGATCGTCACCGCGCTCGCCGACCCCGAGCCGCGGCCCCGGCTGATCGACCGTTGCCTGGTCGCGGCCTTCGACGCGGGGCTGGAGCCGCTGCTCGTCCTCACCAAGTCCGATCTGGCGTCACCGGACACGCTGCTGGAGTCCTACGGCACGCTGGGCGTCCCGTACGTCGTCACCAACCGCGAGGAGCTGGCCGACGGCGCCGCGGCCGACCGGGTGCGCGAGCGGCTGGCAGGCCGGATCACGGCGTTCGTCGGCCATTCCGGCGTGGGCAAGACCACGCTGGTCAACTCCCTTGTACCGGCGCGGAAGCGGGCCACCGGACACGTCAACGCGGTCACCGGGCGCGGCCGGCACACCACGACCTCGGCGCTGGCCCTGCCGCTGCCGGACGACCGGGGCTGGGTGATCGACACGCCCGGCGTACGGTCCTTCGGGCTGCACCACATCGACCCGTCGCGGGTCATCCACGCCTTCCCGGACCTGGCGCCGGGCACCGCGGAGTGCCCGCGCGCCTGCAGCCACGACGAGCCGGACTGTGCGCTGGACCAATGGGTGAAGGACGGGCACGCCGACCCGGCCCGGCTCTACTCGCTGCGCCGGCTGCTGGCCACCCGGGAGCGGCGCGAGGGCGACTGACGGGTCGTGGGAGCGGGGTGGCCGATGCGAAAAGGTGGCTGCCATGGGCCCGTGGTAACTGCATAATCACATCAGGAGTGGGCGAAGCGGTCACCGAACCGACGGAGGCAAACTGATGGCGTGGCTGCTCGTCGTGGTGGCGGGACTTCTGGAGACGGGCTTCGCGGTGTGCCTGAAGCTCTCGCACGGCTTCACGCGCCTCTGGCCCACGATCGCCTTCTGCGTCTTCGCGCTCGGCAGCTTCGGGCTGCTGACCCTCTCGCTGAAGAAGCTGGACGTGGGCCCGGCGTACGCGGTGTGGACCGGGCTCGGCGCGGCCGGCACGGCGGTGTACGGCATGGTCTTCCTCGGCGACGTGGTGTCGACCATCAAGATCGTCTCGATCACGCTGGTCATCGCCGGGGCGATCGGGCTCCAGTTCTCGGGCTCGGCGCACTGACGTCTACGGGGCGTGCGGGGCCGGATGGCGCGGCAGGCCCGCGAACGCGCTGCGGACCAGCCGCCCGACCTCCTCGGGATCGGCGGGCGCGACCACGCAGGACAGCGTGAGCCGGGCCGCCGTCGTGCACGCGGTACCGAGCTCGGTCAGCTCCTCCTTGGGCCAGTCCGCCTCCAGCGCGGCCACCGCCCGGTCGCTGAACCGGCCGACCAGCTCGCTCGGCCCGGGCAGCGGCGCCTCGACGGGCGGCGGCACCACGGGGAAGCCCGTGCGGGGTCCGGGCACCGGCAGCGGCAGCGACTGGTCGGCGGGCGAGGGCAGCCGCTCGTTCCAGCAGCCGGTCAGCACGGCCCGTACGAGGGGGTTGGCGCGGGCGGTACGCAGCGTCCAGTCGGCCGCCGCGGCCAGCCTGGCCTGGGCTTCTTCGGGCAGGGACGACGGGCGCGCGGCCCCCTCGGGGGGCGCACCGGTCACGGGCCGGGACAGGATGCGCTCCACGCCCGCCAGATAGCCCTCGGTCTCGCGGCGCACCAGGGCGCGCGCGAGCCCCTGTTTGCTGCCGAACTCGTTGTAGAGAGTCTGCCGGGAGACCCCTGCCGCGGCCGCGACATCGACCATCCGGACGCCTGCCCAGGGCCGAACTTCGAGCGCCGCGTAGGCGGCGTCCAGTAAGGAATCACGCGCTGCGGGCATCGTCGCCTCCCAGGCCGTAGTGCCCATATGGCCGGTGTGCGCACAGAATTGACGCCCCACCAGGTGGTGTCAAGGGTCCGGACCAAAGGACTGCCGACAGGTGCGGAGGGGGTTCCCGGAAGCCGCCACGTTCGGCGACGACCGCGGGATTTTCCGTGCTCAGGTACCGGGAAAGATAGTGTTCGCACATGGCCGACTACCACGATGATCTCCGTCTCGCCCACGTCCTCGCGGACGCCGCGGACGCCGCGACCATGGAACGGTTCAAGGCGCTCGACCTGAAGGTCGAGACCAAACCGGACATGACCCCGGTGAGCGAGGCCGACAAGGCGGCCGAAGAGCTCATCCGCGGCCAGCTCGCACGCGCCCGGCCGCGGGACGCGGTGCTCGGCGAGGAGTTCGGCTCCGAGGGATCGGGGCCGCGCCGCTGGATCATCGACCCGATCGACGGCACGAAGAACTACGTGCGCGGGGTGCCCGTGTGGGCCACCCTGATCGCCCTGATGGAGCGCGGCGAGGGCGGGGACCGTCCGGTCGTCGGCGTGGTCTCGGCGCCCGCGCTGCACCGCCGCTGGTGGGCCGCCGAGGGGCTGGGCGCCTACACGGGGCGCAGCCTGACCTCGGCCCAGCGTCTCCAGGTGTCGAGCGTCGGGCGCATCCAGGACGCGTCGTTCGCCTACTCCTCGCTCACCGGCTGGGAGGAGCGCGGCACGCTGGGCGGCTTCCTGGACCTGTCGCGGGAGGTGTGGCGGACCCGTGCGTACGGCGACTTCTGGCCCTACATGATGGTGGCCGAGGGCTCCGTGGACATCTGCGCCGAGCCGGAGCTGTCGCTGTGGGACATGGCGGCCTGCTCCGTCGTCGTACAGGAGGCCGGCGGGCGTTTCACCGGCCTGGACGGCGCCCCGGGCCCGCACAGCGGCAACGCGGCGGCCTCCAACGGCCTGCTCCACGAGGACCTGCTCAACTACCTTCGGGACTGAGCCCCCGCCCCGTGGTCAGTAGCGGGGATTTCCAAACGGCGCCTTGGGGCGCGTGACCGGGAGACCGGCCCTCACGCGCCCCTTGTCGCACGCCATGGAGCATGTGAACATGAGAATCCCCCCGCTTGTGCATTTGTGAAACATTTCTCCAGGTGCTTCCGGCGCCGGAGTGTCCCCCGCGGGGTCTCATCAAGGAGGTGGCTCCACTCCATGCCCATGTACGTCCGCGACGCCATGAGCACGGTGGTCCTCACCATCGGGCCCGAACACACTCTCCGGCAGGCAGCACACCTGATGGCGGCACGGCGCGTCGGCGCGGCCGTCGTCCTGGACGCCGACGCCGGCGGTCTCGGCATCCTCACCGAGCGCGACATCCTCAACTCCCTGGGCGCCGGGGAGAATCCCGACTACGAAGCCGCAGGGAGCCACACCACCACGGACGTGGTCTTCGCCGCTCCGGAGTGGACCCTGGACGAGGCCGCCATCGCGATGGTGCACGGCGGCTTCCGTCACTTGATCGTCCTGGACGACCGGGAGCCGGTGGGCGTGGTGTCCGTACGCGACATCATGCGCTGCCGCTCGGGCGCCCGGAAACGGGCCACGGCGGTACCGGCCTGACCCGCTCCGACCCGGCCGGCTCGGTCCGGCCTATCGGCCCGGCCCGATCGGTCCGGCCCGGGTCGGAAACGCCGAGGAGGCCGGCCGCCCGAGGGCAGCCGGCCTCCTCTGTCCGGGGTGAAGGGGCCCCGGACGACGCGGTCCGTACAGTGGTGACCGGTCAGCCGCGCAGGGCCTGGACCGCGGCCTCCAGTCGCTTGCCGTAGTCCGCGTCCGCCTTGCGGAAGTTCTCGATGGCGCGCTGCGCGATGTCGTCGCGCGAGACCTTCGAGATGAAGCCCGCGAGGTTGTTGATCAGGCGGTCCTTCTCGTCCTCCGACATCAGGCGGTACAGGTTGCCCGCCTGCACGAAGTCGTCGTCCTCGGCGTGCGAGGGCGCCGCGGTCTCACCGCTGGTGCCGGTCACCGGCAGCGGCTGCCACAGCGCACGGCCGGTCTCGGCCGGGCCGCCGAAGCTGTTCGGCTCGTAGTTCTTCTGGCCGCCGTGCCGGCCGTCGTACAGCGCACCGTCCCGGCCGTGGCTGCGCGCCTCGGTGGCGTGCGGGCGGTTCACCGGCAGGTGGTCGGCGTTGATGCCGACGCGGTAGCGGTGCGCGTCGCCGTACGCGAAGAGGCGGCCCTGCAGCATCTTGTCGGGCGAGGGGCCGATGCCCGGCACGAAGTGGTGCGGGGAGAAGATCGACTGCTCGACCTCGGCGAAGATGTTCTGCGGGTTGCGGTTCAGCTCCAGCTTGCCGATCTCGATGACCGGGTAGTCCGCCTTCGGCCAGACCTTGGTCAGGTCGAACGGGTTGAAGCGGTAGTTGGCGGCCTCGGCGGCGGGCATGATCTGCACGCCGACGGTCCAGCTCGGGAAGTCGCCGCGCTCGATGGACTCGCGCAGGTCCCGCTGGTGGCTGTCGGGGTCCTCACCGGCGAGCTTGTTGGCCTCGTCCTGGGTGAGGCACTTGATGCCCTGGTCGGTCTTGAAGTGGTACTTGACCCAGAAGACCTCGCCGGCCTCGTTGTTCCACTGGAACGTGTGCGAGCCGAAGCCGTCCATGTGGCGGTAGGACGCGGGGATGCCGCGGTCGCCGAACAGCCAGGTCACCTGGTGGGTCGACTCCGGGCTCAGACCCCAGAAGTCCCAGACGTTGTCCGCCTCCTGCGAGCCGGTGTACGGGTCGCGCTTCTGGGTGTGGATGAAGTCGGGGAACTTGATGGCGTCCTTGATGAAGAACACCGGGGTGTTGTTGCCGACGAGGTCGTAGTTGCCCTCTTCGGTGTAGAACTTCAGCGCGAAGCCGCGGGGGTCACGCACCGCGTCCGCCGCACCGAGGTTGCCCGCGACGGTCGAGAAGCGCAGGAAGGTCTCGGTCTGCTTGCCGACCTCGGAGAGGAACTTCGCGCGGGTGTACTTCGTCACGTCCGCGGTCACGGTGAAGGTGCCGTACGCGCCGGCGCCGCGGGCGTGCACGATCCGCTCCGGGATGCGCTCACGGTTGAAGTGGGCCAGCTTCTCGATCAGGAGCTGGTCCTGGATCAGACCGGGGCCGCCGATGCCGGCCGTCTCGCTGTTCTGGTTGTCCGCGACCGGAGCACCGGTCTCCGTGGTCAGCGGTCCGGTGGTGCTTTCTACCGACACGTGCGCCTCCTGTGTAAATACCTGCCCTTGGCTTGCGCCGAACCCGATCCTACATTGGACAATGTCTAAGTCAAGAAGGATGAGAAATCCGTACCCGATCCGGTCATGGACCACCACTGGTACCCTGGCTCATATCTGACTGATGGGTGATTGGCATGAGCGACCTGCTCGAACGACTCCGGGGACGCGGCTGGCGGCTGACCGCGCAGCGCCGCGTCGTCGCCGAGGTCCTGGACGGGGACCACGTCCACTACACCGCCGACGAGGTGCACGCGCGGGCGACCGAGCGCCTGCCGGAGATCTCCCGCGCCACCGTCTACAACACCCTCGGCGAGCTCGTCTCGCTCGGTGAGGTGCTGGAGGTCAGTACGGACGGCCGGGCGAAGCGGTACGACCCCAATGCCCATCACGACCATCACCACCTGATCTGCTCGCAGTGCGGCACGATCCGTGACGTGCACATCGCGAGCGACCCGATGAGCGCCCTGCCCGAGCCGGAACGATTCGGCTTCGAGGTCTCGGAGGTCTCGGTGACCTACCGCGGCACGTGCCCGAACTGCGCCCGCGCCTGATCCGTACGTCGCCACCGCACCCCCTCCTCGCTTCGCCGATCATTGCAGCCCGCCGCGTTCCGCGGCGGGCTTTTCGGTAGCCGGGCGCATCGGCGTGCGCTACTTCGGCATGTCGTGCACGCCCCTTCCTGTTTCTGACGGCTCGTCATATCGTGCCTCGCGCCACGCCCCACGGCTGCCCGGGACCGCCCCGGCAGCCGGCCCGCACTCCGCGAGGAGCACACCGTGGGAGAGCCGCACCCGCCGTCCCCGTCCACCGCTCCGGCCCTGCGCGCCCGGGCGCTCGGCCGTTCCTTCGGCCGCGGCCGCAAGGCGCTGACCGCGCTCGGCCCGCTCGACCTCGACATCGCCGCGGGCGAGTTCGTCTGCCTCGTGGGCCCCTCGGGCTGCGGCAAGTCCACGCTGCTGCGGATCGCCGCGGGGCTGCTCCGGCCCGGCACGGGCGAGCTGGAGATCCGCGCCACGAGCGCACGCCCGGCCGCGATGATCTTCCAGGACTACGGCATCTACGACTGGAAGTCCGTACTGGCCAACGTCCGCTTCGGCCTGGACGTGCAGCGCGTGCCCCGTAAGGAGGCCGACGCGCGTGCCCATTCCTGGCTGGCCCGCATGGGCCTCGCGGAGTTCGCGGACGCCTACCCGGCGGCGCTCTCCGGAGGCATGCGCCAGCGCGTGGCCATCGCCCGCGCGCTCGCCGTGGAGCCCGAGCTGCTCCTCATGGACGAGCCCTTCGCCGCCCTGGATGCCCAGCTCCGCACGATCCTTCAGGACGAACTGCTGGACCTCACCCAGCACACCCGTACGACCACCCTCTTCATCACGCACAGCCTCGAAGAGGCGCTCGTCCTCGGCGACCGGGTCCTGGTGATGTCCGCACGTCCCGGCCGCATCATCGCCGAGCGCCGCCCGCCGTTCGGCCGCCCCCGTAGCGGAGCGGTCCGCAGCGCCCCGGAGTTCACCGCGCTCAAGGCCGAGCTGTGGGACCTGCTGCGCGGCGAGGTCGACGCCCGCTCCGGTACGAGCGCGTACTCCGGTACGGGCACGGCACCGCGCTCCGGTGACGGCACAGAGGCGGTACACGTATGACGCTCACCAATCACTCGGCGCCGCGCGAGACCGTCCTCGTACGCCGTCCCGGTCCTCAGGAGCTGCGTCCGCAGCGTACGTACAGGCGGCGCCGCGCCCTTGAAGCGGCGCTCGCCCTGGCCGTCCCGGCCGCCCTGATCCTGCTGTGGCAGCTCGCCGCCGTACAGGGCTGGATCGACGCCCGTATCTATCCGGCGCCCGGCACCATCCTGGCCGACGGCTGGGACCGGGCGCTGGCCGGCGAGCTGTGGCCGGACGTGTGGGCCACCCTGCGGCGGGTCCTCGCGGGCTATGCGGTCGGGGCCGTCTCGGGCTATGCGCTGGGCCTCCTGATGGGCTCGCTCGCCCTCGTACGCGCCGCCCTGGAGCCACTGCTGGACGCGCTGTACGTCGTGCCGAAGCTGGCCCTGCTGCCGGTCTTCCTGAACATGTTCGGGCTCGGCGAGGGGCCGCAGATCGCGCTGGTCGCGGCCACCGTCTTCTTCTTCGTGTGGATCTCCACGATGGCGGCGGTACTGGCCGTACCGGCGGGGCACCGCGACGCGGGCCGGGTCTTCGGCGCGAGTCCCTGGCAGATGTTCCGGCACGTCCTGCTGCCCGCCTCTCTGCCCGCGGTGCTGGTCGGGGCCCGGATAGCGGCGGGGGTCGCGGTTCTGGTGATCGTCGCGTCCGAGCAGATCGCCGCAGCCGACGGGCTCGGCCACCTGATCTTCGACTCGCGGGCGCTGTTCCAGAACGACGTGATGTTCGTCGGGATCGTCTGCGTCGCCGTCCTGGGCGTGCTCTTCTCCGAACTGGTGCGGCTGGCCGGCCGGTTCCTCACCCCCTGGGCACCGCGCGACCGCGGCCGCTCCCGGAGCTGAGAGCCCGCCCTCCCCTACTCGGTACCCGGAGGCCCCATGCGCCGTCGTCTCACCGTGCTCGCCGCCGCCCTGGCCCTGCTCGCCGGATGCGCCGCCCAGGAGGCCGGTGGCAGGCCCGCGAAGCCCCGTACGATCGAGCCCGTCGCCGGCTGCGGCGCCCGTGCCTGGACCGACCCCGCCGACCTGGCGAAGAACCGCCGCCCCGCCCGCTGCGACAAGGGAGCCCCAGCAGCCCGGCCTCTGAAGAAGCAGCGTTCGCTCACGATCGCCACCGGCACCCTCAACGCCGAGTACGTCGCGCCGATCCGCATGGCGCTCGCCAAGGGCGAGTTCGCGAAGGAGGGCCTGGACGTCCACCTGAAGGTGCTGCCCACGCCCGAGGCGCTGCCGCTGCTGGCCAAGGGCGACCTGGACGTCCTGTGGGCGGCGCCGGAGGCCGCCGTCCTCAACGGCATCGCCGGCGGCTTCGACATCCGCTGGGTGGCCGGAAACTTCTCGCCCGACCCGCGCTCGAAGAGCGGCCTGTGGGTCCGGCTGGGCAAGGGAGAGACGGCGCGGTCGGCGTCCCTGAAGGGCGCGAGCCTCGGCACCATGATCGGCAAGGGCTCGGTGATCATGTACCCGATGGACCGTTCCTTCGCCCGGCACGGCGCCCGTATGGACTCCGTCACCTTCCAGCAGCTCGGCTCCTCGGACGTACTGACCGCGCTGACCGGCGGCGGTGTGGACGCCGCCTGGCTGCTGGATCCGGTATGGCGCACGGTCGACGGCGACAAGAGGTACGCGTTCCTCGGCGGCCAGCCGCAGGGCGAACCGCTCGGCGGCGCCCTGTACGGCCCGAATCTCCTGCAGCAGGACCCGGACGCCGGCGTCGCCTTCCTGCGCGCGTACATCCGTACGGTCAATACGTACTTCCGCGGCGACTACAAGGCCGACCGGGCGTTCGCCGCGGAGCTGGCGCGGCTCCTGAAGGTGGACGCCGACGTGCTCACGGCCGTGCCGTCGCTGCGGATGGACTGGGAGATCCGCAAGGGCACCGCCGACCGCCTGCAGCGCGCCTACCGGGACGCGCGGGTCACCAAGGGCCCGCCGGTCCCGGAGAACAGGCTCGTGGACCGCTCCTTCTATGCGGAGGCGGTCGGCCACCGGCCGTGAAGAAGCATGCACACATGACGAAGGCCCGGATCCTTGAGGATCCGGGCCTTCGTCTTCAGTAGCGGGGACAGGATTTGAACCTGCGACCTCTGGGTTATGAGCCCAGCGAGCTACCGAGCTGCTCCACCCCGCGCCGTTGTGTTCACAACTCTAACCCCAAGCCGACGACCAGCGCAAATTCGTTCCCCACGGCCCCGCGCACCCGGCTTCCGGCCGGCCCCGAGGGACCGGCCGGACCTCATGCGCTCAGCTCCTCCTTGAGCGCGTCCCGCAACCGGGCGGCACGCTGGGTGACCTCCGGCGGGCCGAGCTCCACCGCCCGCGCGCACCACCGCTCACTCTCCGCGAGCGCGCCCCGGCGGGCCGCCAACAGCGCGAGGCGCAGCGCCGCGCGCCCGTGCCCGGCCTCGGCCGCGCGCGTCCACCACAGGGCGGCCTCCGGGAGGCTGCCCTCGCGGGCCAGCAGCAGCCCGAGGTTGAAGGCCGCGTTCCGGCTGCCGGCCTCGGCCGCCGCGCGGTACCAGTCGGCGGCCGCGACCGCGTCGCCCCGGGACGCGGCGAGCATGCCCATCCGGACCTGGGCACCGCGGTGCCCCTGCTCGGCGGCGCGCTCGTACCACTCCTCGCTCTCGCCGCCGGACTCCTCCGGGCCGCTGGCCTCGCGGTCCAGGAGCGCGGCGAGCCGGTAGGCCGCCTCGGCGCTGCCCGCGCCCGCGGCCCGCCGCAGGTGCGGTTCGGCGTCCTGCCACTGGCTTTCCCGCAGGAAGGAGATGGCCGCTTGGAGCGCGGCCTCCGTGTGCCCGGCCTCGGCGGCCCGCTCGTACCACTTGCGGGAGGTGCGCTCGGCGCCCCGGCCCGCGTGCAGGATGCCGAGGTTGAACGCGGCGTCCACGCTGCCGGCCTCGGCCGCCTTGGAGAACCACGGCTCGGCACCCGACGCGTCGCCGCGCTGCAGCAGCAGTACGGCAAGCGCGTTGGACGCCTCCCTGTGCCCCGCGTAGGCGGCCCGGCGGTACCACTGCTCGCTGCGGCCGTCGCGGCCCTGCTGGGCGCAGAGCAGACCGATGTTGTACGCGCCGTTGACGTCGCCGGCCTCCAGGGCGGCGCGGTACCAGCGCTCGGCGGTCTGCAGCTCGCCGCGGTCGGCGTGCAGCGCCCCAAGGGCGTTGGCGGCGTTGCCGTCGCCGTCCTGGGCCGCCCGGCGCCACCACTCCGCCGCGCTCTCCTCGTCGCCCGCGTCCTTCAGGAGGAAGCCGAGGGCGCACGCGGCGCGCGGCTCGCCGTCCTTGGCCGCGATGAGGTACCAGCGCCCGGCCTCCTTGAGCTCGCCGCGCTCCTCCAGGAGCGTGCCGAGGTGCAGCGCGGCCCTGCGGTGCCCGCGGGCCGCGGCCTGTCGGTACCACTGCTCGGCGGCGGCGCGTGGCTCGGCGTGCTCGCCGTATGCGGTGCCGTCGGCCTCCCGCTCGTCCAGGATGCGCGCGAGGCGGTACGCCGCTTCGCGGTGGCCGCGCTCGGCGGCGGCCACGAACCACTTCTCGGCACCGTCCTCGCCGCGGTGGTCGAGCAGGTCGGCCAGCGCGTAGGCGCCCAGGCAGTGGCCGGATTCGGCGGCCTGGCGCAGCCAGTACTCGGCGGCGGGCTCGTCGCCGCGCTCGCGGTAGTGCCGGCCCAGCGCGTGCGCCGCGGCGGCGGACCCGGCGACGGCGGCGATGCGCCACCAGCCGGCCGCCTCGTCGGCGTACCCGCGCTGGTGCAGCAGGACTCCGAGGTTGTTGGCGGCGGCCCGGTCGCCCGCGACGGTGGCGGCGCGCAGGCACGGTTCGGCGCCGTCCAGATCACCGCGGCGCAGCAGCATCGCGCCGAGCATGCTCGCTGCCGCGGGATCGCCCGCGGCGGCGGCCTGCCGGTGGCCCGCCTCGTCCATGGCCTCGGTCGCCTCGGACGGCTCCGTGGTGTCGACTGTTTCGGCCATATCTGCCGCGTCCCGCGCGGGCGGCGGCAGCTCGGATTCGCGCCCGTCGTCGGGCGCATGCACAAATGGTCCTGTCTCCAACAACCTTGCCTTGTCCCCCATAAGGGCCATCGTCGCACCACCCGAAGCCCGGGTACACCTGGTATACCGCAGCCAGTGAGGTCACTTCAGCGTTTTGTCGACTTCCCGACACGACGACATGCCAAACGCTCAGGACCCCAGTCTCCCCAATGCGGGTGGTTTAACGCGCACATACGTGACGTCACACATGACGAAGGCCCGGATCCAAGAGGATCCGGGCCTTCGTCTTTCAGTAGCGGGGACAGGATTTGAACCTGCGACCTCTGGGTTATGAGCCCAGCGAGCTACCGAGCTGCTCCACCCCGCGCCGTTGTGTATTTAAGGTACCACGGCGCGGAGGCGGAGCCATAATCCGCGGTCAGCCGCCCTGCTTGTCCCCCTCGCCGGCCTTCTTCTCCGCGGCGGCGGCCCGGTCCAGCGCGGCCTTCAGCTTCTCCTGCGCCTCGCCGTAGCCGGCCCAGTCGCCGGACTCGCGGGCCTTCTCGCCCTCCTCGTACGCCTGCTGGGCGTCGTCCAGGGCCTCCTGGACGCTCTGGTCCGTGGGCGGCGTCGTACTGCCCTCGTCCGGCGGCGTGGTGGTGTCCTCGTCGCCGTCGTCGCCCACGTTCGGTGCCTTCTTGCCGAACACCACGTCCAGCGCCTCACCGAGGCTGTTCTCGAAGGCCGCCTTGTTGCCGTAGGAGACGAGCACCTTCTTCAGCAACGGATAGTTGGTGCCCGCGCCCCGCAGATAGACCGGCTCGACGTACAGCAGGCCGCCGTCCAGGGGGACGGTGAGCAGATTGCCGTACTCGATCTCCGAGTCGCCCTTCTTGAGGATGTTGAGCGTCTTGGCGACCGTGTCGTCGGAGTTGAACTTCGACTGCACCTGCTGCGGACCGGGGACCGTGGTCTCGGACGGGAGTTTGAGGATTCTGATCTTCCCGTAGTCCGGACTCTTGGCGTTGGCGTCGACCGCCATGAACGCCCCGAGGTTGTCCCGCTTGTTCGGCGTGAACGTCGTCGTCAGCGAGAACGTCTGCTTCTGCTGGTCCGGCATCTTCATGCTGAGGTAGTACGGCGGAACCGCGGTCGCCGACTTGGTCGTCGGGTCGTTCGGGATCTGCCAGCGCTCGCTGCCGGTGTAGAAGGTGTTCGCGTCGGTGACGTGGTACGTCGTGAGCAGCTGGCGCTGCACCTTGAAGAGGTCCTGCGGGTACCGGATGTGCTCCATCAGCTGGTTGCCGATCTTCGACTTGGGCTCGACCGTACCGGGGAACGCCTTCATCCAGGTCTTCAGGACCGGGTCGTTCTTGTCCCACTGGTAGAGCTTGACCGAGCCGTCGTACGCGTCGACCGTCGCCTTGACGGAGTTGCGGATGTAGTTGACCTGGTTCTGCTGGGCCACCACCGCGCGCTGGCCGTCGGTCAGCGAGTCCGCCGTGGTGTCCCCGAGCGTGGTCCGCGAGGAGTACGGATAGCCGTTGCTCGTGGTGTACGCGTCGACGATCCACTTGATGCGGCCGTCGACCACCGCCGGATACGCGTCGCCGTCGATGGTGAGCCACGGCGCGACCGACTCCACGCGCTCCTTGGGCGTGCGGTTGTACAGGACGCGCGAGTCGTCGCCGATGGCACCCGAGTACAGGATCTGCGGCTCGCCGAAGGCCACCGCGTATGCCGCGCGGTTGACCGGATTGCCGAGGTTCACCCCGCTCTTGCCCTTGTAGCTGTAGCTCTTCTCGCCGCTGTCGTCGGAGTAGTCCAGCTCCTGCTGCGGCCCGCCCACGATGGAGTACTGCGTGGTCTTCTCGCCGTAGTAGATGCGCTGCTCGTGCTTGGGGAGGTGCCCCTTGGCGGGCAGGTTCTTCTGGGTGTAGTCCGGCTCGCCCTCATTGACCGTGCCGGTCCCCTTGGCGGTGACCGCGCCGTACCCGTGGGTGTACTTGAAGTGGTCGTTGATCCAGTTCCGCTCGGGGATGCCGGCGATGTTCAGCTCGCGCAGGCCGATGACGGTGTCCTGCTCCTTGCCGTCGCTGCCCTTGTAGCGGTCGACGTCGAGCGTGGCGGGGAACTGGTAGTAACCGCGGACCTGTTGCTGCTGCTGGAAGGTGGGCGAGACGACGTTCGGGTCCAGCAGGCGCATGCTCGCCGTGTTGTCCGCGTCGGCCCGCAGCCGCTCGTTGTCCGCCTTGTCCTTGGGCTTGTAGTCGCCCTTGTAGCCGGTGACCTTGGAGCCGTCGATGCCGTACGCGTCCCGCGTGGCCTCGATGTTCTCCTTGATGAACGGCGCTTCCTTGGCCTGCTCGTTGGGCTGGACCTGGAACTTCTGCACGATCGCCGGGTACAGGCCGCCGATGAGGACGGCCGAGAGCACCATCAGGCCGAAGCCGATGACCGGCAGCTGCCAGGTCCGCCGCCACAGGGTGGCGAAGAAGAGCACGGCACAGATGGCGGCGATGAAGAACAGGATCGTCTTCGCCGGCAGGTAGGCGTGCGCGTCGACGTACCGCAGACCCGTCCAGCCCTCCGCGGACTTCAGGCCGCTGGACTTCACCGCGAGGCCGTACCGGTCGAGCCAGTACGCCATCGCCTTGAGCGACACGAAGATGCCCAGCAGCACCGAGAGGTGGCCGGTGGCCGCCGCGGTGGCGCGGGAACCGGGGCTCGTGACGCGCAGGCCGCCGTACAGGTAGTGCGTGAGCGCCGCGGCGATCAGGCACAGCACCACGCAGGCGAAGCCGAAGCTCAGCAGGAAACGGAACCACGGCAGGTCGAAGGCATAGAAGGAGATGTCCTGGTGGAACTGCGGGTCCTTCTGGCCGAACGGCACACCGTTGACCCACTGCAGCCACGTGCGCCACTGGCTGGAGGCGGACGCGCCGGCGATCAGGCCGACCAGCGCGGTGACCGCGATCAGCACCCACTTCTTGTAGGGCGCGATGCTCATCCGGTAGCGGTCCAGGCTCTGCTGCTCCAGCGACATGGCGCTGAGCGGCGGGCGGAGCCGGTGGGCCAGCCAGACGTTGACCCCGATGGCCGCCGCCATCAGCACGCCGAAGAAGAAGAACAGGCCGACCTTGGTCCACAGGGTCGTGGTGAAGACCGAGGAGTACCTCACCGAGCGGTACCACAGCCAGTCGGTCCAGAACCCGGAGAACATCACGAAGAGCATGGCCAGCACAGCCAGCACGCCCAGGGTCAGGAGCCCGGTCCGCATCCGCCGGGACGGGCGACCCACTCTCGTCCGTGGCCCGGATGGGCCTGAGCCGCGGTCCGGCATCTGGAAAGCCAAGGTGCGCACCTCGAAGTTCGCTGTCGTATGAAGCAGGCCCGGTGATAGTAGGACCCACTCTTGCAACTTACTAAGGCTTTACCCGGTTCCCGTTTTCCGGGAAGTTCAGGGCACGATATTCCACATGACCAACCTCCCCGTTGACGGCACCCCTCTCGCCGCCGACCCACTGACCCGCGCCGTGCTCGAAATCGACGAGTACGCCGCCGGGATCGGCTGGGACCAGCCCGCCCGACTGTTCGCCCTCGTAGACACCGCGCGCCTGCGCGACGAAGAGCCCGCGCTCGCCGCCCAGCTGGGCATCGACGAGAACGCCGACGCCTCCCTGACCCCCGTGGAGCAGGACGAGGTCCCCCCGACCGTCCCGCTCGACGAATTCCTCGGCACCATCGCCTGGCCCGACGCGGTGGCCGGGTGCGCCATGACCGTGGAGCGGCTGATGCTGCCGCCGTCCGCGGAGGAGTCCGTGCCGGCCGGCATGGATGAGGACGCGCTGGCCAAGTGGGTCGCCGAACACCCCGACCGCCAGGAGGTCCGGATGACCGTGGCGGTACTGCGCGACGGTCGGCGCGAGTCGGCGCTGCGGCTGCGCGAGAAGGACTCGACTGCCGAGGTGCTCACCGGTGCCGACCTCGTACCGGGCCTGGCGGAGGCCCTGACGGCGACCTTCGAGGAGTAGCCGGTCGGGTGCCCGGGGGGGGGCTTGGCGGCTCGGGGCGCGCTCACGGGGGGCTGGTGGCATCACGGATGCGCACGGGGGCTTAGGCGCGCACCGGGGCTTGGCGGCTTCTTGGGCGCGCCCGGGGCCAGCGGCTCGGGCGCGCACGAGCCGGCTCGGGGCGCTCGGCGGGAGCGCCCGTGCCGCCCCGAGCTTCCGTCAGGAGTGCGCGGCCGGCGTGCAGCTCGGCAAGTGCGCCGTGTCGCCCTTACGGATCTTCGCCAGGGCCTGCGTCGCGTCGTGCATGGTGTTCACCTTGACGAGCCGGAGCCCGTCCGGGATGTCCTTGGCCGCGGTCGCGCAGTTGTCCTTCGGGGTGAGGAAGTACTCGGCGCCCTTGTCGCGGGCCGCGACGATCTTCATGGAGATGCCGCCGATCGGCCCGACCTTGCCCTTGTCGTCGATCGTTCCCGTACCGGCGACGAAGTTCCCGCCGGTCAGGTCCGCGGGCGTGAGCTTGTCGACGATCCCGAGAGCAAACATCAGGCCCGCGCTCGGACCGCCCACGTCGGCGAGCTTGATGTCGATCTCGAACGGGAACGTGTGATCCAGGCCGGCCTGGATGCCGACGATGGCCCGGCCGTCCGGGGCCTTCTTGGTCGTCAGCGAGACCTGGCGGCCACCGGAGGGCTTCCGGCCCTTCTTCTCCGCCGCGGCCGCTTCCTTGGCCGGGACCAGCGTGAACGTGACCTTCTCGCCCGCCTTGTGCTTCGTGACCAGCCCGGCGACGTCCGCGGGCCGCTTCACCGCCGTACCGTCCACCGCCTTGATGACGTCACCGGCGTGCAGCGTGCCGTCGGCCGGGGTGTCCTTCATGACCGAGGCGACCACGACCTGTGAGTCCACCGGGATGTGCAGCTCGTTCAGGGCCGCCACCTTGGCGCTCTCCTGGGACTGGCTGAACTCCTCGGCGTTCTCCTGGTCGGCCTGCTCGGCCGTCTGGTTGTCCGGGTACAGCGTCTTGTGCGGCACCACGGCGCTGTCGTGCGCCAGCCAGCCGTACGCCGCCTCGAAGAGGTTCATGCGGTAGTCGGGGCCGGTGACGCGGACCGTCGTCATGTTGAGATGACCGGACGTCGGATACGTCTTGCGGCCGTCGATCTGCAGCACCGGCTCGCCCCCGTGATCGCCGAGAGTGTTGACCGTGGGCCCCGGCGTCATCTGCGCGTACGGCACGGGAATCAGCACCCCGGCGCACAAGAGCGCGATCAGCATGAGGGTCGAAGCGAGGAGCGTCGCGGTCCGGCGTGGCATGGAACGACAGTACGGGACGGGTATGACAAGCGGCCCGCGGGGCCGTCCGTACGGGGCTCAGAGTCTGTGTCTGAGCCCTGGTCGGATCAGCGAACGTCGTCTGGTGCGTGCTATCGCAAGGCGCCGGAGCACCCTCGTAGCGGAGCTACGTGGGTGTTTCGGCAACGCCGCGAGAGTGCGTGCCAGGCGGCGGGCGCCCGGCCGGGGCTCAGACACAGGCTCTCAGGCCGCGTCGGAACGGACCTCCGCGGGCGGCACGTCCTCCCGCTCCATGGCCTCCCGGAAACGAGCGTACCCGGCGAGCTCGGCAACATCCCCGGCCTTGCGGTACCTCGTGGTCCACGTACTCCACACAACGGCACCCAGTGCGGCGAGAACCGGAATCAGCAACCAGAGAAGCGCACCCATAGCGGCCTCCCGACCCCTTGTACACAACCGCAACGACGAATAAGCAGATTAACCATCGGACAGCTCAACGCTCAGGCCCGGGGGCGGGTTACGCAACCGGAGGACGGTGTCGGCTGACCGGCTGATCACCGGGCGTCTGCGGCGGGGCGCCCGTAGAGGGCGCGTACCCACTTACGGGCAGCTCACCGCTCCCGTGCGCCCCATGAATGCCTCCTACACGCTTTCTTTACGCCATGGGAGCGAACCGATCACGTCGCGCACGCTCCGGGGGGCGCTACGCCCCCACCCACTCTTCCGTCCCATCCGAAAACGTCTGGTGCTTCCAGATCGGGACCTCGTGCTTGAGGTCGTCGATGAGCCGTCTGCACGCCTCGAAGGCCTCCCCCCGGTGCGCGCAGGACACCGCCACGACGACCGCGAGGTCACCGATGCGCAGATCCCCCACCCGGTGGACCGCGGCCAGCGCCCGGACGGGGAAGTCCGCCGCCACCTTCTCCGCGACCCGGCGGAGCTCCGCCTCGGCCGTCGGGTGTGCGGAGTAGCCGAGCCCGTCGACGTCCGAGCCGCCGTCGTGCGAGCGGACCGTGCCGACGAACAGGGCGGTCCCGCCGGACGCGGCGTCCCCGACGGCCGTGAACACCTCGTCCACGGACAGCGGCGTGTCCCGGATGCCCAGCAGCCGGATCGGATCCGCTGTCCCCTGCTCACCGGGGTGGTCGGGGCGCGGCGACGGGTGGTGGTTCGTACCAGACATGCGCCCATCGTGCCCCACGGACGCGGCGCGGGGGAATGGCTGTTTCACCTGGTGTACGGACCGCCTTATGGAGGGTCCTACCAGACCGTAGGGGGACTGCCGCCGCGTACGGACGACGCATTCCCGCCGTCCGGAGGGAGCCACCGCTTCCGTACGGTTCCCGGCACTCCTGTGGCGCACGTGCCCCGAGAGGCGCCGTCGCGCTGCCTCAGATGCGCCGCCGGGCCTTACGGGCGCGGCGTACGAGCGCGGCGGTACCCAGCAGCGCGACGGTCGCGCCCGCCGCACCGGCGGCGGTGGCGTCCTTGCGGCCCAGCCGGCGCCCGGCCACCGTGTGCCGCCCCGCGACCTCCTCCAGGAGCTCGGCGAGCACCTCCTCGTTGGTCCAGCGGGGCCGCCAGCCCGCGTCGTGCAGCCGGCTGCCGCTGACCACCCACGGGTGCATCGTGTACGCCAGGTCGCCGGCGGGCGAGGGTGTGAGCCCGATGCGGTGCAGCCGGGCCGCGGCGCCGAGGGCCACCGAGGAGGGCAGCTCCATCCTGCGGATACCGGTGAGCTCCTCGACCTCCTCCTGCTCCAGCCAGCCGTCGCAGCCCACCGCGAGCTCGCCCTCGACCTTCTCCAGGGCGGCGTACTCCAGGGCGCTGACCAGGTCCTCCACGTGGCAGAACTGCCACGTGGGACGGGAGCCCGCGACGACCAGGAGGCGCGGCGACTCGAAGTACCGGGTCAGCGCGGTGTCGGTGCCGCCCACGAGGACGGTGGGCCGCAGCACCGTGACGTTCAGTCCGGGATGGGCGCGCGGCGCCCGGTGGGCCAGCCGTTCGATCTCCATCAGGTCGCCGACCCCGGTGGCGTCCGCGGTCGCGCGCAGCTCGGCGTCCTCGGAGAGCGGGACGTCGTTGTCGGGCAGCGCCCCGTAGACCATCGCGGAGGTGCACAGGACGACCCGGTGCACGCCGGCCGCGGCGGCCGCGGTCAGGACGGTCTGGGTGCCGCGCACGTTGTACGCGGTGCGGGCGGCCGGGTCGGTCTCCAGGTCGAGGTCGAGCGCCAGGTGGACGACGACGTCGGCGCCCCGGAGCTTCTCGGCGATGGCGGGGTCGCGGACATCCAGTACGTGCCAGTCGGCGTCCTCGTCGTCCCCGCGCCGCTCATCGATGGCCACGACCCGCTTGACCTCGTCGGACTCCAGCAGGGCACGGGTCAGCAGCGCGCCGATACCGGAGGCGGCGCCGGTGACCGCCACGACGGGGCGGTGCTGTGGCGCGGCGGCCCCGGGGAGGGTCGTATCGGACGTCTTCTCGGGCCTGGCAGCACTGTTTCGCGCTGCGCGAACGGTCGGATCTGGGGAACTCACCGGGCGTCTCCAGCGGTTGTCTTCAGTACGTATGCGCACCGGCGCGTACGGACCAGCGTGCGTCCATCCTGCCGCAGGCGCCCCGACAGCCAAGCACCGAGCCCCGGAGCGGCGCGGGGTGTCAGGAGGTGTCCGGCCGACCTGCTCCGCGGCCGCGGAGAACGGCCGGGCACCCTCTAGGCTGGAAGGGAATGTCGGGCAGCCGCCGTCGGCCCGGGGCCGGCGGCCCTACGAGCCGAGGAAACCCGTGAGTGACAACCCATTCGGATTCGGCCTTCCGCCGGAGGAGCCGGAGGACGGCGACAACGGCAAGCAGAAGGGCGGCCAGGGAGGTAACCAGGGCCCCGCGAATCCCTTCGGGTTCGGCGGCGGGAGCGGCGGCGCGGACAATCCGTTCGCGGCGCTCTTCGGCGGCATGGGCGGGCCCGGGGGCGAGATGAACCCTGGCGACCTCGGAGCCGCCTTCCAGAAGCTCGGCCAGATGCTCTCGTACGAGGGCGGCCCGGTGAACTGGGACATGGCCAAGGACATCGCGCGCCAGACGGTGGCGCAGGGCGCCCCGGACGGCAGCAAGGACTCCAGCGTGGCGCCCGGCGAGCGGGCGGCGGTCGAGGAGGCCGTGCGCCTTGCCGACCTGTGGCTGGACGGCGTGACGTCGCTGCCCTCGGGCGCGAACACCGTCGTGGCCTGGAGCCGCGCCGAGTGGGTCGAGGAGACCCTCCCGGTGTGGAAGGAGCTCGTGGACCCGGTCGCCGAGCGCGTCGGCGCCGCGATGGGCGATGTGCTCCCCGAGGAGATGCAGGCCATGGCGGGCCCGCTGCTCGGAATGATGCGCTCCATGGGCGGCGCGATGTTCGGCACCCAGATCGGGCAGGCGCTCGGCACGCTGGCCGGCGAGGTCGTCGGCTCCACGGACGTCGGACTGCCGCTGGGCCCGGCCGGCAAGGCCGCCCTGCTGCCGGGCAACGCCGAGGCGCTCGGCTCCGGCCTGGGCGTGCCCCCGGAGGAGGTGCGGCTGTACCTGGCCCTGCGCGAGGCCGCCCATCAGCGCCTCTTCGCGCACGTCCCGTGGCTGCGCTCGCATCTCTTCGGTGCGGTCGAGGGCTACGCACGCGGCATCAAGGTCGACACCAGCAAGCTGGAGGACGCGGTCGGCCAGCTCGACCCGGCGCATCCGGAGCAGCTGCAGGACGCGCTGCAGCAGGGCATGTTCCAGCCCGAGGACACCCCGGAGCAGAAGGCCGCGCTGGCCCGTCTGGAGACGGCGCTGGCGCTCGTGGAGGGCTGGGTGGACGCGGTGGTGCACGCCGCGGCGGCCCCGCACCTGCCGTCGGCCGACGCGCTGCGCGAAACGTTGCGGCGGCGCCGGGCGACCGGCGGTCCGGCCGAGCAGACCTTCGCCACGCTCATCGGTCTAGAGCTGCGTCCGCGGCGCCTGCGGGACGCCTCGCGGCTGTGGGCCTCGCTCACGGACGCGCGCGGCCTGGAGGGCCGGGACGCGCTGTGGTCGCACCCGGACATGCTGCCCACGGCGCAGGACCTGGACGACCCGGACGGCTTCGTCCACCGCGAGCAGCTGGACTTCTCCGAGCTGGACAAGATGCTCGGCGAGGCGGCGAAGGGCACGGCCGAGGGCGGCAAGCCGGATCTGAGCAAGCGCGAGGGCGCCGAGGGCGAGCGCTCCGAGGACGAGGGTTCCGAGGGCAAGGACGGCGGCGAGGGCGACGGCACCAAGTGACCGTGAGCCTTCATGAGAACGCGGCGCGGGTCCTCAAGGAGTGGCCCGCGCCCGCTCCCGACCAGGAGCAGCTGCGGCTGGCCTACCTGGACCACCTGGCCGCCCACCCGGACGGCATGTGGAAGCCCTGCGGCGACGGGCACCTCACGGCGAGCGCCCTGGTGATCGACCCGTCGCGCGGCCGGGTGCTGCTCACGCTGCACAAGAAGCTGCGGATGTGGCTGCAGATGGGCGGCCACTGCGAGCCCGAGGACACCACGCTGGCGGACGCGGCGCTGCGCGAGGCACGCGAGGAGTCCGGCATCGCCCGGGGGCTGACGCTGCTGCCGGGCGGCCCGGTGCGCCTGGACCGCCATCACACGCCCTGCGCGTGGCACTTGGACGTGCAGTACGCCGCGCTGGCCCCGGAGGGCGCCACGGAGGCGATCAGCGACGAGTCCCTGGACCTGCGCTGGTTCCCGTACGACGAGGTGCCGGACGTGGCCGACGAGTCGGTGGTACGGCTCGTGGAGCGGACGAGAGCGCTCCTGTAGGACGCACGGCGAGCGGGCCCGGCACTCAGTGTGCCGGGCCCGCTCGCGCGTCTCTGAGGCGCGCCTGGAGGCGCCCTCCTCAGTTCGAGAAGATGTTGCCCTGATTCTGCCCGTGGGCGCCGCGCTGCCCCATCCCGTACTGGGCGGCGAGGCCCTGCCCGGTGACGGCGTTCTGCGGCGGCAGCAGCTCGCTGGGCTGGACGAGCGCGTAGCCCTGTCCGAGGAAGCTGAGCTCCCAGCCCTCGCCCGTGCTGCCGCGGCGCCGCCACACGCCCGAGGAATGCGTCTGCGCCTGCATCTGGACGCGCAGCGAGGTGGACCAGGCGACCACCGCGTCCGCGTCGGCGTTGACGTACTTGTCGGGCGTCACCGGCATCATCAGGGGCTGGCCCGAGGTCATCAGCGCGACCTTGCCCCGCCCCGAGATGTTGAGCTGGTACTTGCCGGTGCCCGAGATGCCGTACTGGCTGTCCACGGAGATGACCTCCCAGTGGAGCGTGGAGTCCAGCGCGAGCACGTAGTTGCTGTCGACGGTCAGCCCGTCGTGGTCGACGTCCACGAGATGGACGTACTGGGCGAGGTTGGCCAGGTAGACCGTGCCCTGTCCGGAGACGCGCATCAGGTCCAGGCCCTCGCCGGCCCGGGCGCGCCGCCGCTGCTGGTTCGGGGTCTGGTACTCCCCGTCGAATTCGAGCAGCCCCTGATAGGCGACCATCGTGCCCTTACGGGCGAGCAGGTCCTCGTGGCCGGTGAGCGCCACCCGCAGCAACTGCGGGTTCTGCAGCGCGTACCGGTCCTGGGTCTGCGCCTCTGTGTAGGCGAAAAGCGGGCTCTGCATGGTTACGGAAGTCCTCCCCCTCAGCCCCGGGCCCGGAGCCGGTCGGCGCTGTCCTCGCTGGGCTGTACGACCACGAAGCCCTGGCCGGAGAAGCCGAGCTGGTACGCCTCGCCGCTGCCGCGCCCGATCATCGAGGACGCCTTGAAGCTGCGCTTGCCCTTCACGTTCAGGTTCGTCGACCAGGCCACGAGCGCGTCCGGGTCCACATAGGTCTCGTCCTCGCCGCGGCCGCAGTCGACGACGATCGGAGTGCCGCGCGAGGTCAGGGCGACCCATCCGGTACCCGCGATCCCCACGTTGAACAATCCCTGTCCCGCGAACTTCGCCATCCCCTTGACGCGTTGCACGCCCCACTGGAGGTGCGCGTCGAAGGCGAGCAGGTTGGTGCCGTTCACGGAGATCGCGTCGTCGTTGAGGTTCAGGCACACGACGTCGGCGCCGTAATCGGCGAGGTAGAGCAGGCCGTCGCCACTGGCCTGCATCAGGGGCGCGCCCTCGCCGGTCAGCCACTGGGAGGCCATCTGGCGCACGGCGGGCGGGTTCGGCTGGTACTGGACGAAGCCTTCGTAGGCGACCATCGATCCGGTGCGGCAGAAGACGTCCTGGCCGCTCTGCATGGCGATCTTCACCATCGCGCTGCCGTGGTTCTCCATACGGGCCGCGGGCGCGGTCGGGGCGTAGCCCGAAAGCTGCTGCTGAGTCATGACGGGCTCCCTCAGACCTCGTAGGGCTGGACGACGATGAAGTTGCCGGGAGCACCCCGGAACTGGAGGTTCACGGTCTCGCCGGAGTGGCCGGGGTACGCGCTGCGGCGCAGCCGCACCTGGCTGGAGATGATCACCTGGGAGGCGGCGGACCACGCGACGATGGCGTTGGCGTCCGCGAAGGTGGTCGGCGTGACGGGCAGGACGACGGGCGTGCCGGCGGTCTTCACGACCACCGTGCCGGTGCCCTGGAACTGCATGGTGAACAGCGCGCCCCCTGGGATGCCGTGCCCTTCGATACGGCGCACCTCGTGCTGCAGCGACTCGTCGAAGGCCAGCACGCTCTCGGCATTGACGCAGATCGCGTCGCCCTGCAGCTCGATGGGGTGCACATGGGCGCTGTTCTCCGCGAAGAAGACCTGGCCCTGGCCGGAGCAGCGCATCAGCTGCATCTCCTGGCCGGTGGCGTTGCCCACGATGCGGCCGCGGAAGCCGGCGCCCTTGTAGCTGAAGTCGACCTTGCCCTGGTAGAGCACCATGCTGCCCTGGCGGGCCAGCACCGGCTGTCCGTCGACGCCGAGGTCGACCCGGATCAGCTTCTCGCTCTGGGGCGTCCAGCGCTGCCCTGTGGGGGCCTCCCGGTACTTCTGCAGCGAGGCTTCCAGCCCGGCGCCACCGCCCTGCTGCGGCACGGCGTACTGTCCGCTGCCCTGCGGCGCGGGCTGCCCGTAGGCGGGCGGCTGCTGACCGTACGGACTGGGCTGAGCCGGCGGCGGGACGGGCTGGCCCGGATAGGGCGTGGGCGCCGGCGGCGCCATGGGGGCGGCGATGGTCGGCGCCGCGTGCATCTGGGCCTGCTGGTCCTGCTGTGGAGCCATCGGCTGCTGGGGGAAACCGGGCTGCTCGTTCGGCTGCTGTACGGGGGCGGGCTCGGGCTGCGTGGCGTACGGCTGCGCGGGCTCCGGGACCGTGGGCTGCTGCGGGGCACCGAAGCCGGGCGCCGGGGCGGGAGCGGGGGCCGGGGCCGGGGCCGGCGCTGCGGCCGCGGGCGGTGCGAAGCCGGGCACGGGCTCCGCGGCGGCGGGCGGTGCGAACCCGGGAACGGCGTCCGGCTGCGGCGCGGCCTCCGCCTCCTCGGCGACCTCGCCGCCGAAGTTCTTCAGCAGCGCCTCCAGTCCGCCGTCGAACCCCTGCCCGACAGCCGCGAAGCGCCACACGTCCTTCATGTAGAAGTCGCCGAGCATGACAGCACGCTCGGTGCTGAACTCGGCCCCCGTGAAGGAGTACCGCGCGACTTCCTCTCCCCCGGCGACGATCCGGATGTACCCCGGACCGATCTGCGACATCTGGCCCGCGCCGTCGATCGCCGCGGTGAAGGACAGCTTCTGGATGTGCTGCGGGATCCGGTCGAGCGTGACCCGGAAGGACTCGGTGTCACCGGCCTGCGCGCCGAGCTGCTGGAGGGACTCCTCGGGCGACTTCGGCTGGTTGAAGAAGATGAAGTACCGGTCGTCGGACAGCTTTTCGTCGGCGTCGAGGCCGAAACAGCTGATGTCGAAGGTCAGACCGGGACCGGCGATCTGTACGCCCACGTACAGATCCGTCCCTGCGGTCAGGTCACTGATCCTGGCCTTGTGGCCCCGTTGGAATTCCCTGGCCATACGTAACGACCGTCCCCCATCCGAGCTTGATTGCGTTGCGCGTCAGGCTAACGGCTGGTACGTATGCGGCACGATGCCGGGGCTCGACGGTTCTGTCACGAAAGCGGCGGCCGTGCTGGCCCCGCCGTCACTCGCTGCGCGCGGCGGGCAGGTGCGGCAGCCGGTCTGCGGCGACCACTCCTTCGAGGTAACCACGCGCTCGCTCCGTCCGTGGATACGCCGTCAACAGCTCCCAGAAGCTGGGACCGTGTCCGGGCACGAGCAGATGCGCCAGCTCGTGCACGAGCACGTAGTCGATGACGTACTCCGGCATGCCCTGCAGCCGGTGCGACAGCCGGATGCTGCCCTCGGCCGGCGTGCACGATCCCCAGCGGGTGTTCTGGTTGGTGACCCAGCGCACGGACGCCGGGCGGGCCCGGCCGCCCAGGTACTGCGCCGACAGCCGCTCGGCGCGCTCGGCCAGGTCGTCGTCGCCCAGCATCCGCTTGCTCTCCTGGGCGGCCAGCTTGTCCAGCATGACCGTCACCCAGCGGCGCTCCTCGGCTTCGGACATCCGGGCCGGGATCAGGACGACGGTCCGGTCGCCCTCTCTGTACGCGGAGACCGTCCGCCGCCGCCGCGAGCTTCTGCGCACCTCGACCGCGCTGGTCGCGGACGCGCGGCTCTGCGGGCTCGCTACTGTCCTGCGCTGCGGGTCGGCGGCACGGTGCGGTGGGTCGGCGGGCACGCCCCGACGTTACCTTCTGGCGCCGGGCGAAGTCCCGTCCCCGAGCCGGGTTGCGGGCGAAACCCTCCATGACGGGTAAAGAGACGCTCGGCACTTGTACGACTAATCGCGCCTTCTGTGGATAACTTCAGGCACCGATTCGGCCTTTGCCGCATGCTCGAGCCGTACGCCAGATCCGGACCTCTGCGGACGGCCGGAAGACCACCGCGAAGTACATGATCAGCGTCCAGAAGTCCGTGACCATCCGCCCGCCCAACGGCACCATCGACCGGCACCGCACCAACGGGGGACGACATGCCGCACCCACACCCGACCATCTCACCACCCACGCCGCCCTCACCACCCGAATCGCCGAAAACCACTTCCCGCCCGGGCCCCTCTCCCCTCCCTTCCCCGCACCCGATGCTCAAGCCGGCTCTGCGGCGCGGCTGGCCGGACCGGGCCACCGTGCGCTTCGGCGTCGCCCCGGCCCACGCCGTGGCGGTGGGCCCCGTGGACATCGCGACCGGCAGCCTGCTGAGCCTGATCGACGGCACCCGCAGCGTGGAGCAACTGGAGCGCGAGGCCAAGGCGCTGGAGCTGCCGCCGGGTCATGCCCGCGAAATCGTCGACCGTCTGGAGGCCGCCGGGCTGCTGGACACTCCGGCCCGCGGCACCCCGGCGACCGACGCGCTCCAGGCCGACGTCCCCGCCTTCGACCGGTTACGCCCTGACCTGGCCGCACTGTCGGTACGCCATCGCGACTCGGCAGGCGCGGACGAACGGATGGGGGCGCGCCGCTCCGCACGGGTGCTGGTGCGCGGCACGGGCCGGGTGGGCGCGTCGATCGCGGCACTGCTCTCCGCGGCGGGCGTCGGGCAGGTGGACGTGTACGACAGCGGCCGGGTCGAGCCCTGGGACGTACTGCCCGCCGGTTTCCCCGCCGACCGCATCGGCGAACGGCGCGACGTGTCCGCCCGCCGCCTGGTCAGCGCCTCCTCCCCATGGAAGCGCCGAACCGGCCGCCCCACCCGGACCACCGGCGGCACATCCGATCCGCGCCATGAGCCCCCTCTCGCGCTGACGGTGCTCGCCCCGCGGGACGGCCTGGCCGCCTATGCCCCCGATCCCCGGCTCGCCGAGGAGTTCCTCGCCTCCGGCATGCCTCACCTGTACGTGGGGGTGATCGAGGCCACGGGTGTGGTGGGGCCGTTGGTGATCCCCGGCGACTCGGCCTGCGCCGGCTGCTGGGAGCTGCGCCGTACGGATGCCGAGCCGGCCTGGCCCCAGCTGCTGGCACAGTGGCGTTCGGGCCGCGCCGCGCCGGTCGTGCCCGCGTGCGACGCGGCGCTGGCCACGACGGTGGCGGGACTCGCCGCGACGCAGGTCCTGACGTTCCTCGACGGGCATCTGCCACCCTGTACGGGCGCACGGACAGAGCTTGCGCTCCCCTGTATGAGCTGGGACACCGATCAGATCGAGGCTCACCCCGAGTGCGCTTGTGGCGCGGCGCGCTCCCCTGCCACCGCAGCCGCCTCGGATCCTCGGCCCCGACACGCAACAATGACGGAGTAACCCCACCCGGGGCCAGCGCGAGTTGGAGGGGCGTATGCCGGCACAACCTCACCCAGCGGATACCGATCCCACGGCCACCGACCGCGCCGTCCCGACCGCCTTCGCCCACCCCGCCGACCGCACCGAACGCTCCGGCGTCACGGGCGTCATCGGCCTCGCTGCCGCGACCGCGGTCACTGTCCCGACCGTTCCAACTCATCCACCCACTCCGACCGATCCGACCGCTCTGACTCACCTGACCTGTGGGAACAACGCTCCCGGCCGAGTCGGGACCTTGGGAGGACGCGCACATGTCTGATCTGCCGCGCAAGGCCGTCGTCCGGACCGCCAAGCTCGCCGCCCTCCCCCTGGGCTTCGCCGGCCGCACCGCGCTCGGACTCGGCAAGCGCATCGGCGGGCGGCCGGCCGAGATGATCGCCACGGAGCTCCAGCAGCGCACGGCCGAGCAGCTCTTCGCGACGCTGGGCCAGCTCAAGGGCGGGGCGATGAAGTTCGGACAGGCGCTGTCCGTCTTCGAGTCGGCGCTGCCGGAGGAGATCGCCGGGCCGTACCGCGCCGCGCTGACCAAGTTGCAGGAGGCGGCGCCGCCACTGCCCTCCGCCACCGTCCACTCTGTACTCGCCCAGCGGCTGGGCGAGGACTGGCGGGAGCTGTTCGCGGAGTTCGATGACAAGCCGTCGGCTGCGGCGTCGATCGGGCAGGTGCACCGGGCGGTGTGGCACGACGGCCGCGAGGTCGCGGTGAAGGTGCAGTACCCGGGTGCGGGCGAGGCGCTGCTCTCCGACCTCGCCCAACTGGGCCGCTTCGCACGTCTGCTGGGCCCACTCATCCCCGGGATGGACGTCAAGCCGCTGATCACCGAGCTGCGCGACCGGGTCTCGGAGGAGCTGGACTACGGCCTGGAGGCGGCGGCTCAGCGCACGTACGCCGCGGAGTTCGCCGACGATCCGGACGTCGTGGTGCCGGCCGTCGTCCACCAGGGCGACGAGGTACTGGTCACGGAGTGGATGGACGGGGTGCCGCTCTCCGAGGTGATCTCGGACGGCAGCCCGGAGGAGCGGGACCGCGCCGGACAGCTGCTGGCCCGCTTCCTCTTCTCCGGCACCGCGCGTACGGGCCTGCTGCACGCCGACCCTCACCCGGGAAACTTCCGCCTGCTGACCGGGCATGCCCCCGACGGTCCGCCGGAGGAATGGCGGCTGGGCGTACTGGACTTCGGTACGGTCGACCGGCTGCCGGACGGGCTGCCGCCCACGATCGGCACATCGCTGCGGATGACGCTGGACGGCCAGGCGGACGCGGTCTACGAGCTGCTGTGCGAGGAGGGCTTCATCAAGGACTCCATCGACCTGGAGCCGGACGCGGTGCTGGACTACCTCCTGCCGATCATCGAGCCGGCGCAGGCCGAGGAGTTCACCTTCACCCGCGGCTGGATGCGCACCCAGGCGACCCGGATCGCGGACCCCCGCTCGCCCGCCCATCAGCTGGGCAAACAGCTGAACCTGCCGCCGGCGTATCTCCTGATACACCGCGTGACGCTGAGCACGATCGGCGTCCTGTGCCAGCTGGGTGCGACGGTCTGCCTCCGCGACGAACTCACCACGTGGCTACCGGGCTTCGTCCAGCCCACCCCCACCACCGATCCCGCCCCGATCCCCACCCAAGCCCCACGGGACGCCACAACCGCAGAGGAAGACGCCGAGGAGGAGGCAGAGGAAACCTCCGCCTGAGATCCGGTCCCACACCGCCTGCGCCGCTGCCCCGTTCACGCCACCCTCGGGAAGGGACTCCGCTTCCCCCCTTTAAATCGGCGGTCACCACCAAGCGGAGTCCAGGCGGGATTCGATGGCGCGGAGGTGGGTGCGGGCGCAGGTTTCGCAGAAGTAGCGGCGGGCGCCGTTCTCGATGGAACAGGTCCAGGTCACGGGCGTGCCGTCGGCTACCGCGCCGCACCGGTCACACACCGCGCCCTCGCCGTTCCCGGCGGGCCCGCCGGTCGGGGCGGACCAGTCGGTCCGGTCGGTTTCGTCGGTCAACTCCGCCCGTTCATGCGTCTCATGGTCCACTGCCCGACGATATCCCCGCCGAGGCCGGCAATACGTGCACAACGCACCAGTAAGGCTGTGCGTGTCGGAGCACGACTCCGGCATCCGGCGCACGGCCCTGCGGCACCGGCGCACGGTTCACTCGCCGGGTGCACGTTCCATCACAACGGCGCACGACCCGATCGAAATAGCGCAACGCGCGATCCGGTTCGAACGTCGCCACACGCGATCCGATCCGACCGTCGCGCGCGATGCCCCTTCCCTCCCCCACACAGCTTCCCTCCCCCACACAGCGCATAGCGCGCCGCACTGCCCAGGACGGGCGTGGGGCGCGCTACGGGTGGGGTGGGCAGGCGACGCGGGCGGATGCCCCCGGCGTTACTGCATGACGGCCATGGCCAGGGCGCGGCGGGCGCGGAGGGAGACGCGTTCGGCGCGGCGCTGCATGCGCCGGGCCGCGGCGAGCCGGAGCGCTCTGCGTTCGGTCTCGGCCTCGCTCAGGCGCTGTTGGATATGGGCCCTCGCCAGGGCTTCTGGGATGAGTTGCATTTCACGGGTCCTGTTCTGACGGCGCTCGTTCGCGCCGGAGTTCGCGGGGGCGGGAGTCTCGGTGAGAGAGGGGTTCATCGCGGGGTCCTGCTTCTGGGGGTCCCGGGTGGCGGGACGGTCGATCGTTCCTGTGCCGGTGGTGTTCATGCCGCGACCGGGTTCTTGCGCGGACGGCCACGCGGGCGCTTCCGGGGGACGACGACGCCCTGGACGAAGAGCTCACCGCCCCAGACACCCCAAGGCTCGCGGCGGTCCTTGGCACCGGCCAGGCAGGCCTCGCGCACGGGGCAGGTCTGACACAGCGACTTGGCGTACTCGACGTCGGCCGGCGACTCGGCGAAGAAGACCTCCGGGTCGTAGGTGCGGCACGGGACGGCGGCGCCGAGGCGGTCGATCTCGTCGTCGAGCTCGGTGAGGGGCAGCAAGGGGTTCTCCTGGAGGTCGGGCGGGGGAATCAGGTCGGTGGCGACGGACGGGGTGTGCGTCTGGAGTTGCACGGTGGTGTGTTCCTCGTCTGTTCGGCCCGGCTGGTGGCTGGGCTGTCGTGTGGCGCCTCCGCCGGCTGCGGAGGGGCAAACAAAAGGGCCGCGGATCCCGGTGTGGGTTCCGCGGCCCTGGAAGGTGCCGACCTGATCTCGCCGATCAGGCTGGATCACTCCAGGGTTCGAGCCCGCGGAAGGCCCACATGCTGTTCTGCTGCGTGAGGTACTGAGTCGTGGCGTACTGAGTCCGGGATTCGGCACCATTGGCCGCGGCAAAGGCAAAGGCGTGCGCGTTTGCCGCTGCTGCTACCTCAGGTGCCTTGGTCGGTCGCTCGCTGCGCTCGCGAATCGGAAGAATCGCGAGGGACGCGGGACGCACTGCCGCGACGCCGGACGGACGGACGGAACCGGACAGGCCGGCTCCGGACAGACCGGCTCCGGACAGACCGGCTCCGGACAGACCGGTGCCATGGAGCGAAGAGCCGAGCGGGCAGGTGGCGACGACCGAGAGATCGGTCATTTTCTGGGTCTCGATGAAGCTGATCACTGGTCTCGCCTCCTTTCGGCGTCTTCGGGGACCGATGCGAACCGGTCCGGGTTGTTCAGTACAGCACGAATCCAACGGTTCTCGGAAGGCCCGTTGTCTCCGTGCTTCCGAAGGCTATGGGGATGCGCTCCGCGCGCGCAAACTATTTTTCCGACGACTTTTGCGCGTCGCAGAAACCGTTCCCCGGAAGCCCTCATTCCGTAGCGTCCTCGTCACCTCCGGCCTGGTCCGTCGCGGGTTCTCCACCCGGGAGTTCCTCTCCCGCGCACAGGGCCAGGACGTCGGCGCCGAATCTGCCGAGCTTGCGCCTTACTACTCCAGGGATGCTCGCCAGCTCCTGCTCGGTTCCCGGAACGGCCTCGGCTATCGCCATGAGTGTCTTGTCGGTGAAGACGCAGAATGCCGGCTGCCCCAGCGCGGCTGCCTGCGCCTCGCGCCACTCCCGCAGCCGCTCGTACAGCCCCTCGTCGAGGTCGGAGGGGCAGTCCTCGCAGCGCATCAGCTTCATCTCGCCGCCGTCGGTGAGTACCCGGCCGCACACCCGGCAGCGGATCGGCCCGCGGCGCTTGCGGCGCACCGCGTCCCGCTCCTCGCCCGGACCGGCCGCTCCCCCGCCGCCGATACCGCGCTCGATGCCGCCGCCCCCGCCGGGCGAGCGGTGTCCCGCGCCCCCGGAGCCCGGTCGCAGCCCTTTCAGGAACCGGCTGGGACTCCGGTGGGCCCGGCCGCCGGGAGACCGCGAGAGGGCCCACGAGAGGCTGAGGTGGCGCCGGGCGCGCGTGATGCCGACGTACAGCAGTCGGCGCTCCTCCTCCAGCTGCTCGTCCGTCTTGGCGTACGTGATCGGCAGCATGCCGTCGGTCAGGCCGACCAGGAAGACCGCGTCCCACTCCAGGCCCTTGGCGGCGTGCAGCGAGGCGAGCGTCACACCGTCGACGGTCGGGGCGTGCTGTGCGTTCGCCCGCTCGTCGAGCTCGGCGACCAGGTCGGCGAGGGTCGCCCCGGAGCGGGCCCGCGCGAAGTCCTCGGCGAGCCGGACCAGCGCCGCCAGCGACTCCCAGCGGTCCCGCACGGCGCCGGAGCCGGCCGGCGGCCGGTCGCCCCAGCCCATCTCGCTGAGCACGGCCCGGACCTCGGAGGGCAGGTCCATGGCGTCGTCCAGCAGGGCGTCGTTCCCTCCGAAGCGGGCCGCGGCGCGCAGCTTGTGTCCGGCCTCACGGACCTCCGGACGCTCGAAGAACCGCTCGGCCCCGCGGAGCTGGTAAGGCACGCCCGCGTCGGCCAGCGCCTGTTCGTACACCTCGGACTGGGCGTTGATACGGAACAGGACGGCTATCTCACCCGCGGGCACGCCCGAGGCGATGAGGTCCCGGATCCGGCGCGCCGTGCCCTCCGCCTCGGCGGGCTCGTCGCCGTACTCGGTGTGCACCGGCTCCGGGCCCGCCTCGCGCTGGGAGATCAGCTCCAGGCGGTGCTCGGCGGCGCGGCCGCGGGCCTGGGCGAGGAGGCCGTTGGCGAGATGGACGATCTGGGGGCTGGAGCGATAGTCGCGGACCAGCTTCACGACGGTCGCGCCGGGGTGGCGGGTGCGGAAGTTCAGCAGGTGATCGGGGGTGGCGCCGGTGAAGCTGTAGATCGTCTGGCTGGCGTCGCCGACCACGCAGAGGCTGTCGCGGTCGCCGAGCCACAGCTCCAGGAGGCGCTGCTGGAGGGGGCTGACGTCCTGGTACTCGTCGACGACGAAGTGCTGGTACTGGGCGCGGACCTGCTCGGCGATGTCCGGGCGCTCCTGCAGCACGCCGACCGTGAGCAGCAGCACGTCCTCGAAGTCGATGACGCCGCGGTCCCGCTTGAGGTCCTCGTACGTGCGGTAGATCTGGGCGATCTCCGCGGGGTCGCGAGGGGCTTCGCGGGTCGTCTTGGCGACGGCGGCGGGATAGTCGGCGGGCACGGTCTGGGTGACCTTGGACCACTCGATCTCGCTCGTGACGTCGCGCAGCTCCGTGCGGTCCAGCCGGATGCCGGAGCGGGTCCCGGCCTCGGCGACCAGCTGGACCTTGCGGTCCAGCAGCCGGGGGACCTCGCCGCCGACGGCCTTGGGCCAGAAGTACTGGAGCTGGCGCAGCGCGGCGGAGTGGAACGTACGGGCCTGGACGCCGCCGGCGCCGAGCTGGCGCAGCCGGCCGCGCATCTCGCCCGCCGCGCGGTTGGTGAACGTGACGGCCAGGACGGTGTTCGGCTGGAGGATGCCCGCGCGGACGCCGTAGGCGATGCGGTGGGTGATCGCGCGGGTCTTGCCCGTGCCCGCACCGGCCAGCACGCAGACGGGGCCGTGCAGCGCGGTGGCGACCTCGCGCTGCTCGGGGTCGAGCCCTTCCAGCACCGCGTCGGCGTCCGCCGGGGCGGCGGGGAAGTTCGTCGCCTGCGGTGCCTGCGGGAAGAGGGTGGGATCCGTTGCTGCTGTCACCCCGCCATGCTGCCAGGTCCACGGCGGCGGCCGGGAATGTTGTCCACAGCCGGGCCCTGCGGTCATATGAATACGCGCGTCCCGTAGACGGCCGGGAATGGCCGGGGGTGGTGGCGCGTTAAACCTTCCGGCCGTGGCAGTCGCCGCGGCCGCCAGCAGCACAGCTGACCACAGCGCACAGCTGACCAGCACGAAGGAGTACGGGACTCATGGCGGGCACTGTCACGATGTACAGCACCACGTGGTGCGGTTACTGCCGTCGGCTCAAGAGCCAGATGGACCGCGAGGGCATCGCGTACACCGAGGTCAACATCGAGCAGGACCCGGAGTCGGCGAAGCTCGTGGAGCAGGTGAACGGCGGTAACCAGCTGGTTCCGACGGTCGTCGTGATCCCCGAAAACGGCGGTGAGCAGCACGCGATGGGCAATCCCCCGCTGAAGTGGATCAAGGAGAAGCTCGGCGTCTGAGGCCCACGGCCGGATGCGCGGAGGGCCGGAACCCCAAGGGTTCCGGCCCTTACGCATGCCCCTTAAGGCTTCGGCAGCGGCTTGCCGTACCAGAGCTCGATCAGGCGGGCCGCGATGGAGATGCCGTACGGCGGCAGCACCTCGCCCGATTCGAACGCCTCGCGCAGGTCCTCACGGGAGAACCAGCGGGCCTCCTCGATCTCCTCGCCGTCCACCTGGATCTCGGGCGAGGTGGCGCGGGCCATGAAGCCGAGCATCAGGCTGGAGGGGAAGGGCCAGGGCTGGCTGGCGACGTACTCGACGTCCCCGACGACCACGCCGGCCTCTTCGAAGACCTCACGCCGCACCGACTGCTCGATGGACTCGCCGGGCTCGACGAAACCGGCGAGCGTGGAGAACCGGCCTTCGGGCCAGTGCACCTGGCGGCCGAGCAGCGCGCGGTCCTCCTCGTCGGTGACGAGCATGATCACGGCCGGGTCGGTACGCGGGTAGTGCTCGGCACCGCAGGCCGGGCAGCGGCGGATGTGGCCGGCGGCCGCGATGACCGTGCGCTCGCCGCAGCGCGAGCAGAAGCGGTGCAGCCGCTGCCAGTTCTCCAGAGCGACGGCGTGCACAAGAAGGCCGGCGTCGCGCTCGGACAGCAGCAGGCCCGCTTCCCGCAGCCCCGCGGGGCGTGCGGACTGGTCCATGCGCCCCGGCAGCGAGTCCTTCTGCAGTGCGAAGTACCGGACGCCGTCCTCGTCCTGGCCGAGGTAGTAACGGTGGGTCTCGGTCATCGGCGCCTCGAAGGAGGGCGTCATGACCAGTTCCGTACGGCCGTCGGGGGTGTCGTCCACCAGGGCCTGACCGCCGGAGACCACGAAGACGCGCGTCGTCGGGTGGCTCCACGCCGCGGCGAGCCATGCCTCGTCGAGTCGGTGATGCGCGCTGCGGTCGATGCCGCTGTCGGCGCTGAAGGTGATGGGCCGGGGTGCGTCGTGATCGATCCGGGTGGTCACTGGTGTTTCCAACTCCCCCTATGCGAGAGGTGCGGGCTGCGTACGGATGTGCGGCGGCGCTACGAGGCGCCGCGGTGGGCGGATCACGCCGGCCGCCAGGTCGCCCCACAGGTACGCCGTGGTCTCGACGCCCTTCATGAGCAGGTCCAGCTCGACCTTCTCGTTGGGCGCGTGCCAGCCGTCGGACGGGACGGAGATGCCGAGGAAGAGCACGGGGGCGCCGAGCGCGTCCTGGAGGTCGGCGGCGGGTCCGGAGCCGCCCTCCCGGGTGAAGCGGATCTGCTGCCCGAAGGCGCGGCCCATCGCGCGGGCGACCGACTGCAGGGCGGGGTGGTCCAGCGGGGTCAGGCAGGGCCGGGTGGCGCCCCAGAAGGTGATGTCGTGCCGGATGCCGGCGGGCAGCCGCTCGGCCACCCAGGCGCGCACGGCCTTCTGGACGGCGTCCGCGTCCTGGCCGGCGACCAGCCGGAAGGAGAGCTTCAGCTGGGCGCCGGACGGCACGATGGTCTTGCCGCCGGGGCCCTGGTAGCCGCCGCCGATGCCGTTGACCTCGGCGGTGGGGCGGGCCCAGATGCGCTCCAGTACCGAGTAGCCCGTCTCGCCGAGGGCCGCGTGCGAGTGCGCCGTGCGCAGCCACGCGTCCTCGTCGAAGGGCAGCTCGGCGAAGAGCTCCCGCTCGCGCTCCGTGAGCTCGATCACGCCGTCGTAGAAGCCGGGGATCGCGACCCTGCGGTCCTCGTCGTGCAGCGCCGCGGCCAGCCGGGCCGCCTCGGTGGCCGGGTTCGGCACGGCGCCGCCGAAGGAACCGGAGTGGATGTCCTGGTCGGGGCCGTACAGGTCGATCTGGCAGTCGGTGAGGCCGCGCATGCCCGTGCACACCGTCGGGGTGTCCTTCGCCCACATGCCGGTGTCGGAGACGATCACCGCGTCGCACGCGAGGCGGTGCGCGTGCTTCGTGATCAGCGCGGGGAAGTTCGGCGAGCCGGACTCCTCCTCACCCTCGATGAGCAGCTTGAGGTTGACGGCCGGGGCGGTGCGGCCGGTCGCTTCGAGGTGCGCGCGCACCCCGAGGGTGTGGAAGAACACCTGGCCCTTGTCGTCGGCGGCGCCGCGCGCGTACAGCTTGCCGTCGGCGGTGTGCGGCTCGAAGGGCTCCGTGTGCCAGCCGTCCTCACGGGCGGCGGGCTGCACATCGTGGTGGCCGTAGACCAGCACGGTCGGGGCCTCCGGGTCGCCGGACGGCCACTCGGCGAACACCGCGGGCAGGCCCTCGGTCTCCCAGATCTCGGCGGTCGGGAAGCCGGTCTCGGTGAGCTTCGCAGCGAGCCATTCGGCGCTGCGGCGTACATCGGGGGCGTGGCCGGGGTCGGCCGACACGGAGGGGATGCGCAGCCAGGCGCCGAGGTCGTCGAGAAAGGCGTCACGTCGGCTGCTGATGTACGTGCGGACAGCGCTGTCCGGGGTGCTGCTCATACCCCTGAGCCTATCGGCCCGCGTGGGTCGTACGGTCGCCGGTCTCACCCCCGTGACCTGCCGAGTACACCCGGTCGCCGTCGTACGCCTCCGCCGCGCCCTCCGGGTCCTCGCCGAGCAGGATGCGCTCCAGCTCGCGGCGGCCGGGGAGCCGGGCGGGGCGGACGACCTCGCCGCTGCGTACGTACACGAAGGCGGCGCGCACGGCGGACAGCGGGACGCCGCGCTGCTCGGCCCACCCGAGGCGGTACAGGGCCAGCTGGAGCGGGTCGGCGTCCTGGCCGCGGCCGGTCTTCCAGTCGACGATCTCGTAGGTGGGGCCGGTGTAGCCGTCCGCCGCCTCGGGATCGGGGTCCTGGCGGTACACCGCGTCGATGCGGCCGCGGATGAGCCGGCCCGCGAGGGTGAGCTGGACCGGCGCCTCCACTCGGTACGGAGTGCGCTGCGCATACGGGGTGCGCGCGAATGCCTCCTTCAGTACGGCGAGGTCCCGCTCGTCGGCGATGCCGTCCTCGTCCGGCTCGTCATCGCCCGCGCCGGGCAGCTCCTCGGGGCCGAGCATGGGCAGCGTCAGCTCCTCGAAGCGGGACTCGACCCAGGCGTGGAAGCGGGTGCCGCGGCGCGCGGCGGGCTGCGGGGGGCGCGGCATCGGGCGGGCCAGCTCGCGCGCGAAGCCGTCCGGGTCGGCGGCCAGCCGCATCATCTGCGAAGCGCTGAGCGAGGACGGCAGCGGCACGTCCTGGACGCGCGCCCTGGACCTGCGCAGCTCGCCCGCCAGCGCGTCGAGGTCCCGGTCCCAGGAGGCGATCGCCCGGCGCTCCTCCGGGGTGAGCGTGACCGCGGCGTCGGCCGCGTCGCCGTCCCGGGCTGCGGGGACGGTGGGGGCGGCGCCATCGGAGTACTCGGGAGAGCCCGGATGCGCGGGGTCGGGAGCGGGCGCGGGGATCTCGGCCTCGGGCGCACCGGCGTCGACAGGGGCGGCCGCTTCGAGGTGCCGCAGGCCCTCCAGTACCGCTTCCGCCGCCCCTCGGCGCCGCCTCATCGCCTCCGGGTCCAGCGGGAGCGGCCACTCCCCCGTGCCGTCGTCGGCCGCGGCCACGAGGGCCGGGTTCTCCGCGTCCTCCTCGGGGGGCTCGGCCCACTCCTCGATCTCGCCGTGGCCCGCCTCGCAGTGCGCGCGCAGCGCCTCCAAGAAGGCCGACGGGCCGCGCGGCTTCTTCTGGTCGGGGCCCCACCAGTGGCCGGAGCCGAGCAGCAGGGAGCGCGGGCGGGTGAACGTGACGTACCCGAGGCGCAGCTCCTCGGTGGACTGGTGGTCCTTCATCGCCTCCTTGAACGCCTTCATGCCGCGGCTGTCCCACTGCTGCACATCGGGCAGCGTGTCGGCGTCGCCCCGGAGGCCGTGCGGCAGCACCTTGGCCTGGTTGGTCCAGGACTCGCGGGCCCGGCTGCTGGGGAACTGCTTGTCGACCAGCCCGGGGACCGCGACCACGTCCCACTCCAGGCCCTTGGACTTGTGCGCGGTCAGGACCTTGACGGTGTTCTCCCCGCCCGGGAGGGAGCTGTCCAGGCCCTTTTCGTGCCGCACGGCCGTGCGGAGGAAGCCGAGGAAGGCCAGCAGCGTGGCCTCGCCGTCCAGGGCCGCGAAGCCGGCGGCGATGTCGAGGAACGAGCCCAGGGTCTCCCGGCGGCGGGCGGCCAGGGCGTGCGGGGAGGCGGACAGCTCGACATCGAGCCCCGTGGTGGCCAGGACACGGTGCAGGACGTCCATCAGGGGGTCGCCGAGGGAGCGGCGCAGGTCGCGCAGCTCGGCGGCGAGGTGGGCGAAGCGGACCCTGGCGTCGGCCGAGAAGGGCAGCCCGGCTCCCGGCCCGTCGCCCTCGGGAGCGGCGCCGTCCGTCCCGAGGAACGTGTCCAGCGCGTCGGCGAGGGAGATCACCTCGGCCGGGTCGGTGCCCTCGACGGCCTCGGCGAGGCGCCGCTCGGGGTCGTCGGAGGGCCCGTCGTGGTGCACGAGCGTACGGGCGAGGCGGCCCAGCAGGGCGAGGTCGCGCGGGCCGATGCGCCACCGGGGGCCGATCAACAGCCGTACGAGGGCGGCGTTGGCGGTGGGGTCCTGCAGCACCTCGCAGACGGCGACCAGATCGGCCACCTCGGGGAGGTGCAGCAGCCCGGAGAGGCCGACGACCTCCACCGGGATATCGCGGGCGACCAGCTCGCCCTGGATACGCGCGAAATCGCCGGCCGTGCGGCACAGGACGGCGATCTCGCCGGGCGGCGTGCCCGTACGGACGAGGTGCGCAAGGGAGTCGGCGAGCCAGCGCATCTCGTCGGCGTGGGTGGGCAGCAGGGCGCAGCGCACGACGCCGTCGCGCTCCGCACCCGGGGCCGGGCGCAGCGCCTCGACGCCTTCGTGGCGCTCGCGCAGCGGGGCCGCCAGGCCGTTGGCGAGGTCCAGGAGGCGGCCGCCGCTGCGGCGGTTCTCGCTGAGCGCGAAGCGGCTCGCCGGGCTGCCGTCGGCGAACGGGAAGTGCCGGGGGAAGTCGTCGAGGTTGGCCACGGAGGCGCCGCGCCAGCCGTAGATGGCCTGGCAGGGGTCGCCGACGGCGGTGACGGCGTGGCCTGTGCCCCCGCCGAAGAGACCGGAGAGCAGCAGGCGCTGGGCGACCGAGGTGTCCTGGTACTCGTCCAGGAGGACGACGGCGAACTCCTCGCGCAGCAGGCGGCCCACTTCGGGGCGCGTGGTCGCCAGCGTGGCGGAGAGGGCGATCTGGTCGCCGAAGTCGAGGAGGTCGCGGCGGCGCTTCTCGCTGCGGTACGCGCCGACCAGTTCGAGCAGCTCCAGGCGGCCGCGCACCGCCTCGGGGACCTGGCGCAGCTCGGCGTTGCTGAGCTTGGCGGCGTCCAGCTCGGCCAGCAGCCGGGTGTCGTGCGCGCGCAGCTCCTCGGGGGCGACGAGGTGCTCGGCGAGCTCGCCATCGAGGGCGAGAAGGTCCTCGACGAGGGTGGGCAGCGACGTGGTGAGCGCGGGATACGGGCCCGGCGCCGCGCGCAGCACCCTGGCGGCGAGCTGGAAGCGGGTGGCGTCGGCGAGCAGCCGGGCGCTGGGCTCGACACCGATGCGCAGTCCGTGGTCCTTCAGGAGCTGCCCGGCGAAGGCGTGGTACGTGGAGATGCGCGGCTCTCCGGGGGCGTCGTCGGCGCCGCCCCGGCCGGCCGGCAGCGGATCCGGGTCGGTCACGCCGGCCGCGAGCAGGGCCGTGCGGACCCGCTCGGCCAGCTCGCCCGCCGCCTTGTTCGTGAACGTCAGGCCGAGGACCTGCTCTGGCGCCACCTGCCCCGTGCCCACCAGCCACACCACCCGGGCGGCCATGACCGTCGTCTTGCCGGAGCCGGCGCCGGCCACGATGACCTGCGGGGCGGGCGGCGCCGTGATGCAGGCCGTCTGCTCCGGGGTGAACGGGATGCCCAGCAGCTCTTTGAGCTGCTCGGGGTCGGTGATGCGTGCGGACACGTCCGAGACGGTAACGGGCGGCACTGACAACGGAGGAAAGCGGCCGGTCAGAGCCTGTAGGGCACTCGGGTGGCGCGGATCGTCACTCCACGACGTGCTGTCCCTCGGGGCGCGCCGAGCAGGAGCTCTTGAAGGCGCAATGGGCGCAGTGCTTGCCGGTCGAGGGGACGAAGCGCTCCTCCAGGACCCGCCCGGCGGCGGTGGCCAGCAGGTCGCCGACCCAGTCGCCGTCCAGCGGCTGCTGGGCCTGCACCACGGGGAGCGCGTCGCCGCCGTCCTTCTTGGGCGCGCCCTGACGCAGGTGTACGAGCTCGGCGCCGCCGGCTCCCGGGGTGCGCCCCTCGAAGACCTCGTCGACCGCGCCCTCGCGCACCGCGAGCTGGTACACGGCGAGCTGCGGGTGCCGGGCCACCTCGGGCCCGGTCGGCTTGCTCTTGCCGGTCTTGAAGTCCACGACGTACGCACGGCCGTCCGCGTCGGCCTCGACGCGGTCCATGCTGCCGCGGATGCGGACCGCGTACTCGCCCGCCGCACCGGCCTTCAGCGTCACGTCGAAGCCGTGCTCGGTGGCGACCGTGGTGCGGCCGAGCGTCTCGCGCTCCATCACGTGCCAGCGCAGGAAGCGCTCCAGGGCGGCGCGTGCGCTGTCCTTCTCCTGGCGCGACTTCCACGGCGCATCGAAGGCGAGCGCGTCCCATACGGAGTCCAGCCGCTCCATCAGGACGGCGAGGTCGGCGGGCGTGCGTCCGGAGGCGACCTCGTCGGCCAGGACGTGGACCACGTTGCCGAAGCCCTGCGCGGCGGTCGCGGGCGCGTCCGCCCTGACCTCCCGGCCCAGGAACCACTGGAGCGCGCAGGCATTCGCGAGCTGGTCGAGCGCGCTGCCCGAGAGCGCCACAGGGGTGTCGCGGTCGCGCAGCGGTACGGAGCTGTGCGTCGGCTCGTAGAGGCCCCACCAGCGGTACGGATGCGCGGCGGGCACCAGGGGGCGGCCCTCGTCGTCCCGGAGCGCGGCCAGTCTGGCGAGCCGCTCGGTGGCGGCGGCACGCAGCGCTTCCGAGGCGTCGGGGTCGACGGTCGTGGCGCGCAGCTCGGCGACGAGCGCGGCCACCGAGAGCGGGCGCCGCGGGCGCCCGGTGACGTCCACCGGGTCGACGCCGAGCTCGGTGAGGAAGCGGGAGGGCTGGTCGCCGTCGTCGGCCGCGGCCTTCACGGCGGTGACGACCAGGCGCTCGCGGGCGCGGGTCGCCGCCACGTAGAACAGCCGGCGTTCCTCGGCGAGCAGTGCGCCCGGGGTGAGCGGTTCGGCGAGGCCGTCGCGGCCGATCCGGTCGGCCTCCAGGAGGGAGCCGCGGCGGCGCAGGTCGGGCCAGAGCCCTTCCTGTACGCCGGCGATCACCACGAGTCGCCACTCCAGGCCCTTCGCACGGTGCGCCGTCATCAGGCGGACCGCGTCGGGCCGTACCGTGCGGCGGGTCAGTGTGTCCGCCGCGATGTCCTGGTTGTCCAGCTCCTCCAGGAAGTTCAGGGCGCCGCGGCCGCCGGTGCGCTCCTCGGCGCGGGCCGCGGTCTCGAACAGCGCGACGACGGCGTCCAGGTCGCGGTCGGCGTTGCGGCCCGCCGCGCCGCCGCGCCGGGCGGTCCGCTCCAGCCGGCCCGGCCACGGGGTGCCGTCCCACAGCTCCCACAGCGCCTGTTCGGCGGTGCCGCCGCCGGCGAGCAGTTCGCGCGCCTTGCGCAGCAGCAGGCCGAGCCGCTGGGCGCCCCGTGCGTACGCCGGGTCGTGCGCCACGAGGCGCTCCGGCTCGTCCAGCGCCTCGGCGATGAGCACGTCCGAGGGGCGCGGCACGGTCCGCCCGGCGGCCCGTTCCTCCTCCCGGAGCGCGCGCCCGAGCCGCCGCAGGTCGGCGGCGTCCATCCCGCCGAGCGGGGACGTCAGCAGCTCCATGGCCACCTCGGGCGCGATGCGGGTGGCCTCCGCGGGCGCTGTGACGGCGCCGTCCGGCTCCCCCTCCAGCGCCTCCACAGCCCCGTCCGGCACCCCGGCGGCCCCCTCGCCGCCCGCGGGCTCCGCCGACCGCTCCTCGCCGCTCTCCGGCGCCTCCAGCGGCTCCGGCGACTCCTCGGCCCCCTCCGGCCCCGGCGCGTCCGTCGCCGCCACCCGCAGGGCCAGCAGCAGCGGCGCGACCGCGGGCTCGTGGCGCAGCGGGAGGTCGTCGCCGTCGATGTCCAGGGGGACGCCGGCGGAGGTGAGCGCACGGCGTACGGACGGGATCGAACGGCCGCCGGCACGCACGAGGACGGCCATGTCCTGCCACGGGACGCCGTCCTCCAGGTGCGCCCGGCGCAGGATGTCGGCGATGTTGTCCAGCTCGGCGCCTGCCGTGGGGTACGTGTACACCTCGGCCCGCCCGCCGTCCCGTACGGGCGTCGGCTCGCGGTGCTCCCGGACCTGCCGGGCGGGCAGCCGGTTGAGCGGCATCCGGCGGGTGAGCAGCCGGGTGGCCGCGACCAGCGCGGCCCCGGAGCGCCGGGCGGTGCGCAGCACCTGTACGGGCGCCGGCGCGCCGTCCGCGCGCCGGAAGGTCTCCGGGAAGTCGAGGATGCCGTTGACGTCGGCGCCGCGGAAAGCGTAGATCGACTGGTCCGGGTCGCCGAAGGCGATCAGGGTGCGGCCGCCGCGGCCCTCTTCGGGGCGCGCGGGCCCCCGGTTCCCGGCCAGCGCGTGCAACAGCCTGACCTGCGCGGCGTCGGTGTCCTGGTACTCGTCGACGAACACCGCGTCGTAGCGGCGTGCCAGCTCGGCCGCCACCTCGGGGCCCTCGGCGAGCAGCACCGCGCGGTGCACCAGCTCGGCGTAGTCCAGCACCCCCTGGGCGTCCAGGACGTCGAGGTACTCGGCGAGGAAGCCGGCGGCCGCGCCCCAGTCGGGCCGTCCCGTGCGGCGCGCGAAGTCGCCCAGCGCGTCCGGGCCGAGCCCCAGCTCCCGGCTGCGCGCGAGCACGGCCCGCACCTCGTCGGCGAAGCCGCGAGTGGTCAGGCACGCCCGCAGCTCGTCCGGCCAGCCGACCGGCGCGCGGTGGTCGCGGGCCAGCTCGGCCTGGCCGGCCAGCAGTTCGCGGACCACGAGGTCCTGCTCGGGGCCGGACAACAGGCGCAGCGGGTCGGCGAAGAGGTCGGCGTCCTGATGGGCGCGGACCAGCGCGTAACAGAAGGAGTGGAAGGTGGTGGCCTGCGGGCTGCCCGCCCGGCGCACGGGCTCGTGCACCGGCGCCCCGTCAACACCACGCGCCACCTCTCCCTGGTCGGCCTCCCCGTCCGCCTCGGGCCCCGCCTCGTGGCTCAGCCGTGCCGCCATCCGGTCGCGCAGCTCCACGGCGGCCTTGCGGCTGAAGGTGAGGACGAGGATGCGCTCGGGGTCGGTGCCCTGCCGCACGCGCCGGGTGACCGCCTCGACGAGCGTCGTGGTCTTGCCCGTACCGGGACCGGCGAGCACGAGCAGCGGGCCGTCCTCGTGGTCAACCACACCGCGCTGACGTGCGTCCATGGCAGGAAGGCGCACCGCGTCCGGCCGGGTGCGCACCAGCCGGTACGCGCCGGGGGCATCCCGCCGCGCCGGCTGCGGGTGCGGCCGGGCCTGCGGAATCGCCGAGGAGGAGGAACTCACGTGGATCGCCTGTGCCGGGGTCTGAGGTGCGGTTGCGGTGGTACTGGGGGCCTGGTGTGCGGATGCGGTGGAGACGGGGAGCCGGTGGATGATGCCGGACGTTCCGTCTGCGGTGATGCTGGTGTGACGAGGTAAGGCTGTCGATGCGTGTGGTGTGGGAGTGCGGGATGGTTCGGGTGTTGATGTCCGCCGTGGGGGCTGCGCCCGACGCTACGCCAGGCGGCGCACGAGCCGCAGCGCGTCTCGGAACGACGTACCGGAAGCCGACTGTCCCCTCAGCCGTCCGTGGCCCGTTCCGGCCCCTCACGGCCGTCCCAGCGCGCCCGCCGCATGTCCACGCGCGGCATCTCCCGCTCCCCGCGCGCGCCCTCCGTACGCCGCGCCTCGCGCAGCGGGGTGCCCTCGGCGCGGTACTGCTGCAGCGCGTGCCGCTCCTTGCCGGGCAGGAACACGCCGTCCGCGCGCACCACGCGCCACCACGGCACGGCGCCGCCGTAAAGCGACATCACCCGGCCCACCTGACGCGGGCCGCCCTCGCCCACGTACTCGGCGATGTCTCCGTACGTCATCACGCGGCCCGGCGGAATCCGCTCGGCCACCCCGAGCACGAGGTCGGCGTACTCCGGGAGCTCGTCGTCAGGGGCGTCACTCCCGCGCTCTTCGGTCCCACTCATTCGCCCCATCCTGCCGCATGCCACCGACAGCGCCCCACGTTCCCCGCCACGGCGGTGGCGTCGCGTGCGCGCGGGGCTGCCGCGGCGTACGCTGCGCATCCCGCGCCCCCGAAATGCACCCTGATGCCCCCCTCCGCACCGGGGCCGTGCCACCATCTTCCGGGCGGTGACTGGTGATACGAGATCAAGAAGAGAAGGCCGAACAGGCTCAGGGCGCGGCGCCTCCGGAGGAGGCGGGCGCCCCTGAGGCGACGGCCGGATCCGACCACACCACCGACCACCACCGCTCCACGGACACCGACGGCAAGACCACGAGGAAGCCGGAGCAGCCGGACCAGCCGGAGAGAGAACCGGGACAGCCGCTACAACGGGGAAGGGCTTCCACCACCGACATGGCGAGTACCACCGAGCAGGCCGGGCGGACCGACGCACCCGAAGGGGCGGGCGCAGCCGCCGGCCGCACCCCGAAGGACGAGCGTCCGCCACCGGGTGCGTCGCGCGACGACGCCCCGGGGCAGGACGCCGACAGACCCGGTGCCGACCGGCCGCGCCTCGTGAAGGCGTCCCGTACGGACCGCGCCGAGCGCCCCACCGAAGACGTCGGCAGCGAGTTCCACGTGGACCACGTCTCCGGAGACGAGCCGCTGCTGCCCGCACGCGTGCACCGCCCCTTCGACCTGATGCGCTTCCTGCTCGGAGTGGTGGGGATCGGGCTGGTCCTGGCGCTGGCGACATTCGCGCACGGCACCACGCAGGGCTTGGAGAACGACATCGGCAAGGGCGCGGGACAGGCGCCCCAGCTGCTGATCACCTTCGCCGGGCTGACCGCGAGCATCGCCGTACTGATCGTTCCGGTCGCCTTCGCGATCGAACGGCTGATCAAACGGGACGGGCTGCGGATCGCGGACGGCGTGCTCGCGGCCGTGCTCGCCCACGGGGTGTCGCTCGCGACGGACCTGTGGGTGGCCGAGGCCGCGCCGCAGTCGATCCGGGACGCGCTCACCCAGCCGCTCGCCAATGGGGCGATCACCGCCCCCGTGCACAGCTACCTGGCGCCGGTCATCGCCTACATGACGGCCGTCGGCATGTCCCGTAGGCCGCGCTGGCGCGTGGCCATGTGGTGCGTGCTGCTCCTGGACGCCTTCGCGGTGCTGGTCGGCCGGTACACCACGCCGTTCGCCATCGTCACCACCGTGCTGATCGGGTACACGGTCGCCTTCGGCACTCTGTACGCGGTCGGCTCCCCGAATGTGCGGCCCACCGGCCAGAACCTCCTCGCGGGCCTGCGCCGGGTCGGCTTCCGGCCGGTCAGCGCGCTGCGCGCGGAGGACACCGCGTACCCGGAGCACTCCGACCGCGGCCGCCGGTACATCGTCACCCTGGAGGACGGCCCGCCCATCGACGTCACCGTCGTGGACCGCGAGCAGCAGGCGCAGGGCTTCTTCTACCGCGTGTGGCGGCGGCTGTCGCTGCGCGGCATCAACCAGCGCCGCAGCCTGCAGTCGCTGCGCCAGGCGCTGGAGCAGGAGGCGCTGCTGGCGTACGCGGCGATCGCGGCCGGCGCGAACGCGCCCAAGCTGATCGCCACCTCCGAGCTGGGCCCGGACGCGGTGATGCTCGTGTACGAGCACGTCGGGGGCCGCACCCTGGACGCGCTCGCGGACGACGAGATCACCGACGAGCTGATGCACAACGCCTGGCAGCAGGTCGACGCGCTGCAGTCGCGGCGCATCTCGCATCGGCGGCTGGTCGGTGACGCGCTCCTGGTGGATCGTTCCGGCACGGTCGTCCTCACGGATCTGCGCGGCGGCGAGATCGCCTCCGGTGACGTGGTGCTGCGGATGGACGTCGCGCAGCTGCTGACCACACTCGGCCTGCGCGTCGGCGCCGAGCGCAGCGTGCAGGCGGCGGTGGAGGTGCTCGGCCCGGACGCGGTGGCGGACAGCCTGCCGCTGCTCCAGCCGATCGCCCTCAGCCGGACCACCAGGGCGACGCTGCGCCATCTGGCGAGGGAACGGGCCAAGCGGGAGCGCGAGGCCGTGCTGGCGGCCTCCAGGGCCGCCAAAACGGCGAAGGCGGCGGAGGGCCGCACCGACCGCAAGACGCTGCGGGCCGAGAAGAACGCCGAGAAGCGGGCGCTGGAGGAGGCGATGGAGGAGGCGCGCGAGGAGGACCTGCTCACCCAGATCCGCCGCCAGGTGCTGCTGATCCGCCCGACCGCGCCGGTGGAGCCGGCCAAGCTGGAGCGGATCAGCCCGCGCACGCTGGTCAGCTGGATCGCGGGCGCGTTCGCCGCGTACTTCCTGCTCTCGCAGCTCACGCACGTGAAGTTCGACCAGGTGATCGGGGAGGCGAACTGGGGCTGGGTGGCGGCCGCGCTGTTCTTCTCCGCGCTGACCTACATCGCGGCGGCGCTCAGCCTGCTCGGCTTCGTCCCCGAGAAGGTCGCGTTCGTACGGACGGTGATCGCGCAGGTCGCGGGCAACTTCGTGAAGCTGGTCGCGCCGGCCGCGGTCGGTGGTGTGGCGCTCAACGCCCGCTTCCTGCAGCGGGCCGGCATCCGGCCCGGCCTTGCAGTGGCGAGCGTCGGCGCGTCCCAGTTGTTCGGCCTCGGCAGCCACATCCTGTTGCTGCTGACCTTCGGCTATCTGACCGGTACGGAACGCACGCCCTCGCTCTCGCCCTCCCGTACGGTCATCGCGGGCCTGCTCACGGCGGCGGTGCTGGCCCTGGTGGTCACGGCGATCCCGGCGCTGCGGAAGTTCGTGGTGACGCGGGTGCGGTCGCTGTTCGCGGGCGTCGTGCCGCGCATGCTGGACGTGCTGCAGCGGCCGAAGAAGCTGGTCGCGGGCATCGGCGGGATGCTGCTGCTGACCGCGGCGAACGTGATGTGCCTCGACGCCTCGATCCGCGCCTTCGGGGGCGGCGACCAGATCTCGTACGCGAGCATCGCGGTCGTCTTCCTCGCGGGCAACGCCCTGGGCTCCGCGGCCCCCACGCCGGGCGGCGTCGGCGCCGTCGAGCTGGCCCTGACCGGTCTGCTCACCGCGGCGGGGCTGGGCAGTGACACGGCCCTGTCGGCGGTGCTGCTGTTCCGGCTGATGACGTTCTGGCTGCCGGTCCTGCCGGGCTGGCTGTCGTTCACGTTCCTGACGCGCAAGGGGGCGCTGTAAGGCGAGCGCACAGGGGCGCTGCGATGACAGCGCACGGAGTGCTGTGACGTGAGCGTACGAGGGGGCAGCGCGCGCCGCCCCCCTCGTACGCCGCGGACCGCACGCCCCCGTACGCGCGGTCAGTCGTCCCAGAAGGGCCGCGCCCGGGCCGCGGCCGCCGCGATCTCCGCGCCGTCCAGCGGCGTGAACGTGAGCCCCACATCCAGCAGCGGCCATTCCACTGCCAGTTCGAAGAGCTGCGGCGGGGGCAGTGGCCAGAGCCAGAGCGCGTACTCGCTGTCGATGTTCTCGCCGGAGCTGCCGCCGCCCTCCTCGTTCAGGGTCAGCACCGGCAGTTCCGGGCGCGGCCCGGGCCACTCGTCCCCGTCGTCACGCTCGTCGACGGTGGTGACCACGCAGCCGTCCGCGAAGCGCACACCGAAGCGCAGCAGCCCGTCCGGATGCCGGCCCTCCGCGGCCGCCGCCTCCGCCGCCGCCAGCTGCCACGGATCGTCGTCGTAGCCCCACACGCCGCGGGAGACCCGCGCCCAGTCCTCGCGGCTCATACCGGGACGGCGCCGGGCGCGCATCCGCAGCCGGATCTCCACGCCGTCCTCGTAGGCCACGGCCTGGGTCGCGACGATCGCCAGGTGGTCATTGCGGGCCAGCACCCGCTCCAGGGGCACAATGCCGCCGATGACGTCCTCGGGCGCGCTCTCCCAGGGCACCCGCGCGAACTCCGGCTCGTCGCCGGACTCTTCGTCCCTCGGCCGGGGCGGCGGAAAGAAGTCCATACGGGAACGGTACGGCCGTGCCGTCCGGCGGCGGTACCGGTTTTACCGCGTCCTCCCGGGCCTGCGTCCAACATGCGGAAGGCCCGTCCGCATCGCGGACGGGCCTTCCTGCAAACGCGCGGACGGTCAGTAGACCGGCTTCTCCGGCTCGATCTGGTTGACCCAGCCGATGACGCCGCCGCCGACGTGCACCGCGTCCGAGAAGCCCGCGGACTTCAGGACCGCGAGGACCTCGGCGGAGCGGACACCCGTCTTGCAGTGCAGGACGATCTTCTTGTCCTGCGGCAGGTCCTGGAGGGCGTTGCCCATCAGGAACTCGTTCTTCGGGATCAGCTTGGCGCCGGGGATCGAGACGATCTCGTACTCGTTCGGCTCGCGGACGTCGATGATCTCGATCTTCTCGTCGCCGTCGATCATCTCCTTGAGCTGCTTCGGAGTGATCGTCGCGCCCATCGCCGCTTCCTGGGCCTCGTCCGACACGACGCCGCAGAAGGCCTCGTAGTCGATGAGCTCGGTGACGGTGGCGTTGGGGCCGCAGACCGCGCAGTTCGGGTCCTTGCGGACCTTGACCTGGCGGTACGTCATCTCCAGCGCGTCGTAGATCATCAGGCGGCCGACCAGCGGGTCACCGATGCCGGCGAGCAGCTTGATGGCCTCGTTGACCTGGATGGAGCCGATCGAGGCGCACAGCACACCGAGGACGCCGCCCTCGGCGCAGGAGGGCACCATGCCGGGCGGCGGGGGCTCCGGGTACAGGCAGCGGTAGCAGGGGCCGTGCTCGGACCAGAACACCGACGCCTGGCCGTCGAAGCGGTAGATCGAACCCCAGACGTACGGCTTGTTCAGCAGCACGCAGGCGTCGTTGACCAGGTAACGGGTGGCGAAGTTGTCCGTACCGTCGACGATCAGGTCGTACTCGGCGAAGAGCTCCATGACGTTGGAGGAGTCGAGGCGCTCTTTGTGCAGGTTGACCGTGGTGTACGGGTTGATGCCGAGGACGGTGTCCTTCGCGGACTCGGCCTTGGAGCGGCCGATGTCCGCCTGACTGTGGATGATCTGGCGCTGCAGGTTCGACTCGTCGACCTCGTCGAACTCCACGATGCCGAGCGTGCCCACGCCCGCCGCGGCCAGGTACATCAGCGCGGGCGAGCCCAGGCCACCGGCGCCGACACACAGCACCTTGGCGTTCTTCAGCCGCTTCTGCCCGTCCATCCCGACATCCGGGATGATCAGGTGGCGGGAGTACCTGCGGACCTCATCGACGGTGAGCTCCGAAGCGGGCTCGACCAGGGGTGGCAGCGACACGGGGACTCCGTTGGTCGGTAATTCATTACGTTGGTTCTCCCCGTAACACTGCCACGCCCTTCTTCATTCCGAGACACCCGTTCCGATGTGCGAGACGGATTCGTCCCAGTAGCCGGGCATGCCGGTCCCGGGCGGAATGGCGTCGAGCGGCGGCTCCCGGGCCGGTGCCGGACCGGTCAGATGCGACACGCGGCCTCCATCCAGATGTCCGCGAGCGACTCCTCCAGTCCGATGCGCGGACGCCAGCCGAGCCGGTCGCGGGCGGTACGGACGTCGGCCTGCTGCCAGCTGCCGCAGCCGTCCGGATACGGATACGCGGGCAGCCCGCCACCGGGGTGCTCGCCGGCCTGGCCGGGGATCGCGACCCGGCCGGGCGCGTGGCCCCCCGGCGCGTACCCGGGCGGCGCGTCCAGCTCGTGCAGCGCGCCGCCGAACCCGGCGACTCTGGCGAGCACGGCGGCGGTCTCACGCAGTCGTACGGCTCTTCCGGTGCCGATGTTCACCACCCCCTGGGCGGCGGACAGCGAGGCGGCGTGCACGGCGCGCGCCACGTCGCGTACGTCCACGAAGTCGCGCTGCACGCCGAGCCCTCCGAGCTTCAGCTCGCTTTCGCCGGACTGGATGGCGCGGCGCATCGCCTCGGCGAGCCGACCCAGCGGGGATCCGGCGGGCGTGCCCGGGCCGACCGGCGAGAAGACCCGCAGGACCACCGCGTCCAGGCCGGAGCCCAGCACCAGCTCGGTCGCGGCGAGCTTGCTGACGCCGTACGGGCCTCCGGGGCGCGGCACGGCGTCCTCCGCGGTGGACGAGCCGGGCTGCGAGGGCCCGTACTCGGAGGCGCAGCCGAGGTGCACCAGGCGGGCGCCGCAGCCGCTGCGGCGCAGCGACTCGCAGATCGTGGCGACCGCGACGGTGTTGTGCCGGGTCAGGTCGCGGGCGCCGCCGCGGGTCGCGCCCGCGCAGTTGATCACGACACCCGGGTGGACCGCGTCCAGGAACCGGGTCAGCGCGCCGGGGCTGCCCGAGGCCAGGTCGAAGCGGACATCCGCGTCGTCGCCGCGGCCGAGCGCGGTGAGCTGGACGGCGGGGTCGGCGAGCAGCCGGTCGGCGACGTGCCGGCCGAGGTACCCATTGGCACCGACGAGCAGAACCCTCATCGCGCGCCCCCCAGTTCTCGGACGGCCGGAGCGGCGGCGGCCTGCTCCCGTACGACCTGCTCCCGTACGGCCGGTTCACGTACGAGCGGCTCTCGTACGAGCGGTTCTCGTACGGCGTGGTGGACGGTCATGTGCGAGGGCTCCTCAGAGGGGTCGAAAAGGGTCGAGGGGGTACGGGGCGGGGGGTGACGGCTGCGGGGCCACGCCGGCCGTTACGGAGCGGCGGCCGCCGGCGGGCCGGGCGGCGGAGCGTCGGCGGCGCCGGGCCGGAGCGTGGTGGTACCGGGCCAGAGCGCGGTGGTGCCGGGCGCCGGGGAGTGCGCCGCCGCGCCGGTCAACGCCCGCAGCCCGTAGGCGAACAGGCCGAGCGCGGCGGCCGCGCACGCGAGGGCCGGTACGGCAGCGGGTCCGAGCAGCCCGGCCGCCGCCTCCACGGGGCGGGCCACCGCGGCGGCACCCGGCAGCCGCCCCAGGGCCAGCGTGGCCAGCGCAACGGCCTCCAGCGCCACCGCCGCGGCCAGACCGCGGCCCGCCGCCACCGGGAAGCCGTGGACGGCCAGGAGGCGGGCGAGGAAGAGCAGCACGGCGAGAGCCAGCGCGGCGGCGAACGGGGTCAGCGCGCGGAGCGGCGGAAGCGCCGTCGCACTGCCCGTGCCCAACCGGCCCGCCAGGAGTCCCGCGACGGCCAGCAGCGCGACGGTCGCGGCCACGAAGAGCAGCGCCGCGCCCGCCAGTAGGGGCCGCATTCCGGCGGCGAACTCCCCGAGGCCGCGGCTGGCCGCGAGCCGCCGCCGCCCCCGTACCGCGAACCACCGCGCGCACCAGGCGGCGGGCGCGACCGCGCAGCACAGCGCGACGGTGATCGCGGCGGCGGCCGGCAGCGGGCCGGTCGGGAACGGCGCGTGGGCGGCGGCCGACGCCGGCCCGGTGACCGGCGGGAAGGCGCCGAACAGAGACGGGAGGTCGGCCGACAGACGGGCGAGGGACACCTCAAGGCCGTCGGCCCGCAGCGCGCCGAGCAGCCGGTCGGCGAACAGCGCGTACCCGACGAGCCAGCAGGTCCACAGGGCGGCCGCGCGGCCGGCGCCGTGCCCGGTGCGCAGCGGCCCGCTCCGTAGACACAGCCGCAGCGCCAGGAGGACGAACACCGCGCCTAGTAGAGCCAGGGCGGGGCGGAGGACGGACGGGGCCGTGCCCTGGACCGCGGCGACGGCGGTGACGGTCGTGGCGGCCAGCGCGCCGGGCAGCATGTGCAGCGCCGCGCGGACCCCGCCGGACGGCAGCGGAGCGGGGTCGGCGGGGCGTGGCGCGGCCGCGGGCGCCTCGGCGCGCGGCACGCGGGCGTAGAGCTCCTCGGCGAGCGAGAAGACGTCACGGTGCCGGAAACGGGCGGCCGTACGGTCGGTCACGCCGTGCGCCTCCAGGCCCGCGGCGATCTCCAGCGGGTCGACGGCCCGTTCGCACAGCTCACGGTGGCGGTGCATCAGCTCGCGCACGGGGTCGGCGGGGCCGCGCCGGGGCGGGCCCTTCCGGGCAGGGGTGGCCGCGCCTCCGGGAGCGCGCGTTCTGCCGTCGTCGGGCACCTGTCCGGGACCGCCGAGGTCTCCGGGGGTGCCAGTGCTCTCCTCGGGGCCTCCCCCGAGCAGCGCGCTGGAACGGGGGTCCCAGCCGCCCGGGCTCTTCGGGGTCACAGGGGCGTCGGGCCGTTGCCCGGCCCGCGTCCGGTACGCGGTCATGCGTCGCCTCCTCCTCTGCTCCGGGCGAGTCCGGCCGGCACCCGCGCTCCGGAGTCGTGCGGTACGGCGGGCGGCCGGGCCCAACTGGGGGTGTGGCCGCGGTCCTTCGGGGCGGACGACGAGTCGGTGGCCCACGGGTCCGGCAGGCGCGACTCGGCGGGGCGCGCGAAGGGGCGCGGCGCGCCGTCCACGTCCCGCTCCGCGTGCCGGACCGGGGCGCGGGACATCAGCTCCAGGTAGATGCCACGAAATGCCGCGATGTTCTGCTCGACGGTGAACAGTTCGAGTGCCCGGGCCCGGGCCGCGGCACCCAGCCGGGCCCGCCGCTCCGGGTCGCCGAGCAGGGCGGTGCACGCGTCGGCCAGCGCCCGTGGGTTGCGCGGCGGTACGACCAGGCCCGTGCCGCCGATGACCTCGCAGACGGCGCCCACGTCCGTGGAGACCGTGGCCCGGCCGCAGAACATCGCCTCCACCAGCGTCCTCGGGAATCCGCCGACGACGCTGGAGAGCACCAGCACCGCACCCGCCTCGTAGGCGTCGGCCGGCCGCGCCACCCCGGGGTCGCCGATCGTTTCGAACGAGACGGGGTTCTCGCCGACCGTGATCGCGTCGGCGGCCTCGTCCGGGAAGAGCTGCGCGGCCAGCGCGCGGCAGTGCGCCAGATAGGACGCCGCCTCCGGGCCGGCGCCGGGCGCGCCGATGATGCGCAGCGTCGCGTCCGGCTCGGCCGCGCGGACCTGCGCGAAGGCGTGCAGCAACCCGATGAGGTCCTTGTCGGGCTCGACCGTGCCGACCCACACCAGCGTCTTGGAGTCGTCGGCCGCGGCGTCCGGGACGCGGGCGAACGGCCCGGCGTCCATGCCCGGATAGACCGTACGGAGGCGGTCACGGGGCGCGCCGCACCGCTCCTGCCAGCGGCGGATGCGGGTGTTGCCGGGGGTGATCAGGTCGGCCGTGCGGTACGTCTCGGCGGCCAGCGCGCCCTCGAAGGCGGCCAGCAGTGCGTGCACGGGGGAGCTGAGCGCTGCCGTGGCGCGTGCGAGATGGTGCTCGCGCAGCCGTACGCCGTACTCCGTGACCAGGAGCGGAGTGCCGCAGAAGCGTTTGGCCAGCAGTCCGGCGAGGGCCGCCGGGCCGCCGCACGTCGCATGGCAGAGGTCGACCCGGTCGAGCCCCCGCCCTTCGGCTCCCTCGGGACACGCGCCGCGCCCGTCCCCGTACGGACCGCCCGCGCCGTCGCCGTACCAGTCCAGCGACAGCGGGCGCAGGGCCGCGTCGAGCGCCTCGGTGACGGCCAGCAGGTCGGTGACCTGGGCGGCGCGCGCGGCCGGCAGTGCACCGGGGGCGCGGCAGGCGGCCTCGAGGACGCGGACGGCCGTTTCGGAGCGGAGCAGCTCGGGCAGCGCGCCGGTGCCGCGGGCCAGGTCGGCGAGGCCGTACAGACCGGCGGCGAAACGGTCCGCCTCGTGTCCGGCCTCTCCCGGCGGGCCGCAGAACGCTGCCGCGAGATCGGCGAAGTGCCCGGCGAAGCGCTGCCGTTCACGGCGGCCCACGGCGGCCGCCCGGCCGCGCCGGGCCCCGCGCCGGCCGCTCCGGGTCCGCGCGGCGTCCCGGCCCGGCGCGTGCGCCCCGGAGCCGTCGCCGAGCGCGTACACCTCGAAGTCGTGGCCGGTGAGCCCACGCACGAGGCGGTCGCGCCAGGCACGCGTTTCACCGGATGCGTACGGATAGCCACCCTCGGTGAGCAGACCAATGCGCACGAGCGCACCCCCGTCCTCGGATCGGCGTCCTTCGGGCGGTGGCCGGATCGTCACCGCCTGCGCCACGACGCTACGCAGAAGCACCGGTGGCGCGACGGACGGTTGTCCATCGCGCCACCAAAAGGGGTGAAGCGGCGTAACTTTCCACCGGGCTCGGCGTTTCGAGGCGGTACCGGAGCGCGCCCCTCAGCGGGTCGGGAACGGCCAGGCGTTCGGGCGGCAGGTGGCGCCGTCCGTGGTCAGGAACTTGGTCTGCTGCATCATCACGGGCGCGAGCGCGCCCTGCCGGCGGCAGCCCTCGTGGTCGTGGCCGAGCCGGTGCCCCACCTCGTGATTGATCAGCATCTGCCGGTACGCGTACATCTTGTCGGGGCCGTACGTCGTCGCGCCGCGCGCCCACCGGTACGCGTTGATCATCACGCGCTCGGTGGCGGCGGAGTCGCAGGAGACCCGGTCCTCGCTGGTGTCCAGGCCGGACTTGGCGCACCACTCGTCGGTGGTACCGGGGCTCGCCAGAGTGATGACGAAGTCGGCGCGGCCCGAGGCGACGCGGGCGAACGAGCGCTTCCCTCCGTGTGCCCAACTGCGGTCGTCGTTCAGCGTCTTGTGCACCGCCTCGGCGAAGAGCTCGCCGTCCAGCGGCAGTCCGTCCTCGACGTCGACGCGGTAGCGCACCACGTCGCCGCGGCCCGGCGCCGGTGCGGCGCCGCCGGCCGGCGAGAAGGTCCCGCTGCCCTTCAGGTCGGCGGGCAGCGGGTACATCTTGGCCATCTTCGCCGCGTACGTGGCGGGCGCGGCCGTGGGCCCGCCGTGCGGCCGGCCGGCGTCCGGCTCCGGCGACGTGTCCCCGCCGCTCGGCGACGGTCCTTCGACGCCGCCCTTGCGGGCGTCGGCGACCTGGCCGGCGACCACCACCGCGAGCACGGTGGTCACCGCAGCGGCGGCCACACCGGTGAACGTGCGCCCCTTGGCACCCTTGCGCCGCCGGGCGTCACCGGATACGTCCTCCAGCTCCTCCTGGTCCCCGAACTCCGCTTCATAGGCGGCGATTTCGTCGTCCACCCCGGGCGCGTAGGGGTGCGGCGCGAGCCCCTGCGGTGCGCCTGAGGAGGGCGAGGACGACGCGGCCATCGGGGGCCGGCGTCCCGCAGCGGAAGAGGGGCCGGCCGCGAAGTGGGCGTCGTCGGCGAAGGCGTCCAGGTACTCCTGCTTCGGCCCCGGCCGGCCACCGCCCGGGTCGACCGGCGTCCCCAGTACGCCGGGCCGCGCGCCACCGGTACCGGTACCGCGCTGGTGCGGCAGTACGGGGACGCCCTGCCCCGGCGCGGTACCGGGCTCGGGGTGCCCGCCGCGCACGGGAGGCCCTGCCTCGGGGCCGGGCTCGCCGCGCCGCCACCGGCGGCCCGTACGGGACCCGGAGGCGGCCTGCGGGCCCGCGACGGCGCCCTGGTCCGGCGGCGCCGCGTCGGCCGCGTTCACGGGCCTCCTGGCGGCCGCCGCGCGCTCGCCCCAGGCGGCACCGGCCGCCCCCGTAACGGCTCCGCTCTCCGTGGTGTCGGTCGTCCCCTCCGGGGTCCGGCGGCTATGGCGTCCCACTGGGCCCGTCAGCTCCTGCTCGCATCGGCGGTCGTGTCACCCGTCGCGCGGCGGGCGGTACGGCCCTCCCGGCCGCCGGCCGCTTCTCCCGCGGCCTCGCGCTCCGTGTCGTCCAGCAGCTCCCGGACGGCGCGGGCGACGGTCGCGGGGTACTCCATCATCGCGACGTGGCCCGCCTCGGGGAGCGTGAGCAGGCGCGAGCCGCGGAAGGCGGTGGCGGCCCGGCGGGCCATCCGGAAGGAGACCAGCCGGTCCCGGCCACCGTAGATGAGCAGGGTCGGCGCGAGGACGCGCTCCGCCTGCCGCCACAGGTTGTGCTGGCCGCCGAGCGTGTAGGCGTTCACGATGCCGCGCGAGGCGCGCTCCATGACCTCCCAGAAGTACGGCAGCTCCAGCCGGCGCGCGGTCTCCTCAACGGCCGCCGCCACCTCCTCGGGCGTGGCCATCCCTGGGTCGCCGTAACAGAGGGCGAGCACCTCACGGGTGCGGCGCTCGGCCGTCCAGTCCTTCGTCAGGCGGCTGAAGAGGGTGGTGATGCCGGGGACCGCCAGCAGCCCCGTGGGCAGCGCGCTGAGCTGCGGGCGCAGCTCGGGCAGCGCGGGCGAGACCAGCGTCAGGGTCCGTACGAGGTCGGGGCGGACCGCGGCGACCCGGGTCGACACCGCGCCGCCCATGGAGTTGCCGATGAGGTGGACGGGGCCGTGGCCGCGCTGGTCGAGGTACCGGATGACCGTGCGGGCCTGGCCGCTGATGGAGTAGTTGCCGTCGTCCGGGGGCGGGGAGTCGCCGAACCCGGGGAGGTCCAGCGCCTCGCCGTCCACCCGGTCGGCGAGCAGCGCCATCAGGGAGGACCAGTTCTGCGACGAGCCGCCGAGGCCGTGCACGTACAGGGCGGGCGGCAGGCCCTCCCGCACCCGGGCGGGCGCGCGGACGCTGAGCGTCGCGCCCGGCAGGCTCACGCTGCGCAGCGTCTCCTCGGCGCCGACGCGCGGGCCCGGACCCCCGGGCGGCACCGGGAGCGCGGTTCGGGTGTCCGGCGGCTCCGTGGAAGACATGCGTCGATGTTACGAGACGATCACGTCCGTTCCGATGTGTTCGCCATCACACGTCTCTTGGGTCACGGATGTGTTCACGAAGCGCCACCGTCACTTCACCCAGCGACGCGCCTCCGTACACGTGCGGCCGCGCGTCCCGGTACCGCCACCCGTTCGCGGCGCGTACCACGTCGCGCCGGGCAATCCCCTCTCCTAGGCTCGTGTAGAGGGCGCTCGCCCAGGAAAGGGGAGCCACCATGTCTGTCGACCCAACAGAACCGGATACCTTCGACGAGGACGAGGCGGCCGAAATCGACGCGGAAGCACCCGAGGCGGACGCCCAGGAACAGCTCGCGGACCTCGCTCCACACGAGGACGACGCGCTGACCGGCGGCGACCCCGACACGGCGAACGAAGCAGACCGAGCAGAACAGGCCCGAGTGGTCGAGCTGGACGAAGACGATTACCGGTGACCTGAGCCGGTATGTCGGCTTCCCGCGGGCCCCGGGCGGATAAATTCTCGCTCCTGACCGCGCACAGCCTCGTTACCCAAAAGTACGATGGCGGGCGCGGTGCACCGTGCTGTGTGCATCTCGTACGGAACGACACTGGGAGGCGGCGTGAGCGCCATCGAGCAGACAGAGGCCGCGCGCCCTCGGGGCACGCGCCTGCCGCGCCGAGCGCGGCGCAACCAGCTCCTGGGCGCTGCACAGGAAGTCTTCGTGGCGCAGGGGTACCACGCTGCGGCGATGGACGACATCGCCGAGCGGGCCGGCGTCAGCAAGCCGGTGCTCTACCAGCACTTCCCCGGCAAGCTCGACCTCTACCTCGCCCTGCTGGATCAGCACTGCGAGGCGCTGCTGCAGTCGGTACGGACGGCCCTGGCCTCCACCACCGACAACAAGCAGCGGGTCGCGGCGACCATGGACGCGTACTTCGCGTACGTGGAGGACCCGGGCGGCGCGTTCCGCCTGGTCTTCGAGTCGGATCTGACCAACGAGACGGCCGTCCGTGAGCGCGTGGACAAGGTCTCGCTGCAGTGCGCCGAGGCGATCAGTGACGTGATCGCGGAGGACACCGGGCTGTCCAAGGAGGAGTCGATGCTGCTCGCGGTGGGCCTGGGCGGTGTGTCCCAGGTCGTCGCGCGGTACTGGCTCTCCAGTGAGCGCACGGTCACCCGTGACACGGCCGTGCAGCTGCTCACCTCGCTGGCCTGGAAGGGCATCGCAGGCTTCCCGCTGCACGGCACCGAGGGCCACTGACGCCCGCCGCGGCACACGGGGCACCGCGCCCCGTGTTCGCTGCGGGCGTGCTCCATCGCGGCCTGTCCGTCCCCGTACCGGGCTAATGTGTGCTGCGTACGGCGCGGATCAACGCGCACCCCACCCCCTGGTCAGCCCGGGGGGACCGAGACCGTCGGAGGGACATAAGCCGTGGAGGTCAAGATCGGCGTGCAGCACGCGCCCCGCGAGATCGTCCTGGAGAGCTCGCAGCCTGCCGAGGAGGTCGAGAGTGCGGTTGCCGCCGCGCTGGCCGGCAAGTCGCAGCTGCTGAGCCTGGAGGACGAGCACGGCCGCAAGGTCCTGGTACCGGCGGACCGGCTGGCGTACGTCGAGATCGGCGAGCCCGCCGGGCGCAAGGTGGGCTTCGGCGCTCTGTAGGACGCCTGCCGCGCACAGCACGTATGACGGGCGGCGCCCCGGGGAGACCATCCCCGGGGCGCCGCCCGTACGTATGCGCCCGCTCTCCGCACTGTCGGGCACTTTTTCCCTGCTCAGAGCCGTGATCGCACCTTTGTCCGGCCCGGCACGATTGCCCGTGGCGCCCCTTGGGTACGACGGCCCACGAATGGCCATGACACCGCCCTGCACGGCGGCGTCATCCGTGTGCGGGAGGGGAAACATGATCTTGGAAGTGCTCGGCGCCGCCGCCCTGGGCCTCGCCCTTGCCCTCGCCGCCCTCCGGCGGCTGCCCGGCCGCTTCCCGAAGCGCAGCCTGACGCTGTCCACGGGGCCCGCGGCGGCCGTCTTCGGCGCGCTGCTGGCGCACACGATCCTGGGGCCGGGACGGATACCGGTCGTCCTCGTCGTGGCCGTAGGCCTGTCCGCGGCGCTGCTCTCGCTGCTGCTGCGTCCCGAGCCCCGGCCGGCCCGTCGGCTGCGCCGATCAGCGACGGCGGCCTGAGGAGCCCCGCTCCAAGCCGTGACGGGCGCGGGACGGACGGTTTCCGGCCGATGTCCGGACGGAGAAACGGCGCGTTCGCGTCTGTGCGCCCCGCCTGCGGTGCAGTGCGGGGCGCACAGAGGTGTGAGTGATCGCACGCCCGCCGGGCGCGCCTTCTGGGGTCCGCTTACGCGGCCAGCCCCAGGGCCGCCATCCGCTTGGTGTGCGCCTCGGTGATCCGCGAGAACATCCGGCCCACCTCCGCCAGGTCGAAGCCGTCGGCCACGCCGCCGACCAGCATCGTCGACAGCGCGTCCCGGTCCGCGACCACCCGCTGCGCCTGGGAGAGCGCCTCGCCCATCAGGCGGCGCGCCCACAGCGCGAGCCGGCCGCCGACCCGGGGATCGGCCTCGATGGCCGCGCGGACCTTCTCGACGGCGAAGGAGGCGTGCCCTGTGTCATCCAGCACACCGAGCACCAGCTCCTTGGTGTCGGAGTCCAGCCGGGCCGCCACCTCGCGGTAGAAGTCGCTGGCGATGGAGTCGCCGACGTACGCCTTGACCAGGCCCTCCAGCCAGTCCGACGGCGCGGTCTGGCGGTGGAACTCGTCCAGCGCGGCGGCGAACGGCTCCATGGCCGCGTTGGGCTCCGCGTCGATCTGCGCGAGCCGCTCGCGCAGCCGCTCGAAGTGGTGGAACTCCGCCGTCGCCATCTTCGCCAGCGCCGCCTTGTCGTCCGTCGTGGACGCCAGCTTGGCGTCCTCGGCCAGCCGCTCGAAGGCGGCCAGCTCGCCGTACGCGAGGGCGCCGAGCAGGTCGATCACCGCGGCCCGGTACTGCGGGTCGGCGGCCGCCTCCTCCCAGGTCCGGTCGGCGATCCCGGTGGGCTCGTCGGGCGTGGCGGGGGCGTCGGCGGTGGCGTTGTCAGGCGTCTCCATGGAGCGCACAATAGCCCGCTCCGCAACCCGGGGAAGGGCCTGGTCAGCCACTCGGGTCCCACCCGACCGAACGATTGCCCGGACACACATGCGCTCATCCGGGGTATGGTGGTAAAGAGCCCGCCGAAGTTTCGGTGGGTGTTTCACGAATGCGGATGCCCGGTCGGTGGCCCGATCGGCTCCACCCCGACCGCCCTCTGCCCCGACGCGTACAGACAGCGCACGGCAGGGGAACACCGCTCGCGGCACGAGCGCCTGAGCGAAGGCAGTGGTCCCGCGCCATCCGGCCCTAGGAGGCCGGGCCGAGCCGAGTACGAACCCGTACGACGGCAGGCAGGCACGGTTGATCCCCTTCGACGCCTCGCGCCGCGACTCACAGAAGAGGCAAGCATCCTGTCTACGTTCCGAGACCTCGGGATCCTCCCCGAGACCGCCGAAGCCCTCGAGGCGGTCGGCATCACGACTCCGTTCCCCATCCAGGCCCTGACCCTTCCGGTCGCCCTCTCCGGCTCCGACGTCATCGGCCAGGCCAAGACCGGCACCGGCAAGACCCTCGGCTTCGGCCTTCCGCTCCTGGAGCGCGTCACCGTCCCCGCCGACGTCGAGGCCGGCCGCGCCAAGCCCGAGCAGCTGACCGACGCGCCGCAGGCGCTGGTCGTCGTCCCCACCCGCGAGCTGTGCCAGCAGGTCACCAACGACCTGCTGACCGCCGGCAAGGTCCGTAACGTCCGCGTGCTCGCCATCTACGGCGGCCGGGCGTACGAGCCCCAGGTCGAGGCGCTCCAGAAGGGCGTCGACGTCGTCGTCGGCACCCCGGGCCGCCTGCTGGACCTGGCGGGCCAGAAGAAGCTGGACCTCTCGCAGGTCCGCGCCCTCGTCCTGGACGAGGCCGACGAGATGCTCGACCTGGGCTTCCTGCCGGACGTCGAGAAGATCATCCAGTACCTCCCGGCCAAGCGGCAGACCATGCTGTTCTCCGCGACCATGCCCGGCCAGGTCATCTCGCTGGCGCGGCGCTACATGTCGCAGCCGACCCACATCCGCGCCACCTCGCCCGACGACGAGGGCGCGACGGTCGCCAACACCACGCAGCACGTCTTCCGCGCGCACTCCATGGACAAGCCGGAGATGGTCTCGCGCATCCTGCAGGCCGAGGGCCGCGGGCTCGCGATGATCTTCTGCCGTACCAAGCGCACCGCGGCCGACATCGCCGACCAGCTCGCGCGCCGCGGCTTCGCCAGCGGCGCGGTCCACGGCGACCTCGGCCAGGGCGCCCGTGAGCAGGCGCTGCGCGCCTTCCGCAACGGCAAGGTCGACGTTCTGGTGTGCACCGATGTCGCGGCGCGCGGCATCGATGTCGGCGGTGTGACGCACGTCATCAACTACCAGACGCCCGAGGACGAGAAGACCTACCTGCACCGCATCGGCCGTACGGGCCGCGCGGGCGCCAAGGGCACCGCCGTCACGCTCGTCGACTGGGACGACATCCCGCGCTGGCAGCTGATCAACAAGGCGCTGGACCTCTCGTTCAACGATCCGGAGGAGACGTACTCCACCTCCCCGCATCTCTACGAGCTGCTGAACATTCCGCAGGGCATCACCGGCGTACTGCCGCGCTCGGAGCGCACCCGCGCGGGCCTGGCGGCCGAGGAGGTCGAGGACCTCGGTGAGACCGGCGGCCGCGGCCGCGGGCCGCGCAAGGCCGGCCGGGACCGCGAGGAGGAGCGCCCGGAGCGTACGCGTACGCCGCGCAAGCGCCGCCGTATGCGCAACGGCGCCCCGATCGAGGACGAGGCCGCTGCCACCGGCACGCAGGCCCCTGTCACCGGTACGCAGGCCGGCGAGGCGGCCGAGGCCGCGGCGGACACCGCCGAGGGCACGACCGCGCCCCGCCAGCCGCGCCGCCGTCGCCGCACGCGCTCCGCCGCGTCCGGTGCCGTCACGTCCGCCGCCACCACGCAGCGGACCGCCACCGCGCACGCCGTGGCCGAGCCCGCGCCGGCCGTCGCGCAGGCCGCGCCGGTGACCGCCGAGCCGGCGGCGCCCGAGGCCGCGACCGTTCCGGTACAGAGCACCGGCCCGGACGCCGCGCAGGAGGCGCCGGCCAAGCCGCGCCGCCGCCGCTCGCGCGGCACCCGCGCTCCCCAGGCCGCCGAGGCCGCGGTCGCCACCGCCGAGGTCCGGGCGCCCGTCGCCAAGACTCCGGCGCCCCGGCGCCCGGTGATCGTCAAGGAGGACACCTCGGTGGGCTTCCAGACGGTCGAGGTCGCCGCGCGACGGCTGGCCGCCGAGCGCCGCGCCGCCGAGGAGGCCGCCGCCGCGAAGGCCGCCGAGCGCGCCACCGCGCAGGCCACCGTCACGGAGAGCGCCCCCGAGGAGCCCGCCGAGGCGCCGGCCGCCAAGCCGCGCCGTACGCGCAAGACCGCGGCCAAGAGCGTCACCAAGAAGGCGGAGGCCGCGGTGGACACCGCCGAGGGCACCGAGGTGACGGCCGAGGCCGCCGAGGCCACCGAGGCCCCGGCCAAGCCCCGCCGGACCCGTAAGACGGCCGCCAAGACCGTCGCCAAGAAGGCCGAGGTCGCCGTCGAGGCCGCCGAGGGCACGGACGCGACCGCCGAGGCCACCGAGGCGCCCGCCAAGCCCCGCCAGACCCGCAAGACCGCCGCCAAGAAGGCGGAGGCCGCGGTGGACGCCGCGGAAGGCGCCGAGGCCGCGGCGGCGGACGAGGCCCCGACCAAGCCGCGCCGCACGCGCAAGACGGCCGCCAAGAAGGCCGAGGCCACCGTCGAGGCAGCCGAGGGCACGGACGCCGAGGCGCCCGCCAAGCCCCGCCGTACGCGCAAGACCGCGGCCAAGAAGACGGCCGCAGCCGCCGAGGTCACGCCCGAGGGCTGATCCCGCAGGCCATCGACGGCCCCGTACCGCTCAGCCGGTACGGGGCCGTCGTCGTACGGACGGGCGGCCGTGCGCACAGCGTCCGCTGCCGTCCGCCCGACGGCCGTACGCACTACGTCGTACGCCGTATGGCCGAGCAGGCGGACGTCATCTCTCCGGCACCCGCCGGACATCCGTCCCGGATAGCCTCTGATCCATGAGTAGGCCCCCGTTCCTCGATCTGCCCGCGTGTGCCCGTGCGTACCGACTCGCCACCGCGCGGGGCGAGTTCGCGGTGCACGACGCGCGTCCCGACGGTCCCGTGCGCGGCACCGCCCTGCTGGTACCGGGCTTCACCGGCAGCAAGGAGGACTTCCTCCCGCTGCTCGCGCCCCTGGCGGCGGCCGGGTACCGCGCCGTGGCCGTGGACGGCAGAGGCCAGCACGAGTCGCCCGGGCCACGCGAGGAACAGGCTTACTCCCAGGACGAGTTGGCGCGGGACATCGCCGCGCAGGCCGCCGCGCTCGACGCCGGTCCGGTACATCTGCTGGGGCACTCGCTCGGCGGGCTGCTGGCGCGGGCCGCGGTGCTCGAGGACGCCTCGCCGTACCGCTCGCTGACGCTGATGAGCTCGGGGCCGGCGGCGGTCGCCCCCGAGCAGCAGGCCCGCGCCAAGATGCTCATCGACGCGCTGCAGACGCTGACGATGGAGGCCGTCTGGCAGGCGATGCGGGACCTGGATCCCCCGGAGGCGGCGGGCGAGACCACCCCGCCGGAGGTCGCCGAGTTCCTGCACCGGCGCTGGCTGGGCACCGTACCGGAACAGCTGATCGGCACCGCTCGGCAGATAGCGGGCGAGCCCGACCGGGTGGCCGCGCTGGCCGCCGTACCGCTGCCCAAGCACGTGCTGTCCGGCGCCGTCGACTACGCCTGGCCGGTGCCGCAGCTGGACGAGATGGCCGAGCGGCTCGGCGCGCGCCGCACCGTCGTGGCGGGCGCCGAGCACTCCCCCAACGTCGACCGGCCCGAGGAGACGGCGGCGGCCCTGGTCTCCTTCTGGGACGAGGCGGACGGCCGCTGACGACGTCACTCGGCTTTCCGGAATGGCCGGAACGGCACTCCTCCGGCCGCTCCGGGAAGCCGGCCGCGCCCGTCCGCGCGACCATCTACAGGCAGGCCACAGGCCCTCGGGCACAGGCACTCAGGCCCACCGCGCACCCGATGACGGAGGACGGACGGCCATGACGGACGACAGCGGCATTTCGATCATTCGCCTCTTCGACGCCCCGCGGGACCGGGTGTTCCGGGCGTGGACGACGCCGGAGGCGCTCGCGTACTGGTACGGGGGCGAGCTGGAGGTCCCCGTCGAGGCGATGGCGATGGACGTCCGGCCGGGCGGCGCGTGGCACCTGGTCGTGCGCACCCAGGACGGCGGCGAGCTGCCGTTCGGCGGCGTCTACCGGGAGATCGTGCCGCCCGAGCGGCTGGTCTTCACCCTGAAGGACGCCTCGGCGCCTGAAGACTCCGAGGGCGAGCTGGTCGCCGTCACGCTCAACGGTCTCGGCGACAAGACCGAGATGGACTTCCAGCAGACCGGCGGCACGCTGTCCGCCGAGCAGTACGCGCACGCCAAGGCGGGCTGGACCGACTTCTTCGCGCGCCTCGCGGAGTACGTGGCGCACTGACGCGCCGGGCAGCGTTCGGGCCCCCGACCGCGCAGGGACTCCCCGGCCCGCGTACGGGCTCAGAACTGCGCCCGTACGTGCTCCCAGAAGCCGTCCCGCAGCACCCGCCGCAGGTCCGCGTACGGGCGCAGGGAGTGGCGCAGCAGGCCCTCGGCGGTGGTCAGCAGGTCCTGGTCGACGGCACCCGGGAGGTACGGGTGGCCGGGCAGCAGGTCGGCCGTCCAGTCCCGGCCGCGCGAGGCCAGCCACTGGGCGGCCACCTGCGCGCCGACGAAGCGGACGTCCTCGCGGCTGGGGGCCGGGCCGTCGTCGGCCGTACCCGCGGGGCCGCCGTCGTGGGGCGCGCGCTCGGTGACGTACGGCTTGCAGAACTCCAGGTCGAAGGTGCGCTGACTGTCGACCTCCCAGAGCAGCGGCTCGGCCTGATTGCGCCCGTCGCCGGCGTCGATGCCCCACAGGTGCACCCGCGCGCCGTACCCTTGCGCCGCCTCGACGGCGGAGACCAGGTCCTCGTCGCCGCCGATGAGCACCGCGTCGCTGATGGCGCGGTGCCGGGCGAGGGACTCCAGGTCGGAGCGGATCAGGGAATCGACACCCTTCTGCTGATTGTTGGCATTGAGGTTGCCGAGGCGGACCTTGACGTCGGGGAGCTCGGCGATGGACTGCTGCTCCAGGGTGTGGATGCGGCGCCGCGCGCCGTCGTACCAGTACACCCGCAGCAGCCGGCTGTCGGGGAAGACCGTGCGGGCCATCTCGATGAACGCGTCGATGATCCCCTCGGCATCGAGGTCGAAGGAGCGGCGGTCCTCCGTACCGGTGACCAGCCGGCCGGCCGCGGCGTAGAGGTAGCCGGCGTCGACGAAGACGGCGTGCGTCGAGGGAGTGGTGGCGACCTCGGCCAGGACGCGGTTGAGCAGCTCGTTGGTGCGCTCGATGCCCGCCACGACAGCGGTGAGGTCGGTGGGGCCCGGGGGCCGGAGGTCGTCGTTCATACCGGTCCGATTCTCCTGGCGCGGACGGGGGAGACACAACCGGCCGGGTGGCGTGCGACGACCGTACTTACTGGTGAGTAATTAGACTGGCGAAAATTTTCTTTAGCGTAGGGAATTATTGCTCAGGGCACGTCGTTGTCCCCTATGGCACGCCTGACACCGATGACAGGCACTCGTGCCGTTCGAGTAGTTCTCCTCAGGAGGATCAGACGAAGGGAGAAGCCCTTTATGCGCTTCGAGATCATGCACCTTGACGATGTCAACGGCACCGCCGTGGACAGCACCGTCGTGGACGCCGCCTCCGTCAACCGGATCGTGCAGCAGGCCGCCGCAATCGGCCAGCGCATCTACATCCGCCCCGCCGATTCCGCGGCGGCCGCTTCGTAACGCGGCCCCCGGCTCACCGGCCCGCCGGACCACCGGCCCGCCGACAGCTGCGCCCCCGTACGGACGATCCGTACGGGGGCGGCGTGTTTCATGAGGCCTCTCAGCTGCCGCTGACCACTTGGGTCACACCGTTGATGATCTGCTGGACGGCCAGCGCGGAGAGCATCATGCCGGCCAGCCGGGTCACGAGTACCACCCCGCCGTCCTTGATCACTCGGATGATCACCAGTGAGAAGCGCATCACCAGCCACAGCACCACATGGATCGCCGCGATCGCCGCCCAGACCGAGACCTGCCCGGTGAGCCCCTGCGCGTGCTGCACGGCGAGGATCACCGACACGATCGCGCCGGGCCCGGCCAGCAGCGGCATGCCCAGCGGTACGAGCGCCACGTTGACGTCCTTGGTCTGCGTCGGCTCCTCCGACTTCCCCGTCAGCAGGTCGAGCGCGATCAGCAGGAGCAGCAGCCCGCCCGCGATCATCAGCGCGGGCGTGGAGATGTGCAGGTAGGCCAGGATCTGCCGGCCGCAGAGGCCGAAGACGGCGATGACGCCGAACGCGACGGCCGCCGCCTGCCAGGCCATCCGGCGCTGCACCTTGGCCGGGCGGCCGGAGGTCAGGGCGAGGAAGATCGGGGTGATTCCAGGGGGGTCCATAATCACGAAAAGCGTGAGAAAGAGGGATCCGAAGACAGCGAGGTCGAGCACGGTGATGGCCTTGCGGTGGTACGGGAGCACGCGCGCGTCACGGCGCGCGTGCAGGGGAAAGGGGCGGCGCGGAGCGCCGGAGAGGCCCGGAAGGGGCGGGAAAGGTGTGCGGCCGGGCGGCCCGGATCAGCCGCCGGCGCCCGGGACGGGGAACGCGCCGGTCGCGCGGCGCACGATCTCCCCGTAGATCTCGGGGTCGGTGGTGTACTCGCCGAGCCGGCAGGTCTTGCGGCTGCCGTGGTAGTCGCTGGAGCCGGTGGTGAGCACGCCGAGGTCGGCGGCGATGCCGCGCAGCCGCTCGCGGGTCGGCGCGTCGTGGTCCATGTGGTCGACCTCGATGCCGTCCAGCCCGGCGGCGGCCAGCTCGGCTATCGCGCTCTCGGGAACGCACACGCCGCGCTTGAGGGCCAGCGGGTGCGCGAAGACGGTGACCCCGCCCGCGGCCTTGACCAGCCGGACCGCCTCGAAGGGGTCCAGTTCGTGCTTCTCGACGTACGCCCGTCCGTCGTTGGCCAGCCACTCGGGGGTGAAGGCGTCCGAGACGGTGGGCACAACGCCCAGCTCGACCATGGCGGTGGCGATGTGCGGCCGGCCGACGGCGCCGTCCCCGGCGATCCGCTCGACCTGCTCCCAGGTCACCGGCACGCCGAGCTCCTGCAGCTTGGCCACCATGCCGCGGGCGCGCGGCACCCGGTCGTCCCGTACGAGCTCCCGCTCACGGGCGAGCTCCGGCTCCTCGGGGTCGAAGAGGTAGGCCAGCATGTGCAGGCTGATGCCGTCGCCGCTGCCGTCGCGCGCGGGCAGCCGGCAGGACAGCTCGGCGCCGGTCACGAGCGTGAGCCCGGGCGGCAGCGCGGCCTTGGCCGCGGCGTGTCCGCCGACGGTGTCGTGGTCGGTGAGCGCGACGACGTCCAGACCGGCGTCGGCGGCGTTGCGTACCAGTTCGGCGGGGGTGTCCGTGCCGTCGGACGCGGTGGAGTGGGTGTGCAGGTCGATACGCACGACGCGGACTCCAGACACGGGCGGGACGGCGGACCGGGCAACGGCCGGACAGGGCGCCGGACAACAGGGGACGCCCAAAGGATAACCGGCGGCCCGGCGATCACCCGCGACACCGCTGGGCTCCGATTTCGAGGGCGCAGGCTCAGCGGCGCAGGCTCAGGACAGGATGCGCGGGGAGAGCGCCCCGCAGGGCAGCAGGTCGACCTCGGCGCCCGCGTCCCGCAGGTCGGTCAGGACCAGCTCGTCGTACAGCAGCAGCCCCGACTGCTCGGGCCAGACGACCGCCCACAGCCACAGCCCGCGCGCCTCGCCCGCGAAGACCGCCCGGTCCTCGGGGACGCCCTCGACGTGCCAGAGCGGGGTCGGCCGGCCGGCGGCCAGCACCTTGGCGTGCGGCGACCGGTCCACCTTCATGTGCGGGCCCGGGTCCGGGCCGTCGATGCCCGCATAGCGCGCGCCGAGGCCGACGCCCAGCTCCTCGGCGATCAGCACCAGCTCGCCCGGCCCGCCCAGCGGTCCGGGCCCCGAGCAGGCCACCGCCGTGGCCCGGCCGCCGCTGCGGTCGTCCCCGGCGCAGGCCACACCGGTGAACAGCCAGCCCACCGGCAGCGGCCACGGCATCCATACGGGAACGCGCGCACGGTTCACCACCACGGCCAGCGCTTCGACGCTCGGCGGCACGACCGGCTGGAGCGGGTGCACTGTGCCGTGCACGTCGCACTGCCAGGAGTCGGCAAAGAGACCGGGCGCCCGCACCCGGCCACCGCACTTCGGGCAACTGGGTTCGCCCCTCATAACGCTCAACGGTCCTCCAGGGCCGCCCGCGCGTCAAGGACGATCACCCGTCCGGGCCGCCCGGCACGCCGCGGCCCCCGTCGCCGCACGGTCAGCAACGGGGGCCGGTCACCTTCAGGCCAATAAGCCACTCGGTTCACGCCATCTTCATACGGTGACGTTTCGATCTCTCTGCGTTGGCCCATGGCCCCGCCGCTTCAGTCCAGCGGTACGCCGCTCCGCAACGGGTCCCGCAGGTCGGTGCCGTGCTGCAGCCAGCGCTCCTCCAGGGCCGCCGCGCCGTGCACCCGCTTCCAGGCCGCCTCGTTCGGGGTCATCGGGAGCAGCGGCAGGAAGCGCACCGGGTCCATCGGGTCGTCGAGCTCCAGGTCCTCGACCAGTCCCCCGCCCTCGGTGACCAGCACCGAGGTGAAGGGGGCGCCCGGCCACAGCGGCTCGCCCACGTCCAGGGACGCGCCCGGGGCCACGATGACGCCCTCGACCTGCGGGGACGCGGCCAGTACGGCGAGCGACCTGAGCACCTTGTCGGTGTCGGCGCGGCCGTTCCGGACCGTGAGGACCAGCTCCGCACGAGGACCGCGCAGGGGGTCGGCGAGTACGACAGACAGGGGCGCCGCGGAGCGGCTCGTTGAGGGGTGGTGGTCGGGCGAGGGGCTGGCCGGATCGGTCATCGGGTTCGCCGACATGCCGAGGGTGACGTATCGCACCAGCTCGCCGTCGGCGTAGCGCAGTACTTCGATGCGGTCCGTACCGAGGAACGTCACCGCGGCGCGCGCGTCCGGCTTGCCCAGGGCCATCAGCAGCCGGGCCTCGACCAGCTCAAGAACGTCAGACATGCGGCGAGCATAGGCCCGCCCTGACGCCCGGTATGGAACAGGCAAAGCGGCGGTGGAGCGGGGCCGTAATGGTTCAGTCGGCTGATAGCCTTGCCATCTGGTCAGCGAAAGACGTCGTCCCCCAGCAGGGACCGGCCGGAGGAGGTGGGACTGGCATGGATCCTAGTCGACCGTGCAGTACCGGCAGTTCTCCCGTCCTCCCGCTGATGATGCGACTCTCCTGATTCCGAGAGCTTCCGTACCCCGCCGCGTCGCGGCGAAACACGTGAAGACCCTTCGCACCCGCAGCTTTTGACGGAAGAACGCCTGCACCTCGGTTCTCCCTGTTCTTTCCGCACTGCGAACTGCCGTCAGCACCACCGCACGGAGCGCCGCCCGCTTTGCGGACGTACGGCCGACGATGCCGCGTACGTCCACGTTCCGGGTTGCGCTACGCCCCGCGCCCACGGCTGACGGCCGGCCCGTGAAGGAGCCCGCCATGTCGATGATCCGCGACCTGCGCGCCGCCGTCCGCCCCTCCCGGCGTCGCGGCGACTCTTACGAGTACGAGACCACCCGCGCCGCCACGACCAACAGCGCCATCGTCGACTGCGGTGTCTACCGCGACGGTCGCCGCGTCAGCGGCCACGTCAGCCCCAGCGAGGCGATCGCCGACGTCCACGAGAACGGCGGCTTCACCTGGATCGGCCTGCACGAGCCGAACGAGCGCGAGTTCGCCGGTATCGCCAAGGAGTTCGGGCTGCACCCGCTGGCCGTCGAGGACGCCGTCCACGCCCACCAGCGGCCCAAGCTGGAGCGGTACGACGACACGCTCTTCACCGTCTTCAAGACGATCCACTACGTCGAGCACGCCGAGCTCACCGCCACCAGCGAGGTCGTGGAGACCGGCGAGGTGATGTGCTTCACCGGGCGGGACTTCATCGTGACCGTCCGGCACGGCGGCCAGGGCTCGCTGCGCGCGCTGCGGCACCGCCTCCAGGACGACCCCGAGCTGCTCGCCAAGGGCCCCTCGGCGGTCCTGCACGCCATCGCCGACCAGGTCGTGGACGGCTACATCGCGGTCGCCGACGCGGTGCAGGACGACATCGACGAGGTGGAGATCGACGTCTTCAGCTCCGGCACGAACGGCAAGGCGCAGGGCCGGGGCGGCAGCGCGTCCAAGGGCGACGCCGGGCGGATCTACCAGCTCAAGCGCGAGGTACTGGAGTTCAAGCGGGCCGTCTCGCCGCTGCTGCGGCCGATGCAGCAGCTGAGCGAGCGGCCGATGCGGCTGGTCGACTCCGACATCCAGAAGTACTTCCGGGACGTCGCCGACCACCTGGCGCGCGTCAACGAGCAGGTGATCGGCTTCGACGACCTGCTGAACTCCATCCTGCAGGCCAACCTGGCGCAGGCGACGGTGGCGCAGAACGAGGACATGCGCAAGATCACATCGTGGGCGGCGATCTTCGCCGTGCCGACGATGATCGCCGGGATCTACGGCATGAACTTCAAGTACATGCCCGAGCTGCAGTGGAAGTACGGCTACCCGGCGGTGCTGATCGTCACGGTCGCCATCTGCTTCGGCATCCACCGCGGCTTCAAGCGCAACGGCTGGCTGTAGCGGGCGGGGGCGCGCACAGCGGCACGAGCGCTCGGCGCGGGGCGGCAGCAGGGTCCCCGCACGGGCCTGGCTAAGGTTGCGGGCATGACGGAGACCGTGCCTCAGCCGCTGCTCGACCAGGCCCTCATCGAGGAGGCCACCAAGAAGTCCGGCCTCATCTGGGTCCAGGGGACCGCGGGCCCGGCCCGCGCGCTGTGGCACGTCTGGCACGACGGTGCCGCGTGCCTGGTCGGCGACGGCCCCCTGGAGCAGCCGCTCGCGGACCTCGGCCTCACCGATGGGGGCACCGCCACCGTCACCGTCCGCAGCAAGGACAAGGGCGGCCGGCTGGTCGCCTGGACGGCCCGGGTCACCGAGGCCGCGCCGCACAGCGAGCCCTGGGAGGCCGCCGTCGGCGAGCTGAAGGGCAAGCGGCTGAACGCGCCGGACGCGGACACCATGCCGGAGCGCTGGGCCCGTGAGTGCCGGGTGCTGCGGCTGGCCCCGCTCACCGGGGACGGGGCGCCCACGGCCCGTACAGAGTTCGGTGCGGACACGCAGGCGGCCCGCCCGCTGCCGACCGACGCCACGACCCGCGAGCCGATCCCCGCGGCGCTGCCGAAGCTGCTGCGCCGGAAGAAGCGGCGCGGCTGAGCGACGCCCCCGGAAGCGGCCGGGCGCCGCTCCCGTAATGCCGGCGCGGCCGGGTCAGTTCCCGCTGCCGAGGCTCTCCCCGTAGTCCACGACCTTGTCGTCGTCCGGGCGCTCCAGCTCGATGTGCTCGCCCCAGTCCTCGAACGTGACCACGCCCGCGCCGCCGGCCCGCTGCAGGCGCAGCGGGTAGGGCTCGCCCTCCAGGGAGACGTCCAGCGTGCCCCCGTTGCCCCGCGCGGCCGCGAGGCGGATCGTGCGGGTCCCGTCCAGGCTGCCGTGCGCGCCGCGGGAGAGGCCGCCGTGCAGCGTGAGCAGCGTATCCAGCAGCGGGTCCTTCTCGGTGAAGCCGCTGAACTGCTTGTAGGTGCGGTCCTCGTAGGGCACCTTCACGTACTTGCCGTCCAGCTTGGCGGCGGCCGCGGTGTCGCTCTTGCTCGGCGAGGAGCCCTTCTGGTGCGCCCAGAAGTCGGTGTCGGCCTTCACCCACAGCGACCGGTCGATGCGCAGCAGGGAGAAGGTGGTGTCCTTCGTGCTGACCGTGCCCTTGCCGCCGTTCTGGGCCAGCTGCATGTCCAGTTCGTACGTGCTGCGGCCGCTGACGAGCTTGCCGGAGACGTGCACGCTCCCCGCGCCGTCGGCGGCGGCCAGCGTCTTCTTCCGGATCTTGGCGGGGGTCAGCTTCCCGACGCCGTTGGTGCCCGCGTCCGGGTCCTCCTCCGCGCCGCCACAGGCCGCCAGCGCAAGGGCCAGGCCCGCGCACACCGCCGCGGCGGCGGTCGCCCGGCCCGCGCGGCGGCGGGCGGTGCGGGACCGGCGGCTCGTTCCTGGCGAACCTGGCGAAATAGCGGTCACGGCTGCCTGCCTCCTGGTGCACTGGGTCGGTCGCGGTGGCCTCGACGGCGTACGGCAGCGTACCGGTGCCCCGCACACCTTCCGACGCGGAGGGCCGGGGCGGGGAGGGGACAGCCGTACGGTGGTGCCTGTCGGGGCACCCGCCCGGGGAGCGCGTTAGCCTGAAGTCCGGCCGAAGCGCGATTTCAGCCGTTTTATCGGGAGTCGGGCGGCCCCGGTCCGCCGGGAGCCGGAGGTCCCCGGTCCGCCGGGAGCCGGAGGAGAAGGAGCGGAGGCGCGCGGCATGGCGGTGGTCACCCCCCGGGTGTTCGTCTCGCACCTCTCCGGCATCGCCGTCTTCGACCCCAACGGCGACCAGGTCGGCCGGGTACGGGACCTGGTGGCCATGCTGCGCGTGGGCGGCCGGCCGCCGCGGCTGCTGGGACTGGTCGTCGAGGTGATCAGCCGGCGCCGGATCTTCCTGCCGATGACGCGGGTGACGGGCGTGGAGTCCGGCCAGGTGATCACGACCGGCGTGGTCAACATGCGGCGCTTCGAGCAGCGCGCCTCCGAGACCCTCGTCCTCGGCGAGCTGCTGGACCGCCGGGTGCGCATCGTGGAGACCGGCGAAGAGGTCACCGTCCTGGACATCGGCATCACCCAGCTGCCGGCCCGCCGCGACTGGGAGATCGACAAGGTCTTCGTACGGAAGGGGAAGGGCGGGACGCTCAGGCGCCGCGGAGAAACGTTGACCCTGGAGTGGTCGCAGGTCACCGGGTTCTCTCTGGAGGAGCACGGGCAGGGCGCGGAGAGCCTGCTCGCCACCTTCGAGCAGCTGCACCCCGCCGACCTGGCGAGCGTCCTGCACCACCTCAACCCGAAGCGGCGCGCCGAGGTCGCCGCCGCGCTGGACGACGACCGGCTCGCCGACGTCCTGGAGGAGCTGCCGGAGGACGACCAGGTCGAGATCCTCGGCAAGCTGCAGGACGAGCGGGCCGCCGACGTCCTGGAGGCGATGGACCCCGACGACGCCGCCGACCTGCTCTCCGAGCTCCCCGAGGACGAGAAGGAGCGGCTGCTGACGCTGATGAAGCCGAGCGACGCGGCCGACGTGCGGCGGCTGATGTCGTACGAGGAGCGGACCGCGGGCGGCCTGATGACCACCGAGCCGATCGTGCTCAGCCCGGACGCCACGGTCGCCGACGCGCTCGCCCGGGTACGCGACCCCGACCTCTCCCCCGCGCTCGCCGCCCAGGTGTACGTCTGCCGGCCGCCGGACCAGACGCCGACCGGCAAGTACCTCGGCGTGGTGCACTTCCAGCGGCTGCTGCGCGACCCGCCCTTCACCCTCGTCGGCGCGATCGTGGAGAGCGATCTGCCGCCGCTGCCGCCGGACACCCCGCTGCCCGCCGTGACCAGTTACCTCGCCACGTACAACATGGTCGCCGCGCCGGTGGTGGACGAGAGCGGGTCGCTGCTGGGCGCGGTGACGGTCGACGACGTACTGGACCATCTGCTGCCCGAGGACTGGCGCGAGACGGATCTGCACGGCGCGCCCGGGGTGGACCCCGGCGCGCGCATGGCCGAGGGTGGCGACGAGCGCGCGGAGGAGCGCGTGAACGGGCACTCGGGCGGTGCTCAGGGCAGCAGCGCCGCAGGGGCGGCCGGTGGGGGTGCACATGGGCGTTGAGGAGCGTGAGAGCGCGAAGGAGCGGGCGCGGGCCGCGGCGGTGTCCGGGGAGCGTGCGCGGGTGCGGCTGGACATGCCACGCGCGCCCACCCGCCGACTGCTGCCGGAGTACGACCCCGAGGCATTCGGGCGGCTCTCGGAGCGGATCGCGCGCTTCCTGGGCACGGGCCGGTTCCTCGTCTGGATGACCGTCACGATCATCGTGTGGGTGACGTGGAACGTGTCCGCGCCGCCGCCACTGCGCTTCGACGAGTACCCGTTCATCTTCCTGACCCTGGCGCTGTCCCTGCAGGCGTCGTACGCGGCCCCGCTCATCCTGCTCGCGCAGAACCGCCAGGACGACCGCGATCGCGTCAACCTCGAACAGGACCGCAAGCAGAACGAGCGCTCCATCGCGGACACGGAGTATCTGGCGCGGGAGATCGCGGCGCTGCGGCTGGGCCTGGGCGAGGTCGCCACCCGCGACTGGATCCGCTCCGAGTTCGAGGCGCTGATCAAGGAACTGGAGGAGCGGCGGGGCGGGGACGAGCCACTGGGCCGCCGCCACCGGGAGTGACGCACACGATGTGTGCGGCCCTTTCCGGAGGCCACCTACTGAGCCGTACCATGCAGTACATGGCTACCGACACGCCCACGACGGCCGCTCCGAGCGAGGACGCGATCCGCGATGCGCTCGCGACGGTGAACGACCCCGAGATCCACCGCCCCATCACCGAGCTGGGGATGGTCAAATCGGTGGACATCGCGGCCGACGGCGCGGTGTCGGTCGTGGTCTACCTCACCGTCTCCGGCTGCCCGATGCGCGAGACGATCACCAACAATGTGCGCGACGCGGTCGCGAAGGTCGAGGGCGTAACGAGCGTCGCCGTCGAGCTGGACGTGATGAGCGACGAGCAGCGCAAGGAGCTGGCCACCGCGCTGCGCGGCGGCACCGCCGAGCGCGAGGTCCCCTTCGCCCAGCCCGGCTCGCTGACCCGGGTCTACGCGGTCGCCTCCGGCAAGGGCGGCGTCGGCAAGTCCTCGGTGACGGTGAACCTCGCGGCGGCGATGGCGGCCGACGGCCTGAAGGTCGGCGTCGTGGACGCGGACATCTACGGCCACTCCGTGCCGCGCATGCTGGGAGCCGAGGGCCGCCCCACCCAGGTCGAGAACATGATCATGCCGCCGGCCGCGAACGGCGTGAAGGTCATCTCGATCGGCATGTTCACCCCGGGCAACGCCCCGGTCGTCTGGCGCGGTCCCATGCTCCACCGCGCGCTCCAGCAGTTCCTCGCGGACGTGTACTGGGGCGACCTGGACGTCCTGCTGCTCGACCTGCCCCCGGGCACCGGCGACATCGCGATCTCCGTGGCTCAGCTGGTGCCGAACGCCGAGATCCTCGTCGTGACGACCCCGCAGCAGGCCGCCGCCGAGGTCGCCGAGCGGGCCGGCTCCATCGCCGTACAGACCCACCAGAAGATCGTCGGCGTGGTCGAGAACATGGCGGGCCTGGAGCTGCCGACCGGCGAGATCGTCGACGTGTTCGGCACGGGCGGCGGCGAGCGGGTCGCCGAGGGCCTCACGAAGACGACCGGTACGCAGGTACCGGTGCTCGGCTCGATCCCGATCGACGTACGGCTGCGCGAGGGCGGCGACGAGGGCCGGCCGGTCGTGCTCACCGACCCGGACTCCGGCGCGGGCGCGGCGATCCGCGCGATCGCCGGCAAGCTGGGCGGCCGTCAGCGCGGCCTGTCGGGCATGTCGCTGGGGATCACCCCGCGCAACAAGTTCTGAGCGGTACCGGGGCGATTCCCGGGCCGTACAAGGGGCGGGCCGCCGAGCGGTCCGCCCCTTCCTCGTACGTACCGAGCCGTGCGGGCCCCGGCGGGCGCTCAGCCCTCGTACTCGGCGGCGCTCAGCCCTCGTACGCCTTGATGTCCTTGACGACCGCGAAGCCCAGGCCGTAGGCGCTCATGCCGCGCCCGTACGCGCCGATGTGCGCGCCGTCCGGGCCGTCGCCCGCCGAGCCCGCGAGCACCCAGCCGTACTCCGACTCGCGGTAGTGGAACGGCGTCGGCACGCCGTCCACCGGGAGCGTCAGCTCGCTCCACGCCTCGCCGGTCAGGTCGTCCGCCAGCTCCCACGCGAGCATGGTCTGCTGGTCCAGCCAGTCCTGCCGCAGCGCCCGCTCCATCTGCACCGGCCAGGTGCAGTTCAGCAGGCCCGAGCCGGCCAGCCAGGCGGCCGAGGAGACCGAGGTGGCTTCCAGGACGCCGGTGCCGTCCGCGCTGCGCCGTACGGGGCGGCAGGGGACGGTGACGACGACGGTGAAGCGGTCGGCGTCCGGCACGGTCTCCACCCGAATGGTGGGCTCCTCGCCGTGCGCGAGCGAGCCGTGCTCGACCGTGCCTTGGGGGGTGACGCCGGCGTGCATCAGCCGGCGCGGGCCCGTGAACGCCTCGTCCAGGCCGTACCACGGGAAATCGGCCATCAGATAGCCGTCGACCTTCTCCCCGGTGTCAACGGACACCGGGTGTGCGCCGGCCGGACTCTTCGTCTCCATCTGCGCGGAGCCTCCTCGTTGCCCTGCGTCGTGGGCGGCCCGCCCCCCTCAGGCGACCTCACCCCGGACACCGGGAGCATAGCCATACGCGTCAACACAGCCGGACATACGGACGTATCAGGTGGCGTCGGCGTCGAAAGGCGGACGGTCCTGGGCGGCGGGGGTCTCGCGCTTGGTGAGCCGGTCGGACGTGCCGTTTCCGGCGGCCGGGGCGTCCTTGGTGAGGCTGTGGCGGACGCCACCACCGGCGTCGCCGTTACCCCGGACGGCCTCCGTGACCTCGGCCATCTCCTGCTTCACATCGAAGCCGTTGCGGATGTCCTGGAGGTCCTTGAGGCCGTACTCGTCCTTCTCCATGACGTGCTTGCGAACGAAGTTCTTCGGGTTCAGGTCCTCGAACTCGAAGTCCTTGAACTCGGGGCCCAGCTCGGAGCGGATGTCGTCCTTGGCGCTGTCGGAGAACTGCCGCACCTTTCGGATGAATCCGGTCACGTCCTGGATCACCTTCGGCAGCTTGTCCGGGCCGAAGATCAGTACCGCGAGGATCACGAGCGCGACCATTTCGAGGGGTCCTATGTCGAAGAACACCTGGCAGCTCCTTGATCCGTCCGCGGCCCATCCTGACGGCCTTCCGGCCAGGCCGACTATCACGGTACCTGTCCGCAGTCGTCCAGCGGGAGTCACCCGCCCCAACACCGTGCAAACGATCGAGACAGTCAGCTCTGGTCGGTGGACGAGCCGAGGGTGATTTCGACCGTGCGCGGACGGCCGTCGCGCTCGACCGTGAGCTTCAGCCGGTCCCCGGGGCGGTGGCTGCGGATCTTGACGATCAGCTCCTCGCCGCTGTGTACGGGACCGCCGTCCACCTCCGTGATCAGGTCGCCCGCCTTGATGCCGGCCCGGGCGCCCGGCCCGCCGGGCGTGACCGCCGCGCCGCCGCCCCGGCCCTTCGCGCTGACCCGGGCGCCGTCCCCCGAGTACCCCATGTCCAGCATCACGCCGATCACCGGATGCGTCGCCCGGCCGTTGTTGATCAGCTCTTCGGCGACGCGTTTGCCCTGGTTGATCGGTATGGCGAAGCCCAGCCCTATGCTGCCGCCCTGCTCGGCGCCGAGGGTGTCGCCGCTGCCGGCCGCGCGGATGGCGCTGTTGATGCCGATCACGTGTGCCCGGCCGTCGACCAGCGGCCCGCCGGAGTTGCCCGGGTTGATCGGCGCGTCCGTCTGCAGCGCGTCGACGTAGCTGACGTCGCCGCCGGCCCCGCCCTCGCCGCCCGCGGTGATGGGGCGCTGCTTGGCGCTGATGATGCCGGCGGTGACGGTGTTGGCCAGGTCGAAGGGCGCGCCTATCGCCACGACGGGGTCGCCGACGCGCACATCGTCGGAGTTCCCGAGGGTGAGCGGCTTGAGGTCGCTCACGCCGTCGACCTTGACGACGGCGAGGTCATAGCCGCTGTCCCGGCCCACGACCCGGCCGGTGGCGGTGGAGCCGCCGCTGAACGTGACCGAGATCTCGCCGTCCGCGCCGCCCGCCTCGACGACGTGGTTGTTCGTCAGGAGATGGCCGCGGCGGTCCAGTACGAAGCCGGTGCCGGTGCCTTCCTCGCCGCCGCCGCGCACATGCAGCGTGACGACGCCGGGCAGCGCGGTCCGCGCGATGCCCGCCACGCTGTCCGGGGCGCGGCCGGTCTGCTCGCCGGAGACCTGCGGCAGCCGGACGTCACCGACGCCGCCGTCGCGCTCGATGTACGCGCCGACGACACCGCCCACGCCGCCCGCCACCAGCGCGAGCACGACGGCGCCCGCGACGATCCGCCCGCGCCCGTGCTTCCGCGGCACCTCCGCGCCCCCCGGCGTCGGCGTGCCCGCAGCGGACGGCGCGGCCCAGGGGTCGTACCGCTCCCAGGGACCGCCGGCTTCGGAGTGCGGGGCGGGGGCCGGGGAAGCGGGCGCTGTGGGGGCGGGCGGCTGTGGAGCGGCCGGTGCCGGCGGGGGCGGGAGCGGGGTCGGGACCGTGGTGCCCCGGGGCGGTGTCGGTACCGGGCGCTGCACCGGCGGCGCCGGGGCCCACGGTCCGGGACCGCCGTACGGCGGCGTGCCGTACGGGTCCTCGGGATGCAGCGGCCGCGACGCGATCGTTTCGCCGGCCGTCGCCGGGGGCTGCGCCCCGGTTTCCGACGGCGGCGGCGACGCTTCGGCCTCCCGGCCGGCGCCCGCGTCGGAACGGTCCTCGTGGTGGGGCCCGGAGGCCGTGCCCTCGTTCATGTTCTCCCCACAGTTCGCCCGCGTGCGGGGCCGCGCGCCCCCCTGGGCGTGCTCATGGCGCGATATGCGGCCCTCCGGCGATTCAACCAGGTTCGCGGCCGACGCGCGCAGGGCCCGGTGGCCGACGGGCCCTTGATGAGGGCGCAGGCGTGCGCGCCGCCTGACGTGATGTCAGGGTGCCGCCGAGGCACTCCGGGTCAGCAGCGGTCGCTTCGGCTCCAGCGGGGGCAGCGGCGCTGCCGGATACGACGTGGCCGGTGCGGCCGGGGAAGCGAGCGCCGAGGGCAGCGGGCCGCCGCCGGACGGGCCCGCCGAGTCCTCCGTACCGCCACCGGCACCGGTCCCCGCGCCGGGGAGCCCGTGCGTGGCGCCCACCGATGTCCCCGCGACGGCTCCCGCGTCCGTGCCGGGTCCGGAGGCCGTACGGGCCCCGGACGGGCCGGGGGCTATCAGGGGGCTCAGGTGCGAGCTGCCGCCGTCGGCCAAAGGAGACGCGTAGCTGACCGGGAGGGAGGCCGCCGCGGGGTAGAACTCCGCCGACGCCGCGGCCGGCGTGGCCCGGCCCTGCAAGACGCCGAGCAGCGCGTCCCGGTCCCCGGGCGCACGCGCGGCGCCCGGCCGCTCGCGCCCCACGGCACTGCTCGCGTCCGCCGAGGAGGCCGTCAGCGGGCTGCTCGCCCCTTCGCCGCGCCCCGAAGCCGTGTCGACCGCCGCCTCCAGCGGCAGCGCGCCGCTGAGCGCGAAGGCCGCCAGGGAGACCGCGCCCGCCGCGGCGAACGCGAACCGCCGCCGGGGCGAGCCCACGGGGGCCGCACCGGCGCCCGCGCCCGCGGCGGCCGGCCGCGCACCGGCGCGCCCGTGCACCGGGAAGCCGCGCTCGGCCCGCTGCGGGAAGCCCCGCTCGGCCCGCTCCTGGAGCAGGCCCGGGACCGCGTGCGCGCCCGAAGGTGCGTACGTGAAGGACATGCCGCCGCGGCCGAAGCCGCCACCGTCCAGGCCGCCCCGGCCGAACGCACCGCGCCCGAGGCCGCCCTCACCGAGCCGGGCCGCGGGCGCGCCGGGATCACCCCCGGGCAGCCCCTGGAGCCGGGCCAGCAGCCCGTCGGAGGGCCCGGGCGGCGCCATTCCGGCGAAGACGTTCTTCAGTTCCCGCTGGGCGTCCGCCTCGGCCTTGCACTTCCCGCACGTGGCGAGGTGCGCGAGCACCCGCTCACGCTGATCGTGCCCCAACTCCCCGTCGACCAGAGCCGCGAGGCGGTCGCCGAGATGCTGCTCAGCGGGGGACTGACCGCCGCTACCGCTCACGCGATCCCGACCTCCCCTGTCGTCAGGGGCGCGAACGCGCGCTGCTGCTCACGCTCCCGCTCCTCGGCGCGCGCCGCCGGGGAGCGGTGCTTGAGCGCCTTGCGCAGGTGGGAGCGGCCGCGGTGGATACGGCTGCGGACCGTGCCGAGCTTCACGCCGAGGGTCGCGGCGATCTCCTCGTACGACAGGCCCTCGATGTCGCACAGGACGACGGCGGCGCGGAACTCGGGCGCGAGGGTGTCCAGCGCCTGCTGCACGTCGGCGTCGAAGTGGGTGTCGTTGAACTGCTGCTGCGGGCCGGCCTCGCGGCTGGGCAGCCGCTCGGCGGCGTCCTCGCCGAGCGCGTCGAAGCGGATCCGCTGCCGGCGGCGGACCATGTCCAGGAAGAGGTTGGTCGTGATGCGGTGCAGCCAGCCCTCGAACGTGCCGGGGGTGTACGTCGAGAGCGAACGGAAGACGCGGACGAAGACCTCCTGGGTGAGGTCCTCGGCGTCGTGCTGGTTTCCCGTCAGGCGATAGGCGAGGCGGTACACACGAGCACTGTGGGTGCTGACGATCTCCTCCCAGCTGGGCGGAGTCCACGCCTGCGATTCCGCATCGGCGGCAAAGGTCGCGGTGGGTGCGGAGTCGTTCGGGCGGGCATGGTCAGCATTGTTGGTCACGGATTTCGGCTCGCCGGCCGACCTTCGAAAACGCCTCAGCGTTCTCCGGTCACCCGCCGCAGCCGCACCTCCCCTGGTGGCTCTGGTGGTGTCCAGTAGAGCCCCTACCATATCCACCTCACCCGTTAGCTCCGGATAAGCAGTTTTGACCTGCATTTGGTCCGGCTTGTGGTTCTCTTCCGACTTCACCCGCGCCTCCCCCCTGTCCCTCTTCAACGCCCAGTCCCATCTGCGAGTTCCCGCACTCAGCGGATACAGTCACGGTTGCGTCAACTACGGGGACAGGAGAGGGCCATTACCGGCAACCGGCAGACGAGCTTGGCATTCGCCGAGGCATACGGCGCCGGGACCATCGACGACACGGCCGACGCCGCCCTGCACTGGTCCCGCGACCGGGCCCGGGAAGCCGGCATCCGTACGGTCTCGACCGGCACCGGATCGGCCCTCAGCCTGCTCGCCGCGACCGCGGACGCCAAGGCCGTCGCGGAGATCGGCACCGGCACCGGCGTCTCCGGGATCTACCTCCTGCACGGCATGCGCCCCGACGGCGTGCTGACCACCGTCGACCTGGAGCCGGAGCGGCAGCAGTTCGCCCGGCAGGCGTTCCGCGCCGCCGGCTTCGCCGGCAACCGCGCCCGCTTCATCCCCGGCGGCGCCCTGGAGGTCCTGCCGCGGCTCGCCGACGGCGGTTATGACCTGGTCTTCTGCGACGGCGACCGGATGGAGTACGCCGAGTACCTCGCTGAATCGTTGCGCCTGCTGCGCCCCGGCGGGGTGGTCTGTTTCGAGGGCGTCTTCGCCGACGGCCGGACCGTCGACTCCGGCGAGCAGCCTGCGGAAATACAGCGGCTGCGGGAGCTGCTGCGGTCCATCCGCGAGAGCGTGCACCTGGTGCCGTCGCTGCTGCCGGTGGGCGACGGCCTGCTGTGCGCGGTCAAGCGCGGCTGAGGGTACGCGCGGCGGGGCCCCCGCGCAGCGGGTGAGTAAGGGTGCGTAGGGTGCCCGGGGCGAGAACGCGTACGCCGGGACCGATTCCCCGTACGTCCACACATGTACGCACGGACGCGTATCTCCGGGTCCGGCCGCTACGCCGGGGGTACGACACGGCCCCGGGGCCGGGCGCGTATCGCGTACGCGCCGCCCACCGGGGCCGGACATTCAGTGAGGCTCCGCCTGCGTCAGACGCTGACCTTGTCGAGAGCCTCTCCGAGAGCCTTGGCTTCGTCCGGAGTCAGCTCGACGACGAGCCGACCGCCGCCTTCGAGCGGAACGCGCATGACGATGCCCCGCCCCTCCTTGGTCACCTCGAGCGGGCCGTCGCCCGTCCGCGGCTTCATGGCCGCCATGCTCGTTCCCCTTCCTGAAACCAGCTCATCGTCAGCCGACGGCCCTCTGGAGAGGGGCACGCGTCACCGGCATCGAACACATTGCTTCCATGTCATTATCCCGCATCGCAGGACCCGATGACCAACATCAGCGGGCATCCCTTCGGCAACGTACATTCGCAAAACCACTCAATTCGGGGAGTCACCTGCGATACTGCGCCACCTGCCACTACGGGGCGCGCTGTCTTTCTTTGATGTACGTCACACCACAGCGCCGTTGATCTCCGGCATTCTGATCGCCGGGCTGTACTTGTTCCCGCAGTCCGAGCCGCGACGGAGGGGATCCCACCATGGCCGACACCGTGCTCTACGACGTCACCGACGGCGTTGCCACGATCACGCTCAACCGCCCCGATGCGATGAACGCGCTCGACACGGAGACCAAGGTCGCCCTCCGTGACGCCGCGCGCGAGGCCGCCGCCGACCCCGCCGTCCGCGCCGTGCTGCTGACCGCGACGGGCCGCGCCTTCTGCGTCGGGCAGGACCTCAAGGAGCACATCGGCTCCCTGGAGAAGGACCGCGCGAGCGGCGAGGGCTCGACGATGAGCACCGTGCGCGAGCACTACAACCCCATCGTCGAGGCGCTCACCGGCATGGCGAAGCCGGTGGTCGCGGCGGTGAACGGGGTCGCGGCCGGGGCCGGCGCGGGCTTCGCGATGGCCGCCGACTACCGGCTCGTCGCCGACACCGCCTCCTTCAACACCTCCTTCGCGGGCGTCGCACTGACCGCCGACTCCGGCATGTCCTGGACGCTGCCGCGGCTGATCGGCCACGGCCGCGCCGCCGATCTGCTGCTCTTCCCGCGCAGCGTCAGCGCCCAGGAGGCGTACGAGCTGGGCATCGCGAACAAGGTCGTGCCGGCGGCGGAGCTGGCCTCGGAGGCCCGCGCGCTCGCGCTGCGGCTGGCGCAGGGGCCGACCGCCGCGTACGCCGCGATCAAGGAGTCGCTGGCGTACGGCACCGACCACTCGCTGGCGGAGTCGCTCGCCAAGGAGGACGAGCTGCAGACGCGGGCCGGCGCCTCGGAGGACCACGTGATCGCGGTGGAGGCGTTCGTGAAGAAGGAGAAGCCGAAGTTCGTCGGGCGGTGACGCGCGCGGCGCGGGGCCTTGCGGGCCCCGCGCGGGTGCCTACGCCGCCGTCTGCGCCGCCTCCGTCTCCTCGCGTACGTGGCAGTCGGCCAGGTGGTCGTTGACCAGCCCGCACGCCTGCATCATCGCGTACGCCGTCGTCGGGCCGACGAAGCGGAAGCCGCGCTTCTTGAGGTCCTTGGCGAGCGCGGTCGACTCGGGGGTGACCGGCGGGACGTCAGCGGCGCTGCGGGGCGCCGGACGGGCCGCGCGGTCCGGGGCGTACGACCAGATCAGGGCGTCCAGCTCGCCGGGCGCCAGCTGCGCGGCGACCCGGGCGTTGGCGAGCGTGGCGGAGATCTTGAGGCGGTTGCGGATGATGCCCGGGTCGGCGAGCAGCCGCTCGGCATCCGCCTCCGTGAACCGCGCGACCTCGGCGATCCGGAAGCCCGCGAAGGCGGCGCGGAAGCCCTCGCGGCGGCGCAGGATCGTGATCCAGGACAGGCCCGACTGGAACGCCTCCAGGGACATCCGCTCGAACAGCGCGTCGTCCCCGTGCACCGGGCGGCCCCACTCGGTGTCGTGGTACGTGCGGTAGTCCGCCATCGACTCGGCCGCCATGCCCCAGGGGCAGCGCGGCACGCCGTCCGGCTCGGTCAGGACGCCGCTCATGCGCTCGCACCCCCCTCGGGGGTCTCGCGCGGGTCGGACGGGTCCTGTATCTCGTCCGGTTTCCGCAGGTCGGTGCCCTCCCCCGGCACCGCCGGGCGCGCGTCCGTCACCGGGCCCCGCTCGCCCATCGCCGCCGCGTGCGCCCCCGCCAGGGCCGCCTCCAGCTCGGCGATCCGGGCGTCCCGCTCGGCCAGCTCGGCGCCGAGGCGGTCCAGTACGTCGTCCACGTCCGTCATGCGGTACCCGCGCAGCGCGGGCGGCAGCCGGACCTCCTCCACGTCGGCCCGGGTGCAGGGGCGGTCGGCGGGCAGCGGATCGTGCAGCCGCTCGGGCTCGGCCTCCCGCAGCGCGCCGCCGTCACCGCCACCGATCACGGCGAGCGTGACCACGGCGACCACCGCGACCAACGCGATGAGCAAGAACCAGAACACGACCATCTCCCCACGCTCTCCGTCGTCCATTGATCGTGCCATGTGCCTCTGACAGTTAGGGTCACTGGCGGACGACCATGAGGGAGTAGGGAAAATGCTGCGGCTGGGGAATCGCGAGTTCGGCGCGCACGAGCCGGTGATCATGGCGATCGTGAACCGTACGCCGGACTCCTTCTACGACCAGGGCGCCACGTTCCGGGACGAGCCGGCGCTCGCCCGCGTGGAGCAGGCGGTCGCGGAGGGCGCGGCGATCATCGACATCGGCGGGGTCAAGGCCGGCCCGGGCGAGGAGGTCACCGCCGAGGAGGAGGCGCGGCGCACGGTCGGCTTCGTGGCCGAGGTCCGCAAGCGCCACCCCGACGTGGTGATCAGCGTGGACACCTGGCGGCACGAGGTCGGCGAGGCGGTCTGCGAGGCCGGCGCCGACCTGCTCAACGACGCATGGGGCGGCGTGGACCCGAAGCTCGCCGAGGTCGCGGCACGGTACGGCGCGGGCCTGGTGTGCACGCACGCGGGCGGCGTCGAACCGCGCACCCGGCCGCACCGGACCACGTACAAGGACGTGATGGCCGACATCCTGGACGTCACCCTCGGGCTCGCGGAGCGCGCCGTGGAGCTGGGCGTACGGCGCGACGGAATCATGATCGACCCGGGGCACGACTTCGGGAAGAACACCCGGCACAGCCTGGAGGCCACCCGCCGGCTCGGCGAGATGACGGACACCGGATGGCCGGTGCTGGTCTCCCTGTCCAACAAGGACTTCGTCGGCGAGACGCTGGACAAGCCGGTCAAGGAGCGGGTGCTGGGCACTCTGGCCACGACCGCGGTCTCGGCGTGGCTGGGCGCCCAGGTCTACCGCGTCCACGAGGTCGCCGAGACCCGGGAGGTACTGGACATGGTCGCCTCCATCGCGGGCCACCGGGCCCCGGCGGCGACCCGCCGCGGACTGGCCTGAGACGCCCGAGGCAACTGAGACGGGCCGCGGCCCCCGGAGGACCGGGGGCCGCGCCGTGCTCACCGGGAAGGACCCGGGCTCACCGGGAGGGCCCCGGCCCCACTTCCTTCGTGACCAGCGCGACCGCCTCGTCCACGTCGTCGCTGAGGTGGAAGAGATCCAGGTCCCGCAGGGACGCCTTGCCCTGGTCGATGAGGGTGTTGCGCAGCCAGTCCACCAGGCCGCTCCAGTACTCCGTGCCGAAGAGCACGATGGGGAAGCGCGTGACCTTACGGGTCTGCACGAGGGTGAGCGCTTCGAAGAGCTCGTCCAGCGTGCCGAGGCCGCCGGGCAGCACCACGAAGCCGCGCGCGTACTTCACGAAGCAGGTCTTGCGCACGAAGAAGTACCGGAAGTCCACGCCGAGGTTCACGTACTCGTTCATGCCCTGCTCGAAGGGCAGCTCGATGCCGAGCCCCACGGACGTGCCGCCGGCCTCGTTCGCTCCCTTGTTGGCGGCCTCCATGGCACCGGGACCACCGCCGGTGATCACCGAGAAGCCGGCCTCGACGAGCGCCCGGCCCAGGCCGACGCCCGCTTCGTACTCGGGCGAGTTCCGCGGCGTGCGGGCCGAGCCGAAGACGCTGATCGCCGGGCCCAGTTCGGCGAGCGCGCCGAAGCCCTCGACGAACTCCGACTGGATGCGCATCACGCGCCAGGGGTCGGTGTGCACCCACTCGGAGGGGCCTTCGGAATCCAGCAGCCGCTGATCGGTGGTTCCGGGACGCACCTGGTCGCGGCGGCGCAGTACCGGGCCGAGCCGCTGCTGATCGCGCTCGGCTGCCAGGGTCTCGCGCTCGGCTGCCTCAGGATCGGCCATGGTGTGCTCCCTCCGCAGGGTCTCCCGCCTGCGGCGGAAGACAGATCGTTACCGGTAAAGCGTATGTGCACAAAGGTGACGAGCGGCGGAATTCGGTCTGACGGTGGCCCCGGACGCCGCGCAGCGCTCCGGTGAACCTCTACCCGCGCAGACCACCCGAGATCACCGGAACCCCGGTCACCACATTCCCGTGCCCACCGGGCCCCGGTTCAGCCCTCCAGCCAGGCCCGCAGCCGCTCCTCGCACCGGATCACGTCGGCGGCGACGACATGCTCGTCGCGCTTGTGGGCCAGCAGGGCGTTCCCCGGGCCGTAGTTGACCGCCGGGACGCCGAGCGCGGAGAAGCGGGAGACGTCCGTCCAGCCGAACTTGGGCATCGGGGTGCCGCCGACCGCCTCGATGAACGCCTTGGCGGCGGGGTGCGAGAGGCCGGGCAGCGCCGCGGTCGAGTGGTCGTCGACGGTCCACTCGACGATGTCGCAGTCCGCGAAGACCTCGCGCACGTGGGCGAGCGCCTCCTCGCCGCTGCGGTCGGGCGCGTAACGGAAGTTGACCGTGACCGTGCACGCGTCCGGGATGACGTTGCCCGCGACGCCGCCCTCGATACGGACGGCGTTCAGGCCCTCGCGGTACTCCAGGCCGTCGATGACGGCACGGCGCGGCTCGTACGAGGCCAGCCGCTCCAGGATGGGCGCGGCCGCGTGGATGGCGTTGGAGCCCATCCAGGAGCGCGCGGAGTGGGCCCGCTCGCCCTCGGTGCGCAGCAGGACGCGCAGGGTGCCCTGGCAACCGCCCTCGACCTGGTTGCTCGACGGCTCCAGCAGGACCGCGAAGTCGCCCGCCAGCCAGTCCGGGTGCTGCTCGGCGATCCGCTTCAGGCCGTTGTACTCGGCGGCGATCTCCTCGGCCTCGTAGAAGACGAAGGTGAGGTCGCGGTTGGGCGCGGGAACCGTGGCGGCGACGCGCAGCTGGACGGCGACGCCGGACTTCATGTCGGAGGTGCCGCAGCCCCACAGGACGCCGTTCTCGTCCAACCGGGAGGGGACGTTGTCCGCGATCGGCACGGTGTCGAGGTGGCCGGCGAGCACGACCCGCTCGGCGCGGCCGAGGTTCGTGCGCGCCACGATGGTGTCGCCGTCGCGGTCGACGGTCAGGTGCGGGAGCGCGCGCAGAGCGGTCTCGACGGCGTCCGCGAGGACTTTCTCGTCCCGGCTGACGGACGGGACGTCCACCAGCGCCGCGGTCAGCTGGGCGGCGTCGAGCGACAGGTCGAGTACGGGGGTCTGCGCGGGGCGTTCCATGGTCCCGACCCTACCCGTCGAGGGTTGCGGCACTGTTGCGCGCCGCCGCCCGGCCGGCGCGGACCGCAGCGCCCCCGCGTGCGTTCCCGGAGGTCCCCAGGGGGCCGCCAGGAAGCTCCAGTACCGTATGGCGCGTGCTTCGCCGTCCCCAGCGTGCTCCCGTCCGTCGCAAGCGCCTCATACGCGTCTTCGTGGCCTTTGCCGTGCTCCTCGCGCTCGCGGCGTACCTCGCCGTGCAGTACGTGACCGGCGGCCCCGGTGTACCGCGCTGCACGGTGCAGCCCGAGGGCGGCGGCGAGCCGTACGAGCTCTCCCCGGAGCAGGCGGCGAACGCCGCGACGATCTCCGCGGTGGGCGCCTCGCGCGGGCTCTCGGAGCGCGCGGTGACGATCGCGCTCGCGACGGCCATGCAGGAGTCGGGGCTGCGCAACATCGAATACGGGGACCGCGACTCGCTCGGCCTCTTCCAGCAGCGGCCCTCCCAGGACTGGGGCACGGCCGAGGAGATCATGGACCCGGTCTACGCGGCCGGGGAGTTCTACAAGCACCTGGTGCAGGTCCCCGGGTACTCCCGGCTGCCGCTCACGGTCGCGGCCCAGAAGGTGCAGCGCAGCGGGTATCCGCAGGCGTACGCCAAGCACGAGGCGAACGCGGCGCTGCTGACCGGCGCGCTGACCGGGCGCGTGCCCGCGGCGCTGAGCTGCGCGGAGAGCCGGCCCGCCGAGGACGCGCCGGGCGGCACGACGCAGGTGCGCGAGAAGCTGGTGCGGGAGTTCGGGCCCGAGGTGCTGCCGCGGACCGTCACGGCCGACCGGGCGGTGGCCGGCCGGACGCTCACGGTGCCGGTGACGGACGGCGCGGGCACGTCGACGCGGCAGCGCGGCTGGCAGCTGGCGGCCTGGGCGGTGGCGCACGCGTCCGAGTTGCGCATCGAACGCATCTCTTACGGTGCTCACCGGTGGACCGCGGCGGATTCCGGGAATGGCTGGCAGAAGGTGTCCGGCGATTCCGGCGGCACGGCATCGACAGATGTTCGGATCACCACCGCGCAGTAGTCCGGGTATTCCCTCGACAGTGGGAATGGCGTCAATCCAGAACGACAATTCCCGGCACTTTCCTCACTCCCGCCACTGACCCGTAACTTCCTTGGCGCAGCAGAGGCGTGACGTTCTTGCACCTCAGCCGGACGTACGAATTTCGCCCACTTTCATCCGAAGCAGATAATGCGACGCGTTACCAATTCTTTACCGGGGCGCACCGCAACCTTCGGGGCTCTGGCGCGGTATTCACTGCGTCCGCCCGGCAGTCGACTGCCGCCGCCCGGCGGACACCGCACGTCTGATCAGAAGAACAAGTCCCTCTCCGTCAAAGGAGCACCATGTCCCTCCCCCTTACGCGTCGGATCGCCCGGGCCGCGCTGCTGGTCGCAGCGGGCGCAGCTCCCGTGGTCGGCGCCGCCGGCTCCGCGAGCGCCGTGGACCTGCCCAAGGCCGCCGACCTGGGTGGACTGACCAAGGTGGACCCGTCGAGCGTCACCGAGACCGCCGGCAACGCCCTGGAGAACACCAGCGCCGTGGCCGGCCCGGTCGCCGGTGAGGTCGTGAAGGAGGCCGTCCCGGAGGCCGGCCGGACCGGCAATGAGACGCTGCGCAAGCTCAACCCCACCGCCAAGAAGACCACCGGTCACGTCACGGGCACCAAGGACGCCGTCGGCGACACCACCCGGTCGCTGCCCACCGAGGGACTCACCAAGGAGCTGCCGCTCGCGGAGCAGCTGCCCGCGGCCGAGCTGCTCGGCCAGCTGCCGCTGGCCAAGGGCCTGCCGACCGACAGCCTGGGCGGTCTGCCGATCGGCGGCGTGCTCGGCACACTGGGCGGCGGCGGCCTCGGCTGACACCCCGCCGAACGGCCGAGGGGCCCGGGAGCAGCTGCTCCCGGGCCCCTCGCGCGTGTCCGCGACCGGGTCCGCTACTCGGCGAGCCGGCGGACCGCCGCGTCCACCCGCTCGTCGGTGGCGGTGAAGGCGATCCGTACGAACTGCCCGCCCGCCGGGCCGTAGAAGTCGCCCGGCGCGACGAGGATGCCGCGCTTGGAGAGGTCGCCGACGGTGTCCCAGCAGGGCTCGTCGCGGGTCGCCCACAGGTACAGCGACGCCTCGCTGTGCTCGATGCGGAAGCCCGCGGCCTCGAAGGCGGCGCGCAGCGCGGTACGGCGGCGGGCGTAGCGCTCGCGCTGCTCGGCGACGTGCTCGGTGTCGCCCAGCGCCGCGATCGTGGCAGCCTGCACGGGCGCCGCGACCATCATGCCGCCGTGCTTGCGGATCTGCAGCAGCTCACCGAGGACCGCGGCGTCACCGGCCAGGAAGGCCGCCCGGTAGCCCGCCAGGTTGGAGCGCTTGGAGAGCGAGTGCACGGCGACGAGGCCGTCGTACGAACCGCCGTTGATCTCCGGGTGCAGCACGGAGACCGGGTCGGCCTCCCAGCCCAGCTCCAGGTAGCACTCGTCGCTGAAGATCAGTACGCCGTGCTCGCGGGCCCAGGCGACCGTGCGGCGCAGCTCGTCGGCGCTCAGCACGCGTCCGGTGGGGTTGGACGGGGAGTTGAGCCACAGCAGCTTCAGGCCGGTGGGGTCCAGCTCGGTCGGGTCGTCGTAGACGACCGGCTCGGCGCCCGCCAGCCGCGCGCCGACCTCGTACGTCGGGTACGCCAGGCGCGGGTACGCGACCTTGTCCCCGGCGCCCAGGCCGAGCTGGGTGGGCAGCCAAGCCACCAGCTCCTTGGAGCCGACGACGGGCAGCACGTTCTCGTGGGTGAGGCCGGTGGCGCCGAGGCGGCGGCCCGCCCAGCCGGTGAGCGCGTCGCGCAGCGCCGGCGTGCCCCACACGGTCGGATAGCCCGGGCTGTCCGACGCGTCGGCGAGCGCCTTCTGGATCAGCGGCGGCACCGGGTCGACCGGGGTCCCCACGGACAGGTCCACGATGCCGTCGGCATGCGCGGCGGCCGTCGCCTTGTAGGGCTCCAGCCGGTCCCAGGGAAAGACGGGGAGGCGTGCGGATACTGCGCCCACGTTGCTCTTCTTTCGTACGTGTCGGGGAACGGCTCGGTCCCGTACGGCGGTGCAGGCCGTACGGGACCGGAGCGGCGCTCGGGCCTGCCGCTTACTGGTTCTGCGGCGGCAGGGCGGCGATGAAGGAGTGGTCCCTCTCGATCAGACCCAGCTTCGACGCACCACCGGGCGAGCCCAGCTCGTCAAAGAACTCGACGTTCGCCTTGTAGTAGTCCTTCCACTCCTCCGGGGTGTCATCCTCGTAGAAGATGGCCTCGACCGGGCAGACCGGCTCACAGGCGCCACAGTCGACGCATTCGTCCGGGTGGATGTACAAGGACCGGGAGCCCTCGTAGATGCAGTCGACCGGGCACTCCTCGATGCACGCCTTGTCCTTGACGTCGACACAAGGCTGCGCGATGACGTAGGTCACGCTGTCGTTCCTCCTCGTTAGGGCCGGCGGACCGTCTTTGGGGCGGCCGCCTCAGGGCGCGCGGGAGCGCGGCGTCGTCGATGCCCGCACCTAGTATCTCCGGTCCCGGGCACGAGACGAACAAGAGGGGCGGGCACAGCTGTGGAATTCACCACGGGCGGACGACTGGAGGTCGCCATCACCCCTGCTGACGTGGGGAAAAGGGTATCGGTACGCAGGCTCGCCGAGCCCGGCGCGTCCACGGAGCGATTCACCGACACGGTCGGTGTTCTCACATCGTGGGACGATGGTGTGCTGAGCATCACACGACGGTCGGGTGAGGAGGTGCGGATCATGCAGAGCGCGCTGGTCGCGGGCAAGGTTGTCCCTGCCGCACCGGCCCGCCGGAGAGGCCCCGCGACGAGCGCGCGGGAGCTCACGGAGGTCGCCGCGCGCGGCTGGCCGGCTGTCGAGACGGAACGGCTCGGGGAGTGGACACTCAGAGCTGCCGCCGGATTCACCAAGCGAGCCAACTCCGCGCTGCCGGTCGGCGACCCCGGCGTCCCGCTGGACGCCGCGCTGGACCGCGTCCGCGCCTGGTACGCAGCGCGCGGCCTGCCCCCGTACGTCGTCGTGTCCACCGGCGCGGCGGACAGTGACGAGCTGCTCGCCGCCGAGCTGGAGCGGCGCGGCTGGACGGCCGAACGGCACACGGTCGTACGCGTCGGGGCCCTGGCCCCGCTCGCCGACACCGATGCCGATCTGACGCGGGTCCGGCTGTCTCGCGAGCCGGACGCCGGCTGGATCTCGATGTACAACCGGAGCGCCGACGCGCCGCCCGAGGCGATCAAGGTGCTGACCGGCGGGCCTTCGGTGTGGTTCGCGACGGTGCCGGGCGAGGACGGGCCCGCCGCCATCGGGCGGGTGGTGGTCGACGGCCGCTGGGCGGGCTTCGCCGCCGTGGAGGTCGCCCCGGACCACCGCCGTCAGGGCCTGGCCACGCTGGTGATGTCCGCGCTCGCCGAGCGGGCGCTCCAGGAGGGCGCCTCGGCGGCGTATCTGCAGGTCGAGGCGGACAATGCCGGGGCCCATGCGCTGTACGACGGCCTCGGCTTCACCGATCACCACCACTACCACTACCGGCGCGCCCCGCAGGACGGCCCCCGCTGAACGGGTACGGACCTGACATGCACCCCGACTCCGATCCCGGACGCGACGCCGCCGCACGGCGCGAACAGTTCGCCGCGGCCGCGCGCGAGAAACGCCCCGACCTGGCACTGCTGTGCCTGCTGCTGGCCGCGGAGGCCGATCCGGGGCTGGACGAGCACGCCCTGGACGCCACGCAGATCGAGCTGGACCGGCTGGCCGGGCTGCTGCCGTACCAGCCGGCCGGCGGGCCGCGTGCCTGGGCCCGTAACGTCGCCGAGCTGCTCGGCCACCGCTGCGGCTTCCACGGCCTGCCCGCCGACTACCAGCGGCTGGAGTCCTCGCTGCTCCACGAGGTGCTGCGGCGCCGCCGCGGACTGCCGATCCTGCTGTCCGTGGTGTGGACGGAGGTCGCGCGGCGGGCCGGCGCTCCGGTGTACGGCGTGGCGCTGCCCGGGCACTACGTCGTCGGGTTCGGCGACCCGTACGGCGCGCATGTGCTGGTCGACCCGTTCGACGGCGGGCGCATCCTGACCGACGAGGACGCCGGGCTGCTGGTCGCGGGCGCGACCGGCGAGCCGCTGACGCCGCAGATGCTGGCGCCCGCCGATCCCCTGGAGACCGTCCTGCGCGTCCTGAACAACATCAGGGCCTGGGCGGCGGCCCGCCCCGAGCGCAGCGACGTACGGCTGTGGGCGATCGAGCTGTCGCTGCTGCTGCCGAGCCATCCGGCGCGGCTGCGGCACGAGCACGCCAAGGTGCTGGTGGAACGGGGCGACTTCGTGCGCGGCGCGGCGGAGCTGGAGGAGTACGCGACGGTGGTGGAGGCGGTGGACCCGGCGGCCGCCGAAACGGTCCGCCGGCAGGCGGCGGCGGCCCGGGCGATGCTGAACTGAGAGCCGGGGCCCCGACGCTTCAGCGGGCGGCCACCGTCGGCCGCAGCGGCGCGCTGTCCGGGCTGCGCCGGACGACCAGTACCGTCGCATCGTCCCGCAGCGCCCCGTCCGTGAAGTCCGCCAGGTCGGCGCGGAGGACCGCGGCCAGCTCGGCCGGGCCGAGCCCGGTCCACCCCGCCAGCCGCTCGCGCAGCGGGTAGAACGTGCCGTCCGGGCCGCGGGCCTCGGTCACCCCGTCGGTGCACAGCACGGCCCAGTCCTCCTCCAGCGGCCACGCGTCGTACGCCCGGCGCCGCTCGCCGGTCAGGTCGCCCAGGCCGAGCGGCAGCCAGTTGCCCTCGTCACGCTCGGTGACGGCGTCGCCGCGGACGACGTAGTACGGGATGTGTCCGCAGGACAGCGAGCGGCCGTGGCCCTCGGGGCCGACCTCCATGAGCAGCGCCGTCACGAAGCGCTCCTTGCCGCCCTGCGCGACCGCGCGCGCGTTGTACCGCTTCAGGGACGCCTCCATGCGCTCGGCGACCCCCTCCAGCGTCGCTTCGTAGTGCGCGGCCTCGCGGAAGGACGCCAGCGCCTCGTGGCCCGCGCCGATCGCGGGCATGCCCTTGCCCTGTACGTCGCCGATGACCAGGCGGGTGCCGTACGGCGTCTCGACCGCCTCGTAGATGTCGCCGCCGACCCGGGCGCCCTCCAGCGCGGAGACGTAGAAGCCCGCGACGCCGTACCGTCCGGCGCGCAGCGGCAATTCGTGCAGCATGGCCTGCTGGACCTCGTCGGCGACCATCCGGGTGCGGTCGTAGGCGTCGTCGCGCCGCCGCCGGTTGTGGCACAGCCCCAGGGAGAAGGCGGCGACCACGAGGGTGCCGACGATCCCCACGAGGGAGCCGGACGGGGTCCAGTCCACGAAGTTGAGCGAGTAGATCCAGGCGCTCGCGGCGACGAACGTGCCCGTCACCGCGGCGGTCCAGCGGGCGGAGCAGCGCAGCGCAGCGAACATGGGCACGACGCCGGCGAAGGAGATGATGCGCACCTGCGGGCCCGTGATCGAGTCCGCCAGCGCGAGCAGGACCACCACGACGATCAGGAGCAGTGCTCTCCGGCGGCCGGAGTGCTTCAGACGCGTGAAAGGCATAACACTGACCAGCATGCGCCCGCCGCGCGCCGCCCCACAGGGGCGAAGGTCCCGCCATACGGGGGCATTCGCGGGCAGTACGGGAAAGCCCCAACAGAACGAAAAGGCCCCCACGGACGTGCCGTGCGGGCCTTCGCGTCGTCGCCGCTGGTCAGCTCGGATTCGTCGGGATGGTGACGACCCGCTGGGCCGGGGTGGCGCCGCGCAGCGCCTGGCTGACGGCGCTCGCGACCTCCTCGACGCTGACCGGCTTCTTCGAGCCGTCGCCCTTGGTGACCAGGACGCCCTTGAAGGTGTCGCCGTAGAGGGACTTCAGGGCCGGCCGGTCGTAGTACTCCACGAGCTTGCCGTTCACGGGCTTCATGGAGAGGAACTTCGGGATCGACTTCTCGGGGCTGAAGGACACCGTGTGCTCCGCGTCCGTCCGCACCGTGATCAGCCCGGACATCGCCGGCCTGGCGAAGGTCTTCAGGGCGCGGTTCACCTCGGAGTCCGGGACCGTCGGCCGCTGCATGCTGGTCTTCAGGGCGACGGGCTGCCCGTCGGCACCGGCGAGCCGCTCCTGGTACGCCTGGGTGACCTCCTGCTTGGCGGCCGCGACGTCGATCGACTTGTACGGCTTGCCGTAGTGCGGGACGGCCTTGCCGGCGGCGAACACTATGCCGCCGTCCTTGGCCGCGCCCTGCTCGCCGGCCACCGCCTTCAGCGCGATGTCCAGCTTCTCGTCGTCGACGATCATCGCGGGCTCGGCCGTACGGGCGCCGCCGAAGAGCGAGCCGATGACCGAGACCGGGTTGTAGTCGCGGCCCGCCGCGCCCCGGACGGTGGCCTGGGTGTCGATGTCCAGGCCCGCCTTGGCGGGCAGCAGGGTCTGCGGCTGCCCGTCGACGGTCAGCTTCAGCGGCGCGGTCCGGGTGTCCTTCAGGGCCGCGTCGAGCTTCTCGACGGCCTGTTCCTTGGTCGACCCGCCGATGTCCACGCCGAGCGCGGTGGTGCCGCCGGGCACGTCGGAGTGGTCCAGCACCAGCCCGGCGCCGTAGGCGACGGCCGCGAGCACGACGATGCCGCCGAACGCGAGGACGAGCTTGTTACGGCCCTTCTTGCGCGGGTTGATCGGCTCGGGGATCTGCGCGCGCTGCGGGGGCTTCGGCGCCGCGGACGCGTCGGAGGGACCCGAACGGGCCCCGCGCTTCGGAGCCGGCGGCGCGCTGTCGGCGGACACCGTCGGAATGCCGCTGACCAGCGTGTCGCTGGAGGTGCGGTCGTCCGTGCCGGTGACCGGGCCCACTGCGCCCCCGGGCGGGGCCTGCTGCGGGGTCAGCGGGGCGGTGTCGTCCCTCAGGGGCGGCGGGGTGGCGCCCCCGGTGAGCCCGCCACCGGGCCAGTCGCCGCTCGGCCAGTCGTCGGTACCGGCGGGCGCGCCGCCGGGCCGCTCACCGGTGAGCCCGGAGGGACCGGACGGCGGCAGCGTCTCGCCCGCCGCCAGCGCCTCCAGCCCGGAGCGCGGCCGGCCGCCGTCCGCGTGACCGGCCCCCGGGAAGTCGCCCCCGGGACCGTTCCCGGGGAAGGAGAGGTCGCCGCTGGCCGGGCCGGTCGTCGGCCCCGACGGACCGGGCGTGCCGGGCGGGGTGCCGCCGGGGCCCGCCGGACCGCCGCCACCGGGCGCCGCCGGGCCGTCGGAGAAGTACGGCAGGACGGAGTCCTGGCCGGGCGCGGACTGACCGGGCGCGGACTGGCCGGGACGGCCGCCGCCCGCCGGGCGCTGCGGGAACTGTCCGCTGCCGGAGCCCTGGCCGCCGGCGGGGCTCTGGCCGCCGGTGGGCGGGGTGCCGGTGGGCGGGGTGCCGCCCTGCGCCGCGGGGGCCTGGCCGGCCGCCGGGCGCTTGGGCCGGCGCGGCGCGAACCAGTCGCTGGTACCGGTCGGGCCCGCGGGCTCCTTCCGGTCCTCGGGCGCGTTCTCGGCGGACGCGGCGGGCGTGCCGAGCGCGGGCGGCGCGGCCTGCGGCCGGGGCCGCGGCGTACTGCCCGTGCGCTCGGCGGTCCGGCCGCTGCCGGCGCCGCCGCGGCCGCCACCGGCCCCGTCGGCACCGTTCGCGGCGGCGTCCTCGCCGACCGGCTTGCGCACCACGACCGGCGGGATCGGCCGCGACCCCGGAATGTTGATCTTGATGCGGGTGGTCAGCGTGGTCTCGGTCCTGGGCTCCTCCGGCCGCGCCGCTACCGCCTCGTCGGCGTCGCCCTGGCGGGTTCCGTACGGCGGGGTTCCCGAGGGGTAGGCGGCAGCGCCGCGCCCCTGGGGCCCGGAGGACGAACTGTCAGATTCACGACTCAAAGCAGGATCTCCCGGTTGGCTCCGCCGCTCGTCATCGACGTGCTTGGGCGGCTCGGCGGCGCGCACCACCATACTGTCCGGCGCGGGCGGGGATCCGGGGTGCGGCGGAACGCTCCCCGTACGGACGCCTGCCCGCGCCGCCGAACAAGGGCCTCGGACGGCCCGTCACATGCCACGTCGTACCGCACCCAGGTGCGCAGGACGACCCATGGACGTCGTGGTACAGATCACAGCGACGGCGATGCCGCCCAGCAGGAAGGCATAGGCCCCGAGCCCGGCGCCGAAGACGAAGTCGCCCTCGGCACGCGTCGCGCTGAGCGCGATCACCGTCAGCAGCCAGGCGGCGGCCGGGACCAGCGCCCCGACGACCGAGACGGCCGCCCGCGCGCCTCCGGTGAACAGCGCCGCGGCGCCCGCCAGCGCGAGCAGCAGGCCGCCGGGGAACCATGCCCCCTGGACCAGCGCCCCGGCCACCGCGACCAGTACGCCCAGGACGACCAGGAGCACGTACAGCCCGGCCTTCAGCACGCCGCCGGGGGCCGTCTCCGGCTCCCGCGGCGCCTTCGCCTCGGCCGCTCCGGCGCCGCCGCCGGCCGCCCGGCTGCGCTTGTCCGCACCGTCGTTGCCGCTCATCGCGCCGTCTCCCTCGTGTCCGCGGCCGGCTCCGGCCCGTCCGTCCGTACGCCCGCGAAGAGGTCGTCCTCGCGCTCACCGTCCGGTGCGCCGGGCGTGCCGCGCACGAGGCGGTAGTGCTCGTCGCCCAGCAGCGGCTGGCCGAGATCGTTGGAGAGCGCGAAGAAGGGGCCGTCCAGGGCGATCTGGGTGACGTGCGCGCGCATCGCCGCGGCCTTGGCCGCGCCGTGCTCGGGCGCGGCCGCGATCGAGGCGGTGACCTGGTCGTCCGGCACCACTCCGGGGACGTCGTCCACGGCGGCGACGCCGGGGAAGGACAGCCCGGCCGCGTGCAGCCGCTCGAAGCCGTCCTCGACGACGGAGCGCGGGTTGCAGTTCCAGTAGATCTTCTCGATCACGTGGGCCGCGCCGAGCTCCGGCCGGAAGGCGGGGTCGGCGGCCAGGTCGGCGGCGCGCATCGCGACCCGGTGGGCCTGGATGTGGTCGGGGTGGCCGTAGCCGCCGTCCGGGTCGTAGGTGATCAGGACCTGCGGGCGCACCTCACGGACCACCGCGACCAGGTCGCCGGCGGCCGTGTCCAGGTCGGCCTGCCAGAAGGCGTCCGGGCGGTCGTTCTGGGGCGCGCCCATCATCCCGGAGTCGCGGTAGCGGCCCGGGGCGCCGAGCTGGCGGTGGTCGGTGACGCCCAGCTCGGCCATGGCGGCGGCCAGTTCGCCGCTGCGGTACGGGCCGAGCACGTCGTCCTTGTCGGCGGCCAGATGCGCGAGGTGCGGCGGGATGACCTCGCCCTCCTCGCCGAGAGTGCAGGTCACCAGCGTGACGAGGGCGCCCTCGGCCGCGTATTTGGCCATGGTGGCGCCGTTGTTGATCGACTCGTCGTCCGGGTGCGCGTGCACCAGCAGCAGACGGCGGGCGGGAAGGTCGGACATGGGGACAGCGTACGAGCCGTACGTGCGGCACGGGGAACCCGACCGGATGATCCACCCGGTCGGGCTCGATGGCGCACGTCACCGGCCGCCGAGGCGGCCGTACTCACACGCTCAGAACTTGATGCCGCCGATCATCCCCGCGATGTTGGTCGTCAGCTCTCTGATGGTCGGCGCGATCGTCGAGCTCGCGATGTAGAAGCCGAGCAAGATGCACACGACTGCGTGGCCCGCCTTCAAGCCTGACTTCTTCACCAGCAGGAAGACGATGATCGCCAGCAGCACCACCGCCGAAATCGAGAGTGCCACGGCGGTCACCTCCAAGTACGCACGGACGGAACGGGATTGGGCAGGTATGAGCCCCGGCCCTTTGGCCAATGGCTCCATACCCACACGCCTCAGCGATCATAACTATCGGCACGCACGCATATGCCGGTGCACGGGTGCAGAGTGGGGGCGCACACGATCTTCACGAGAGCGGCCACGGTGAGCCCCATGGCCCTTACGCTCGGCCCATGACCGGACAGCTCTCATTTCCCCGGCAGCACGCGCGCACCCAGCGCTTCAGCCTGGGCGTGCCGCGCGGCTTCAGCATCTCGCCGGATGGTACGCGCGTCGTCTTCCTCCGTTCCCGATCCGGCACCGATCGGGCGAATCTGTTGTGGGTCCATGACCTTGACGCCGGGCGCGAGTACCCCGCCGCCGACCCGGCGGGGCTGCTGGGCGGCTCCGACGAGGAACTGTCGCCGCAGGAGAAGGCGCGTCGCGAGCGGGCCCGGGAGGGCTCGGCCGGCGTGGTCGGCTACGCCACCGACGCGGCCGTGGAACTGGCCGCCTTCCCGCTCTCCGGACGGCTGTTCGTCTCCGAGCTGCGCGCCGGCACCTGCCGCGAACTGCCCGTTCCCGGCCCGGTGGTGGACCCGCGCCCGTCCCCGGACGGCCGGTACGTCGCGTACGTCGCGGAGGGCGCGCTGCGCGTCGTACCCGTGGACGGCGGCGGCACGGCGGACGGCGACCGGGCGCTGGCGGCCCCGGACGGGCCGGGCGTGACCTGGGGCCTCGCGGAGTTCATCGCGGCCGAGGAGATGAGCCGGTACCGCGGCTTCTGGTGGGCGCCGGAGAGCGACCGGCTGCTGGCCGCGCGGGTCGACGACTCCCCCGTACGCCGCTGGTGGATCGCCGACCCCGCGCACCCGGACAAGGCGCCGACCGAGGTGGCCTATCCCGCGGCCGGCACCCCCAACGCCGAGGTCACGCTGGCCCTGCTGGGCCTGGACGGGGAGCGCACGGACGTCGTCTGGGACCGCGAGCGCTATCCGTATCTGGCCCGGGTGCACTGGTCCCCCGCCGGCCCGCCGCTGCTTCTCGTGCAGTCCCGCGACCAGCGCTCCCAGCGCTATCTGGCGGTCGACACCGAGACCGGCGCGACGCGCCTGCTGCACGCCGACGAGGACCCCGTGTGGGTCGAGCCATATCCGGGCGTGCCGGCCTGGACGCCGGACCGGCGGCTGGTGCGGATCGCCGACGAGGGCGGCGCGCGCAAGCTCTTCGTCGGGGACCGGCCGCTGACGTCCGCGCCGCTGCACGTGCGCGGGGTGCTCGATATCGGCCAGGAAGATGTCCTGTTTTCGGCGAGCGGCGAGGACCTGCACGACGTGGGGGTCTACCGGGCCTGGTACCGCGGCAGCGGCGACCAGGGCGGCTGGGAGCGGGTGACGGAGCGCCCGTACGCCTCGTACTCCTCCGCGGTGCGCGTGGGCGAGGTGGCCGTCGTGTCCCACATGTGCGCGGAGCGGCCCGGGGCGCAGGTGGAGGTGCTGCGGCTGAGCGCCGACGGGAAGGAGACCCGGCTCGCGGAGATCCCCTCGCACGCCGAGACGCCGGTGCTCACCGCCCGGCCGCGGTTCACGACGGCGGGCGAGCGGGACATCCCGTGCGCGGTGCTGCTGCCCACCGGTTACGAGGAGGGGGACGGGCCGCTGCCGGTGCTGCTGGACCCGTACGGCGGGCCGCACGCGCAGCGCGTACTGGCGGCGCACAACGTCTTCCTCACCTCGCAGTGGTTCGCCGACCAGGGCTTCGCCGTGGTGGTCGCGGACGGCCGGGGCACGCCGGGCCGCTCCCCCGCCTGGGAGAAGGCGATTTCGCGTCGGGTCGCGGAGGTGGCGCTGGAGGACCAGGTCGACGCGCTGCACGCGCTCGCGGAGCGCTTCCCGCTGGACCTGGACCGGGTGGCCATCCGCGGCTGGTCCTTCGGCGGGTTTCTCGCCGGGCTGGCCGCGCTGCGCCGCCCGGACGTCTTCCACGCGGCGGTGGTGGGCGCGCCCGTCACCGACCAGCGGCTGTACGACACCCACTACACCGAGCGGTACATGGGCCACCCGGACGAGGATCCGGATTCCTATGTGAGGAATTCCCTGGTCACGGACGCCGGACTGGTCGAAGCAGCTGATCAGCACCGGCCAATGATGATCATTCATGGACTGGCCGACGACAATGTGGTCGTGGCGCATTCCCTGCGGTTCTCCTCGGCCCTGCTGGCGGCCGGCCGGCCGCACGAGGTACTCCCGTTGTCCGGCGTCACCCATATGACGCCGCAGGAACAGGTGGCCGAAAATCTGCTCCTTCTGCAAGTCGCATTCCTCAAGCGGAGCCTCGGCCTCTCCTAGTACCGCCGGTACGAGAAAAAGCGACCGGCCGGGGAGGCTACTGGCCTCCCCGGCCGGTCCACGGCACCCGCACGGCCGTACGCTGTCGAGGATGGCGCGTTCGTATATCGGTGCTGCGACAGCCAAGTGTCCTTCGTGTTAAGGATGTTGAGGCCGATATGTCGCTCATGACGTACACCTCCGGTAACTGTCAAGCACGCCGTGGCGTCGATCTGCGCAATCTTCGCTCAAGAAGCGAACAAGGTGGCTACGGTCCGTCCTCGGACTCTTGACTCCGCCGTAAATCACTTGCGAAAGTCCGCTCAACCAGCGGTGCGACTCTGTGCCGCTTCATGTTCCAAGAGAACTCGGCGCGGGGGCACTTCGCGATGACTAGTCCATCCCAGACCGCGGTTTCCAAGACCGACACCCCAGGACTTGGACCCGACGGGCTGAGCAAGGGAAAGGACCGCAAGGGCGGCGAATTGGTCGGCCGTTCGCCCGGCCAATTGATGTGGGCCCGCTTCCGGCGTGACCGCATCGGAGTGATCAGCGCATACGTCGTGCTGTTCTTCTTCGCCGTCGGCCTGCTGGCCCCGGTCATCTCCGCGCTGTACGGCAAGGACCCCTACACGCGGTACGGCATGCTCACCCCGGGCCTGCTGACGAACGGTTACCCGACCCAGCCCAACGGCGGCATCTCCAGCGAGTTCTGGTTCGGCATCGAACCGACCCTGGGCCGCGACGTGTTCATGCAGCTGATCTACGGCATCCGCACCACGCTGTACACCGCGGTGGCGATCACCATCGCCTCGGTGCTCACGGCCATCGTGCTCGGTGTGGCGGCCGGCTACTTCGGCGGCAAGATCGACTACTTCATCGGCCGGGTCATCGACCTGCTGATGGCCTTCCCGAACCAGCTGTTCTTCGTCGCCTTCGTGCCCGTCGTGGGCGCCGTCTTCGTGGCTCCCGAGGACGCCATGCCGACCTGGCTGCGCGCCACCATCCTGATCCTGGTGATGTGGTTCCTGGGCTGGATGAGCCTGGCGCGGCTGCTCCGCGGCACGGTCCTCTCGCTGCGAGAACGGGAGTACATCGAGGCCGCCAAGGTCTCCGGCGCCTCCCCGGCCCGCATCGTCCGGCGCGAACTGCTGCCGAACGTGGTGACGCCGATCCTGGTCCAGACGACGTACATGCTCCCGAACTTCGTGACGTCCATTGCGGGCCTGTCCTTCCTGGGCGTCGGCTTCGTCGAACCCACCCCGGACTGGGGGCGGATGTTCGCCAACGCCGCCGACTACTACCGCAACGACATCACGTACCTCTTCTTCCCCGGCCTGGCGATGGTCATCTTCATCGTCGCCTTCAACCTGCTCGGGGACTCGGTCCGGGACGCTTTCGACCCGAAGCGGGCTCGATGAGATCCGTTCCGTGGGGGGTGCTGCCACCCCGGCACCGCATGAGTCAGGCAGCAGCAACGGATCAACGACAGGCAGGTGCATATACCGTCATGAGCAGCAACCGTACGCGCAGAACTCACGCCACCTTGGTCGCCCTGGCCGCCGGCGCCCTGGTCCTCACCGCGTGCAGCAGCGGCGCGGGCACCAACACGGGCGGCGGTGAAGACCGGCAGGGCGCGGAGAAGCAGCGCGCGCAGATCGCGTTCGGCGACGCCGCGGCGTCCAAGGGGAAGGCCGAGGAGGTGCCGGGAGCCCAGAAGGGCGGCACGATCAAGGTCTACCAGCGCGACACCTACTCGCACCTGGACCCGGCACAGATCTACGTCAGCGACGAGGGCGCCCTCGCCACCCTGCTGTTCCGCAAGCTGACGACGTATCACATGGACAACAAGGGCAAGTACACCGTCGTCGGTGACCTCGCCACGGACAGCGGCCAGTCCTCCGACGGCGGCAAGACCTGGAAGTACACCCTCAAGGACAACGTGAAGTGGGAGGACGGCTCCCCGATCACCTCGAAGGACATCCGGCACTCCATCGAGCGGTCCTTCGCGCCCTTCATCACCGACGGTCCGTACTACCTCCAGCAGTGGCTGGCGGACTCCACGGACTACCGCAAGCTCCTGAAGGACGGCCCGTACAAGGGCAAGCACCTGCCGGACAGCATCCTTGAGACGCCGGACGACAAGACGATCGTCTTCCACTTCAAGTCGCCGCACCCGGACCTGCCTTACGCCCTGGCCATGGCCGGCTACGCCGCGGTGCAGGAGAAGAAGGACACCAAGGAGAAGTACGACAAGGCGCCGCAGTCCTCGGGCCCGTACAAGATCAAACCGGGGACCTTCAAGTCCGGCAAGGGCATGACGCTGGTCAAGAACACCGAGTGGGACCCGGAGACGGACAACTCCCGTCACCAGTACGTCGACAAGTTCGACATCCAGTTCGGTGTGTCCTACCCCGACTCGACCCAGCGTCTGATCGCGGACAACGCCGACAACCAGACGGCGATCAGCTTCAACAACCAGGTCGACGCGGCCAGCATGCAGACCGTGTCCAACGACCCGAAGGTGAAGAAGCGTTCGATCTCGGGCTACCAGCCCTACGTCGGCGTCATCAACTTCAACATGAACCGGATCAAGGACAAGAAGGTCCGCGAGGCCCTCGCCTACGCGATGCCGACGCAGGCCGTCCTGGACGCCTACGGCACCCCGGGCGGCGGCGAGCTGGCGGGCAGCTACATCAGCCCGACGGTCACCGGCTACAAGGACATCGACCCCTACGGCAAGCTCAAGAAGCCGCTGGGTGACGTGGCGAAGGCGAAGAAGATCCTGAAGGAAGCCGGCAAGACCGGCATGAAGATCACCTTCGCCTACATGAACGCGCCGGAGCCGCAGAAGTACTCGGTCTCCATCGTCGACAACCTCAAGAAGGCCGGCTTCGACGTCCAGCCGAAGGACCTGCCCTCCGACACGTACTACGACGTGATCGGCAAGGTGGACAACAAGTTCGACATCTACGCCTCGGCGTGGGGCGCGGACTGGCCGAGCGCCTCGACCGTGCTGCCGCCCACCATGGACGGCCGGCAGATCCAGGACGGCTCGCCGAACTACTCGCACTACAACAACCCGGAGTACAGCAAGGAGATGGACCGCATCTCCAAGATGGCGGACCAGGAGAAGGCGTCCGAGGAGTGGTTCAAGCTCAACGAGAAGATCCTCAAGGAGGACCTGCCGGCGATCCCGACCTTCTACTACAAGCAGATCCAGCTGCACGGCTCCAAGGTCGGTGGCGTCGTGAACAACGACATCATCAGCGGTGTCGACCCGACGAAGCTGTTCGTCAAGAAGTAACCGCGCCCTCGCGCCGGTAACCCTGGCGCCCGGTGTGCCCGTCCCGACCGGACGGGCACACCGCGCGGTCCCCACCCACCTCCTTCCGCTGCCCCACGAGAGCTGCGATCTGCCATGCTTCGTTTCCTTTTCCGCCGGTCCCTCGGCGCGATCGTGATCCTGCTGCTGATCAGCGCGTTCACCTTCTTCCTGTTCTTCGCCGCCCCACGGGATCCCGCGCTGCTGTCCTGCGGAAAGAACTGCACCCCGGACGCCATCGCCCTGATTCACAAGAATCTCGGCCTGGACAAGCCGATCCCCGTCCAGTACTGGGACTTCATGTCCGGCATCGTGACCGGGCGCGACTTCGCCCAGGGACCGTGCCCGGCCCCCTGCTTCGGCTACTCCTTCGCCAATGGCGACCCGGTCTGGGACACCATCGTCGACCGCTTCCCGACCACCGTCTCGCTGACCATCGGCGGCGCGGCGGTCTTCCTCACGGTCGGCCTGGGCACCGGCATGATCGCCGCCTGGAAGCAGGGCAAGCTGATCGACAAGGTCTTCAGCTCCGCCTCGCTGGTGCTGAGCTCGATGCAGATCTACTTCATCGGCCCCATCGTGCTGGCCCTGCTGGTGTACAACCTGGAAATCCTGGGGCAGCCGAAGTACGTCAACTTCACGGACAATCCAGCGGCCTGGTTCATGGGGCTGCTGATCCCCTGGTGCGTGCTCTCGGTCATCTTCACCGCGCAGTACACCCGTATGGCGCGCTCCTCGATGATCGAGCAGCTGGCCGAGGAGCACGTCCGTACCGCACGCGCCAAGGGCATGTCCCGGGGGACGGTCTTCTTCCGGTACGCCTGGCGAGGGTCCCTCATCCCCATCGTCACCATCTTCGGCATCGACCTCGGCTCGCTCTTCGGCGGCGCGATGATCACGGAGCAGACCTTCGCCCTGCCGGGCCTGGGCACCCTCGCGGTGCAGTCCGTGCAGAACACCGACCTGCCCATGGTCATGGGCGTGATGCTGTTCGCGGCGACGTTCATCGTCCTCTTCAACATCATCGTCGACGCCTGCTACGCGTTCATCGACCCGCGCGTGCGCCTGTCCTAGGAGAACCACCAGTGACCACACTCACCAAGACCGAAGGCGCACCGGTCCCGACCGGATCGGACCCCTTCCTGTCGGTACGCGACCTGTACGTGCGGTTCTCCACCGAGGACGGCATCGTCAAGGCCGTCGACGGGCTCTCCTTCGACCTGCGGAAGGGCCAGACGCTCGGCATCGTCGGCGAGTCCGGCTCCGGCAAGTCGGTGACCAACCTGGCCGTCCTGGGCCTGCACAACCCCGCCTCCACCGAGATCACCGGCGAGATCACGCTGGACGGCCAGGAGCTGACCGGCGCCCGCGAGCGCACGCTCCAGAAGCTCCGCGGCAACAAGATGGCGATGATCTTCCAGGACCCGCTGACGGCGCTCTCGCCGTACTACACGGTGGGCCGGCAGATCGCCGAGCCGTTCATGAAGCACACCGGCGCGAGCAAGCGCGAGGGCCGGCAGCGCGCCATCGAGATGCTGACCAAGGTCGGCATCCCGCAGCCGAACCTGCGGGTGGACGACTACCCGCACCAGTTCTCCGGCGGCATGCGCCAGCGCGCCATGATCGCCATGGCGCTGGTCTGCAACCCCGCGCTGCTCATCGCCGACGAGCCGACCACCGCGCTGGACGTCACCGTCCAGGCGCAGATCCTGGACCTCCTCAAGGACCTCCAGCAGGAGTTCGGCTCGGCGATCATCCTGATCACCCATGACCTCGGCGTGGTCGCCAACATGGCCGACGAGCTGCTGGTGATGTACGCCGGGCGGGCGGTCGAGCGCGGCACGGTCAAGGAGATCCTCACCACGCCGCAACACCCGTACACCTGGGGCCTGCTGGGCTCGATGCCGCGCCTGTCGGCCAGCGTCGACGAGCCGCTGCACCCGATCCCCGGCACCCCGCCGAGCCTGCTCAACCCGCCGTCCGGCTGCCCCTTCCACCCGCGCTGCGCCTTCACCTCGGAGGTGGGCGGTACCCGCTGCTCCGACGAGCGGCCGCTGCTGGCGCCGGGGCGCGCCTCGGCCTGCCATCTGACCGCCGAGCAGAAGCACACCTTCTTCACCGAGCAGATCAAGCCCCGGCTGGGCTAGGAGCGACGACCATCATGAGCGAAGCCAAAGACGTCACCCTCCCGGCCCCCCGCGACGCCGCCCCCGCGGGCGAACCGCTGCTGGTGACCGAGGGCCTGACCAAGCACTTCCCGATCATGGGCGGCTTTCCGTTCCGGCGGCGGATCGGCGCCGTGCAGGCGGTGGACGGGCTCGACCTGACCGTGTACTCGGGCGAGACCTTCGGCCTGGTGGGCGAGTCGGGCTGCGGAAAGTCCACGACGGGCCGGCTGCTGACCCGCCTCCTGGAGCCCACCAGCGGCACGATCTCGTACCGGGGCCAGGACATCACCCACGCGAACCGCAAGCAGCTCGCGCCCGTCCGGTCCGAGATCCAGATGATCTTCCAGGACCCGTACTCCTCGCTGAACCCGCGGCAGACCGTCGGCACGATCATCGGCGGCCCGATGGAGATCAACGGGATCAACCCGCCCGGCGGCCGCGAGAAGAAGGTCCGCGAGCTGCTGGAGACCGTCGGCCTCAACCCCGAGCACTACAACCGCTTCCCGCACGAGTTCTCCGGCGGCCAGCGGCAGCGCATCGGCGTGGCCCGCGCGCTGGCCCTGGAGCCGAAGCTGATCGTCGCGGACGAGCCGGTCTCGGCGCTGGACGTCTCCATCCAGGCGCAGGTCGTCAACCTCCTCCAGGAGCTCCAGCGCGAGCTGGGCATCGCGTTCCTCTTCATCGCCCACGACCTGGCGATCGTGCGGCACTTCAGCCAGCGGGTCGCGGTGATGTACCTCGGCAAGATCGTCGAGGTCGGCGACCGCGAGTCCATCTACACCCGGCCGCGCCACCCTTATACGCATGCGCTGCTTTCGGCGGTGCCGGAGGCCCGGCTGGCCGGGGACGACGAGGAGGACCGCGAGCGGATCCGGCTCGCGGGCGACGTACCCTCGCCGGTCAACCCGCCCTCCGGCTGCCGGTTCCGCACGCGGTGCTGGAAGGCGCAGGACAAGTGTGCGACGGAGGAACCGCCGTTGTTGCAGATCGCGGGGAACGCGGCGGGGCACCTGACGGCCTGCCACTTTCCGGAGGAGCCGACGATTGCCGCTCGGGGTGAGGACATCGTCCTGGATCCGGCACTGGCGGCGATCGAGGAGTCCTCGGACCGGGACTGACCGGGGCTGAGGGGCCACCCGCCGCGGTGGTCCCGGCCGTCGGCCGACCGTCCCGCCGCGGTGGCTGGTCGCGCAGTTCCCCGCGCCCCTTACGGGGCGCGGCTCAGGGGCGCGGGGAACTGCGCGCGCAACCACAACGGCGCGGCAGCCGGCCACCGGGCCCAAGGGGCACCCCCTTATTCGCTCGGCACGACGTGGCGTTCCTCCGCAAAGTGGCAAGCGGAGGGATGCGCCGGCCCCGCGGCCCCCGCGAACCACTCCGGTACGTCCAGCGGGGGCACGACCTCCGCACACACCGGCTGCGCCTTCCAACACCGCGTACGAAAGCGGCAGCCGCTCGGCGGATCCGCCGGCGACGGCACGTCCCCAGCCAGCAGGATCCGCTCCCGATGCTCCCGGGCCTCAGGGTCCGGGACCGGCACCGCGGACAGCAGCGCCTGCGTGTACGGATGCGTAGGGTGCCCGTAGATCTCGTCCTCCGTGCCGGTCTCCACGATCCGGCCCAGGTACATCACCGCCACCCGGTCCGAGATGTGCCGCACCACCGACAGGTCGTGCGCGATGAAGACGTAACTCAGGTCGAATTCGTCCTGGAGCCGCTCCAGGAGGTTCACCACCTGGGCCTGGACCGAGACGTCCAGCGCGGACACCGGCTCGTCCGCGACGATGATCTCGGGCCGCAGCGCCAGCCCCCGCGCGATGCCGATGCGCTGGCGCTGGCCGCCGGAGAACTGGTGCGGGTACCGGTTGACGTACTCCGGATTCAGCCCGACCACATCCAGCAACTCCTGCACCCGGCGCCGGCGGTCCCCCTTCGGGGCCACCTCCGGATGGATGTCGTACGGCTCGCCGATGATGTCGCCGACCGTCATTCGCGGATTCAACGACGTGTACGGGTCCTGGAAGACCATCTGGATGTTGCGGCGCACCGCCTTCAGCGCGCGCCCGGACAGCTGGGCGATGTCCTCGCCGTGGTACCGGATCGCGCCCGCGGTCGGCCGCTCCAGGCCGACCAGCGTCCTGGCGACGGTGGACTTGCCGCAGCCGGACTCCCCCACGATGCCGAGCGTTTCGCCCTTGTGCAGGTCGAAGGAGACGCCGTCGACCGCCTTGACCGCGCCGACCTGCTTCTTCAGGACGATGCCCTGGGTCAGCGGGTAGTGCTTGACCAGGTCGCGTACTTCGAGCAGGGACTCAGCGGACATGCGGCGGCTCCTCGTCTCGCACGGTCTCCTCCCAGAAGTGGCAGGCGCTGGACCGGCCCGGTGCCACGTCGTACAGCGGCGGCCGGTCGGTGGTGCAGACGTCCCGGGCGCGGGGGCAGCGCGGGTGGAAGGGGCAGCCGGGCGGGATGGCGGTCAGGCTCGGCGGCAGGCCCTTGATCGCGTACAGCTCCTGGCCCTTCTGGTCCAGCCGCGGGATGGAGTCCAGCAGGCCGCGCGTGTAGGGGTGCGCGGGGCACTTGTACAGGTCGTGAATGGGAGCGGTCTCGACGATCCGGCCCGCGTACATCACCGCGATCCGGTCGGCGACGTCCGCGACCACGCCCAGGTCATGGGTGATCAGGATCAGCCCCATGTCGTACTCCCGCTGGAGGTCCGCCAGCAGGTCCATGACCTGGGCCTGGACCGTCACGTCCAGCGCCGTCGTCGGCTCGTCGGCGATGATCAGGTCCGGCTCCAGGGCCAGCGCCATCGCGATCATGATGCGCTGGCGCATACCGCCGGAGAACTGGTGCGGGTAATCGCCGACCCGGCTGCGGGCCGCCGGGATCTTCACCCGGTCCATCAGCTCGACCGCCTTGGCCCGCGCGTCCTTCCGCTTCATGCCCCGGTGGACCTCGTACATCTCGCCGAGCTGCGCGCCCACCGACAGCACCGGGTTCAACGAGGACAGCGCGTCCTGGAAGATCATCGCCATTCGGGCGCCGCGCACCTTGCGCCGCTCCTCGGGCGTGGCCTTGAGCAGGTCCTGGCCCCGGAAGAGGACCTCGCCGCCGGTGACGAAGCCGGGCGGCGAGTCGAGGATGCCCATGACGGCCTGGGCGGTCACGGACTTGCCGGAGCCGGACTCGCCGAGCACGGCGAGCGTCTCCCCCGCGTCGACGCGGTAGCTGACGCCATTGACGGCCCGGGCGACGCCGTCGCGGGTACGGAACTCCACGTACAGGTCGCGCACATCGAGCAGCGGAGGCGGCGCCTCGGGATTCGTGGCCATCGGCGGTCTCCGTCTCCTCAGCGCAGCTTGGGGTCGAGGGCGTCGCGCACCGCGTCGCCGAGCATGATGAACGCCAGCACCGTGATCGACAGCGCGCCCGCCGGATACAGCAGCATGTGCGGCGCGTTGCGGATGTAGGTGGAGGCGGTGGAGATGTCGATGCCCCAGGAGACGGTGGGCGGCTTCAGGCCCGCGCCGAGGTAGGACAGCGTGGCCTCCAGGGAGATGTACGTACCGAGCGCGATGGTGGCGACGACGATGACGGGGGCCACGGCGTTGGGCGCGATGTGCCGCAGCAGCAGCCGGCCGGAGGAGGCGCCGAGCGCCCGCGCGGCCTGGACGTAGTCGTTCTGTTTGGCGGTGACGACGGAGCCGCGGGCGATCCGGGCGATCTGCGGCCAGCCGAGCAGCACGATGAAGCCGACCACCGGCCAGACCGTCTTGCTGGTGACGACGGAGAGGAAGACCAGGCCGCCGAGCAGCACGGGGATGCCGAAGAAGATGTCGGCGACGCGCGAGAGCAGCGCGTCCCACCAGCCGCCGAAGAAGCCGGCCAGCCCGCCGAGGGCGCTGCCGAGGAGGGCGGCACCGGCGGTGGCGCAGATGCCGACGGTGATGGAGGCGCGGGCGCCGTAGACGGTACGGGTGTAGACGTCCCGCCCCTGGGTGTCGAAGCCGAAGGGGTGGCCGGGCGCGGAGCCCTCCTGGGCCTTGGCGAGGTCGGCGCGGTACGGATTCCCGTCGGCGATCAACTGCGGCCAGATCGCGATCACGATCAGAAAGAGAATGATCAGCGCGGAGATGAGAAAGACAGGGTTGCGGCGCAGATCACGCCAGGCGTCGCCCCACAGGCTGCGCGGCTTGTCGCGCGGGCTCCCGCCCCGCCCGTTCCGGCCGCCCTCCAGCGTCTCGGCCTCGGCGATCGCGAGGGCCGTGGCACCGCCGTCCCCGGGGGTGACCGCTTCTTTCGGTACATAGCGCTCAGGCATAGCGGATCCTCGGGTCGAGGACGGCGTACAGCAGGTCGACGACGAGGTTGGCGAAGAGGAAGACCAGTACGAGGACGGTGACGAAGCCGACGACGGTGGGCGAGTTCTGCCGCAGGATGCCCTGGTAGAGCTGGAATCCGACGCCGTGGATATTGAAGATCCGCTCGGTGACGATGGCGCCGCCCATCAGCTGGCCGATGTCGGTACCGATGAAGGTGACCACCGGGATGAGGGAGTTGCGCAGCAGATGCCGCGTAACGACCCGGCGGCGCGGCAGTCCCTTGGCCACGGCGGTCCGTACGTAATCCGCGCGGGCGTTCTCCGCCAGCGAGGTGCGGGTCAGCCGGGTGACGTACGCAAGCGAGACCAGCGCGAGCACCACGCCCGGCAGCAGCAGCTCGTCCAGGTACGCGTCCGTGGAAACGGTCGGCTTCACCCACCCCCACTTCACCCCCAGCAGGAACTGCAGCACATAACCACTGACGAAGGTCGGGATGGACACCACGACCAGGGTGAAAACGAGAACACTGGTGTCCAGCGTGCGCCCGCGGCGCAGCCCGCTCAGCACACCGAGGGTGACGCCGACGATGATCTCGATGACGATGGCGACCAGGGTCAGCCGCAGGGTGACCGGGAAGGCGGTGCCCATCAGCTCGGTGACCGGCTGCCCGTTGAAGGCGGTGCCGAAGTCCCCGCGGAAGATCTGGCCCATGTAGTGCAGGTACTGCTTCCACAGCGGCTGATCGAGGAGGAGTTCCTCGCGAATACGGGCCGCGGTGGCGGGGTCGGGGGCGCGGTCGCCGAACATCGCGGCGACCGGGTCGCCCAGCGCGTACACCATGAAAAAGATCAGGAACGTGCTGCCGATGAACACCGGGATCATCTGGAGCAGCCGCCGGATGACGTAGCGTCCCATGAGGTCAGCTGCCGACCTTGATCCGGTCGTAGACGGGCACGCTGAACTGATTGAGCATCACATCGCTCAACCTCTCGGTATAACCCCCACTACCGTTCTGGTACCAGAGCGGAATCACCGGCATATCCTTCGCCAGCACCTTCTCCGCGTCCTGGAACTTCTGCACCGCAGCCTGCCGATCGGTCTCCGCATTCGCCGCGTCGACCAGCTTGTCGAACCGCTTGTTGCTGTACTTGCCGTCGTTGGAGGAGGCGTCGGTGTAGTACATCGGCTGCAGGAAGTTCTGAATGAGCGGGTAGTCCATCTGCCACCCGGCGCGGAACGGCCCCTTCATCTTCTTCGCCGTGATCTGATTCCGGTAATCGGCAAAAGTCCCCACCGGATTACCCACACACGCCTTGTCGTCCCGCATCACCTTGTTGACGCTGTTGCAGAGCGCGTCGACCCAGTCCTTGTGCGAGCCGGTGTCGGCGTTGTACGTGACGGTGACCTTGCCGCCGGGCAGCCCGCCGCCCTCCTTGATGAGCCTGCGCGCCTCGGCCGGCTTGTACTCGCACGCCGTACCGCACAGCCCGGCCTTGTACCCGCCGTCGGCCTTCAGCACCGGCGAGGTCCAGTCACTGGCCGGGGTACGGGTGTTCTGAAAAATCTGCTTGGTGATCGTCTTCCGATCGATCGCCATGGACAACCCCTGCCGCACCTTCGCCATTTTCTCCGACCCCCACTTCGGGTCGTACATGGGAAAGGTCAGCGTCTGGATGATCCCCGCAGGCTGATTGATGTACCGATCACCGAGATCGGCTTCAGCATTCTTCAACTGCGCAGCGGGAATATCGTCACTGAGGTCGAGATTGCCGGCCTGCAGATCGGTGTAGGCGGTGTTGTTGTCGGTGTAGACCCGCAGATCCACGCCGCCGTTCCGGGCCTTGTCCGGGCCCTTGTACCCGCCCCACTTCCGCAGCTTCATCGCCGACCCCTTGGTGTAGGACTCGACCTTGTACGGCCCGTTCCCCACCGGCTTCTTCAGCCAGCGGTCGTGGTCCGTGAAGAAGGCCCGCGGCAGCGGCGCGAAGGCGGGATACCCGAGCGTCTGCGGCCAGGTGGAGAACTTCTGGTTGAGCTTGACGGTAAAGGTCCGGTCATCCTTCACCTTCAACCCGGAAAGCGTCTTCGCGGTCGCCTTCCCACTCTCCGGATGGACCTTCTCATACCCCTCGATATACCCGAAGAAGTACGCATTCTTCTGGTTATTATCGATCAGCGCCCCGTAATTCCACGCATCCACGAACGACCGCGCGGTGACCCGCTCCCCATTGCTGAACTTCCACCCCTCCTTGATCGTGACCGTGTAATTCTGCTGATCAGTGGACTCGATCTTCTGGGCGAGCATGTCCTCGGCGGCACCGGTCTTCGGGTCGTACCGCTTGAGCCCCCGGAAGATCATGTCGAGGACCTTGCCGCCCTGCACCTCATTGGTATTGGCAGGCTCCAACGGATTCTGCGGATCCCCCCACGACGAGCTGAGCACCCCCTTACCGTCCCCACCACCGCCACCCCCGCCGCCACAGGCCGTCGCCCCGAGGGCGACGGCCACGGCGACAGCGGCCCACCGGGCCTGTGCGGCTCCACGCATGAGGTGCCTCCTCGGGTCGGTGCGGGCTCCCTTCGGAACCCGTAAACCCGAGCTTGTCCGCTTTTGCGGCTATATGTCCTCCTCACACGCGGAAGAGACGCGGAAAGCCTCCATCCGGGGCGTGTCAGGCCGCCCCCACCACATCCTTCTCCTCCGCGAAGTGGCAGGCCGATGCGTGGGCCGCCAGGGAGTCCGTGTTGGTGAAGCGCTTCGGGATGGCGAGGAGGGGGGTCTCCTCGGCGCACTTGTCCTGGGCTTTCCAGCAGCGGGTGCGGAAGCGGCAGCCGGAGGGCGGGTTGGCCGGGGAGGGGACGTCGCCGCTGAGGATGATCCGCTCGCGGCCGCCGCGGGCGTCCGGGTCGGGGACCGGGACGGCCGAGAGGAGGGCCTGGGTGTACGGGTGGGTGGGGTGCTCGTAGATCTCCTCGTCCGTGCCGATCTCGGCCATCCGGCCCAGGTACATCACGCCGACGCGGTCGGAGATGTGCCGGACGACGGAGAGGTCGTGGGCGATGAAGAGGTAGGAGAGGTCGTACTCGTCCTGGAGCTTCTCCAGGAGGTTCACGACCTGGGCCTGTACGGAGACGTCCAGCGCGGAGACCGGCTCGTCGGCGACGATGATCTCGGGGCGCAGCGCGAGCCCGCGCGCGATGCCGATGCGCTGGCGCTGGCCGCCGGAGAACTGGTGCGGGTAGCGGTTGACGTACTCGGGGTTGAGGCCGACCACGTCCAGCAGCTCCTGGACCTTGCGGCGCCGGTCGCCCTTCGGGGCCACCTCGGGGTGGATGTCGAAGGGCTCGCCGATGATGTCGCCGACCGTCATGCGCGGGTTGAGCGAGGTGTACGGGTCCTGGAAGACCATCTGGATGTTGCGGCGGACGACCTTCAGGGCGCGACCCGTCAGCTTGGTGATGTCCTCGCCCTTGTAGAAGACCTCGCCGGCGGTCGCCCGCTCCAGGTTCATCAGCAGCTTGGCGACGGTGGACTTGCCGCAGCCGGACTCGCCGACGATGCCCAGCGTCTCACCCCGGTACAGGTCGAAGGAGATCCCGTCGACCGCCTTGACCGCGCCGACCTGCTTCTTGAAGAGGACGCCCTGGGTGAGCGGGAAGTGCTTGACCAGGTTGCGGACCTGGAGGATCGGCTCGCGGTCACTGTTCCTCCCCCTGACGGACTCAGCCATGGAGCGTCTCCTTCCAGAAGTGGCACGCGCTGCCGCGGCCGTCGGCGACCGCGGCCAGTGCCGGGACGTCGGTACGGCAGACGTCCTGGGCCTTGGGGCAGCGCGGGTGGAAGGCGCAGCCGCCGGGAATGTTCAGCAGGTTGGGCGGCAGGCCCTTGATCGCGTACAGCTCCTGGCCCTTCTGGTCCAGGCGCGGGATGGAGTCCAGCAGGCCGCGGGTGTACGGGTGCGCGGGGTTCTTGTACAGCTCGCGCACGGGTGCGTGCTCGACGATCCGGCCCCCGTACATCACCGCGATCTTGTCGGCCACGTCCGCGACCACGCCGAGGTCGTGGGTGATGAGGATCAGGCCCATGTTGTACTCGCGCTGCAGCTCCGCGAGCAGGTCCATGACCTGGGCCTGGACGGTCACGTCGAGGGCCGTGGTGGGCTCGTCGGCGATGATCAGGTCCGGTTCGAGGGCCAGCGCCATCGCGATCATGATGCGCTGGCGCATACCGCCGGAGAACTGGTGCGGATAGTCCCCGACGCGGTTGGCGGCCGCCGGGATCTTCACCTTGTCCATCAGCTCGATGGCCTTGGCCTTGGCGGCCTTCTTGGACAGGCCCTGGTGGACGCGGAACATCTCGCCGAGCTGGTAGCCGACGGAGAGCACCGGGTTCAGGGAGGACAGCGCGTCCTGGAAGATCATGGCGATCTTGGCGCCGCGGATCTTCCGGCGCTGCTCGCCGGACATCGTCAGCATGTCCTGGCCGCGGAAGAGGATCTCGCCCTGCGGGATCTTCGCCGGCGGCATGTCGAGGATGCCCATGATCGCCTGGGCGGTGACGGACTTGCCGGAGCCGGACTCGCCGAGCACGGCGAGCGTCTCGCCCGCGCTGACGCTGTAATTCACGCCATTGACGGCCTTGACGACGCCGTCCCGGGTGTGGAATTCGACGTGCAGGTCGCGGACCTGGAGCAGCGGCGAACCGGCCGCTTCCGGGGTCCGCGGCTCAGGAACTGCCGCGGTCTTCTCGGTGGTGGTCACGTACGCCTCCCTCAGCGCAGCTTGGGGTCGAGGGCGTCGCGCACCGCGTCGCCGAGCATGATGAACGCCAGCACCGTAAGCGACAGCGCACCTGCCGGGTACAGCAGGGTGTGCGGGGCGTTGCGGATCTGGACGGCGGCGCTGGAGATGTCGATGCCCCAGGAGACCGTCGGCGGCTTCAGGCCGACGCCGAGGAACGACAGGGTGGCCTCCAGCGAGATGTACGTACCGAGCGCGATGGTCGCCACGACGATGACGGGCGCGAGGGCGTTCGGGGCGATGTGCCGGAGCAGCATGCGCGGGGTGGACGCGCCGAGCGCGCGGGCCGCCTGGACGTAGTCCTGCTGCTTGGCGGTGATCACCGCGCCGCGCGCGATACGGGCGATCTGCGGCCAGCCGAGGAGGGCGATCAGCAGGACGACGGTGAAGATCGAGCCGCCCTTGACGACGGACAGGAAGACGATGCCGCCGAGCAGGATCGGGATGCCGAAGAAGATGTCGCCGACCCGGGAGAGCAGCGAGTCCCACCAGCCGCCGAAGAAGCCGGCGAGGCCGCCCATGATGCAGCCGAGGACGGCGGCGAGGAGGGTGGTGCAGATGCCGACGGTGACGGAGGCGCGGGCGCCGTAGACCGTACGGGCGTAGACGTCGCAGCCCTGCTTGTCGAAGCCGAAGGGGTGGCCGGGGGCCGCGCCCTGGGCGGACTTGGAGACGTCGCAGGCGTACGGGCTCGTGCTCGTCATGATGCTCGGCCAGATCGAGATGACGACCAGGAAGAGGATCAGTACGGCGGAGATGTAGAAGATCGGGTTGCGGCGCAGGTCCCGCCAGGCGTCGCCCCAGAGCGAGCGGGCCTTCTCGGCCTGCTCGGGCACGGGCTCGACGGCGGCCACGGCTTCATCAGCCGCTGTCTTGGTCATCTCAGGCATACCGGATCCTCGGGTCCAGGACCGCGTAGAGCAGGTCGACGAGCAGGTTGGCGGCGAGGAAGACGACCACGAGCACGGTCACGAAGCCGACGACGGTCGGCGCGTTCTGCCGCAGGATGCCCTGGTAGAGCTGGTAGCCGACGCCCTGGAGGTTGAAGATCCGCTCGGTGACGATGGCGCCGGCCATCAGGCCGCCGATGTCGGTGCCGAGGAAGGTGACGACCGGGATGAGCGAGTTGCGCAGCAGGTGCACGCTGATCACGCGGCGGCGCGGCAGGCCCTTGGCGGTGGCGGTGCGGATGTAGTCGGACCGGATGTTCTCCGCGATGGAGGTGCGGGTCAGCCGGGCCACGTACGCCAGCGAGACGCCGGCCAGCACGATGCCGGGCAGGATCAGCTCCTCGAAGTGCACCTCGGTGGAGACCGACGGGGGCAGCGCGCCCCACTTCACGCCGACGAAGTACTGCAGCAGATAGCCGGTGACGAAGGTCGGGATGGAGATCACGAACAGGGTGAACACCAGCACGCCGGTGTCGATCAGGCGGCCGCGGCGCATACCCGCGATCACGCCGAGCGTGACACCCACCACCAGCTCGATGACGAAGGCGACCAGGGTGAGCTGGACGGTGTTGGGGAAGGCGTCCCCCATCAGCTCGATGACCGGGCGGCCGTTGAAGGCGGTGCCGAAGTCGCCCTGGAAGATGCCCGCCATGTACTGCAGGTACTGGCTCCACAGCGGGTCGTTCAGGTGCAGGGACTCCCGGATCTGGGCGGCGGTCGCCGGGTCGGGGGTCCGGTCTCCGAACATGGCCGCGACGGGATCGCCGAGCGCGTAGACCATGACGAAGATCAGGAAAGTGGTGCCGATGAAGACGGGCACCATCTGGAGCAGTCGTCGCACGACGTAGCGCCCCATGTGTCCTCCAGAAGTGCGCCGACGCGGGGGCAGCCGGGCCCGCGGCCTCCTCGATTTCGAACTCGACTTCAAACTCGACTTCGAAGAGGCGCGGGTGACCGGCTGCTCCCTGCCGCCGTGAGCGGTTGGTTCGGTGCGGCCCGCTCAGGGGCTGCGTCGGGTCAGCTCTTGACCTTGATCTGGGTGTAGACCGGGACGCTGAAGGCGTCGAGCTCGACGTCGGAGACGTTCTGCGACCAGCCGGCGACGCCGTTCTGGTAGAAGAGCGGGATGGCGACCATGTCGTCGAACACCAGCTTCTCGGCGTCCTGGTAGAGCTTGGTCGCCTTCTTGGTGTCCGGCTCGGCCGCGGCCTTCTTCAGCAGCTCGTCGAACTCCTTGTTGCTCCAGTGCGAGTCGTTGGAGCTGGCGCCGGTGGCGTACAGCGGCGTCAGGAAGTTCTCGATCTGCGGGTAGTCCATCTGCCAGCCGGCGCGGAAGGCGCTGGTCATCTCGCCCTTGGTGATCTGGCTGCGGAAGTCGCCGAAGGTGCCCACGGGGTTGCCCACGCACGCCTTGTCGTCGCCCAGCACCTTGTTGACGCTGTTGCAGATCGCGTCCACCCACTCCTTGTGGGAGTCCTTGTCCGCGTTGTAGCTGATGGTCATCTTCCCGCCGGGCAGGCCGCCGCCCTCCTTGATGAGCTTCTTGGCCTCGGTGGGGTTGTACGTGCAGGCGTCGCCGCAGGCGTCCTTGGAGTAGCCGTTGGCGGCACCGAGCACCGGGGAGGTGAGGTCGGTGGCCGGCGTCCGGGTGCCGTGGTAGATCTTCTCGGTGATCTGCTTGCGGTCGATCGCCATGGAGATGCCCTTGCGGACCTTCTCCATGCCCGGCTTGGACCACGCGCCCTTGTCGAGCGGGAAGGTGATGGTCTGGTTGATGCCGGCCGGCTGCGAGACGTAGTTGCCCTGCAGGTCGGTCTTGGCGTTCTTGATCTGCTCGGCGGGCAGGCTGTCGAGCACGTCGATGTTGCCGGCCTGCAGGTCGGAGTAGGCGGTGTTGGAGTCCGTGTAGACCTTCAGCAGCACGCCCTTGTTCTGCGGCGCATCGTCGCCCTTGTACTTCTTGTTGGGCACGAGCTTCATCTGCGTGCCCTTCTGGTACGAGTCGACCGCGTAGGGGCCGTTGCCGATGGGCTTGTCGAGGTAGCCCTTGTGGTCCGAGAAGAACTTCTTCGGCAGCGGCGCGAACGCCTTGTAGCCCAGGCGGACCGGCCAGGTCGACATCTTCTGGGTCAGCTTGACCGTGAAGGTGTGGTCGTCGACGACCTTCAGACCCGAGAGGGTCTTCGCGGTCGGCTTGCCCTTGGCCGGGGCGACCTTGTCGTAGCCCTCGATGTCGGCGAAGAAGTAGCTGTTCTTCTGCTGGTTGGTGGCCAGCGCGCCGTAATTCCAGGCGTCGACGAAGGAGTTGGCGGTCAGCGGCTCGCCGTTGGAGAACGTCAGGCCCTTCTTCACCTTGATGGTGAAGGTCTGCTGGTCCTTGGTCTCGATCGACTCGGCGGCGTCGTTGTCGGCCGCGCCGGTCTTCGGGTCGTACTTCTTGAGGTTCTGGAAGATCATGTCCAGGACCTTGCCGCCCTGCACCTCAGTGGTGTTGGCGGGCTCCAGCGGGTTCTGCGGGTCGCCCCAGGCGGACCGCACGACTCCGGCCTCGGAACCCGCGCTGTCGCCGCTTCCGCCGCACGCCGTCACACCGAGGGCGATGGCTATGGCTCCCGCGACCCAAGTAGCGCTTCTGGCACCGCGCATGGGACTGCCTCCTCATGAGTCCATTCGTGACATGGAAAGGGGCCGGCCGTCCGCTGACACCCCTGACAGCGCGCGACCGGCCCCCGATGCTCGTGAGTCGGCGCCTGCACGGCGCGTGACCCATTGACCCGAGCTCAATAGCCCCCATCCTCAGTCACGTTCGCCCCATTAGCCACGAGATCATGGTTACTTTTTGGTCACATCGCGGAGAGGGTCGTTCGGAATCCGGACAAACCAATCCATCCAGACGGGAACGAAAAGGACTCCATGCCACCGTGCGCTCACACTCCGTCCGCGATCCGGACGATCACTTAACTGTGCTGAGTGCAGGGGCTCTTGACACCCCGCCACTCGGCGGGGTAGTGCCCGCCGAGTGGCGGATGGCGGGGCGGGCCGACGGTCGGTCACGCGCAAACGCCGACGGCCCGGCCCCCGCGTGTGCGGGGGCCGGGCCGTCGGACGGGACTGCGGGGCGCGTCAGTTGTGCTTGGCGCGCGAGGCGGCGCGGGCGCGCTCGCGGGCGTCCAGGTTCACCTTGCGGATGCGGACGGCCTCCGGGGTGACCTCGACGCACTCGTCGTCGCGGCAGAACTCCAGGGACTGCTCCAGGGAGAGCTTGCGCGGCGGCACGATCGACTCGGTCACGTCCGCGGTCGAGGACCGCATGTTCGTGAGCTTCTTCTCCTTGGTGATGTTGACGTCCATGTCGTCGGCGCGGCTGTTCTCGCCGACGATCATGCCCTCGTACACCTCGGTGCCCGGCTCGGTGAAGAGCACACCGCGCTCCTGGAGGTTGGTCATCGCGAAGGCGGTGACCGCACCGGCGCGGTCGGCGACCAGCGAACCGTTGTTACGGGTCTGCAGGGTGCCGAACCACGGCTCGTGGCCCTCGTGGATGGAGTGCGCGATGCCCGTACCGCGGGTGTTGGTCAGGAACTCCGTACGGAAGCCGATCAGACCACGCGACGGCACGATGAACTCCATGCGGACCCAGCCGGAGCCGTGGTTGGACATGTTGTCCATCCGGCCCTTGCGGACGCCCATGAGCTGCGTGACCGCGCCCATGTGCTCCTCGGGCACGTCGATGGTCATGCGCTCGGTCGGCTCGTAGACCTTGCCGTCGACCTCCTTGGTGACCACCTGCGGCTTGCCGATGGTCATCTCGAAGCCCTCGCGGCGCATCTGCTCGACCAGGATGGCCAGCGCCAGCTCACCGCGGCCCTGCACCTCCCAGGCGTCGGGGCGCTCGGTGTCCAGCACGCGCAGCGAGACGTTACCGATCAGCTCGCGCTCCAGGCGGTCCTTCACCTGGCGCGCGGTGACCTTGCGGTCCTTGACCGCGGCCTTGGCGTCCGCGCCCTTGCCCGTGCCGCCGCGGCCGACCAGCGGCGAGGTGTTCGTACCGATGGTCATCGAGATCGCGGGCTCGTCGACCGTGATCAGCGGCAGCGCGACCGGGTTCTCCGGGTCGGCCAGCGTCTCGCCGATCATGATGTCGGGGATACCGGCGACGGCGCAGATGTCACCGGGGCCCGCCACCTCGGCCGGCTTGCGGGTCAGCGCCTCGGTCATCATCAGCTCGGTGATGCGGACGTTGGAGATGGAGCCGTCGCGCTTGATCCACGCGACGGTCTGGCCCTTCTTCAGCTCGCCCTGCTCGACGCGGAGCAGCGCGATACGGCCGAGGAAGTTGTCCGCGTCGAGGTTGGTGACGTGGGCCTGCAGCGGCGCGGTCTCGTCGTACTCGGGGGCCGGGACGGTCTCCAGCAGCGTGGTGAAGAACGGCTCCAGGTTCGTGCTGTCGGCCGGGACGGTGCCGTCCTCCGGCTTGGTCAGCGACGCGACGCCGTCACGGGCGCAGGCGTAGACGATCGGGAACTCGATCTGGTCCTCGTCCGCGTCCAGGTCCAGGAACAGGTCGTACGTCTCGTCGACGACCTCGGCGATCCGGGAGTCGGGGCGGTCGGTCTTGTTGATGCACAGGATGACCGGCATCTTCGCGGCCAGCGCCTTGCGCAGCACGAAGCGGGTCTGCGGCAGCGGCCCCTCGGAGGCGTCGACCAGCAGGACGACCGCGTCGACCATCGACAGACCGCGCTCGACCTCGCCACCGAAGTCGGCGTGGCCGGGGGTGTCGATGATGTTGATCGTGATCGGGTCCCCGCCGTCCTTGGGGTGATACTTCACCGCCGTGTTCTTGGCGAGGATCGTGATGCCCTTCTCACGCTCCAGGTCGTTGGAGTCCATCATGCGCTCGTCGAGGTTCTCGGCGGCGTGCGCGGCGAAGGCTCCCGCCTGCTTGAGCATGGCGTCGACAAGGGTGGTCTTGCCGTGGTCGACGTGGGCGACGATGGCGACGTTACGAATGTCGTGGCGCGTGGGCACTTGCGGCGCTTCTCCCGGAATTGTGGTTGACGGCGCGTACGGTCCGGCACGCGCGCCCGCCGGGCATGCAGACGCCACGGCCATATCCCATGGTACGGGGCTGCCGCGGCATCGGCCGCCCCAGCCCGCTCGCACCCGTCCTGACCTGCTATTTCTTGTAACCGATGGCCTGATATACGGGCGTCGCGAAGCCGAAAGCGCCCACATTGGCCAGCCCGTCCCTGGTGGCGACGAGCTGCGGCTGCCGGTACAGCGGGATCGATCCTGCGGCCGCCCAGATCCGCTGGTCGGCCTGGGCGACCAGGTCCCGGGCCGCGTCCGGGTCGAGCTCGGCGGACGCCTGGTCGAAGAGCTGGTCGATCCGGTCGGTGCCGACCCGGGTGTAGTTCTGCTCGACGGTGAGCGAGCCGTCGGCGGCGGGGCGGGGCTTGGCGTAGATGGGCCGGGCGTCGGTGGCCGGGTAGGCGCTGCCGGGCCAGGAGTAGAGCGCCAGGTCGTAGTCGCCGGACGCGATGTGGTCCTCGAAGTAGCTCTTGTCGGCCACCTTCTGGACGGTGGTCCGTACGCCGATCTTCATCAGCATTTCGGAGATCCGGTCGGCGACGGTACGGAGCTGGGCGGTGCCGGGGCCGTCGGGCAGGACGAAGCGCAGCATGAGCGGCCGGCCGTTCTTCTTCACGAAGACGGCGCCCTTGGGGGCGGCGGCGTCGTCCTTGCCGCGGGCGTGTCCGTCCTTGGCGCCCTTGCTGTCGGGGCCACCGTGGGCGTCCCCCGCGTCCTCGGCGGCCCCCGCCTCGACGGGTACGGGCCGCTCCCGCGCCGGCTGCCCGGCGGGCCGCTGCTGCCCCGCCTCCCGTTCCGCACGCTCGGCCGCGGCCGCGAGCCGGTTCCGCTCGGCTGCGGCCGCGGCCTCGCGGGCCTGGACGGCGCTGAGCGGGCCGGCCGGGCCGGTGCCCGCGGCCTCCTGCCCCGCACCGGGCTTCGTGTCGTCCCAGCCCTGCTGCCCCGGGCCCGCCGCGAGCGCGGTGGTCTGCCGCTGGGCGGCCTCCGCCAGCACGTCGGCCCGGTCCCAGGCGTCGGCGGCCCGGCCGCTCGCCCGCTCGTACGACGCGTACGCCGCCGATCCGGTGTCCCCCGCGGCGTGCCGCCGGTCGGCGCGCGCCGCCGCGTCGTACAGCGCCGCGCTCTGCCGCAGCAGCGCCACCCGCTGGAGCCCCGCCGACCCGGCGCCGGTCAGCGCGGAGAGCGGCGCCGTGCCGGTCGCCCGGCCGGTCTCGGCCTCCGCGCCGGAGCGGGCGGGACCGCCGTGCGGCTGCCCGGCGCCGTCGGCCGGGGCGGCCTCGCCGCGCGGGCCCGGCTGCCCCTTCTCACCGTGCTGCCCGTTCTCGCCGTCCGTCCGGCCGGCGTCCGCGTCCGTGCGCCCCCGGTCCGCCTCCCGCTCCCCCGGCTGCGCGTCGGTCTTCTCCTCGGTGCCGCCCTCCGGCAGCCGCCAGCCCGCGTCGGCCAGCAGGGCCTGGGCGGCCTCGGGGTCCCGGCTGCCCAGCGCGCCGCTGTTGTCGCGGTAACCCGGCTGCCCGGCGAGCAGCAGATGGCTGCCGACCGGCGCCGCGGGCAGCCGGAGCGGGGACAGTACCTCCTTGGCCAGTGTGGAGCGGTCGATGGCGCGGGCCACCGCGCGGCGGACCCGCTCGTCGGTGAGCGGCCCCGTGCTGCCGTTGAGGGCGAGCTGCGTGAAGGACGGGGAGAGGGCGCGGCGGACGGTGTAGCCGCGCAGCTGGGCGCGGCGCTCGGCGGCGGCCGCGGCTTCCTTGCGGTGCTCGATCTCCGCCTTGCGCTCGGCGTCGGTGCCGCGGGCCAGCGCCTGGTGGCGCAGCGCGTCGGCGGAGACGGCGCCGCGCGGCGCGTCGTCCCCGACGGCGGCCTGCTGGTTCCCACCACCCGCCGTGCCGAGCTCCTTGGCCGTGCCGCGGTCGATCTCCGCGATGTCGATCTTCCCCTTGGCCAGCGCGGCGGGCCGTTTCGTGGCGGGCAGCTCGGTCAGCACGATCTTCTGCAGCCGGGCCCGGTCGCCCCACCACTCCGCGTTCCGTACGAGGGTGACCGTGCCGGCACCGGCGTCCCGCTTCCGTACCCGGAACGGCCCGGCGGTACTCGCGAGCTTCTTGCGCGCGCCGTCGTTGAACGCCGCCGGGCTGCCCATGACGCTCTTCGGGTACAGCGGCGTGAAGAGCGACTGCCAGTCGGCGTACGGGCGGTCGAAGGTCACCCGGACCTCGCCGGGACCCGCGCCCGGCTCGACCTTCTCGATGCGGTCGTAGCCGGCGTTGCGCGCCGTCCAGTACGCGGCGTTCTTCCCGCGCAGCGCCTTCCACTGGGCGGCGAAGTCGGCCGCCGAGATCCTCCGGCCGTCGCTCCAGCGCGCCGCGGGGTTCAGGGTGTACCGCACGACCTGCTGCGGCTCGCGCTGGGTGACCTCGGCGGCCTGGAGGTAGTCCGGGTTGCGCTGCGGTACGCCGTTGGCGTCCACCGTGAACAGCGCGGGCAGCACGGCGCCCGCCACCATGTCCGTGCTCTCGCCGGCGTCCGCCTGGAAGGCGTTGAAGGTGCCGGGGAGTTCGTCGACGGCCCAGCGCACCGTGCCGCCGTCGCGCAGCGTCGCCGGGGCCGCCGGGGCGATGTCCTGGCTGCCGGCGCCGGCCGGCCGCGCCTCGTCGCCGCTGCAGCCGGCCAGTACGGGCAGCGGGAGCAGCGCGCCCGCGGTGAGGAGCGCGACCCGGCGGCGCCCGCGGCCCGCCGTCCGGCCGCCGTTCGCGCCCTGCGGTCCGACGTCGTCGGTCATCTGTTACCTCCGGGCTCGCCCGTGCGGCGGCGCCGCCGCTGATCACATTCGGCCGACTTTGCGGCTCATCACATCTATGGCCCGTCCACTCAAAACGACGGCGCGCCCCGCGACCCGGCGACACGGCGGCCGTACTTCCCAAGGCCACCCGCCCGGCCCAACGCGTTCCGGTACGACCGGTCACGCCCCCCTATGCGCCATCGTGACCCGGAATACCGGCGAATCCCTTCCCAACCGCGACTGTGACGCGCGACACTCGCAGGCGCATGAGATTGCCGACCGCACCCTCGGAAGTGAGGGCTCGTCATGTCCTTGCACGATGATCTGACGGCTGTGCAGCGCAGCCTGGACGACCTGGTCCGCTCGGTGGGACGCCTGGAGCAGCGGGTCGGCGGCGGGCTGGAGATACGCCGGGTCCGCAGCGACACCGACCACCTGCGCGAGAGCCTCGAACTACTGCGCGCGCAGGCCGCGCCCGACGCCGGCGACCGGCCGGCGCCGACCGCGGGACGCGCGGTGTCCGACATGGTGACCATCCCGGACGCCCCCTACGACGCCTCCCTGTGGACCGACGCCGAGGACGAGGGGCTGGGCGCCCGCGACCGCCGCGCCCCGTAGCGGAGTCTCCTGTCCCGGACGCTCCCCCCAGCTCCCGTCCTCACCCCCCGCTCACGGAGACCGACGTTGGCCACAGGCACAGAACCCACATCCACAACCGGCGCGAGCGGGGTGCACGGGCCCGCTCGCGCCGCCATCCCCGCCCGTCATCTGCGTACCGAGCGCTGGTGGCTGTACCCGGCGAGCACCGCCGCCGGACTGCTCGCGTTCATCGTGTACTCGACGTGGCGGGCGTTCGCGAACGCCGACTACTACCACGCGCCCTACGTCTCGCCGTTCTACTCCCCCTGCCTCGCGGAGAACTGCGAGACCATGCGCGCGGGCCCCAACTGGGAGATCTTCGGCAGCTGGTGGGGCCTGTCCCCCGCGCTGCTGATCCTGATCTTCCCGCTGGGCTTCCGGCTGACCTGCTACTACTACCGCAAGGCGTACTACCGCGGCTTCTGGGCCTCGCCCCCGGCCTGCGCGGTCGCCGAGCCGCACAAGAAGTACAGCGGCGAGACCCGCTTCCCGCTGATCCTGCAGAACATCCACCGGTACTTCTTCTACGCCGCGCTGCTGGTCGCGGGCGTGCTGACGTACGACACCGTCCTCGCCTTCCGCGACGAGAGCTACGCCTGGGGCCATATGGGCCTGGGCAGCCTGATCTTTCTCGTCAACATCGCGCTGATCTGGGCGTACACCCTCTCCTGCCACTCCTGCCGGCACATCGTCGGCGGCCGCCTGAAGCACTTCTCCAAGCATCCGGTGCGGTACCGGCTGTGGGGCTGGGTCGGGAAGCTCAACGCCCGGCACGCGGCGCTCGCCTGGGCCTCGCTGATCAGCGTGGCCGCCGCCGACTTCTACGTCTACCTGCTGTCCGTCGGGGCCTTCGACGACCCCCGGTTCTTCTGACGCTCCAGGAAGGGTGCGCAATTCATGACGCAAGTCGAACGGCAGGGCTGGGACGTGGTCGTGGTGGGCGCGGGCGGCGCCGGGCTGCGGGCCGCCATCGAGGCCCGCGAGCAGGGCATGCGGACGGCGGTGATCTGCAAGTCGCTCTTCGGCAAGGCCCATACGGTGATGGCCGAGGGCGGCATCGCGGCCAGCATGGGCAACGTCAACGAGGGCGACAACTGGAAGGTCCACTTCCGCGACACCATGCGCGGGGGCAAGTTCCTGAACCACTGGCGGATGGCCGAGCTGCACGCGCGCGAGGCCCCGGACCGGGTCTGGGAGCTGGAGACCTGGGGCGCGCTCTTCGACCGGACGCCGGACGGGCGGATCTCGCAGCGCAACTTCGGCGGGCACGAGTACCCGCGCCTCGCGCACGTCGGCGACCGTACGGGCCTGGAGCTGATCCGCACCCTCCAGCAGAAGATCGTCTCGCTGCAGCAGGAGGACGAGCGGGAGTTCGGGTCGTACGAGGCGCGGCTGAAGGTCTTCCAGGAGTGCACGGTCACTCGCGTGCTCAAGCAGGGTGACCGGGTCGCAGGAACGTTCTGTTACGAGCGGGAGTCCGGCCGCTTCTTCGTCCTGGAGGCCCCAGCTGTCGTCCTCGCCACCGGCGGCATCGGCAAGTCCTTCAAGGTCACCTCGAACTCCTGGGAGTACACCGGCGACGGGCATGCCCTCGCGCTGCTCGCCGGGGCCCCGCTCGTGAACATGGAATTCGTCCAGTTCCACCCGACCGGCATGGTCTGGCCGCCGTCGGTGAAGGGCATCCTCGTCACCGAGTCGGTGCGCGGCGACGGCGGGGTGCTGCGCAACAGCGAGGGCAAGCGCTTCATGTTCGACTACGTCCCGGACGTCTTCAAGGAGAAGTACGCGCAGTCCGAGGACGAGGGCGACCGCTGGTACGAGGACCCGGACAACAACCGCCGGCCGCCCGAGCTGCTGCCCCGCGACGAGGTCGCGCGGGCCATCAACGCCGAGGTCAAGGCGGGCCGCGGCTCCCCGCACGGCGGCGTCTTCCTGGACGTCTCCACGCGCATGCCCGCCGAGGTGATCCGCCGCCGGCTGCCCTCCATGCACCACCAGTTCAAGGAGCTGGCGGACGTGGACATCACGGCCGAGGCGATGGAGGTCGGGCCGACCTGCCACTACGTCATGGGCGGCGTGGACGTCGACCCGGACACCGCGGCCGCGGCCGGCGTGCCCGGGCTGTTCGCCGCGGGCGAGGTGGCCGGCGGTATGCACGGCTCCAACCGGCTCGGCGGGAATTCCCTCTCCGACCTGCTGGTCTTCGGACGGCGGGCCGGGCTGTACGCGGCGGAGTACGCCGCGGCGCTGGTGAGCGGCGAGCGGCCCGCCGTGGACGAGCGGGAGATCGAGACGGCCGAGGCGGAGGCGCTGCGGCCGTTCAGCGCGGAGGGCACGGACCCGCTGTCCCCCGCGGGCCCGGCGGAGAACCCGTACACCCTGCACCAGGAGCTCCAGCAGGCGATGAACGACCTGGTGGGCATCATCCGGCGGGAGCCGGAGATGGAGCAGGCGCTGGACAAGCTGGCCGGCCTGCGGGTGCGGGCGCGGCGGGCCGGGGTGGAGGGCCACCGGCAGTACAACCCGGGCTGGCACCTCTCCATCGACCTGCGGAACATGCTGCTGGTCAGCGAGTGCGTGGCGCGGGCCGCGCTGGAGCGCAAGGAGAGCCGCGGCGGCCACACCCGCGACGACCACCCGGAGATGGACCGCCGCTGGCGCCGCGTCAACCTGCTGTGCCGGCTGGCCACGAACGACGGCCGCTCCGGACTCCCCGAAGATCCGGCGCTCGCCCACATCCGGCTGGAACGGCGGGAGATGCCGGCGATCCGCGCCGACCTGCTGGAGCTGTTCGAGCGGGACGAACTGGCGAAGTACCTGACGGACGAGGAGCTGAGCTCGTGAGTTCGTACGACGCGCACTTCAGGGTGTGGCGGGGGGACGCGAAGGGCGGCAGCCTCGGCGACTTCACCGTCGAGGTGAACGAGGGCGAGGTGGTACTGGACATCATCCACCGGCTGCAGGCCACCCAGGCGCCGGACCTGGCCGTGCGCTGGAACTGCAAGGCCGGCAAGTGCGGTTCGTGCAGCGCGGAGATCAACGGCCGGCCCCGGCTGATGTGCATGACGCGGATGTCGGTCTTCGACCGCGCGGAGACCGTCACGGTCACCCCGATGCGGGCCTTCCCCGTCGTCCGTGACCTGGTCACGGACGTCTCCTTCAACTACGCCAAGGCCCGCGAGGTGCCGTCCTTCGTGCCGCCCGCCGATCTCAAGCCCGGCGAGTACCGGATGCAGCAGGAGGACGTCGGGCGCTCGCAGGAGTTCCGGAAGTGCATCGAGTGCTTCCTCTGCCAGGACACCTGCCATGTCGTCCGTGACCACGAGGAGAACAAGGAGGCGTTCGCCGGTCCCCGCTTCCTGATGCGCGTCGCCGAACTGGACATGCATCCGCTGGACGCCGCGGCCGACGAGGGGCTGGACCGCAAGAGCGCCGCCCAGGACGCCCACGGCCTGGGCTACTGCAACATCACCAAGTGCTGCACCGAGGTCTGCCCCGAACACATCCGCATCACGGACAACGCACTGATCCCGCTGAAGGAGCGGGCGGCGGACCGGAAGTACGATCCCCTGATCTGGCTGGGGAAGACGATCCGGCGGCGGCAGAAATAAGCCCGTCCGGCGTTTGAGGACGAGCGGCCGCCAGGCCGCGACAAGCCTGGCGACCGCACCGGCTAGAACAGGTCAAGAAGCGCATCCGCCGGATCCACCGGCTTCGCGTCACCGTCGGGCAGGTCCAGCTCGAACCACACGGTCTTCCCGCGCGGCGTACGCCGGCTGCCCCAGCCCCTGCTGAGGAGGCCGACGAGCTGGAGGCCGCGGCCTCCCTCGTCGGTGTCCCGCGCGCGCCGCCGCCGCGGCTGCGCGAGGTCCGCGTCCCAGACCTCGCAGACCAGCGTGCGGTCCAGCAGCAGCCGCAGCCGGATGTCGCCGTGGCCGTGCCGCAGGGCGTTGGTGACCAGCTCGCTGACCAGGAGTTCGGTGGTGTCGACGAGGGCCTCCAGGCCCCAGTCGGTGAGCTGGTCGCGAGCCAGTTCGCGGGCGCGGGCGACCGAGCGGGCCTCGGGGGCGAGGTTCCAGTCGCCGACCGCGTCCTTGGGCAGGCCGTGCACCCGGGCCATCAGCAGGGCGATGTCGTCCTCGCCGTGCCGGGTGTCCAGCGCGGACAGTACGTGGTCGCAGGCGTCCTCCAGCGGTCGCCCTGCCGCCGACAGGGCCGTACGGAACGCCTGCAGCCCCTCGTCGAGCGGGTGGTCGCGGGACTCGACCAGGCCGTCGGTGTACAGCGCGAGCAGCGCCCCGTCCGGCAGCTCGACCTCGGTCTCCTCGAAGGGCTCGCCGCCGACGCCCAGCGGCATGCCGGGCGGGACGTCGAGGAGGAGAGCGTCCTCGCCCTCCTCGACCAGGACGGGCGGCAGATGGCCGGCGTTGGCGAACGTACATCGCCGGGTGACCGGGTCGTAGACGGCGTACACGCAGGTGGCGAGGTAGACCTCGGAGAGGTCGGCAGCGCGGTCGGTGCGCCGGGAGCCCGCGTGCGCGCCCGCCTCCGCGCCTGCTTCCGTACTTCCGTACGCGCCCGCGTCCGTAATTCCGTACGCGCCCGCTTCCGGACCGACGCTCGCCGCCGCTCCGCGCCTCCGTGGGCCCGAACGCCCGTCGCTGCCCGTGGCACCGAGCCCGCGCGCGATCTCGTCGAGCGCCGAGAGCACCTCGGCCGGCTCCAGGTCCAGCAGGGCCAACGTCCGTACTGCCGTACGCAGTTCACCCATGGCGACCGCGGCGCGCAGGCCGCGGCCCATGACGTCGCCGACGACCAGGGCCGTGCGGTGCCCCGGCAACTCGATGACGTCGAACCAGTCGCCGCCGACCTCCGTGGCCGTCGTACCGGGCAGATAGCGGCAGGCGATGTCCAGGCCCGCCGCCTCGGGGTCGCCGGGCGGCAGCAGGCTGCGCTGGAGGATCAGCGCGCGCTCGTGCTCACGGCGGTACAGCCGGGCGTTGTCGATGCAGACGGCGGCGCGCGCCGCGAGCTCCACGGCGAGCGCGGTGTCCCGCTCGCCGAAGGACTCGCTGCCCTTCGTACGGGAGAACTGCACCAGGCCGACGACGGTGTCGCGGGCGACCATCGGCACGGCGAGCGTGGAGTGCACCACGGCGCCGCCCAGCTCGGGCCGCTCGTCGTCCGTCTGCCGCCCCGGGATGATCTGCGCCTCGGCCGTACGGAGCGCGCCCGCGCAAGGGGAGTTGAAGGGGAAACGGTGCACCGCGCCGACCGCGACCGGCGTGCCGTCGTCCTCCGCCGCGACGCCGCCCGGGGCGCTGCCGCCGCTGCCGCCGCCCTCCGGGAGCGGCCCGTCGGACACGGCGCTGGCGAAGGCGACCCGGCGCAGCTCGGCGCTGCCGTCGGTCATGCCGGGCGGCGCCTCGTCCCCGGCCAGCAGTCCTTGGTACAGGTCGACCGAGGCCAGGTCGCAGAACTGCGGCACGGCGACGTCGAGCAGGGTGCGGGCCGTGGTCTCCAGATCCAGCGAATTGCCTATGCGCGCCCCCGCCTCGTTCAACAGCGCCAGATTGCGGCGGGCGTTGGCGGCCTCCCGCTCGGCGCGGCGGCGGCCCGTGACGTCCTGGGCGAGCGCCGCGACGCCGATGGGGCGGCCGCTGGCGCTGTGCAGCCGGTACAGCGACACCGACCAGCGGCGGCGCTCGTCCGTGCCGTGCGGGGTGCCCACCAGCTGCATTTCGGCGACCGGTTCGCCGGTCTCCAGGACCCGGCGCAGCGCGGCGTTGAGCCGGTCGGCCTCGGGGCGGGGCAGATACTCCTCGGGCGCCGCGCCGTTGAACCTGCTCGGCGGGCCGCCGAAGACGGTGGCGAAGCGCTCGTTGACCCGGCGCAGCCGCAGGTCCGTGCCGAAGAGCATGAATCCGATCGGGGACTGTCCGAAAACCGCCTGCGCGGCGGCGAGGTCGGTCTCGATGCCGCGCAGCGCCCGTACGTCCACGACGAGGCAGACCGCGGCTCGTTCGCCCGTGCCGGTCTCGGAAGGCATGACATAGATCTCGGCGAGGCCGTCGACGGGGGCGTCCGGGCCCGTGCGGTAGGGCACCAGGCCGGTCCACTCGCGGCCGTCGAGGATCTCGCTGACCGTGCGGTGCCCGGCCTCGCGCAGCTCGCGCGGGACGAACGCCTCCACCGGGTCCTGGCCGATGGCGTCCTTGGCGGGGATGCCGAGCATGTCGGCGGCGCGGCGGCTCCACTGCTCGATGCGGCCGTCGGGCCCGAGGGCGAAGGAAGCGACGCGGATGTAGTCGTAGATCGATCCGGGCGCGCTGCTCTGCCAGACGGGCGGGCCGTCCGGTACGTCCATCCGGCCCGACCCATCCCTCATCGCAGGGTGTTCCTCACCCGCTGACATCTCGCTCACGAGCCCCGTCCCCTCCAGCTCATCGTGCCCGGACCGGACAGGCCGAGTATCCAGCAACACGGCTATCCGGAACACGGTCTTCACGATCACAGCACAGTCTCGATCGCAGGTCATCGACGAGTTCTCGATGAATCTGCAACGATCGCGACCCTCCCAGACTCATAACCAGACACGGTGCGCTCCAACCTCCCCACCAGGCACGAAGCAGTGTTTTCTGCGCGACGGCCACAGGGGGCGCGATCGCCCGGTGGGTGTCAGCCGGTTTCGGCGAGCTCGAACCACACCGTCTTGCCGCTCCTGCCCCGTCGGGTGCCCCAGCGGCGGGCACTGCATGCCACCAGCTGCAGTCCGCGTCCGCCCTCGTCGTCGGGCGCGGCCGTGCGCTCGCGGGGCGGGTCGGGGAGCGGGTCGGACACTTCCACGAGGAGGTCGCCGCCGCGCAGCCGGACGATCCGTACGCCGATCGGCCCGCTGGCGTAGCGCAGGGAGTTGGTCACCAGCTCGCTGACGAGGAGGACGGCCACGTCCACCGCCGGCTCCATGTCCCAGTCGCACAGCGTCTCGCGGACCATGGCGCGGGCCGTACGGACCACGCCCGGCTCGGCGGGGAAGCTCCACTCGGCGAGCGGAGGGATCGCGGCCGTACCCAGCCGGCGGGCCTGGGACGCGGGGGACCCTTGCGGCCCTGCCGCTGCGCTGTCGCTCACGCCGATCACTTCCCCAGCCCGATGCTCCCCCGGCGGTTTTGTACATTTTGAGGGGGGTTAATCAGCACATACCCGATATCAGGGTTCAGTTATCGCCCCAAGAGGGTCAACCAGGTGCATCGTGGCGCGAACGGCGTAGCCCGTCAGTCGAGCGCCCCCTGCCTCATCAGCCGACTCATCGCCTCGGCGACGGCCGGCCGGTCCTGGTCCAGCCAGTCCACCGCGTCCTCGCCGCCCGGCGGCAGCCAGCGCAGAGCGTCGTGGTCCTGCAGCGGCCGCGGCGTCCCGGAGACCAGCCGTACGGTCCACACCTGGAGCACCAGTCCGGGCTTCAGCGGCCACTCCCCCGGGATGCGCGCCAGCGGCTCGACCTCGACGCCCAGTTCCTCGCGCAGCTCCCGTACGAGCGCCTGCTCGGGCGTCTCGCCGTCCTCGACCTTGCCGCCGGGCAGCTCCCAGCGCCCGGCCAGCTCCGGCGGCGCGCTGCGCCGCGCGGCCAGCAGCCGCCCCCGGTCCAGCACCGCTCCGCCCACCACCACACGCACCGCACTCATGCGCGGCAGCCTATGCGGCCCTTGCTCCCCTTCCGCCGCGGCCTCGGGGTCTCAGGCCGTGGCGCGGTCGACGCGCTCGACCACGTAGGGCCGCTGATGCTGCCGGTCGTCGAGCCGGTCGGCGACCTGCTCCGCCTCCTGACGGGTGGCGTACCGGCCGACGCGGTAGCGGTTGCCGTTGTCGTCCTCGCGGATGACCAGCCACGGCAGTACGGCGCCACTGTCGGTCATCGCGCTCCTCCGTCCGCCGTCCGGCGCGCCGTGGCACGCCCCTCCTGCACTAACACCGAAAGCCCGATCCGCATATGCCCGAGCCTACGCCCGACCTTCACGCACCGGATACGTCTTTGCACAAAGAGGCACCGAACCGGCCATGTCACCGTCCACATCCGTCCCCTCGCGTCACTCGTTCCGCGGACGGACAGGCAGCCGGACTCCCGAAACGACGGCCGCCCGGCACCGAGACGGTGCCGGGCGGCCGGACGTGTGCGGGTGACGGGTCAGGCGTTGGCGCCGACCTTCTCGGCCGGGTCCCGGCCCTCGTCGCCACCGTCGGTGGCCTCGTCCCGCTCGGCAGCGTCGCGCGCCTCGGCCTCGGCCACGAGGAGCGAGGGGTTGCGCCAGGCGCTGCGCACGCCCCAGTAGTAGAAGGCCAGCGCGAGCACCACGACGACCGCGAGGTCCACGCCCTGCGGAATGAAGCCGCGGCCGCCGAACTCCGTGCCGCCGCAGTACGACACCAGGGCCATGACCAGCAGGTACGCGACCATCCAGGCGCCGGCCTTCAGGTGCGGCTTCAGCTCGGGCCAGGGCTTGCGCAGCTCGTACCAGGCCCAGACGGGCAGGCCGACGGCCATGATCAGGATGACCTTGCCGGTGAGCGGCCAGCGGCCCCAGTACAGGACCAGCGAGCCGAAGACCATCGCGATCGGGGCGATGACCGGCATGGCGCGCAGCTTCACCGGGCGCTTGAGGTCCGGCGAGAGGCGGCGCAGCGACATCACGGCGACCGGGCCGGTGATGTACGAGATGACCGTCGCGATGGAGACGATCTCGGCGAGCGAGCCCCAGCCGCGGAAGACCGCGAGGAAGAGGAACGCGATGATCAGGTTGAGGACCAGGGCCGGGCGCGGCACGCCGGTCTTCTTGTCGACCTTGCCGAAGATGCCGGGCAGGTGGCCGTTCTCCTGCACGCCGTGGATCATGCGCGAGGTGGTGGCGGCGTAGATCATGCCGGTGCCGGACGGGGAGACGAAGGCGTCCGCGTACAGCAGCATCGCCAGCCAGTTCAGGCCCCAGGCGAGCGAGAGGTCGGCGAGCGGGGAGTTGTAGCCCAGGCCCTCCCAGCCGCCGGCCTTGGTCAGGTCCGCGGCGGGGACGCCGCCGAGGAAGGCGACCTGCAGCGCGATGTAGATGACCAGTGCGATGACGATCGAGAGCATGACCGCCTTGGGCAGCGACTTGCCCGGGTTGCGCGCCTCGGCCGCCATGTTCAGCGGGGACTGGAAGCCGTTGAAGGCCCAGACGATGCCGGAGAGGGCGACGGCGGTGAAGACGGCGCTCCAGCCGTTGGGAGCGAAGCCGCCGTAGTTCTTCACGTTGCTGGTGTCGAAGTGCGCCATGATCAGCGCGCCCGCGGTCAGCACCGGCACGACGACCTTGAACACCGTGATCGCGGTGTTGGTCTTCGCGAACAGCGTGATCGCGAACCAGTTCAGGAAGAAGTAGAAGACCAGCAGGACGCTGGCGAACCCGACGCCGAGCCCGGTCAGCTCCTTGCCGTCGTACAGGTTCTCCGCCCAGCTGAAGTCCCAGGAGCTCATGTACTGGACGGACGCGGTGGCCTCACCGGGGATGACCGAGACGATCGCGATCCAGTTGGCCCAGGCCGCGAGGTAGCCCGCCAGCGAGCCGTGCGAGTACTGGCCGTACCGGACCATGCCGCCGGCCTTGGGGAACATCGCGCCCAGCTCGCTGTAGGTCAGCGCGATGGTGAGCGCGACGGCCGCGCCGATGACCCAGGCCAGGATGGCGGCAGGACCGGCGATGGCGGCGGCGCGCTCGGCTCCGAACAGCCAGCCGGAGCCGATGATCGACCCGAGTCCCGTGGCCGTCAGGGCGATGGTCCCTAGGGACCTGCGGTAGTTCGAGCTGGAGCCCTGCTCCGTGCTCGGGGTCTTCGGCGTGCTCAACGTGCTTGGTCTCCTGATCTTCCCCCACGGCCGTGCACAAACTTCGCCATCGTAAGAGCGAATCGGAAGATCAGAATCCAAGGTTCGGTCAAATACCCCTGTTCACTTGGGCGATGTGAGTTTTTCAACATCGCAAAGTGGCCGACAAACTCGGACATTATTGGGCATTACGGGGCGCAGATCTGGTGGTTACGCACCAGTACGGACGGTGGTGTGCCGGCGTCAGTACGCAGTCGACACAGGGCACTTCGCTACCGGGAACGGTCCCGGTTCACCGGGATGTCACTTCACCGGGAGGTGGTACGCGATCCGGTGCCGGTCGGCGAGCATGACCACATCGGCGGTCTCCACGGGGCGGCCGCCCGCGTAATACGTCCGCGAGATGACCAGTACGGCATGGCCGGGCACGCCGCCCAGCACCATCGCCTCCTCGGCCAACCCGGGCCGGGCCCCGACCTCCTCGACGACGTTGTCGACGATCACGTCGATGGCCGCCATCCGCTCGACCACGCCGCGCCCGGCCAGCGGCCCCTCCTCGGGCAGCATCACGGGCGTCCGGCCCGTCACCTCCAGCGGCTCCCAGGAGGTGGAGAGCATCACCGGCTCGCCCTCGGTGCGGAAGAGATAGCGCGTGCGCATGACCCGCTCGCCCGGCCTGATGCGCAGCCGGTCCGCGATCCCCTCGCTCGCCTCGTCCTGCTCGCTGCTGGACTCCCAGGTCCCCTTGACCTTCTCGTCCGACTGCTCCTGACGGAACGGCGTCGCGCCGGCGCCGGTACGGAATCCGGCGCGGGCGATGCGGCGCTGGGCGGGGCGCTCGCGGACATACGTCCCCGATCCCGAGCGGCCCTCCACCAGCCCTTCGGCCATCAGGACCTTGCGCGCCTCCAGCGCGACCGTGTCCGAAACGCCGTACTCCTCGCGGATGCGGGCTTGCGAAGGGAGGCGGGTGTGCGGCGGCAGCACGCCGTCGACGATCTTCTGACGCAGGTCACCGGCGACACGGAGGTACGCGGGCTGCTCACCGAAAGGCACATGCCCTCCCAAGGGCTTGACAGTCAGCAACAGCGTGGCAACCCACCGTTGTCACCCGCAAGCCTGGGCCACCTATTCACCCGAAGTGATGACATGCAGCTCAGCAGGCACAGCAACGGGCGCACTCGCGCGCCCGGCGCGTGCCGCGGCCGCGCGCCGGTGCCACCGAGGGGTCCCCGGAACCGCCCGCAGGCCCCCGCCACCGACAAGGACCAGCCGTTTCCGACGGTCCCGTTTCCGCCATCCCGGGCCACCGCACCGTGGCATGCTCGATGCAGGCGTACGCCGTCCACCGGCTACGCCGCGCTGGGACGCGCCCGCGTCGCGTCGCCCTGGGAAGGAGCCCCTTGTGCCCGCACCCGAGCCCACGACTCCCGGACCGGCCGGCCTCGCGCCGCTGCCCGACGACTGGCAGCGTGCCCTGGCGATCGTCGCCCACCCCGACGACCTCGAATACGGCGCCGCCGCCGCGATCGCCGAGTGGACCGACGCCGGCCGCGAGGTCACGTATCTCCTGGTCACCCACGGAGAGGCGGGCATCGACGGGCTCGGCCCCGAGGAGTGCGCGGTGGTCCGCGAGGCCGAGCAGCGGGCGAGCGCGGCGGCGGTCGGCGTGCAGAACGTGGAGTTCCTGAGCCATCCGGACGGCGTCATCGAGGCCGGCCTGCCGCTGCGCCGCGACCTCGCGGCCGCGGTCCGCCGCCACCGCCCCGAACTCCTGCTCACCCTCAACCACCACGACACCTGGGGCGGCGTGCACTGGAACACGCCCGACCACCGGGTGGTCGGGCGCGCCGTCCTGGACGCGGCGGGCGACGCGGGCAACCGCTGGATCTTCCCCGAGCTGTTCAAGGAGTACGGGCTCGCGCCCTGGGACGGCGTGCGCCGGGTGGCGGTCGCCGGCTCGCCGCACCCCACGCACGCCGTCGAGGTCGGCCCCGGCATCGAGCGCGCCATCGCCTCGCTCGCCGAACACCGCTCGTACATCGAGGGCCTGAACGGCGGCGCCCAGGACCCGGTGGCCTACGCCCGCGGCTTCATCGAGCAGATGCTCCAAATGGCAGGCGACCGCCACCGCGGCCTCCCGGCGGTCACCTTCGAGGTCTTCCCGCGCTGAACACAGCCCCGCCGCCGCTACGCCGCAGCCCGGACGTGCGCGGCCGCGCGTTCCGCCTCTCGTACGACCTGCTCCGTGTCGACACCGATCAGCTGCCCCTGGGCCTTGCGCTGCTGCCCGTCGACGAAGACGTACGAGACGTTCGGCGGCTGGCCGTTGAGGACGATCTGGCTGATCCAGTCGAAGCGGGGCGCGAAGTTGAGCGTGCCGGGGTCCAGGACGAGGACGTCGGCGCGCTTGCCGGGTGTCAGGGAGCCGATCCGGTCGGCCATCCCGATGCACTCGGCGCCGCCCAGCGTCGCCATCCGCAGCACGGCCGGGAGGGTGGGGTGGATCTCCGCGTCCTCGTGCAGCGCGCGCTGGAGCCCGACCGCGGCCTTCATGACGTTGAACATGTCCGAGGTGTCGTTAGTGCCGCCGTCGTGGCCTAGCCCGGCCTTGACGCCGCGCCGGTGCATGGCGGGCAGCGGCATGATCCCGGAGGCCAGCCGCATGTTGCTGAGCGGGCAGTGGGCGACGCGGACATCGTGGTCGGCGGTCAGCGCGATCTCGTCATCGGTGAGGTGGATCGCGTGGTTCATCAGCAGCCCGGGTCCGAAGGCACCGGCCTCGCGGAGCGAGCGGATCGGGTCGTCCGCGCGGTCGTCACGGTGCTCCAGTACGTGCGAGTTGAGCATGAGACCGAGGTCGTCCGCGACCTCGCGGAAGCGGCGCAGCTCCGGTACGGCCTTCATGCCCGCGTGCACGGAGACCTGCGCGGAGGCCAGCGGCAGCGGGTCCAGGAAGTCCTTCTTGACGCGCGGGATGAGGTCGATCGTGTCGGCGCTCTGCGTCATCGCGTACACGAAGCGCAGGCCCGTGTCGTCCAGCGCGCGGATGTACTGCTCGCTGGTGTCGTACGGGATGCCGTGCACCCAGTCGACGACGGTGGTGACGCCGGCCTGCAGGGCGTCCAGGGCGGCGAGGTGTACGAAGTGGTACATGTCGGCGGCGTCGATCTTGGGGAGGGTGGCGCGGTTGCAGGCGGCCAGCCAGCCGTTCAGGTCCTGGTCCGAGCAGCCGCCGCGAATGCTGGACTGCCACAGGTGGTTGTGCAGGTCGACGAAGCCGGGGAGGACGAGCTTGCCGCGCGCGTCGATCACGCGGGTGCCCGCCGGTGCCGTCAGCCCGCGGCCCACCGCGGCCAGCCGCCCGCCCCGCATCAGTACGTCCGCGTGCTCCAGGGTGCCCAGCTCGCCGTCGCCGACCTCGGGGTCCATGGTGAGGACGAGGTCGGCGCCGCGGAGGAGGGCGGAGCGGGGGTCGTCGTCGGGACCGGGTGGTGCCTTCGTCTGCGGGGCCGCGCCGGCGATCCCGGCGGCCAGCGGCACGCTGCCGATGCCGGCCAGAACCGTTCTGCGCGTCAGCTTCGGCGTCAGTTTCGGAAAAGTCATTTCGATGTTGTACCGCGGGTAACACTTGCCCCCGAGAGGCGACTTCCGGCCAACTGACACTCTGTCAATTAACCCGACCGAAGGCTCAACTCTTCGTAGGATCAGCCAACTTGCACGCTCAGCAGCCGGCGGACCCGGTCCAGGGACCTCCGGGCCTCAGGGGTCCACACCGCGCTCACGTATACGTGGCCCGCTTCCGGCTCGAACATGAAGCTGCCGCCGTTGCCGACCGCCGCCAGCCGGTCCGACAGCAGCCGCGCGTCGGCGGCCAAGAGGTCCCGGCCGCCCTGGAAGACGTGTACCGGCGGCAGCCCGGCCACGTCCGCGAAGCGCGGGCTGAGCAGCGGGTCGCGCGGATCGGCGCCGTGGGCCCACAGCCGCCCGGCCTCGATCAGCTCCTCGGTACGGAGCAGCGGATCGAGCGCTTCGAGGGCGGGCAGCGCGGGGTGCGACATCGTGAGGTCCAGCCACGGCGAGAAGAGCAGCACCTGGTGCGGTGGGGGCAGGCCCGCGTCCCGGTACGCGACGGCCTGGCCGAGCGCGAGCCCGCCACCTGCCGAGTCGCCGCCGAGCGTGATGTTCTCGGGCCCCGCCTCGGCGCACAGGGCGCCGTAGACCGTACGCAGCAGGGCGTACGCCGCGGGCGCGTCACCCTCGGGAGCGAGCCGGTAGAGCGGCACGGTGAGGGTGGTGCCGGTGCCCTTGATGGCGTGCTGGAGGAGCCACCAGTGGGGGGTCTGCAGCGGGAAGGCGTACGCGCCGCCGTGCGTGTAGAGCAGGTGGCGGCCGGTGGCGCCGCGGCGCGGGGCGAACCGCAGGACCGGGCGGCCGGCCACCGTCGAGCGCGTCACCTCGTAGCGGGCGCGGAGCGGGGCGGGGACCGGTGCGGCGGCCTGCGGGGCCGGCGCGCGCGTCTGCGCCATCGCTCACGTCACTCCTTCACGGTCCCCCTCGCCGCCGCCCTCCCGGCGCCGTCCCCCTTCGCGGGGTCCGGCTCATCCTTCGCGGAGCCCGCCACGCTGTCCAGGAACCCGTCCGCCAGCGCGGTGAATTCCGCCGCCCGCTCTATCTGGGGCAGGTGCCCGGTGGCGGGAAAAAGGTGGCTGCGGGCGTGCGGCAGCGCGGCAACCGCGGCGTGGAAGTGCGTGACCGGCAGTACCGAATCCGCGTCGCCCCAGACGACGAGCGTGGGCACGCGGGCCGCCGCGGTCCGCGCGAGGAGGGCGCGGCGCCAGCCGGGGTACGAGCCGAGGGCCGGGACGCCCAGGCGCAGCATCGTGGCCACGAAGGTGGCGCGGAAGTCGGGCTGCCGGCCGACGAGCCCGGCGTGCCGGATCAGCTCCTCCGTCGCGTGCCGCGGGTCGTGGAACAGGTCGCGGTTGACCTGGACACCGGCCTCCCGGGCGCGGCCCCGGAACCGCTTGCCGACACCGGGCAGCGCCGCCAGTACGGCGTAACCCATGGGGCGCAGCGAGAGGTTGGCCTCGCGGCCGAAGCCGGCGCTGTTGGCGAGGACGAGGGCGGCCACCCGGTCCGGGTACTCCGCGGCGACGGTCATGGCGACCGCGCCGCCGAGCGAGTTGCCCATGAGATGTACGGGCCGCCGCTCCCCGAGCGCGTCCAGTACGCCGATCACGGCGCGCGCGAAGGAGGCGAGTCCGGCGCGGCCCTTCATGCGGCGGGTCAGGCCGAAACCGGGCAGGTCGGTGCTGATGACCCGGTGGCCGCGCGCCGCGAGCAGGTCGTGGGTGAGCTGCCAGTCCTCCAGGCTGCGGGCGATGCCGTGCAGCAGCACGACCGTTGGGCCGTCACCGCTCGCGTCCCCGCTGACTCGTATGCGTATCGGGTGCCCGTCGACGTCCACGTACGTCGTGTCGGCGGCGGTCACTTGGCGGCCTCCGCGCGCGCGTGCGCCTGCTCCGGCGCGGGCCCGGGCGCGTGCTCCGGCTCGCGGCCCGGCACCCGCTGCCCGCCGCGCACCGCCGCGCGGGGCGTGGGCTTCAGCGTGCGCCGGAGGTTCGTGCGCATCGTCGTGGCGGCGTCCAGTACGTAGTTCTGCCGTACCTTCCACGGCCCGCGGTCGCCCTGCCGGGGGAACGCGTCGATGGAGCGCTTGACGTATCCGGCGGCAAGGTCGAGCAGCGGCCGCTCGGCGAGCGGGCGCCCGGGCTCCGGCACCACCGCCGCGTAATCGTTGCGGTCCATGAAGTTCAGCACCTTGCACACCAGCCGCGAGGTGAGGTCGGCGCGGAGCGTCCAGGAGGCGTTGGTGTAGCCGATGCAGACGGCGAAGTTCGGTACGCCGGTCATCATCGCGCCGCGCCACACGAACTGCCGCGACAGCTCGACCGGCCGCCCGTCGATCTCCGGAGTGATCCCCCCGAAGGCGAGCAGCTGCAGCCCGGTGGCGGTGACGACCACGTCCGCCTCCAGCACCTTCCCCGACTTCAGCCGGATGCCCTCGGGCACGAAGGTGTCGATGTGATCGGTGACGACCTCGGCCCGGCCCTGCTTCAGCGCCTTGAAGAGGTCGGCGTCCGGCACCGCGCACAGCCGCTGGTCCCAGGGGTTGTACGAAGGCGTGAAGTGCTCCCGCACCGCCTGTTCGTCCTTCAGCATGCGGGTGTTCAGGCTGGTGAGCAGCTTGCGCGCGGCCTGCGGGCGCCGCCTGCAGAACTGGTAGAAGCCGATACCGAAGAGGATGTTCTTCGTCCGCACGGCGCGGTGCGCCACGCCCGCGGGCAGCGCGCCGCGCACCTTGTCGGCAATCCTGTCGCGGCCCGGCACGGCGCTGATCCAGGTCGGCGTGCGCTGCAGCATGGTGACCCGCTCGGCCCGGCCGGCCATCGCCGGCACCAGCGTCACGGCAGTGGCCCCGCTGCCGATGACGACCACGCGCTTGCCCTCGTAGTCCAGGTCCTCGGGCCAGAACTGCGGGTGGACGACGGTCCCGGTGAAGGAGTCGAGGCCGGGGAAGTCGGGCGCGTGTCCCCGGTCGTAGTCGTAGTACCCGGCGCAGGAGTACAGGAAGTCGCAGGTCAGGGTGGAACGTACGGCCTCGCCCGTCGCCTCATCGGTACGTTCCAGGGTCAGCGTCCAGCGCGCCTCCCGCGTCGACCAGTCGGCGGAGAGCACCTTCGTGCGGTACCGGATGTGCCGGTCGATCCCGAATTCCGCCGCGGTCTCCTTGATGTACCGCAGGATCGACGGGCCGTCCGCGATCGACTTGGCGTCCCGCCACGGTTTGAAGGGATAGCCGAGCGTGAACATGTCGGAGTCCGAGCGGATGCCGGGGTAGCGGAAGAGATCCCAGGTGCCGCCCATGGACGCGCGGGCCTCCAGGATCGCGTACGAGCGTCCCGGGCACTCCGTCTGCAGCCGGTAGGCCGCGCCCACGCCGGACAGCCCGGCGCCGACGATCACGACATCGAGGTGCTCGGGGTCCGGCCCTTGGCCGGCGGTAGTCGTCATGGCCCCCAGTGTGCGCAACGGGGCCGGTGGGATTCTTGACTTCACGCGACACGTATTTGACGCTGAACGACATGTCGGTGACCGGATCAGGACACAGGCGCTCACCATGTCGGTGATCAGATCGGCGGGGCTGCGGGGCTTTCGCGCGACGGTCGCCGAGCTGGGCGGCGACGCCGAGGAGTACGCCGCGGCCGCCGGCCTGCCCGTCGCCGCGCTCGACACCGACGACCTCCTGGTCGACGACCAGGCCATGACGAAGGTGCTGGAGCTGGCCGCCGCCGGGCTGGACCGCCCCGACCTCGGCCTGCGCGTCGCGGCGCGCCAGGACTTCGGCATGCTCGGCGCGCTGGCCCTGGCCATCCAGCACTCCCCCACCGTCGCCGAAGCGCTCGAATGCACCTCGCGCTACCTCTTCGTACACGCCCAGGCCCTCAGCCTCACCCTCGAACCCGACCCGTACGACGCGCCGGGCATCGCCGCCCTTCGATACGGCCCGCACCCCGGCCTCCCCGCCCCCGTGCAGGGCACCGACCTGGGCCTCGGCTTCCTGCACCGCGCGATCCAGTTCCTCGTCGACGGCCCCTACGGGCTGCGCACTGTCGAGCTCCCGTACCGCCCCGCCGCTCCGCTCTCCACGTACGAGGAGTTCTTCGGCGCCCCGGTACGCGTCGCCGGCCCCGCCGCCCTGCTCCGCGTACCGAAGAGCCTCGGAGACCGGCCGCTCGCGGGCGGCGACGAACACCTCCGCCGGCTCGCCCTGGCGTTCCTCGCCGAACAGGCGCCGGACGAACGGGCAGATATCGCCCTCCGGGTACGCGGCGCGGTGCAGCAGTCCCTGGGCACCACCCCGCCCGACATCGGTGCCGTCGCCCGGCTGCTCAGCGTCCACCCGCGCACCCTGCAGCGGCGGCTACGCGACGAAGGCACGACGTACGCCGCGATCCTCGATGACGTGCGCCGCCAGGCAGCGCGCCACTACCTCACGGGCACCGCCATCCCGATGACCCAGATCGCCGCCCTCCTCGGCCTCTCCGAACAGTCGGCCCTGACGCGCTGCTGCCGGCGGTGGTGGGGGCTGTCGCCTACGGAGGTACGGCGCGGGGAACGGCTTCCGGAGCTTCCGGAGCTCCCGGAGGTACGGCGCGAGCCGACCTCGGCGGATGTCGTGCAGAGGTAACCCTCTGTCGCGCAAGGTCAAGCCGGGGACAGTGCTTCAGGGGCAGACTGGTGCGGCCGGAGATCGCCGAAGCCCCGCCTGGAGGAGCCCCATGCCTGCCGCCGCCCTCTCCCCGTACCGTTTCGCCGGCGGTACCACGGTCCTGACCGGCGCGGCCGGCGGCATGGGCGAGCAGCTGGCCTACGGACTCGCGGCGCGCGGCAGCGGCCTCGTCCTCATCGACCGGGACGCCGACCGGCTGGCCGCGGTCGCCGACAAGGTACGCGCGGGCCACCCCCACCTGACCGTCGACACCCACGTGGCCGACCTCTCCGAGACCGACGGCCTGGACGCCCTCGTCGCGCGGATCACCGAGGCCCACCCCCGCATCACCCTCCTGATCAACAATGCCGGGGTGGCGCTCAGCGGCCGCTTCGAGCAGCTGACGGCCGAGGAGTTCGACTGGGTGCAGGCCATCAACTTCCGCGCCCCCGTGGCCCTCACCCGGCTCTTCCTGCCGCACCTCCTGCGCTCCCCCGGCAGCCACATCGTCAACATCTCCAGCCTCTTCGGGCTGATCGCGCCGCCCGGCCAGTCGGCGTACGCCGCCAGCAAGTTCGCGCTGCGCGGCTTCAGCGAGTCGCTCCGCCACGAGCTCGCCGACCGCGCCACCGGGGTCACCACCGTTCACCCCGGCGGCATCCGCACCCGTATCGCCGAGAACGCGCGGGTGGCCGCCGCGGCCGACGCGGCCGAGTCCCGCGCGGGCAAGGAGAGCTTCGCCAAGCTGCTGACCTACCCGGCCGACAAGGCCGCCGAGCAGATCCTGGCGGGCATCCGCACGCGCAGGCCCCGGGTCCTGATCGCCGCCTCCGCCGTCGTCCCCGACCTGCTGGCGCGCCTCTTCCCCGCGTCGTACATGAGCGTGCTGAACCGCCTGCGCCCGTCGGCCGCGACCCGCCGGTAAGTACCGGTACCGCGAACTGTCTCAGCGGCTCCCGTGACTGCCGTACTGGTACCGGTACTCGCTCAGCGGCCCCCGTGGCTCCCGTGACTCCCATGACCGCCGTGACTGCCGTACTTGGCGGCGTACTTGCGGGCGATCTCCAGCTGCTCGCGTTCCATCCACTCGGCGGCGACGAGCATGTCCGGCAGCGACTTGCGCTCGGTGGTCACGGCGCGGAACAGCCGTCCGACCGTCACGTCGTGATCCGGGCGCTCCACCACCTCGACCGGGTCGCCGGCGCTGAACTCCCCGGGCCGGATGACGCGCAGCATCGCCCCCGAGGACCCCGCGCGCGTGAACCGCCGCAGCCAGCCCTTCTCGGCGAGCCGGCCGGCGAAGGTACGGCACGGGATGCGGCCCCCCGTCACCTCCAGCACGACCTCGTCCCCGACCCGCCACCGCTCGCCGACCAGCGCCTCTCGCAGGTCCATCGCCACGGTGGTGAGGTTCTCCCCGAACGCGCCGTTGGCCAGCGGCCGCCCCAGCTCCTCTTCCCACGAGTCCAGGTCCTCGCGGGCGAAGGCGTAGACGGCCCGGTCGTCACCCCCGTGGTACCGCAGGTCGCAGACCGTGTCCCCGGCCACCCCGCTTGCCCCGACCCCGGCAGGGCCGGGGGCCGTCACCCGCACCGGCCCGGCCACCGGCTGCTTGTCGATACCGGTCGTTCCGGACGGCGCACCGGTGTACTCGACCGCCTTCGCCGCCCCGACGTTCACACTGAGGATCTTCATAACCAGAATCTAGGCTCTAACGGGACCATTGGGTCGTAGTCGGGCGGCCCGCTGGTGGGTCGCCGCAGAGTTATCCACAGGCTCCGTACCCTCGATTGCAGCGCTCATCCCGACTTGATACATATGACTCCACTTAAGACGACAGTCGTCCAGCCCGGCAGGGGGAGCCTGATGAAGTTCGACATGGGAGCGCAGACGCTGTCGACGCTGCAGTCGAAGTCGCGTGGGTCGAGTGAGGATCTGGGGACGCTGATCCGGCAGCTGGTGGACGCCGCGGCGCCGTTGGAGGGCAAGTTCAACGGTTCGGGCAAGGCCGCCTTCGACCAGTTCAAGGCGCGCTCGGACGAGATCGCGTCTGCGCTGCAGAGTTCTCTGTCGGGGATTCTGGGGGGTCAGGCGGGGATGGATTCGGCGTTCAGCTCCGGTGATCAGGAGCACGGGGACAATGCGCGGCAGCAGATGTCGGCGGCGAATTTCGATGCGGCGCGTTTCGGCGCGCGCTGAACTTTCTGTGTGACGTGACGGGGAGTGTGTGATGGCTGGTGGGCAGGATCGTCGTTCGTATGACACGGCGGCGTCGGGTGATGCGCAGGGCAATATCCAGACGGTGATCGCGCGGCTGGAGCAGGTGATCACGGCGCGCGATGGTCAGGTGAAGGCGGCGATGGCGGATTTCACCGCCGATGGCGTGGCGGATGAGTACCACGGCAAGGAGCTGCGCTGGAACCGTGCCTCGCAGGAGGTCAAGAACATCATCCAGCTGCTGAAGACGACGCTGGAGAAGAACGACGGCACGGCGCAGCACACGCTGTCCCGGGCCAAGGCTGCGGTCGACAACATCGGCTGACCTGCCCGGACAGGGTCCGGTGCGGGCAGTAACGGGGAGCGTGGGTAGGCATGGCGGGCTGGGACCTGCAGCCGCAGGGCATTTCGGGCGTGCTGAAGACGACCGGTGAATTCGCCGGAAAGATCGAGGGACACGCCAAGGCGTACGGCGATCATCTGCAGTCCGCCGCGAGCAGCGCGGGCACGATCACCGCCGAGGGCGGCGGCCAGGGCGGGGAAAAGGCCGCCGGCGGCCTGGTGGCCCTGGCGCTTTCGCAATTTGCCGAGCACACCACCAGCGACCTGAAATTCATCGCCGCCCGGGCCGGAAAGTCCCTCACGGGCGCGGTGGAGGCCACCACCGCTTACCTCAACGGCGACCTGGACATGGCAGCCGAAGCCCAGCGCAAGGCCCTCGGCGTACCGGACCTGGACCCGAAGAAGCCAGGGGTGCAGTCCGCATGAAGATCGAGCTGAAGCCCGACCAGATCCCGCAGTACACCGGTGACCTGGCGCAGCTGGAGAAGGACCATGCCGCGCTGAAGACGGATGCCGGGCACATCCGTACCACCGGCTCGGACGTCCACTCCCACTTCCAGGGCCTGTCCGCGTACTACAAGGCCCCCGAGGCCGAGCAGCTGTTCGCCACCACCAAGCCGGTGCAGGACCGCGCGGACGGCTTCGCCGACGGCCTGGAGACGGTCGCCTCGGCCCTGTCCTCCTACGCCGACGAAATCCGCCCCCTCGTCCCCAAACTGGCGGAGCTGAAGACCAAGGCGCAGAACTTCATCCGCGACCACAAGGACGACGAGGACGGCGACTACGACGAGGACCTGATCGCCGAGCACAACCAGATCCGCGACGACATCACCGCCACCGTCGCCGCCTTCTGGGCGGCGGAACGCACCTGCCACAACAAGATCACCGCCCTGTGGGGCGGCACCCAGATGGTGGCCGGGGACGGCTCGGACAAGAAGAACCAGTACGGCTTCTCGGCCGAGGACATGAAGAACGCCAAGCTCCCCTGGGGCGACCCGGTGGAGGAGCAGCACCACTGGTACGAGGTCGGCCACTGGGTGAAGTCCTTCGTCTGGGACGGCCTGATCGTCGACGGCATCTGGGGCACCATCAAGGGCCTGGGCACCCTGGTGGGCTTCGGCGGCTGGGACGCGATGGGCCAGGCCTGGAAGGGCCTGGCGCAGCTGGCCACCGGCCTGGCCATCTCCTCCATCCCCGGGGTGGGCGCGGCCTTCTGGGCCCTGCCCGACGACAAGCTGCCGTCCTGGCTGCGGGATTCGCGTACCGCGATGAAGGAGACCGGCAAGGCGCTGGTGGCCTGGGACCAGTGGGGCAAGAACCCCGCCCGGGCGGCCGGCGCGGTGACCTTCAACGTCGTCACCACCGTCTTCACCGGCGGCGCGGGCGGCGCGGCGGCCGGCGCGGGCAAGGCCGGAGCCGTCGCCAAGGCGCTGTCGGTGGCCGGCAAGGCGGGCAAGGTCATCGACCCGATGACCTACATCACCAAGGGCGCGGGCGCCGGCCTCTCCAAGATCGGCGACATCACAAAGAGCCTGAAGGGGATCGGCAATGTCGACATCCCCAAGCTCCCCGACGGCTCGGTACAACTCCCCGACGGCCGCCTCCTGGAGCCCAACGGCAACCTGGTAGGCACGAACGGCGTCGTCGAAACAACCCCCATCCCCCACGAAACAATCCCCGGCACCTCCGGCCTCCCGAAGTCCTGGACAATCGACCAACCGGCAATGTCGGGCGCCCACGCCGAGACCGGTTTCCCGGGCCCGGCCCACGCGACCGACCCGGCGCCGATGGGCGGCCACAGCGACACCCCGGTCAACCCCGGCGGCCCAGCGAGCCACGCCCCCAGTACCCCGGCGGGGCACACCCCCGGCACCCCGGCAGGCCACTTCCCGGGCGGCCCGACGAACCACTTCCCGGGTGCCCCGGCAGGTCACGTGCCGGGCGAGGTAGGCACCCACGTCCCGGGCCAGGCAGGCCCACACCTCCCCGAGGGCCCACACACCCCCGGCCACGACCTCCCGCCGACCAGCCACCCGCACACCCCGGATGCTCCGCACGGCCCGAGCCACGACGGCCCCGGCACGCACGGGCACGACGGCGGACACGGCGGCACGCACGGGCACGACGGCACGCACGGCGGCGGACACGGTGACGACGCGGCGGGCCACGGTGACGACGCGACGGGCCACGGCGATGACGCGGCGCACGCCGGTGACCACGGCGGGCACGTGGACCCGCACGGCCTGGGCGACGATGCTCTGCGCGGCGCGGATGACGCGACGGCGGTCGGCCACCACGGCACGGACGCGCCGGGCGCGGGCGGCGCGGCGGACGAGTTCACGTACGAGCCGCACATCTCCGCGGACGACTTCGACGACCTCCCGACGGCCGAGAAGCACAAGGTCGCCGCGGCCGAGCTGTCCGAGGGAACGCTGCCCTTCGCCGACGACGGTGCGGCGAAGACGTACGGCAAGCAGTACTGGAACGACTACGTCGACAATCTGGATCCCGACGCGAAGCGGTCGCTCTGGAACTACAGCGGCGAGTCGTTCCCGTCGTACCACGACATGAACGGCTACCTGCGCGGCATCGACGGCTACGGCCCCGCACCGGAGGTGCTGCGCGACATCGACGGAGTGGACCGCGTCCTGGGGTCCCGGCCGGTGCCTGACAACGTCATGGTCGTACGCGGAACCGGCCTGGGCCATCTCAATCTGCGTTCCCCGCTCGACATGCTCGGCAAGACGTACCCGGACAAGGGGTACTTCTCGACCTCGCTCGGCAATCACCCCGTGCCCAGCTTCGCCGGGAAAGAGGCGATCCTGCATCTCCGAGTACCGAAGGGGACGCCGGCCCTCTGGCTGGAGAAGGTCAGCCAGTTCGGTGACTCGGAGCGGGAGCTGCTTCTCGCCCGGGGTTCGGAATTCAAGGTGACGCGTGTCTTCATGGACAATGGCCAGGCCCACGTCTACGGCGAAGTCCTGCCTGCGAAGTAAGGGAGCAACACACGTATGAGCAGGGAACAGCGGCCCAACCCGCGGCTGAACGAGGACCTGTTGTTCAACGAGGCGCCGGGCGGACCGCCGCGGTACAACCCGCAGACCGACAAGCCCGTCCAGTACCTCACTGTCGCCGACAAGAGCGGCGCGGTGATCGGCTATGTCTGGGCAAATGACGACGATGACGCCGCCGGATGGGAAGTACGCAAGGCCGGCGGCGACGAGGCGTTCAACAAGGGCGGCAGGTGGGCCAGGAAGCTGCACGACGCCAAGGCAAGGGGCATCTCGCCGACCGCGGCCCTCGCGGAAATGATCCAGGAATCGGACCCCAGCAAGAGCAGCCACGTCGTCCCCGGATCGCTGACGGAAGCGCCGAGCCTCACCCATATCGAAGAGCTGGCGGACCGGGATTGAACGGCTCCAGGCCTTGAGCAACATGTCCGACCCCGTGCACTACGTCAGCGTCGCCGCCCCCGATGGGCAGGTGATGGGGTACGCCTGGGGTGGCTCCGGTGAGGTCGGGTGGGTGGATCGTAAGGCGAGCAGTATTGACGCCTACAGGGCGGGGCTGGAGTGGTACGACGCCAAGGTGCGGGACGCGCGTGAACGCGGCGTCGCGCCCCTGGACGTCCTCGGCCGCCTCAGCCGGGAGCCCGGTGTCGGACCCGTCACCGCCGCCCCCGATGTGGCCGCGATCGAGGAGCTCGCCCGTGCCGTCACCCCCGCCGATGACCAGCGTCTGATCGCCGCGCTCGACCGGGGCAACGCGGCGGCCTGGCGCGAGCTCGCCGATGCCTTCGACGCGCTGACGGAGGAGGACCGGAACGTCGCGTGGGGAGGCGGGCAGGAGGACGCCCGCGGCGTGATCCAGTGGCCGTATCCCCGCTACAGCAAGGCGCTGCTGCACGCCGTCAACGCGCTGCGGGGCGTCGCCCTCACGACCGAGTACCGGTGGTCGGCCAACCCCCTTCCCCAGCTGTCGCCGGACGGACGGCTGTCGCCGGCCGATGCCGTCCGCGCGGCCATGGCGCTGGTGCTCGGGGAGCGGATCAGTGAAGGAATGATCGACGAGGCACTGCGGAGCGGCCTCCTGGACGCCGCCGTCGAATCGCTCCGCACCTGGTACGAGGCCGAGGGCGCCCCATAAATGACCGCGGTGTGTCAGCGGTCGGTCGTCCATATCGCGCTGATTCCCGTGGCGGGGATCAGTTTCATGATCTTCCGGGGAGTCGCTCAGTTCCTGATCTCCTGGCCCTCTGCCCCTGGGTGTACTGCTTAGTCGCCGATGCCATATGTTCCAGGGATCAGCACGACCAACAGGACCGACACTACGGACGACGAGACGTATGGCACGGGATTACGACAGCCAGCTTCTGGAGTCGGTGGCGGTGCGCCGGCGGAGGATGCGGGACGCGCTGCTGTTCGGCGCGCAGCGGGCGCGGCGGACGGCGGATGAGCGGATCGGGAAGATGTTCGCCGGTATCGCCATCGCCGCCGTGCTGTGCGCGGGCTGCGTCGGGTGGTCCTTCCTCCAGCACACACTGGCGCAGCAGAAGGCCGAAGAGCAGAAACAGCAGCAGCGGCAGGAACAGCAGTACGAGCAGTCGGTGAAACAGTAGAAATGGTGGGGGATTGTCGGTGTTGGCGACAGTTTGCCGACAACACCGATATCCGTAACTCGGGTGGGTAAAGCGGGAATTCGGCGCATGGGCGGTGGAATTCCCCGCATAAGGGAATGGGCGGGGCACCAGTAACATGGGAACGCCGTACTGGCCCGAGTCCTCAACGTCGCGACGATAGGTTCCCGTAAGTGGTGAGCACAGCAACGACATCCCGGGCGCAACTCAGCCGGGTGACCTTGGTCGGCGAGCGACGCCGGGCCGACATCGTCCTGCCCTCCGACACCCCGATAGGGCAGCTGCTGCCGGACATCCTGCAGCTGCTGGACGACCGGGCCGCGTCCCGGCCGATGACCCGGCAGCTGATCACGTCGGACGGGTCCGCGCTGCCGCACGACAGCACGCTGTCGTCGGCGGAGGTCGCGGACGGCGCCGTGCTCCGGCTCGTCCGGGCCCACTCCGCGCCGCCGGCCCCCGTCGTGCACGACGTGACCGACCTGGTCGCCGACGACCTGGACCTGCAGGCCTGGCGCTGGCGGCCCGCCGCGCGCCGGGTCAGCGCGGGCGTGGCGACGGTCGCCTTCGCGCTGGTCGCCGCGCTGCTCGCGCGCCGCGAATTCGCGCTCGACGCGCTCGTGGGCGTACTCGTCGCGGTCACGCTGCTGCTCCTCGCGGCCGGCGCGCTCGTCGCGAAGATCGGGCAGGGCAACCGCGGGCTCGCCACGGCGCTGCTGCTCGCCTCCGGCGGCCTCGGCGTCCTCACCGCCTGGACCGCCGCCGACGCCTACGACTGGTCGGGGACCACGCGGCTGGCCGCCGTCGGCGGCGCGCTCGTCGTGACGCTGGCGCTCCTCGGGTACTTCTCGCCGCTCGGCCGCGGCGGACTCATCGGCGCCGGGGCCACCGCCGGGATCGCCGTGGTGTGGGAGGCGGTCGCCGCGCTCCAGGACGACCCGGTGCGGCTCGGCGCCGTGATGGCCGTCTGCTCCGTGATCCTGCTCGGCCTGCTGCCGCGGCTCGCGCTGATGGCCTCCGGGCTCACCGCGCTCGACGACCGCCGCTCCGGCGGCACGTCCGTCAGCCGCCACCAGGTGGGCAACGCGCTCGCGGCCACCCACCGCGGCCTCGCCCTCGCGACGATCGTCACCGCGGCCTCCGCGACGGCCGGCGGCTGGCTCCTCACCACGGCCGCGACGCCGACCGTGTGGACCGTGACGCTGCCCGCGCTCGTGGCCCTCGTACTGCTCTCCAGGGCGCGCGCCTTTCCGCTGGTGGCCGAGGTCGTGGCGCTGTTCGCCGCGGCGGCGGTCCTCGTCGTACGGCTGGTCGTGGTGTGGCTGGACCACGCCGGGAGCGCCGGGCCGTTCGTCGTACTGTGCGCGGCCGCGGTGCTGCCGCTGCTCGTTCTGGCGGTGCAGCCGCCCGAGCATGTGCAGGTCCGGCTGCGGCGCGTGGCCGACCTGGTCGAATCCATCGGCGTGATCGGGCTGTTCCCGCTCGCGGTCGGGGCGTTCGGCGTGTACGGACAGCTGCTCAACAAGTTCTGATGCTCAACAGGTCAACACGTGCTGATGCTCAACAGCGTCAACACGTTCTGAGTTCGACGCGCAGGCGCTCCGGGCGGGGCAGCAGGGCGGAAAAGAAGGGCTGACATGCCGAACGGAGACAACTGGCAGGGCGATGTGCTGCGTGACCTGCGGGGCGCAGCCGCGCCGCAGCAGGGCGCGGCACAGCCGACCACGCCGCAGCCGAGCACGCCACAGCCGGGTACGCAGACGCCCGCCGCTGAGCAGCAGGGCACCCCGGGGCACGCCACGCCCCAGCAGAACCCCGCACCCCAACAGAACCCCGCGCCCCAACAGCAGCCCGGCCACCCGGCCGCGCCACTCCCGCCACAGCAGCAGTACCCGCAGCAGGCACCGCACTACGAGCAGCAGCAGCCGCCCCAGTACCAGCAGCAGATGCCCGAGTACCAGCAGCAGGCACCCGCCCAGCCCGGATACGCGCAGGCCGCCTACGCCCCGGCCCGTCCCCACCGCACCCCCGACTCCCGCCCCGTAGTGGACCAGGGCCTCGCCCGGACCGGGCGCAAGCCGCGGCACGGTGAGTCGTTCGCCGCCCGCGCCGCGCGCAATCTGCGGCGTACCGTCTCCTCCTCCGCCGCCCGCGAGGTCGCCGAGACCACCGCCACCGCCGAGGTGCTCCAGCAGCCCGTGACCACCGGCCGGCAGATCGCCGTGACCTCCATCCGGGGCGGCTCCGGCAAGTCGACCGTTGCCGCGCTGCTCGGCACGACGTACGCGCACTACCGGCAGGACCCGGTCCTCTTCGTCGAGGCCGATCCGTCGCTCGGTTCGCTGCCGCTGCGGCTCGGCGCCGAGACGCTGCGCTGGACCACCGGCGATCTCGCGGGCATCGTCGAGCCGCAGATGTCGCTGCTGGACGTCACCGGGTATCTCGTCCAGCTGCCCAACAACGCCTGGCTGCTGCCCGGCAGCCAGGGGCAGATCGGCGCGATGCTGCCGCTCAAGGCGTACGAGCGGGTGATGGTCTCGTTGCGCCGGTACTTCGGCGTGACGGTGGTGGACTGCGAGACGCTGCCCGCCGAGGTCGCCCGGGTCGCGCTCTCCGCCGCCCAGGCGCGCGTGCTGACCGCGCCCGCCACGCTGGAGGGCATCACCAGTACGCATTCGGTACTGCAGTGGATGCAGGGGTTGCCGCCGCACGTGATCGCGGGCACGGTCGTCGTACTCACCGAGCTCGTGCCGCACGGCGGTCTCGATCTCGACGAGGCGGTCAAGCAGCTGACGTCCACCGGGGCGAGCGTGCAGGTCCTGCCGTACGACCGGCATCTGGCGGCCGGCGGTGCGATCCGTACCGAACTCCTCGCGCACTCCACCAGGGAAGCCGCCACCCGCATCGCCGCGGACGCGTTCCGGCTCTCCCAGCAGCGCCACTGATCCCCCGCCCATGCCGATGCCGAGCCCGACCGTGAGTGACGGACGCCGATGAGTACCCGACTGATCCACCGCCCGGCCAGGACCGCACGGCCCCAGGCCGCACCCGAGGCACGCGTCATCGAGGCCCCGCCCAACCTCCCCGAGGGCAAGTCGGGCAATGTCGCGATGTCGCTGCTGCCCGTCGCGGGCGTCCTGTCGTCCGTCGTGATGATGACGGTCGTCCGCAACAGCCAGTTCGCCGGGCTCGGCGCGATCATCGTCGTCGTCACCCTCATCGGCACCCTCGGCCTCGCCTTCTCGCAGCGCGGCAAGGCCCAGCGCACCCGCCGCACCCAGCGCGAGGCGTACCTCGCCTACCTGGAGGACCTGCGCGAGGAGCTGTCCCGCGAGGAGCGCGAGCGGCGCGCGCAGGCCGACGTGCTGAACCCGCCGCCGGACGCGCTGTACGACATCGTGCGCGACCCGGCCCGGCTGTGGGAGCGCCGCCGGCTGGACGGGGACTTCCTGCGGGTGCGCGTCGGCACGGGCGAGATGCCGGTCCGCGATCTGACGGTCGCTCAGCAGGGCTCGTCCGTCCTCACCCCGCCCGACCGCTTCATGCTCAACGAGGCGTCGGCGCTGATGGACCGCTTCCGCACCGGCACCGAACTTCCGCTCACCGTCCCGCTCGACCGGGTCGGCAACATCAGCGTCGTCGGCCCGCGCGAGGACTGCCTGCGCGTCGCCCGCGCGCTGCTCGTACAGACCGCGGCCACCCACGCGCCCGACGACGTGGCGATGGCGCTGGCCGTACCGGGCGACCGGCTCCCCGAGTGGGAGTGGGCCAAGTGGATGCCGCACCTGCTCGACACCGAGCAGTTCGACGGCCCGGTCGCGGCCCGCCGGATCGCCCCCTCCGCGCCCCAACTCGCCCGGCAGATCGGCCCCGAGCTGCGCCGCCGCGCCTCGTACGCGGCCGAGGTGCGCCGCGGCCTGTCCAACAGGGACGCGCTGGCCATGAATTCACGGCTGATCGTCGTGTCCGACGGGCACGGCGAGGACGCCGTGGACCTGCCGCGCCCGGACGACGCGGTCGGCCTGCGCGACATGGGCGTCACCGTGCTGCACCTGCTGGAGCAGCGGGTACAGGAGCCGGGGCAGGTCAGCGCGCGGATCACGGTGAACGGCGACCAGGTGGTCATCGAGGATCTGCGCGAGCCGGAGCCGATCAGCGCGCACGGCACGGTGGACGAGGTCAGCGTCCCGTTCGCCGAGGGCCTGGCGCGGATGCTCGCGCCGCTGCGGCTGTCCGCCGAGTCGCTGGTGGACGCCCCGCTGTCCGGGCCCGTCGACTTCGCCGAACTGCTCGGCATAGACGACGTGGCGCGGCTGGACCTGTCGCGGCTGTGGGCGCCGCGCGGCGAGCGTGCCTTCCTGCGCGTGCCGATCGGCATCAGCGACTCCCGCGAGCCGGTGCTGCTGGACCTCAAGGAGTCCTCCGAGCTGGGCATGGGCCCGCACGGCCTGTGCGTCGGCGCGACCGGTTCCGGCAAGTCGGAGCTGCTGCGTACGCTCGTACTGGCGCTGGTCGCCACCCACCCGCCGGAGGATCTGGCGCTGGTCCTGGTCGACTACAAGGGCGGTGCGACCTTCGCGCCGTTCGCGGACCTGCCGCATGTCGCCGGTGTCATCACCAACCTGGAGAACCAGGCGGGCCTGGTCGAGCGAGTGCACGCCTCGCTCGCCGGTGAGGTCAAGCGCCGCCAGCAGGTACTGAAGGACGCGGGCAACGTCGCCGACATCGGTGACTACGCCACGCTGCGCGCCGAGAAGCGCCCCGACCTGGAGCCGCTGCCGCACCTCTTCGTCGTCATCGACGAGTTCGGCGAACTCCTCACCGCCAAGCCGGACTTCATCGACCTGTTCCTGTCCATCGGCCGCATCGGCCGCTCCATCGGCGTGCACCTGCTGCTCTCCAGCCAGCGCATCGAGGGCGGCAAGCTCAAGGGCCTGGACACCTACCTCTCGTACCGGCTCGGCCTGCGCACCTTCTCCGCGGATGAGTCCCGTACGGTCCTGGACACCACGGACGCCTTCCACCTCCCGCCACTGCCCGGCTTCGGCTACCTCAAGGTCGACACCAGCCACTACGAGCGCTTCAAGGCGAGCTACGTCTCCGGCGCTTACCGCGGCCCCGTGCAGCGCCACGAGGAGGAGGACACCGGCCCGCTGGCCCTGGAGTACGCGGCGTACAACACTCTCGCCGAGCCGGACGCCTCCGCCGAGCAGCAGCCGCAGATGCGCCGCCGCGAGACCGGCCCGACCGAGATGGGCGTCATGGTCGGCCAGCTGGAGGGCGCCGCCGACCCGGTACGCCGCATCTGGCTGCCGCCGCTGCCCGCCGCCATCGCCCTGGACAAGGCGGCCGGTCCGGTGGAGGTCGGCGCGCGCGGCATGCAGCTCGCGGCCCGCCGCGGCCCGCTGCAGATCCCGCTCGGCCTCCTCGACGACCCCACCAAACAGTGGCAGGGCCAGTACGTCCTGGACCTCACGGTCGCGGGCGGTCACGCCGCGATCATCGGCGGCCCCGCCTCCGGCAAGACCACCCTGCTGCGCACCCTCGCGCTCTCGGTCGCGCTGACCCACACCCCCCAGGAAGTCGGCCTCTACGGCCTGGACCTGGTGGGCGGCGGCCTCCAGGCGCTGTCCGGCCTGCCGCACGTGGGCGGCGTCGCGGGCCGCGCCGACCGCGAACGCGCGGGCCGCACGGTCGAAGAAGTACGCAACATGCTGGCCCTGCGCGAAGAGCTCTTCCGACAGCACGGCATCGACTCCGTCGACCAGCTCCGCGTGCTGCACGCCGCGGGCCGCCTCCCGCAGCTCGCCTCCGCCGAGATCGTCCTCGTCATCGACGGCTTCGGCGCGTTGCGCGACGACTTCGAGGAGCTGGACGAGGCCGTCGTCGACATCCTCAAGCGGGGCAGCGGTTACGGCATCCACGTCGTCGCGGGCATGACCCGCTGGAACGACGTCCGCATCGCCACCCAGTCGCACTTCGGCACCCGCGTCGAGCTGCGGCTCAACGACCCCAGCGAGTCCAGCATCGACCGCAAGCTCGCCGAGACCCTCTCCCCCGACGAGCCCGGTCGCGTCCTGACCGACGGCAAGCTCTTCGCGCAGATCGCGCTGCCGCGCACGGACGGGCTGGCCGACACCTCGGAGCTGGGCGCGGTCCTGGAGCGTACGACGCGTACGGTCCGCGCCACGTGGAGCGGCGAAGTGGCCCAGCCGGTACGGGTCCTGCCGCGCGTCCTGGAGCCGCAGCTGCTTCCGAGCCCGGCCGCCGAGCCCCACCGCGTCCCGATCGGCCTGGACCAGACGGCCCTGGCCCCCGTCCTCCTCGACCTCTTCGAGCACGACCAGCACCTGCTGATCCTGGGCGACAGCGAGTGCGGCAAGACCAACCTCCTCAAGACCGTCTCCCAGGGCCTCATCGAGCGCTACGGCGAGGACGACCTGGTCTTCGCGGTCATGGACCCGCGGCGCGGGCTGCGCGGTGCGATCCCCGAGGAGTTCCGCGGCGGCTACGCGTACAACCCCAAGATGTGCGCGGGCCTCGCCCACGGCGTCGCCGGGCAGCTGGAGAAGCGGCTGCCGGGGGACGGTACGGACGTGGCGGACCTGGAGCCGGGCAGCTGGGGCGGCGGCCCGCGGATCGTCGTCCTCATCGACGACTACGACGTCCTCACGACGGCCGGGCAGTCCCCCCTCGAACCCTTCCTCCCCTACATCCCCTCCGCGGCCGACATCGGACTCCACTTCGTCCTGACGCGCCGCGTCGCGGGCGCCTCGCGCGGCATGTACGAGCCGCTGCTGCTGAGCCTGCGCGAGTCGGGCGCCTCGGCGCTCCTGATGTCGGGCGACCGCAGCGAGGGCCAGCTGTTCCCCGGTACGTACGCCTCGCTGCAGCCGCCGGGACGTGGCGTCTTCATGCAGCGGGGACGGCCCAACCGGCTGATCCAGACGGTGTACACGGAGGGCTGACCGACCATGACTGCGACCACCACCAGGAACCGGACGGCCCCATGACCAAGGACGTCATCACCCTCACCCAGAAGATGCCGGACCCGCTGACCGTGCTCGCGGGCCTGCTCTCCGGCGGCCCCGACAAGTTGGTCGGGACGACGGGCGAGGACGCCGTCGTGCAGCTCTGCGACGCCGAGGGCCGCCCCCTCGTCTCCGTCGAGGCGCCGGTCCTCGTACAGGTCGAGGGCGAGGCCGAGCGGCTGCTCGGGGCCACGCCGCCGCCCGTCCCCTTCTGGTGGACCGAGGCCCGCGCCACGACCGGCGTCGGGGAGGCCGAGCGGCTCGCGGGCACCTTCTCCGCGCGGCTCGCCTCCCTGTCCGGCGGCTCCGCCTGGCCACCGGAGGCCGCCCGCTCGCTCGCCGTCGTGGAGACCGACGGGGTGAGCGTCGCGCCCACCCCGGCCGCCGCGCAGCCCGCCGTCGACGTCCTCACCGACAAGGTCGCCGTCATCATCCAGGACCGCCCGGTGGTCGCCATGACGGCCTGGCTCTCCGACGCGTTCCGGGCCGCCGCCAATGCCGAACTGGGCCTCCAGATCGTCACCAGCCCGGGCGCCACCCTCTCCCCCGCCGTCCGCAACAGCCTCCCCGGCTGGCCGTCCCGCTGGGTCGTGCAGGACGAACGGGACGGTTACTACGACGGCCTGTCCGGCGCCGTACTGCGCTTCGCCAACGGCCTGTTCGCCCCCATCGAGGGCCCGGGCGCCACCCCGGAGGACGCCCGTACCCCGCTGGCCGCCACCTTCCAGGAGGTCAGCGACACCGGCGAACGCCAGCTGGCCGTCTCCTTCCGTACGGTCCACCCGGCCGACGACCGCCTGGTCCTCGGCGGCGCGCTGGAGTCGGTCTGGCGCGAGCTGACCGGCGAGCCCCCGGCCGGCTGGGGCACCGCCGAACCCGCCAACCTCCCCTGGTCCCTCCGCGGCCTCACCGACCTGGCCCGCGACCGCGCCCCCGACCCGACCTGGCTCGTGGTCGTCGGCAGCCCGGCCCGCCCCGGCCTGGCCACGGTCCGCATCAACCGCACCACGGCCGGCATCGAGGAGGACATCACCCTCGCCTTCGGCTACGGCCCCGACGAGGAACTCCCGCTGGACGCTCTCCCCCGCGCCGCCGAGATCCTGGCCACCCGCCACCACCTGCAGTCCATGCTGGTCCAGCTCCGCAAGGCCCGCCGCGACCTGGCCGTCCCGCCCCGCTTCGAAGGCCCCGGCGTCCCGCTGGCCTTCGTACTGGGCGCGGAGGAGGTCCGCGCCATGCCGGGCGACCGCGCCCGCCGCACCCCTCTCGCCGAGCGCCCGGTCCACCTCGGCCCGAAGACCCGCCCGGCCCTCTACTACCCCCTCCCCGGCGACCCGTCCGACCTCTCGGGCTGGCAGGACTTCGAACGGCTGATGCGGCATTTGAAGGGGGCGTGAGGGGCGGCTATTGCGGGGGCGTGCAGGGTGCGGGCCGCGTCACGCCTGTGACGGGCAAGCCGAGTGACGTGGATCGCTCACCGGGTCGCTATTTCTTGGTCCCCTTCTCGAGCTGCTTCGCAAGGTCCAGGTCGGCCTTCGTCGCTTCGCGGTACACCGTGTCGGCCATGTCCGCCAGGCCGGACAGCTGCTTGTCGATGTCGCCGCGGCCGTCTTCCCAGTTCGACTCGAAGCTCTCCATTTTGTCCACGACGCCGTCGTCGCCGATGTCCTCCGCGTAGGACTCGAACAGCTTCTTGGTGCCGTTCATCCGGCCCTTGATGGACCGCAGCCGGCTGCCAAAACCTTCGAGCTCGCTCAGCGGTATCGCCAGCCGCCCCTCGTCGCTCACCCGGAACCTCCCCTGTAGCAACGCTCTTACTCGGTCACGCGAGCAGCCAGCGTATGCGCAGGCACCCACCACCGCGCCACCACGGCCCCGCCCGTAAGGTGGGCAGCCGCCCCGGCTGCAAGATCGGGTTACGGGAGGGGAGCGGGCGATGAGCCGTAGCAGCGAAGCGCAGACCATTGAGCGCAGCGGATTTCACATCAAGGTGCCGAAGTCCTGGTGGGAGTTCGACATCCGGCCCGCCTCGCGGGACGACACCATTCGGCAGCTGGTTAACGAACGCGTACGGCAGCGCCCGGAGTTGGCCGAGCACCGGGATGCTTTTTCCTCGTTTCTGCGGAAGGCCGCCAAGGACGCCTGGCAGTCCGGCGCGCTGTACTGCGGCTGCATGGCGGAGTCCTACGGTGGCGCGGCACCCGTCACCGCATCGGTGACCGTGTCGGTGATCGGCGCGCGGACCGACGACGGGGAGATCCTGCCCACCGATCCTCAGCTCATCGCCCAGCAGATCAGCCCGCGGAAGGCGAAGCGCGAGGGCGATGCGTGGCGCGAGGTCACCACCGTGAAGATCCCGCAGGTGGGAACCGTGGCACGGACCCATGGGATCGAGGACATCGCCATCCCCGGCGACGAGCGCACCGTGCGGGCGGTGCTGATGCAAACCTTCATTCCCGTCCCGGAACAGCAGGGCACGGTGGCGCTGGTGTCCGGCAGCAGCCAGGTACTGGATCTGGCGGACTCCTTCTTCGACATGTTCGACGCCATCACCTCCACGTTCCGCTTCACATAAGCCCTCCGCTCTTCCGGTCTTCCGGTCTTCCGCCGAACCACCCTTCGTCCGTGTCAGTGGCGAGAGTTAGGGTGGCTCCGCAAGATCACGTTGACTGAAGTTGAGTGTGTTACGGGGGCGTTGACGTGGGCCACCGGCCGACGGACTGGCACGTGCTGGACCTGGAGAAGGACCCGACTCCCGGTGATCCGGAGCGGGTACGCAAACTCGCCCGCGAGCTGCACGAGTTCGCCGAGGACGTCGGTACGGCCCTGCGGCAGATCACCGACATGGCGTCCGAGGACGCGGTCCTGAAGTGGTCCGGCAAATCGGCGAAGAAGTTCAAGGAGGAGTTCGACGGCGTCCCGGGAAACCTGCGGAAGCTGCGGACCTCGTACGACATGGCGGGCGATGCCATCGCCGCCTACTGGCCGAAGCTCGAACGCGCCCAGTCCCTGGCCGACCGGGCCCTGAAGAAGGGCCGCGAGGCCCGCGACGACCTGAACGCCGCCCAGGGCCGGCTGGACTCGGCAAACGACTGGGTCAAGACCGCCACCTCCCAGACCAAGGCGTACGACGAGGCCAAGGGCCCCGAGGCCCCCGACGAGGCCAAGGTCCGCGCCGCCACGCGCAACGCCCAGCAGGCCAACTCCGCCCAGAGCGACGCCCAGGGCGCGGTCGACAGCGCCCAGTCCGCCCTGGATGCCGCCAAGGCAATGGCCGCCGAGGCCAAGGAGCTGCGCGAGGACGCCGCCCGGGTCTGTCAGGACAAGCTGGAGGAAGCCTCCGACGCCGGTATCCAGAACCGCAGCTGGTGGGAGGAGATCGTCAAGTTCGTCACCGACAGCTGGGACGCGATCGTCTCCGTCTGCAAGGTCATCGTCGCCGTGCTGGGCATCGTCGTGATGATCGTCGGTGGCCCGGTCCTCGCCGCCATCGTGGTCGTCGCGGCCGTGATCGTACTCGCCGACACCCTCTCGAAATTCGCGAGCGGGAAAGCCAGTCTTTTTGACGTCGGCCTGGCGGCGCTGGACTGCATTCCCGGCATGAAGGGCCTGACCACCATCGCGGGAGTGGCCAAGGGGCTCAAGGGAGCGACCACGGGCCTCAAGGCAGCGGCGAAGGCCGTGCGCTCCGGCGGGCTGCGCAACGCCGTACGCGCGGGTGGCCAGAAGCTGCTGGCGAAGGCCAAGCCGACCAAGGGCCGGTGCCTCAACGGCGATCCCATCGACATGATCTCGGGCGAGATGGTGATGGAGGAGACGGACGTCGTCCTGCCGGGCGTGCTGCCGCTCGTCCTCCAGCGCACCCACCTGTCCACCTACCGCTGGGGCCGCGGCTTCGGCGAGTCCTGGGCCTCCACGCTCGACCAGCGCGTGGAGCTCGACAGTGAAGGGGCCGTGTTCGCCACCGAGGACGGGATGCTCCTGGCCTATCCCGCCCCCGAGCCGGATCACGCCGTCCTGCCCGCGGCAGGCCCGCGCTGGCCGCTGGAATGGGACGGCACCCCCACCGGTGCGTTCACCATTTCCGACCCGGACTCCGGTCTGATCCGCCGCTTCACACCGCCCCCGGCGCTTCCGGAGCAGGACAGCGGCTCCGATGCCCCGGAGCATGCTCCGGAGGAGGTGACTCTCCTCCTCCAGTCGATCACCGACCGGAATGGCAACGCGGTCACCTTCGAGTACGACGACGCAGGCATGCCGACCGCGATCCGGCACACCGGCGGCCACCACATCGCCGTCGACACCGCGGACGACCGAATAACGGGCCTCCGCCTGCTGAGTCCGGACGCAGGACCCGAGGGGATCCAGCTCCTGCGGTACACCTATGACAGCGACGGCCATCTCCACGAGATCTACAACTCGTCCGGCCTGCCGTTCCAGCTCACGTACGACGCCGACGCGCGCATCACCTCGTGGACCGACCGCAACGGCTCCTGGTACCGCTTCAGTTACGACAACGAGGACCGCTGCATCCGTGGCGCGGGCATCAACGGAATTCTGAGCTGTGCCGTCTTCTACGACACCGACAACAACGTCACCCGGTACACGAACTCCCTCGGCCATACGGCCACGTACCGCTACAACGAGCGGCTGCAGCTCGTCTCCAGTACCAATCCGCTCGGCGAGTCGCTGACCAACGAATGGGACAGCAATGACCGGCTGCTGTCCCAGACCGACGCCCTCGGCAACACGACCAGCTATGCCTACGACGCGGCCGACAACATGACGCGGATCACCCGCGCCGATGGCCGCACGGTCGAAGCCACGTACAACGAGCTGGGCCTGGCGACCGAGAGCGTGGACGCCGACGGCGCGATCTGGCATCGCGAGTTCGACTCCTGTGGCAACCTCACCGCCCTGACCGACCCGACCGGAGCGGTGACGCGCTACACGTACACTCCCGCCGGCCACCTGGCCTCGATCACGGACGCGCTGGGCCATGCCGTCCACATCAGATGCAACGCGGGCGGGCTCCCCCTGGAGATCGCCGACCCGCTCGGTGCCGTCACGCGCTACGAGCGCGATGTCTTCGGCCGCCCGGTGGCGATCACCGACCCGGCCGGCGCCACGACCCGCACGGAATGGACGATCGAGGGCAGGCCGGCCCGGCGTATCGACTCCACCAGTGCGGAGGAGAGGTGGACGTACGACGGCGAGGGCAACTGCATCAGCCACACCAGCGCCACCGGCAGCACCTCCCGCTTCGAGTACGCCTACTTCGACCTGCTCACCGCCCGCATCGACCCCGATGGTGCGCGGTACGAATTCGCCTACGACACCGAGCTGCACCTCAGCCGCGTCACCAACCCCCAGGGCCTGACCTGGGACTACGCCCTCGATGCGGCCGGACGTCCGGTGTCCGAGAGAGACTTCGACGATCGGCGTCTCGCCTACGAGCACGACGCCGCGGGCCGGCTCACCGCCCGCACCACCCCGGCGGGAGAGACCATCCGCTACGAGCGGGACGCCCTCGGCAGGGCCGTCCGGAAGGACGCCGCAGGCGCGGTCACCGTCTACGCCTACGACCCGGCCGGACGACTCGTCTCGGCGGGCGGCCCCGAGGCCGAGCTGCACATCGAACGTGACCCCATGGGCCGCGTTCTCACGCAAACCCTCAACGGCCGCACCACACACCACACTTACGACCAGCTCGGCAACTCGCTGAGCCGTGTCACCCCCTCCGGAGTCGTCTCGGAGTTCACCTACGACGCAGCGGGCAACCGCACATCCGTGACCGCCTCCGGCCGCACGCTGGAATCCACCTTCGACGCCGCCGGACACGAGGTGCGCCGCTCCGTCGGGGAGATCGCGCTCGACCAGGTCTGGGATCCGGCAGGCCGCCTCGCGTCCCTGTCGGTGGCCGGCATCGACCGGTCCTTTGCCTACCGCGCGGACGGTCACCTCGTCGGCATCGACGACAGCCTGCGCGGCGCGCGCCACTTCGACGTCGACCCCATGGGCCGAGTGACGGCCGTACGCGCCTCCGACTGGACGGAGCAGTACGCCTACGACACCGCCGGCAACCAGACGTCGGCCGACGTCCCCCGGTCCGCGGACGATTCGGGCGCGCGCTCCTACGCCGGTACACGCCTGCTGAGCGCGGGCCGCAACCACTACGAACACGACGAGGCCGGACGCCCCACCGTCCGCACCCGGACAACCCTCTCCGGCAAGCGCGAGACCTGGCACTACACGTGGGACACGGAGAACCATCTCACCTCAGTGACCACCCCGGACGGCACCCGCTGGCGTTACCTCTACGACCCCCTCGGCCGCCGCATCGCCAAGCAGCGTCTCGACGACGCCGGGCAGGTGGCCGAGCGGGTGGACTACGCCTGGGACGGCGGCACCCTCATCGAGGAAACCTCCACCGTCACCGGGACCCCGCACGAGGTCACCCTCACCTGGGACCACGACGGTCTCCACCCCGTCGCCCAGACCGAGCGGATCACCGACGCGACGTCCCAGCGGGAGATCGACGCCCGCTTCTTCGCCATCGTCACCGACCTGGTGGGCACCCCGACCGAACTGCTCGACGAGACGGGCGACATCGCCTGGCGCAGCCGCGCCACGCTCTGGGGCACCACCGCCTGGAAACGCGGCGCCACCGCATACACGCCCCTGCGCTTCCCGGGCCAGTACGCCGACCGCGAGACCGGCCTCCACTACAACGTCCACCGCTACTACGACCCCGCCACGGGCCGCTACCTCACCCCCGACCCCCTCGGCCTCCTCCCCGCCCCCAACCCGGCGACCTATGTCGACAACCCGCACACCTGGTCCGATCCGCTCGGCCTGGCACCCAAGGGGTGCACCGACAGTGGCGGCTGGTACGGGGGCATGACCCCGGCCCGGGACGGAAACGAGATCAACCACATGCCGGCCAAGTCGGCCTACAAACATCTCTCCGACCCCAAACTCACTCCACACATGGGCCCCTCCATTCGTATGGAGAAGCCGGACCACAGGCTGGTGACCAGCACCGGTTACGGTCGTGAGGCTCGCGAATGGCAACAGAAGCAACGCGACCTCATCAACGCGGGGCGCTTCGACAAGGCGATGAAGATGGACATCGACGACATTCGCAGCCGCTTCGGAACGAAATACGACCAGCACATCGCCGATATGGTTGCTAGCCTTCCGCACAACGCTGGGCTCCAGGAAGTGCTCACCAGCAACGGCTGGACCATCGATTACAACCTGCTCAAGTGAGGGCGATAATGCAACTGCCTCTCAACCCGCCCACCGGTGCCGGCCCGTTGCGCTTCGGCATGCCGATCGCCGAGGCCACGGAGATTGCTTCCGCGTGGGGCGAGACAAGGAAGGCCGGCCCCACTCAGGGACGCACGGCATTCAAGGTGTTGATCGTTCACCCCGAATTCGAAGTAGTCCTCTTGGCGGACGACGGCGAGACCCTCACGGGAGTCGAAGCCTGGCGCTTCGAGAAAGACGACGCCGACGTGCGCGTCGAATTCAATGGACTGGACATCTTCCGCACCCCCGCCCGCGAACTCATCCAGCAAATCAGCGACGCCGGCCACGAGGCAGACACCAGCGACGAAGAGGTAGCCATTTACCCCGATCTCGCCCTGCTGCTCTCCCGCGAAACCAGCCGCGAGGTCCCCCTCGACCCACACGACGATCTGCCCTTGTACTTTCACTACGCACTCGCGGCCCCCAGCGGTTATTTCGACTGAGGCCCGAATCTGCCCGAGAGCTGAGACGCGGGCAAGAACGCGCGAGGCTGGGGACGACCTGTTCCAGAGGGGCACGTACAGGGGCAGCTATCAGGTCTCCGGCACCCATGGTGGAGTGGACTTGATGGGCTACCTGGAGAAGGGCGCCGACGGGATATACAGGCCGTCGACGTTCTTCCCCGCATGAGCAGGGCTAGGAAGCGTGAGCAGCGTCAAGTGGAGTTTCGTGCACGACAACGGCTTCTGGATGCCCCACCGGGAGCCGGAGGCAGCCCCCCCCGGCGCCGCCTACGGGTAGGCGATTACCGCGTGATTTACACGATCGACAATGGAGAGCTGGTGGTGTGTTCCGGCACCGGTCCAGCACGGGATCGGTGAAGGGGCCGGGCTCATGAGAGCCCGGCCCCTTCTGGCCTGCATGTTTGCCGCATCAGCGACGTGGTGTTATTTCATCCGCTCAGACGTTGAAGCGGAATTCCACCACATCGCCGTCCTGCATCACATAGTCCTTGCCTTCCATGCGGGCCTTGCCGGCGGCGCGGGCGTCGGCTACTGAGCCGCATTCGACGAGGTCGTCGAAGGAGATGACCTCGGCCTTGATGAAGCCCTTTTGGAAGTCGGTGTGGATGACGCCGGCGGCCTCGGGGGCCGTGGCGTTCTTCTTGATCGTCCAGGCGCGGGATTCCTTGGGGCCGGCCGTCAGGTAGGTCTGCAGGCCGAGGGTGCGGAAGCCGACGTGGGCGAGGGTCGCCAGGCCGGGCTCCTCCTGGCCGACGGACTGGAGGAGTTCGAGGGCCTCCTCCTCGTCGAGCTCGGCGAGGTCGGCCTCCAGCTTGGCGTTGAGGAAGATCGCCTCGGCGGGGGCGACGAGCGCGCGCTGCTCGTTCTTGAAGTCCTCGTCGGTCAGCTCGTCCTCGTCGACGTTGAAGACGTAGAGGAAGGGCTTGGTGGTGAGGAGGTGCAGGTCGTGCAGGAGCTCCTCGTTGCCCGAGCCCTGGACGATGCCCGCGGAGAAGAGCGTGTCGCCCTTCTCCAGGATGGCCTTGGCCTCCTCGACGGCCTTGACCTTGGGCTGGATGTCCTTCTTGATGCGCGATTCCTTCTGGAGGCGCGGGAGGACCTTCTCGATGGTCTGGAGGTCGGCGAGGATCAGCTCGGTGTTGATCGTCTCGATGTCGTCCTTGGGCGAGACCTTGCCGTCGACGTGCACGACGTTCTCGTCCTTGAAGGCGCGGATGACCTGGCAGATCGCGTCGGACTCACGGATGTTCGCGAGGAACTTGTTGCCCAGGCCCTCACCCTCGGAGGCGCCGCGCACGATGCCGGCGATGTCGACGAAGTCGACGGTGGCCGGGAGGACCTTCTCGGAGGAGAAGATCTCGGCGAGCTTGGCCAGGCGGGGGTCGGGGACGCCCACGACGCCGACGTTGGGCTCGATGGTGGCGAACGGGTAGTTGGCCGCCAGTACGTCGTTCTTGGTCAGGGCGTTGAACATGGTCGACTTGCCGACATTCGGCAGACCGACGATTCCGATCGTGAGCGACACGTTGGCGACTCGACTTCCGACGGGAGGGGGCGGGGTGGGCAGTGACCCGATGGGCACCGGCCCCGGTGGGCAGTGACCCTGGTGGGCCGATCCACCAGTCTACGGGGAGGGGCGGGTGGGCCGTGCGCCGTACCGGCGGCCCCGCCGCCACGCCGCCCGGAAGGGCCCGGAAGGCATGCCCGACCCCGTACGTACCCGCTCCAGCACGGCCCGTAGGTACCCGCCCCCGGACGGCCCGTGCGTACCCGCCTCCGTACCGAATCCGTAGCGCGGGCGAGCGCCATCGTCGTGGAATCCGAGGTCATCGTCGGGGAAAGCGCGTGTCCTACGGGCTATTAATCCCACTTAGCGGCCTACCGTTGGCGAGTGGAGCAACACGAAGCGCGCGCACCTCAGCACAGCCCGTCCCGGACCGGGCGGCCGCCCGCGGCCCGCGGCGGCCGGTCCGGCGCGCAGCCCCCCGCGCCGGCCGCCGGTCCCGCCATCGCCGAGACCTCGACCGTTTACCGCGCGGGCGCCCGCCGCGTGCTGCCCGGCCCGCTCGCCGCGCTGGCCCGCAAGGTGCCGGCGCCGAAGCTGACCGGACTGGGCTGTGCGCTGCTGACCACCCTCGCGCTGCTGGTCCTGGCCTGCCTGGACCGGCTGCTCGCGGGCGGCTCGCCGACCGTGTACGGCGTCGGCTTCGTGCTGGCGGGGGCCGCCGGAGCGCTGTGGGTACGCCCGTACGACCTGGTCGTCGCGCCCGTGACGCTGCCGATCGCGTACACCGTCGGCAGCCTGCCCGTCGCGCGCGGCGGGGACGGCGCGGGCAGCCTGCTGATGGGCGTCTTCACCCTGCTCGCGGTGAACGCGGGCTGGCTCTACCTCGGCACGGCCCTCAGCGTGCTGATCGTCGGCGTACGGAAGGGCCTGCTCATCCTCCGGCGGCGGGCGCAGCGTCACGAGGTCCACCGGGGCGGGGGTCGGCGGCCCCGAGACCGGCGTCCTGACCAGGGGCGGGAGCGACAGCAGCCGGGTGGAAAGCCCGCCGGGCGGCCATTGCGGCCCCCACGATCCCCGCGTTGTTCTGAAGCTGCGCAGGCACGATCTCGGCCCTGACGCCCTCGATCAGCGGCAGGAACTTGTGGGCCTTGCGGCTCACCCCGCCGCCGATCACGAACAGCTCGGGCGTGAAGAGCATCTCGACGTGCCGGAGGTACTTCTGCAGCCGGGGCGCCCACTCGTGCCAGCTCAGGTCCTCCTCGTCCTTGACCCGCGTCGAGGCGCGGGTCTCGGCGTCGTGACCGTCCAGTTCGAGGTGGCCGAGCTCGGTATTGGCGACCAGCTGCCCGTCGGTGAAGACGGCGCTGCCGATGCCGGTGCCCAGGGTCAGCATGATGACCGTGCCCATGCGGCCGCGCGCCGCCCCGAAGTGCATCTCGGCGAGCCCGGCCGCGTCCGCGTCGTTCAGTACCGTGACCTCGCAGCCGCCGGCCTCGCCGCCGAGCCGGGAGGTCAGCAGGGAGACGGCGTCGGTGCCGATCCACGACTTGTGGACATTGGCCGCCGAACGGGTCACCCCGCCCGTGACCACCCCCGGGAACGTCGCCCCCACCGGCCCCGACCAGCCGAAGTGCTCGACGACCTGCTGGACGCCGTCGGCGACCGCTTCCGGGGTGGCCGGGTGCGGGGTGAGCACCTTGAAGCGCTCCTCCGCGAGCTCGCCGCGTTCCAGGTCCACGGGGGCGCCCTTGATGCCCGAACCGCCGATGTCCACGCCGAATACGTTCATGGGGAAAGGCTAGGCGGGGAGGGGCCGCTTCACCCCGCAAATCCGCCCCTCAAATTCCTCCGCAAAAGGCGAACCGGCCGGTCCGAAGGCGAACCGGCCGGTGTGGGTGTGCCGTCGGGTCACTCCGCGGCGGACTCGCCGTCCGTCGCCGCCTTGGCCTCCGCGCGCAGGTCGCGGCGGAGCTCCTTGGGCAGCGAGAAGTGGATGGACTCGGTGGCGGAGGTGATCGTCTCCACGTCCTCGTACCCGCGCTGCGCCAGCCACTCCAGTACGCCCTCGACCAGGACCTCCGGGACGGAGGCGCCGGAGGTGACGCCGACCGTGCCGACGCCTTCCAGCCAGGCCTCGTCGATCTCGTCGGCGCCGTCGACCAGGTGCGCGTCCTTGGCGCCGGCGCCCAGCGCGACCTCGACCAGGCGGACGGAGTTCGAGGAGTTCTTGGAGCCGACGACGATCACGAGGTCGGAGTCGGCGCCCATCTGCTTCACGGCCGTCTGGCGGTTCTGCGTGGCGTAGCAGATGTCGTCGCTGGGCGGGGAGAGGAGGTTCGGGTAGCGGCCCTTCAGGGCGTCGACCGTCTCCATGGTCTCGTCGACGGACAGGGTGGTCTGGGAGAGCCAGACGACCTTGTCCGGGTCCCGGACCTCGACGTTCTGCACGTCCTCGGGGCCGTCGACCAGGGTGATGTGGTCGGGGGCCTCGCCGCTGGTGCCGATGACCTCTTCGTGGCCCTCGTGGCCGATCAGGAGGATGTCGTAGTCCTCCTTGGCGTAGCGGACGGCTTCCTTGTGGACCTTGGTGACGAGCGGGCAGGTGGCGTCGATGGTGGCGAGCTTGCCGCGCTTGGCCTCGTCGTGGACGACCGGCGCGACGCCGTGCGCGGAGAAGATGACGATGTTGCCCGGGGGCACTTCCTCCGTCTCTTCGACGAAGATCGCGCCCTTCTTCTCCAGCGTCTTGACCACATATTTGTTGTGGACGATCTCGTGACGTACGTAGACGGGCGCGCCGTACTGCTGCAGGGCCTGCTCGACGGCGATGACGGCTCGGTCCACGCCGGCGCAGTATCCACGGGGGGCGGCGAGGAGGACGCGGCGGGAAGTCGGGGTGGTCATGGTCCCCATCGTACGGGTCGGGGTGGCGGCGGACGGAAGGCATGGCCAGAGGTCGGAACGCAGCGCTTACAGGGCAGATGCCGGTACGGCAGGGCGGCTTGCCCGAAACGGCGGTACGGCCGACGATCATGTGAGGCCGTCGATCGCCGACGGCCCGTTCGTACTGCAGAGGTGTCCGCCATGTCCCCAACGGCCGAGCCGCAGCCCCCGTCCGGCGGCGCTCCCGACCCCGACGGCTCCGCGGACACCGACGGCGCCGGCGCCACCCTGGCCGCCGGGGCCCGGCTGAAGCGGTCCCTGTCCTTCCGGGACCTGATCGTCTACGGGCTGCTCTTCATCGCCCCGATGGCGCCGGTCGGCATCTTCGGGACGCTGCAGGCCAAGTCGCACGGCGCGATCACGATCGTGTACGTCGTCGCGACGATCGCGATGGCCTTCACGGCGTACTCGTACGCGCAGATGGTGCGGGTCGCCCCGCAGGCCGGCTCGGTCTTCACCTACGCCCGGATCGGGCTGGGCGAGGGCGCGGGCTTCATCGCGGGCTGGATGGCGATGCTGGACTACCTGCTGATCCCGGCGGTGGCGTACCTCTTCTCCGGGATCGCGCTGCACTCCCTGGTGCCGTCGGTGCACCAGTGGATCTGGACGGCGGTGGCGGTGGTCGTCACCACGCTGCTGAACCTGTGGGGCGTACGGACCGCGGCCGTGGTGGGCTTCCTGGTGCTGGCGATGGAGATCGCGGTGCTGGTGGTCTTCGTCGTGGCGGCGGTGTGGGTGCTGGCGACGGACGGCGCGCAGCGCGGCTGGACGGTGCCGCTCACGGGCGAGGGCGGCTTCTCTACGAGCGCGGTGCTGGCGGCGGTGTCGGTGGCGGTGCTGTCGTACCTGGGCTTCGACGCGATCGCCGCGTTCGCGGAGGAGGCGTCCGGGGGCGGCCGGCGGGTGGCGCGGGCGGTGCTGACCTGCCTGGTGGTGGCGGGCGTGCTGTTCGCCGTGCAGACGTACCTGGCCGCGCTGCTCGCGCCGATGTCGGCGGCCGAGCTGGCGGCGAAGCCGGCCGAGCAGGGCGACGCCTTCTACGCGACGGCGAACGCGGCGGCCGGCGAGTGGCTGCAGAAGCTGGTCGCGGCGAGCAAGGCGATCGGCGCGGCGTTCGCGGCGCTGGCCGGGCAGGCGGCGGCCGGCCGGCTGCTGTTCGCGATGGCCCGGGACCGGCGGCTGCCGGGGGCGATGGCGAAGGTGGACGCGGGCAGCGGGGTACCGCGCCGGGCACTGCTGGGCGCGGCGGTGGTGACGCTGGTCGCGGCGGTATGGGCGGCGCGCCGGGACGACGGCCTGGACCACCTGTCCTCGATCGTGAACGTCGGCGCACTGACCGCCTTCGGCCTGCTGCACGCCTCGGTGATCGGCTACTTCTGGCTCCGCAAGCGAGCCGCGTCCCGGGGCGTACTGGCCCACGTGATCATCCCGCTGCTGGGCCTGGCGGTGGTGGCCGCGGTGATCGTCGAGGCGTCTCCTACTGCCCAGGTGGTGGGCGGGGCTTGGCTGGTGGTGGGGTTGGTGGTGCTGGCGGCGCAGTACGCGAAGCGTGGGAAGCCGAGCACGTCCGCGCGGTAGCTCCGGCCCGTCACGGCGACACATCGAGCGCGTAACGGCGGCAAAATCAAGCCCGTCCGGCGATTGAGGACCGGGGGTCCGGGGGCAGCGCCCCCGTGCAACGGCGCCGCACTGTCAGCCCCCGCCGATACGCTCGGCGCATGGCACTACAGACCTCCGCAGAGACCCCCATCCCCGTAGGCGAGGTATCTCGCCTCATCGGCGGATGGATCGACCGGCTCGGCGCGGTATGGGTCGAAGGGCAGATCACCCAGCTCTCCCGGCGCCCCGGCGCGGGCGTCGTCTTCATGACGCTGCGCGACCCGTCGCACGACATCTCGGTGAGCGTGACGTGCTACCGCCAGGTCTTCGACAAGGTCGCCGACGTGATCAGCGAGGGCGCCCGAGTCGTGGTGCACGCGAAGCCGGAGTGGTACGCGCCGCGCGGCCAGCTCTCGCTGCGGGCCGCCGAGATCAAGCCGGTCGGCGTCGGCGAGCTGCTGGCCCGGCTGGAGATGCTGAAGAAGGCGCTGGCCGCCGAGGGCCTGTTCGCGGCGGAGCGCAAGCGCCCGCTGCCGTTCCTGCCGCAGCTGATCGGCCTGGTCTGCGGCCGGGCCAGCGCGGCCGAGCGGGACGTACTGGAGAACGCCCGGCACCGCTGGCCCGCCGTCCGCTTCGAGGTGCGGAACGTCGCGGTGCAGGGGGTGCACGCCGTACCGCAGGTCATCGAGGCGGTGCGGGAGCTGGACGCCCGGCCGGACGTGGACGTGATCATCGTGGCGCGGGGCGGCGGCAGCGTGGAGGATCTGCTGCCGTTCTCCGACGAGCAGCTCGTACGGACCGTCGGCGAGGCGCGTACGCCCGTCGTGTCGGCGATCGGGCACGAGCCGGACAGCCCGCTGCTGGACCTGGTCGCCGACCTGCGCGCCTCGACGCCGACGGACGCGGCGAAGAAGGTCGTACCGGACGTGGGCGAGGAGCTGGTCCGCATCCAGCATCTGCGGGAGCGCGCGCTGCGCTCGGTCACCGGCTTCCTGGACCGCGAGGAGCGCGGCCTCGCGGGCGCGCTGAACCGCCCGTGCATACGAGAGCCGCACCGCATGGTGGAGGCCCGCGAGGAGCAGGTCACCGCCCTGCTGGAGCGCGGCCGGCGCACGCTGGGGCATCTGCTGGACCGGGCCGACTCCGAGCTATCGCACACCCTGGCGCGGGTGGTGGCCCTCTCCCCCAAGGCGACGCTGGAGCGGGGATACGCGGTGCTGCAGCGCTCCGACGGCAGCGCGGTCCGCTCGCCCGAGGAGGTCTGCGCGGACGAGGAGCTGCGCGCCCGGGTCGCCGAAGGCGACTTCACGGTCCGCCGCGTGGACGGCGACGCCGGGGACAGCGGCGCTGTCACACCCCGCACTTAGGCTGGGGCGCATGGCCAAGGCGAAGACGGACACGGGCATGGACACGGACGGCGAAGCAGGCGCCGGGGCGGCGGGCGCTTCGGAGGTGACGTCCACGCTCGGGTACGAGCAGGCGCGGGACGAGCTGATCGAGGTGGTCCGCAGCCTGGAGGCGGGCGGCACGACGCTGGAGGAGTCGCTCGCGCTGTGGGAGCGCGGCGAGGAGCTGGCGAAGGTGTGCCGCCGCTGGCTGGACGGCGCGCGTGCCCGGCTGGACGCGGCACTGGCGGAGGAGGAAGAGGCCGGGGCCGAGGAGTAACCGGGGCCTCCCCCGGGCGCGGCCGGGCCCGTCCGGGTACGGCAGCACCCGCCCCACACCTCACAACCGCTCATGTGAATCCACTCACAACGAGCGCGTTTTAGTTGAAGGTTAATCTATCGACGCTAAAGTGGAGGGTGTACAAACCGGACCGTCCCGGCCCGGAACCACCACGAATCACCGAGGTGCCCTCCATGACTCTCGCCCTTGACGCCGCCACTGCTGACCTCCTGTTCCGCGAGGCCCAGACCGCCAACACGTTCACGGACGAGCCGGTCACCGACGAGCAGGTTCAGGCCATCTACGACCTGGTGAAGTTCGCCCCGACCGCCTTCAACCAGTCGCCGCTGCGCCTGACGCTGGTCCGCTCCGAGGACGCCCGCAAGCGCCTCGTCGAGCACGCCATGGGCGCCAACGGCCCGAAGACGCTGGCGGCCCCGCTGACCGTGATCCTCTCCGTGGACCTGGACTTCCACGAGAAGCTGCCGGAGCTCTTCCCGCACGCGCCGGGCATCAAGGACACGTTCTTCTCCGAGGCGGCCGCGCGCGAGGTCGCCGGCACCCAGAACGCCACCCTGCAGGCCGGTTACTTCATCCTCGGCGTCCGCGCCGCGGGCCTGGCCGCCGGCCCGATGACCGGCTTCGACTTCACCGCCGTCGACAAGGAGTTCTTCGGCGACGGCAAGCAGAAGTCCTTCATGGTGATCAACATCGGCAAGCCGGGCCAGGACGCGTTCTTCCCGCGCTCCCCGCGCCTGTCCTTCGAGGACGCCGCCACCACGGTCTGAGTCTCGGGCCCTCGCGTACGACAAGAGGCCGCCGCACCCGCTCCGGGTGCGGCGGCCTCTGCCGTACGTCGTGCCGCTGCTACTTCTCGCTCTTGAGCGCGCCCGCCAGCTCCGCCAGCCCGTCGTAGGACGCGGTGCCGGTGACGACCGTGGTGTGGCCGGACTCCTTGCGCACGAGGGCCTTGTACGTGTCGCCCTTGTACTTGTCCCAGCGGACGCCGTCGACCTCGCGGCTGCCGCCGGCCGGCGTGGCGTTCAGCGTGACCTTCTTGATGTACTCGCGCGCCGGCGCATCGCTCTGCTCGACCGCCGCGTACTGCTCCTTCGGGCTGAGGAAGCCCAGGTGCCAGGCGCCGCCCCGGCCGTCGTCGCTGGCCTGGTACGAGACGGAGGTGGCGCGCCAGCCCTTGGGCAGCCCCTCGGGCGCCGCGACCGGATACGTCGCCGCGCGCCGGGCGGTCGACAGCTCGACCCGATAGCTGACCGTCTTCACCGCGCTGTTCTGGGCGTTCTTGCTGTCGTCGTGCGGGATGAAGAAGTAAATCGCCGCGACGACCACGCCGATCACCGCCATCGACAGGACCATGTCCCGCACCGTCTGCTTGCCTCGCATACCAGCCACGCCCTCTATCGTCCCCCATGCCGGGAACGGACCGGACAAGGCCCCCACCCACCGCAACTCAGCCGCACCTCAGCCGCACCCCGGCCGACTAGCGGTGCTCATCCGTGGACCCCTCTGCTCATTTTCTCGACATAGCGATAAGGTCAAGCGAACCCTCACCTAACCGGCCGTCGCCGTACAGAAAGGTGCGCTCCGATGACCGAGCATCATCTGCCGTCCCAGCTCGAGGTCAGCCCAGAGGCCCCCGATCGCAACCTCGCACTCGAACTGGTCCGGGTCACCGAGGCCGGTGCCATGGCCTCGGGCCGCTGGGTCGGCCGAGGCGACAAGAACGGCGCGGACGGCGCCGCGGTCAAGGCCATGCGTGCCCTGATTCACACCGTCTCCATGAACGGCGTGGTCGTCATCGGCGAAGGCGAGAAGGACCACGCGCCGATGCTGTACAACGGCGAGCGCGTGGGCGACGGGACCGGCCCCGAGTGCGACGTGGCCGTGGACCCCGTGGACGGTACGACGCTGACGGCCAAGGGCATGGCCAACGCCGTCTCCGTCCTGGCCGTCGCCGACCGCGGCTCCATGTTCGACCCGTCCGCGGTCTTCTACATGGACAAGCTGGTCACCGGGCCGGAGGCGGCGGACTACGTCGACATCAACGCCCCGGTCGGCGTGAACATCCGCCGTATCGCCAAGGCGAAGAAGTCCAGCCCCGAGGACGTCACCGTCGTCGTGCTGGACCGGCCCCGGCACGACGGCATCGTCAAGGAGATCCGCGAGGCCGGCGCCCGCATCCGGTTCATCGCCGACGGCGACGTGGCCGGCGCGATCATGGCCGTACGCGAAGGCACCGGCGTGGACCTGCTGCTGGGCATCGGCGGCACCCCCGAGGGCATCATCACGGCCTGCGCGATCAAGTGCCTGGGCGGCACGATCCAGGCCAAGCTGTGGCCCAAGGACGACGAGGAGCGGCAGCGCGCCATAGACGCGGGCCACGACCTGGACCGCGTACTGCACACCGACGACCTGGTCAGCGGCGACAACGTGTTCTTCGTCGCCACCGGCATCACCGACGGCGAGCTGCTGCGCGGCGTCCGCTACCGCGCGGAGACCGCCACCACCCAGTCCCTGGTGATGCGCTCCAAGTCCGGCACGATCCGGCAGATCGACTCCGAGCACCGGCTCTCCAAGCTGCGCGCCTACAGCTCGATCGACTTCGAGCGGCCCAGCTGAGGCTCCGCCCGGCAGACCGACGGCCCGGTGCCCCACCGCTCTCGCGGTGGGGCACCGGGCCGTCGCTATGGGTCGTACTGAGGTCAGCCCGCGGCCGGCATCCGGGCCGCGCGCTGCAGCTCGGCGTCGCGGCGCCGGCGGCGGGCCAGGACGACGCGGCGCTCGGCGGCGGTCAGGCCGCCCCAGACGCCGTACGGCTCGGGCTGGAGCAGGGCGTGCTCGCGGCACTCGATCATCACTGGGCAGCGGGCGCAGACCCGCTTCGCGGCTTCCTCCCTGGCCAGCCGGGCGGCCGTCGGCTCCTTCGACGGCGCGAAAAAGAGTCCCGCCTCGTCCCGTCGGCACACCGCCTCGGAGTGCCAGGGTCCCGCCTCGTCCCTGGCGGGCACTCGCTGGGCGGGCACGACGGCGGCGTCCTGCAGGGGCTGATGCGGTAGCAGCACGGTCTACTCCTGACGACGGCTCGGCGATTTCAGTCACCACTTGCCCGTCTCGCTGCGCACGACGTTTCGCACACCCCGCAGCCGTACGAGAGACGATGCACCAGCCCTACCCGCTGTACGCGGCTCTATGCACACCGTGGCGTATGCGTTGAAAGCAGCGTCGGATGCGGCGCCCCTTACAGGTGTGCATTACATGTGCCCGTGTCGCCGTTCGTCTCGATCCCGCTTCCGGCCGTGCATCCGGTCCTGCATCCGGCCGTGCAGATCGCGTACCCACTTGCCGCGCTTGGGCTTGGCCTCGACGCTGCCGAGCACGGCGAAACCGTGCACCGTGATCACGGGAGCGGCCGGGTCGTCCGACTCGTACGTCTCGGCCTCGAAGGCGCCCAGCACGCCGGAGCCGCCGCAGCGCAGCGTCACGTTCTCCGGTACCCGGATCTCCACGCTGCCGAGGACGGAGACGGCGTTGATGTGGAGGTGCTGGTGCGTGAAGAGGGCCTCGGTCAGATCGATCTCCACGGAGCCGAGGACGGCCACCGCGGAGATCCGTGCGGGCGCCCGCCAGCGGCCCTTGCGGACCGCCGAGCTGAGGATGCCGACGAGGGTGGTGACCCCGGAGCCGGCCGGGGACGGCTCCGGGGTGTACGCGGCCACCGTCCGGTCCGCGTCCGTCCGCTCCCGCCCCGCGGGCAGATCGCCGATCAGCGGCTCCAGCTCGCCCATGGTCTTGGCGCGGTAGACGCCGTCGATGCGCTCGGCGTGCTCCTCGGCGTCCAGCCGGCCCTCGGCCAGCGCCTCGCGCAGGATCGCGGCGATACGGTCCCGGTCGGCGTCCGACGCCCGGATCGCGGGCTCGGCGGGCGGGGCCTGCGCGGGCTTGGTGAGGTCCACGGGCATGGGTGCGGGGCGCTGTCCCCCGTTGTCAGATGCGTCCACATCCGCAGCGTAGCGAAACGCGATAGATCGCGACTAGGGGACAGCGCCGGAGCGCCGGGGCTCAGCTCTCCGGGCAGAACCGCTGCGGCCCGTCCAGCCCGCGGCCGGTGGCCTGGACGCAGCCGCCCGGCAGCCCGCGGTACGCCTCACTGCCGAAGTTGGCCGTGATCTTCAGGCCGCTGTGACCGCCGAAGGTCGTCCGCTGGACCTGGTGATCGGCGGTGAGCGTACGGAAGTCCGTCATGGCCTCGGTCCCCGCGGCCTTCTGGATACCGGCGAAGAAGCGCTGCAGGTCCGCGATCTCCTTGCCGTGCTCGTCCAGCACCTTGCCGTCGAGCGCGAGATTGACCGGGGTGTTGTAGAGCATGGCGAGCAGCGCGCGGTCCTTCTTCTGCTCCGGCAGCTTGTAGAGGGGGAGCTCCCAGCGGTCGGTGCTGACCACCGAGTCGTGCAGCACCGTCTCGTACAGCGGCACCCGGTATGCGGGGTCGAACATGGCCTTCGCGACGGACTTGTCGAGCGTCGCGGGCTTGAAGAACATGCCGGGCCGTCCCTTGGGCCAGTAGCCGCCCCAGGTGTCCTTGTCGCGCTCGGCCTTCCAGAGCCCGTCGTGGACCGGCGTGCTGGAGCCATGACTGAAGTCGATCACCTGGTTCGCCCAGGAGCCGGCCGACTCCGAGCCGAGGACGTACGGGCGGCCGCCGGTGAGGGCGCCCCCGGAGACCCCGCGCATCCGCTGCAGGCGGTTCTCGCGGTCCTCGGCCTGCGTCATCGGGTGGCTCGGGGTGTGGTCCCGGAAGAGCTCGCCGGTGGCGTCGACGTCGAGGAAGTAGCTGTTCACGCCGTTGGCGGTCATGTTCTTCGTGCGGTCGGCGAGGTAGTGGTGCTTCGGCTCGGCGTTGGCAAGCGCCTGCGAGCTGAGGTAGCAGCCGCGGCCGCCGAAGCCGCCCTCCGGCTTGCCGTCCGCGTCGTGCACACAGCCGTCCGGCCACAGCCGGTCCGGCCACTTCGAGACGCTGGTGTCGGCGCTCTTCGGGTCCTGCGCGTTGTCCCAGCTGTCGTACGGGCCGACGAGGTAGCCCGCCTTCTTGGCCGCGGCGACGGCCTCCTTCGACATGGGGTCGCCGTCGGCGTCGTAACCGAGCCACATGCGGGAGATGCCGAGCTTCTTGAGCCGCTCGATCGTCTTCGCGCTGCGGCCGTCGCCCCACACGTACGCGTGCGGGGCACCGATCAACTTGGCGACCTCGGGGTTCTTCCGGATCTTCTGCTTCAGGCTGCCGAGCTGCCCCTTCGAGGCGAGGTACCGGCGGTAGTCCTTGGCCGCGGCGACCGGCGAGCCGTCGGTCAGCGAGAAGGCCACGGTGTAGTCGTCGGTACCGGCCGCGCGGTCGAAGTCGTGGGTGGCGGCGGTCCGCAGCTGCCCGCCCTTGGAGACGAACCGCAGATTGGTGCCCAGGTCGGTGGGGACGAGGGTGCTGACGCCGTGGGACCCTGACGTCGTCCCCCAGAACGGCATCGTCAGGTCCTTGAGGTCGATGCCGTCCTGGTTCGTCAGGCCGGCCTCCGGGGAGTTCCAGAAGGGGTCGGCCGCGGGGATGCGCAGGCCCTCGCCGCGCGGCAGCTCGTACGCGGTGCCCTTGGGCTGACCGGCGCCCGCCGACGGCCAGCCCAGGCTGCCGTCCTTCTTCGCGTGCAGGTCGACGACGAGCCGTCCGTCGCGGGCGGCCGCCGAGACGGTGAGCCCGCGGTCAGGGTAGGACCAGCTCGCGGTGGCACCGTGGCGGGTCACCGGGGAGACGGCCCCGAGCGACTCCCCCGCCGCCGCGGAGAGCACCGACTCCGTACCGCTCGCCGTACGGGCCGTGATCCGCAGCGTCCGGGGGTCGATGTGCGCCTCGCCGCCCTTGATGCGCAGCGCGACCGTACCCCCGTCGTCACCGGAGTCCGCGGGCCCGGCGTACGCCTGGAGCGCGGTGAACGTGCTCGCGGTCAGCGCGGTGCCGGCCAGCGCGGCGAGCGCCGCCCGACGCTTACGGGAACGTGTCGCGGCTTTCAGGAAACGTGTCATGCGACGGCACTGTGCGCAGCATTTCTAAGGGAGATCTAAGAGCGGGAACTGAGCCTTACCTCACAACCGCGACCGGCGCACGGGGTTCTAGGCTGTTGAGGCTGCCGTTGATGACAGCGAAGTCACCGTCGAGTGAGGATTGGCCGCAATGCCGGAATTCGCCTATACCGACCTTCTGCCCCAGGGCGAGGACAAGACCCCGTACCGCCTGATCACCAAGGAGGGTGTCAGCACCTTCGAGGCGGACGGCCGGACGTTCCTCAAGGTCGAGCCCGAGGCGCTGCGCAAGCTGGCGGAAGCGGCGATCCACGACATCCAGCACTACCTGCGCCCCGAGCACCTCGGCCAGCTTCGCAAGATCATCGACGACCCCGAGGCGTCCGGCAACGACAAGTTCGTCGCCCTGGACCTCCTCAAGAACGCGAACATCGCGGCGGCCGGCGTGCTCCCGATGTGCCAGGACACCGGCACCGCGATCGTCATGGGCAAGCGCGGCCAGAACGTGCTCACCCAGGGCCGCGACGAGGAAGCCCTGAGCCGCGGCATCTACGACGCGTACACGCAGCTGAACCTGCGGTACTCGCAGATGGCCCCGCTGACCATGTGGGACGAGAAGAACACCGGCTCGAACCTACCGGCGCAGATCGAGCTGTACGCGAACGACGGTGACGCGTACAAGTTCCTCTTCATGGCCAAGGGCGGCGGCTCGGCCAACAAGTCCTTCCTCTTCCAGGAGACCAAGGCGGTCCTCAACGAGGGCTCCATGATGAAGTTCCTGGAGCAGAAGATCCGCTCGCTCGGCACGGCCGCGTGCCCGCCGTACCACCTGGCGATCGTGGTCGGCGGCACCTCCGCCGAGTACGCGCTGAAGACCGCGAAGTACGCCTCCGCGCACTACCTCGACGAGCTGCCCACCGAGGGCTCCCCCACCGGCCACGGCTTCCGTGACACCGAGCTGGAGGAGAAGGTCTTCGAGCTCACGCAGAAGATCGGGATCGGCGCGCAGTTCGGCGGCAAGTACTTCTGCCACGACGTCCGCGTCGTCCGCCTGCCGCGGCACGGCGCGTCCTGCCCGGTCGCCATCGCGGTGTCCTGCTCCGCCGACCGCCAGGCCGTCGCGAAGATCACCGCCGAGGGCGTCTTCCTGGAGCAGCTGGAGACCGACCCGGCGCGCTTCCTGCCGGAGACCACGGACGAGGAGCTGACCGAGGGCGCGGGCCCGGACCTCGACGCGGTGAAGATCGACCTGAACCGTCCGATGGACGAGATGCTCGCCGAGCTGACCAAGCACCCGGTCAAGACCCGGCTGTCGCTGACCGGGACGCTCGTCGTCGCCCGTGACATCGCGCACGCGAAGATCAAGGAGCGGCTGGACGCCGGCGAGGAGATGCCGGAGTACCTGAAGAACCACCCGGTGTACTACGCGGGCCCGGCCAAGACGCCCGAGGGCTACGCCTCCGGCTCGTTCGGCCCGACGACGGCCGGCCGGATGGACGCGTACGTCGAGCAGTTCCAGGCGGCCGGCGGCTCGAAGATCATGCTGGCCAAGGGCAACCGCTCGCAGCAGGTCACCGAGGCCTGCCATGCGCACGGCGGCTTCTACCTGGGCTCCATCGGCGGCCCGGCGGCCCGCCTCGCCCAGGACTGCATCAAGAAGGTCGAGGTCCTGGAGTACGAGGAGCTCGGCATGGAGGCGGTCTGGAAGATCGAGGTCGAGGACTTCCCGGCGTTCATCGTCGTGGACGACAAGGGCAACGACTTCTTCCAGGACCCGGCCCCGGCCCCGACCTTCACCAGCATCCCGGTGCGCCAGGGCGCGTAACACCCCGGCCGTCCTCCGGAACTCCCGGCTCCCAGATGTGGTGATCAGCGGTCCGGCGGCGCACCCTGGAAAGAGGGACCGCTGGAGGTGAGCCACCATGCAGACACACACGCTGGTCGGCTGGCACGTCGACATGGAGTTCGCGGAGGACGGCAACCGCACCAAGGCCGCCGCCCTGCTGCGGCTCAGCGACGGCACGGAATGCCGCGGCCACGGCCGCGCCGACCGCCACCCCACGGACCCGGAACAGCTCCGGGTCGGTGAGGAGATCGCGGGCGCACGCGCGCTCATGGACATCGCCGGACAGCTGATGGACAAGGCGCACGCGGAGATCGACGAGGTCGTGGGGCATCCGACGCACCCGCTGCGGTGGGCGGCGCTGGACGACTCGCGCGACGACGCCCGCCGCGCCCGCCGCGAGTGGTGAAGTGCCAAAGCGGCGCCGCCGGAAGGTGAGGCACGCCGCATTCGCCGAATCGGATCAGTACCCGGGAACAGATGTCCGTCCCCGGGTACTGACATAGGCATGAGCGACAACGGCACATCCTTGAGCGCGTCGGGCGACTTCCGGATCGAACACGACTCCATGGGCGAGGTACGGGTCCCCGCCGACGCGAAGTGGCGGGCGCAGACCCAGCGCGCGGTGGAAAACTTCCCCATCTCGGGACAGCGGCTGGAGCGGGCGCACATCGAGGCGCTGGCCCGGATCAAGGCCGCGGCGGCGAAGGTCAACGCCGAGCTGGGGGTGGTGGACGCGGATGTCGCGCGGGCGATCCAGGAGGCCGCGGCGGAGGTCGCCGAGGGCCGCTGGGACGACCACTTCCCCGTCGATGTCTTCCAGACCGGCTCCGGCACGTCCTCCAACATGAACACCAACGAGGTACTGGCCACCCTCGCGACCGAGCGGCTGGGCCGGGACGTGCACCCCAACGACCACGTCAACGCCAGCCAGTCCTCCAACGACGTCTTCCCCTCCTCGATCCACATCGCGGCCACCGCCGCCGTGACGGCCGACCTGATGCCCGCCCTGGAGCACCTCGCGGCCGCGCTGGAGCGCAAGGCCGAGGAGTTCAAGGAGGTCGTGAAGTCGGGCCGGACGCACTTGATGGACGCCACGCCCGTGACGCTGGGCCAGGAGTTCGGCGGGTACGCGGCGCAGGTGCGGTACGGCGTGGAGCGGCTGACCGCCTCGCTGCCCCGGCTCGCCGAACTCCCGCTGGGCGGCACGGCGGTGGGTACCGGCATCAACACCCCGCCCGGCTTCGCCGCCGCGGTGATCGCGGAGGTGGCGCGGGCCACGGGGCTGCCGCTGACCGAGGCCCGGAACCACTTCGAGGCGCAGGGTGCGCGGGACGGCATCGTGGAGACCAGCGGCCAGCTGCGGACCATCGCGACCGGCCTCACGAAGATCGCCAACGATCTGCGCTGGATGGCGTCCGGGCCGCGTACCGGCCTCGCGGAGATCACGCTGCCGGACCTTCAGCCCGGCTCGTCGATCATGCCGGGGAAGGTCAATCCCGTCATTCCCGAGGCGGCCTTGATGGTGGCCGCACAGGTGACGGGGAACGATGCGACGGTCGCCGCGGCGGGCGCGGCAGGCAATTTCGAGCTGAACGTGATGCTCCCGGTGATCGGCAAGAACGTCCTGGAGTCGGTACGACTTCTGGCCAATGTCGCGCGGCTTTTGGCGGACCGTACGGTCGACGGGATCACCGCGAATGCCGAACGGGCCCGCGAGTACGCCGAGTCCTCCCCTTCCGTGGTCACCCCGCTCAACAAGTACATCGGCTACGAGGAAGCGGCCAAGGTGGCCAAGAAGTCACTGGCCGAGCGGAAGACCATCCGCGAGGTGGTGATCGAGTCCGGATACATCGAGCGCGGCGCCCTGACAGAGGCCCAACTGGACGAGGCCCTGGACGTGCTGCGCATGACGCATCCGTGACGTTCACTGCGGCCCATGTCACGGCGGTGCGCCGGTTCCCCGCCTAAGATCTGCGCATGACAGCGGATACGGTGGAGACGAGGGACGGCCATACGTCCGGTACCGCGCGCTGGGCGCCGGGCGAACACATTCTGTGGCGCTATCGCGGCAATGCCACCGACCGCTTCCACATCTGCCGGCCCGTCACCGTCGTCCAGGACACCGACGAGCTGCTTGCCGTCTGGCTGGCGCCGGGCACCGACTGCGTGAAGCCGGTGCTCGCGGACGGCACGCTCGTCCACCGCGAGCCGCTCGCCAGCCGGTACACCAAGCCGCGGCGCGTGGTGCGGGACCGCTGGTTCGGCACCGGCGTGCTCAAGCTCGCCCGTCCCGGGGATCCGTGGTCGGTGTGGCTTTTCTGGGAGCGCGGCTGGCGGTTCAAGAACTGGTACGTGAACTTGGAGGAGCCGCGCCGCCGCTGGTCCGGCGGCGTGGACTCCGAGGACCACTTCCTGGACATCGCGGTCTACCCGGACCGGCACTGGGAGTGGCGGGACGAGGACGAGTTCGCGCAGGCGCAGGCCGACGGGCTGATGCCGGCCGCGCAGGCCGAGGAGGTACGGGCCGCGGGCCGGGCCGCGGTCGAGCGGATCACCGCGTGGGACGCGCCGTTCACGGACGGCTGGGAGCACTGGCGGCCCGATCCTCAGTGGAGCCTGCCGGTGCTGCCGGACGACTGGGACCGCGCGCGGGACCCCTCCCCCTCATGACGCCCTCGCGTGACCGGCCGCCAAAAAGCGGCCGCTTGTGCGAAATCCGCACCCGCAAGAGTGGCAAGTCCGGCCGCGGAGGCGACGGAAGCGCCCGAAATGCAGCGACTTCGGGGAACATGCGTTCCCTTTGAAACGATGCTCAGGGGCGAGCCCCCTTGCTGCACACCACTGGTTCAAACGTAGGATCGTCCTCCGCAAGAGGGCGCAAGAAGGCACAGACGCAACTCCAGAACTGGAAACCGAACTTGACCGCGGTCGCAGGAGGGGCGGGGTCGTGAGCGACAGCTACGACGGGTACGAGGGCCTGAACCGGTTAGCACTGGACCGGGCCGGGCAGGCCGAGGCGTTCAACGCGATCGCCGGGGCCTACGACAGCGCGTTCCCCCATAAAGAGGGGCAGCGCGCCGCCGGAGCCTGGCTCGCCGCATCGCTGCCGGACGGCTCCCGCGTGCTGGACGTCGGCTGCGGTACGGGCCTGCCCACCGCCGCCCAGCTGTCCGGCGCCGGCCACCGTGTCGTGGGCGTCGACCTCTCCGCCACCATGATCAAGAATGCGCGGGAGAACGTTCCGTCCGCCGAGTTCCACCACCTCGACCTCGCGGACCTGCGGGACGGCCGGCTCGGCGGTCCCGGCTCCTTCGACGGCGCCGCCGCCTTCTTCTCCCTGCTGATGCTGCCGCGCGCGGAAATCCCGTACGCGCTGCGGATGCTGCACTGCCTGCTGCGGCCGGACGGGCTGCTCGCCCTGTCGATGGTCGAGTCCGACGTGGACGACTACCCGATTCCGTTCCTGGGCCACACGATCCGGGTATCGGGTTACCTGCGGGACGACTTGCGCCATGTCGTGCGCGACGCGGGTTTCGAAGTCACCGGGGAGGACTCGTATGCGTATGCCCCGGCCAGTACGGACGTGCCACCCGAAATCCAGCTCTTCCTGCACCTGCGACGCGCTTGAGACGCAGCGCGCCAGGCGCGCAGCCCCGGACGGATGGAATCCCACGCGTGACGGAGCACCCCACCTCCCACCAGCCGCGACCGGCAGCTTTGCCGGCCGCGCCCCCGGCCATGCCGCCGAGAGGGCTGCCGGACCCGACGGCGCACGGCGCCGCCGATCCGCGCGACGCCCTGCGGCGGCCCGTCGGCCCCGCCCCTGCCGATCTCCCCGGCACCGGCCTGCCCGGCTCCGTGGCCGCGGGACCGCCGGGGCGTACCACCGGTGGTTCCGGTGAGCTGCCCGCGCCCCCGAGGCGCAGCGGGAAGAAGCGCCGGCGGCCGCGGGACCGGCGGACCGCCGACGCAGCCGACCGCAATGCCGCGCAGGGCGCCGGCGGCCACACCCAGGCCGGCGCCCCGGGCGGTGACGCCAACGGCGGCCCCACCGGCGTCTCCGACGGCGGCGCTGCGCACGGCTCGGCCGGCCGGGCCCGGTCCCGTGCCGAGGAGCCGGGCGACGCTCCCGGCCCGCACGAGGGCGGCGGCCCGGGCGGCATCGGACGGCCGCGGGACGGCGAAGGCCGCGCCCGGCAGCGGCCCCAGGAGCCCGCGGTACCGCCTCCGGCGCCGCACCGCGGCCAGGGCGGTGGCGGCCGGCGCCAGGCCGCGGAGCCGGCGCGCCCGGAGGCGCCGCCGGCCCGGTCGGCACATCCGTCCGAGGGGGGTGAGCCGATGCCGGCCCGGCAGCCCGGCGGCGACCGGCTGCGCTTCGTCGGCGCGGCCACCCGGCGGATCGCGCGCGGCATCGACCTGGACGAGATCGTGCTGGGCCTGTGCCGCGCGACGGTCCCGACGTTCTCCGACGCGATCCTGGTGTACCTGCGCGACCCGCTGCCGGTGGGCGACGAGCGGCCGGCCGGCCCCGTCGTCCTGCGGCTGCGGCGCACGGACCGCATCCCCGAGGAGGCCGACACCAACGGCGGCCGGCTGCCCACCCTGCCCGCGCAGCCCGATCTGGGCCCGGCGATGGGCGGGATGGCGGCGGAGCTCGCCGAGGTCGTGCCCGGCGGGCCGCTGGCCGAGGTGCTGCGCGGGGTGCGCCCGCTCTTCGGCGAGGCGCAGGCCGCCCAGGCGGCGCTGCCCGAACTGCTCGGCACCGGCACGCGGATGCCGCAGGGCCAGCGCGTCATCCTGGCGCCGCTGCGCGGCCGCCGCCGGGTGATCGGCGCCGCGGTCTTCCTGCGCCGCCCGGACCGCCCGGCGTTCGAGCCGGACGACCTGCTGGTGGCGGCGCAGCTCGCGACGCACACGGCGCTCGGGGTGGACAAGGCGGTGCTGTACGGGCGCGAGGCGTACATCGCCGACGCGCTGCAGCGCACGATGCTGCCCGACTCCCTCCCCCAGCCCACGGGCGTGCGCCTCGCCAGCCGGTACCTCCCGGCCGCGGAGACCGCGCGGGTCGGCGGCGACTGGTACGACGCGATCCCGCTGCCGGGGTCCCGAGTCGCCCTGGTCGTCGGCGATGTGATGGGGCATTCGATGACCTCGGCGGCGATCATGGGGCAGCTGCGCACGACGGCGCAGACCCTCGCCGGGCTCGACCTGCCGCCGCAGGAGGTGCTGCACCACCTCGACGAGCAGGCCCAGCGGCTCGGCTCGGACCGGATGGCGACCTGCCTGTACGCGGTCTACGACCCGGTCGCGCACCGCATCATCGTCGCCAACGCGGGGCATCCGCCGCCGGTCATGCTGCACCGCGGCGGCCGCGCCGAGGTCCTGCGCGTACCGCCCGGCGCCCCGATCGGCGTCGGCGGCGTGGACTTCGAGGCGGTCGAGCTGGACGCGCCCGCGGGCGCGACGCTCGTCCTGTACACGGACGGCCTGGTGGAGTCCCGCATACGGGACGTGTGGACCGGCATAGAGCAGCTCCGCGAGCGGCTGACGGAGACGGCCCGGCTGACCGGGCCGAACCCGCCGCCGCTGGAGCCGCTCTGCGACGAGGTGCTGGACATGCTCGGCCCGGGCGACCGGGACGACGACATCGCGCTGCTCGCGGCCCGCTTCGACGGGATCGCGCCGAGCGATGTGGCGTACTGGTACCTCGACCCGAAGGCGCAGACCGCCGGGCAGGCGCGTCGGCTGGCCCGCAGGGCGCTGCAGCGCTGGGACCTGGAGGAGCTGACGGACCAGGTCGAGCTGCTGGTCAGCGAGGTCGTGACGAATGCCGTGCGGTACGCGGAGCGGCCGATCACGCTGCGGCTGCTGCGCACGGACGTACTGCGCTGCGAGGTCGGCGACGATGTGCCGCAGCTGCCGCGGCTGCGCCAGGCCCGCCCGTCCGACGAAGGCGGCCGGGGCCTGTACCTGGTCAACCGCCTCGCGCGGCGCTGGGGCGCGACCCGGCTGAGCACCGGCAAGGTGGTGTGGTTCGAGATCTCGATGCCGCCGGTGGCGCGGCGGCTGCCGGGCCGGGAGTAGACCGGCACGCAATGACGCCCGCGGCCCTCGTCCTCCGAAGAGGGCGGGGGCCGCGGGCGTACGGGTCGTCAGCCGAGCATCGGGCGTCTGCCGTTCCCATTCCCGGTGTCCTGCTCCTCCTCATCCCCGCCGCCGTCCGGCAGCGGGATGTCCGAGGACTCGCTCGGCGAGGGGGAGGCCGACTCCGAGGGCTCCTCGCTGGTCTCCGACTCGCTGGGCGAGGGGGACGGCGAGGGCGAGGTGGACTCGGAGCTCTCCGACGGGCTCGGCGACGGGGACTCCGACTCCTCGGTCGGGGTCGGCGTCGGGGTGGGGGTCGGCGCGACCCCGGCACCGAGGTCGGTGTCCAGGTCGAAGCGGGCCGACACCTCGCTGCCCAGGGCGTTCTGGGTGTAGGCGGCCCAGATCTCCGCGGGGTAGCCACCGCCGTTGACCCGGCCGCCGCCGCCCGCGCCCTTGAGCGTGACCTGGGGGTGCGGCGGCTTCGAGTCCTCGCCGAAGAGGCCGACGGCGGTGACCAGCCGAGGCGTGTAGCCCACGAACCAGGCGGACTTGTTGTCGTCGGAGGTACCGGTCTTGCCGGCGATGTCGTAGTCGGTGTTGCGGACCGCGGTGCCCGTACCGTCCTGGACCACGCCGGTCAGTACGGAGGTCACGGTGTCCGCGGTCGTGCGGCTGATGACCTGCTCGCCGATCGGCTCCGGCAGGTCGACCGGGGCCTCCTCGCCGCGCTGCGCGGAGGTCACCAGCTGCGGGGTGACCTTCTTGCCGTGGTTGTCGAGGGTGGCGTAGACGCCGGCCATCTGGAGCGGGCTGGCGCCCATCGAGCCGAGCGTCATGGCCGGGCGGGCGGAGATCTTCTCCGCGTCCATGCCGAGCCGCCCGGCGGTCTGCCGTACCGACTCAAGCCCCACGTCCACGCCCATCTGCGCGAAGACGGAATTGACGGAGTTGTTCATGGCCGTCTGGACGCTGATCGGACCGTAGTCCTTCTCGTCCTCGTTGGGCGGCGCGAAGCCGATGGCGCTGCCCTTGACGGGGCGGCGGCTGGTGCCGTCGTAGACGGTGTCCGGGGTGATCGGGGTGCCGTCCTGGGTGGTGGAGTTCTTCTCCAGGGCGGTGGCGAGGATCAGCGGCTTGAAGGTGGAGGCCGGCTGGTAGTCGGCGCGGGTGGCGTTGTTGAGGTAGTGCTCCAGGTAGCCCTTGCCGCCGTACAGCGCCACGATGTGGCCGGTCTCGGGGTCGACGGAGACCGCGCCGGCCTGGGCGTCGGCGTCCACGTCACGGGTCTTGGGGTCGAGCTTGCTGGTCAGCTTCTCCTGGACGGCCGACTCCAGCGCGCTCTGCCGCTTCTTCTCGATGCCGAGGTTGATGGTCCAGCCGCCGGCCGCGAGGTCCTCCTCGGTGATGCCCTGCTTCGCCAGCTCCTGTTCGGCGAGCTTGACCAGGTAACCCTTCTGGCCCTTCAGACCGGCGGTGGGCTTGGGCTTCTCCGGCACCGGGAACTTCAGGCCCTGCCGCTTCCCCGCGTCCAGCCACTTCATCTCGACCATGTTGTCGAGGGTGTAGTTCCAGCGTGCCTGGACCCGCTTCTTGCCGGCGTCGCTGGCGACGGCCCAGTCGTACTGGCTGGGCGCCTGGAGCAGCGAGGCGAGGTAGGCGCCCTGTTCGACCGTCAGGTCCCGGGTGTGCACGCCGTAGTACGCCTGCGCCGCGGCCTCGATGCCGTACGCGCCGCGGCCGTAGTAACTGGTGTTGATGTAGCCGGCCAGGATCTCGTTCTTGCTGAGCTTCTGGTCGACCTTCAGGGAGATCACGATCTCCTTGAGCTTGCGGCTGACCGTCTGATCCTGCGTCAAGTAGTAGTTCTTCACGAACTGCTGGGTGATGGTCGAGCCGCCCTGCTTGCCCTGGCCGCGCAGGGTGTTGAGGATGCCGCGGGTGGTGCCCTTCAGGTCGACGCCGGAGTCCTGGTAGAACGTCTTGTTCTCGGCGGCGACGAAGGTGTGCTGGACGTCCTTGGGGATGTCGCTGATCGGCACGCTCTCGCGGTTGAAGCCGGTGCGGGCCAGGACGGAGCCGTCGGCGTACTTGTAGACGTTGGCCTGCGCGGTGGCCTGGCCGTTGGCGGAGGCCGGCACGTCGACGACGAGGTAGAGGCCGATGAAGCCGAGGATGCCCAGCAGGCAGACGGTGAAGAACGCGCCGAGCAGCTTCTTGAAGGTGAAGAAGCGGACTGTGCCGCCGCCTCTTTTGCGTTTCGCCCGGCGGCTGCCCCGCTTCCGCGCCCGTCTCGCTTCGGCTCGTCCCATCGCTCGTGTCACTCCAGTCGTTCCGCCCCCATGAACCCAGCCTCCGAAGCTAACCCCCCGGTGTCATCACATAGGCATCGATCAAGCCTTTTCCGGACGTGAGAATGAGCACCTCTTTCCTGTGCAACCGTTCGGAAGTTTCCGCGTCCGCCCTTGCGCCGCCCAGCCTGCTGGCCTTAAATAGCTATCACTTTGCTAGACCAGCGAAAGCACGCGAGTACGGCCCGACCGCCGTACGGAACGGGGGAACCCCATGTCCGAGCACCCGCCCACCACCACCGAGCCCGACACCCCGGTCCTGCCTGAGCCACAGGTCAGAGAGGTGACCGCGCACAGCATCCCGGGCGGCCTCGGCCTGCTGCTGACCGTGCTCGGCGTCTTCGCCGGCATCGCCCTGGCGATTCTCGGCGCCACCTCCGCCTCGGACGGGGACAAGGGGCTGGGCGGCACGATGATCGGCGTCGGCATCCTGCTGCTGTTCGTCTCCCTCTTCTGCATGGGCGGCGTGAAGATGGTCGCGCCCGGTGAGGCCCGGGTCATCCAGCTCTTCGGCCGGTACGTCGGCACGATCCGCACCGACGGCCTGCGCTGGATCAACCCGCTCACCAGCGCCACCAAGATCTCCACCCGGGTGCGCAACCACGAGACCGCGGTCCTGAAGGTCAACGACGCCTACGGCAACCCCATCGAGCTTGCCTCGATCGTGGTCTGGAAGGTCGAGGACACCGCGCAGGCGCTGTTCGAGGTGGACGACTTCCTGGAGTTCGTGGCCACCCAGACCGAGGCGGCCGTCCGGCACATCGCGATCGAGTACCCCTACGACGCGCACGACGAGGACGCCCTCTCGCTGCGCGGCAACGCCGAGGAGATCACCGAGAAGCTCGCCGCCGAGCTGACCGCGCGGGTCGAGGCGGCCGGCGTCCGGATCATCGAGGCGCGCTTCAGCCACCTCGCGTACGCCCCCGAGATCGCCTCCGCGATGCTCCAGCGGCAGCAGGCCGGCGCGGTCGTCGCGGCCCGCCAGCAGATCGTCGAGGGCGCGGTCGGCATGGTCGAGTCGGCCCTGGACCGGATCAGCCAGCAGGGCATCGTCGAGCTGGACGAGGAGCGCAAGGCGGCCATGGTCTCGAACCTGATGGTGGTGCTGTGCGGGGACCGTGCCGCGCAGCCCGTCCTGAACACGGGCTCGCTCTACCAGTGAGCCCCAAGAGCGAGGAGCCCGGGACGCCGGGCCGGCGGCCGCAGCAGCGCAAGCAGATGCTGCTGCGGCTCGACCCGTCGGTGCACGACGCGCTGGTGCGCTGGGCCGGTGACGAACTGCGCAGCGCCAACGCGCAGATCGAGTTCCTGCTCCGCCGCGCGCTGGCGGAGGCGGGGCGGCTGCCCAAGGACGCGGGAGCGATGCGGCGCCGGGGGCGCCCACCGAAGACGGAAGAGCCGCCTCCGGCGGACGAGTAGCCGCTCTGCACCCGACGTATACGTGGCGTGAATAGCCGCCTAGGCTGGGCGTCATGTCAATCGGTCACACCCTGCTGGGCCTGCTGGAGTCCGGCCCCCGTCATGGCTACGACCTCAAGCGGGCCTTCGACGAGCACTTCGGGCAGGACCGCCCGCTGCACTACGGCCAGGTCTACTCGACCATGTCCAGGCTCCTGAAGAACGGCCTGGTCGAGGTGGACGGCATCGAGGCCGGCGCCGGGCCCGAGCGCAAGCGGTACGCCATCACCGACGCGGGCGTGACCGACGTGGCCCAGTGGCTGCGGAGCCCGGAGAAGCCCGAGCCGTACCTGCACTCCACGCTCTACACGAAGGTCGTGCTCGCCCTGATGACCGGCCGGGACGCCGCCGAGCTGCTGGACACCCAGCGCGCCGAACACCTCCGGCTGATGCGCGGACTGACCGAGCGCAAGCGCCGGGGCGACCTGGCCGACCAGCTGATCTGCGACCACGCCCTGTTCCACCTCGAAGCGGACCTGCGCTGGCTGGAGTTGACCGCGGCCCGCCTCGACAAGCTCGCCCAGTCGGTACGCGGATGACGCCGGACGGCTCGATACTCTCCGGCGAGAGGCTGCACAAGGCATACGGGCAGACGACCGCGCTGGACGGCGCGGACTTCTCCGTCCACCCCGGCGAGGTCGTCGCCGTCATGGGCCCCTCCGGCTCCGGCAAGTCGACCCTGCTGCACTGCCTCGCGGGCATCGTCCGGCCGGACTCGGGCAGCGTCCGCTACGACGGCCGGGAGCTGACCGCGCTGCCGGACGCGGAGCGCAGCGCCCTGCGCCGCACGGACTTCGGCTTCGTCTTCCAATTCGGCCGGCTGGTACCCGAGTTGACGTGCCTGGAGAACGTCGCGCTGCCGCTGCGACTCAACGGCACGAAGCGGAAGGCCGCCGAGGCCGCGGCACGCGAGTGGCTGACCCGCCTGGAGGTGGAGGACATCGCGGGCCACCGCCCCGGCGAGATATCCGGCGGCCAGGGCCAGCGGGTGGCCGTCGCCCGCGCTCTCGTCGGCCGCCCCCGTGTGCTGTTCGCCGACGAACCGACCGGCGCCCTGGACTCCCTCAACGGCGAACGCGTCCTGACCCTGCTGACCGACGCGGCCCGCGACACCCGCGCCGCCGTCGTCCTCGTCACCCACGAGCCGCGCGTCGCCGCCTACTCCGACCGCGAGATCACCGTCCGCGACGGGCGGGTCAGGGAATCCCTGGCGGGCCTGTGACACCTCTGCTCGGCACGCGCCCCGCCGCCTGGCTGCGCGATCTCGCCATGGGCGCCCGGTTCGCGGTCACCGGCGGCCGCGAGGGTTGGTTCCGTACGGCGCTCAGCGCGCTCGGCGTGGGCATCGGCGTCGCCGTCCTGCTGCTCGCCTGCTCCGCCCCGTCGGTACTCGATGCCTGGCACGGCCGCGAGAAGGCCCGCGAGAACCTCGGCCAGGCGCACGAGCCGCGCGCCTCGGACCGCACCGTGCAGTACGCCCAGGCCGACACCGCCTTCCACGGCGAGCCCGTACGCGGCCGTCTGGTGCGGCCCGACGGCGCCCACCCGCCCGTACCACCGGGCATCGAACGCCTCCCGGGGCCCGGCGAGATGGTGGTCTCCCCCGCCCTGCGCGAACTGCTCGCCGCACCGGACAGCGCGCAGCTGCGCGCACGGTTGGACTACGAGGTCGTCGGCACCATCGGCGACAAGGGGCTGCTCGGCCCGCAGGAGCTGACGTTCGTCGCGGGGCTGGACGACCGGTCGGCGGGCGAGGCGTACCGCATCAGCCGCTTCGGCAAGCTCTTCGACCCGCAGCCGCCGAGCGCCCGGCTCGTCCTGCTGACCGTCCTGGCCTGCGTGGTCCTCCTGATGCCGGTCGTGGTCTTCATCGGCACCGCCGTACGCTTCGGCGGCGACCGCCGCGAGGCCCGGCTGGCCGCGCTCCGGCTGGTCGGCGCCGACATCCCCACCACCCGCCGGATCGCGGCGGGCGAGGCGGTGGTCGGCGCGCTGCTCGGCCTGGCGGTCGGCCTGCTGATCTTCCTGGCCGGGCGGCAGGCGGTCGGCGCCGTCACCCTGTGGGGCGTCAATGCCTTCCCCGCCGACGTGGTGCCGTCCCCGGGCCTCGCCGCGCTGGTCGCCGTCCTCGTCCCCGCGGCCTCCGTCCTGGTCACGCTGTTCGCGCAGCGCTCGGTGACCGCCGAGCCGCTGGGCGTCGTACGCAACCGCCCGGTGCGGCGCCGCCGGCTCGGGTGGCGGCTCGCGCTGCCGCTGACCGGCCTCGCGCTGCTCCTCTCGCTGGCCCGGGACCCGCAGGCGCCCGACGACTGGTTCCGCGTCGTACGGCTCGCGCTCGGCGCCGCGCTGCTGCTCCTCGGCGTCACCGCGCTGCTGCCCTGGCTCGTCGAGGCCGTCGTGGCACGGCTGCGCGGCGGCCCCGTGCCCTGGCAACTGGCCGTACGGCGGCTCCAGTTGAACAGTGGCGCCGCCCAGCGCGCGGTCGGCGGCATCACCGTTGCGGTCGCCGGGGCCATCGCCCTCCACATGGTCTTCACCACCTACCAGGTCGGCTACGCGCAGGCGTACGAGGAGTCGGCGAGCCGCCCGGTGATCCAGCTGAGCGGCGGCGCCTCGGACCGGCAGGGGACCCGGGACGTACTGACCACGCTGCGCCGCACGCCCGGCGTGACCTGGGCGCACGGCACGGTCCGCGCGCCGGTGAGCCCGGCGGGCGACCGCGGCACCCGCGACGCCGACGGCTACCGCTCCGTGCAGACCGCCATGGTGACCGTCGGCGACTGCGCCGAGCTGCGGCGCAAGGCCCGGATCGGCGCCTGCCGGGACGGCGATGTCTTCGTGTCGAAGAACCAGGGCGGCCGCGCCACCGACCCCGCCTTCGTACACCCCGGCGTCCGGCTGAACCTGAACCCGCCGGAGGGATACGAGGACACCGGCCCGCCCCGGCCGTGGACCGTGCCGGACTCCGCGCGCCGGGTGCAGACCGTCCGCCACCCCGGCGAGGACCTGCCCGGCGACATCCTCGCCACCCCCGGCGCGCTCTCCCCGGCCCGGCTGCAGGACCCCACGACGGAGCTGCTCGTCGGCTACGACAAGGCGCGCGAGACCGAGGCCGTGGAACGCATCCGCACGGTGGCGTTCCAGGTGAACCCGGGGCTGCGGGAGCTGTCCGCGGTCGACAACCCGCACGACCGGCAGTACGACGGGGTGCGCACCGCGCTCTTCCTCGGCGCCGTGCTCGTCCTGCTGCTCATCGGCGCCGGGCTGATCGTCTCCACCGTCGAGCAACTGCGCGAGCGTCGGCGGCTGCTGTCCGTACTGGACGCGTTCGGCACCCGCCGCGCCACGATGGGCTGGTCGCTGCTGTGGCAGACCGCGATCCCGGTAGCGCTGGGCCTCGTACTCGCGGTGATCGCCGGCACCGGCCTCGGCACGGTACTGCTGACGCTCTCCGGCGCCGAAGTGCACCTGGACGGGGCCGTGATCGCGGGCGTCGCGGGCAGCGCCGCCGGGGTGGTCCTGCTGGTCACCGCGCTGAGCCTGCCGCCGCTGTGGCGCATGATGCGGCCGGACGGGCTGCGTACGGAGTGAGCCCACTCGGGCCTCGGTTACCGGCCCTCAGTCCGCGATCCGTACCGGCAGTGGCCGCAGCGCCGTCCGCAGTGCCTGGGCGAACTCCTCGAACTCGCGCTGCCGTGCCGCGCCCGTCCGCATGGCCAGCGCGATCCGCCGGGAGGGCGCCGGGTCGTCGAAGTACCCGGTGGTCAGCTCCTCGTTGCGCCCCGTCTCGACGCGGAGCGCCGTGCGCGGCAGCAGCGTGACGCCCATCCCGCCGGCCACCAGCTGGACGAGCGTGGAGAGTCCGGCCGCGCTGGTGGTCACCGCGGCCCCTTCGTCGCGCCCCGCCTCCCGGCAGATGTCCAGCGCCTGGTCGCGCAGGCAGTGCCCCTCGTCCAGGAGCAGCAGGTCCAGCTCCCGGAGCGCCTCGCGCGGGATGTCGCCGCGGCCGCCGAGCCAGTGCTCCTTGGGCGCGACGAGCACGAAGTCCTCGTCGAAGAGCGGGAGTTCGGTGACGCCCGCGACGCCGAGCGGCACGGCGAGCAGCAGCAGGTCCAGCCGCCCCTGCGCCAGGCCGTCCAGCAGCGAGGCGGTCTGCTCCTCGTGCACCTGGAGATCGAGGTCCGGGTACGTGCCGTGCACGAGCTTCAGCACGGTCGGGAGCAGGTAGGGCGCGACGGTCGGGATGACGCCGAGCCGCAGGACGCCGGTGAAGGGCGCGCGGGCCGCCTCGGCCTCCTCCATGAGATCACCGACCGCCGCCATCACTGTGCGTGCACGGGCCGCCACCCGCTCCCCTGCGGGCGACAGCAGTACTTTTCGGGTCGTACGCTCCAGAAGCTGCACCCCGAGCGCGTCCTCCAGGGCCGAGACCGCACCGGAGAGCGCGGGCTGGCTCATGCCGATCTCGGCGGCCGCCTCGCGGAAGTGCAGATGCTCGGCCACCGCGGCGAACGCGCGGAGCTGCGAGAGCGAGGGCTGCCGAGGGCGTCCGGCAGCCGGGGTCGTGGGCTGGGCCACTGATAACCACCTCCGATCAACACCACCGAGTCTAGCTATTTCACTGATCAATGCAGCCTGTGGCAGTGTGGTGAACGTCCAACCCCCAGGAAAACCCCAAAAGGGATTTCCTACCTTGCAAGGAGTGCGTGTGCTCACTGTCGGTGACAAGTTCCCCGAGTTCGACCTGACTGCCTGTGTCTCGCTGGAGAAGGGCAAGGAGTTCGAGCAGATCAACCACAAGACCTACGAGGGCAAGTGGAAGATCGTCTTCGCGTGGCCCAAGGACTTCACCTTCGTGTGCCCGACCGAGATCGCGGCCTTCGGCAAGCTGAACGAGGAGTTCGCCGACCGTGACGCCCAGATCCTCGGCTTCTCCGGCGACTCCGAGTTCGTGCACCACGCCTGGCGCAAGGACCACCCGGACCTGACCGACCTGCCCTTCCCGATGCTGGCCGACTCCAAGCACGAGCTCATGCGTGACCTGGGCATCGAGGGCGAGGACGGCTTCGCGCAGCGCGCCGTGTTCATCGTGGACCAGAACAACGAGATCCAGTTCACCATGGTGACCGCCGGCTCCGTCGGCCGTAACCCCAAGGAGGTCCTGCGGGTCCTGGACGCCCTGCAGACCGACGAGCTCTGCCCCTGCAACTGGAGCAAGGGCGACGAGACCCTCGACCCGGTCGCGCTGCTCTCCGGCGAGTGAACGGAGCCTTCTGACATGGCACTCGACGATCTGAAGTCCGCCGTTCCGGACTACGCCAAGGACCTGAAGCTGAACCTCGGTTCGGTGATCGGCAACAGCGACCTGCCGCAGCAGCAGCTGTGGGGCACCGTTCTGGCCTGCGCCATCGCGTCGCGCTCGCCGAAGGTGCTGAGCGAGCTGGAGCCGGAGGCCAAGGCCAACCTCTCCCCCGAGGCGTACACCGCCGCGAAGTCGGCCGCCGCCATCATGGCGATGAACAACGTCTTCTACCGGACCCGGCACCTGCTGTCGGACCCCGAGTACGGGACGATGCGCGCCGGTCTGCGGATGAACGTCATCGGCAACCCCGGCGTCGACAAGGTCGACTTCGAGCTGTGGTCGCTGGCCGTCTCCGCCATCAACGGCTGCGGCATGTGCCTGGACTCGCACGAGCAGGTGCTGCGCAAGGCCGGTGTGGACCGCGAGACGATCCAGGAAGCGTTCAAGATTGCTTCCGTGCTGCAGGCGGTCGGCGCGACGCTGGACGCCGAGGCGGCGCTGGCGGGCTGACCCCAGCCGCATACATGCGAAGGCCCCCGCGGACGTATGTCCGCGGGGGCCTTCGCCGTCAGGGGCGCGGGGAACTGCGCGAGCAACCAGCGCGGCGCGAGAGCCGGGCGACGGGCTCAGGCCCCACGGCGGCTAGCCGTCGGCGCCCCGGGACGGCACCGGCGCCCGACGCAGGGCCTGTTCATGCGCGTACGAGCGCAAGTACGACACCACCGTGTTCGTGACGGCCACCAGCGGCACCGCCACCACCGCGCCGCCGATGTCCGCGATCAGTCCGCCCGCCGCGACCGAGAGGATCACGGCCAGCGGATGCACCCGTACCGCGCGGCCAAGAATGAACGGCTGCAGGATGTGGCCCTCGATCTGCTGCACGGCCAGCACGACCACCAGCACCATCAGCGCCGTGAACACGCCCTGCGTCACCAGCGCGACCACGCACGCCAGCGCGCCCGAGACCACCGCGCCCACCAGCGGGATGAAGGCGAAGAGGAAGATGAACACCGCGAGCGGCACGGCGAGCGGCACGTTCAGGAAGTACAGCCCGATGCCGATGAAGATCGCATCGATCAGCGCCACGATCACCGTGCCCCGCACATACGCGGTCAGCGTCCGCCAGGCCCGCGGCCCGGCCCCCGCCACGCCCTCCCGCGCCGCGCTCGGCACGAGCTTCAGCAGCCACTCCCAGATGCGCCGCCCGTCGAAGAGCAGGAAGAGCGTGGTGAACATCGCCAGGAGGATGCCGGTGAGCATCTCTATGACGACCGTGACGCCTTCCAGGCCCGCGCTGGTGATCTCCTCGGTGTTCGAGCCGATCGCGTCCTGGAGGTTCTTCGCGATGTCGTTGATCTGACCCTCGGTCACATGGAACGGGCTCCTCAGCAGCCAGTCCTTCAGCTCGCTGATGCCGTCCTGGACCCGGCTGGAGACCGAGTCGATGTTGTCCATGACCTGCCAGACCACGAACCAGCCGACCAGGCCCATGATGACGAACCCGGTGATGAACGTGATGGCCGTCGCCGGGCCCCTGGGCAGCCCGCGGTGCTTGAGCCAGGCCACGGTCGGCTGCAGCAGCGCGGTGATCAGCAGCGCCGCGACGAACGCCAGCACCACCAGCTGGATTCCGGTGATGGCGCGCGCGATGACGTACACGGCGGCGGCCAGTACGAGGAGCCGCCAGCCCGCCTCGGCGGCGACCCGTATCCCCCACGGCACCGCGTCCACGGGCTCGGGCCGGGACGGCACGGCGGGCGCGTACGCGGGCGGCGCGGGCACGGACGCCGGTGCGGCCTCCTGAGGGGGCGTCGATGGCTTCGGGGGTACCGGGGAAGCAGCAGCGGCCTCTGTGGCCTCAGAGGCGTCCGTGGCGCGCGTGGCGCCCCCGTCCTCCGAAGGAGTACCGGCGGCGGCCCCCGCGCCCTCCGAGGGAGCACCACCGGGCACGACCGGCGGTTCCGACGGCATGGGCGGTTCGAGCGGCTTGGGCGGTACCGCGTGGCCGTGCACCGCGCCGTGCCCCAGCCGGCCGTCGCCGTCGCCGTCGGCCGCCGCGGCCTCCGTACGCCGGCGCCGTTCCTCCAGGCGCGCGGCGAGCCGCGTCAGGCCGGCCCCCGCCCCGCCGACCCACTGAGGCAGTCTGGACATGTCGCTTCCTCTTCCCCCCTCGGTTCACTGTCGGGACGACGTTACCTGTGCGGAAAGCGCGAAACCCCCGACCCTGTTCGGTCGGGGGTTTCGCGTCGCTGTACTGCGGGCCGGTCTAGTACCAGCTGTTGGCCTGCCAGAACGACCAGGCGCCGCAGGGGCTGCCGTAGCGGTCGTTCATGTAGCCCAGGCCCCACTTGATCTGGGTGGCCGGGTTGGTCTGCCAGTCGGAACCCGCGGAGGCCATCTTCGAGCCCGGGAGTGCCTGGACCAGACCGTAGGCGCCCGAGGAGGCGTTGACGGCCTTGTAGTTCCAGCCCGACTCGTGGTCCACGATGTTGCTGAAGCACTGGAACTGGTCGGCCGGCATCATCTGCCGGGCCATCGCCTGGGTCTCTGCGATCGTGTACGACGACTTGACGGCGATGTCACCCAGAGCGCCGCGCTCGGCGGAGCGGCTGGCGGCCTGCTTGGCCTCCTCGCGCTCCTTGGCGGCCTGCTTCTCTGCCGCGAGCTGACGCTCGGCCGCGTCCTTCTTGGCCTGTGCGCTCTCGGCTGCCGCCTTGCGGGCCGCCTCCTGGGCGGTCTTCAGGGCGGCGGCGTTCGCCTGGGTGGACTGGTCATCCGCCTGCTGCACGAGGGACGCCGTCTCCACCTGGGCCTGCTGGCCCGCGGGGATGTCGGCGATCGTCGCGTCGGCAGCCGCTGCCTCGGTGTTGGCGACCGAGCCCGGCTGAGCGCCCGACGCGACGCCGACAACGGCGCCGACTGTGGTGACCGCGGTGGCGGAGGCCACGGCGAATCCCCGGACCGAAATCCGGCTCACACGTTTTCCTTCCAGCGTCGTCCGCGTAGGTGACCATCGCGGACGCAATCGTGCCCCTGGCGCTGGCCTCCGTATTGCTCCGTCCCCGAAGTGCGGGTGGGGTCGGCTGGTCACAGGAGGCGCTGGCCCGGTGCGTCCCCCTCGGGGGTCCGCGTGGTGCTCGGGCGGCATACGGCGAACGCTGTTCAGTTCTGTGGTTCTACACCGCTGGGGGTGCTGATGTGCCGTATGCGGGGCCTGACAGGTCCCAGACTCTGCCCGAAGCGGACGCGCGGAATCAATTCTGAGCCGGGTGTGAAAGCTCACACCTCGTTTACGCCACTGAGTTTCCGGATATCTCCGCGCGCGACGACGCCGCCCGGCTAGGCTCTCTGGCTTCGCCGGACGGCGCAGGTCACACAACGGGTCGGAGCCGCGCCGACCTCCCCATACAGGGCGCGGCCCCTATAGAGGATCAGATCCGCCCGTCCTCCAGCATTTCGGTCACCAGGGCCGCGATCGGCGACCGCTCCGAGCGGTTGAGCGTGATGTGCGCGAAGAGCGGATGGCCCTTCAGCTTCTCCACGACCGCGACCACACCGTCGTACCGCCCGACCCTCAGGTTGTCGCGCTGCGCGACGTCATGGGTCAGAACGACGCGCGAATTGGCCCCAATTCGGGACAGAACGGTCAGCAGAACGTTCCGCTCCAGGGACTGCGCCTCGTCGACGATCACGAACGCGTCGTGCAGCGACCGGCCGCGGATGTGGGTGAGCGGCAGCACCTCCAGCATCCCGCGGCCCACCACCTCCTCGATGACATCGGCCGATGTCACGGACGTGAGGGTGTCGAAGACGGCCTGCGCCCACGGGCCCATCTTCTCCGCCTCCGTGCCCGGCAGGTAACCCAACTCCTGCCCGCCCACGGCGTACAGCGGCCGGAAGACCATCACCTTTCTGTGCTGCCGGCGCTCCAGTACGGCCTCCAGGCCCGCGCAGAGCGCCAGCGCCGACTTGCCCGTGCCGGCCCGGCCGCCCATCGAGACGATCCCGACCTCCGGGTCGAGCAGCAGGTCCAACGCGATCCGCTGCTCGGCGCTGCGGCCGTGGATGCCGAACGCCTCGCGGTCGCCGCGCACCAGCCGCACCCGGCCGTCGGCCGTGACCCGGCCGAGCGCCTTGCCGCGCTCGGACTGGAGCACCAGCCCCGTGTGCACGGGCAGCTCAGCGGCCTCGGGGACGTATGCGCTCTCCGCGGCGAAGAGGTCGTCGATCTCCTCGGCGCCGATCGTCAGCTCCGTCATGCCCGTCCAGCCGGAGTCGGTGATCGCCAGCTCGGCGCGGTACTCCTCCGCCAGCAGGCCGACCGAGGACGCCTTGATGCGCAGCGGCAGGTCCTTGGAGACGACGGTGACGTCGTACCCCTCGGCCTGGAGGTTGCGCGCCACGGCGAGGATCCGCGAGTCGTTGTCCCCCATCTGATAGCCGACGGGGAGGACCCCCGGATCGGAGTGGTTCAGCTCGACCCTCAGCGTGCCGCCGACCTCGCCGATCGGGAGGGGCGCGTCCAGGCGGCCGTACCGCACGCGGTACTCGTCCAGCTGGCGCAGCGCCTGCCGGGCGAAGTAACCGAGCTCGGGATGGTGCCTCTTGGCTTCCAGCTCCGTGACCACTACTACCGGCAGCACGACTTCGTGCTCCTCGAAGCGGGCCATGGCGCCTGGATCCGCCAGCAGGACGCTGGTGTCGAGGACGTAGGTGCGCCGGTCGGCCTCACGGCGCTGCTTGCTGTTCACCACGGGTGGACGAACCCCCTCGGATGAGGTCGGGGTGCGACGGCGTCGCGGGGGATGGGGCCGGGCTCGGGCCGCGATGCGCGGGCCGGGCACCGGCCCTCCGCGTCGGCCGTGCGGTCCGCACGATCGTCCGTGATGCGCAAAGGGCCTCCCGGGCGGACGGCGGCATGCCGCCCGCTGCAGAGCGGCACCCACTGGACCTGGCTCTTCGGGTGCCGTCCTGGAAGGGATATTCCCGCGAACACCTGCTGCCATGCCCCGGCATATGACGCACGGCCAGTGAATTCGTGCTTACCGGTGAATGGCAGGCCCCATGTGACGTGTCACGCCCCGGCCCTGACAGGCCGTCGCCACCCCGTGGCGGGCGGGGTCAGACCCCGTAACGCCGGTGCCGGTAGGCGTAGTCGCGCAGGGCACGCAGGCTGTGCCTTCCCGGGGGATAACCCCCGGGCCCCCAGCAGTGCCGCACGTCAGACCCCGTAACGCCGGTGCCGGTAGGCGTAGTCGCGCAGGGCACGCAGGAAGTCGACCTTGCGGAAGGCGGGCCAGAAGACCTCGCAGAAGTAGTACTCCGAGTGGGCGCTCTGCCACAGCATGAAGCCGGACAGCCGCTGCTCGCCGCTCGTGCGGATCACCAGGTCCGGGTCGGGCTGGCCGCGGGTGTACAGGTGCTCGGAGATCTTCTCGACGTCGACGGTCTCGGCGATGTCCTCGACCGAGGCGCCGCGCCCGGCCTCGTCCAGCAGCAGCGAGCGGACCGCGTCCGCGATCTCCTGGCGGCCGCCGTAGCCGACCGCGACGTTGACGACGATGCCGCCGATGTGGTCCGTGGCCTCCTCGGCCTCCTTCAGCACCTGCTGGGTGCCGGCGGGGAGGAGGTCGCGGTTGCCGACGTGGTGCACCCGCCAGCGGCCGTCGGCCGCGAGCCGCCGCACGGTGTTCTCGATGATGCCGAGGAGCGGCTTCAGCTCCTTCTCCGGCCGGTCGAGATTGTCCGTGGAGAGCATCCACAGGGTGACGACCTGGACGTCGGTCTCCCCGCACCAGCCGAGCATCTCTTCGATCTTCGCCGCGCCCGCCTGGTGCCCCTGCTCGGTGGTCAGACCGTCGGCGCGGGCCCAGCGGCGGTTGCCGTCCAGGATGACGCCGATGTGCTTGGGCACCTGGGAGTGGTCCAGCCGGCGCTCCACGCGGCGCTCGTACAGCTTGTACACGAACTCCCGCACAACAGGGGGATACGGGATACCCATCCCGGAAGATCGCAGCATGTGTGGTCCAGCCCCTCCGTGCCTATTTGGCGGTCGCCCCCGTCGCCTCAAGTCCGCAACTTTACGTCTCGGGTGTCGCAATGACCCAATCAGGTGTGTCACAACTCCGTGATAAGGAGATGGTCATGACTGGCACCTCTGACTACCGCGCGGCAGATTCGCGCTACGACTCCATGGAGTACCGCCGTACGGGCCGCAGCGGCCTGAAACTCCCGGCGATCTCTCTCGGACTCTGGCACAACTTCGGCGACGACCGCACTCTGGCGTCGCAGCGCGCGATCCTGCGGCGCGCCTTCGACCTGGGCGTCACCCACTTCGACCTGGCGAACAACTACGGCCCGCCGCCCGGCTCGGCGGAGCTGAACTTCGGCAAGATCTTCGCGCAGGACTTCCGGTCCTACCGGGACGAAATGATCCTTTCCACGAAGGCCGGATATCTGATGCACCCCGGTCCGTACGGAGAATGGGGTTCCCGGAAATACCTGCTCTCGTCGCTGGACGCGTCGCTTCGGCGGATGGGCGTCGATTACGTCGACATCTTCTACTCGCACCGATTCGACCCGGAGACGCCGCTCGAGGAGACGATGGGCGCGCTGGCTTCCGCGGTGCAGCAGGGCAAGGCGCTGTATGTGGGCGTTTCCTCCTACAACTCCGCGCAGACCCGCGAGGCGGCCCGCATTCTGCGGGAAATGGGCGTACCGGCGCTGATCCACCAGCCCTCGTACAGCATGATCAACCGCTGGACCGAGGACGACGGGCTGCTGGACACCCTGGAGGCGGCGGGCATGGGCTGCATCTCCTTCGCGCCGCTGGCCCAGGGGATGCTCACCGACAAGTACCTGAACGGTATCCCCGAGGGCTCGCGCGCCTCCCAGGGCAAGTCGCTGGACCCGAACCTGCTGTCCGACGAGGTCGTGCGGCGGCTGCGCGGGCTGAACGAGATCGCGAAGCGCCGCGGCCAGTCGCTGGCGCAGCTGGCGCTGTCGTGGGTGCTGCGGGACGCGCGGATGACCTCGGCGCTGATCGGCGCGAGCAGCGTGGCGCAGCTGGAGGCGAATGTCGCGGCGCTCGGCGGGGACAAGCTGACCGACGCCGAGCTGGCCGAGATCGATGAATTCGCGACCTCGACGGAGGGCGTGAACATCTGGGCGCGGCGGTAGGCCGCCGACAGCGCGCCGGAACATAAAAAAGCGGGCCGGTCCGTGGGGGGGATACGGACCGGCCCGAGGGGGGGTTTCCACCATAACCCCGGTTGGGGTGTGCTGCGCGCATCAGCGGCGGTCAGCCCGCGTGTCACGGAGTTGATCAAGGCGCGGCGAGAGCGTCCCGGCGGTACCCGAATTCCGTTAATGATCTTGAATTCGGGTGCCGCCGCCCGTGCCATGGCGGGCCCGTCGCCTTAATGATCTTGTTCCGTACCGTGTCGGACCTGTCCCCTCCGTCACGTCGCGAGCGTGACGGACCTCTCGTCCCGCCGGTCACGGATACCCCGCAGGAGCGACACGTCCACGGTCGTCGGCTTGACGCGGAAAAGGGAAGCGCCCCGAGTGCGGCGCGGCGCACCCGGAGCGCGAGGCAATGACCGGACTTTTCCGGTCTTCGTAGCGGACTTCACCGGTCGTCGTGCGATCGTTCCGTCTCGGTCCTCCGCGGCCCCCAATCCTCACGGTCCTCGGTCCCAGCGGCGCGCCGCCGTGCCGCGCACCGGCTGGTGGCTCGTCGCCGCGGGCCCGGCCGCCCCCGGCGGCGGGGACGGGCGGCCCGGGCGATGCGCTTCCAGCTGAGCGCCGCGGGCGGTGCGGAAACGACAATAGGGCACATACCGGTCAAGCTGTGGCGTATCCCCCGAGCAGCAGGCCGAGCAGCGCGCCGAGGACCATGAACGGGCCGAAGGGCATCGCGGACTTCCGGTCCGCGCGTCGCGCGAGCACCAGCCCGATCCCGTACACCGAGCCCAGTACGAACCCCGCGAAGGCGCCGAGGAAGAGCACGGCCCAGCCGTACCAGCCCAGCGCGATCCCCAGCGTCAGCGCCAGCTTGACGTCGCCGAAGCCCAGCCCGTCGGGCCGGATCAGAAAGAGCACGAAGTACGCGGCGGCCAGCGCGAGCCCGCCCAGGAGCGCGCCGGTCCACGATCCGCGGTGGCCCGGCAGCAGCGCGGCGGCGCCCAGGAGCGCGGCGGCGGCGCCGGCGGCCGGCAGGGTCAGCACGTCCGGCAGCCGGTGCACGGCCGCGTCGACCGTCGCGAGCAGCACCGCGACCGGCGCGAGCAGCAGCCAGACGGCGAGCTCGGGCCGGGGCCCGACGCCCGCGGCCAGCAGCGCGCAGGCCGCGGCGGTGATGAGGGGCGCGGTGGTGCGCGCGGGTCCGTACGCCGGGCAGGGCGCGGGGCGTACGGAGGCGAGGGGCGCGGGGACCGTGACGAGTGCGGCGGGCTCCACGGCCCGGCAGCGCGCGCGGCCCAGCCAGCCGCGTGCCACGCCCGTGATCGGGTGCCCCTGCGGACACGCCGTCCGCCGGCCCTCCTCGGGCTCGACGGCCAGCCGGTAGGCGGCGCGCGGCACGAGCAGCCCGGCGGCGGCCCCGTACACGGCGGCGAGGACGATCAGGAGCGGATGCACGCCCCGACCGTACGGGCGATGACCGCACCAGGTCATGGGCCCTGGGGCCCAACCACGGCCAACGACCCTACGGCGTCTCGATCGTCAGGCGGGTGCCCGGCCGCAGGCCCCAGGCGGCCAGCGCGCCCGCCTCGGCCTCCAGGACGTGGCGGGCGCGGAGCCGCGGGCGGCCGAGCCGGTTCGGCCGCATGGTGCGGACGGCGCGGACGGTCAGGTCACGGTCCAGGTAGGCGACATCGATCGCGAAGCGCATCCGGAAGGTGTGGATACTGCTCGCGGGCGTCAGCAGGACGGCTCCCTCGATGCCGTCCCGGCCCAGCAGCCCGCGGGTCCGGGCGCGGTAGGACGCCGCGATCTTCACGGGGACGCTCTCGCCGCCCGAAATTTGCAACCGCCCCCGGCCGTCCCGCCACCTGCCCATCGTGCCCCTCCCCTGCGCCGGGCCGGGATCTTACCGGCGCGCGATCACCACTTCGCGCGGTCCATCGGGTACGGCAGTTCCTCCAGCGCGCCGGCCTTGCGGAGCAGGCCGTTGACCGCGAGGACGTGGTCGGCGTCCGGGGCCGTGCCGTCCGGCCGGCCGAGGTCGATGACCAGGCCGCCGTGCTCGGTGTGCAGCCGGCGCCCCGGTACGTCCTCCGGGACCAGCACCCGGCGGCGCTGGGAGAGGTAGACGGCCCGGCCGCAGCGCGGCGTGGAGTTGTCGAGCTCGTACTCCTTCTCCAGCGCGCGGAGGAGGTCGTCGTCGGCGATGTCGCCCCAGTCCGCGTCCCACTCCTCCGCGATCGCGGTGAGCACCTCGGGGAGCCGGGTGACCAGCGGTGCCGAATCGTTCAGGTCGGCGGAGCGGACCGTGATGACGGCGGTCTGCGGCGCGAAGGCGGGGGTGCCGCCGGCCCCGACGCTCAGGGTGATGATCGGCCGGCCGGGCCGGGCCGCGACCAGGACCGCGGAGTACCCGATCGTGGCGGCGTCGTCCTGGGGGTTGACGCGCGAGAGGTACGAGGCGAACCACGCCGCATCGACGTTCTCGGGCAGCTGCTCCGCCTGTCCGACCGCCTCGGCCCGCCAGCCCGCGAAGTCCTCCGGCGCGATCCTCGCCAGCCGCCGCAGGAGTCGCAGCCAGCGCTCGGCGAGCTGGTCCGGGCTCTCCTGCCGCGGGCCCCAGACACCGCCGACCGTCAGATCCAGTGTCACGTCAGCTCCCACTCAGGTGTTCCGTATATTGCCTTTCGTCGCCGCACCTGCGGGATGTGGCCGCGGGTACGCCGGCCGGCGCGTACGACAGCCATCAGGCCGGCGCCCACCCGGTCCGGATGCACGCTGTCATCCGTCCCCGGGCCGCGTCGAGTCCGGCCTGGGCCTTCTTCACCACCTTCACGGGGATATGTGGTGTCTCTTCACATGGAGGCGCCCGTCACGGGCCGATGCTCACTCGGCCCGTGGGAAGGACACCTCGACGCGGCGGTTCTTCTTGCGGCCTTCCTCGGTGTCGTTGCTCGCGACGGGCGCGTCCTCGCCGTAACCGCGGATCTCGAAGGTGATGCCGCTGCCGCCGAGGTCCTCGTTCAGCTGCCGCTGGACGGCGTCCGCCCGCTGCTTGGACAGCTTCAGACCGTGCTCGGACGAGCCGAGGTCGTCGGTGAAGCCGGCCACGGTCACGGTCGTGGCGTGCTGCTGCTCGATCTCGTCGGCGATCTGCTCGATGCGGTCGTTCGCCACGTCGGACAGCTTCGCGCTGTCCTTGCCGAACAGCACCTCGGCCTGGAGCTGGAACTTCACATCGGAGTTGGAGTCCTCGCGCTGCTCCGTGCCGCGCTCGTCACCGACGACGGTCTTGATGTCCAGCACCTTGGGCGCGGCGAGGGTCTTGCCCTCGGGAAGCTTGAGGTCGGGGTCGTTGACGTCGACCTTGCCGCGGAAGACGGAGGGCGCGGCCGGTACGTCCTCGTCGGCGAGCGCGGCCGATCCGCCGGCCAGGGTCAGGCCCGCCGCCAGCGCCGAGGACAGCAGCAGTACGGGCCCGCGCACGCGGTAGCGGTGAGTGGTCCTCATCGGATCACGCGTCCGTGAGCGTGAGGGAGACGGCCTGGAAGGTCGGGATCTGCAGGTCCACGTCGGTCGTGCTCTTGGGCGGCGCGGGGAACTGCATGAAGACCTTCTGGGCCGAGTTGGCCGCGACGATGCCGAGCCCGGTGGTGGCCAGCGGGCGGTTCTCCGTGTCGCGCAGCGTGTAGTACCGCTTCTTCTCGGCCTTGTCCACGAGGGTGGCGCCGCCGAGGGAGTCGCCGGCGGCCCGCTTCATGGCCAGCTCGGGACCGGTCCACTGGGCGGTGTCGGTGAAGTCGTCGTCCGAGGAGTTCTTCAAGTTGCCGTTGACGGTGACGAATCCGCTGGAGTCGCGGGTCGCCGAGGTCACGTCCAGCGTGATGCCCTGCGGGCCGTGCAGCGTGGCGATCACCGTCTCCTCGGCCGGCTTCTCGGGCTGTCCCGCCCGCTCGCTGCCGCCCTGGTCACTGGTGTGCTGCGGGCCGGCCGACGGTATCCGGCTCTGCGTCTTCCCTGTGTCGTCACCGCACGCGGACAGCGTTAAGGCGAGCGCCGCCGCGAGGGAAGCGGCGGCCACCGTCCGTCGCGCCGGGGTGATCTGCCACATACTCATGAACTCGTCCTCTACTCGTCTTCGCGCCGTCAGCCGTGAGAGGGCTTCAGTCGGCAAGCTTTACGGAGAACAGATCGGCCGCACGCGGGAAGCCCGGGTGCGCGGGATCCGGTTCCTCGGGATCGATGGACCACTCCTGGCCGTCGCACCTCAGGCTCAGCTGCCGGGAGTCGCGGTCCTTGTCCTTGTCGCCCGCACCGGGCTCCTGGTCGCCCGCGCCGGGCTCCGGCTTCGGGCTCTCGTCGCCGGTACCGCCCCCGCCCGGCTCCTCGTCCGGTTGCAGGGCGCACTTCGGCTCGATGACCGCGGTGGCCCGCGCCTCCGCCTGCTCGTTCTCGGTGCCCGGGATGACCGAGGCGCCCATGCCGCCGGTGGTCCGCACCTGGACGGTGAAGCCCTGCCGGTCATCGGCCAGTTGCAGGCAGCCGTCGCCCGCCACCGCGGCGTCGTTGCGCTGCGCGAAGCTGCCGGCCGCCAGACAGGCCCGGATAGCGTCGTAGCGCTGCCCCGCAAGGAGTACGGGCCAGTCGGCGGGCTCCTGGAGGGAGCCGATCAGGGCCTCGCGCAGCTGGTCACGGGCATCCTGCGCGGCCGCCAGCGCCGCCGCATCGGCCGCGGACTGGGCGCCGTTGCGGGCGGCCGCCGCCTGTCCCACCGCGAAGTACGCGAACGCGAGAAAGAGCAGGCCCGCCACCACCGTGATGTAGATGGGGAGGGCCTGCCCTGAATCGCGGCACGTCCGCAGCGCCGCGCGCGAAATCCGCGGCGCGGGAAGGGTCAGCCGGTCTTGACGCTGTTGATCGCGGCCTTGATCTTGTTCTTGATCGTGTCGCCGATGTCCGTGAAGCCCGCGATCGCCGCCATGATCGCCACGACCACCACGATCATGCCGATGTACTCCACCGCGGTCTGCCCCTTGGAGCGCTCCCGCCCGTACATCCGCTCGATGCAGGCGTCCCGCCAGGATCCGATGTGCACCTGGGTGGCGGTCGTGGCCTTCAGCATCCGCTTGTTCATGATGGTGGTGTTCCCCTCCGGGTCCGGCCGGCCGGATACGGGCCGGCGCGCAGGCTTCCACGCCGTACGTGGCACCTGCTTCCCCCCGGCCGGTACCGCCGGCGACCCGGGAAACGTACGCCGGGGCGCCCACGCCGGGCATGGGTCCCCGGACCCAATCCCGGGCCCAAACCTCCCCGCGGGCCCAAATTTCGGTGCGGGCCGCGCCGGTCCCCCCTCGGACCGGGCGGCCCGTCCCCCCTTCAGCCATGGCTCTGCGTTCCCCTTCGGGCGGTACCGAGCCAGACCGCGATGGCCTGGCTCCGGCTGGTGGCGTGCAGCTTGGTGAAGATCCGGTTGATGTGGTTCTTGACGGTCTTCTCGCTGATGAAGCAGGTGGCGGCGATCTGCGCGTTGGTCATGCCTGCCGCGATCAGTTCCATCACCTCCGCCTCGCGATGGCTCAGCCCGAACCGGTCCGTGCCGTTTCCCTGCTGCGCCCACCGGGCACCGTCCCGCTGCGCGGGGACGGCCGCGGCCGCTCGGTGCGGCCCAGTCGCAGACTGTGCCATATCGACTTGCGGTTGCGAAGTAGTTTGCACCGGACGCGATGAATTCGAGACCGAGTACACCCCGCAATACTGCGAACTCGCAGCGTCAGGCGGGCCATTCTGACTGGAATTGCCATTTGCAGCAGCAGCGAGTTCGTCCGGTGCGCCCGCACGGTGGCCGGAAGGTGAAGCCCCGGCTCCTTGGCCGGTTCCGTACGGCGCGCCGCCCGCCGGCTCCGCCCCGTACGCCGCGCCCAGCCCCTCCGGGAGGGGCTGTTGAGGTACTCCCGGCCCCGGCGGCTCCGAACGGACGTGGGCGAGCAGGGCGTTGCAGGCCGTGGCGGTGAAGCGGGCGCGGCCCGCCGTGATGTCCCGTACCGCGTCGGCCAGTTCGTCCGCGGTGAACTCGCCGTGCACGAGATAGCCGCCCGCGCCCAGCCGCAGCGACTCCCGTACGAGCTCGCTCTCCCGGCTGTACGTGAGCATCATGACGGGCGCGAGGCGGGCGAGGTGCGGCAGCGCGGAGATGCCGTCGACGCCGGGCATCCGGACGTCGAGCAGGATGACATCGGGGCGGTGCAGGCGCGTCTCGTCGTACGCCTGGCGGCCGTCCGCCGCCTCCGCGACGACCTCGATGTCCGGGCGCCCGGAGAGCAGGACGGTGAGCCCGGCGCGTACGACGGGGTTGTCGTCCGCGACGAGGACCCGGAGGGGCGCGCCCCGCCCGGGCAGCGGGCCGTCCGGGAAAGGGGCCGGAGCCTCCCCGAAGGACGACGGCCCGCCCCCGTAGGACGACGGCCGGTCCCCGAAGGCGAACGGGTCCTCGTCGAGGACGAACATCTCGTCGTCGAAGGGGAACATGTCGTCGAGGGGGAACGGGTCGGTGGCGGGCGCGCCGCCCGGATCACGGAATTCCGGCATGGTGCGGCCTCCTCTCACGGCCTGGCGGCTGGTCGGGACGGCGGTACGGGCAGCGGCGCGAGGGGCGCCTTCGGCAGGACGGCCGCCAGCGGGAGTTCCACCCGGACCTCCGTCCCCTTCGTGGCACGGCCGCGGCCGATGCGGATGCGGGCGCCGATGCCGGCCGCCCGTTCCACCATGCCGACCAGGCCGAAGTGCCCGGCCCTGCGCAGGCCGTCCAGGGTGGTACCGGGCGGCAGGCCGCGGCCGTCGTCGTACACGCTGATGCGCAGGCTGCTCTCGACCACGCCCGCCGTGACGTCCAGGCGGCTGGGTGCCGCGTGCCGGCGGGCGTTGTCCATCGCCTCGGTGACGATGGTGAGCAGCTGCCGGGCGATGGCCTGCGGGACCGGGGGCGCGGGCGTGTCGCCGAGCGGGCGGTAGCAGGCCGTGAAGCCCGTACGGCGGGCGAAGTCGGCGACCCGCGCGGAGAGTTCCCCGACGACGTCGACGCCGCCGTCCAGGCCGGTCTCGCGCCGCAGGTCGGAGAGGAGCTCGCGGGACTCGGCCGCGGCCCGGCGCGCGGCCCGGGAGACCAGCTCGGCGCGGCGCTTGACCGTCGTGGGGTCGGTGCGGTCGGCGGAGCCGGCCAGGCCGTCGGCGGCCAGCGCCAGGCCGTGCAGCGTCTTGGCGACCGAGTCGTGCATCTCGCGGGCGAGCCGGGCCCGTTCGGACTCGACGGCCTCGTTGACGGCGAGCCGGGAGCGGGTCTCGGTGAGCGCCTGGCTGGCCGCGCCGAACCGCAGCATCAGATTGCGCAGGGTGACGCCGACCGCGCCGGCCAGGACGCAGACGCCGGGCAGCAGGGTGGAGCCGGCGAGGGTGATGTCGAGGTCCGCGTCGCCGACGTACGCCAGCAGGACGATGCAGACGGTCAGCGAGGCGAAGACGCCCGCGCCGCGCCAGCCGTAGGCCAGGCCCGCCAGCAGCGGCGTGCACATCGTGACGTAGCTGAGCGGGCTGGCGGGCGAGGCCGTGAAGAGGAGGAGGGCGCCGAAGGCGGCGTCCAGGGCGAGCAGCCAGTGGTGGCGCAGCAGCAGCGGCCCGAAGCGCTCCCAGTCACGGAAGAGCATGTAGGAGGCCATGAAGGTGAACAGCACGGCGGAGCAGACCAGGACGGTGGGCCAGCCGCGCTTGGTGCCGTAGATGGCGAACGGGGTGGCGAGGGCGATCATCGCCAGCCGGAAGCCGAAGACCTGCCGGCACAGCGCCTGGAGGGCGCTGAGCTGGAGGCGGAGGGTGGGCTCGGCGGTGGGCGCGGCCGGGTCCTCGGGGCCGTGCGGCGGCAGCGGGCCGCCCGCGGTGATGGGCGCGGCGGCGCGCCGCCGGAACATACCGTTCCGCCGGTCCCGCCGGTCCGCCGCGCCGCGCCTCACCCCAGCAGCCCCGATCCCAGGAACATCCCCGCGCCGATCAGCAGGATCGTGGCGGGGACCATGACCATCGTGATCGTGGTGGTGGCCTTCGGGACGGCCCTGGCCGCCTTGCGGCGGGCATTCTGCGCGTCGGTGCGCCGCATGTCGTTGGCGATCGCGATGAGCGTGTCGACGATCGGCGCGCCCAGCTCCTCGCCCTGCTGGAGCGCGGTGACGAACATCGCGACCTGCTCGGAGTCATTGCGCCGGCGCAGCTCCTCGAACGCCTGGCGGCGGCTGACGCCCATGTCCATCTGGCGCAGCGTGATGCGCAGTTCGTCGGACCAGGGGCCTTCGTACTTCTCGGCGGTACGGTCCAGGGCCTGGCGGAAGCCGAGGCCCGCCGAGACGACGACGGCGAGCACGTCGAGGAAGTCGGGGAGGGTGCGCTCGATGGCTTCCTTGCGCTGCCGGACGGCGGACCAGAGGGCGACCTCGACCCAGAAGAGCCCGAACGCGACCATCAGGAGGGCCAGTACCGGCTGGCCGTTCGCCGTCATCGCGAGGGCACCGAGCGCGCCGGTGACGCCGTAGACGAAGCGGCGGGCCGCGTAGCGGTCGACGGTGAGACCGCCGGGGTTGCCCGCCATGTCGATGCGCTTGCGCAGCCGGTCGACGCGCCTGGGGCCCATCATGCGCAGCACCATCGGCGCGTACCGCATGCCGAGCCGGTCGATGGCCGAGCCCGCCGCGCTGGTGCGGGAGGAGCCGACCTCCAGCGCCACGACGAGGTCGCCGGGCAGCTTCGCCTCGGAGCGGTACAGCCGCCAGCCGTACACCGCGCCGAGGACGGCGAGGCCGAGGAGGAGGGCGTAGAGGAGTCCCATGGTGCGCCTCTCAGACGTCGATCTTGCCGAGCCGGCGGACGAGGAAGAAGCCCAGCGCGTACAGGGCGAGCGAGACGAGGATCGTGCCCTGGCCCAGTACGCTGCCGGTGATCTTGTCCAGCGCGCCGGGCCAGATGCCGTTCATGACGAGCAGCGCGCCCAGGCCCAGCAGCGGGACGACGTACCCGGTGGCGGTGACCTGCGACAGCTGCGTACGGACCTCGCGGCGGGTCTCCTTGCGCTCCTCCAGCGTCTCGGTGAGGTTGCGCAGCGAGCTGACGACCGTGCCGCCCGCCCGGTTGGCGAGTACCAGCGTGGTGACCAGCACGACCAGCTCGCGCGAGGGCAGCCGTTCGGCGAGCGCGCCGAGCGCGTCGTCGATGGAGTGCCCGATGGCGAGCTGGTCGGCGACCTTGCCCAGCTCCTCACCGGCCGGCGCCTCCAGCTCCTCGGCGGCCATCGCCAGCGCGGTACGGAGCGCCAGGCCCGCCTGGGTGGCGTTGGCGAGGACCCGGGAGAGCTCGGGGAGCTGATTGATGAACCGCTCGGTGCGCTTCTGGCGCTGCCAGTTGAGGTACGCGAACGCGCCCCACAGGCCCGCGGCGGCGGCGATCGGCCCGAAGAACGGCGCGAGCAGCACACTGGCGAGCAGCCACAGGCCGAGCACCGCGGCGACCATGGCGGCGAAGAACGTGCCGGGCGTGAGGTCCAGGCCGGTCGCGGCGAGCCGGATCTCCAGCCGCTTGCCGAACCGCGTCCCGCGCAGCCGGCGGTCCAGGCCGTCGAAGCCGCGGCGGCGGCCCGGCGCGCGGAACTGCCCGGTCCGGTCGAGCCGGTCGACCAGCGCGGCGTGCTGCGCCCGGCCCGAGGCGACGGCGTGCACGCCGAGCACGGCGAGCACGCAGCCCAGCAGCGTGGCGCCGATCGTCAGGAGCGCGAGGTTGTCCATGGCAGCGGGGGTTTCTTCCGTGAGGGGGCGGGGTGAACGGGCGGAGGGTCAGTACTCGCCCCTGCGGACGAGGAGCTGGCCGGGGTCGGAGGCGACGCCGAAGGCGGCCGGGAGCGGTTCGTTCTTCATGTAGAGCCGGTCGGCGACGCGGCGCGGCAGCGGGTAGTACTCGAAGGTGCCGTGCACCGTGCCGTCTGCGGCCATCGGGCGGGGCAGGAACTTGGCGACCGAGACGAGCCGGTAGTCCTCGCGGCCGTAGGAGTCCACGATCGCGATCTCGCTGATCTTGCGGGTGCCGTCGGCGTGCCGGGTGAGCTGTACCAGTACGTCCAGCGCGCTGTTGATCTGGTCCTTGATCGCCACGAACGGGATCTCGACCTCGGACATCGACGCCAGGGTCTGCAGCCGCATCAGCGCGTCCTCCGCGCTGTTGGCGTGCACGGTGGCCAGCGAGCCGTCGTGGCCCGTGGACATCGCCTGCAGCATGTCCAGCGTCTCGCCGCCGCGCACCTCGCCGACGACGATCCGGTCCGGGCGCATCCGCAGCGAGTTGCGCACCAGGTCGCGGATGGTGATCTGCCCCTTGCCCTCGACGTTGGCGGGGCGCGCCTCCAGGGTGATCACGTGCGCCTGCTGGAGCCGGAGTTCGGCGGAGTCCTCGATGGTGATGATGCGCTCGCCCTCGGGGATCAGCCCGGAGAGCGCGTTGAGCAGCGTGGTCTTGCCGGAGCCGGTCGCGCCGGAGACGACGATGTTGAACTTCGCCCGCACCAGCCCCGCGAGCAGCATCAGCATGTGCTCGTCCAGCGAGCCGAGGCCGATCATCTCCTGCAGGGTGTACGAGCGGGGGAAGCGGCGGATGGTGAGCGCGGGGCCGGACAGCGCCAGCGGCGGGATGATGACGTTGACCCGCTCGCCGGAGGGCAGCCGGGCGTCGACCATCGGATTCGTCTCGTCCACCCGGCGGTTGACCGTGGAGACGATGCGCTCGATGGTCTGCATCAGCTGCTCGTTGGAGGCGAACCGCAGCGGCAGCAGCTCGACCTTGCCGGCCCGCTCGACGAAGATCTGGTCGGGCCCGTTCACCATGATCTCGGTGACCGAGGCGTCCTCCAGGAGCGGTTCGAGGATGCCCAGGCCCAGCGCCTCGTCGACGACGCGCCGGATGAGCATGGCCCGTTCGTGCGTGGAGAGGACCGGGCCCTCGCGGCTGATGATGTGGCCCAGTACGCGCTCCAGCCGCGCCCGCCGCTCGGCGGCGGCCAGCGAGGACATCTCCGCGAGGTCGATCTCCTCCAGCAGCTTGCCGCGGTAGACGGCGACGAGGTGATTCTCCTCCTGCTGCCCGTTGGGGGCCTCGGGAGCGTTGATGCGCGCCCTCAGGCTCATGGTGCGGACTCCTTCGTACGCGGCATGGTGACGGTCTTCTCGGTGGCACCGAGGTCGTCGACGAACGGGATGATCGAGGGGATGCGTACCGTGGCGGTCACCGTCACCGCGTCCGGCCCGCCGCTGCCCGGCGAGAAGGTGGCCCCCCTGGCGAGCCAGCCGCTCATCGCCGCCCGCCCGGCGGCGTCCGGGGTGATCTCCGGCTCGTCCAGCCCGGCGGTGCGGGCCGCGGCGCGCGCTCCCGTACCGGTCTGCTGGATCGCGTACGCGGCGATGCCGAACTGGACCAGCGCCAGCCCGACCAGGATCAGGATCGGCAGCATCCCCACGAACTCGACGACCGTCTGGCCCCGGTCCTTGGCGGGCTTCCCGCGCAGCACCATGGCTCAGTCCTCCTTCACGGCGGCGGCCTCGCCGGTGACCCGGAAGGGAAAGGCGAGCGAGCCGGGGAAGAGGACCGGCACCTTCAGGGCGACCTCGGCCTTGACCAGGCCGGGCGCGGGCGTACAGGAGACCGAGGCGCCCGCGCGCCAGCTCGCGCCCAGGTCCTCCGTACCGCCGCGCTCACAGGCCCCCGGACCGCCGGAACTGCCCGCGCGGGCCGCCCGGTCCGCGGCGTTTCCGGCCAGCGTGTACGTGAAACCGACCAGCGCGCACTGCCACAGCAGCACCAGGGTGGTCACGATGAGCGGCAGCATGCCGAGGAACTCCACCGCGACCTGCCCCCGGTCCTCCCGCATCCGCCGCACGCGCCGCGCGACACGTACCCGCAAGGCCGTCATCGGTCAGCCTTCCTCTAGCGGTCTGTCCGCGGGGGCCGCGCCACCGCGGCCCTCTCGGCGGCGCCGGAAGCCGATCGAGCCCCGGTCGTTGCGGTACTTCCCGCGCCTGCTCCGGCCGTGCCCCACCGGACCGTCCTGCGACCCCTGGCCCAGGCCCAGTTCGCCGGCCAGCGCCCACATCGCCTGCTTGACCTGGCCCCGGTCGTCCAGATCCTGCATCCGGCCCGCGTCGACCGCGGGCTGCAGCTCCTTGAAGCCCGCGGGCACGGCCGTACGGGCCACCCGGGTGCCGACGATCCGCTCGACCAGCTGCGGCTGGATCTCGGTGGTACGGGTGTGCCGGTTGACCACCGCCAGGGTGTCCTCGGCCTTGCGCACCTGGAGGCGGTCCCACATCCGCACCGTGCGCTTGGCCGCCCGTACCGTGACCACGTCCGGCGTGACGACCAGCAGCGCGCCGTCGGCCAGCTCCACCGCCGCGGCGTTGGCGCCGGTCAGCTGGGTCCCGCAGTCGACGATCACCACGTGGTACCGGCTGCGCAGCGCGCCGATGACCTGCCGGGTGGTCCGCTCGTCGACCTCCTCGCCGCGCTCCCCCTCGCCCGGCGCGAGCAGCAGCCCCACGCCCGTCTCGTGGTGCAGCACCACGTCCTGCAGCACGCGCGGCGAGATGTCCTTGATACCCGCCAGGTCGGCGATGGACCGGCGGAACTGCACGTCCAGGTACGACGCGACATCGCCGCTCTGGAGGTCCATGTCGACCAGCGCGACGTGGCGGCCCACCGCCCGGGCCGCCAGCGCCAGCTGCACGGCGAGCGTGGTCGTCCCGACGCCGCCCTTGGCGCCGCTGACCGTGATGACCGTGCCGCCGGGCCCGGCCGGCATCCCGGCGTCCGCCATCAGATGGCGGCGCACCCCGGCCGCCCAGTTCCCCGTGGCGTGCACCCGCGCCGACAGCTCGTCGTACGACAGGGGCAGGCCGACGACGCCGCGCGCGCCGGAGTCCATGGCGGCGGCGTACACCCCCGAACCGGTGTCGGCGGTTATCAGAATCACCCCGACCGCCGGGAAGCGGAGGGCGACCTCGCGGATCAGTTCCAGCGCCGGCACCGGGCCGATGCGCTCGTGGACGAGGACGACCTCCGGCAGGTCGGCGAGCGATTCCTCGGCGAGCTGCGCGAGGGTGTCGAGCAGCAGCGTCGAATCGCCGACGGGCTGGGCGGGCTCGGTGTCCGGCAGCTGGCTCAGCAGCGTCGTCACCGCGCGCGCCGCGTCGGCGTCGCCGACGGCCGGGAGGATTCGTGTGACCATCCGTTACCTCACTTGTCCCCGGCCAGGGTGTAGTCCCGCTGGTCGTCCGGGATGGTGGCGTCGCTGCCCGGCGCGACCAGCGCCAGGCGTACGTGGGTGGCGAAGGACTCCGCGTACGCGACGCGCTGCGCGTCCAGCGTCTTGAGCGCGAACGTGATCGGCACCGCCTCGCCGCCGTTGGCCGTCTCGCCCGGCCGGGGCTTGAGCGCGGTGAGCCGGCCGACGTCGATGACCTTGGCGTTGCTGACGATCACCTTGGAGCTGTTGGCGCCGCCGTCCTCCCCCGCGAAGGTGGCGTAAATGTTGACCGAGGCACCGGGGGTGATCTTGCCGGCCACGCCGGTCGCCGCGTCGATCATGATCGCGATCTCCTGCTGGCCCGGCTTCAGCGCCGGCCGGTCCGCGACCATGTCGGTCTGCAGCAGCGAGCCCTTCCGCAGCGGATTGACCGCGATCTTGCCCACCACCTGGTCCAGGTCGCGCACGGCAGTACTCGGCAGCCAGCGCTCGGGCACCTGGACCTTGCGGAACTGCCCCTCGCTCAGGGTCTTGTACGCGGCGACATCGGTCCGCAGCTCGTACGCGGAGACCTCGGGCCCCACCTTGGACTGCACGTCGCTGATCACCGACAGGACACCGGCGAAGGCGCCGAATGCGCACAGGACCGACAGGAGCAGCAGGACGATGCCGCGGCGCTGGCGTGAGTTCATGGTTGCGGACTACCTCGTTCAGGGCGATTACGGTGAGCGGGGCGGGGCATGACGCAGGGGTGATACGGGTGCGGTGGGGCCGTGACCGGCTCGTGTGCCGCCCCCGTCGCCGAGTAATCCGTCCATGTGCCCACTGTGGCCGCCGCACCGGATGGCCGCTACCGCGACCGGCCGGACGGTCCGGCTCCGCCCATGGCGGCGGTGCCGGAGGGGCTGGAGTGCTCCGCGGGGAGCACCGGGGCAGCACAGAACGCACAGCGGTCGCCGATCAGTTCCAGACCGCACCAGGGGCAGGGGAAGCGGTGCACGGAAGCCACGAGCCGGGCGAGTACGGCGGTGTCCGCGATGCCGGCGGCGAACTCGGTCAGCCGGCCTGTCCCCCACCAACTCGCCGAATCAGCGGGCAGTTCGGCCTGCTGCACGGCCTGTACGGACCACTGGCGGGCCAGGGTCTTCGGCCACTGGGACACGAACTGCCCCTGCGCCACCGTCAGGTGGGTGGGGAAGTCGGGACCGGGCAGCCGGGCGCCGTCCGCGCCGAGCATGGCCAGGTGCGGGGTCGGGTGGGCCAGCACGGCGAACTGCGAGCCCGGCACCCAGGATCTGGCGTGCGCCTTGAGGCTGACGGGCACGGCGTCGAGGCGGGTCACGCTGTTCAGCAGCGCGCCCGCGTGGATGTAGTACGTGAGCAGCTTCGCGGCCGCGCCGAGCACGCCGGGGCCCACGTCGCACGCCGACAGCTGACGTAACTGACGGACCAGCAGACCGATGCCGAGCGGCGGCAATGCGCTACTGATCAACGCGATCCGGTCACTTTCCAGAACGGCACGGAGGGTCTGCAGGCGACGCACGTGCTCCTGCGGCGCCGCGTGGGAGTGGACCACCAGGACATGGCCGTGCTGCTCCAGGAGGAAGTGCATCTGGGACAGCGCGTCGTCCAGCGACTGGCGTTCCGGAGGGCCGAGCACATGCGCGGGGGGCGTCACCCTGTCGGGCGGCGCCAGCACCAGATCAGGGCTGGTGACGGCTATCGCGGTCGGCATGTGTGTGTCCCCGTTTCACCACGTCAGTCGCTCCACAACTTCCCTCGCTGCGGTGTCTTGTCCTGCGCAGACTTTAGCCGCGTCCCGGGCAACAGAAAACACTCCGACGCCTCCGACGACCGCCACCACAACGCTCTCACGGTAGCCATTCCGGAGATCATTTACCGATCAACGGCGATCTATCCACAGCCATTACCGTTGAATGCTAAAGTTTACAAGTCGGCAGGCGACTAGATCCGGACAAGGGGCGCGATCCGGCCACAAGTGCGGGCATGTGCCGATCAGTTGCCGCGTACCCACCCGCAACGACCCACCCACGACCCGCCATTCCGTACGGATCCGGGCAGCCGCGCGCTCTGTTCGCTCCCAGGAGAATTCCCCTCCCCGCATCGCGCACGCGAACACCGGGAGCCCGCCGGGGAATTCAGCCCCCTGTCCCGGAAATGACGCCACGAAACGTGATCTGCGCCAATTCCCGTTCCACTCGGACCCGTGCCGGAATTATTGGTCTGGACCACGTTGCAGAGCGGCAACAGAGGGCGTCACGCCCGCGTTCACCGACACCACCGCCACGCCGAGCCAGGTCGCCGTCCCCCTCAACCCGGCGCTCACCCACGCCTCGACCGACGGGACTACAAAGCAGACATCAAGGCCAAAAAGGCGGCCGGCAAATCCCTCGCCGATTCCGTCGGCCGGCCGATGGACGAATACGGCCTCGACGGCGCCGACAACGACCTGGAGAGCGACCTCAATTCCACGTACATGACGTGCGCGGGGCCCCAGGCGCCGAAGCCCCGCACGCCGCCCACAGCGACCTCGTGGCCCGGATGGCACCGCCGACGGTCGACACACAGTCGCCGCGGAACGACTACTTCAAGACCGCCCCCGGCATCAAGGACGCCCCCACCCCACTGGCCTGTATCCACCTGCAGAACGGCCGGGACCCATCGCAGGTCGGGCCCGCCACCGGGTCCCCCGGCGACGGGCCCCTTTCACCCAGTCACTCAGTCACTCGGTCGCTCGCTCACTCCCCGGCCGGCCTGGGGAGCGTGCACCCCTCCCGCCCCAGGTCGAGCTTGTTGCCCGTACCGAAGCACTTCGGGATGGTGTAGGTCTGCTGGGCGTAACCGATGCCCTGACGGACGGTCACCTGACCGCTCTCGTCGACCTCGCACGGATTGTTCAACGTGCAGCGCGCGCCGTCCTCATTCATGGTGTTGTTGACCGCCGTGACCTTGCCGGTGGCCGTGTCGATCACCGGCGAACCGGACGTCCCGCCAATGGTGTTGCACGTGGAGGTGTAGCGGACCGAGTCCTTCCAGGTCCACTCCCCCTCCTTCAACCGGTACGCGAACCCGTCGATGCCGCACGAGTAGATCTTCTTCCAGTACCCGGAGACGACCTTGATACCGGCCCCCTGCGTGGGGTGCTCGGTCGCCAGCTGCAACGCCTTGATGCCGTACTTCCGCTGGATGTCGGCGTAGGTGGAGGTCAGTTCGTACAGCGAGACGTCGGTGTCCGTCATCGTCGCGTACGAGATCTTGCTCGCCCGCACCGTGCCCTTGTTGCCGCCGGACGAGCTGAGCAGAGTGAAGCTGCGGCTGGACGGCTGGTCGACGAGGACCTCACCGGCCCCCGGCATCCCCGACTCCACACAGTGCCCGTTGGACATGACCAGCGCCTTGTCGGTGTCCACCGACTCCGGCATCCGCACCACCGCACCGGAACAGTTGCTGAGCGCCACGGTCCCGGCAAAGTCCACGGCCTTCACCCGCGGCGAAGAATCCGCCGCAGCAGGCCCGGCCCCGGCCCCTATGAGCGCGGCACTTCCGAGTACGGCACTGGCGAGAGCGCCGACGAGAGGTCTGTGCATGTGGGGTCCTCTCCGATATGCGAACCGAAGACACCAATCTCCGGCATTGTCATGCACATACTCGGGTGCCCGAGGCGCCAAGGCAATGGCCGTGCACGGTAATCACCGTGCACGGCCAGGACCACGTCAGACCACGAGACGCACCGTCAGACCACGAGGCTCACCAGCGCCGCGACCACGAAGCCCGCGACGGAGAGCACGGACTCCAGGACCGTCCAGGTCTTGAGGGTGTCGCGTTCGGAGATCCCGAAGTACTTCGAAACCATCCAAAAGCCCCCGTCATTCACATGCGAGGCAAAAATGGACCCCGCCGATATGGCCATGATGACCAGGGCCAGGTGGGGCTGGGAGAGGTTTTGGGATTCGACCAGGGGGAGGACGATGCCGGCGGTGGTGACAATGGCTACCGTGGCGGAGCCCTGGGCTACGCGGAGGACTACGGAGAGCAGCCAGGCCAGGACGATGACCGGGAGGCCGACGTTCTGGAAGGTGTCGGAGAGGGCGTCGGCGACGCCGCTGCCCTTCAGGACCGCGCCGAAGATTCCGCCGGCGCCGACGACCAGCAGGATGTTGCCGACCGGCTTCAGGGACGCGGTGGAGACCGTCTCCAGGGACTTGCGGGACCAGCCGCGGCGGATGCCGAGGAGGTAGTACGCCAGGATCAGCGCGATGGTCAGGGCCGTGAAGGGGTGGCCGAAGAACTCGATGACCGAGCGGCCGGAGGACGGCTGCAGCGCGATGGAGGAGAACGTCGCGAGGAGGATGAGGATCAGCGGGGTGCCGATGATGGCGAGGACGGTGCCGAGCGGGACCGGCTTCTCGTCGGGGTCGGCGCCGGCCGCTGCCTTCTCCGCGGCGACCGCGGCCTTGGCCTCCTCGGCGGCCTCGACCATGTCGTGCGGGACCGGGACGAAGACGCGCTTGCCGATCCAGGCGGCGTAGCCCCAGGCGGCCAGCACGGCCGGGATGCCGCAGACCAGGCCCATCAGGATGACCCAGCCGAGGTCGACCTTGAAGAGGCCTGCCGCGGCGACCGGACCGGGGTGCGGCGGCAGGAAGGCGTGCGTCATCGACAGGCCGGCGAGCAGCGGCATGGCGTACAGGACGATCGACTTGCCGGAGCGCTTGGCGGCGGCGTACACGATCGGCGCGAGGACGAAGATGCCCACGTCGAAGAAGACCGGGATACCGAAGATCAGGCCGGTCAGGCCCATGGCGAGCGGCGCGCGCTTCTCGCCGAAGAGGCGGAGCAGGCGGGTGCTGAGTACTTCGGCGCCGCCGGAGACCTCGAGTATGGCGCCGAGCATCGTGCCCAGGCCGATGATGATCGCGACGTGGCCGAGGATGCCGCCCATGCCGCTCTCGATCATCGAGACGACATCGGACTTCTGGACGGTGCCGAAGAGTTCGGTGACGGAGAGTCCGGCGGCCAGGCCGACCGCGATGGAGACGGAGAGCAGCGCGACGAAGGGCTGCAGCCTGACCTTGATGATCAGGACGAGGAGGAGGGCGATGCCGAGGGCCGCGACGGTGAGCAGGCCGGGCGTGCCGGGGATCAGGGCGAGCAGGCCGCCCGTGTGTGGTGGTGCCGGCGGGGCGGGGGCCGCGGCGAGGAACATGGGGGACATTGCGGGACTCCGTTGTCAGGCAGGGGGGTTCCAGGCAAGGGGGGACCGCGGCACGGCGCCCCGTCGGTACGGGACGCCGCGCCCTGCGGCAGGTTGTGCGGGTGGGGAAGGACTCGCGCTAACGGCACGGGGCCGATGCCTCTTTCCGTGAGGTAGCGGGAGGGCAGAGGGGTGGTTCAGCCGGGACTCAGCCGAGGACGGCGAGCGCGTCGATCTCGATGAGCAGGCCCTTGGGCAGGCCGACGTACACGGTGGTACGGGCGGCCGGCGCCTCCTTCAGGCCCTGCTCCTCGAAGTACGCGTTGTAGATCTCGTTCATCTCGGCGAAGTGGTCGACGTCGGTGAGGTAGACGCGCATCATCATGACGTCGTCCCAGGTGGCGCCGCCCTCTTCGAGGATCGCCTTGACGTTGGCGAAGGTCTGGAGGGTCTGCTCGCGCAGGGTCGGGCCCGCGGGGGTGGGGGCCTGGCCCTCGACGGCCGGGAGGAAGCCGACCTGGCCGGCGACCTGAAGGATGTTGCCCTTCTTGACGCCGTGGGAGAACTTGGCGGGCGGGGTGGTGTGGGTGGCCGGGGTGAGGGCGGTCTTCTCGGTCATGGTGGCTCTCAGGCTTCCTTGTGGTCCTGCGGGGTTCTTACCGGGGCGTTGCCCGAGTACTCCCGGCTGATGGCGTCCGCGGTACGGCGCACCAGGGGGAGCAGTTTGAGGAGTTCGTCGGCGGAGACGACGACGTTCGGCGCGGAGACCGACATCGCCGCGACCAGCCGGCCGTCCGCACCGCGGATGGGTGCCCCGATGCAGTTGATGGACTCCTCGTGGCCACCGAGGTCGGTGGCCCAGCCCTGTTCGCGTACCTTGGCCAGCTCGGCCAGGAAGGCCGTGGCGTCGGGGGTCGAACGGGCCGTGTATTGGGGGTAGTCGAGCCGTTCGGCGACGGCGCGCCGCTCGGGCTCGGGGAGGTCGGCGAGCAGGAGCTTGGCGACGGCGGCGACGGTGATCGCGACGGGCTTGCCGATGCGCGAGTACATCCGTACCGGGTAGCGGCTCTCGACCTTGTCGATGTAGAGGACCTCGTTCTCCTCGTACACGGCGAGGTGGACGGTGTGTCCGACCTTTTCGTTGAGTTCGGCGAGGTGGGGGTGGGCGATGTCGCGGATGTCGAGGTTTTCGACGGCTTCCTGGGCGAGGGCGAAGAGCCGGGCGCCCAGGCGGTAGCGCTGGTCGGGCTGGCGGTAGACCATGCCGTGCTCGTGGAGGGTGCGCAGCAGCCGCAGGGCGGTGGACTTGTGCACGCCGAGCCGGTCGGCGACCTGTTCGAGGTTGGCCGGTCCCTGTGCGAGCAACGGCAGGATGCTCAAAGCGCGGTCGACTGTCTGACTCATGCTCGAACCTCGCTTCGCGAGGCCCGACCTGAGTCGGGCACGCACCTTTCAATGATTCGCTCGCTGCGCTCACTCATGATGTGGGGACCTCCACCCGTACTTCCTCGGTCCCGGTCTCCGTCCAGCCGGGGCCGAGTCGCAGTGTCTCCCAGGCGGCCGCGTCGAGCGCGACGAGGTGGTCGGTGAGCTCTCGGGCGGGCGGGGTGCCGAGGTCGCCGGGGACGGTGAGGGAGGCGGCGGCCATGAGGTGGCCGTGCCGGATGCGGTCGAAGACGGGCAGGCCGCGGAGGGTCGCGGAGAGGAAGCCGGCGGCGAAGGCGTCGCCGGCGCCGACCGGGGCCGCCACCTCGACCTTGAGCGCGGGCGCGAAGGTCACGGTGTCGGTGCCGTCGGGCTGCCGTTCGTACACGGTGGCGCCTTCGCCGCCCTGCTTGACGACGAGGACGCCGGGCTCGGGGAGCGCCGTGCGGACGGCGGCGGGGCCGTGCACGTCCCAGGCGGCCGCGGCCTCGTCCTCGCCGACGAAGACGAGGTCGCAGCCGCGGGCGAGGCCGAGGAGGAGGCCGGGCGCCTGGTCGGCGCGGTCCTGCCAGAGGCCGACGCGGTAGTTGAGGTCGAAGGAGACGAGCGGGCGGCCGGGGCGGCGCTCGGTGATCTTCTTCAGGACGTCGAGGCAGCCGTCGGAGAGGGCCGCGGTGATGCCGGTGACGTGGACGACGCGGGCGTCCCAGAGGGCCTGGCCGTCGAGGAGGGCGGGGGTCATCGCGGAGGCGGCGGAGCCGGCGCGGTAGTAGACGACCTCGGCGAGGTCCTGCCCGTCCGCCGCCGGCTCGGCACCGGTGGCGCGCTCGCCCGCGGTACGGAAGTAGATGCCGGTGGGGCGCGTGGGGTCGCGCCGTACGTGGGTGACGTCGACGCCGTGTGCGGCGATGGTCTCCAGGAGGTGGTCGCCGAAGCCGTCGGTGCCGACCCGGGAGATCCAGCGGGCGGTGTGCCCGATGGCGGCGAGCGCGCAGGCGACGTTGGATTCGGCGCCGCCGATGCCGCGGTCCCAGGAGTGCACGTCGGCGAGTCTGCCGGGGCGTGCGGGCAGGAAGGTGACCATGGACTCGCCCAGGCAGACGACGTCGGTGGTGACGTGCGGTGGCGTGGTCGCTGTGGTCACGGTGTTTCCCTGCTCCTTGCGGTGGTGGTGCGGGGTCTTGGTGGTGTCGTGGGGGCGTGTTCCGCTCCCTGTTTCCCACCATTGACCCGACGATGAATCGGATGCTAGACAGCATTCAGCGATATGCGCAATGGGCGTTGCAGATGATGCAACAGGAAATTTGAGGAGACATCCCATGGCCGCCGATCCCCAGTCCGACCACCCCATCGGACAGCTCGCGGACGAACGGGTGGACCACCGCTTCAAGGCCCTCCCCCCGGACGCGGAAGGACTCACGGTCGGCGCCCTGGCGGCCCAGCGCCGCAACCTCTTCACCGGCGGCTTCACCACCCCGGTGCTGGCCCTGTCCGCCGAGTCGGTCGAGCACAACCTCGCGCTGATGGAGGAGTACTCCACCCGGCACGGCCTCGCCTTCGCGCCGCACGGCAAGACCTCGATGTCCCCGCAGCTCTTCGCCCGGCAGCTGGCGCACGGCGCGTGGGGCATCACCGCGGCCGTACCCCATCAGGCCCGGGTCTACCGCGCGTTCGGCATCCAGCGGATCTTCCTCGCCAACGAGATGGTGGACGCGGCCGCGCTGCGCTGGCTGGCGGGCGAGCTGGACGCCGACCCGGACTTCCGCTTCGTCTGTTACGTCGACTCGCTGCGCGGCATCGAGCTGATGGACGCCGCGCTGCGCGAGGCCGGCGCCTCCCGCCCGGTGGACGTCGTCATCGAGCTGGGCGCGGGCGACGCGGCCCGTACGGGCGTCCGCGACGAGGCCACCTGCCTGGACCTGGCCAACGCCATCGCCGCCGCCGACACCCTCCGGCTGGTCGGCATCGCCGGGTACGAGGGCGAGGTGCCGGACGCGGACGCCGAGCGGGTGGCCGCCTGGCTGCGCCGTCTCGTGGCGCTGCTCGTCGACTTCGACAAGGCGGGCCGCTTCGCCGACCTGGACGAGATCGTGCTGAGCGCGGGCGGCAGCGCGTGGTTCGACACGGTCGCGGAGGTCTTCGCCGAGGTGCCCGAGCTGTCCCGGCCGGTACTGAAGCTGCTGCGCTCCGGCGCGTACGTGTCGCACGACGACGGCCACTACCGCCACCTCACCCCCTTCAACCGCCACCCCGACGAGGGCGCCCTGCAGCCCGCCTTCCGGCTGTGGGCGCAGGTCGTCTCGCGCCCCAACGGCACGCAGGCGTTCGCCAACGCGGGCAAGCGGGACGCGGCGTACGACCTGGACCTGCCCGAGGCACAGGTCGTCCGCTCGGCCCGGGACGGCTCGGTCCGCCCCGCCGACGGCATCGCCGTGACCGGCCTCTCCGACCAGCACGCCTGGATCAGCACCGAACCGGGCGCCGAGCTGGAGGTCGGCGACTGGATCGGCATGGGCCTGTCCCACCCGTGCACGTCCTTCGACAAGTGGCAGCTGATCCCGCTGGTCGAGTCCGACGGCACGGTGTCGGACTTCGTCCGCACGTTCTTCTAACCCCCAGCCCGTCCGGCGTTTGAGGACGACGCGGCCGAAGGCCGCGTACCGCGGCCACCGGCCGAAAGAAAGGCAACCCACATGGACACCGTCGTCCGCGACGTCCGCGTTATCGACGGCACCGGCGTCCCCTCGTACCGCGCCGACGTCGCCCTGGACGAAGGCCGGATTGCCGCGATCCACCGAGAGGCGGACGGCGGCGCACGCCCTTCGGCGCGCCGCACTGTCGACGGATCCGGCCTAGCGCTAGCGCCCGGTTTCATCGACATGCACGCCCACAGCGACCTGGCCCTCCTGCGCGACCCGTCGCACGAGGCCAAGGCCGCACAAGGCGTCACCCTCGAAGTGATCGGCCAGGACGGCCTGTCGTACGCACCCGTCGACGACCGCACGCTCGCCGAGGTCCGTGCCCAGATCGCGGGCTGGAACGGCGACGGCTCGGACATCGACTTCAGCTGGCGCTCGGTCGGCGAGTACCTCGACCGGCTGGACCACGGCTTCGACGGAAACGGCATCGCGGTCAACGCCGCGTACCTGATCCCGCAGGGCACGGTCCGGATGCTGGCGATGGGCTGGGACGACCGCCCGGCGACCGACGCCGAGCTGGCCCGCATGAAGCGGCTGGTCGCCGAGGGCATGGAGCAGGGCGCCGTGGGCCTCTCCTCGGGCCTCACCTACACCCCCGGCATGTACGCGTCGGACTCCGAGCTGGCCGAGCTGTGCCGGGTGGTGGCCCGGTACGAGGGGTACTACTGCCCGCACCACCGCTCGTACGGCGCGGGCGCGCTCCAGGCGTACGAGGAGATGGTGGGCCTCACGCGCGAGGCCGGCTGCGCGCTGCACCTCGCGCACGCCACCATGAACTTCGGCGTGAACAAGGGCCGCGCCCCCGAGCTGCTGGCCCTGCTGGACGCGGCTCTGGACGACGGCGCGGACATCAGCCTGGACACGTATCCGTACACCCCCGGCTGTACGACGCTCGTCGCGATGCTGCCGAGCTGGGCGAGCGAGGGCGGTCCGGAGGCGATCCTCGCGCGGCTGCGGGACGACGCCGAGGCGGCCCGCATCCGGCAGGTCGTGGAGGTCGAGGGCGCGGACGGCTGCCACGGCGTCCCGATGGAGTGGGACACGATCGAGATCTCCGGCGTCACGCACCCCGAGCTCACCGAGTACGTCGGCAAGACGGTCGCACAGAGCGCGGCCGAGCGCGGCGAGGAGCCGTGGGTGACGGCCCGCCGGCTGCTCATCGAGGACCGGCTCGGCTCGACGATCCTGCAGCACGTCGGGCACGAGGAGAACGTCCGGCAGATCATGCGGCACCGTGTGCACACGGGCGGCAGCGACGGCATCCTGCAGGGCGCCAAGCCGCACCCGCGCGCGTACGGCACGTTCCCCCAGTACCTGGGCAAGTACGTCCGTGAGCTGGGCATCCTCTCGCTGGAGGAGTGCGTCGCGCACCTCACCGGGCGGGCCGCCGCCCGGCTGCGGCTGCCGGACCGGGGCCTCGTACGCGAGGGATACCGCGCCGACCTGGTGCTGTTCGATCCGGAGACGGTGGCCGCGGGGTCGACCTTCGAGGTGCCGCGCACGCTCCCGACCGGCATCCCGCATGTACTGATCGACGGCCGCTTCGTGATCGAGGACGGCAAGCGGACCGATGTCCTCGCGGGCCGGTCGGTGCGGCGCACCCCCGCGGCGCGCGGCTGAGTCGAAGCTCACACCGCAGGCCGCGCGGGGTGCCGCGTGGCCTGCGGATTTCGTTGTCCGGCTTCGATGACGAAGCGCTGGTTGGTGGCGACATGTGAAATATCGACAATGCGCCGCCGTCGGCTTGGAATGCCCGGCGCCGGACGCGGGTCGCCGCCGGTCAGCCACGTCCGCACCGCCTCCCACGTGGGCGATAACACCAGGCGGCCACCCCTTGCACGTGCGTAGGCTGGCGGACATGCAGGTCATCCAGTCCACCAAGCTCGCCAATGTCTGCTACGAGATCCGTGGCCCGGTTCTTGAGGAGGCGATGCGGCTGGAGGCAGCAGGTCATCGCATACTCAAGCTCAACACCGGCAACCCCGCCGCATTCGGCTTCGAGTGCCCGCCGGAGATCCTGGAGGACATCCTCCGCAGCGTCGGCACGGCGCACGGCTACGGCGACGCGAAGGGCCTGCTGTCCGCGCGGCGCGCGGTGATGCAGCACTACCAGACCCGCGGCATCGAGCTGTCGGTCGAGGACATCTACCTCGGCAACGGCGTCTCGGAGCTGATCCAGATGTCGATGCAGGCGCTGCTCGACGACGGCGACGAGGTGCTGGTCCCGGCCCCGGACTATCCGCTGTGGACCGCGTCGGTCTCGCTGTCCGGCGGCACGGCCGTGCACTACCGCTGCGACGAGCAGGCGGACTGGATGCCGGATCTGGCCGACATCGAGCGGAAGGTCACCGACCGCACAAAGGCCATCGTCGTCATCAACCCGAACAACCCCACGGGCGCGGTGTACGACGAGGAGCTGCTGCGCGGCATCGCGGAGATCGCCCGCCGGCACAACCTGATCGTCTGCGCCGACGAGATCTACGACAAGATCCTTTACGACGGCGTGACGCACACCCCGTTCGCTTCCCTCGCACCCGACCTGCTGACGCTGACGTTCAACGGTCTGTCGAAGGCGTACCGGGTGGCGGGCTACCGCAGCGGCTGGCTCGCGGTGTGCGGCCCGAAGGCGCACGCCACCTCGTACATCGAGGGGCTGACGATCCTGGCGAACATGCGGCTGTGCGCCAATATGCCGGCCCAGCACGCGGTGGCCACCGCGCTCGGCGGCCGCCAGTCGATCAACGATCTGGTACTGCCGGGCGGCCGGCTACTGGAGCAGCGGGACGCCGCGTTCGACCTGCTCTCGCAGATCCCGGGCGTCAGCTGCGTGAAGCCCAAGGGCGCGCTGTACGCGTTCCCGCGGCTGGACCCGAAGGTGTACAAGATCAAGGACGACCGGCAGATGGTGCTGGACCTGCTGCGCGCCGAGAAGATCATGATCGTGCACGGCACGGGCTTCAACTGGCCGGAGCCGGACCACTTCCGCCTGGTCACGCTGCCGAACAAGGACGATCTGACGGACGCGGTGACCCGCATCGGCACCTTCCTGGACGGTTACGGCCAGTACTGAACCGATCCTTTTTCTGTACGCGGGACAACTTTAGACTCAGTCCAAGGTAGGATGGTCTCCTGACGTTGCCAGGAGGCCATTCCATGTACGAGCCGATCCGCACCAAGTCGGTCCACACCACCATGGCCGAGCAGGATGACTTTCCGCACCGCTCCCGCGCGGAGGAGCTGGACATCCGGCTCGCCGGGCATCTGACCGCCCTGCTGACCACCCTCGACGAGCTGCGCGCGCTCACGCCCGACGGCTCGCTCGACGACGCCGCCGACCGGCTCGCCGAGCAGGTCGCCCGGCTCCGTGGCGGTGATTTCCCGCTGCGCGCCCGGCCGTCCGGCGGCGCCCCGGAGCGGATCCCCTCGCTCCGCCGCCGCGCCCACACCCTTGCCGGGAACGCCCTGGTCGTGGCCAATTCCCGGTCCGACAAGGCGGCCGCGGAGCTGGCCGCCGAGCTGCTGAAGACGCACTCCGAAGAGCGTCGGCCGGTCAGCGCCTGACCGCTCCCATACCTCCGGGGGCGAGTGGTGCTCACCCCGTCCGCCCCCGGAGCTCCACCCAAGAGCAGTGGCCCCGCACCGAGTCGGTGCGGGGCCACTGCCGTCAGCGGGGAAAACCTCAGCCGAGGCGCTTGACCAGCGCCCGGTACTCGTCCCACATCTCCTTCGGCGTGTGGTCACCGAAGGTGTTGAGGTGCTCGGGGACCAGCGAGGCCTCGTCGCGCCAGACGTCCTTGTCGACGCTGAGCAGGAAGTCGAGGTCCGCCTCCGGGAGGTCCAGGCCCTCGGTGTCCAGGGACTCCTTGGTCGGCAGGATGCCGATGGGGGTCTCGACGCCCTCGGCCTTGCCCTCCAGGCGCTCGACGATCCACTTCAGGACGCGGCTGTTCTCACCGAAGCCGGGCCAGACGAACTTGCCCGCGTCGTTCTTGCGGAACCAGTTCACGTAGTAGATCTTGGGCAGCTTGGCCGCGTCGGCGTTCTTGCCGACCTTGACCCAGTGGCCCATGTAGTCGCCCATGTTGTAGCCGCAGAACGGCAGCATGGCGAACGGGTCGCGGCGCAGCTCGCCGACCTTGCCCTCGGCCGCCGCGGTCTTCTCGGAGGCGACGTTCGCGCCGAGGAAGACACCGTGCTGCCAGTCGAAGGACTCGGTGACCAGCGGTACGGCGCTGGCGCGGCGGCCGCCGAAGAGGATCGCCGAGATCGGCACGCCCTTGGGGTCCTCCCACTCGGGCGCGATGATCGGGCACTGGCCGGCCGGGGTGGTGAACCGGGCGTTGGGGTGGGCCGCCGGGGTCTCCGACTCCGGGGTCCAGTCGTTGCCCTTCCAGTCGATCAGGTGCGCCGGAGTCTCCTCCGTCATGCCCTCCCACCACACGTCGCCGTCGTCCGTCAGCGCGACGTTGGTGAAGACGGAGTTGCCCCACAGGGTCTTCATGGCGTTGGCGTTGGTGTGCTCGCCGGTGCCGGGCGCGACGCCGAAGAAGCCGGCCTCGGGGTTGATCGCGTAGAGGCGGCCGTCCTCACCGAAGCGCATCCAGGCGATGTCGTCGCCGATGGTCTCGACCGTCCAGCCGGAGATCGTGGGCTCCAGCATGGCGAGGTTGGTCTTGCCGCAGGCGCTCGGGAACGCGGCCGCGACGTACTTCGACTCGCCCTGCGGCGGGGTGAGCTTGAGGATCAGCATGTGCTCGGCGAGCCAGCCCTCGTCACGTGCCATGACGGAGGCGATGCGCAGCGCGTAGCACTTCTTGCCGAGCAGGGCGTTGCCGCCGTAGCCCGAGCCGTAGGACCAGATCTCGCGGTCCTCGGGGAAGTGCGAGATGTACTTCGTGGAGTTGCACGGCCACGGCACGTCCTGCTCGCCCTCCGCGAGCGGGGCGCCGAGGGTGTGCACGGCCTTGACGAAGAACCCGTCGGAGCCGAGCTCGTCCAGGACCGGCTGGCCCATGCGGGTCATGGTGCGCATCGAGACGGCGACGTACGCCGAGTCGGTGATCTCCACGCCGAGCGCGGAGAGCGGCGAACCCAGCGGGCCCATGCAGAACGGGACGACGTACATCGTCCGGCCGCGCATCGCGCCCCGGAAGATGCCCTGCTCACCGGAGAAGATCTCGCGCATCTCGGCGGGGGCTTTCCAGTGGTTCGTCGGGCCCGCGTCCTCCTCCTTCTCGGAACAGATGAAGGTGCGGTCCTCCACGCGGGCTACGTCCCTCGGATCGGAGGCCGCGTAGTAGGAGTTGGGCCGCTTGATCGGGTCGAGCTTCTTGAACGTTCCCTTGGCGACCAGTTCCTCACAAAGGCGGTCGTACTCCGCCTCGGAGCCGTCGCACCAGACGATGCGGTCCGGCTGGGTGATCGACGCGATCTCATCGACCCAGGCGATGAGCTCCTGGTGGTTGGTCGGGTGCTTGAGGGAGGGAGCCGCGTTGTCGCGCGCCACGATCGCTCCTAGATGAGGGGTTTTTACGAACATCAGCACAATGTCCGCTTTTGAAGATGTTGGCCCCTTGGGGGCTGCGACCCGGATGCTTCGTGACCGCTCATCCGGTGCCGACCGCACTCATATGATCATCCGTCCCCGACCGGATTCTGTCCAGGGGGCCCTCTCGTGACCGTCACCACTCAGCGGACTGATCCGTAACTTACGGTGGCGTAGATAGGGTGGCGGCCATGTCTTCCGCGCCCGAAGCCGCCGACACCCACACTGCCGAAAGCCCAGCTCAGGCCGTGAGCTCAGCGGTCTCCGCGCTGACCGCCCCACTCAAGCCCAAGCTGCGGGGATGGCTGCACGCCGGGATGTTCCCCGCGGTCCTCTTCTCGGGGGTCATGCTCACCGCATTGGCCGACAGCACCCGAGGCAGGCTGGCGTGCGGCGTCTACACGCTCACCGCCTGCCTGCTCTTCGGCGTCAGCGCGATATATCACCGGGGCAACTGGGGCCCACGAGTGCTGGGGATCCTGCGCCGGCTGGATCACGCCAATATCTTCCTGATCATCGCGGGCACCTACACGCCGCTGACGATCCTGCTGCTCCCCGACGGCCGCCGGGACCTCCTGCTGTGGGGCATCTGGGCGGCCGCCGCCCTCGGCATCGCCTTCCGCGTCTTCTGGGTCGGCGCGCCGCGATGGCTCTACACACCGTGCTACATCGCGATGGGCTGGGCGGCGGTCTTCTTCCTCCCGGATTTCCTGCAGAAGGGCGGCATCGCCGTCCTCGTGCTCGTGGTCGTCGGCGGGCTGCTCTACAGCGTGGGCGGCGTGATCTACGGGATCAAGCGCCCGAACCCGTCACCTCGGTGGTTCGGCTTCCATGAGGTCTTCCACTCCTTCACCCTCGCCGCCTTCGTCGTGCACTACGTGGGCATCTCGCTGGTTGCCTATTCGCACGCCTGACGTCTGCACGCCTGACGCGGGCCCGGACGTCGCCTTTCCGGCGGCCCCCGCGACTCGGCCGAACCGTGGCCGCGGCATCGATGCCGCGGCCACCTGCCATGTCAGGGCCGCCACCCCGGCCAGTACCAGCGCGAGCACCACCGCCGTGCCGCCCATCAGGAAGCCGCCGACACACACCACGGCAGCCAGCCCGACCGCTCCATGCATCGCTCTCCGCATCCGCAACAACCCCCTCCAGCTCTCACCAGCTCTCACTGAATGTGACTGTGCGCTCTTAGAGCGTTACACATCCCACTGACAACGGGGAGACCGCCGGAGGGGGCGGGCTGCTCGGAGGGGCTACGCCTTCAGATGCTCAGAGGGGCTGCCCCTTCAGGCGCTCCGCCAGTTCGCCCGGGTCGGCGGTGGGGCGCTCGCAGGTGAAGTTGCGGCACACGTAGGCGGCGGGGCGGCCGTCCAGCAGCGGGCGGTCCATGAGGAGCGGTACCTCCTCGCTTCCCGGCTCGCCGACCGCGACCACGGCACCCGGCGCGGTGCTCAGCAGCGCCGTGCGGTGCAGCTCACGGGTGGCCTCGTCGTCGTACGAGCCGATCACCGCGACCTCGCGCGGCCCGTCCAGCAGGGCCTCGGCGGCCGCGAGCCCCCAGCCGATGAAGCGCGGGGCCCGGCTGCTGAGCGCCTTGACGATGCCGAGCGCGCTCTCCGCGGCCTCCCGGTGCGGCGAACTGCCCGTGAGCGCCGCGTACGAGAGCAGCGCACCGGCCGCCGCGGTCCACCCCGACGGCGTGGCGTTGTCGGTCGGGTCCTGGGGCCGCCGGATCAGCGCCTCGGCATCGTCCGCGGTGTCGTACAGCGAGCCGTCCGCGCCCCGGAAGTGAATCAGCACGGTGTCCAGCAGCAGTCCCGCGAAGTCCGCCCACACGCCTTCGCCGGTGACCTGGGCGAGCGCGAGGAACCCCTCGGAGACGTCCGCATAGTCCTCCAGCACACCGGAGTTGGTGCCGGCGATGCCGTCGCGCGAGGTGCGGTGCAGCCGCGCCCGGCCGTCCATATGCACACGGACCAGCAGGTCGGCGGCGTCGGTCGCGGCCTGCACGAGGTCCGGCCGGTCGAAGTACGCGCCGGTCTCCGCGAGCGCGGCGATGGCCAGCCCGTTCCAGGCGGCCACGACCTTGTCGTCCCGGCCGGGACGGGGCCGCTCCTCACGCGCGGCCCGCAGCCGCTCCTTGATACCCGCGATCCGGTCGGCATCCAACAGGCCGTCGATATCCGGGAGCTGAAGCACAGAGGCGCCCTCCTCGAAGGTCCCCTCCTCAGTGACGCCGAAGTAATCAGCAGCCACCTGCGCGTCCTTCTCCCCCAGCACCGCGGTCAACTGCTCGGGCGTCCAGACGTAGTACGCGCCCTCGACATGCCGCCCCGACCCGTCGTCACTGTCGGCGTCCAGCGCGGACGCGAACCCGAGCTGCTCGGTGCGGAGTTCACGGACCATGAAGTCGGCGGTCTCCAGGGCGATACGGCGGGCGAGGCCGGAGCCCGTGGCACGCCACAGGTGCGCATACACCCGGCACAGCAGCGCATTGTCGTACAGCATCTTCTCGAAATGCGGCACTACCCATTCCGCGTCCACGGAATAGCGCGCGAACCCGCCACCCAGCTGGTCGTAAATACCGCCCCGCGCCATCGCCTCACAGGTGGCCGTCACCATCTGCAGCGCACCTTCGGAATCGGTCCTGGCGTGGTGCCGCAGCAGGAATTCCAGCACCATCGACGGCGGGAATTTCGGCGCCCCGCCGAATCCGCCGCGGTTCGCGTCGAAATCCCGGGTCAGCTGCATGAGCGCGGCGAGCAGATCCTCACGCTCCGGCGGCTGCGCCCCGCCGACGGCCAGCGAACGGCCCGCGAGATCCCGCACGATCTTCCCCGCGACCTCACCGACCTCTTCCCTCCGGTCCGCCCAGGCACTCTTCACGCCCTCCAGAACCTGCGAGAACGAGGGCATGCCGTGCCGCGGCGCCGGCGGGAAGTAAGTACCGAAGTAGAACGGCTCGGCATCCGGCGTGAGAAATACCGTCATCGGCCAGCCGCCGTGCCCCGTCGCGGCCTGAACGGCCTCCATGTACACGGCGTCGACGTCCGGCCGCTCCTCCCGGTCCACCTTCACCGACACGAAGTTCTGGTTCAGCAGGGCGGCGGTGGCTTCGTCCTCGAAGGATTCGTGGGCCATTACGTGGCACCAGTGACACGCAGAGTAGCCGACCGACAATAGTACGGGCACATTACGCCGCTTCGCCTCGTCGAACGCCGCCTGCCCCCAGGGCCACCAATCCACCGGGTTGGAGGCGTGCTGGAGGAGGTAAGGCGACTGGGAATTGGCCAGTCGATTCATACCGCCATCGTGGCACGACGGGTACCGTCCGGCCCAACCCCGCGTGCCGGAACACGGAAGCAGAATGATGTACACCCCCTCGCCCGGATGCCGCCAGGACCTCGTCCCAGGTCCGGACCCGCCGGACGTGCCGAGCCTTCCAGGACCTCCAGGGCCGTCGTGCTGACGGGCTGCCGCCGGTCCGGCGACGTGGGGTCAGTACCGGTCGCCGGGGTGTCCAGGGCAGGGAAAAGTGGGGGGCAGGGCCCGAAGCCGAGCGGAGGCGTTCATGGTGGGTGACGACGGCGCAGTGCCGCGGGCACGTCCGGGGCCGGCTTGCCTGGTGACCGGCGCGACGGGCTATATCGGGGGCCGGCTGGTGCCGGAGCTGCTGGCGGCCGGCCACCGGGTGCGGTGCCTGGCCCGGTCGCCCGGAAAGCTTCGTGACCACCCGTGGGCCGACCGGGCGGAGGTGGTCCGTGGCGATGTGACCGACGAGGCGTCCGTCCGGGCGGCCATGCAGGGCATCGACATCGCGTACTACCTGGTCCACGCGCTGGGCACCGGTTCCGGCTTCGAGGCCACGGACCGGGAGGCCGCGCGCATCTTCAGCGAGCAGGCTGCCGCCGCGGGCGTACGACGCATCGTCTACCTGGGTGGTCTCACCCCGCAGGACGTGCCCGAACGGGAACTGTCACCGCATCTGCGTTCCCGGGCCGAAGTGGGACGGATTTTCCTGGACTCAGAAGTTCCCGCCACCGTGCTGCGCGCCGCAGTGATCATCGGCTCCGGCTCGGCGTCCTTCGAGATGCTGCGCTACCTCACCGAACGGCTGCCGGTCATGGTCACCCCCAGGTGGGTGCGCACCCGGATCCAGCCGATCGGCGTGCGGGACGTGCTGCGATATCTCGTCGGCAGCGCCGCCATGCCTCCCGAGGTGAACCGCGCCTTCGACATCGGAGGGCCGGACGTCCTCACATACGTGGCGATGATGCGCCGCTATGCCGAGGTCGCCGGCCTGCCCCGGCGTCTGATCGTGCCCGTACCGGTCCTGACGCCGCGGCTGTCCAGCCTCTGGGTCGGCCTGGTCACGCCCGTGCCGGGTTCGATCGCCCGGCCGCTCACCGAATCCCTGCGCCACGAGGTCGTCTGCCACGAGCACGACATCGCGCGGTACGTCCCCGACCGGCCGGGACAGCCGGTCACCGTCAACACCGCACTTGAGCTGGCGCTGCGTCGCGTACGGGACGCAGAGGTGACCACCCGCTGGTCGTCCGCCGCGGTGCCCGGCGCCCCCAGCGACCCGCTGCCCACCGATCCCGAGTGGACCGGTGGCAGCCTGTACACGGACCAACGGGAACTGACCGTCGACGCCTCGCCGGAAGCGCTGTGGCGCGTCATCGAAGGCATCGGCGGCGACAACGGCTGGTACTCCTTCCCGCTCGCCTGGGCCGTACGCGGCCGGCTGGACCGGCTGATCGGCGGCGTCGGACTGCGCCGCGGCCGGCGGGACCCCCAACGTCTGCGGGCGGGGGACTCCCTGGACTTCTGGCGTGTCGAGGAGATCGAACCGGGACGGCTGCTGCGGCTGCGCGCCGAGATGCGGCTGCCCGGCCTGGCCTGGCTGGAGATGCGCGCGGACCGCGACGAGGCCGGCCGCACCCGCTACCGCCAACGGGCCCTCTTCCACCCTCGCGGCCTGCTGGGGCACGCGTATTGGTGGAGCGTGTCGCCCTTCCATGCTCTGGTGTTCGGCGGTATGGCCCGCAATATCGCGCTGGCCGCGGCCAGGGGAACGACCGGTCGCGGAGGCAGCGGAACGCACCGCGCAGTGCCTGAATGACGGCCGCGGCCCCCGATACCGCCCGAGCACCCGCGCAGTTGGCAGTGGGCCGTCCCCTCGACCAGCCCGACCAGGAGTGGCGCGATGACCGTCCCGATCGTTCTGTTCACCGCCGATCTGCGGGTGCACGACCACCCGCCGCTGCGCGCGGCGCTCGCCTCCGCGAAAGAAGTGGTACCGCTGTTCGTACGTGACGCTGCCATCGATGCGGCAGGCTTCGCCACGCCGAATCGCCGGGCGTTCCTCGCGGACTGCCTGACCGACCTCGATGCGGCCCTGCGTGACCGCGGCGGCCGGCTGGTGGTGCGCTCGGGCAACACGGTGGAACAGGTGTGCCGGGTCGCCACGGAAGTGGATGCGCACGAGGTGCACATGGCCGCCGGAGTGAGCCGGTTCGCGCTGCTGCGGGAGACACGGCTCCGGGAGGCCGTGGAGTCGGCGGGCCTGCGCCTGCGCGTGCACGACGCGGTGACCACCGCGGTATCGCCCGGCGCGGTGACGCCGGCGGGATCGGACCACTTCGCGGTGTTCACGCCGTACTTCCGCCGCTGGTCGCAGGTGTTCGGACGGTCTCCCTCGGCCGCCCCGAGAGCGGTACGCGTGCCCAGTGACGTCGCGTCGGAAGAACTGCCCTCCCGAGCGTCGGTGACCGGGGTCTCGGAGGGGTTGGCCGCGGGCGGGGAGAACGAGGGCCGCAGGCGCGCGACGGCCTGGTGGCGGACCGGCCTCGCGGAGTACGAAGACCGCCACGACGATCTGGCCGGGGATGCGACCTCCCGGCTCTCGCCGCATCTGCACTTCGGCACGCTCTCCGCCGCGGAGCTCGTCCACCGTGCGCGCCGCGCGGGAGGGGCGGGTGCCGAAGCATTCGTCCGGCAGCTGTGCTGGCGGGACTTTCACCATCAGGTGCTGGCGGCCCGGCCCGCGGCGGCCGTCGCGGACTACCGGACCCAGCACGACCGCTGGCGGTCGGAGGCGGCGGCGTCACAAGAGATCGCTGCCTGGAAAGAGGGCCGTACGGGGTATCCGGTGGTGGACGCGGCGATGCGCCAGCTCTCCCACGAAGGCTGGATGCACAACCGGGGCCGGCTGCTCACGGCGAGCTTCCTGACCAAGACCCTGTATGTCGACTGGCGGATCGGCGCCCGTCATTTCCTGGACCTGCTGGTGGACGGAGACATCGCGAACAACCAGCTCAACTGGCAGTGGGTGGCCGGCACCGGCACGGACAGCCGGCCCAACCGGGTGCTCAACCCCGTGCTTCAGGGCAAGCGGTACGACCCCGACGGCACGTATGTCCGCCGCTGGGTGCCCGAGCTGGCCGGGATCGCGGGGACGGCCGTGCACGAACCGTGGAAACTGCCGGGGCTGGAGCGGGCCCAGTACGACTATCCCGATCCCGTCGTCGCGCTCTCCGATGGCAGGGACCGCTTCCAAAGAGCCCGCGGCCGGGCCGGTTGAGCACGTCCGGGGGCGGGGGCCGAGGGCCGATGACGCCGAGGCGGGCCGCTGTGGCGGCGGCTCTCACCAGCCTGCTCGGGTCGGGGCGTGCGTGGCGGATCCGCCGGGGCCCGCAATACCCCGGCACGGCGGGCGTTTTACGGCCCGTGTGACACGTCCGGGCCGAGTTATCCACAGGGCTGCCGGATTCGGCGGGGAGACGGAAGACTGGGCGTACGAAGCGATCATCGCTGGAGGGGGATCCAGATGACGGGCTCACCGGCTGTGCTGCGCGAGGCCCATCGCGCGGATGCGGACGCGCTGTTGGCGCGCGCGGTGGAGGAAGAGGTACGCCGCTCGGGCGGGCGCGTCGACGGGGGCGTCCTGCTCGGCAGGGCCCGCGACGCGCTGGACCGGCTGGCGGCCGGCGCCGCCGAGGAGTACGGCGCGTATGTGCGCGCGCTGGACGAGGCGGCGGCCGCGCGCCGGCCGCTGACGGAGCGGCTGACCCGCAAGGAGACGGGCACGCCCGCGGTGGTCACGCTGGTCGCGGCGGTCGCCGCCGTCGCCGCTGACCTTGCGTACGGCACGGGCCCGGGGACCGCGCTGGGCACGGGGGCCGCGGTCGCGGTCGCGGGGGCCGCGGCGACGGTCCTGAAGCTGACGGCGGGTCACTGGCCCGCCGCGCACCAGCAGGCGGGGATGCGCGGCCAGCCGGGCGGCCCCGAGCAGCTGCGGCTGCAGTGGCTGACGGCCCTGGAGGTGCGCGGCGTCCGCCCGTTCCTGGACCAGCAGCGGATGCTGACCGCGTCGACGCGGAACGGCGGGGCGGGCAGCGACAAGAGCGCCGGGACGGGCGGGCGCGGGCCGCAGTTGCGCGGCGGCGACCGCAGCGCGGCGGCCCGCCGGCGGTCGGTGCTGGCCGAGTCCTTCCACCATCTCCCGGACCCGCAGGGCCCGTTCGCCGGACGGCGGTCCCAGCTGACGCAGATCACGCAGTGGGTGCACGCCGCTCGCGCCAGTACGGAGACCAAGCCGACGGTGGTGGTGCTGCACGGCGAGCCGGGCTCGGGGCGGACGGCGCTCGCGGTGCGGGCCGCGCGGCAGCTGCGCGACCAGTTCCGCGGGGCGTGCGTGGTGGACCTGCGCGGCGAGACCCCGGGCGAGACTCCGCTGCCCACCCGGGACGCGCTGCTGCACCTGCTGAATCGCCTCGGGGCGCCCCGCGAGCAGCTGCTGTTCCGTGAGCGGCCCTCGCCGGAGCAGCATGTGAAGCGGCTGACGGAGCTGTACCACCAGCATCTGACCAACCTCCCGGTGGTGGTCCTGCTCGACGACGCCACCGACCCGGAGCAGGTCCGCACGCTGGTGCCGGACCGCTCGGAGTCCCTGGTGCTGGTCACGGCGCGGGAGCCGCTGGAGCTGCCCGATGGGCTGCCGGCGTGGGTGCATCAGCTGCCGGTGGGTCCGCTGGACTCCGCGGGTGTCGAGGAGCTGCTGCGCGCCACCGGCACCGGGGCGGAGGGCGCGGCCGGACCGTACGACCCGCAGGCCCTGGACCGGATCGGTGAGCTGTGCGCGGGGCTGCCGCTGCCGCTGCGGGTGGCGGGCTCCTCGCTGGACCGGCGCGACCCCGCCACGCTGGCGGCGGACCTGGCGGCGTACGGCCCGGTGACGGCCGTGGAGCGGGCCCTGTGGCTGCGGTACACGGACCAGTCCGACGCCGAGCGGCGGCTGCTGCGCAGGCTGGCGCTGGTCGGCCGGGCCAGCCTGGGCGCGGCAGCGGCGGCGGCGCTGCTGGGCGTCGAGGAGGAGGAAGCGGAGCGGCGGCTGGGCCGGCTGGCCGAGGCCGGGCTGGTCGAGCACGTCCGCGGCAGCCGGTATCGCCTGCACTCCCTGGTGCACCGCTTCGCGCACGCCCGGCTGCTGGACGAGGAGGACCCGACCGAGCGGTCCACCGCGCAGGAGCGGCTGATGCGCAGCTACGCCGAGCTCGCGGACTCCGTCATCCGCCTGGTGGACGGCAACACCTCCACCCGCGCCCACCACTTCGGCTCGCACGGCTTCACCTCGCTGGACGCGGCGCTGCAGTGGCTGGACGACGAGACCAGCTTCATCACGGCGGCGCTGCGCCACGCCGATCAGGACGTGGACCAGGCCACGCTCTCCCATCTCCTCGGCGCGCTCGCCGACTACTGTCTGCTCCGCGGCGACCTGTACCGGCTCGGCGAGCTGAACGAGCTGACGAAGGCCGCCGACAAGGGCCTGCTGGCGCGCTCGGTCCAGTGGCGCACCGGCGTCGCTGCCCGTCAGCTCGGCGAGCTGGACAAGGCCCGTACGACGCTGGCCTCGGTGGTCGACCTGTACTTCGAGGCGGAGCATCCGGCGGGCGCGGCGCGCGCCCTGCGCGATCTGGGCATCACCCTCCAGCAGCAGGGCAATCTCACCGAGGCGGCGGCGAAGCTGCGAGAGGCGCTGGCCATGCAGAGCGGGGACGCCATGCGCGGCGACCGCGCGTGGACGCTGCATGCGCTGGCGGCGGTGGAGCGGGACCGCGCGCAGCTGGCCGAGGCGTTCGCGCTGCTCGACGAGGCGCTGGAGCTGCACCGGGAGAGCGAGAGCGTGCACGGTCAGGCGTGGGCGCACTTCCAGCTCGGCCAGGCGTGTCTGCGCGGGGGCGATGTGCCGCGGGCCGAGCGCGAGCTCCAGGAGGCGCTGGAGCTGTACGGCCGCACGCAGGACGAGCGCGGCGAGGCGTGGGCGATGACCCAGCTGGCCCGGGCCCGGCTGGTGGACGGCGACCCGGGCCCCGCGGTGGACCAGCTGCGCCAGGCCCTCCCGCTGCACCGCCGGCACGAGGACGCGCGGGGTGAGGCGTGGACGCTGTACTACCTCGGCCAGGCCCTGGAGGAGGACGGCGACAAGGACGGGGGCGTGCGGCAGCTGGACCGGGCGCGCACGATGTTCAGCCGGATGCAGGACGCGTACGGCCTGGCGTGCGCCCGGCATCATTCGGGGCGCATAACCCGTGATCTGCGGGCCGCGCAGACCGGTTCGCTGCGCAACAGCGGCTTCGCGCGCCAGCTGCTGCAGGACGCCCGCCGGGACTTCCAGCGGATCGGGGTGCCGCACAGCGAGGCGTGGTCCTGCCTGGAGCTGGCGGTCATCGACGCGGGGAACGGCCGGAGCGCGCAGGCCCTGGAGCTGGCCGACGAGGCGGCGGAGATCTTCGCGGGCTACGGCGACCGGCGCGGCGAGGACTGGGCCCGCTTCCTGCGCTGCACGCTGCTGCCGCTGGCTTCGGCGGGCGGCTCGGTGGTGGGCACGGCCGTCGCCCAGGAGGAGCTGGCCGAGCTGCGGCGCTCCCCGCACCCGGCCCGCGACTCCAAGCTGGAGGACTGCGCCGAGGCGTACGCCGTACTGCTGGACCGCGGCGTCGAGCCGGAGGCCGGCTGGCAGGCCTGGCGCCTGGGCATGGTCCCGACCCGCCACGCCCGCGAAATCATGGGGGTCCCACTGGAGCCGATATCCGGGCCGGACCGGCCGGGGGCGACACCCGCGTAAGGGGCCACTGCGGGCGACGCCTGCGTGAGGGCCGGGCTGCCCCGGCTCCCGGACGGCTGCCCCGGCTCCCGGACCGCTGCCCGCGCCCGGCGCCGGGCAGCGCAAAAGCCCGGCCGGGCGGCGCGGCCGCCTGCCGGACCGGACAGGCGGCAGCCACCAAAGGCCACCGCCCGCCCCCCTCAGCTGGTCTTCGGAGCGCCCTTGCCCGGGGCGGCCGGGGTCGCGGCGCTCTTGGCCGACGGCTCCGGACCATCGCCACGGTCACCGCCGCCGGCCCCGTCACCGCCGCCGGCGCCATCACCGGCGCCGTCCGCGGCCGCGTCCGGCTGCTCCTCGAAGTCGACCTTCCGCATGTGCTTGTTCATCGACTTCATCAGCAGCCAGACGGCGCCGCCGATGACCGCGAAGACGATGAAGCCAAGGACTCCGGGGGTCACCTTGTTCTCGTCCAGCTCCTTGGCAAGGGGGACGAGATGAGTCATGGCGAGGGTGCTGTTCGCGCTCATCATGAGGTCAATTGTTGCGGATGCCCGCGAAGAGGTCGTCCTCGGGGAGGGAGGTGTCCACCAGAGACTTGGCGAGCTCGTACTCCTCCGTGGGCCAGACCTCCTTCTGGATCTCCATCGGGACGCGGAACCACCCGCCGTCGGGGTCGATCTGCGTGGCGTGCGCGATCAGCGCCTTGTCCCGGATCTCGAAGTAGTCCGCGCACGGGATGTACGTGGTCAGCGTGCGCTCGGCCCGCTCGAAGGACTTCCAGCGCTCCAGCCACTCGCCGTACGGCGACTCCATGCCGCGCTCCAGCAGCGCCTCGTGGAGCGCGACCGTGCGCGGGCGGTTGAAGCCCTGGTTGTAGTAGAGCTTCAGCGGCTGGTAGGGCTCGCCCGCGTCCGGGTACTTGGTGGGGTCACCCGCCGCCTCGAAGGCCACCATCGAGATCTTGTGGGTCATGATGTGGTCGGGGTGCGGGTAGCCGCCGTTCTCGTCGTACGTCGTGATGACCTGCGGCTTGAACGAACGGATCAGCTTCACCAGCGGCTCGGCCGCGGCCTCGACGTCCTGCAGCGCGAAGCAGCCCTCGGGCAGCGGCGGCAGCGGGTCGCCCTCGGGCAGCCCGGAGTCCACGAAGCCCAGCCACTCCTGCTTGACGCCCAGGATCTCCCGGGCCTCGTCCATCTCCTTCTTGCGCACCTCGTGGATGTGCGCCTCGATGTACGGGTCGCCCTGAAGCTTGGGATTGAGGATGTCGCCGCGCTCTCCCCCGGTGCAGGTAGCGACCAGCACGTCCACCCCCTCGGACACGTACTTGGCCATGGTGGCCGCGCCCTTGCTCGACTCATCGTCGGGGTGGGCGTGCACCGCCATCATTCGCAGCTGCTCAGTCAAGACTCGATCCTCAGTCAAGGGTCATGGGACGCCGTTGAACGACGCCTTCTATAGTGACCGAAGCGAGGGGGCAATTAATTCCAGGTCCCCCGTACCAGGAGGAAGATCATGGCCGCGGTGCGCGACGGACTGCCCGACGGACGGTACGGCCGTACCGCCGACGAGCGAGCCGACCGCAAGCTCAAGGTCATCGGCGCGGTGCTGGGCGCCGCGCTGGTCGCGATGATCGCCTGGTTCGGGATCTCGTACATCACCGGGCAGGACCTCAGCGGCCGCCTGGTCACGTACAAGGTCGTCTCCGACACCACGGTGCAGGCGCACCTGGAGGTCGTGAAGGACCCCGGTACCAAGGGCGTGTGCACGCTCCGCTCGCAGTCCGCCGACGGCGCCGAGGTCGGCCGCAAGGACGTCCCGATCGATCAGGCGAAGGGCCAGGTCGACACGGTGATCACGATCCGGACGACGGCCCGGGCGACCAACGCCGAACTGGTCGGCTGTACGACCTCGGACGCCCCGGGCGCAAGCAGCTGAGAGACGGCGGCCGGCGCCCGTTCCGGGACTCGCCCGGAATCGCCTCCCGGCCTTCCTGACCAGCGGTGACGTGTTTTTTGCGGTTTACCGCTCCCCCTTTTGTGCCGTAATTGTTAGGCTCGTGGTTTCGCCCACCCGAGAAGGCGCAAGCCTTCCTGGTAGGGCGTTTGATTTATCCCCAGTACCGACGAGGAGCACCTGTGACCCAGACCAGCGACAACGTCACCTGGCTGACCCAGGAGGCGTACGACCAGCTCAAGGCCGAGCTGGAGTACCTGTCTGGTCCCGCACGCGCCGAGATCACCGAAAAGATCGCGGCGGCCCGCGAGGAAGGTGACCTGAAGGAGAACGCCGGGTACCACGCGGCCAAGGAAGAGCAGGGCAAGCAGGACCTTCGCATGCGCCAGCTGAAGCAGCTGCTGGAAACCGCGAAGGTCGGCGAGGCGCCCGCCGCCGCCGGTGTCGTGGCCCCCGGCACGGTCGTCACCATCGCGTTCGACGGAGACCCGGACGACACGCTGACGTTCCTGCTGGCTTCGCGGGAGTACGCGAGCTCGGACATCGAGACCTACTCCCCGCAGTCCCCGCTGGGTACCGGGGTCAACGGGAAGAAGATCGGCGAGACCGCGGAGTACGAGCTGCCGAACGGCAAGAAGGCGGCCGTGAAGATCCTGGAGGCCAAGCCCTACACGGGCTGAGGCCACGCCGAACGCGTCACGACGACGTCGAAGGGCCCGGGTCGAGCAGAGACCCGGGCCCTTCGCCGTGCCCGCACGCGCCGCGCCGGGACGTGCCCGCACCCGCCGCGCGCCGCGCCCGCGTACGTATCGCCACGCGCCGCGCGACGCGCCCCCTCACGCCGTCGCCGACCGGTACTTCCGTACCGCCAGCGTGCGGAAGACCGCGATGATGACGACCGACCACAGCACCGAGGCCAGGACCGGGTGCTGCATGGGCCAGGCGTCCGGCACCGGATAGCCGGGCGGCAGATTGCCGAAGAGGTCGCGCGCGGCCTGCACTGTGGCGCTGAACGGGTTCCACTCGGCGAGATGCCGCAGGAACGTCGGCATGGAGTCCGAGGGCACGAACGCGTTCGAGACGAAGGTCAGCGGGAACAGCCAGATCAGCCCGCCGGAAGTCGCCGCCTCCGGGGTCCGCACGGACAGCCCGATCAGCGCGCCGATCCACGAGAAGGCGTACCCGAGCAGGAGCAGCAGGCCGAATCCGGCCAGTACCTTCCCGAAGTTCTCGTGCGTGCGCCAGCCGATGATCAGCGCGACGCCCGCGATGACGACGAGGGTGAGCGCGGTCTGTACGAGGTCGGCGAGGGTGCGCCCGGTGAGGACCGCGCCGCGGGCCATCGGCAGCGACCGGAAGCGGTCGATCAGGCCCTTGTGCATGTCGTCCGCGATGCCCGCGCCCGCACCCGCCGTGGCGAAGGTGACCGTCTGCGCGAAGATGCCCGCCATCAGGAAGGCGCGGTACTGCTCGGGGTCGATCGGGCCCTGCTGTCCCGGGAGCTGGATCGCGCCGCCGAAGACGTAGCTGAACAGCACGACGAACATGATCGGCTGCACCAGGCCGAAGATCACCACCTCCGGGATGCGCAGCATTCTGATGAGGTTGCGCTGGGCGACCACGAGCGAGTCCCGTACGGACCGTCCGATGCCGCCCGGCTGCGGCGCACCGGCCCGCCGGGACGCCTCCGTGATGACGCTCATGCGTCCTCCTCCTCTTCGGCCGGCGTCTCGGCCGCGTGGCCGGTCAGCGAGATGAAGACGTCGTCCAGGGTCGGCCGGCGCAGCCCGATGTCGTCGATCTCGACGGCCCGGGTGTCCAGCTCGCGGATGACCTCGGCGAGCAGCTTCGCGCCGCCGCTGACCGGCACGGTGATTCTGCGGGTGTGCGGCTCGACCTTGGTCCCGCCCTTGCCGAAGCCGCGCAGCACCTCGTCGGCCGTGCTCAGCTGCTCGGGCGTGTGCACGACGACCTCGACGCGTTCGCCGCCGGTCTGCGCCTTGAGCTGGTCGGACGTGCCGCGGGCGATGACCCGGCCGTGGTCGACGACGCAGATGTCGTGCGCGAGATGGTCGGCCTCTTCGAGGTACTGGGTGGTGAGCAGCAGCGTCGTACCGCCCGCGACCAGCTCCTGGATGACGTCCCACAGCTGCTGGCGGTTGCGCGGATCGAGGCCGGTGGTCGGCTCGTCCATGAACATCACGGGCGGGCTGACGACCAGCGCCGCGGCCAGGTCGAGGCGGCGCCGCATGCCGCCGGAGTACGTCTTCGCGGGCCGGTCGCCCGCGTCGGCGAGGTGGAAGCGGTCGAGCAGTTCGCCGGCCCGCGCCTTCGCCGCCTTCGCGCCCATCTGGTACAGCCGGCCGACCATGGTGAGGTTCTCGCGGCCGGTCAAGTACTCGTCCACGGCAGCGAACTGGCCGGACAGGCCGATCGCGCGGCGCACTTCGTTGGGGTGTTTCAGTACGTCGATCCCGGCCACCTCCGCCGTGCCGCGGTCGGGCCGCAGCAGGGTCGTCAGGACCCGGACGGTGGTGGTCTTGCCGGCGCCGTTCGGGCCGAGCAGACCGAGGACGGTTCCTTCGGGGACGTCGAGGTCGACGCCGTCCAGAGCCCTGACTTCGCCGAAGGTCTTCACGAGACCCTCGGCGTGAATAGCGCCTGGCATCTAGGCACTCCCGGGGTTGGGTTTCGAGGGAAATCTTACGTTTGCCGGACTTCACCCGCTCAGCGGACGCCGACCCGCCCAGCGGGCGGCCGGCGTCACAGGACGCCACGATTGCGCCACAGGAGGGGACCGTTCCGGCACGTCTTTCGGTGACCGTTCCCCGGATGTTACACCGAAACGCGATACATCGCGATAGCCGCGCGACGCCCGCACTCTCTCGCGTACTCATGCCAGCGGCCGATGCCCCCAAGGGACACCGGCCGCAGCAATGTATGTCGCGTCTTGGCGTGCGGTCAGGCGATGACCGTGTACCCCGCCTCGCTGAGCGCCGTGCCGACCTCCGTGCAGTGCTCCGGCCCCTGCGTCTCCAGGTGCAGTTCGACCTCGGCCTCCGTGATGCCGAGTCGCGGATCGGTCCGTACGTGGCTCACGTCGAGCACATTGGCGTCCGCCTCGGACAGCACGCCCAGCAGCGTCGCGAGCGCGCCCGGGCGGTCCGTCAGGCGCAGCCGCAGCGACAGGTAGCGGCCGGCCGCGGCCATGCCGTGGCGCAGGATGCGCTGGGTGAGCAGCGGGTCGACGTTGCCGCCGGAGAGCACCGCGACCACCGGCCCCTGGAAGGTCTCCGGCTCGGAGAGCAGCGCCGCGACCGGGCTCGCGCCGGCCGGCTCGACGACCATCTTCGCCCGCTCCAGGCAGAGCAGCAGGGCGCTGGAGAGCGCGTCCTCGGAGACCGTACGGACCTCGTCGACCAGCTCGCCGATGATCCCGAACGGCACGTCGCCCGGCCGTCCGACCTTGATGCCGTCCGCCATCGTGGCCGGCGAATCGATCGAGACCGGGCGCCCGGCGGCCAGCGAGGGCGGGTACGCGGCGGCGCCCGCCGCCTGGACGCCGATGATCCGCACGTCGGGACGGACCGCCTTCACGGCGACCGCGACGCCCGCGGCGAGCCCGCCGCCCCCAATGCCGACGACAATCGTGCGGACCTCGGGGCACTGCTCCAGGATCTCCAGGCCGACGGTGCCCTGCCCGGCGATGATGTCGCGGTGGTCGAAGGGGTGGATGAAGACCGCGCCCGTCTTACGGGCGTACTCCTGCGCGGCGGCCAGCGTCTCGTCGACGACCTGACCGTGCAGCCGCACCTCGGCGCCGTAGTCGCGGGTCGCGGCGACCTTGGGCAGCGGTGCCCCTTCCGGCATGAAGACCGTCGACCGGACGCCCAGCAGGGAGGCCGCCAGCGCGACGCCCTGCGCGTGGTTGCCGGCGCTCGCCGCCACCACTCCGCAGGAACGTTCCTCCGCCGACAGCCCGGCGATCCGCACATACGCGCCGCGGATCTTGAACGAGCCGGTGCGCTGGAGGTTCTCGCACTTGAAGTGCACCGGCGCGCCCACCAGCCCGGACAGGTAACGGCTGCCCTCCATGGCGGTGGACCGGCTCACCCCGGACAGCAGCTTCTGCGCTCCGACGATGTCGTCAAGCGTGACGGCGGGAAGCACCCCTGCGTCTGCGGTGGCCCGCGGAGCGGCGGCGGCCGCCGCGGGACCGGTGGTCCCGGAAGCGGCGGAAGCGGGCATCTGCGGCGTGTGATCGGCCATGGCGCCAGTCTTACAGCTCCCGCCGCCGCGGGCCCCCGCGGCCCGGAGAGCCGCCCCGCAGCCGTACATCTTTGGTCAGCGCCGGTACGGTCCCCGCGCGGGCCGCGTACTCTGTCCCCCAATCCGTACGCACCCCCATGAAGCGAGCAACCGGCCATGCCCACCTCTTCGGACATGACGACCCACACCGACCCCGCTCTTCTTGACGCGCTGCAACATCAAGTGGCCGTCTTCGCCCGACGTGCCGAGCAGAGTCGGCTCGGCGGGGTCGGGCAGGCGCGCAACTCCATGGACCGCGCCGCCTACCTGCTGCTCAACCGGCTCGACCAGGAGGGCGCGATGGGCGTCAAGGCCCTGGCCGCCGGCATGGGCATCGACTCCTCCACGGTCACCCGCCAGGTCGCGCCGCTGGTCGACGCGGGCCTGGTCACCCGCGCCTCGCACCCGGAGGACGGGCGCGCGGTCGTCCTGCAGCTCTCCGAGCGCGGCCGGGCCCGCCTGGAGGAGGTACGCGCCTCGCGCCGCGAGCTGATGGCGCTGGTCACGGAGGAGTGGAGCGAGGAGGAGCGCAACGCCTTCACCACGCTCCTGACCCGCTTCAACTCGTCGCTCTCGACGGTGACGGCGTCGCTGTCCCCGGGGGCGCCGGCGTCCTAGGGCCCCGGGCGCGGCTTTACGGGTCGTACCGCCTGCCGCACGGCTCTTGACCTCCTGCCCGCGCTGCCGTGCCATGGAGCCATGGCCGGGCCGCGGGGCCCGCGAGCCGGGAGGCCCGGGAGGCGCTGTGCGAGAGCGACGGGCAGCACTGGAGCACCGCCGCGCCCAGGAATTCGAAGCCTTCGTGGCGGGCGCGGCGGGCCGGCTCCTGCACACGGCCACCCTGCTGACCGGAGAACCGTCCGGCGCCCCGGCCCCCGCCGCCGAAGAGCTGCTGACCGCCGCGCTGTCCCGTACGTACGCCTCCTGGGACCGGCTGCGCGGCGAGGACCCCTACGACCGCACCCGCCAGGAGCTGGCCGGTCATTTCGCCCGTACGGCATGGCGCCACCGACGCCCGCGCGGCGGCCTGCTGGACCGGCTCGCCCCACAGGAACGGCTGATTCTCGTCCTGCGCCTGTACGAGGGCGTCGCCGAGGAACAGACCGCGGCGCTACTGGGCCTGCCCGTCGAGCGCGTACACGCACTGTGCCTGCACGCGATCGCGGAAATGCGCAGCACCGGGCACGACGCCGGGCCACGGACGGTGGCGTCATGAGCCCGCACGTCGCGGCCGGCGCGGTGGCGTCATGAGTCCGCCCGACCGCAAGGAGGCCGAGGTGCGGCGGATGCTCGACGGGCCGCACCCCCTCGTCCCGCCCGACCTCGCGCTGCGGGCCGCCGCGCGCGGACGCCGGCTACTGCTGCGGCGCCGCCGACTGGAATGGGCCGGCTGGCTGCTGCTGTTACTGGCGGCCGTGGCATTCACGTACTGGGCCGTCATCCAACAGCCGTGGATGCCGCCACCGACACGGACGACGCCCCCGTTGGAGGGGTGGTGACCCGACCCCGCCGAGCCCGGCCGGGCGCCGCCGCACGCGGGGCGGCGCCCCGGAGTACAGGTACCGCCTAGCCCAGCGCCTGTGTCAGGTCCGCGAGGAGGTCGTCGACGGACTCGATGCCGACCGAGAGGCGGACCAGGTCGGCCGGTACCTCCAGCGCGGAGCCCGCCGCCGAGGCGTGCGTCATCCGGCCCGGGTGCTCGATCAGCGACTCCACGCCGCCCAGCGACTCGCCCAGCGTGAACAGCTGCGCCCGGTCGCAGACGTCCACCGCGGCCTGCTCCCCGCCCGCGACCTGGAAGGACACCATGCCCCCGAAGGACCGCATCTGCTTGGCGGCGGTCTCGTGGCCGGGGTGGTCCGGCAGCCCCGGGTAGTACACCTTGGTCACCTTCGGGTGCGCGGCCAGCAGCTCCGCGATCCGCGCCGCGTTGGCGCTGTGCCGGTCCATCCGTACGGCGAGCGTCTTGATGCCGCGCATCACCAGCCAGGCGTCGAACGGCCCGGCGATCGCGCCCATCGCGTTCTGGTGGAAGGCCAGCTCCTCGCCCAGCGCGTCGTCGTCGACGACCAGCGCGCCGCCCACCACGTCCGAGTGGCCGCCCATGTACTTGGTCGTCGAGTACACGACCACGTCGGCGCCGAGCGCGAGCGGCTGCTGGAGGTAGGGACTGGCGAAGGTGTTGTCGACGACGAGCTTCGCACCGGCGGTGCGCGCGACGTCGGCGAGGGCCGCGATGTCGGTGATGCCGAGCAGCGGGTTGCTGGGCGTCTCGACCCAGATCGCCTTCGTACGCGGCCGGACCGCTTCCCGTACGGCCCGCGGGTCCGAGGAGGAGGCGACCGACCACTCCACGCCCCACCGCTCGGCGACCTTGGCGAACAGGCGGAACGTGCCGCCGTACGCGTCGTCGGGGATGACGACGTGGTCGCCCGGGACGAGCAGGGTGCGCAGCAGGCAGTCCTCGGCGGCGAGGCCGGAGGCGAAGGCGAGGCCGCGGCGGCCGCCGTCCAGGGCGGCGAGGTTCTCCTCCAGGGCCGTCCGGGTCGGGTTGGCGCTGCGGCTGTACTCGTAACCGCCGCGCAGCCCGCCCACGCCGTCCTGCTTGTACGTGGAAACCTGGTAGATGGGCACCGATACCGCGCCAGTGGCCTGGTCGGCCTCCTGACCTGCGTGAATGGCGAGAGTCTCGAAGTGCTGGTGGCGCTGTCCGCGCTGATCACTCATGGCTGACGAGGGTAGTCGTCCACAGGCTTGCACGCGCCCTGGAACTTTCTGCTTCGCTGGAGAGTGGAAAGAGAACAAGACACCGTGGCACCGTGCCGCATCCGCGCGACGCGGCCGGTCCGACCGACCGACGCAACCGTCCTCACCCGCCCGACCGATCCACGCACCGGCCCCACCGACCTGGAAACGACTGACTGCTCATGGACGTACTGACCGCCCTGCTCGCCCTTATCGTCCTCCTCTCGATCGCGGGGCTGATCGGCTACCCCCTGCGGCGGCGCCGGCGCGCGCTCCAGCAGGCCGGCCGGGGCCTGGCGTCGGTCGCCGACCCCATGGCCGGGTACGGCTTCGTCCCCGCCGAGCAACTGGACCCGCGGCTGCCCGGGCCCGACCCGGAGCTGACGGAGGCGCTGGCGGAGATCGCCCGCACACAGGACTGGCGGCCGGCGTCCCAGCTGCTGGCCGGCACCCCCGAGGGCGACGAGCGGCGCTGGCAGCGCGTGCAGTCGCTGGCGGGCGCCGCGGCGTTCGCGTCGGCGCCCGGCCAGGACGGCGCGCCGGGCCCGCACTCCGAAGCACCGGGCGGCTCCCCGGGCGGCATCTGGCTGCGCACGTGGCGCTCCGAGAAGCCCAAGGACTCCGGCGGCGCCCAGACGCACGCGCAGTTCCTGGTGATCCAGGCCCTGCGCGACCCCGGCTCGCAGGACTTCCGCATGATCCTGGAGGAGGCCCGCACGGTCTGCGGCGAGGCGGCCCTCCTCGCCCCCGGCAGCCCGGTCCCGTACATCATCGAACTGGCCGTGGCCCGCGGCCTCGGCGACCGCCGCCCCGATTACGAAGAGCTCTGGTCCAAGGTGACCCAGCGCGCCCCGCACCACATGGGCGCGCACCTCGCGGCCCTGCCGTACTGGTCGGAGAAGTGGCACGGCTCCAAGGAGGACGCCGACGCGTTCACCGAGCGCGCGGCCGGCGGCGCGCCCGCCGATTCGCTCCTCCCCGCCCTCCCGCTCTTCTCGGTGTACGACCACCTGCCCGACGCCAACATGGTCCGCAGCCTCTTCCAGAGCGCGGTCGTGGAGCGCGCCATAGAGGGCGCGCACTACGCGCTGCGGCAGGCGCCGGCCGGCCATCCGGTGGCGCCGCACGTCCGCCACCTGCTCGTCTGGTTCCTCGTGCAGGCGGAGCGGTACGCCGAGGCCATGGAGCAGCTGCGCCTGGTGGACGGCCATGTCGGCGCGGTGCCGTGGTCGTACCACCCGCAGCCGGCCGCCGCGTACGCCACGTACCGCGCCCTCGCCGTCGCCGGCTGGGAGTCCCAGGGCGGCACCCCCGCGACCCTGCCCCCGGACCGCCCCCCGTTCTGACCGGAATTCCGGACGCCTCCAGGACGTTCACCGATCGCCGCCCCCTGGCCGCCCACCGCCCCCGTCCTTCCTCCCCCTCGTCCCCTCGTCCCCTCGTCCCCTCGTCCCCTCGTCCCCTCCTCCCCGTCCTTCGTCCCTCCGGAGCCTGATCACGATGCTGTTCTCCCGCTTCAAGAACCACCTCCCCACCGCCGACGAGGCGCTGAAGGGCCGCCCCGAGCCGGAGTTCACGGTCCCCGACCGCCACACCGTCCTCGGCAACGCCCTGCTCGGCCCGTACCCGGAGGGCCTGGAGGTCGCCGACTTCGGGCTGGGCTGCTTCTGGGGCGCCGAGCGCAAGTTCTGGCAGACCGACGGCGTATGGACGACCCTCGTCGGTTACCAGGGCGGCCACACCCCGAACCCCACGTACGAAGAGGTCTGCACCGGCCACACCGGCCACACGGAAGCGGTCCGCGTCGTCTTCGACCCCTCGAAGGTCTCCTACGCCGCCCTCCTCAAGGTCTTCTGGGAGTCCCACGACCCCACCCAGGGCTTCCGCCAGGGCAACGACGTCGGCACGCAGTACCGCTCCGCGATCTACACCCACTCCCCCGCCCAGGCCCAGGCCGCCGAGGCCTCCCGCGACGCCTACCAGAAGGTCCTCACGGCCTCCGGCCACGGCACCATCACCACCGAACTCCTCCCCGCAGGCCCCTTCTACGCCGCCGAGCCCTACCACCAGCAGTACCTCGACAAAAACCCGGCAGGTTACTGCGGCATCGGCGGCACGGGGGTGTCCTGCCCGGTGGGGGTAGCTCAGGCGGACGGCTGAGGTATCGCTTCTCCCTCACTCGTTCGAGCGGTGGACGAGCGCTCGTCGCCGATACGCTGACGCACGGGATCAATCGCGCCCATGGGAGCAGCCATGACCACCTCCGCCGCCGGGCAACCGCTCATCCCCCAGCCCCCCGCCACTGTTGCTGGACCAGGCCGCCGACCAGTCCCGGCAGGGCTCTGACCTGGCGCCGCTCCAGCGGTTCGTCGCCTAGTAGGCCGTAGCGTCGGCCCGACCTGGCGGACTGCGCCGCATGGACGCCCTCGGCGGCTGGTTCTACTTCCTGGTGGCACCGCGTGAACCGCTGATCGTCATCGTCCGAATCGTGCCGCCTTTCGACGCGCTGTAGCGTCGCCACTGGCACGTCTCTCGCACCACGGTCACCTGCCGCTATCAGTGCCGCCGCCCTCCATGTCCTGGCGGCTCGGCGCGAGCACGCCCGTTGGGCCGATCACCGCTTCGGCCGGGGTGCGGCGTTCGTGCAGGTCGTAGTAGGCCGCGCCGATTGTGTCTGCTGTGGTCGGGGAAGTTGGTGGGGCCGTCAGGGTGACTGCGGCCACGTGGATGCCCTGGGGGGTCAGTTCGGTGTGGAGGGCGCGGGCGTAGTGGTGGAGGGCGGCCATGGCCAGGCCCTCGTTGGCGTGGGAGGGGGTGGGGGTGGTCGCGGCGGGGCCGGTGGTGATCAGGAAGGTGCCGGAGCCGCGCGCGAGCATGTCCGGGAGGACCTGGCCCACGGCCGTGATCGCGCCCCGGACGTACAGGTCGAGCTGGGCGGCCGCGGAGGCGGCGGTGGTCTGGGTGGCGTGGGTGACCGGGCCGGAGGGGCCGGGGGCGTAGTCCAGTACGTCGGGCGGGCCCAGGGTCTCGGTCGCCTGCGCGAGCGCGACGGCCAGCGCGTCGCGGTCGCGGATGTCCGCGGGGAACGCGGCGGCGGGGATGCCCAGTCCGGCCAGCTCGGCGACCTGGGCGTCCAGCCGGTCCTTCGTACGGGCGACGAGCCCGACCCGGAAGCCGTGGCGCCCGAACGCGCGGGCCACCCCCATGCCCCGCCCCGGCCCGGCACCGACCATCACGAGCGTCCTGGCCACCGCTGCTCCTCTCCGCGCCGGCGGCGGGCCCGGAACTGCCGTGGCCGCGCCGGCTGATCACTTGATCACTTGTCGGGTGCGTTTCCTTGGTGTGCCCGCTCAACGCCCGGTGACACCAGGCCGTCAACGCCCGGGGTCAAGGGAGGGAAAGGAGGGAAGGGGGAAGAGAATCAGGGGGATGAGTTCTCAGGGCTTGCGGGCCACCAGGGCGTACTGGGCTATCTGCGGGGGTTCGGCGGGGCTGCCGTCCGGGGCGGGGTCCGGGCGCCAGCGGGTGCAGGAGACCAGGCCGGGCGGGAGCAGGTCCAGGCCCGCGGCGAAGCGGGCGATCTCCGCGCCGGTGCGGGCGGTGATGGGCGGGGTGGCATTCTCGTTCCAGAAGCGCATGGCCTCGGCGTTGCCCTCGCCGCCCAGTTCGAGGGTGGGGTGGGTGAGGACGAGGTGGCTGCCGGACGGTAGGGCGGCGAGCAGCCGGTCCACGGTCCGCTGTGCCTGCGTGGTGTCGACGATGAAGTTGAGGATGCCCAGGAGCATGATCGCGACGGGTCGGCCCAGGTCCAGGGTTCGGGCGGCCGCGTGCAGGATCGCGTCCGGGTCGTTCGCGTCCGCGTCGATGTAGTCGGTGGCGCCGCCCGGGACGCTGGTGAGCAGCGCGCGGGCGTGGGTGAGGACGATGGGGTCGTTGTCGACGTAGACCACGTGGGAGTCGGGCGCGACGCGCTGGGCGACCTCGTGGGTGTTGTCGGCGGTGGGCAGGCCGGTGCCGATGTCGAGGAACTGGCGGATGCCGGCCTCGCCCGCGAGGTGGCGCACGGCGCGGCCGAGGAACGCCCGGTCGGCGCGGGCCACTTCGCCGATGCTCGGGTACAGGCCGGTGATGTGATCGCCGACCTCGCGGTCGATGGCGTAGTTGTCCTTGCCGCCGAGCCAGTGGTTCCAGACCCGGGCGTTGTGTGCGACCGCGGTGTTGATCCGGGACATCGACATGTAAGTGACGTTACCAGTGGGGTAGTTGACGCCCTATGAGGAGGTGGCGGCCCTACCGCCCGCCACGATCCAGCCGGGCCCGGTCCGCGGCCGCCGCGCCCTGGTGGAGGCCCTCCGCGTCCCGTACGCCCCGCATTCGTACGGCCGTGGTCTCCGGGAAGAGCGCGCCGGTCCGTTCCTGGACCGCGAGGTCGCGGGCGGCCAGTACCGGCAGGAGGTCGGGGGCCTCCTCTGTGGCCTCGGCGGTGACGTGGTCGGCCGCGTCCAACAGCCGCTCGCGGATGCGGGACGCGTATCCGGCGAGGAAGGACTGGCGGAAGTCCTTCGTGCGGCGGGACTTGCCGCCGCGCCTGTGGTGCGTGTCCGCCGCGCGGTTCATGGCGGTGGTGGCCTGGACGAGGAGGGAGGTGTAGAGGAGTTCGGCGGCGTCCAGGTCCGGCGCGAAGCCGACGAGGGTGGTGAAGGCCGCGTCGGGCGACCAGACGGCCTGGCAGCGGTTGGCGGTGGCCACCGCGTCCAGGAGCAGCGCCTTGGCGTTCTCGTACGGGCCCTCGACGCCGATGCGCAAGGCCTCCGGGCCGTCGGCGGGCGCGGCGCCCGCGAGCAGCGCCTCGGAGACGCTGTGCCGGGCCATCAGCTCCTGGGCCTTCGCGGAGAGCGCCTCGGCCTCCTCGGGGAAGGCGGTGGACTCGGCCTTGGCGAGCAGTCCACGGATACGGCCGAGGACACGCGGCTCGGAGGCCGGGCGCGCACCCGCGTAAGCCGTACCGGTCGGGCGCGCCCCGGCGTAGGCCGTACCCGTCGCCCGCGCCCCCGGCATCGGCCCCGTCGGCGTGACGCGGGGCAGCCGGCCGAGGATGCGCAGTACCTCCAGTACGGCACAGAGCGCATCGAAGCGGGTGGTGCGGCGGCGCCGGGCCAGCGCGTCCGGGTAACCGCCGTCGTCCGGCCACCAGACCTCGGCGCCCGCCTCGCGCAGCTGGGCTGGCCAGCGCGGCGGGAGTTCCTCGGCGGGGTAGCGGCGGAGCTCGGCGGCGATGAGGTCGGCGACGAGAGCGGCGGCGAGCTCGGGCGCCGTACCCGCACGCCGTACGAGACGTACCAGGTCGGCGGGGTGCCAGCCGCCCTCCCAGCAGCCGCGCACGGTGGCGGCTGCCGCGGTCAGCAGGGCGCGGCTCACGGCCTCGGGGCCTGCCGGGTCCGCGCTCAGCGCCGAGGCTCCGGCCTCGACGGCGTCCTCGGCGGGCCGGCCGTCCGCGGCGTACCGGACGGCGCCCAGTACGCGTGCCACGGTCTCCTCGGCGCCGGCACCGGCACCGTTCCCGGCACCGCTCTCCCGGCGCCCGCCGCGCCCCTCACCTTTGTTGCCCACCGGATCACTGTACGGACGCGTACGGCGCGCCCAGAAACGGCGCCGGAAACCACAGCGACAACGGCACCGGAAACGGCAGCGGGCGGCACCCGGACACCGGTCCGGAGTGCCGCCCGCGCGGCTCGGGGAAGCCGTCAGGTCGGTGAGCTGTCAGGTCAGGTCAGGTCAGTACGCCCGGGTCACTGCAGGGCGCTGCCCGCCGTCCACTGCGACCAGTCCATGTTCCAGCCGTTCAGGCCGTTGTCGGGCTGGATGGTCTTGTCCGGGGAGTTCTTCATGACGACGACGTCACCGAGGAGGGAGTTGTTGTAGAACCACGCGCCGTCGGTCTTGTCGTCCTTGGCGCCCTTGGCGTCCTCCAGGCCGATGCAGCCGTGGCTGGTGTTGGCCTTGCCGAAGATGCCCTTGCCCCAGTAGTTGCCGTGGATGAAGGTGCCGGAGTTGGAGAGCCGCATGGCGTGCGGGACGTCGGGGATGTCGTACTCGCCCTTGCCGTCCTTCTTCTTGAAGCCGACCGTCGAGCCGTCCATACGGGTCTGCTCGAACTTCTCGGAGATCACCAGCTGACCGTTGTAGGTCGGGTTCTCCGGGCCACCGGCCGAGATCGGGATCTGCTTCACGGTCTTGCCGTCGCGCACCACGGTCATCCGGTGCGTCTTGGCGTCGACGGTGCTCACCTGGGAGCGGCCCACGTCGAAGCTGACGGTCTTGTCCTGGATGCCCTGCACGCCGGGCGAGGCCTCGACGCCGTCCAGGTCGAGGTCCATGGTGACCTTGGAGCCGGCCTTCCAGTACTCCTCCGGGCGGAAGTCCAGGCGGGTGTCGCTGAACCAGTGGCCGACGACCTTCTGGTTGCTGCTCGCCGCGACCTTGATCTTCGACTCGACGGCGGCCTTGTTCTTGACCGGCTTGTCGAAGTTCAGCGATACCGGCATGCCCACGCCGACGGTCGAGCCGTCCTCAGGCGTGAAGTTGCCGATGAAGCTGTTGCTGGGCGAGACGGTGCTGAACGTGGAGTGCTCGACCGCCGTGCGGCCCTTGGAGTCCTCGGCGTGCGCGGTGATCCGGTACTGCGTGGAGCGCTTCAGCGGGGACTGCGGCTTCCAGGACTTGCCGTCGGGCGCGATCGTGCCGGTCACCTGCTCCTTGGTCTCCACGGAGGTCATGGTGACGTCGGTCAGCTTGCCCTGCGTGACGCTGACCTTGGTGTCGTTGTTGATGCCCGCGTCGTCCGTGCCGCTCTTCGGAGCGATCTTGATCTGGGCGTCCGAGGCGTCCTTGGCGGCCGCCCGGTCGACCTGTTCCTGTTTCTCGTGCTGCTGGGGAGGCCCCGAGCCGCCGCTGTCGCCGCTCGCCTTGTCGGCACCGCCGCCGCAGGCCGCGAGCGTCAGCGCCCCGCCCAGCAGAGCGGCGGTGGCTATGAAGCCCCTGCGGCGCTTGCTGTCCGTCATCAGTCACTACTCCATTGCTACTGAACCTGAAGGTTCCCCGAGCCCGACTGGGCGCACTTCGCCCCAGTCACTCCCATGATGAACACCTGTTCCCCATTTCCCGTTCCATTCGCCCGGAAAGTGTGGGAAAGGACACCGCCGGTACGGGCGTGCGGACGGCCGCCCGTACCGGCCCTTCAGGCCGTGGCGCAGGGCCTCAGCAGGACCTCAGACGAGTTCTTCGTCGTCCCCCGCGTCCCCGAGGTCCCACTCCTCGGCCTCGGGGTCGTAGTCGGTCTCCTCGCTGGTCCAGGACGCCTGGGTGAGTTCGACGCCGGGTACGTCGTTGACGAGGTCGAAGGGGTCGACGAGGTGCGCGACGGCCTCGGCCGGCTCCGCCTGGACCGCTTGCCGCGCGTAGCTGCGCTCCTGATCGGAGAGGTGGTCCTCGTCGCTGATCCCGTCGAGGGCCGCGCCGGTCAGCAGGTCGGGATCCGTGATCTCCATGACCAGGTCGACGCGCAGGCGGACAAACCGTGATGTGTCACCGTTGCTCATGCCACGGAGCGTAAGCACGTAGGGCCCCTGGCTTCCCCGCGACCCGCGGCTGTTACTAACATCTGGGTAACGGCCAACCGCCGAGCCGTGAAGGGGGATCGTTCCGTGACCGCACGCCGACCACTGGTGACTGCCGCTGCGGCCGGTTCGGTGCTGATCGCGCTCTGTTTCGTGCCGTCGGCGAACGCCACGGCCGAGCACGAGGAGGGGACGCGGCACTCCGCCGCCCCGGCCGTGGGCCAGGACGTACGGGCCGGTACGGACGCGACCGCGGGGGCCGGTCAGCAGGGGCGCGTCGCCCCCGGTACGCAGGTCGCCGCCGGTACGGACGGCACGCAGGGCACCGGCGAGGTCCGGCTCGCCGACTCCGGCTCCCTCGACACCACGCCGTACGCCGTCGGCGGCACGGCCTTCCTCGGCGTCGGGGCCGCCCTGGTCACCCTCGCCGTGCGCCGCTCGCGCGGCGAGACGGCCTGAAGCCCCGCGGGTCCGGGACCCACGGGGCTTCCAAGAACGGCCACCGCGCCTTACAGGCGATTCGAACGATCACATCCCCCCAGCAGGGGGTTACCCAGAGGGGACGGCGGGGAACCGCCGGCGGCGGGCGTCAGGCCAGCTTCCCCGTGACCGACTCCACGGCCGCGACCAGCTTGCCGCTGCGTACGACGTCGTACGCCGCCGCCAGGTCGGGGGCGAGGAAACGGTCCTCCCCCGGGCCCTGCACGCCCTCGGCCCGTACGGCGTCCAGCACCGCGCGGGTGGCGGGCGACGGGGTCGCCCCTTCGCGCATCTCCACCGCGCGCGTCGCCGCGTACATCTCGACGGCGACCACCCGGGTCAGGTTGTCGATCGCGGTCCGCAGCTTGCGCGCCGCCGACCAGCCCATCGAGACGTGGTCCTCCTGCATGGCGGAGGACGGGATGGAGTCCACCGAGGCCGGGGCCGCGAGCCGCTTCATCTCGCTGACCAGCGCGGCCTGCGTGTACTGGGCGATCATCAGGCCGGAGTCCACGCCCGGGTCGCCGGCCAGGAAGGCGGGCAGGCCGTGGCTGCGGTTCTTGTCGAGCAGCCGGTCGGTGCGGCGCTCGGCGACCGAGCCGAGGTCGGCGGCGGCGATGGCGAGGAAGTCCAGGACGTACGCGACCGGGGCGCCGTGGAAGTTGCCGTTGGACTCCACCCGGCCGTCCTCCAGGACGACGGGGTTGTCCACGGCGGCGGCCAGCTCGCGCTCGGCGACCAGGCGGGCGTGCGCGAGGGTGTCCCGGCCCGCGCCCGCGACCTGCGGGGCGCAGCGCACGGAGTAGGCGTCCTGGACGCGGGGCGCGTCGTCCTGGTGGTGGCCGGTGAGGCCGGAGCCGGCGAGCACCTTGAGCATGTTGGCGGCCGAGGCGGCCTGGCCCGGATGCGGGCGGATGGCGTGCAGCTCGGGCGCGAGGACCTTGTCCGTACCGAGCAGCGCCTCCAGGGAGAGCGCGGCGGTGATGTCGGCGGAGGTGAAGAGGCGGGCGAGGTCGGCGCAGGCCATCACGAGCATGCCGAGCATGCCGTCGGTGCCGTTGAGGAGGGCCAGGCCCTCCTTCTCGCGCAGCTCGACGGGCTCGATGCCGTGGGCCGCCAGCAGCTCGCCGGAGGGCCGTACGACGCCGTCGGGGCCCTCGGCCTCGCCCTCGCCCATCAGGGTCAGGGCGCAGTGCGAGAGCGGCGCGAGGTCGCCGGAGCAGCCGAGCGAGCCGTACTCGTGGACGACGGGGGTGATGCCCGCGTTCAGCAGCTCCGCCATCGTGTCGACAACGAGGGGGCGGACGCCCGTACGGCCGGAGGCAAGGGTCTTCAGGCGCAGGAACATCAGCGCGCGGACCACCTCGCGCTCCACGCGCGGGCCCATGCCGGCCGCGTGCGAGCGGACGATGTTGCGCTGCAGCTGGGCGCGGAGCTCGGGGCTGATGTGCCGGACGGCGAGCGCGCCGAAGCCGGTGGAGACGCCGTAGACCGGGTCCGGCTTGGCGGCGAGGTCGTCGATGAAGGCGCGGGAGGCGGCGACGGCCGCGCGGGCGTCGGCGGAAACCTCGATCCGGGCGGCGCCACGGGCCACGTCGATGACGTCCTGAGCGGTCGTGCCGGTCGTCCCCAGCACCACGGTGTGCATATCCATATTCAGGCACCCTAGAGAGTGAAAGCACAGATGTCATCAGCGGGGTGCGGCTGCACCCCTTACCTCGCAGAACGCACGAGTTCAGCGGCGGAACCGGCGGCGCTCCCCGTGCGGCGCCGGGCCGCGGTCCGGCGCATCGGCCATCCGCACGACCGGGTCGTCCGCGCCGCCCTCCCGGCCCGCCACCACCGGCCCCGGTGCACGCGCCTCTTTGGCGCGGTACTGCGCGGCGTCCGCGAGCCGGAAGAGGCGGCGCGCCGACCGCACCTCACCGACCGGGTCACCGGTGGAGGCAACGCCGACCGCCACGCCCTCACCGAGGTCCAACGCGCCCGCGCGGCGGCACAGTTCCGACGCCACGTACACCACGTCCCCGGCCGGCGGCCCGACCGCGAGCAGGCAGAACTCATCGCCGCCGAGGCGGGCCGCGAGGGTGCCCGGCAGTATCGCGCCGCACAGCGACAGCACCGACCCGAACCGCTCCAGCAGCCGGTCGCCCGCCGCGTGCCCCTGGGTGTCGTTCACCCGCTTCAGCCCGTTGAGGTCACAGATCATCAGGCTGACGACGGTCCCCTCGGCGCGGTGCCGCTCCAGCGCCTCGTCCAGCCGCATGTCGACCGCGCGCCGGTTCGCCAGCCCGGTCAGCGCGTCGGTGAAGGCCAGCCTGCGGGCCTCGGCCAGCCGCTCGGTCTGCGCGATGCCGGCCGCCGCCACCGCCGCCAGGACCGTGGCGAAGTCCGCGTCGTCCCGGCCGAAGACCGGCGCGCCGCGCGGCCGGGCCACGTACAGCTCGCCCCAGGCCCGGCCGTGCAGCACGATCGGCGCGACCACGCAGCTGCCCCGGCCCCGGCGGCGCAGCGCGGCCACGCGCTGATGGCAGTACGAGCCCGCCTCGTGCGGCCCGTCGGCGGTCTCCACCCACGCCTCGGGCTCGCCGCCGCCCGCCCACCGCTCGTGCAGGAAGCCGACGATCTCCGGGAACTCGTGCACCGGGTAGGACTCGTCGTCCGGGTACTCCTGCTCGCCGTCGGCCAGGTCGCCGACGTTCACCAGGACCCGGAGCCGGCCGAGCTGGCGCTCCCACACGGAGACCGCGGCGAAGGAGCCGCCCAGCGCCCCGCACGCGCCGTGCGCCGCGGCACGCGCCGACTCCTTGGGGTGGTGGGCTGCGGCCATGGCCTGCGCGAGCGCCACGACGGCCCGCAGCCGGGCGGCGCATCCGTCCTCGCGCCCGCCGTCCGCGCTTCCGCCCACCGCTTCGCCCGTCACCGGCCCTCGCAATCCGTCACCGTAGGCGCGCCTTGACCTTACAGAGTAGGAAGGTTTGCCACGGTCCGCCCCTTATGGGGTTACGGACAGCTACTGGGTACGGCCGGGAGTACGGCCGGGAGTACGGCCGGGAGTACGGCTGGGGTCACTCCCCCGGCCAGTCCGGCGTCCGCTTCTCGTTGAAGGCGGCCACGCCCTCGGCCCGGTCGCCGGAGAACGCGACGCTGCGCCAGGCGCCGTCCTCCAGGTCCAGGCCGGTCCGCAGGTCCAGGCCGTGCCCCAGGCGCATGGCGCGCTTGGCGGCGCGCAGCCCGACCGGGGAGTTGCGGGCGATGCGCGCGGCCAGCTCCAGTGCCTGCGTACGGTCCTCGCCCGCGCCGACGAGCTGGTCGATCAGGCCCAACTCGGCGGCCTCGGCGGCCTCGACGCGGCGCGCGGTGAAGACCAGCTCGGCGGCGCGGGCGGCGCCCACCCGGCGCGGCAGCAGCTGCGTACCGCCGCCGCCGGGGATCACGCCGACGGAGACCTCGGGGAGGCCGACGACGGCGGTGGGGTCGGCCACGATGAGGTCGCAGGAGAGCGCCAGCTCGAAGCCGCCGCCGAGCGCGAAGCCGTGCACGGCCGCGATGGTCGGCATCGGCAGTTCCAGTACGCCGGTGTAGGCGGCGCGGGTGTACGGGCGCTGGCGCATCAGGTCGGCGTCGGTGAAGGAGTTGCGCTCCTTGAGGTCGGCGCCGACGCAGAACGCACGGTCGTGCGTGGAGGTCAGCACGGTGGTCCTTACGGACCGGTCCGCGGTGAGGGCTTCGCAGGCGGCGGTGAGGGCTCGGGCCATGTCCGTGGAGACGGCGTTCATGGCCTTGGGGCGGTCCATGGCCAGCTCGGCTACGTGGTCGCCGTGGCGGATGACTGCTACGTGCTCGCCGTATCGCTGTTCTTGCTGGTCGCCCATGGGGCCCGCCCTCCCGGTTAACGATCGCTTACATGGCGATCGTAACCGGGTGGGGGGAGAGTGCCCCGGACCCGCCCCTTCCCGAAACCGGGGGCGCTGCCCCCGGACCCCCGGTCCTCAAACGCCGGACGGGCCTGATTTGCCTCAAGGGCTTGATTTGGGCGGACGCCGCGTCAGTAGCCACGGCTCCACGACTCCCAGGCCGCGGACCGGGCGTTGCCACATGGGCTGGAGGGCGAAGCGGTACTTGGGGACCGGGCCGTCGGCCTCCTTTTCCGCCGCTGCGGCCTCGGCCTCGGAGACCGGGGCCTCGCCGGTGCGGCTCAGCTCCTCGGCGAACGCCTCGTCGACCAGGACGGTGTCCTTCGGTGCTATGGAGGTGAGTCGGCTGGCCAGATTCACCGTGGTACCGAAGACATCGCCCATGCGGGTCGTGACCGTGCCGAAGGCGATGCCCACCCGCAGCTCGGGCATGGTCTCGTCATTGGCCATGGTCTCGATGAGGCGCAGCCCGATCTCGGCGGCGGTGCCCGCGTCGTCCGCGGAGTACAGCACCTCGTCGCCCAGGGTCTTGATGAGCCGGCCGCCGTGCGCGGCGACCAGGTCGGCGGCCGTGGTCTCGAACGCCTCGACCAGCTCGCCCAGTTCCTCCTCCTCCAGGCGGCGGGTGAGGCGGGTGAAGCCGACCAGGTCGGCGAAGCCGACGCAGAGCCGCCGGTCGACCATCTCGGCGTCGTCCTGGGCCTGGACGACGCGGCCCGTGGCGGCGGCCAGCTGCCGGCGCCAGACGTAGACCAGGAACTCCTCCAGCTCGGGCAGGAGCAGCTCGACCAGGGGATACGTGATCTCCGTACGGGTCAGGCCCGAGTCCTGCGGCTCGGTCAGGCCCTCCAGGAAGGAGTCGATCTGCCAGTCGGCGAGGCGGGCGGTGGTCTGGCCCGTGGAGCGGGCCACCTGGACCGCCATCGCCTCGCTGAGCAGTCCGGCCTCCACCAGGCCCGAGAGCCGGCGCAGGGCGAGGACGTCCGCCTCGGTGAGCGCCTTGACCTGGCCGATGTCGGCGAAGCCCATGGCCCGCCAGAAACGGGAGGCCAGGTCCATCGAGACGCCGGCGCTGCGGGCCGCCTGGAACGGCGTGTAGCGCCGCTCGGAGCCGAGGATCAGCTGTTCCAGGCGGAGGGCGATGGTGTCGTCGCCGGACTCCCCGTCGGAGCCGTCGTCGGCGGTGTCGGCGGCACGCCGGACCGCTTCCGCTTCGCGCGGTGCTGCGCCCGAGTCGTCGAGGGTCACCGCGCCCTCCTCTTCCGATCCCTGCGCACTGCCCTTCCGATCACTGTTCGCCCGCGGCCCGCTGCCGGGCCGATCGCGTCAACGATACGGCAGGTGTGCTCTGGCTCACTCTCACATTCCACACATAACGCATCATTCGCAGGTGTGGAATGTCGTCAAGAACCACTTGCCGTCTCCCGTCACCTCATTCCGCGGCGGCCCCGCGCGGTCAACCCTCGTCCGCGGCCGGCCGCAGGTGGACGATGTCGCCCGCCGCGACCGGCAGCTGCACACCGTCGGCGGTGGCCAGAACCAGCCGCCCGTCGCCGTCCAGCGCCACCGCCTCGCCGCGGATCTCCCGGTCGCCGGGGAGCAGCGCGCGGACCGTGCGGCCGAGCGTCGCGCAGCCCGCCGCGTACGCCTCCTGCAGCCCGCTGGCCGCCGGGTCGCCGCCGGCCGCCTCCCAGTCGCCGTACCACTTCTCCAGCGAGCGCAGTACGGCGCGCAGCAGCGGGTCGCGGTCGGTGCCCTGGGCGCCGGCCAGGAGGAGCGACCCGGCGGTGGGCACCGGGAGCTCGTCGGCGCGCAGCGAAACGTTCAGCCCGATGCCGAGGACGACACCGCCGGCGGCCGCCTCTGCGAGGATGCCGCCGCCCTTGCGCTCCTCCCCGTCCACGGTGAGGAGGAGGTCGTTGGGCCACTTCAGCGCGGTGTCCACGCCGGCCGCGCGGGAGAGCGCGGTGGCGGTGGCGACGCCGGCCAGCAGCGGCAGCCAGCCCCACCGGTCCGTGGGCACCTCGGGCTTGAGGTGGACGGAGAAGAAGAGCCCGGAGCGGGGCGGCGCCGACCACTTGCGGTCCAGCCGGCCGCGGGCGGCCGACTGCTCCTCCGCGACGAGCACGCTGCCCGCCGCCGCCTCGCCCTTGGCCGCGCGGGTCGCCAGGTCGGTGTTGGTGGAGCCGGTGACCTGGACCACGTCCAGGGAGGTCCACAGGGAGCCGTCGCGGACGAGGGCCTTGCGCAGTGCCGTCTCGTTCAGCGGGGGACGGTCGAGGTCGGCCCACCGGCCGCCCCGGTCTTTGTCTGAGTTTTCGGGGTTTACGGGAGGTTGAGGCGTCATGCTGCCCACCCTAAGAGGCTCCGGGGGGCCGGAGTGTGGCCAACGACGCAGTGCCGCTGAGCAGTGCCGCCGATACGCTACGAATCGGTAGCCAACCCCTGAGCGAAGAGCCCCCCGTACGAGCACCAGTCCAGGACGAGCAGGAGCCGCATCCCGATGTCCGAGCCGGAAGCACTCTCGTTTGACAATTCAGCCAGCCACACCACCGCGGGCAAGCTGGCGGATCTTCAGCGACGTATCGAAGAAGCCACCCATGCCGGTTCCGCGCGCGCCGTGGAAAAGCAGCATGCCAAGGGCAAGTTGACCGCCCGTGAGCGGATCGACCTGCTGCTGGACGAGGGTTCCTTCGTCGAACTCGACGAGTTCGCGCGGCACCGCTCGACGGACTTCGGCATGGCGGAGAACCGCCCCTACGGCGATGGCGTGGTGACCGGTTACGGCACCGTCGACGGCCGTCCCGTCGCGGTGTTCAGCCAGGACTTCACCGTCTTCGGCGGCGCGCTGGGCGGCGTGTTCGGCGAGAAGATCGTCAAGGTGATGGACTTCGCGCTGAAGAACGGCTGCCCGGTCATCGGCATCAACGACTCCGGCGGCGCGCGCATCCAGGAGGGCGTGGTCTCGCTCGGCGCGTACGGCGAGATCTTCCGCCGCAACACCCATGCGTCGGGCGTGATCCCGCAGATCAGCCTGATCGTCGGCCCGTGCGCGGGCGGTGCGGTGTACTCCCCGGCCATCACCGACTTCACGGTCATGGTCGACCAGACCTCGCACATGTTCATCACCGGACCGGACGTCATCAAGACCGTCACCGGCGAGGACGTGGGCTTCGAGGAGCTGGGCGGCGCCCGCACCCACAACGCCACCTCCGGCGTCGCGCACCACATGGCGGGGGACGAGAAGGACGCCGTCGAGTACATCAAGGCGCTGCTGTCCTACCTGCCCTCCAACAACCTCTCCGAGCCGCCCTCCTTCCCCGAGGAAGCGGACCTGGAGACCAGCGACCACGACCGCGAGCTGGACGTCCTCATCCCGGACTCGGCGAACCAGCCGTACGACATGCTCAGCGTCATCGAGCACGTGCTGGACGACGGGGAGTTCCTGGAGGTCCAAGCGCTGTACGCGCCCAACATGGTCACCGGCTACGGCCGCGTGGAGGGCCACTCGGTGGGCATCGTCGCCAACCAGCCGATGCAGTTCGCCGGCACCCTGGACATCAAGGCGTCCGAGAAGGCCGCGCGCTTCGTGCGCACCTGCGACGCCTACAACATCCCGGTCCTCACCTTCGTGGACGTGCCCGGCTTCCTGCCCGGCACCGACCAGGAGTGGGACGGCATCATCCGCCGCGGCGCCAAGCTGATCTACGCGTACGCCGAGGCCACCGTCCCGCTGATCACGGTCATCACGCGGAAGGCGTTCGGCGGCGCGTACGACGTCATGGGCTCCAAGCACTTGGGCGCCGACCTCAACCTGGCCTGGCCCACCGCCCAGATCGCGGTCATGGGCGCGCAGGGCGCGGTCAACATCCTGCACCGCCGCACCCTCGCCGCCATCGAGGACCCGGCCGAGCAGGAGGCCAAGCGCCAGGAGCTGATCGCGGAGTACGAGGACACCCTCCTCAACCCCTACGCGGCGGCCGAGCGCGGCTACGTGGACGCGGTGATCATGCCGTCCGAGACCCGCCGGCACATCGTCCGCGGCCTGCGCACGCTGCGCAACAAGCGCGAGCAGCTGCCCCCGAAGAAGCACGGCAACATCCCGCTGTAGGACGCGACGTACCGACGGTTGTAAGGAGGCTGACGGTGATCAAGGTCGTACGGGGCAACCCGACACCCGAGGAGCTGGCCGCCGCAGTCGCGGTGGTGCAAGCCCGCGCGGCGGCCGCCGCTGCCGCCGCGCCCGGCGGCCGGGACCAGGGCGAGGAGTGGTCCGACCCGGCGTCCCTCGTACCGCGACGGATTCCGCATCCGGGCCCGCGCGCCTGGCGTACCAGCTTCTGGCCGCGCTGACCCGGCAACGTCGCGGTGGCGCCTGAGTACGCGTACTCAGGCGCCACCGCGACGAGAGGCGCACGATCGGAAGCATGCTGTGGTCCGATCCGTCCGACGATCCCTCCGAGGAGCTGCGCCAGGCCGAGGCCATGCTCCGTCGGGCCGGCATCGTGCTGGCGGTGGCCGCGGTGCTTTTACTGCTGCTGCTCGGCCTGTCGGGCTGAGCGCCTTTATGACGCAGGCTCGGAGCCGGCCGCGCCGCGTGCCGGCTCGACCGTGCCGCTGACCTCGCCGAATCCGATCCGTACGCCGTCCCGGCCCGGGGCTGTGGCGCGCAGGGTGACCGTGTCGCCGTCGGCGAGGAAGGCGCGCGTGGAGCCGTCGGCGAGCTTGACCGGTTCGGTGCCGTTCCAGGCCAGTTCGAGGAACGAGCCGCGCTGGTCGGGGTCCGGGCCCGAGACCGTGCCGGAGGCGTAGAAGTCGCCGGTGCGCAGGCTCGCGCCGTTGACGGTCATATGGGCGAGCATCTGCGCTGCCGTCCAGTACATGGTGCGGAACGGCGGCCGGGAGACCACCTCGCCGTTGCACGCCACCTCGATCGCCAGGTCCAGGCCCCAGGGCTCGTCCGTCCGCAGGTACGGCAGCGGCTCCGGGTCCTGCGCCGGCGGCGCCACCCGCGCCGCCTCCAGTGCCTCCAGCGGGACCACCCACGGGGACACCGAGGTCGCGAAGGACTTGCCGAGGAACGGGCCGAGCGGCACGTACTCCCACGCCTGGATGTCGCGCGCGCTCCAGTCGTTGACCAGGACGACGCCGAAGACATGGTCGGCGAAGTCCGCTGTGGACACCGGGCTGCCCAGCTCCGACGGCGTACCCACCACGAAGCCGACCTCGGCCTCGATGTCCAGCCGGACCGACGGGCCGAAGCCGGGCGCCTCGGCGTCGGGGGCCTTGCGCTGGCCGCACGGCCGCACGATGGGGGTGCCGGAGGGGACGACGGTGCCCGCGCGGCCGTGGTAACCGATGGGCAGGTGCTTCCAGTTCGGGGTGAGCGGCGGCTGCGTGGGGCGGAAGACCTTGCCCACGTTCGACGCGTGGTGCTCGGAAGCGTAGAAGTCGACGTAGTCGGCGACCTCGAACGGCAGGTGCAGGGTCACCTCGGCGCGCGGGATCAGGTGCGGCTCGACGGCCGCGCGGTAGGACTCGTCGGAGAGCAGCACGGTCAGCCGGGCCCGCACCGCGCGCCAGGCGTCCCGGCCGCGCGCCATGAAGGGGTTCAGGCTCGGGGCCGCGAAGTCCTCCGCGTGCGGCAGCCCGGCGTCCGTGCCGAGCTGCGCCAGGTCCAGGACGTACTCGCCGATCGCCACACCGGCCCGCGGCGGCTCCCCCGCGCGGGAGAAGATCCCGTACGGCAGGTTCTGCACGGGGAAGTCGGAGTGCTCCGGTACGGGCACCCAGGATCGGGTCGTCATGCGTCCAGCTCCCTGTCGGTGGGGGTCTTCGGATGCGCGCGGGAGCCGGTCAGGCCCAGCGCCCGCAGGTCTTCCAGCGGTTCGCTCGTACTGCACGAGCCGTACCCGGTGAACACCGCGCGGGTACGCGTGGCGAGGGCCGGGGTCACCGCGCGGGCCTCGGCGGCCAGCGCGACCGGATCGGTGGACCGCAGCACGGCCTCGACGCCGTCGGGCGCGGCGCCGTCCGCCGCCCGGCAGACCGCCAGCAGCAGGTTGAGGAACCCGTGGTGGGTGAAGCCGGTGCGCGTGTCGCGGTACCGCACGGCGTGGTGCAGCCCGGCGGTGGCCTTGAAGGGCAGCCCGCGCCGCACGCACGCGGACACGAACACCGCCAGGTGCTCGGTCGCGGGGAACAGCTCGGCGCGGACGCCGCCGCAGCGGACCTTGGCGGCGAGCCCGGCGGTGGCCAGCTCGTCGAGGGCGGCCTCCCACCCGTCCGTGAGCGGGATCTCGACGTACTGGGGGAAGCCGGGCGGCGGCCCGTACGGCAGGTTCTTCAGGGCGTCGGCGGCCTTCCGGACGGACGTTACGAGGTCGGGTGCTGCCGGGGGCGGGCCCTCCAGGGCGACCAGCCGCAGCCGGCCGTCGGCGGCGATCAGGCGGTGCGCGTCGACCAGCGCGCCCCACTCCAGCGGGCTGATCAGCCCCACCCGGAAGCGGTCGGCGTCGTCCAGCGCCGCCGACAGCTCCGGCAGCCGCTCGGCCGGGCACAGGAACCGGTGGCTGAGCCGCGGATCACCGGCCGCCTCGTCGGCCCGGTGCCGGGCGACCGCCGCGGCCATCTCCAGCTGCTCGGGCGGGAAGAGCCCGGCATCGTCCACGAGCCGTTCGTACAACGCGGGTACGGTCATCGCTCACGCCTCCTGAGGTCCGTGGCCGGGGCCGTGGCCACCTGCCCACGTCCAGGCATACCCCTCGTCCTCGCAGGCGGTACCACCCTCGCCGAGTCCGAGCGGCCGGAAAGTGTCGACCATGACGGCCAGTTCGTCGAAGAACTCCGCGCCGATGCTGCGTTCATAGGCGCCGGGCTGCGGGCCGTGCGCGTGCCCGCCCGGGTGCAGCGACACCGAGCCCTGCCCGATACCGGAGCCCTTGCGCGCCTCGTAGTCGCCGCCGCAGTAGAACATGACCTCGTCGGAGTCGACGTTGGAGTGGTAGTACGGCACGGGAATCGACAGCGGGTGGTAGTCGACCTTCCGCGGCACGAAGTTGCAGATCACGAAGTTGTGCCCCTCGAAGACCTGGTGGACGGGCGGCGGCTGGTGCACCCGCCCCGTCAGCGGCTCGAAGTCGTGGATGCTGAAGGCGTACGGGTACAGACAGCCGTCCCAGCCCACCACATCGAAGGGGTGGGTGGGGTAGGTCAGTACGGAACCGGCCAGGCCGCCGGGCCCCGGCCCGCGGTGCTTCACCAGGACATCGACCGGTCCACCGTCCACGGCCGGCGGATCACCCGGCCCCCGCAGATCCCGTTCGCAGTACGGGGCGTGCTCCAGCAGCTGCCCGTAGCGGGACAGATAGCGGCTCGGCGGGGCGATATGGCTGTTCGCCTCGATGCAGTACGCGCGCAGCGGAGCGTCCCCGGTGGGCACCCAGCGGTGGGTGGTGGCGCGCGGGATGACGAGGTAGTCGCCGGGCCCCGCGTCCAGCACGCCGAAGACGGTCTCCAGCCGGGCCGTGCCGCTCTCCACGTACACGCACTCGTCGCCGACGCCGTTGCGGTACAGCGGCGAGGCCGCGCCCGCCACGACATAGCCGATCCGTACGTCCTCGTTGCCGAGCACCAGGCGGCGCCCGGTGACCGCGTCCGTGGCGGCCGGGTCGGCGGCCGCGAAGAGCGCGGGCAGCTTCAGGTGCCGGGGCTTGAGGGGATGGTTGGCGACGGTGGTGAGGTCGGGCAGCTCCCAGGGGCGGCTGTCGGTGATCGCCGAGGGGATCGCCCGGTGGTAGAGCAGCGAGGAGTCCGAGGAGAAGCCCTCCTCGCCCATCAGCTCCTCGTAGTACAGGCCGCCGTCGGGGCCGCGGTGCTGGGTGTGGCGCTTGGCCGGGACGTCGCCGGCGCGGCGGTAGTACGGCATGGGGTCGAGCGCCCCCTCCTCGCGCCCATGGCGGCGCGTACGAATAACGGACACCACTCACTGATATTCGAACGCCCCTGACTGTGGCCGCAGCCCGAACGCCTGTCAATGGCCCAACGGCCGCCGGCGGGCCTCGGCCGGCAAGGAAGACCGACGCGGAAAAATCGGGAACTCACCCTCGGCCTACGATGACCCGCATGACCGAACAGCGCCGCCGCCTCGTGCTCGCCTCCCAGTCCCCCGCCCGCCTCGGCCTGCTGCGCCAGGCCGGCCTGGCCCCCGAGGTCATCGTCAGCGGCGTCGACGAGGACGCGCTCACCGCCGACACCCCGGGCGAGCTGGCCCGCGTACTGGCCGAGGCCAAGGCCGACGTCGTGGCCCGCCGCACGGAGGCCGCCGGCGCGCTGGTCGTCGGCTGCGACTCCGTACTGGAACTGGACGGGCGCGCGCTGGGCAAGCCGGCCGACGCCGAGGACGCCACCGCGCGCTGGAAGTCGATGCGCGGCCGGTCCGGCGTGCTGCAGACCGGGCACTGCGTCATCGACACGGAGAGCGGCCGCCGCGTCTCGGCGACCGCCGGCACCACGGTCCGCTTCGGCGAGCCGTCCGACGCGGAGATCGCCGCCTACGTGGCGAGCGGCGAACCGCTGTACGTCGCGGGCGCCTTCACCCTCGACGGCCGCTCGGCCCCCTTCATCGACGGCATCGACGGCGACCCGGGCAACGTCATCGGCCTCTCCCTGCCGCTGCTCCGCCGCCTGCTGGCGGAGGTGGGGGTGGAGATCACGGAGCTGTGGGCGTAGCGGCCGGTTCCGGACCCTCGGCCGGCTCGGCGGTCCCGGCCGCCGGGGCGTACGCCAACAGGGTGAAGATGAGCAGGCCGAGGACGACCATGGCGCCGGCGAAGGCGGCCCAGCCGACCAGGCCGACCGTGAACGCGCCGACCACCCCGTGGATCACCGCGCAGCTGATGAGGACGGTGCGCGCGAAGCCGCCGGGCGCGCGGTCCCGGATTGCGCAGCGCAGCGCCAGGTACGCGCAGAACAGCAGGTAGAGGCCGAAGACCAGGCCGCCGATCCAGGCCCCGGTCGACATCGCGTGGGTCTCCAGGCCCGCCATCGACATCTGCTGCTTGTCGACGAAGACGCTGAGGATCCAGTTGAGCAGCACGATCCCGGCCGCCTCCAGGACCAGTACCACCGCCGTCACCACGGCCACCGGCCTGCGTGCCGCCACCGCACCCACCCACTTCCGCTGTTGCCCGGCGCGTTTTCGCGCCCGTTACCGCCAGTACAGAAGACGAGTGCACGCTACTGCTGGGTAATAGAAGGGACAAGGGGTCTGCGGCAGGCAGCGTCCCCTGCGTCACACCCGACACCCACCCGGCAAAGTTTCGCTCCGCCATTCGTAGGGTCTCCACAAAGAATCAGCATCGTAAGGAAGTCGAGCCAACCGAGACCTTGCCCACACCAGGTCTCCGTCGTACGCCCGGGATTCCGGGCATACCCTGGGGATGCAGGGGACTTCGACGCGCGGCTCGCGTCGGACACAGGCGCCTTGTGGGGAAGCTCACCCTCAGGGGCGACTCGGCACGTGGTGTCGTCAGTCCCTAAAATCAGCTTGTTTCGAGGAGGGAGCCATCGTGCGCAAGGTGCTCATCGCCAACCGTGGCGAAATCGCTGTCCGCGTGGCCCGGGCATGCCGGGACGCCGGGATCGGGAGCGTAGCGGTCTAC
>NZ_JBFAKN010000005.1:0-724456 GCF_040655775.1 Streptomyces sp. NPDC050315
CGCCCGGTTACATTCCGAACCCGGAAGCTAAGCCTTTCCGCGCCGATGGTACTGCAGGGGGGACCCTGTGGGAGAGTAGGACGCCGCCGAACAATCTTTCAGGACCCTTGGTCCCAGCGTGCATGCTGGGACCAAGGGTCCTTTTTGTTTTGCCGAAGCGCGCCGAACTGGTCGGTGCGTGAGAATGACTTGCAGTACCGAAGACAGGAGTCCGTCGATGTCCACCAACTCTCCCGACGACCGATCTGAACGCCGGCCGCGGGGTGGCGGCTACCGCCGCGAGGACCGACGGGACGACCGTCCGCGCGGCCCGCGGGAGGGCGGCGAGCGGGGCGGCTTCCGCCGCGATGACCGCGGTGGCGACCGTGGGGGGTTCCGCCGGGACGACCGGCGTGACGACCGCGGTGGCGAGCGCGGCGGGTTCCGCCGTGATGACCGTGGCGACCGGCGCGACGACCGCCCGCGTGGGCCCCGTCGTGAGGACGACCGCGGGGGCTTCCGGCGGGATGATCGCCGTGATGACCGTGGTGGCGAGCGGGGCGGCTTCCGCCGCGATGACCGTGGGGACCGTGGCGGTTTCCGGGGCGATGACCGTGGCGGCGAGCGCGGCGGCTTCCGTCGGGACGACCGTGGGGACCGTGGCGGTTTCCGGCGGGACGACCGTGGTGGGGACCGGCCGGGCTTCCGGCGCGATGACCGTCGCGACGATCGTCCGCGTGGTCCGCGTCGGGATGACGAGCGCGGGGGTTTCCGGCGTGACGACCGCCGGGACGGCGACCGTGGCGGCTTCCGTCGCGATGACCGTGGCGGCGAGCGCGGCGGGTTCCGTCGGGACGACCGTCCGAGTGGGCCCCGTCGTGAGGACGAGCGGGGTGGCTTCCGGCGCGATGACCGGCGTGACGATCGCGGTGGCGAGCGTGGTGGCTTCCGGCGGGACGACCGTGGCGACCGTGGTGAGCGGCGTGATGATCGGCCGCGTGGCCCGCGTCGTGAGGATGACCGTGGCGGGTTCCGTCGGGAGGGCGGCGAGCGCCCCGGGTTCCGGCGGGACGACCGTCGGGATGACCGGCCGCGTGGGCCGCGTCGCGAGGATGACCGTGGTGGCGAGCGTGGCGGGTTCCGTCGCGATGACCGGCGCGATGATCGCGGTGGCGACCGCGGTGGGTTCCGTCGGGACGACCGTGGCGGGGACCGTGGTGGCTTCCGGCGCGATGACCGGCGTGACGACCGTGGTGGCGACCGCGGGGGCTTCCGCCGCGATGACCGCCGTGATGATCGTGGCGGCGAGCGTGGTGGGTTCCGTCGGGATGACCGTGGCGGGGACCGTGGTGGCTTCCGGCGCGATGACCGGCGTGACGACCGTGGTGGCGACCGCGGGGGCTTCCGCCGCGATGACCGTGGTGGTGAGCGGGGCGGCTTCCGCCGTGACGACCGCCGGGACGACCGTGGCGGTTTCCGGCGGGACGACCGCCGGGATGACCGGCGGGAGCGGGAGCCGATCAAGCGGCTGCCGATTCCGGATGATGTCACCGGTGACGAGATCGACAAGGACGTGCGGCAGGAGCTGCTGAGCCTGCCGAAGACGCTCGCCGAGGACGTCGCGCGCAACCTCGTGATGGTGGCGAAGCTGCTGGACGAGGACCCCGAGCGGGCGTACGGATACTCCCGCGTGGCCCTGCGGCTCGCGTCCCGCGTCGCCGCCGTTCGCGAGGCGGCCGGTTTCGCCGCGTACGCCTTCGGCAAGTACAGCGAGGCGCTGGCGGAGTTCCGGGCGTCGCGCCGGATGACGGGCAGCGCGGAGCTGTGGCCCGTGATGGCCGACTGCGAGCGTGGCATGGGCCGGCCCGAGAAGGCCCTCGCCATGGCCGGCGAGCCCGAGGTGCAGCGGCTGGACAAGGCCGGGCAGGTCGAGATGCGGCTGGTCGCGGCGGGTGCGCGGCGTGACATGGGGCAGGCGGATGCCGCGGTTGTGACGCTGCAGAGTCCTGAGCTGGCGTCGAACGCGGTGCATCCGTGGACTGCGCGGCTGCGGTATGCGTATGCCGATGCGCTGCTGGAGGTTGGGCGCGAGGAAGACGCGCGCGAGTGGTTCGCGAAGGCGCTGGAGGCGGATCAGGGGGGTACGACGGACGCCTCGGATCGGTTGGCGGAGCTGGATGGCGTGGAGTTTACGGACGCGCTGGCGGACGACGCGGAGGATGAGGACGAGGGTGGCGACGAGGGCGTGGCCGAGGCCTCGGACGAGTCGGCCGACGAGGACAAGTAAGCGCCGCGCCGTGGGGGGCTGAGGTGCGGGGGCGGCTTCCCGCCGTGGGGGGTGCCGCTGCGCCCACCCGTGCCGCCCTGCGGCACGATTGCCCGCAGCTGGGTGGAGAAAGCGCTGCCCGCAGCTAAGTTAAAAAGATCGCCCGCCCTGGACCGTCAGGGCGGGCGATCTGCTTTTGGGGCGCCGGGTTCAGGCGGCTGTCGGGCTCTCTCAGGCGGCAGCCGGCTTCGGTGCGTACGGGGCGATGGGGTTCTTCAGGTTGCCGATCAGTTGGAGGGCGCCGGCTGGGTCCTGGAGGTTGACCATCTCCTTGTTGTTGCGCAGCTGGAGGCGGTTCAGGCAGGAGAGGGCGAACTCCTCGGCGAACATGTCGTACTGGGCGAACTTGTCCGCGAGTTGGGGGGCCGACTCCTGGTACTCCGTCACGCACTCGGCGACCGTGCGCCAGAAGGTTTCCTCGTCGACCAGGCCCTCGGTGACGAGGATGCCGTTGAGGAAGCGGAAGAAGCAGTCGAAGACGTCGGTGAAGATGGAGAGGAGCTTTTTGTCCTCGGGGACCTCGGCGCGGATGCGTTCTACGGCCGGGGGGAGGACCGCGTCGGGGTCCATGACCGCGATCTCCTCGGCGATGTCCTTGTAGATCGCGCGCTGCACGACGCCGTTCTCGATGACGAGGATGACGTTCTCGCCGTGCGGCATGAAGACCAGGTCGTAGGCGTAGAAGCTGTGGAGGAGGGGCGTGAAGTACGCCTTCAAATAGCGGCGCAGCCACTCCACGGCGCTCAGGCCGGACTCGCGCATCAGCGCGCCTGCGAAGGAGGCGCCGTCGCGGTCGGTGTGCAGCAGGGAGGCCATGGTGGCGAGGCGCTGGCCCGGTTCGAGGGACGGGACCGGGGACTCGCGCCAGAGGGCGGCGAGCATCTTGCGGTACGGGGAGCCCTTGGTGGTGGCCTCTTCGTACTGGCGGTGGTGGTAGCCGATGGCGGCGCGCTCGCGGATGATCGTCAGGCCGGTTTGCCGCAGGACCGGGTCGCTGTCGATGAGGCCGGCCAGCCAGTCGTTGATGGCCGGGGTGGCCTCCATGTACGCGGCGGAGAGGCCGCGCATGAAGCCCATGTTGAGGACCGAGAGGGCCGTTTTGACGTAGTGGCGCTCGGGGTTGCTCGTGTTGAAGAAGGTCCGGATGGACTGCTGCGCGAGGTACTCGTCGTCGCCGGGGCCGAGGCACACCAGGCGCTGCTGGGCGACCTCGGCGGCGAAGGTGACGGAGAGTTTGTTCCACCACTGCCAGGGGTGGACCGGGAGGAGCAGGTACTCGGCCAGGTCCAGGCCCTGGGAGGACATCATCGATGCGAAGCGGGAGAGCGTCTCCTCGCCGAGCTCCGCGTGCATCAGCGCCTCGTAGTCCAGGCCCGCGCCGGCGGTGAAGGTGGCGCGGTCGCGGCGGGCGGCGAGCCAGATGAGCTGGATCGGGGCCGCGGCCTCGGGGGCGTACGCGCGGTACTCGTGGATGCCGAAGCCGAGGCGGCCGTTGTTGGCCACGAAGCACGGGTGGCCCTCGGTCATGCCGGTCTCGATGTCCTGGAAGCCGGACTTGGCGAGCTCGTCGGCCGGGATGTGGTCCTTGGTGAGCTTGTACGCCGTGCCGGAGAGGGTAGAGCTGATCTCCTCCAGGTAGACGGGGAGGATCTCGTCGCTGAGGCCGAGGGCGTCGCGCAGTTCGATGAAGAACTCGACGGCGTCGAGGGGGAGGTCGGTGTCCTCGCGGTGGCGGGTGATCGAGTCGGCGTCGATCTGCCAGTGGTCGAGGGTGAGGACCTGGGCGGCGAAGCGGTACTCCACGGTGCCGTCGTCGCTGCGGACGGAGTAGCGGCCGTCCAGCATCGGGCGGGGGGTGAGGAGACGCTCGTGGGTGAACTCGGCCAGCGCCTTGCGGATGAGGAGGCGGCCGGCCCGGTCCCACAATTCGGGGGTGAGGTGGGCTACGGCGTCGCTGGGGGTGGTGGCGGCGTTCATCGGGTGGTCACTCCTATCGCCGCAAGGTACTGCTCGCGGGTGCAGGTGCTGAGGTAGGCGTCCTTCTCCGGCTTGGCGATCTGCCGGACGATTTCGAAGCCGACGGCTTCGTTGAGGGCGTGGACGGCCTTGTTGTTCACATCGGGCTCGACGACGACGCGGGCGGTGGCCGGGTCCTCGAAGAGCATCGCCATGACGGTGGTGATGACGGCTCGGGTGAAGCCGTGTACGGGGGTGTCGCTGGGCGCGGTCAGGAAGTGCATGCCGACGTCGCCGGGCTGGGGGTCGTAGAGGCCGACCAGTTCGACGTGGGCCGGGTCGTACCGCTCCATGAGGAAGGCGGGGCGGCCGTTGTGCAGTCCGATGAAGGCGTCGTGGTGCTCGGCGGCGGCGATGCCCATGTACTCGCGCTCCACGTCGGGGAGCGTGGCGTCCTGCATCATCCAGAAGGACGCTTTGGGGTGGGTCACCCAGCCGTGCAGCAGCTCGGTGTCCTTGAGGGGGTCGAGCGTGCGGACGGCGAATTCGCCGAGTGCGGGGTCGGTGCGGGTGAAGAGAATTTCAGTGGCGCTGTTCTTGTCGCTCATCGGACGATGCCTTCCGGTGCTCCGAATTCCTGGAATGCGATGGTCTTCTCGACCGCGTACGGCTGTCGGCCGAGCATCTCGGCGATGATGTACGCGTTGCGGTAGGGGCCCATGCCCAGGTCGGGCGAGGTGATGCTGTGCGTGTGCACGCCGGCGTTCTGCAGGAAAATGCCCTGGCCGCTGTGGTCGACGCTGTAATTGCGGGCGAGGTCGAAGCGGCCCTGGCCGTCCAGGCGGATGCGGTCCTTGACCGGCGTGAGGAAGTCCGGGGTGGTGTAGCGGTAGCCGGTGGCGAGGATCAGGCCCTGGGTCTCCAGGGCGAAGTCCTTCTCCTGCTCCTCGTGGCGCAGGCCCAGCGTGTAGGTGCCGGTGGCCTCGTCGTACGACGCGTCGTTCAGCGCAGTGTTGGTGAACAGCCGGGTCTGGACCGGGCCCTTGAGGTTCTTCTGGTAGAGCAGGTCGAAGATCGCGTCGATGAGTTCGCCGTCGATGCCCTTGAAGAGGCCCTTCTGCTGGGACTCCAGGCGGTAGCGGGTGGCCTCGGGGAGCGCGTGGAAGTAGTCCACGTACTCGGGGGAGGTCATCTCCAGCGTGAGCTTGGTGTACTCCAGCGGGAAGAAGCGCGGGGAGCGGGTGACCCAGTTGAGCTTGTAGCCGTGGACGTCGATCTCGGAGAGCAGGTCGTAGTAGATCTCCGCGGCGCTCTGGCCGCTGCCGACCAGGGTGAGGGAGTCCTTGGCCTGGAGCGCTTCCTTGTTCGGTAGGTAGCGCGAGTTGTGGATCAGGTCGCCGCCCAGGTCCCGGCAGGAGTCGGGGAGGTAGGGCGGGGTGCCGGTGCCCAGCACGAGGCGGCGGGCGCGGTCGGTGCGCCGCTCGCCGGTGGTCACATCGGTGCCGTGGACGAGGTACAGCTCGGCGCTCTCGTCGTACTCGACGGAGGTGACCCGGTAGCCGAAGCGGACGCTGGAGAGCTTTGCGGCGGCCCAGCGGCAGTAGTCGTTGTACTCCTCGCGCAGCGGATAGAAGTTCTCGCGGATGTAGAAGGAGTACAGCCGGCCCGATTCCTTCAGGTAGTTGAGGAAGGAGTACTCGGAGGTGGGGTCGGCGAGGGTGACCAGGTCGGCCATGAACGGCGTCTGGAGGTGGGCGCCTTCGAGGAACATCCCCGAGTGCCACTCGAAGTCGGGCTTGGACTCCAGGAAGAGGCCGTCGAGCTCGTCGAGGGGTTCGGTCAGGCAGGCCAGGCCGAGGTTGAACGGTCCGAGGCCGATGGCGATGAAGTCGTGTGCGGGTGTGGCGTGCGGGGGGTTGGTAGGCACGAGGTCTCCGGTGAGGGCGGTCAGTGAGCGCTGGTGAGTTCCGGCGTGGCCTCTTCGGCGAGGCGGGAACCGGCGTGCTCGGCGATCAGATCGAGGACCGCGGCGATGTCGCCGAGGGTGGTCTCGGGGTTGAGCAGGGTGAACTTGAGGTAGTGGCGGCCGTCGACGACGGTGGAGGCGATGACGGCCTCGCCGGAGGCGGCGAGCGCTTCGCGGGCGTAGAGGTTGATGCGGTCGACGCGCTCGGGGTCCGCGTCCCGGTCCGGTGCGTAGCGGAAGACCAGGGTGCTGAGGGTGGGGCGGGTGACGACCTCGTAGCGGTCGTCCATGTCCAGGAGGCGCCAGCCGTCGGCGGCGCGGTCCACGACGTCGTCGAAGAGCTCGCCGAGCTGGTCGGCGCCCATGATGCGCAGGGTCATCCAGAGCTTGAGCGCGTCGAAGCGGCGGGTGGTCTGGAGCGATTTGTCGACCTGGTTGGGGATGCGCTTCTTCGCCATCCGCTCCGGGTTGAGGTAGTCGGCGTGGTACGTGACGTGCCGCAGGGTGGTGCGGTCGCGGACGATGACGGCGCTGGAACTGACCGGCTGGAAGAAGGACTTGTGGTAGTCCACGGTGACCGAGTCGGCGTTCTCGATGCCGTCGAGGAGGCCGCGGCGCTTCGATACCAGCAGGCCGCAGCCGTACGCGGCGTCGACGTGCAGCCAGACGCCTTCGCGGGCGCAGAGCGCGGCGATCTCGGGGAGCGGGTCGATGGAGCCGAAGTCGGTGGTGCCGGCGGTGCCGACGACGGCCATCGGTATGAGGCCCTCCTCGGCGCAGCGGGTGAGCTCCTTCTCCAGGGCGTCGGTGCGCAGCCGCTTCTCGTCGTCGACGGGGATCGCGATGACGGCTTCGGGGGTGAGGCCGAGGAGGGTGGCGGCCTTCTCGATGCTGAAGTGGCTGACCTGGGAGGTGAGGATGCGCAGGCGGGTGCGGATCTCGGTGTCGTCCAGGTGCGGGTGCTGCTCGCGGGCGAGGCGGCGGGCCTCGTCGCGGGCGAGCAGCATGGCCTGGAGGTTGGACTGGGTGCCGCCGCTGGTGAAGACGCCGTCGGCGTCGTCGCCGAAGCCGATGCGGCCCGCGGTCCATTCGATGAGGCGCTGCTCGATGAGGGTGCCGCCGGCGCTCTGGTCCCAGGTGTCCAGGGAGGAGTTGACGGCGGACAGTACGGCCTCGGCGACCACGGCGGGGATGACCACCGGGCAGTTGAGGTGGGCGAGGTAGCGCGGGTGGTGGAAGTAGACCGCGTCGCGGAGGTAGATGTCCTCCAGCTCGTCCAGGGCGGCTGCGGTGTCGCCGAGCGGGCGCTCCAGGTCGACCTGGTGGACCTCGGGGGCGAGCCGGTCGGCCGTCATGCCGGTGAACGGGCGCTCCGTGGCGGCGAGTTTGGCTGCCACCCGGTCGACTCCGTCGCGTACCGCCTCGCGGTAGTGCTGGAACGTGGCGTCGTTGAGCAAGTGGCTCCGGCTGGCCCTGGCGGGGGCTGTCATGAAGGTGTCCTCCCATATGCGGACATGTCCGCGGTACGGGTGGGGAAATGTCACCACCCGTCGAGCTGGTTAGGTAAGCCTATCCTAAGTTACTCGACGGGTGGCATGGGGGTGCCGGGGCGCGTGGTGAGAGGGGTGTGTCAGACCTCTTCGTCGAGCGTGCGCAGCACGAGCCCTGTCGCCGGCTTCGGGCCGAACGAGGTGGACTTGCGGGGCATCGTCACGCCCTGGGCGGCCAGTTGACGGACCGTCTCCTCGTCGACGGCCCGCATCAGGACCGCCGTACCGCCGTGCTTCGCGGCCCATTCGAGCGCCGCGTCCGTGTCGTGGATGTAGCGGATGCCGTCCGGGTGGTCCGGAATCCGCCACACCTCGTCCAGCAGAACGGAGTGCAGAACGGTGGCATCCAGCCGCCGCCACGCCTCCGGCCGGTCCGTACGGATCGCCCGCTCCAGCAGCTCCGGATCGGGGCTGTCCAGCAGCCGGAAGGAGTCCGGGCCCGAGGCGAGCAGGAAGGCGCTGCCCTGCGCCGCCTCCAGCGCCTCCAGCGCCGCGGACAACGGCCCGGGCACCTCGCGCACCCGGAAGGCGCCGCCCAGCTCCGCCAGCGCCCGCTCCAGCGGCAGATGCGGCAGTACGCGGTGAATGGCCCGCACCCGCAGCGGATAGCGGGCGGTGTCGACCAGCAGCACCAGGCCGCGCGACCAGGGCGAGCCGGCCCCGGCGCTCTGCTCCTCGGCGAGCCGCTGGTACGTCGCCCAGCGGTGATGTCCGTCCGCGATCAGCGCCTGCCGGGCCGAGAGATCCGCGTCCACGGCCGCCAGTTCGGCCGGGTCGGTCACCGCCCACAGCCGGTGCGCGAAGCCGTCCTCGGTCGTGGTGGCCAGCAGCGGCGGCAGCTGCGTGGTGCGTTCGATCACCGCGGTGGCGCCGCTCGCCGTCCCCTCGCCCCGGTACGACAGCAAAAGCGGCTCGAAGTTTGCGGCCGCGGTACGCATCAGCGCGGCCCGGTCCTCGACCACCTCGGCGATCACGTCCTCGTGCGGCAGTACCGGCCCGTCCAGCCCCAGCGCACCGATGATGCCGCGCTGCAGCACATCGCCCCTGCGCTGCTCGTACACGTACAGCGCGGGCTGCGCATCGGGCGCGAGGACGCCCTCGGCGCGCCAGCGGGCGAGCGTGTCGGCGGCCTTGCGGTGCCGGGTCGCCGGGTCCGCGGCGTGCGGCAGGATCAGCCGGACGATGTTGTAAGGATCGGCGGTCTCCAGGTGCCGGACGCCGTCCGGCCGGACCACCACGTCGTACGGGGGCGAGGTGACCGCGGTGAGACTGCTCACCCGGTGGGGTGCGTAGCGCAGTCCGCGAAAGGTGTCCAGGCGCAGGCCGTCGGTGCTGGTCATTGGCAAATGCTATGCCGCACGGGGCGGTGAGGGATGATCGGGGGAGAAGCGCAATGCGGCGGGAAAAGGCCGTTTGCGCGCGATATGGATGGTTAAGGAGCTGGACGGCATGGACGAGCGGGTGCGGACGCGGCCGGAGGGCAGCGCCCGGACGCTGAGCGAGGCGTACGACACGGCACTGCTGGACCTGGACGGCGTCGTGTACGCGGGCGGGTCCGCCGTGCCGCACGCGGTGGAGTCGCTGACCGCCGCGCGCGACGGCGGGATGCACCTGGCGTACGTCACGAACAACGCGGCGCGCACTCCGGACGCCGTGGCCGCGCAGCTGTCCGGGTACGGCCTGCCGACAGAGGCGGGCGACGTCGTCACCTCCGCGCAGGCCGTCGCCCGGCTGATCGCCGGTCAGGTGCCCGAGGGGGCGAGGGTGCTGGCGATCGGCGGCGAGGGCCTGAAGGTCGCGTTGCGAGAGCGGGGCCTGGTGCCGGTGGACTCGGCCGAGGACGACCCCGCCGCCGTGGTGCAGGGCTACGACCCCAAGCAGAACTGGGAGCAGCTGGCGGAGGCGGCCTACGCGGTCGGCCGCGGCGTCCCGTGGTTCGCCGCCAACACCGACCTGACGATCCCGAAGGAGCGCGGCATCGCACCGGGCAACGGCGCGCTGGTGGAGGTCGTACGGATCGCCACCGGCGGCACCCCGCAGGTCGCGGGCAAGCCGCAGCCGCCGATGCACCGCGAGACCGTGCTGCGCACGGGGGCGAAGCGGCCGCTGGTGGTGGGCGACCGGCTGGACACCGACATCGAGGGCGCGTTCAACGGCGGGGTGGACTCGCTGCTGGTGCTCACCGGCGTGACCACGGCGGCCGAGCTGCTGGCCGCGCCGCCCGAGCACCGCCCCACGTATGTGGACGCCGACCTGCGCGGCATCCTCGGGCCGCAGCCGGAGGTGACGGACGCGGACGGCGGGTTCCGGTGCGGCGGTTGGGTCGCCTCGGCGGGCGGTGACGCTTTCGTACTGGACGGCCAAGGCTCCCCCCTGGATGGCCTGCGGGCGCTGTGCGCGGCTGCCTGGACGGCGGCCGGCGACGGGCGGTGCCCGGCCGACGCCGGGAAGGCGCTGGCCCGCATCGGTTTGTAGGCGGCTCGGCTGCCCGCGGATGGTCGGTCCGCGGGCAGGCGTAGGGCCCGCCTGCGGGAAGCAGGCGGGCCCTCGGGGTTACTTCTTCGCGGCGGCGGTCAGCTCGGCCAGCAGCTGTTCCTCGCTCGCGCCGCGCCGCCAGTAACCGGTGAATTTCACGGCCCTGCGGTCGAAGCCGCGCTCCTTGACGAGGTGCCGGCGGAGCGCCTTGACGGTGCCGGACTCGCCCGCGATCCAGGCGTACGGGGTGCCCTCGGGCAGCTCGGCGGCGCCCACCGACGCGAGTACCCGGTCGGTACGGTCGGCCGCCGACTCCTCGCGCACCAGCCAGGTGATGTCGGCATCGGCGAAGGTGGGCAGCTCCTGGCGGTCCGCCGCGTGGCCCACCTCGATCCACACCTTGGCCTTGGTGCCCGGCGTCAGCCAGCCCAGGATGTTCGCGATGGCCGGCAGGGCCGTCTCGTCGCCGCTCAGCAGGATCCAGTCGGTGCCCTGCGGCGGACGGAAGTCCACGCCGCCGTTGTCCTCGACCACCGGGCCCAGGATGCTGATCCGGTCGCCGGGCACGGCGTTCGCCGCCCACCGGCCGGCCGGTCCCGAGGTCCCCTCCTCCGCGCCGTGCAGCGCGAAGTCCACGTCCAGCTCCGGCGCCGGGACCTGGCGCTGCGCGCGGACCGTGTACGTCCGCATGATGCTGCGCTCGGCCGGGTCCTGCGCACGCCAGGCCGCGTACCAGCCGTCGCCCTGGTCGTCGAAGACCGGGACGCTCTGGTGCGCCCGCGGGAAGAAGAGTTTCACCCGCTGGTCACGGCCGCCGGTCAGCAGCTCCGGCAGGCGCGCGCCGCCGAAGGTGATCCGGACCATCGAGGGGCCGAGCCGGCGGGTGCGCACGACGTACAGGTCGAAGAAGCGGAACGGGGCGGTGGCGGGGGCGGCGGTCGTGGTCATGCGGGGGAAGACCTCCCTTGGGTGGAGTCGCGGGTGGGGGCCGGCCGGGGGGTGCGCGGCCGGCCCCGGCGCGTCAGTTGACCTTCTTGGCGTCCTCGATGGCCTTGGCGAGACCCTCGACGAGCGGGGCTGCGCCCGCGTAGGAGAAGCGGGGCTCGCTGGACCAGGGGGCGATCTGGTCCGCCTTGACGGCGGGCAGCTTCGCCCAAGCGGGCTTGGCGGCCAGGTCCTTGGGCTGGAGGGTGGCGGTGCGGTTGTCGAGCAGCAGCACGTCCGCCTTGTACTTGTCGGCGTTCTCCCAGCTCAGCGACTCGAAGTAGCCGCCCTTGTCGAGCTTGTCCGGGACGATCAGGTCCACGCCGAGGGACTTGAAGTACATCAGGTCGGCGTTGATGCCCGGGTTGGAGGCGTAGAAGAGGTCGGGGCTGCCGGAGCAGGCGAGCACCTTGACCGGGTTGGACTTGGCGGCCTTGCGCAGCCGGGCCGCGGCCTTCTCGAAGCGGGCCTTGGCGTCGGTGACCTTCTTGGCCTTCAGGTCGGCGCCGAGGGACTCCGCGAGCTCGGCGTACCGCTCGATGATTTTCACCATCGGGGTGCGGGAGGAGGTGATCGCGACGCTCTTGGCGAGCTTGGTGATCTTGTCCTTGCTCTCCTCCGGCACGAACCACAGGGCGCCCGGCTCGTACATGTTGGTCACGAGCAGGTCCGGGGCGAGCCCGGCGTACTTCTCGACGTTGAACTGGCCGTACGCGTTGCCGATGATGGTGACCTTCGAGATGTCGAGGTCGCCGGCCTGCGGGTCGGGCTTGCCGTTCTTCAGCTTGGTCGGGCCGAAGACGCCGACGATCTGGTCGTCGATGCCGAAGTCGTGCAGCGCGGCGGCGGTGCCGGTGAAGGCGACGATGCGCTGTGGCACAGTCTTCAGGGAGACCTTCTGCTTGCGGTCGTCGGTGAAGCTCCAGGGTCCGCCCTTGCCTTCACTGCCGGCCGGTCCCGAGGCCTTCTCGCTGCCGCATGCGGCGAGCAGGGCGCCGACGCCGACGGCCCCGCCGGCGGCCAGCAGGCCGCGTCGGGACAGGGAAGGTCTGGGGGACATGCTCATAGGGACGCACTTCTCTCTGGGGAGGGCCTGAGTGGGCAACGTGAGGTTAGGCTAACCTAAACGGCGTGTTGGTCGACAGCCCCCCTGAAACAGCCGCCGCGCCCGTGGTGCCCCGGCGACGGCAGGCCACCCGCTCCGCGGGACTCCTTGCCGCCCTCGGCATCCTCGCGGTCATCACCGTCCTCGGAATCGCCGTCGGCTCGAAACAGATACCGGTGGCCGACGTCTGGCACGGCGTCATGCACTACTCCGGTACCGACACCGACGTGATCGTCCGTGACGTCCGGCTGCCCCGCACCCTCCTCGGCCTGCTCGCCGGCGCGGCCCTCGGCCTCGCCGGCGCCGTCATGCAGGCACTCACCCGCAACCCGCTGGCCGACCCCGGCGTCCTCGGCATCAACGCCGGTGCCTCCGCGGCCGTCGTCTCCGGCATCACCTTCTTCGGCGTCACCTCCCTCACGTCGTACGTGTGGTTCGCCTTCGCCGGTGCAGCCCTCGTCTCCGCCGCCGTGTACATCCTCGGCGGCACCCGCAGCGCGACCCCCGTCCGGCTCGCGCTCGCCGGTACCGCCCTCACCGCGGCCCTCACCGGCTACCTCAACGCGGTCAACCTCATGAACACCGCGTCGCTGGACAAGATGCGCTTCTGGACGGTCGGTTCGCTGGCCTCCGCCACCATGCCCACCGTCGAGAAGATCGTCCCCTTCATCGCGGCCGGCGTGCTGCTCGCCCTCCTCGTCGCCCGGCCGCTGAACGCCGTCGCGCTCGGCGACGACCAGGCCCGCGCCCTCGGCGCCAAGCTCACCCGCACCCGCGTCGCCGCCATGGCCGCCGTGACCCTGCTGTGCGGCGCCGCCACCGCCGCCTGCGGCCCGATCGTCTACGTCGGCCTGATGGTCCCGCACGCCGTCCGCGCCATCACAGGCCCCGACATGCGCTGGATCCTGCCGTACTCCGCCGTCCTCTCGCCGGTGCTGCTGCTCGGCGCCGACATCATCGGCCGGATCGCGGCCCGGCCCGGCGAGCTCCAGGTCGGCATCGTCACGGCCGTCATCGGCGGCCCGGTCTTCATCCATCTCGTACGGCGACGGAAGATGGCACAGCTGTGAGCACTCCCATCAAGACCTCCGCGCGCCCGGCCGTGAAGGCCCTGCGCACCGCCGGCGGACTGTCCGTACGGCTGCACCCCCGGGCCGTACTGGCGGGACTGCTGCTGCTCGTCGTGGCGCTCGCGTCCGGCGTCCTGCTCATCGGCACCGGCGACTTCCCGATGTCCTTCGGCGACGTCCTCACCACCCTCAGCGGTGGCGGCAACCCGGGCCAGGAACTGATCGTCAACGATCTGCGGCTGCCCAGGGTCCTGGTCGCGCTGCTGGTCGGCGTCTGCTTCGGGCTGGCCGGCGCGGTCTTCCAGACCGTCACCCGCAACCCGCTCGGCAGCCCCGACGTGCTCGGCTTCGCGCAGGGCTCCTCCGTCGGCGCCCTCGTCGTCATCGTGTACCTGCAGGGCTCCACCGTCGCCATCGCGATGGGTTCGGTGGTCGGCGGCGTCCTCACCGGCGTCGCGATCTTCCTGCTCGCCTGGCAGCGCGGCGTGCACGGTTACCGCTTCGTCCTCGTCGGCATCGGCGCAGCCGCGATGCTCTACGCCGTCGTCCTGTACCTGATGACCAAGGCGAACATCGTCGAGGCGACCCGCGCCACCACCTGGATGACCGGCTCCCTCAGCGGCCGCGACTGGGACCAGGTGTGGCCGCTGGCCGCGGTCTGCGTCGTCCTGGCCCCGGTGATCCTGCTCTGCGGCCGGCCGCTGGCCATGCTGGAGATGGGCGACGACTCGGCCGCCGCGCTCGGCGTCCGTACCGGCCGCGTCCGCATCGTCGCGCTGCTGGCCGCCGTCATCCTCACCGCGTCCGCCACCGCCGCTGCCGGACCCATCGCCTTCGTCGCGCTCACCGCGCCGCAGCTCGCCCGCCGCCTCACCCGCGCCACCGGCCCCAACCTGCTGCCCTCGGCCCTGATGGGCGCGGTCCTGCTGGTCCTCGCCGACCTGCTCTCGCAGCGCGTCTTCGGCGCCGACCAGATCCCGGTCGGCGTGGTCACCGGCGTGCTGGGCGGCGGCTATCTGCTGTGGCTGCTGGCCAATGAGCGCAAGGCGGGCCGGGTATGAGCGCCCCGACCCCGGGCGGCCCGACCGCCACCACCCCGCAACCGACCGGCCGTACCACCCCCAGGAGAGCCGAAGTGAGCCGTCTCGCGGCGCAGAACGTCACCCTCGCCTACGACCAGCGGGTCATCGCCGAGCAGCTCTCGGTCGATATCCCGGACAATTCCTTCACGGTGATCGTCGGCCCCAACGCCTGCGGCAAGTCCACCCTGCTGCGCGCGCTGTCCCGGATGCTCAAGCCGCAGGCCGGCTCGGTCCTGCTCGACGGCTCCTCGATCTCCTCGCAGCCCGCCAAGAAGGTCGCCCGCACCCTCGGCCTGCTCCCGCAGTCCTCCATGGCCCCCGACGGCATCACCGTCGCCGACCTGGTCTCCCGCGGCCGCTACCCGCACCAGGGCCTGCTGCGCCAGTGGTCGGACGAGGACGAGCGCATCGTCCAGGAGTCGATGGACGCCACCGGCGTCGGCGAGCTGGGGGAGCGGTATGTCGACGAGCTCTCCGGCGGCCAGCGGCAGCGGGTCTGGATCGCCATGGCCCTCGCCCAGCAGACCCCGCTGCTGCTGCTGGACGAGCCCACCACCTACCTCGACATCCAGCACCAGATCGAGGTACTGGACCTCTGCGCCCAGCTGCACGAGGAGCAGGGCCGCACGCTCGTCGCGGTACTGCACGACCTCAACCACGCCGCGCGCTACGCCAGCCACATCATCGCCATGCGCGGCGGCGAGGTCGTCGCCGAGGGCGCACCGGCCGACGTGGTCACCGCCGACCTGATGGAGCGGGTCTTCCGCCTCAAGTGCCAGATCATCGACGACCCGGCGACCGGTACGCCGCTGATCATCCCGGCGGCGCGCACGCCCCGTAAGGCCGCGGCGGCCTGATCCTCGGGACAGACGGCGTCACAGGCGTCGTCACAGCAGCGTCCGCAGCCGCAGGAGGTCGCGGAAGCCGGCCTCCAGCTTCACCCGGCCGCTGCCCCACGCCCGCGCGAAGTGCAGCTCGCCGTCGACCATCGCGACCAGGTCGTCGCCGGTCATGGCGAGCCGGATCTGCGCCTTGTCCGGCGGCGGGCCCGGTACGGCCGTGACGTCCATGAGGGTGCCGTCGGACAGCCGCCCGACGAAGGTGACGTCCAGGTCGGTGATGTGGCAGCTCAGCGAGCGGTCCAGCGCGGCGGCACCGCGCACGGCGCCGCTCGCCGACGTCGAAAGGTTCTGTGCCAGCCGGTCCAGGGCCGCTCGGCACTGTTCTAGGGAAGCCATTGCAAGGACGATACCCAGCTCAGGGCCGACTCGTCCGCCGGAGCGCCCGCCGTTCGCGGTAGCGTCGGGGCATGGACGAGCCGAACCCCGGTGCCGAGTGGCCGGAACGGGACCCTGAAGCCGCCGAGGCGCCCGACGAGCCACCCTTCGAAGGCCCCGACGCGCAGCCCGAGGAGCCCGCGGGCCCGCGGCCGCTCGGCGTACCGGTCACTCCGACCGGGCATCCCGAAGTGGACGGCCGGCTGGCCCGGCTCGGTGACGCCGACCACCTCGCCGTCGGCGGCCACCTCGCCGTGTACGAGGATGTCCACCGGGGGCTGCGCACCACGCTGGCCTCCTTGGACCAGCAGCCGGGGCCCCGCCCCGGCGCACAGAACGACATCAGGAGCTGAACCCCGGTGGCAGGTGTGGCACGACGCCGACTCGACGCGGAGCTGGTGCGCCGCAAGATGGCCCGCTCCCGCGAGCACGCGAGCCAGCTGATCGCCGCGGGCCGGGTGACGGTCGGCGGCCAGCCGGCGAGCAAGGCCGCCACCCAGGTGGAGACCAGCGCCGCGCTGGTCGTCCGCGAGGACGAGAACGATCCGGACTACGTCTCGCGCGGCGGCCACAAGCTCGCCGGCGCGCTGGCCGCCTTCGTACCGAAGGGCCTGAAGGTCGAGGGCCGCCGGGCGCTGGACGCGGGCGCCTCCACCGGCGGCTTCACCGACGTCCTGCTGCGCGCGGGCGCCGGCCACGTCGTCGCCGTGGACGTCGGATACGGACAGCTCGCCTGGTCGCTGCAGAGCGACGACCGGGTGACGGTGAAGGACCGCACCAACGTCCGTGAGCTCACCCTGGAGCAGATCGACGGGGTGCCCGCCGACATCGTCGTGGGCGATCTCTCCTTCATCCCGCTCGGCCTCGTCCTGCCCGCGCTGGTCCGCTGCTCCGCGCCGGACGCGGACCTCGTCCTGATGGTCAAGCCGCAGTTCGAGGTCGGCAAGGAGCGCCTCGGCAGCGGCGGCGTGGTGCGCAGCGCGCAGCTGCGGGCCGAGGCGGTGCGGATGGTCGGGGAGCGCGCGGCGGAGCTGGGACTCGGGGCGCTGGGCGTCACCGCGAGCCCCCTGCCCGGCCCGTCGGGCAACGTCGAGTACTTTCTGTGGCTCCGCGCCGGTGCGCCTGCCCTGGACCCGGCGGATGTCGAGCGTGCAGTGGCGGAGGGGCCGCGTTGACCACTTCTGGAACGTCCGAAGCACCGCAGGAACAGCAGGTCCCGCAGGTCAAGGCGGTGTCCGCACCCGCACCCGTGCCGCTCGCCGGCAAGGGCCGCACGGTCTTCCTGCTCGCCCACACCGGCCGCCCCGCGGCCGTCCGCAGCGCCGAACTGGTCGTCCAGGGGCTGCTGCGCAGCGGTATCGGCGTACGGGTGCTGGCGGCCGAGGCCGCCGACCTGCCGCTGCCGGACTCCGTCGAGCAGGTGGCGACGGAACAGTGCGCGGCCGAGGGCTGCGAGCTGCTGGTGGTACTGGGCGGCGACGGCACCCTGCTGCGCGGCGCGGACTTCGCGCGGACGTCCGGCGTCCCGATGCTGGGCGTCAACCTCGGCCGGGTCGGTTTTCTCGCCGAGGCCGAGCGGGACGATCTGGACAAGGTCGTGGACCGGGTGGTGACCCGCGCCTACGAGGTCGAGGAGCGGATGACCCTCGACGTCCTGGTCCGCAACAACGGCACCGTGGTGCACACCGACTGGGCGCTGAACGAGGCGTCGGTGGAGAAGGCCGCGCGGGAACGGATGCTGGAGGTCGTCACCGAGGTCGACGGCCGCCCGGTGTCCCGCTTCGGCGCCGACGGCGTGGTCTGCGCGACGCCGACCGGCTCGACCGCGTACGCCTTCTCGGCCGGCGGCCCGGTGGTCTGGCCCGAGGTCGAGGCCCTGCTGATGGTGCCGATCAGCGCCCATGCGCTCTTCGCCAAGCCGCTGGTCACCTCCCCGGAGTCGGTCCTCGCGGTGGAGGTGCAGCCCAAGACGCCGCACGGCGTCCTGTGGTGCGACGGCAGCCGCTCGGTCGAACTCCCGGCGGGCGCCCGCGTGGAGGTCCGCCGCGGCGCGATCCCGGTCCGGCTGGCCCGTCTCCACCATGCGTCCTTCACGGACCGTCTGGTCGCGAAGTTCGCCCTTCCGGTCGCGGGCTGGCGGGGGGCGCCGCACTAGCGGTGCGACCGCCGGCTGGACGCGTACGGGGCAGCGGTCGTACGCATGTGCCCCGTATGCCTGCGCCTCGCAGGGTGTCGCGGGCGTCCCAAGGTGGGACTTTCCCGGCGGTTCCGTACCGGTTCCGGGGCCGTGCGCAGGGATGACGCGGGGGCGGCCGTCGCGGCGTGGGCCTCGGACCTCGTATGGTCGTATCCGTGTTGGAGGAGATGCGGATCCGGTCCTTGGGCGTCATCGATGATGCCGTCGTCGAGCTGTCCCCCGGTTTCACGGCGGTGACGGGCGAGACGGGCGCGGGCAAGACCATGGTCGTGACCAGTCTCGGCCTGCTGCTCGGCGGGCGCGCCGACCCCGCACTGGTACGGATCGGCGCCAAGGCGGCCGTCGTGGAGGGCCGCATCACGGTCGGCCCCGACGCGCCGGCGGCGGTCCGCGCCGAGGAGGCCGGTGCCGAGCTGGACGACGGGGCGCTGCTGATCAGCCGTACCGTCTCCGCCGAGGGCCGCTCACGGGCGCACGTCGGGGGACGGTCCGTACCGGTCGGGCTGCTGGGGGAGTTGGCGGACGACCTGGTCGCCGTGCACGGCCAGACCGATCAGCAGGGCCTGTTGCGGCCCGCCCGGCAGCGCCAGGCCCTGGACCGCTACGCCGGGGACGCCGTCTCGGTACCGCTGGAGAAGTACACCGCCGCGTACCGCAGGCTCCGCGACGTGGCCACCGAGTTGGACGAGCTGACCACCAAGGCGCGCGAGCGCGCCCAGGAGGCGGATCTGCTCCGCTTCGGCCTGGAGGAGATCTCCGCCGTCGAGCCGCAGGCCGGTGAGGACACCGAGCTGGCGGCCGAGGCCGAGCGGCTCGGCCACGCGGAGGCGCTGGCCTCCGCCGCGACCGCGGCGCATGCGGCGCTCGCGGGCAATCCCGAGGACCCCGAGGGCGTCGAGGCGACGACCCTGGTCGCCGGGGCGCACCGCGCGCTGGAGGCGGTACGCAGCCACGACGCGGCGCTGGCGGGGCTCACCGACCGGCTCGGCGAGATCGGCATCCTGATGTCCGACGTGGCGGGCGAGCTGGCGTCCTACGCCGACGGGCTGGACGCCGATCCGCTGCGGCTGGCGGCCGTCGAGGAGCGGCGGGCCGCCCTCACCGGCCTCACCCGCAAGTACGGCGAGGACATCGCGGCCGTGCTCGCCTGGGCCGAGGAGAGCGCCGCGCGCCTCGCCGAGCTGGAGGGCGACGACGACCGGATCGGCGAGCTGACCGCCGAACGCGACGCGCTCCGCGCCGAACTGGGCGAGCTGGCGCAGGCGCTGACCGACGCGCGCACGGCGTCGGCGGAGCGGTTCGCCGCCGCCGTCACCACCGAGCTCGCCGAACTGGCCATGCCGCACGCCCGGGTGAGCGTCGAGATCAGCCAGACCGAGGTGGCCGAGGACGCGGACGGCGTGCAGGTCGGCGGGCGGAACGTGGCCTACGGGCCGGCCGGTGCCGACGAGGTCGAGCTGCTCCTCGCGCCGCACCCCGGCGCGCAGCCCCGCCCGATCGCCAAGGGCGCCTCCGGCGGCGAGCTCTCCCGTGTGATGCTCGGCATCGAGGTGGTCTTCGCGGGCTCCGATCCCGTACCGACCTATCTCTTCGACGAGGTGGACGCGGGCGTCGGCGGCAAGGCCGCGGTCGAGGTCGGCCGCCGCCTCGCCCGGCTGGCCCGCTCCGCGCAGGTCGTGGTCGTCACCCACCTCCCGCAGGTCGCCGCGTTCGCCGACCGCCAGCTGCTGGTCGAGAAGACCAACGACGGCTCGGTCACCCGAAGCGGCGTCACGGTCCTGGAGGGCGAGGACCGCATCCGCGAACTCTCCCGCATGCTCGCGGGCCAGGAGGACTCCGAGACGGCCCGCGCGCACGCCGAGGAACTGCTGGAGACGGCGAGGACGGGCCGGTGAGCCGGGGCGCGCGGCTCGTGGGGCTGCTCACGGCGGCGGGGGTGGCCCGCGCCGCGTACGAGGGGCTGCGGCGGCGGCCACCGGGCGGCAGTGAACCGTGGCAGCGGAAGAACCACGCGGGCCGCAGCGTCGATCTGTTCGGCGGGCCGGCGGCCGCTGTGGGCGCCGCGGCCGCAGTCGCCGGCGCGCCCGGATTGTCGCTGAAGGCCCGTACCGCAGGCACGCTGGCCGTCCTGGCGGCGGGCGGCTGCGGCGCGTACGACGACGTGGCGGGCGCGGGCGAAGAGCGGCGCGGCTTCTGTGCGCATCTGTCCGCGCTGCGGCGGGGCGAGGTCACCAGCGGCGCGGTCAAGCTCTTCGGCATCGGCGCGGCCGGGCTCGCGGCGGGCGCGCTCCTGAAGGACCGCCCGGCCGACAAGGTCCTGGCGGGCGTGGTGATCGCGGGCTCGGCCCACCTGGCGAACCTGGTGGACGTGCGCCCCGGCAGGGCGGCCGCCGCGGTCCTCGCGCTCGGCGCCCCGGGACTGCTGCGCCGCGGGCCGGGCGCGGTGCTCGCGGCCGCCCCGGTGGGCGCGGCGGCGGCGCTGCTCGCCGACGACCTCGGCGAGCGCACCATGCTCGGCGACACGGGCGCCCACGCCCTGGGCGCGGCCCTCGGCCTCGCGATCGTCGCGGCCAACGGCCGGGCCGGGCTGCTTGCCCACGCCGCCGCGCTGACCGCCGCCGCGGCCTCGGGGGAGAGCGTCAGCCGCGCCGCGGCAGGGGCTGTCCTCACCGGCTGACGCCTGGGGCCCGGAGTGGCGGTACGAACACGGGCATGATCACCCGTGTGAGTGGTCCCGGCGGGCCCCGGCCGCGCAGCCGCAGCACAACGGCTTGTCATCGGTGCCGCACGGACGGCGCGGGCTGGCATGCTGGGCGCATCCCGCCCGCCTCACCGGACCACGCCGACCCAGGAGCCCGACGTACTCGTGAGCAGCACACCCACCCCGCCGACCGCACCGTCGCCGCTGCGCACGGTCCAGGTGCTGGGCCGAGGCAGCGCCGGCAGCGCGGCCCATGTGCACGCGCTGTCGGCGGGGCTCGTCGCGCGCGGGGTACGGGTGACGGTCTGCGCGGCGCCCGACGCCGAGGACACGTACGGCTTCACGGAGGTGGGCGCCGGCTTCGAACGGATCCCGCCACGCACGGACCCCGGGAGCATCACCGCGCTCCGCGCCGCCTGCGCGGACGCCGACCTCGTCCATGCGCACGGTCTGCACGCCGGGCTGCGGGCCTCCCTGGCGCTGCGTGGCAGGCGCGTCCCGCTCGTCGTCACCTGGCACACCAAGGTGCACAGCGAGGGCGCGCGGGCGCAGGTGACGCGGCTGCTGGAGCGCCGGGTGGCGCGGGCCTCGGCGGTCGTACTGGGCTCGTGCGCCGAACTGGTGCGCAGGGCCCGCGAGCGCGGCGCCCGCGACGCGCGCCTGGCGCCCCCGGCGGGGCCGCGCCCGCGCGGCGAGGAGGAGTACGCGCGCGAGCTCGGACGGCGCGAGAAGCGGCGGGCCGAACTGGGCGCGCTCGGGCGCCCGTTGCTGCTCGCCGTCGGCCGGCTGGACGCCCACCAGGGGCACGACGTGCTGCTGGACGCCGCGCACGGCTGGTGCGGCCTGGACCCGCAGCCGCTGCTCGTCGTCGCGGGGGAGGGGCCGCTGCGGACCGCGCTGCAGCAGCGGATCGACGCGGAAGGGCTGCCCGTACGGCTGCTCGGTCGCCGCGAGGACGTCCCCGGGCTGCTCGCCGCCGCCGACCTGGTGCTCGTGGCGGGGCGCTGGGAGGCCCGCTCGGTACTCGCCCAGGAGGCGCTGCGCGGCGGCGTCCCGCTGGTCGCCACGGACACCGGCGGCACCCGCGAACTGGTCGGCCGGGCCGCCGAACTGGTCCCGTACGGCGATGCCCCGGCCCTCGCCCGCACGATCGTGGAATTGCTCGACGATCCGGCCCGGCGGGCGGCTCTCGCCGACGCCGGACGCGCCCAGGCCGCCGACTGGCCCACCGAGGACGACACGGTCGCCCAGGTGCTGAGCGTGTACGACGAGCTGGCGCAGCGTCAGGGCTGAGAGCCTCCCACGGCCTTTCAGTCGTCGGTCTTGATCTTCTTCATGATCAGGTGCGAGTCGACCCGGGCGACGGCGCGCAGCCCCATGATCTTGGTGGTCAGGAACGTCTCGAAGGCGGCCTGGTCCTCGACGGCCACCCGGACGAGATAGTCGGGCCGGCCGAAGAGCCGGTGGAACTCGACGACTTCGTCGTAGGAGGAGATCGCGGTCTCCAGCTCCTCGACGGTCCGCAGGTCGTTGACGCTGATCTCCAGGGAGACCATGACGTCGAAGCCCCGCCCGGCGGCCGCGGGGTCGATGCGCGCCCGGTACCCGGTGATGATCCCGGCGTCCTCCAGCCGCTTGACCCGGCGCAGACACGGCGGCGGGGTGAGGCCCCCTGCCCGGCAGCCGTCCGACTTCCGGGCGGCGCTCACGGACTCCAGCACGGTGGGGCTGGCCCTGTTCCCCCTCGGGATCGCGCTGGGGGTGCTGGTCGTCCACGCGGGCCTGGACTGGTGGTGGGCCACCGCCTTCACCGCTTTTGTCTACGCCGGGTCGCTGGAGTTCCTGCTCATCGGCCTCGTCATCGCCACCACCCCGCTGGCGCAGGTCGCGCTGACCGCGTTCCTGGTCAACTTCCGGCACGTCTTCTACGCCCTGTCCTTCCCGCTGCACCGGGTCGGGAGCCGTCTCGGCAAGGGCTACAGCGTCTTCGCGCTGACCGACGAGGCGTACGCGCTGACCACCGGGGAGGCCGCGCGGTCCTGGAGCGGCCGGCGGATCGTGTGGCTGCAGGCGCTGTGCCAGCTGTACTGGGTCGCCGGGGGCACCGCCGGGGCCCTCCTCGGCTCCGTGGTGCCCGCCCGGCTGACCGGTCTGGACTTTGCGCTGACCGCGTTGTTCGTCGTCCTGGCCGTCGACGCCTACCGGGCCCGGCGCGACATCCCCACCCCCGTACTGGCCCTGGTCTGCGCGCTGGTGGCCCGGTTCGCCGTGCCGGGGGAGCTGCTGCCGGCCGCCCTGGGCCTGTTCACCGCCGGTCTGCTGGCCCGCCACGCGCTGGCGACGAGGACGAAGGGAACGGCCCGTGCCTGACACTCCCTACCTGATAGCCGCGGTGGCCGTCTCCGCGGCCGTCACCTGGGCGCTGCGCGCCCTGCCGTTCGCCGTCCTCGCCCCACTGCGGGCCAGTGCCGCCGTCCACTACCTCAGTGCGCGGATGCCGGTCGGCGTCATGGTGATTCTCACCGTCTACACCCTGCGCGACCTCGCCCCGCCGGACGCGCTGCCCATCGGCCTGTCCCTGGCCGCGACCCTCGCCCTGCACTTCTGGCGGCGCAATGCGGTCCTCAGCATCCTGGGCGGCACCGCGCTCCATGTCCTCCTGGCGGGCACGGTCTTCGCGCCGTCCTGAGCCCCGCCCCCGTATGGCCGTACCGCTAGCCGCGTTCCGTGTGCCGCCGCGCGTGCAGGGCCAGCCGCAGCCCCAGTACGGTCCCCGGGTCGTCGAGGTCCGTGCCGAGCAGCTGGGAGATGCGGGCGAGGCGGTCGTACAGGGTCTGGCGGTTGACGTTCAGGTCGCGGGAGGTCTCGGCCTTGCGGCCTGCGCTGGCGAGGTACGCCTCCAGGGTGGGCAGCAGCGGCTGGCGCGCGGTGCGGTCGTGGGTCAGCAGCGGGCCGATCGCGCGGTCGACGAAGTCCGTGAGCATGCCCTCCTCGCCGTGCTCCCGCATCCGCCACAGGAGGAGTTCGATGTCCAGGCGGCGGGCGTCGTACCAGAGCCGCGGCTCCAGCCCCTGCGCCGCCGCGGCCGCCTCGGCGGCGTGCCGCAGCCCGGGCCCGGTCGCCGCCCAGTCGCCGGCCGCGCCGACCACGACCACCGGGCGCTGCGCCGCCGGGCGGTCCAGCCCGGCCCGGGCGACGCCGGCCCGCAGCGCCTCCGCGATCCGGTCGGCCGCGCCCGCCCGGTCCTGCCCCTCGCGCAGCCCGAACAGCAGCGGGACGCGGCCCTCCACCGGCCGCACACCGAGCAGTACGGGAGCGCCGAGCGCGGACAGTTCCTCGCGCAGCGCCTGGGCGAGGAGCGCCCAGCCGGCCGCGGTGGGCAGTCCGGACGGCAGCCGCATGACCACCGGGAGGAGCGCCGCCGTACCGGGCCGGAAGCCCAGCAGCCGGGCCTGGCCCGGCGCTTCGGCGGCGGAGATCCGGCCCTCCGCGAGGTCGGCGAGGAAGTCGCCGCGGCCGCGCGCCGCCAGCCCCTCCTCCTGGCGGGACTGCAGCATGACGACGGCGAGGAGGTCGGCGGCGCGTTCGGCGGCGATGTGGTGGACGGGCGCGACGGCGCCGTTGACGGGCAGCAGGACGAGCCGGGCCCGTACGGCGTCGGGGCCGTGGCCGCCGCCGGGCACGTCCACCCGCAGCCCCTTCTCGCGCAGCCCCTCCCACGCCTGGAGCGGATCGGCGTCGGCGGCGGCGCCGTCGTCGGGGCCCGCGGCGTACAGCGGGCTGCCGTCCGGGGCCTCCAGGCAGAGCGGGTTGCCGGTGAACGCGGCGAGCAGGCGCAGCACTTCGGGGGCGCCGCCGCCGCGCAGCAGGACGTCCGTGCAGCGGCGCAGCACCTCGTCCGCGCGGCGCATCAGCGTGTAGTGGCTGTTGACGATCTCGGTGTGGATCTCCTCGGTGACCGAGACGTACGGCACCTCGCGGTGCAGCTGGATCAGCGGCAGGCCCGAGGCGCGGGCGCTGTCGACCAGGGCGGTGGGCAGCGACTCGAAGCGGGCGCCCAGCTCCACGACGAGCGCGGCGATCCCGCGCTCGGCGAGCTTGCGGACGAAGGCGCGCTGTTCCGAGGGGCGGGCGCCGAGGCCCAGCCCCGTGGTCAGCAGCAGCTCGCCGCCCTTGAGCAGCGAGGCGATGTTCGGCACCTCACCGGCGTGCACCCAGCGGACCGAGCGGTCCAGTCCGTCCTCGCCGGTGATCACTTCCGGCAGCCCGCGCCGCAGTGCGGGCAGCTCCAGCGCCCTGCGTACCGTGATCTCGGCCTCGACCATCGCTTCCGACCCCATGGCGTCGAACGCTACCCCCAGGAACGGCGGTCTGCCGCCACGGGAGCCTGGTCAGCGGGGCAGTTGCCCCGCGCCCGCCGCTTTCCGCCACGGAATCCGTCGCCGTCCGCCCCGACACCTCGTCGATCATCCGTACTAAAACCGGCTCGGTTGTCGGTTGTGGTGCCCGTCACAGTCCGCCAGGCTGTCGGCTCCACAGACCGCCTGCACGGGCGCCGGACGGAACAAGGGGTGGCATGTCCAGAACAGAAATACCGGAGGCGGCGCACGGCGAGGGCCACGGCGTCGACCGGCTCAAGGCCGGCTCCGTCGGCCTGGTCGGCGTCGTCTTCATGGCGGTCGCGACCGCCGCGCCCATCACCGCGATGACCGGCAACCTCCCGATCGCGGTCGGCGCCGGCAACGGCATCGGCGCCCCGGCCGGTTACCTCTTCGCGACCGTCGTCCTGACCGTGTTCTCCGTCGGATACGTCGCCATGGCCAAGCGGATCACCGCGGCGGGTGCCTTCTACGGCTTCATCTCGCACGGCTTGGGCCGGGTCGCCGGCATGGCCTCCGGGATGCTCGCCGTCCTCGCGTACATCGTCTTCGAGGCGTCGATCGTCGGCGTCTTCGCGTACTTCGCCAAGACCACCGTCGCCGACCAGCTCGGCGCCGACCTGCCCTGGCCGCTGTACGCGGGCGCGATGCTCGCGGTCACCGCCGTCCTCGCGCACTTCGACATCCACCTCACCGCCAAGGCGCTGGGCATCATGCTCGTCGCCGAGATCGCCGTGCTCTTCGCCGTCTCGTTCGCAGTACTGCTGGCCGGCGGCGGCCCGGACGGCATCCCCGCGGCGCCCGTCAACCCCGCCAACGCCTTCACCGGCACCTCCGCCGGGCTCGGCCTCTTCTTCGCCTTCTGGTCCTGGGTCGGCTTCGAGTCCACCGCGATGTACGGCGAGGAGTCCCGCGACCCCAAGCGCGTCATCCCGCGCGCCACGCTCGTCTCCGTCATCGGCGTCGGCCTCTTCTACATCTTCGTGTCCTGGATGACGATCTCCGGGAACGGCCTGGCCGAGTCGGTACGGATCGCGTCCTCGGACACCCCGCTGGACCTCTTCTTCGCGCCCACCCGCTCCTTCCTCGGCGGCTGGGCCGTGGACGCCTTCCAATGGCTGCTGCTCACCGGCTCGTTCGCCTGCGGCATGGCCTTCCACCAGTGCGCCGCGCGCTATCTGTACGCCATCGGGCGCGAGGGGTTCCTGCACCGGGGCCTGGGCCGGACGCACCCCCGGCACGGCTCCCCGTACTTCGCCTCATACGTGCAGACCGCGCTCGCCACCGGCCTCGTCGCCGCCTTCTGGCTGACCGGCCAGGACCCCTACATCCACCTGTACACGCTGCTCGCGATCCTCGGCACGATGGCGATCCTCATCGTGCAGACCCTCTGCTCCTTCGCCGTCATCGGCTACTTCCGGCGCCACCACCCCGAGGACCGGCACTGGTTCCGCACGTTCACCGCACCGCTGCTCGGCGGCGTCGGGATGACCGCCGTGGTCGTGCTGCTGCTGGTCAACATGCGGACCGCGGCCGGTGACGCGGCCGACTCGCTCTTCTTCCGGCTCATCCCCTGGATCGTCGGCCTGGTCTTCTTCGGGGGCCTCGGCCTGGCGCTCTATCTCAAGGCACGCAAGCCCGCACGGTACGAGATCATCGGCCGGATCGTCCTGGAGGACGCGGCCGAGCGCGACGAGGAGAAAACCGCACTCTGAGGAGGCCCGACCATGGCCCGTACACATGCGATGCACGCCCTGCGCAGACTCGCCGCCGAGCACGCGGCAGCACGAAGACTCCGGCTGCCCGCCGCCGACGTACGAGGGCTGGACCGGCGCGAACTCCTGGCGCGCGCGGGCGCGCTGGGCCTCGGCGTCGCGCTCGCCGCCCCGGCCACCACTGCGGCAGCGCAGCCCGCGCGCCCGCCGCGGACCGCCGCCACACCCCGTATCGCCGTCGTCGGCGCGGGCATCGCGGGCCTGACCGCGGCGCTCACCCTCCGGGACGCCGGACTGCCCTGCACGCTGTACGAGGCCAGTCCCGACCGGGTCGGCGGCCGGATGTACACCCAGCGCGACCACTGGGCGTACGGCCAGAGCTCCGAGATCGGCGGCGAGCTGATCGACACCGAGCACAAGAAGATGCACGAACTCTGCCGCCGCTTCGGCCTGCCCCTGGAGGACTTCCTCGGCGCGGGCCCCAACGGCGCGGAGGAGGTCCTCTGGTTCGACGGCACGTACTACCCGCGCGCGCAGGCGGACGAGGACTTCAAGGGCGTCTACCAGGCGCTCCGCCGCGACCTCCAGGAGGCGGGCGAGGTCACCTGGGAACAGAGCACCCCCGCCGGCACGGCCCTGGACAACATGTCGATACGGGAATGGATCGACTCCCGCGTGCCCGGCGGCTTCGCCTCCCCGCTCGGGCAGTTCATCGACGTCGCGTACAACGTCGAGTACGGCGCCGACACCGTCGACCAGTCCGCGCTCGCCCTCGTCCTGCTCATGGGCTACCAGCCCAACCCCGGCCGCTTCAACGTCTGGGGGCTGTCCGACGAGCGGTACCACATCACCGGCGGCAACGACCGGCTCCCGAAGGCCATCGCGGCAGCCCTGCCCGCCGGGACGCTCCGCATGGGCTGGTCCCTGACGGCCGTCACTGCGCAATCCGACGGCACCCAGACCCTCACCTTCAGCGACGGCGGCACCACCCGCACAGTCACCGCCGACCACACCGTCCTGGCCGTCCCGCTGCCCGTACTGCAACGCCTGGACCTCACCCGGGCCGGTTTCGACACCCGGATGACGAACCTGCTGCGGGACGCGCGGATGGGGTACTGCACCAAGCTCAACATGCAGTTCAGCGCCCGGCCCTGGCGCGGCAGCGGGCCCTGGCCGGGCGTCAGCGCCGGTGACTGCTTCACCGACCTGGACGCGCAGCAGACCTGGGACACCACCAAGGCGCAGCCCGGCACCGGCGGCATCCTCATCCAGTACGGCGGCGGCAGCCTCGCCCACGCGCTGACCCCGGCGGGGGCGTTCTCGACGGAGGCCGACCCGTACGTACGGGACCTGGCGCAGCGCCGGCTGACGGACATCGAGCGCTTCTTCCCCGGCACGAAGGCCGCCTGGACCGGCCGGGCGCAACTCTCCGCCTGGCACCGCAATCCGTACGCCCTGGGCGCGTACTCGTACTGGCCGGTGGGCTATCTGCACAAGTACGCGGGGTACGAGGGCGTCCGCCAGGGCAATGTGCACATCGGCGGCGAGCACACCTCGTACGACTTCCAGGGGTTCATGAACGGCGGGGCCACGGAGGGCGAGCGGGCGGCCCGCGAGGTGATCGCCGACGTGACGTGACGTGACGTACCTGACGTACCTGACGTACCTGACGTACCTGGCGTACTGCTAGCTGGAGTCGCGGACGATGAGGGTGGCGGGTGTGACGACGGGGGAGAGGTGCGCGCCGTCGTCCGCCGCCAGCCGGTCCAGGAGCAGCCGGGCCATCAGGCGGCCCATCTCCTGCACGTCCTGGCGGACCGTGGTCAGCGGCGGGTCCGCCCAGGCCGCCGGGGCGAGGTCGTCGTAGCCGACCACCGCGACATCCGCCGGCACCCGCCGGCCGCGCGCCCGCAGCGTGCGCAGCGCACCCGTGGCCATCAGGTCGGAGCAGGCGAAGACGGCGTCCAGGTCGGGGGCCGCGTCCAGCAGCTCGCCCATGGCCCGCTCGCCGCCCTCGGCGGTGAAGCCGCCGTCGGCGATCAGGCGGGGGTCCGCAGGGCGGGGCGCCAGCGCCTCGCGGTAGCCGTCCAGCCGGTCCTGGGCCGAGGTCTGGTCCAGCGGGCCGGTGATCACGGCGATCCGCCGTCGGCCGCGCTGCACCAGGTGGGTGACCGCCTGCCGGGCCCCGTCGCGGTTGTCGGTGTCGACGTACAGCGGGCGGGCCGCACCGGCGTGGCCGTCGTCCGAGTCGTCCGACCGGTCCGGGCGCCCGCCGAAGACCGTGGGCAGCCCCGCGGCCGCGGCCATCGCGGGCAGCGGATCGGCGCGGTGCAGCGAGAACATCAGCGCGCCGTCGACGTGCCCGCCCGACAGATACCGGCCGATGCGCGCGTGATCGCGGTCGCTCTCCACCATCATCAGCAGCAACTGGGTGTCGGCCGCGCCCAGTTCGCGGCCGATGCCGCGCAGCTGCTGGGCGAAGAAGGGGTCGGAGAACACCCTTGCCTCGGGCTCGGCGATGACCACGGCGACGGCGCCGGTGCGGCGGGTGACGAGCGAGCGGGCGGCGATGTTCGGGATGTACCCGAGCTCGGCGACCGCCTGCCGGACCCGCTCGCGGATCTCGGCGCGGACTCCGGTGCCGCCGTTGACGACGCGGGAGACGGTGGCGCGGGAGACACCGGCCCGGGCGGCCACCGCCTCCAGGGTCGGCCGGGAGCCGCCGGGCACGGACATCTTCGAACTCCTTCTGTTTCGCGGTGGGTTGACGGTACCGCCAGAAGTGGGCAGGGTGACCCTACTTCATCTGAGAGCGCTCTCACCCCACCCCCCACAAGGAGCCATCTCGTGATCTCTCGTCGCACCCTGCTCGGCGGCCTCGCCGCGGGCGCCGCCGCTTCCGGATTCGCCCTCGCCGGACACGCGAGCGGCACCCCCGGCCGTACGAAGGCCGCGGGGCTTCCCCTGGAAATCGCCAACGACTCCGGCGAGTTCGGCAATTCCTCGGTCTGGGTCTACATCGTCGGCAATGACGGCACCCAGCAGGTCCGGGTCACCCCCGAAGGAGAGCTGAAGCCCGTCGCCGTGTCCGACAACGGCTCCGACGGCTTCACCGACTACGCGATCCCGCTCGCCGCGAGCGGCACCACGACCCTCACGCTGCCGAAGATGTCCGGGCGGATCTACACCGCGCTCGGCGGCAAGCTGAAGTTCAAGGCCGTCGAGGACGGCAACGGCAAGGCGGCGCTGGCCTATCCGGCCGGCTGGGTGGACTCCGATCCCAACTACGGAGTCCTGCACGACTGCGCGGAGTTCACTTACAACGACGGCGGCATGTACTGCAACACCACCATGGTCGACATGTTCAGCGTGCCGCTGGCGATCCATTTGACCGGCGCGAAGGACCAGACAGCGGGGCTGCTGAAGGACGGCGCCCGGGCGAAGATCTTCTCGGACCTGGCCGGCATCGAGGGCTTCGGCGACCTGGTCGTCGACGACAAGCGGGTCATCGCCCCCGGGCACGGCCTGGACAGCGGCCGGTTCGCCAAGGACTACCTCGCCCCCGCCATCGACGAGGCATGGTCGGCGTACGCGTCCAAGGACCTGAAGGTCACCACCAACGCCGGCACCTTCACCGGCCGGGTCGCCGGGGACAAGCTCTCCTTCACCGGCCCGGCGAGCGTCTCGTTCAGCAGGCCCAGCACCCGCGACGTGCTCTTCTGCGACGGCACCCTCGCCGCGCCCAACGACGGCACCACGGGCCCGGTCGCCGCGATCCTGGGCGCCGCGCTGAACCGCGCCACCCTCACCTCGCACGCCGAGCAGCCCACCACCGACCCCGCCGCCTTCTACCAGCAGCGGCTCGCCAACCACTACGCCCGAGTGATGCACGACGCGACGCAGGACGGCAAGGCGTACGGCTTCGCCTTCGACGATGTCGCCGGCTTCGCCTCGTACATCGAGGACGGCGCGCCCAGCCGGATCAGGCTGACGCTGACGCCGTTCTGACCGGGCCGGACCGCCGCAGGGGCGTGCGGGGGCGGCTCAGCCCCCGTACGCCCCGCTCGCCGTCAGGCGCAGTGCCGTGTCGATCAGCGGGACATGGCTGAACGCCTGGGGGAAGTTGCCGACCTGGCGGCCGGCCTTGGAGTCCCACTCCTCGGCCAGCAGGCCCAGGTCGTTGCGGAGCGAGAGGAGCTTCTCGAAGAGCTTGCGGGCCTCTTCGACGCGGCCGATCATCGCCAGGTCGTCGGCGAGCCAGAACGAGCAGGCCAGGAACGCGCCCTCGTCGCCCTCCAGGCCGTCCAGGTTCTCCTCCGCGGCATCGGCGGAGGTGGGGTAGCGCATGATGAAGCCGTCGGGCGTGGCCAGCTCGCGCTGGATCGCCTCGATGGTGCCGATGACGCGCTTGTCGTCCGGCGGCAGGAAGCCCATCTGCGGGATGAGCAGCAGCGAGGCGTCCAGCTCCTTGGAGCCGTAGGACTGGGTGAAGGTGTTGCGCTCCGGGTCGTAGCCCTTCTCGCACACGTCCCGGTGGATCGTGTCGCGCAGCTCCTTCCACTCCTCCAGCGGGCCCTCGACGTCCCCGGACTCCATCAGCTTGATGGTGCGGTCCACCGCGACCCAGGTCATGACCTTGGAGTGGACGAAGTGCCGGCGCGGCCCGCGCACTTCCCAGATGCCCTCGTCGGGCTCGTCCCAGTGCTTCTCCACCCAGCGGATCAGCTTGATCTGGAGGAGGGAGGCGTAGTCGTTGCGGGCCAGGCCGGTCATGTGGGCGAGGTGCAGCGCCTCGATGACCTCGCCGTACACGTCCAGCTGGAGCTGGTCGGCGGCGCCGTTGCCGACCCGGACCGGCTTGGAGTTCTCGTACCCCGGCAGCCAGGTCAGCTCGTTCTCGCCGAGCTCGCGCTCGCCCGCGATGCCGTACATGATCTGCAGGTTCTCCGGGTCCCCGGCCACCGCGCGGAGCAGCCACTCGCGCCAGGCGCGGGCCTCCTCGCGGTATCCCGTGCGCAGGAGGGAGGAGAGGGTGATCGCGGCGTCCCGGAGCCAGGTGAAGCGGTAGTCCCAGTTGCGGGAGCCGCCGATGTCCTCGGGGAGGGAGGTGGTGGGCGCCGCGACGATGCCGCCGGTCGGCGCGTACGTCAGCGCCTTCAGGGTGATCAGCGAGCGGACCACCGCGTCACGGTACGGACCGTGGTACGTGCACTGCTCGACCCACTCGCGCCAGAAGTCCGCGGTGGCCGTCAGCGAGTTCTCCGGCTCGGGGAGCGGCGGCTGCTCATGATGCGAGGGCTGCCAGCTCATCGTGAAGGCGATCCGCTGCCCGGCCTCGACGGTGAAGTCCGAGTACGTGGTCAGGTCCTCGCCGTGGGTCTCGGCCGTGGTGTCGAACCACACCGAGTCCGGGCCCGCGACCGCGGCCGTGCGGCCGTCGACCTGGTGCACCCACGGCACCACCCAGCCGTAGGAGAACCGCATCCGCAGCGAGGAGCGCATCGCGACCTTGCCGCTGACGCCTTCCACGATGCGGATCAGCTGCGGCGCGCCGTCGCGCGGCGGCATGAAGTCGATCAGCCGGACCGTGCCGTCGGGGGTGTCCCACTCCGATTCCAGGATCAGGGAGTCGCCGCGGTATCTGCGGCGGTCGGAGGCGGGCGAGACGGCCTCCGCTTCGCCTTCCGCTTCCGCGGCCGGGCCCAGCCGCCAGAAGCCGTGCTCCTCGGTGCCGAGGAGGCCGGCGAAGACCGCGGGCGAGTCGAACCGGGGCAGGCACAGCCAGTCGACCGTGCCGTCCCGGCAGACAAGTGCGGCGGTCTGCATGTCGCCGATCAGTGCGTAGTCCTCGATGCGCCCGGCCACGTACATCTCCCGTTCGAACTGGGGTGACGCCCCCCGTGGGACGTGTAGATCTTCCGTCCTGCCCATTGAAAACCCCGCCGGGCTGCTGGTCCGGTATTCGGTTGGGGGTGATGCCGTTTCCGGATGGCCCGATGCGAGTGCCCGAGCAGGATACGACGCGCACGTGACATCCGCGCGACGCTCCGCTTCCCGGGGCTGGGCCGAATGGGTGGCCTGCGTCACGTCGGGGCCCGTATACGGGGAGCGATGTATTCCGGCCCGCGCGGGCGGGCGCGACCACGCTCTGTCGCTGATAGCCTGGTACCCCGTGGACCGGTGGGCCCGGAAGGAAGACCCGGCACCCCCGACCGCAGCGACGGCACCCCTGGAAATCCGGGCTCGCGCCGCTCCGCTCTTTCACTTCGCGACCACGGGAGTTCCGTCTTGGCCATGCCGCCCAAATCCTCGACGACCAAGCACATCTTCGTCACCGGGGGCGTTGCGTCCTCGCTCGGCAAGGGGCTCACCGCCTCCAGCCTGGGTGCGCTGCTCAAGGCCCGGGGCCTGCGGGTCACGATGCAGAAGCTGGACCCGTACCTCAACGTCGACCCCGGCACGATGAACCCCTTCCAGCACGGCGAGGTGTTCGTCACCAACGACGGCGCCGAGACCGACCTGGACATCGGCCACTACGAGCGCTTCCTGGACGTCGACCTCGACGGCTCCGCGAACGTCACCACCGGCCAGGTCTACAACACCGTGATCGCCAAGGAGCGACGCGGTGAGTACCTCGGCGACACCGTGCAGGTCATCCCGCACATCACCAACGAGATCAAGCACCGCATCCGCCGCATGGCGACCGACGACGTCGACGTCGTCATCACCGAGGTCGGCGGCACGGTCGGCGACATCGAGTCGCTGCCGTTCCTGGAGACCGTCCGCCAGGTCCGCCACGAGGTCGGCCGGGACAACGTCTTCGTCGTGCACATCTCGCTGCTGCCGTACATCGGCCCGTCCGGTGAGCTGAAGACCAAGCCGACCCAGCACTCCGTCGCCGCGCTGCGCAACATCGGCATCCAGCCCGACGCGATCGTGCTGCGCGCCGACCGCGAGGTCCCGACCGCCATCAAGCGCAAGATCTCGCTGATGTGCGACGTGGACGACGCCGCGGTGGTCGCCGCGATCGACGCCCCGTCGATCTACGACATCCCCAAGGTGCTGCACACCGAGGGCCTGGACGCCTACGTCGTGCGCAAGCTCGACCTGCCGTTCCGCGACGTGGACTGGACCCAGTGGGAGGACCTGCTGGACCGCGTCCACAACCCCGACCACGAGGTCAAGGTCGCGCTGGTCGGCAAGTACATCGACCTGCCCGACGCCTACCTCTCGGTCTCCGAGGCGATGCGTGCCGGCGGCTTCGCCAACCGCGCCCGCGTGAAGATCAAGTGGGTCACCTCCGACGACTGCCGCACCGCGGCCGGCGCCAAGAAGCAGCTCGGCGACTGCGACGCGATCCTCATCCCGGGCGGCTTCGGCGAGCGCGGCGTGGAGGGCAAGCTCGAGGCGATCACCTACGCCCGCGAGAACAAGATCCCGCTGCTGGGCATCTGCCTGGGCCTGCAGTGCGTCGTCATCGAGGCGGCCCGCAGCCTGGCCGGCGTGGCGGGCGCGAACTCCACCGAGTTCGACCCGGCCGCCGCCGACCCGGTCATCTCCACCATGGCCGAGCAGCTGGACATCGTCGCCGGCGAGGGCGACATGGGCGGCACGATGCGGCTCGGCATGTACCCGGCGAAGCTCGCCGAGGGCTCCATCGTCCGCGAGGTCTACGGCGGCAAGGAGTACGTCGAGGAGCGCCACCGCCACCGCTACGAGGTCAACAACTCCTACCGCGCCGAGCTGGAGAAGAAGGCCGGCCTGCAGTTCTCCGGCGTCTCCCCGGACAACAAGCTGGTGGAGTACGTCGAGTACCCGCGCGAGGTGCACCCCTACCTGGTCGCCACCCAGGCGCACCCGGAGCTGCGCTCCCGCCCGACCCGGCCGCACCCGCTCTTCGCGGGTCTGGTGAAGGCCGCCGTCGAGCGCAAGACCGGCAAGGCCGCCGGTAAGTAATCCACCGGCCGGAAGATACGGTTACCGGGGTGCGGACTTTGCGGTCCGTACCCCGGTTTCTGCTTGTTTGGGAGGACGCGCATGGCCATCAAGGACACCCCCGAGGAGTGGCGGATCACCGCGACGGCGACCCCGTTCACCGGTAACAAGACCAGCGTCCGCACGGACGAGGTCGTCATGCCGGACGGGTCCACCGTGAAGCGGGACTACCAGGTCCACCCCGGCTCGGTGGCCGTTCTGGCCCTGGACGACGAGGGCAAGGTCCTGGTGCTGCGCCAGTACCGGCACCCCGTACGCCACAAGCTCTGGGAGATCCCGGCCGGGCTGCTGGACGTGCCCGGCGAGAACCCCCTCCACGCCGCCCAGCGCGAGCTGTACGAGGAGGCGCACGTCAAGGCCGAGGACTGGCGGGTGCTGACCGACGTCTACACCACCCCCGGCGGCTGCGACGAGGCCGTACGGATCTTCCTGGCCCGTGGTCTCTCCGAGGCGGAGGGCGAGCGCTTCGAGGTCGAGGAGGAAGAGGCCGACATGGAGCTGGCGCGGGTGCCGGTCGCCGACCTCGCGCGCGGCGTGCTGGCCGGCGAGCTGCACAACAACTGCCTGGTCGTCGGCGTGCTGTCGCTGCTGGCCGCGCAGTCGGGTGACGGCCTGGAGGCGCTGCGCCCGGCCGAGGCGCCGTGGCCGGCCCGGCCGTTCGAGGCGTAAAGGAGCAGGCCGGACCGCTTGTCGGGCGGGACCGGACTCCTTCCGGAATTACTGCTTCCATTTTTGTCAGATTTACGCGGTATGTCCGCCGTGATCCACGGCACCTGTGAACTACGCTCGTCGCATCCCGGCCGCAGCGGCGGCCGGCTCGTACGCGCAAGTGAACGGGAGCGTGGCCCGTGGCGGAGCAGGCGGTGGACACCGGCCGGACGGTGACGGCGTCGGGGGCCGGACGAAGAGGAGCGGGCCGGACCGGCGTACCGGCGGCGACCGCCCCGCCGGCCCCCGCCGCCTTCGCCGGCCGCCGCCGCGAACTGGCCGCCCTGCGCAGCGACATCGAACGCGCGGGGCTGGACACCCTCTCCGGCCGCAAGGGCGCCCGCAGCCGGGTGCTGCTGATCGCCGGGCGGCCCGGCTCGGGCCGCAGCACGCTCGCCGCCGAACTGGCCCGGCAGCTGGCCGGCGACTACCCGGACGGCGTGCTGCGCACCTGGCTGTCCACCGCCGACGGCCGGCCCGTGCCCACCGCCGACGTCGCCCGCGACCTGCTCACCCGGCTCGGCGAGCGGGTGCCGGCCGGCGCGGACGAGGACGAGCTGACCGAGGCGCTGCGCACCGCGCTGGCCGACCGGCGCGCCCTCCTCCTGCTGGACGACGCGGCCGGCCCCGAGCAGGTCGAGCCGCTGCTCCCGGACGCCCCGGACTGCCTGGTCCTCGCCGTCTCCGCGGGGCCGCTGACCGGCATCACGGACGTGCGGCCCTGCACGCTCGGCGGCCTGGACACCGCCGCCGGCGTGGAGATCCTGACCCGGTACGCGGGCCCCACCCGCATCACCGTCGACCCGCGCACCGCCGAACAGGTCGTCCAGGACTGCGGCGGCCAGCCCGCCGCGCTGGTACTGGCCGGCGGCTGGCTCGCCGCGCACCCCAAGTCCTCGCTGTCCGACCTGCTGCGGACGCTGTTCCTGCTGCCGCCCGGCGAGGAGGAGGCCGCGCCCGTCCCGCGCCCGCTGGCCCGCGCCTTCCGGCTGGCGTACGAATCGCTGCCGCCGACCGCCGCCCGGATACTGCGACTGCTCTCGCTCGCCCCGGCCGGCCTCGTCGACGCGCACACCGCGTCCGCGCTGGCCGGCTGCTCGGTGGGGGACGCCGAACCCACCTTGCGCGACCTGGGCGCGCGGGGGCTGCTGCGGCCGGTGGAGCCGGAGGTTCCGGTGCCCGGTGGCCCCGACCCGCTGGCCGGGCTGCCGGCGCAGTACCGCGTACCGAACTGCCTGGTGCCGCTGCTCCGCGAGCAGGTACGCGCCCATGAGCGCCCGCAGGAGATCCAGCTCTCCCGGGCCCGGATGCTGGAGCGGACCGTACGGCAGCTGCAGTCCTGCCGGGCGATGGGGGAGCCCGCCGGGTCCCCGGCCCGCGAGCGGATCTCCGGACTGCCGCGGTCGCTGCGCTTCGGATCCGTCCCCGAGGCCGCGGCCTGGCTGCGCAGCCGTCGCCCGGCCCTGCTGGACTCTGCCCGGATCGCCGTCGCGGACGGCGAGCTGGACACTCTGGACCGGCGGCTGATGGCCGCGCTGGTACGGGCGCTGCTCGCCCATGAGGCGCCCGAGGCGGCGGCACCCGACCTGTACGGGCTGCACGGGCTGGTCCTGGAGGTCGCGGAGCGGCGCGGTCTGGCCCGCGAGAAGGCCGCCGCGCTGCTGAACCTCGGCGATCTGGACGCCGAGGCGGGCCGGGCGCAGAACGCGCTGGCCCGGTACCGGGGCGCGCTGGAGTCGGCGCGCGCGGTCAAGGACCCGGTCGCGACCGGGCGGGCGCTGGAGTCGCTGGGCGGTACGTACGCCGAGCTGGGCGACTGGCAGCGGGCCGCCGACTGGTACGGACGGGCGCTGGAGCTGCGGCTCTCCCGCGGGGACGCGGCCGAGGCGGCGCGGCTGCACGGGCGGCTGGGCGCGGTGCACACGTATGCGGGGCGCTGGGCCGAGGCGCTGCGGGAGTGGCGGGCCGCTCACGGCGCGTATCGGAGGGCCGATGACGCGGTCGGGCAGGCGCGGGCGACGGGGGAGATCGCGCGGGTCCAGGAGTACGCGGGACGGCCCGAGCAGGCGCTGCGTACCTGCTTCGAAGCCCTGGAACTGGCCCGGAAGGCGGCCGACGGGCGGCTGGAGGCGGCGCTCCAGCTGCGGATTGCGGACACCTTCGAACGGCTCGGCGACCCTGCGGCAGCAAGGCTGCACCGGGGCCTGGGGGAGCGACTTCTCGCAGATCACCCGGCCTGACCTACGAAATCGGTGGCGGTCCCCGCGAAAGTAATTGCTTTGCAAGGCTAGACAACAAGAGCTCCTTCAATAGACTGGCAGAGCCGCGGTTCTCGCGGTCACATCCGTCATGCGTCTGTATGTATGGATTTTTCTCTGCAAGCACTCATTCAAGGACCGTGATCGACGTGAAGGTCGGCATCCCCCGCGAGGTCAAGAACAACGAGTTCCGGGTGGCGATCACGCCCGCCGGTGTCCACGAGCTCGTCCGCAACGGCCACCAGGTCTTCATCGAGAAGGACGCCGGTCTCGGCTCCTCCATCACGAACGAGGAGTACGTCGGCGCCGGCGCCGCCATCCTCGACACCGCCGACGAGGTGTGGGCCACCGCCGACCTGCTGCTGAAGGTCAAGGAGCCCATTGCCGAGGAGTACCACCGCCTCCGCAAGGACCAGACGCTCTTCACGTACCTGCACCTCGCCGCCTCCCGCGAGTGCACGGACGCGCTGATCGAGTCCGGCACCACCGCGATCGCGTACGAGACCGTCGAGACCGCGGGCCGCCAGCTGCCGCTGCTCGCCCCGATGTCCGAGGTCGCGGGCCGCATCGCCCCGCAGGTCGGCGCGTACCACCTGATGCGCCAGGCCGGCGGCCGCGGCGTGCTGCCCGGTGGCGTCCCCGGCGTCCACGCGGGCAAGGCCGTCGTCATCGGCGGTGGCGTCTCCGGCTGGAACGCCGTGCAGATCGCCGTGGGCCTGGGCTTCCACGTCACGCTGCTCGACAAGGACATCAACAAGCTGCGCGAGGCCGACAAGATCTTCGGCACCAAGGTGCAGACCGTCGTCTCCAACGCCTTCGAGCTGGAGAAGGCCGTCGTCGAGGCCGACCTCGTCGTCGGCGCGGTCCTCATCCCGGGCGCCAAGGCCCCGAAGCTGGTCACCAACGAGCTCGTCGCCAAGATGAAGCCCGGAAGTGTCCTTGTCGACATCGCGATCGACCAGGGCGGCTGCTTCGAGGACTCGAAGCCGACCACCCACGCCGAGCCGACCTTCCAGGTCCACAACTCGGTCTTCTACTGCGTCGCCAACATGCCGGGCGCGGTGCCGAACACCTCCACCTACGCGCTGACCAACGCGACGCTGCCCTACATCATCTCGCTGGCCAACAACGGCTGGGTCGAGGCGCTGCGCCGCGACGCCGCGCTGGCCAAGGGCCTCAACACCCATGACGGCAAGGTCGTCTACGCCGAGGTCGCCGAGGCGCACGGTCTGGAGTCCGTCGAGCTGAGCACCCTGCTGGGCTGATTCGTCAACACGGCGCGTCAACACCGCGCGCACGGCCGGGCCTTGAGACCTTCAGGCCCGGCCGTGCGCGTTTGCGACAGTTTTCCGCGGCCGTCCGAGACCGACCTTCGGCAAGCCCTCATCAACTCGTAACGAACGTTGCCCTTCGCCCCTTTCGCACACCCCCGAAACCTCACGGATGTGCGCCGCGCGCCCTTGACATCGGGGTGTTCCATTGCCGACACATCGTGCCGGGTCCGGTGGATTGTGTTGCTGCGGACGCCCGACACGCCATAGAGTCGCCAACCGTCGGCATGGTGTCACGCTGACCTATCGATAAGTTTCCTGGTCACATCCAAGGAGGTAAGACGACTTGTGAATGAGTCGACATTTACTCCCGGAGGTGGTCGACCAGGAGCGGTTGCACGGGGCCAGGGTCCCTCGGGGCACGAGGCTGTCGGCTCCGTCGCTGTCCACACCTTCGCAGCCCAGAAGAGCATGACGACGACAGCCCACCAGAGCATGGACGGCCATCAAGTGAACGCCACGGCCGGCGACCAGGGCGGCACAGACCAGGCCCGCTTCGCCGACTACGACGACCTGCCCGAGGGGCACTTCTACGATCCGGACGCGGAGTACGAGCCGGATCCGGAGTACGCGGCGACGCTCGCGCCGGACGCCGCGCGCCAGCGCCGCGAGCGCATCGGCCCGACCGGTCGCCCCCTTCCCTACTTCCCGATCCCCGGACCGCTCTCCGAGCACGGCCCGGCGAAGATCATCGCGATGTGCAACCAGAAGGGCGGGGTCGGCAAGACGACCTCGACCATCAACCTGGGTGCCGCGCTCGCCGAGTACGGCCGCCGGGTGCTGCTGGTCGACTTCGACCCGCAGGGCGCCCTCTCGGTCGGCCTCGGAGTCAACCCGATGGAGCTCGACCTGACGGTCTACAACCTGCTCATGGAGCGGGGCATGTCGGCCGACGAGGTCCTGCTGAAGACGGCGGTCCCGAACATGGACCTGCTGCCCAGCAATATCGATTTGTCAGCCGCAGAGGTGCAGCTCGTCAGCGAGGTCGCCCGCGAGTCGACCCTGCAGCGCGCCCTGAAGCCGCTGATGAACGACTACGACTTCATCGTGATCGACTGTCAGCCCTCGCTCGGCCTGCTCACGGTCAACGCGCTGACGGCGGCTCACAAGGTCATCGTCCCGCTGGAGTGCGAGTTCTTCGCGCTGCGCGGCGTGGCGCTGCTGACCGAGACGATCGAGAAGGTCCAGGAGCGGCTCAACCCCGACCTGGAGCTGGACGGCATCCTCGCCACGATGTACGACTCGCGCACCGTGCACAGCCGTGAGGTCCTCGCGCGCGTCGTCGAGGCGTTCGACGATCACGTCTACCACACCGTGATCGGCCGTACGGTCCGCTTCCCCGAGACCACGGTCGCGGGCGAGCCGATCACCACGTACGCCTCCAACTCCGTGGGTGCCGCCGCCTACCGACAGCTCGCCAGGGAGGTGCTCGCCCGGTGTCACGCCGAGTGAGTCTGCCCGGCGCCGACGAACTGTTCCGCACCACCGGGGGGACGGCGCTGCAGTCCTCCTCGCCCCGTAAGCCGGCCAACGGCACGCCCGCGAACGGCGAGGCACCCCGGGTGCCCGCGCCGGGCGGCGAGGCCGACCCCACCGCGCCGCAGCAGGGCAACGCCGCGCAGCGCCGGCCCGAGGGCGAATCGGCCCCGGCGGCGTCCGGGGCGGTGGCGCCCGCGGAGCACAGCGGACGCGACACGGCCGAGGAGGCCGGCAAGGGGCGCCGCAGGCAGGAGCCCGCGGCCGCCGCGGGACCCGGGGCGCAGGCCACCGGGGGCGCCGCGCGGCGGCGCGGCCGGGGCGCGAACCGCCGCCCCAGCGGCCGCGAGCGGCACGACGAGAAGATCACCGTGTACGTCTCCGCCGAGGAGCTGATGGACCTGGAGCACGCGCGCCTGGTCCTGCGCGGCGAGCACGGCCTCGCGGTGGACCGCGGCCGGATCGTCCGTGAGGCCGTCGCGGTCGTCCTCGCGGACCTGGAGTCCCGGGGGGACGCCAGCATCCTCGTGAGGCGTTTGAGGGGCCGCTGAGCGCGTTCTCGGGGCCGTCCTGCGTCTTCGGTGGGGCCAGGCTGCGGAACTCCGGCCGCCCGGGCGGCCGGGTCCGCGCCGCCCGGCGGGTGCCGGGTTAGCCTTCGGACACCGGCGGGTGCCTGCCCGCCGGTGATCCAGCCCGGCGCCGCGCGCGGCACGGGACCGCAGCGTATGGACCACGATGCCGACGACCCACGACGACCCCGCAGCGCTCGCCCCGCGCCGTACCTTGGGCCATGGCCCGGGCGCGACCCCGGAGCCGGAGACCGCCGCGCCTCCTCCGGAGCCGGTCGCGGCAGTACCGGAGCCAGTACCGGCAGCCGTACCGGAGCCCGATGCGGCGGCCCCCGAAGAGGCCGCATCCGGCGAGCCCGAAGAGACCGGGCCCGCCGAGCCCGCGGACGCCACCGTCACCGGGGACGGGAAGTTCACCCTCCACCTGGAGAACTTCGAGGGCCCCTTCGACCTCCTCCTGCAGCTGATCTCCAAGCACAAGCTGGACGTCACCGAGATCGCGCTCTCGCAGGTCACCGACGAGTTCATGGCGCACATCCGGGCCATGGGACCGGACTGGGACCTGGACCAGACGACGGAGTTCCTGGTGGTCGCGGCGACCCTGCTGGACCTGAAGGCCGCGCGGCTGCTGCCCGCCGCCGAGGTCGAGGACGAGGCGGACCTCGCCCTCCTGGAGGCGCGCGACCTGCTCTTCGCGCGGCTGCTCCAGTACCGCGCGTACAAGGAGGTCGCCGACATCTTCAGCCGCCGCCTGGCGGACGAGGCACGCCGGTACCCGCGTACCGTCGGGCTCGAACCGCACCACGCCGAGCTGCTGCCCGAGGTGGTGATCAGCATCGGCGCCGAGGGGTTCGCGAAGCTCGCCGTGAAGGCGATGCAGCCCAAGGCCAAGCCGCAGGTGTACGTCGACCACATCCACGCGCCGCTGGTCAGCGTCCGGGAACAGGCCGAGGTGATGGTGGCGCGGCTGCGCGCGGCGGGCGAGGCGTCCTTCCAGGAGCTGACCGAGGACGCCCCGGACACGCTCACGGTCGTCGCGCGCTTCCTGGCGCTGCTGGAGCTGTACCGGGAGCGCGCGGTGGCCCTCGATCAGCCCGAGGCGCTGGGCGAGCTGACCGTCCGTTGGGCCGGTACGGAGGACGGCGCGGAGCCGGTGGTCACGGACGAGTTCGACCGGCCGCCGGAGCAGCGGGCCGAGGGGAAGACCGAGAAGGAGACAGCGTGACCGAGCCCGGCACCGCCGAAGAGACGTACGACCTCCCCGAGGCGCAGGCCCCCGAGTCCCCCGAAGGGCCGGCCGGCGCCCTCGGGGTCGCGGCGCTGGACCTGAAGCCCGCACTGGAGGCCGTCCTCATGGTCGTCGACGAGCCCGCCACCGAGGAGCACCTCGCCAAGGTGCTGCAGCGCCGCCGCCGCGACGTGGCGATCGCGCTGCGCGAACTGTCGGACGACTACACCCGTCAGGGCCGCGGCTTCGACCTGCGGCTGGTCGCGGGCGGCTGGCGGTTCTACACCCGCCCGGAGTACGCGGACGCCGTCGAGAGCTTCGTACTGGACGGCCAGCAGGCCCGGCTGACGCAGGCCGCATTGGAGACTCTGGCCGTGGTCGCGTACCGTCAACCGGTCAGCCGGTCCCGGGTCTCGGCCGTGCGCGGTGTCAACTGCGACGGCGTGATGCGCACCCTCCTGCAGCGCGGTCTGGTCGAGGAGGCGGGCACGGAAGGCGAAACAGGTGCGATCCTGTACAGGACGACGAACTACTTTCTGGAGCGGATGGGCCTGCGGGGCCTGGACGAGCTCCCCGAGCTCGCCCCGTTCCTCCCCGAGGCGGACGCGGTCGAGGGCGACTCCCGGGAAGGTGTGCCGTCGTTCGACGTAGACGACAGCGGCGACTCCCACACGGGTCAGACGAACTAGACGGATCATTGATGCGAAGCAGCGGCAGGAACAGCAGCGGCGGCGGTAGGGGCAACTACCGGGGCGCCGGCAACCAGCGCGACGACAAGCAGAAGCGCGCGGGCAAGCCTCGTCCCGAGGAGCGCCGCTACGACGTCGGCGGATCCGGTTCGGGCGGCCCCGGTGACGGGCCCCGCAAGGGACGCGGCGCGGCGGCCCGCGGCGGCGCCAAGGGCGGCCCGAAGGCCAGCCCGCGCAGCCAGGAGGGCAAGGGCGCCAAGGGAGCCCGCGGCCGCGGCACCTCTCCGGCCCGCCCCCGCGAGCTGGACGCGAAGATCGAGGAGCGCAACCGCGCCCGGTACGACAAGCCCCAGATCAAGACCCCCAAGACCTTCGGCGACCAGGAGGGCGAGCGGCTCCAGAAGGTGCTGGCCCGCGCGGGCATGGGCTCGCGGCGCGCCTGCGAGGAGCTGATCGAGCAGGCCCGCGTCGAGGTGAACGGCGAGATCGTCCTGGAGCAGGGCGTCCGCGTCGACCCGGAGAAGGACGAGATCAAGGTGGACGGCCTGACCGTCGCCACCCAGTCCTACCTCTTCTTCGCGCTGAACAAGCCGGCCGGCGTCGTCTCCACCATGGAGGACCCGGACGGCCGCCAGTGCCTGGGCGACTACGTCACCAACCGCGAGACCCGGCTCTTCCACGTCGGCCGCCTCGACACGGAGACCGAGGGCATCATCCTGCTCACCAACCACGGTGAGCTGGCCCACCGCCTGACCCACCCCCGGTACGGCGTGCAGAAGACGTACCTCGCCGCCATCCAGGGCCCGCTGCCGCGCGAGATCGGCAGGATGCTCAAGGACGGCATCCAGCTGGAGGACGGGTACGCGCGCGCCGACCACTTCCGGGTCGTGCAGCAGACCGGCAAGAACTACCTGGTCGAGGTGACCCTCCACGAGGGCCGCAAGCACATCGTGCGCCGGATGCTCGCCGAGGCCGGCTTCCCGGTCGAGAAGCTCGTCCGGACCTCCTTCGGGCCGATCTCGCTGGGCGACCAGAAGTCCGGCTGGCTGCGCCGGCTGACCAACACCGAGGTCGGCATGCTGATGCGCGAGGTCGATCTGTAGGCCGTACCGGCTGTCGTACCCGCCGTCGGCAGTTGCGGCAGCGGGGGACCACCCCTTATCGTCACGATGACGACTAAGGGGTGGTTTTTCTCATGTCCGCGAAGGATCCCGCGACCGGCGCACTCATCGGCCTCGCACTCGGAGACGCGCTCGGTTACCCGACCGAGTTCAAGAGCGTGCCGGCGATCGAGGCCGCGTACGGCCCGTGGCGCGGGCTCGACCTGCCCACGCCCGCGTACATCACCGACGACACGCAGATGACGCTCGCGCTCGCCCGCGGCCTCCGTACGGCCATGGAGCGCGGCCCCCTGGACGCCGCGGCCTTCGAGCCCCCCGTACGCAGCGAGTACATCGCCTGGTGGCGCTCCCCGGACAACAACCGCGCCCCCGGGAACACCTGCCTGACCGCCTGCCGCCTGCTGAGCGAGCCGGGCCGCCCCTGGGCCGAGGCCAGCCAGATCGGTTCCAAGGGCTGCGGCGCCAACATGCGCGTCGCCCCCATCGGGCTCGCCCCCGGGCTGACCGCCGACCAGCGGGCGGGCGCCGCCCAGCTCCAGTCGGCGCTCACCCACGGCCACCCCACCGGCCTCGCCGCGAGCGACCTGACGGCGTACGCGATCCACGCCCTCGCCCAGGGCGCACGCCCCGCCGACCTCCCCGCCCTCCTCCGCGCGTACGCCCACGACCAGCGCACTCTCTACCGTGCCGACTGGCTCGGCGACCTCTGGAAGTACGCCCACGACGACTCCGCCCAGGCGTTCATCGCGCGCGGCTGGGACGACTGCCTCGGGGTCCTCGACCGCCTCGACGCGGCCCTGCGCAACCCCGACCCGGAGGCCGACCCCTGCCTGGCCACCGGCGAGGGCTGGATCGCCGAGGAGGCCCTGGCCACCGCCCTGCTCTCCTTCCTGCTCTTCCCCGAGGAGCCCGTCACGGCGCTGCGCCGCGGCGCCGTCACCGGCGGCGACTCCGACTCCATCGCCTGCCTGGCCGGCGCCTTCGCCGGTGCCCACCTCGGCTCCGACGCCTGGCCCGCGGCCTGGGTGGACCGCATCGAGCACCGCGACGAGCTGCTCTCCTTCGGCCGGCTCTGGGACTGAGGCGGCCGTCTCGCAGGGCGGGCGTGGACGGCGGCTGTCAGTGGCAGTCGATACGCTGATCAGGTGGACAGGTGCGGCGGCGCACCGACCGGGAAGCGAGGAGCAGGGACGTGGCGGTACGTGCGGTCCGAGGGGCCGTTCAGCTGGAGCGGGACGAAGCGGAGCACATGCATGAGCAGGTGTCCGAGCTGCTGACCGCCATCCTGGAGCGCAACAGCCTCGTGCCGGACGACCTGATCAGCGTGTGGTTCACGGCCACGCCCGATCTGCACAGCGATTTCCCCGCGGTCGCGGCCCGCAAGCTGGGTATCACCGACGTTCCGCTGATCTGCGCGCAGGAGCTGGAGATCGCCGGGGCCATGCCGCGCGTGGTGCGGATCCTGGCGCATGTCGAGAGCGACCTCAGCAAGGCCGAGATCGCGCACGTCTACCTGGGCGCGGCGGGCGCGCTGCGGAAGGACATCGCGCAGTGAGGACCGCGATCGTCATCGGGACGGGCCTGATCGGCACCTCGGCCGCGCTGGCGCTGAGCGCCCGCGGCGTGCGGGTGCACCTCGCCGACCACGACGCGGCCCAGGCCCGTACGGCGGCGGCGCTCGGCGCCGGGACCGTGGAGGAGCCCGAGGGCCCGGTCGACCTCGCGATCGTCGCGGTGCCGCCCGCGCATGTCGCGGCGGCGCTGGCGGACGCGATGCGGCGCGGCGTGGCCCGCGCGTATCTGGACGTGGCCAGCGTCAAGGCCGGTCCGCGGCGCGAGCTGGAGGCGCTCGGCCTGGACCTCACCCCGTACATCGGTACGCACCCCATGGCGGGCAAGGAGCGGTCCGGGCCGCTGGCCGCGACCGCCGACCTCTTCGAGGGCCGCCCGTGGGTGCTCACGCCGACCCGCGACGGCGACACCGAGGTGCTCAATCTCGCGCTGGAGCTCGTCGCGCTGTGCCGGGCCGTCCCGGTCGTCATGGACGCCGAGGCACACGACCGCGCGGTCGCCCTGGTCAGCCACACGCCCCAGCTGGTCTCCAGCATGGTCGCGGCGCGGCTGCGGGGCGCGGATGAGACCGCCGTACGGCTGTGCGGCCAGGGCATCCGCGATGTGACCCGGATCGCGGCCTCCGACCCCGGCATGTGGATCGACATCCTGTCGGCGAATCCGGGGCCGGTCGCGGACGTGCTCTCCGAGATCGCCGCGGACCTGGACGAGACGGTGCAGGCGCTGCGCGGGCTGCAGTCCGCCGACGAGGCCAAGCGCGGCGCGGGCGCCGGCGGCATCGAGGACGTGCTGCGGCGCGGCAACGCGGGCCGTGAGCGGGTGCCGGGCAAGCACGGCGCCGCTCCCGCCGCGTACGAGATCGTGGCCGTGCACATCGGCGACCAGCCGGGCGAGCTGGCCCGGATCTTCGCGGACGCCGGGCAGGCGGGCGTCAACATCGAGGACGTCCGCATCGAGCACGCGACAGGCCAGCAGGCGGGCTTCATCCAGCTCACGGTCGAACCGTCGGCGGTGCCGGTGCTGACCGCGGCGCTCCGCGAGCGCGGCTGGTCCATCCGTCAGTAAGGGCCGCGGGGAAGTCACGGACGCGGCCGCGGCAAGCGTCACAAACCCCCCACGCCCCTGGGGGGAAAACGTGTCTGCGTGTACCCGGTAACCTTGTCCGAGGCCACATTCGGCCGAGGATCCCCGCCCCGTGCACAAGGAAAGGTGTTCGTCACCGTGGAAACCGCCGCCCGGACCGCCCCGGCAGCAGTGATTGTCGCCATCGACGGCCCCTCCGGCACGGGCAAGTCCAGCACGTCCAAGGCGGTCGCCGCCAAGCTGGCGCTGAACTACCTGGACACCGGTGCCCAGTACCGCGCGATCACCTGGTGGATGCTGTCCAACGGCGTCGACATCCAGGACCCGACCGCCATCGCCACGGCCGCCGCCAAGCCCGCGATCGTCTCCGGCACCGACCCGTCGGCGCCGACGATCACGGTCGACGGCCAGGACGCCGCGGGCCCGATCCGTACGAAGGAGGTCACCTCCGCGGTCAGCGCCGTCAGCGCCGTCCCCGAGGTGCGCAGCCTGATCACGGACCTGCAGCGGACCATCGCGGGCTCCTCCGAGCGCGGCATCGTCGTCGAGGGCCGGGACATCGGTACGACCGTCCTGCCCGACGCCGACCTGAAGATCTTCCTCACCGCGTCGCCCGAGGCGCGTGCCGCCCGGCGCAGCGGTGAGCTCAAGGGCAAGGAGGCCACCGACCTGGCCGCCACCCGCGAGGCGCTGATCAAGCGCGACGCCGCCGACTCCTCCCGCAAGACCTCGCCGCTGGCCAAGGCCGACGACGCGGTCGAGGTGGACACCACGGACCTGACCCTGGAGCAGGTCATCGAGTGCGTGGTCACCCTCATCGAGTCGAAGATCGCGGAGAAGAGCGCCGCGTGACGGATTCCGACCGGCTGCCGAGTGCCGGCGGTGCCGCTGTCGGGCGGCGGATCGGCATCGGCCTGATGTACGGGCTGTGGCGGCCGCGGGTGCTGGGCTCCTGGCGGGTGCCGTCGGCGGGCCCGGTGATCCTCGCGGGCAACCACTCCCACAACATCGACGGCCCCATGATCATGGGCACCGCGCCCCGGCCGGTGCACTTCCTGGTCAAGAAGGAGGCCTTCGCCGGGCCGCTGGACCCCTTCCTGACCGGCATCGGGCAGCTGAAGGTCGACCGGACGGGCACCGACCGGACCGCGATCACCGACGCGCTGGGCGTGCTGGAGCGCGGCGGGGTCCTCGGGATCTTCCCGGAGGGCACCCGCGGCGAGGGCGACTTCGCGTCCCTGCGTGCCGGGCTGGCGTATTTCGCCGTACGCTCGGGGGCGCCGATCGTGCCGGTCGCGGTGCTCGGCAGCGCGGAGCGGGCGGGCCGGGCGATACCGGCGCTGCCGCCGCTGCGCAGCCGCGTCGACGTGGTCTTCGGCGACGCCTTCCAGGCGGGGGACGGCAGCGGGCGGCGGACGCGGAAGGCGCTGGACGAGGCGACCGTACGCATCCAGGAGCGGCTGACCGCGCACCTGACGACGGCGAGGCGGCTGACCGGCCGGCACCGCGTTTCGCCCGGGGAATCCGCAGGGACCCCCTGACACTTTGAGCAGTGGGCGCCGGGACGGCGGCCCACCGACCACGCAGAACGAGGAACGGACTTCATGAACGACCAGATCCCCACCGGCGACGAGCACGTCGAGCACGGCGCGCTGGGCGACGCCGAGTACGCGGAGTTCATGGAGCTCGCCGCGCAGGAGGGCTTCGACCTGGCTGAGGTCGAGGGCGACATCGCGGCGGCCGGGCACGGCCCGCTGCCCGTCCTCGCCGTCGTCGGCCGCCCGAATGTCGGCAAGTCGACTCTCGTGAACCGCTTCATCGGCCGCCGCGAGGCCGTGGTCGAGGACAAGCCGGGCGTCACCCGCGACCGCGTCACCTACGAGGCGGACTGGAACGGCCGCCGCTTCAAGGTCGTCGACACCGGCGGCTGGGAGCAGGACGTGCTCGGCATCGACGCGTCCGTCGCCGCCCAGGCCGAGTTCGCGATCGAGGCCGCCGACGCGGTGGTCTTCGTCGTGGACGCCAAGGTCGGCGCGACCGACACCGACGAGGCCGTCGTGAAGCTGCTGCGCCGGGCCGGCAAGCCGGTCGTGCTGTGCGCCAACAAGGTCGACGGCCCCTCCGGCGAGGCGGACGCGGCCATGCTGTGGTCGCTCGGCCTCGGCGAGCCGTACCCGGTCTCGGCCCTGCACGGCCGCGGCACCGGCGACCTGCTGGACGCCGCGCTGGACGCGCTGCCCGAGGCGCCGCAGCAGACCTTCGGCGCAGCCATGGGCGGCCCGCGCCGTATCGCGCTCATCGGCCGCCCGAATGTCGGCAAGTCCTCCCTGCTGAACAAGGTCGCCGGCGAGGAGCGGGTGGTCGTCAACGAGATGGCCGGCACCACCCGCGACCCGGTCGACGAGCTGATCGAGCTCGGCGGCAAGACCTGGAAGTTCGTGGACACCGCGGGCATCCGCAAGCGCGTCCACCTCCAGGAGGGCGCCGACTACTACGCCTCGCTGCGCACGGCGGCCGCCGTGGAGAAGGCCGAGGTCGCGGTCGTCCTGATCGACGCGAGCGAGTCGATCAGCGTGCAGGACCAGCGGATCATCACCATGGCCGTCGAGGCGGGCCGCGCGCTGGTCATCGCGTACAACAAGTGGGACCAGCTGGACGAGGAGCGCCGCTTCTACCTGGAGCGGGAGATCGAGCGCGACCTCGTGCAGATCCCGTGGGCGATGCGGGTGAACGTCTCGGCGCGTACGGGGCGGCACATGGAGAAGCTCGTGCCGGCCATCGAGACCGCGCTCGCCGGCTGGGAGACGCGGGTGCCGACCGGCCGCCTGAACGCTTTCCTCGGCGAGATCGTGGCTTCGCACCCGCACCCGGTCCGGGGCGGCAAGCAGCCGCGCATCCTCTTCGGCACCCAGGCGGGCACCAAGCCGCCGCGCTTCGTGCTCTTCGCCTCCGGCTTCCTGGAGGCGGGCTACCGCCGCTTCGTCGAGCGCCGGCTGCGCGAGGAGTTCGGCTTCGACGGCACCCCGATCCACATCTCGGTGCGGGTGCGCGAGAAGCGCGGCCGGAAGAAGTAACACAGCAGCGGGACGGGCCCGCTCGCACCGGATGCGGTGCGGGCGGGCCCGTTCGCGTACTCAGTGCCGGTACGGGCGGTTGTCGCGCGGCGCCGGAGGCAGCGCGGCGGGGGCGTGGCCCCGGGAGTGCTGCGGGGGCAGCGGCACCTCGCGGCGGCCGGCCGCCGCCGGGGTGGTGCGCCGCCAGATCCGCCGCAGCACCTCCGGACTCAGCTCGTCCTCGCCCGTGCGGTCCCCGGGCAGGGCCCGGAAGGAGCGGCGGTACTCGGCGTAGAGCGCGTCGTAGATCGGCGTGGCCGAACCACGCTCGGTGTGGTGCGCGGCGGGCTCGTACGACGGGCGCATGCCGGGGATGGAGTGGAACGGGGCGCGGGGGGACGGGTCGTATGGGTGCACGTCTGTGCCAACGACCCGGAGCCCCGCGGGATGCGGCCTTTGGTGGCGAATCGGCTGATCGCGGGCATACGGCCGCTTCCGCGGGGCCCGGAGGCCTGCAGCCGCAGGGGCCACGCCGCCTGTCCGGTGACGCCTCGGACATCCGTACGCGGACGGGCGGCCGCCCCCTCGTGGGGAACGGCCGCCCGTGGGCCCGCCGGACGACGGCTCAGGTGCCGGCCAGCGGCATGGACATCGCGACCAGCTTTCCCTGCGCCGCGGCCTTCTCCAGCGCCTCGCGCATCAGGTCCTCGCGCGGCTGCTGGCCGATCGAGCCGTGCGGTGCCGCGTACACCACCACCGTGCGGGACTTGTTGACCGCGGCGCGCCAGCCGTCGGAGACCGGGAGCGGCTGGTGCGCCTTCCACCAGGCGTTCTGGCCGCCGGTCTCGCCGCCGTCCTGGAGCACGGCGTGCAGCTGGCCCATGGCGAGCAGCACGGACCAGCCCGTCCCGCCGCCCGGCAGCACGGCCACGTCCGCGACCGGGTGGAAGCCCTGCTCCCGCAGCAGTGGCAGGAAGTCGTCGTCGAGACCGGCCGAGCCGGGGCGGGCGATCGGGCCGCTCGGCTCCACCACGAGCGCGGGCCGCAGATCGCCCTCGACCAGGACCAGACCGCAGGTCACGCCGAGGGTCGCCTGGCGCGGGGCCGGCGTCGGCCCGTCGGCGGCGCGCGGCGCGGGCGGGGCCGCCGGGCTCTCGGCGGGGGCCTCGCCGGTGATGGAGCGGACGGCGCCCTTGAGCTGCTCCTCGGCCACCGTGACGACCTGGGAGGGGATGCACGTGGCGTGGGCGAACGCCAGGACGGCGGTCTCCTCGCCGATGAACAGGACGGTGCTGGTGCGCTCCTGTTCGCTGTCGCCCGGGGTGCGGCAGGAGGTGCAGTCGTAAGCGCCGGGGGCGTTGTCGCCGGCCAGCAGGCGGTCGGCCTCCTCGTCGCCGATCTCGGCGCGGACGTCGGCACTGACGTCGAGCATGCGGGGCACGGCTGACTCCTCGATCTGTGTGCGGCTGCCGGGCGGATCCCGGCGTGTAAAAAGACAACGGGCGATCTGTGGCAGGAGTCACGCGCGGGCGCGAACGGAATCGAACCGATCGGCGCACAACGTGAACGTCGCCCCGGAAGCCGTCACTCCCCGCCACCGCGTGTGCGAGCCACGTTTCGGATTCGGGTGAGCTGGCTCACAGGCCGGGAGATCGTCGGGCCGACAAATCCCGATATCCCGGAATCTAGGGGGTGACCGGAACTCGTCGGTACCTTTAGTAACGCACTACTGGCCTGCCGCGACAGTGGATTGGTTGATGCCGGGCCCCGGGGGTTCCTACATTCAGCGGCCGTGTGCACCGAGCACCGCCCGGGGACGCCCGCCGTCCGCAACCGGCAGCACGGCAGTACCGCAGCACGGCAGCACGACTCGCGGCGGGCGGGGCGGAGCGGCGCACGGGCGGGACACCCGCCCGGCGGCGCGCCGCCTGGGGGAGTCCCGGGTTTCCCGAGAGGAAAACCATGCCTTTTCCGAAGGGCTTCAAGCGTCGTGAAACCGCTGCCCTCGCCGGGGCGGTGCTGGTCGCACCGCTCGCACTGCTGGCCGCCACCGCCTCCGAGGCGCGCGCCGCGGACGGCGGGGTCTGGGACCGCATCGCGGCCTGCGAAAGCGGCGGGAACTGGCACATCAGCACCGGCAACGGCTACTACGGCGGACTGCAGTTCTCCGCCTCCACCTGGCGGGCGTTCGGCGGCCACAAGTACGCGCCGAGCGCGCACCAGGCGGGCCGCGACGCGCAGATCGCGGTCGCGACGAAGGTGCAGCAGACCCAGGGGTGGGGCGCCTGGCCGGTCTGCTCGGTCAAGGCGAACGCCGCCGGCAGCGCGCCGGCGGTCGGCGGCGGCGAGGTCTCGGCGTCCCGGAAGAGCGAGGACCGCGCGGTGCGCAGCAGCAGCCACGCCGACCGCAGCTCCCGGGGCGGCGGCAAGGGCGGCAAGTACACCGTCCGGAGCGGCGACACGCTCGGCTCCATCGCCGCGGCCAAGGGCGTGTCCTGGCGGACGCTGTACGGCGCCAACAAGTCCGTCATCGGCGGCGACCCGCACATGATCAAGCCCGGCCAGCACCTCAAGATCTGATCCCCGCCGCCATGGTCCGGGCGTCCCCCGTTCCCGCGGTGCCGCAGTGGTGGCGTGCCCCGCCCGGTCACCCGACCGGGTGGGGCACGGGCCTTCGGGCGCGTGCCGCGCGGCCGGTCCGGCGTACCGCGGCTAGCCTGCGGCGGTGCTCGAACTGTCGGAGTTCTTCCCGCGCCTTGGTGCGGCGGTCCGTCCGCGGCCGCCCCGTACGGAGCGCCGCGCGCGCACCGTTGTCCGTACCGCCCGCAGGCCCGCGCTCACGCTCGCGGTACTGGCGGCCCTGCTGGCGGGGAGCGCGGGGGTGGGCGCGGCCGCCGACGGCCCTCCGGAACCCCGGTCCGCCGGCGTCCTGACGGGAGCGCTGGGCACGGTGACGCACACCGTCCTCGGCGCCGCTGACTGCTCCCGTGACGACTGGCCGTGGGGCTGCATGGCCCAGTGCGAGAGCGGCGGCGACTGGCACGCCCGTACCGGCAACGGCATGTACGGCGGGCTGCAGTTCACCCAGTCGACGTGGGAGGCGGCCGGCGGGCTGGCCTTCGCGCCGCGGCCGGACCTGGCCACCCGCGAGGAGCAGATCAAGGTCGCCGAGCGGGTGCAGGAAGAGCAGGGCTGGGGTGCCTGGCCGGCGTGCGCGCGGCGTTACGGGCTGCGGGCCGGGGTACCCGCGACGGGCGATCCGGACCCCCGTACTCATCCCTGATGCGGATCGGTGGCCCGAGGTTCCCGATCGCGGCTACCGATTTGCTCACGTTTCCGGAACAAAATAGCGAAAGTACCCAACCCGAAACCTCCAAGGGCGGTCTAACCGTTTGGTAGGCGGACGGCAGGCCACGTTCGCGCAAAAACCATGGGATACGGGGACGGATGCATATCTCATTCCTGATTCACAACGCATACGGCATCGGCGGCACGATCCGGACGACGTACAACCTCGCCGACACGCTGTCGGAGCAGCACGACGTCGAGATCGTGTCCGTCTTCCGTCACCGCGACGTGCCGGTGTTCGAGCCCGGGGCGCGAGTCAGGCTGCGGCATCTGGTGGACCTCCGCAAGAACAGCCCCGATTACGACGGGGAGGACCCCGCCTTCCTGCGCGAGGCCCGGATCTTCCCGCGGGCCGAGGGTCGCTTCGGGCAGTACAGCGAGCTCACCGACCGGCGGATCACCGCCCACCTGCGGTCCCTGGAGGCCGACGTCGTGGTGGGGACCCGGCCCGGGCTGAACGTCCACATCGCCCGGCAGGCCCGCCGCGGCGTGGCACGCGTAGGACAGGAGCACCTCACCCTCGATTCGCACGGCAGGGCGCTCGTCCGGCGGCTGCGCGCCGTCTATCCACGGCTGGACGCGGTGACCACGGTGACCGAGGCGGACGCGCGCTCCTACCGCAAGCGGCTGCGGCTGCCCGGCGTACGCATCGAAGCGGTGCCCAACAGCGTGCCCGCGCCCGGCATTCAGCCCGCCGACGGCACCGGCAAATGGGTCGTCGCGGCCGGTCGGCTGGACAAGGTGAAACGGTACGACCTGCTGATCCGGGCCTTCGCCACGGTCGTCGAGCAGCGTCCGGACTGGCGGCTGCGGATCTACGGCGGCGGCGCCGAGAAGGCTGCGCTGCGCGCCCTGATCGACGAGCTGGGCCTGTACAACCACGTCTATCTGATGGGCCCGGCGAGCCCGCTGGACCCGGAGTGGGCCAAGGGCTCCATCGCGGTCGTCACTTCCCGGCTGGAGTCCTTCGGGATGACGATTGTGGAGGCGATGCGGTGCGGGCTGCCGGTGGTCTCCACCAACTGCCCGCTCGGTCCCGGCGAGATCATCGACGACGGCGTGGACGGCCGGCTGGTACCGGTCGGCAAGAAGGACGCCATCGCGGGCGCGCTGCTGGAGCTGATCAACGACGACGAGCGGCGGCAGCGCATGGGCCGGGCCGCCCTGGCCTCCTCCGCCCGCTTCGATCCCGGACGGATCGCGGGACGGTACGAAGCGCTCTTCGGCGACCTGACCACCACCGGCGGGGGGCGGGGCGGACTGCGCGCCACGATCCACCGCACCAGAGGAGCTTTGCTGAGCGGCGCCTACGCCACCAAGGACGCGGCGCGCGCCGCAGTGAGAGGAGTGCGGACGGTATGAGCGCGTCGACGCAACTGCCCGCCACCGGTACCCGGCCGCCGCAGCGGATCGCCCTGCGCGCCGACTGCATCGCGGACTCCGCGGGCGGCCTGACCTTCGACATCGCCGTTCCCGGCGCGGCCGGCGAGGACACCGGCACGGTCTGGGGCGCGGCACTGGTGCTCCGGCTGCGCGGCGGCGAGCCCCCGGCCGACGAGATCCGGCTGCCGCTCGGGCCGAACGGCGCGGGCCGGCTGCGGGCCGTGCTGCCCAGTACGGTCGCGCTGGCCGAGGGCCGCTGGAACGTCTACGCGGACCTCGGCGATGCCGGGGACCCGCAGCGCCTGCTGCCCGGCCTGAACGACCTGCGGTCGCTGGTGGACCGGCAGCCGCTGGCCGCCATCGGCCGGCTCGGCGTCCGGATCCCGTACGCCACCAAGTACGGCAATCTCGCGCTGCGCAGCTGGCTGCGCGGCCCGCACGCGGAATCCGGCGAGATCACCGTGGCGCCCGACGGCATCACCGTCCAGGGACGGCTCTACGGAGCCGCGCTGGAGCCCGGAGCCGCCGCCGAGGCGCGCGCCCGGCACGACGGGCACACGGTCACGATCCCGCTGCACGGCGACGGGCCGGACTTCGCCTTCGTCCTGCCGCACGGCCCGCTGGCCGAGCGGTGGCGGGCCGGCACCGAGCGGTGGGACCTGTGGGTGCGGACCGGCGAGGCCGCCGAGCCCGTGCGCATCTCCCGCATCCTGGACGACGTACCGGACAAGAAGCAGATCTTCACCTACCCGGCGATGCCGATCAGCGCCCCGGGCGCGCAGGTCCGCGTCGGCCCGTACTACACGGTCGACAACGATCTGGCGGTCGCGGTCGCGGGGCCACAGGAACCGTCCTGAGCCACCGGGGGACGCTCCGCGTCCCCCGGCCTCATACCTCCCTGATTGACCCATGACAAATGGGGCACCCGGATGGCGGAGGTGCACATCATGGTTCCTGTCCTGTTGGTCCTGCTGCTCGCGCTGATCCTTTTTGGCGCCGGCTTCGCGCTCAAGGCGTTGTGGTGGATCGCGGTGGCGGTGCTCGTCGTATGGCTACTGGGCTTCCTGTTCCGTTCCACCGGCACGGGAGGCGGCCGAGCGCGCTGGTACCGCTGGTAGCGGCGCGCGTGAACCGATGACGGCGGCGCGGGCGGAGCCGCCGTTCCGGACCATGGCTGTCCGCGACTGGTGCCAGAATCCGGCACATGTTGGAGACCTCGGCACGCCTGCTCCGCCTGCTCTCACTGCTGCAGGCCCACCGTGAATGGTCCGGTGCGGACCTCGCCGACCGGCTGGGCGTGACACCGCGCACGGTACGGCGTGACATCGAACGGCTGCGGGAGCTCGGCTATCCCGTGCACTCGGCCCCCGGCACCGCCGGGGGCTACCAACTGGGTGCGGGCGCCGAGCTCCCGCCGCTGCTGCTGGACGACGAGGAGGCCGTGGCGGTCGCGGTCGGGCTGCGCACCGCGGCGGCCGGCGGCATCGCGGGCATCGAGGAGACCTCCGTCCGCGCGCTCGCCAAGCTGGAGCAGGTACTTCCGGCCCGGCTGCGGCGCCGCGTCTCCACCCTGAACACCTTCACCGTGCCGCTGGTGAACGGCGCGGGGCCGCGCGTGGACGCCGCCGTCCTCACCGAACTGGCCGCCGCCTGCCGGGACAGTCAACAGCTGCGCTTCGAGTACGCCGCGCACGACGGCACGGTCAGCCGCCGCACCGTCGAGCCGCACCGCCTGGTCAGCGCCCAGCGCCGCTGGTACCTCGTCGCCTGGGACACCGGACGCGCGGACTGGCGCACCTTCCGCGCCGACCGGATCACCCCCACCCCGCCGCACGGCCCGCGCGTGGCGCCCCGTACGCCGCCCGCCGAGGACCTGGCGGCCTATGTCTCCGAAGGCGTCTCCAGAGCCGTGTACGCGGTGTCCGCGACCGTCCTGCTGCACGCGCCACTGGAAGAGGCCGCGCAGCGCATCTCTCCTCTTGCCGGGGCGCTGGAGGCGGTGGACGACCGCACCTGCCTGCTGCGGGCCGGGGCGGCGAACCCGGACGCGCTGGTCGTGTTCCTGATGATGACCGGCTTCGACTTCGAGGTCCGCGAGCCGCCCGAACTCCTGGCGTACATACGGGAGATCAGGGACCGCTTGTCCCGGGCGTCGGCCTGAGCCGCGCGTCCTCCTCGGTCAATTCGCTGCGTGCCGTGGCCGGGTGGTGCAGGTCGAAGGCCGGGGACTCGGAGCGGATCTTCGGGATGGTGAGGAAGTTGTGCCGCGGCGGGGGCGAGGAGGTGGCCCACTCCAGGGAGCGGCCGTAGCCCCAGGGATCGTCCATGCCGGCCTTCGGCGCGTACTTGGCCGTCTTCCAGATGTTGTAGAGGAACGGCAGGGTGGAGGCGCCCAGCAGGAAGGCGCCGATGGAGGAGACGGTGTTGAGCGCGGTGAAGCCGTCGGCCGCGAGGTAGTCGGCGTACCGGCGCGGCATCCCCTCCACGCCCAGCCAGTGCTGGACGAGGAAGGTGGTGTGGAAGCCGACGAAGAGCGTCCAGAAGTGGATCTTCCCCAGCCGCTCGTCGAGCAGCTTGCCGGTGAACTTGGGCCACCAGAAGTAGAAGCCCGCGAACGTCGCGAAGACGACCGTGCCGAAGACGACGTAGTGGAAGTGGGCCACCACGAAGTAGGTGTCGGTCACGTGGAAGTCCAGCGGCGGCGACGCCAGGATCACCCCGGTCAGCCCGCCGAAGAGGAAGCTCACCAGGAAGCCGACCGACCACAGCATCGGCGTCTCGAAGGACAGCGAGCCGCGCCACATCGTGCCGATCCAGTTGAAGAACTTCACGCCCGTCGGCACCGCGATCAGGAACGACATGAACGAGAAGAACGGCAACAGCACGGCCCCGGTGGCGAACATGTGGTGCGCCCAGACCATCAGCGACAGCGCGGTGATCGCCATCGTCGCCGCGACCAGCATGGTGTACCCGAAGATCGGCTTGCGGGAGAAGACCGGGATGATCTCGGTGACGATGCCGAAGAACGGCAGCGCGATGATGTAGACCTCCGGGTGGCCGAAGAACCAGAAGAGGTGCTGCCACAGCAGCGCGCCGCCCCACTCCGAGTCGAAGACCACCGAACCGAACCGCCGGTCCGCCTCCAGCACCAGCAGCGACGCGGCGAGCACGGGGAAGGCGACCAGGACGAGGATCGAGGTGAAGAGCACGTTCCAGGTGAAGATCGGCATCCGGAACATCGTCATGCCCGGAGCCCGCATCCCGATGATCGTGGTCAGGAAGTTCACCGCGCCCAGGATCGTGCCGAAGCCGGACAGCGCCAGGCCCATGATCCACAGGTCGTGCCCGATGCCGGGGGAGCGGACCATGGAGTTCAGTGGCGCGTAGGCGGTCCAGCCGAAGGCGGCGCCGCCGGTCGGGGTGAGCAGCGAACCGATCACGATCAGCCCGCCGAAGAGGAAGAACCAGTACGAGAGCATGTTCAGCCGGGGGAACGCCACGTCGGGCGCGCCGATCTGCAGCGGCATGATCTCGTTGGCGAAGCCCGCGAAGGCCGGGGTGGCGAACAGCAGCAGCATGATCGTGCCGTGCAGCGTGAACGCCTGGTTGAACTCCTCGTTGGTGACCAGCTGCATCCCGGGCCGGGCCAGCTCGGCGCGCATCACCAGCGCCAGCAGCCCGCCGAAGAGGAAGAAGCCGAACGACGTGATCAGGTAGAGATGGCCGATCTTCTTGTGGTCCGTGGTCGTCAGCCAGTCCACCACGACCTTGCCGGGGCGGCGGACCGCGACGGGCCCGGCGCTCGTCTCCTGTGCCACTGTCCCCATCCCGCGCCACCTCGTTCGTCGACAGAACGTACTGGTGCCCGCCTCATGATGCGCGCCCCAACGGCCTTCGCGCGAGGGGGCGTCGGCCGGTCCCGGCCGCCGTTGGATGTGCGGGAAATGTGAGCGGAGTGTGTGTCGTCGGCGGATTACGGGACGCCCGATATTGCGTATCGGGTAAGGGGAATGCGAGGCCGTCGGGTGATTGATTTCCGGGGTGCGACGGGAGTTGCGCGGGTGCGTTCGCGGAAACCGATGAGGGGGAAATCGGCCCGGATTTTTCCGTTGCCGAAGTGATACCGGGGCGGCTCGTTCGGGTGACGGAAGTGGCGGTAAACTGGCCTTCGCGGGCTGTGACAGAAGTGTGACCAATGCCGGACCACGGGAACACTCCGGTGTGTCAGGAAGGCCCTTCCGTGCACTGCGGAGGAGGCATACGGTGGCGCCATGGCGCCAGTACCGAACCTTCCGAAAGACCCGGACGACGACCTCGAGACCTATGTCGGTCTGGAGCAGCAGCAGGCCGAGGATCAGGCCCGCGCGCGCGGCTGGAGCACCGTCAGGTCGCTGCCGCCCGGCGCGATCATCACCATGGAGTACCTGGCGGGCCGGCTGAACTTCGAGGTGGAGGACGGCACCGTGAACAAGTCCTGGAAGGGCTGAGCGGCCCGCGCTTTCCCCCGGCACTGCCCCGTACTCCCCGTACGACGACGGCCCCGGCGGCTCCGTGAGTGGAGCCACCGGGGCCGTGGTGTGCGGGGGTGTGCGTACCGTCCCGCACGTCTGCCGCGTCAGCTGCCCTGCGAGCGGCCGCGGACGGTCGTGGTGACCGGTGCGGTGCGCGGGGCACGGTCCGCGTGCGGCGGTCTTCGGCTGCCCGAAGGGGTGACCGGAGTGCGCTCCGAGCGGGTGGTGTGCGGGCGGGCGGGGTGGTGCGGCCAGGTGTCCGGGGAGCGGCCCTGCCGGCCGCCGCCGGCCACCGCCGGCTCGCGGACCAGGACGCCGTCCTCGGCGACCGCCCGCTGGCGGGAGACGCCGGCGGTGACGCCCGCCGGGCTCGCCGGCACCGGGAGGGGCCGCGGCGCGCCGCCCAGCCGGTCCCGCAGCCGCCAGAGGGTCGCCATCAGCCGGGCCTCCGCCCAGGCCATGCCCGGCTCGCACCAGGGCATGGCGAGGAGTACCAGGAGGCCCGCCGCCCAGCCGAGCAGCACGTCGCTGACCCAGTGGGTGCCGAGGTACACAGTGGTCATGCCGACGCCGAGGGCGCCGAGCGCGGCGATCACCGAAAGGATCCTGCGGCGCAGTGGGGTGGTCGCGAGGTACGCCAGGACACCCCAGGTCACCACGGCGTTCGCGGTGTGGCCCGACGGAAATATATCGCCGCCGAGCCACATCTCGTTGGTTCCGATGGCGGTCGCGTAGTGCGGGCCGAGCCGGCCCATGCCGATCTTCGCGGCCCCCACGGTCACGTTGAGCATCAGCAGAGCGACGCCCAGTGCCAGCAGCGGGTGGAGGTTCTTCTGCCGCCAGCATCGCCAGATCAGCCACGCGGCCACCGCGACCGCGGTGGGGCCGCGCTGGCCCAGCACCACGAAGTAGTCGAGGAAGGCGTGGATGTCCGGCCATTGCTTGTACGGCCGGAACAGCATGACCTGCCAGTCGAGGGTGACCAGCCAGGAAGTCGTCAGCACGCCGAGCACGATCGCCGCGTAGACCGCCACGGTGCCGCCGAACAGCCAGTGGCGTGTTCGTGTCATATACGGCCGGGCGGCGCTATCGCTCGGGTGCCCTTCCAGCTGGTCGGGCTTCTCATCGGTACGCACTCAATCGACGTTACCGCGTGTGATGTAGGCGCCTGGTCAAACCGTCCGCTTTGTAATGACGATGTGATGTGGAATGCGTCTCAAACAAGCCATTCGCCAGGGCCCTGCCAAGAGAATTCACTAAATCGCTCTTTCGGCCGCGGGGCATCCGTGTGGCCGCCCGGCCAAGAGGCCGAATGCATTTCCCCGGTCCGTGTTTATCGCGCATTTCCCGGGGTGTTACGGGGTGTTCGCCGGTCCGGTCATGGCGGGCCCGAGCCGTTCAGCCAGATCGCGCCGTACACCGCCGAGCCCGCCGCGAGGACGCCGAGGACGGCCGCGGCGTACCGGCGGCGCCACCGGGCCAGCGCGGCGGCCGGCGGCAGCAGCAGCGGGTACGCGGGCAGCATCAGCCGCGGCTTGGACCCGAAGTAGCCCTTGGCGGTCAGCGCCAGGCCCAGGACCAGGCCGCCGTAGACCAGCAGCGGCACCGGCCGCCCCTGCCGCACGCCGAGCACGTACAGCCAGAGCACCAGGGCGACGCCCACGATCAGCGCGAGCGCGGCGGGCCACGCCGGTCCCGTCAGCAGCCGCCAGGTGAAGGCGGCGAAGGCGAGGCCGCCGTCGAAGCCGTTGTTCCAGCCCGCCTGGACGTCGAGGTAGCCGGTGAGGCTGCCCTCGCGGGCGCCCACCCAGAGGAAGAAGCCGCACCAGCCGAGCGGGGCGAGCGCCACCCCGGCGAGCAGCGGGCCGTGCCGCCGCCAGGTCACCCGGCCCGCACGGGAGCGCTCGCGCCACAGGTGGAGCGCCGCGGCGGCCCACACGGCCGCGACGACCGCGGCGCCCACCGGCCGGGTCAGCCCGGCCAGCGAGGTCAGCACGCCCGCCCACAGCCACCGCTCGGTCAGCACCGCGTACAGCGCCCAGGCCGCGAGCGCGGTGAAGAGCGCCTCCGAGTACGCCATCGACTGCACGATGCCTATCGGGACCGCCGCCCACAGCGCGGCCAGCGTCACCCCGGCCCGCGGGCCGTGCAGCCGCTCGCCCGTGGCGTACAGCGCCCACGCGGCGGCCACCGAGGCGGCCGCGCTGACCAGCAGCCCGGCGCCGGCCGCCGAGATCGGCAGCAGCGCCGAGAGGCCCCGCTCCAGCCACGGCAGCAGCGGGAAGAAGGCGAGATTGGAGTGCACCTCGCCGCCGGGCAGCTGGACGGCGTAGCCGTAGCCCTGCTCGGCGACGCGGGTGTACCAGAGCGAGTCCCAGCGGGCGGAGAGGAGGGTCTGCCAGTCCTTTCCTGCCGCCGCCGACCAGGCGGCGAGGACCACGAGGCCCAGCAGGCGGATCGCCGCGTACGCCGCCAGGGCGGGCGCGGCACGGCGCAGCGCGGCCCCGGCGCCTCTGCCTGCCGCGGCCGGACCCGCGGTGGCGGAGAAAGCGAGATCGGTCATCAATCCGATTATCCAGGTGGGCGGGGGTCCTGGCGGCACGATGGCCGGATCGGAGCGGGCGCCGGGGGTGCGCCGACGCGTCATAGCGAGTGAGGTCCGACGCGTCATAGGGGGTGGGGCCCCCAAAAAATAGGGGGTGCGGAGGTCCCCCGAAGGAGTCGGCGGCGAATGGTAGCCAGTGCCCTGTCCAGTGGGTATGAGAACACCCGGCCCTTGCGATGAGCATCTCATCGTGAGGTGAGCCATGTGTCCCGCCCGGCGACTCGCGTAGGCTTTCTTCACAACTCGCCCGTGCCGCCGGTTCCCCCGGGGTGTTCGTCGTGCCGTCGTGCGCGGCTGCGAGTGCTCGACAGGAGGTGCGTACATGTCCGGGACGACCACGTCCGGCAAGAAGCGGACGACTGGTGTCACCCGGCATCGCGGCGGCGGCGCGAACCGCTGGACCGTGCTGATCGTGCTCTGCGTCAGCCTGCTGTTCGTCGCCCTCGACACGACGATCCTCTACGTCGCGGTGCCTGCCGTCACCGAGGACCTGCGACCGGGTCCGGTCGAACTGCTCTGGATAGTCGACGTCTACCCGCTCATCGCGGCGTCCCTGCTGATCCTGTTCGGGACGCTCGGCGACAGAGTCGGCAGACGCCGGATACTGCTCTTCGGTTACGGGCTGTTCGCGATTGCCTCGGCCGGCGCCGCGCTGGCGCCGAACCCGCAGATCCTCATCGTGGCCCGCGCCCTGCTGGGCGTCGGCGGCGCGATGATCATGCCCGCGACGCTGTCGATCCTGCGCCAGGTCTTCCCCGACCGGCGCGAGCGGGCCGTGGCCATCGGCGTGTGGAGCGCGGTCGCCGCGGTCGGCGCGGCCGTCGGCCCGGTGCTCGGCGGCTTCCTGGTCGAGAACTTCTGGTGGGGTTCGGTCTTCCTCATCAACATCCCGATGATGGCCGTGATGCTGCTGGTCGGCCGCTGGCTGCTGCCGGAGTCCCGGGGCGAGCGGAACGGCCCCTGGGACGTCCTCGGCGCGGTCATCGCGGCGCTCGGCGTGCTCGGGCTGGTACTGGGCGTGAAGCGGATCGGCAGCGGCGAGCATGTCGTGGGCTGGACGACGCTCTGTCCCATGCTGGTCGGAGTGGTGCTGCTGGCCCTCTTCGTGCACCGCCAGCGACGCCGTGCGCACCCCCTGATCGACATGCGGCTCTTCGCCCGCCCGGCCTTCGGCACGTCCGTCGGCTGCATCGTGCTGGCGATGCTGGCCCTGGTCGGACTGCAGCTCATAGCCGTGCAGTACTTGCAGCTCGTGCTCGGCATGAGCCCTCTGGAGACCGGGCTGCGGATGCTGCCGCTGGTCTTCGCCGCGATGGCGGCCGGGCTCACCGGCTCGCGGATGCTGCAGGTGCTCGGCCCGCGGGTGATGGTCTCGGCGGGCTTTGTGCTCACCGCCGTGGCGGTGCTGTGCCTGACCGCGCTGGGCACGCACGACCACCCCTGGCAGCTGTCCGCCGGCTTCGTCCTGCTCGGCTTCGGCTTCCAGTCCACGCTGTTCGGCGCGTACGAATCGATGCTCAGCGAGGCGCCCGCCGAGGCATCCGGGGGAGCGGCGGCCATCGGCGAGACCTCCTACCAGCTCGGCGCGGGCATCGGCGTGGCCGTGCTCGGCAGCGTCATGAACGCCGTCTACGCGCCCGGACTGCACCGCGTCGCCGGTGTGCCGCACCGCGCGAGCCGCGCGGCCGGGCACTCGCTCGGCGAGGCGTACCAGGTCGCCGGCGGCCTCGGGGCGCAGGCGCGGCACGCGCTCCGCGAGGCGGCCCGCGCGTCCTTCGTGCACGGTCTGCACGTCACGCTCGTGGCCAGCGCGGTGCTGCTGCTGATCGGCGCGGCGATAGCGCTGCGGCTGCCGCGGCGGGCGGCCGACGCGGCGGAGCGCGCCGATGGGGAAGTGCCGGGCCCGGGCCACGATGCCGAGCCCGAGCCCGCGGCGTCCGGGCGCTGAGCGCCGCCTCCCTTCTTGTGCGGGCCCGTCGCGGGCCCTCTTGTGGCGCGCCCGTGCGCGTCGTAACGTCTGCCGTGAGCAATAACTACCACTGCTAGTTTTTCGCGCAGCCGCAGGAGGCACATCCTCATGTCCGCATCCACCCTGCCGCCCTTCGACCCGGCCGACCCGCTGGGCATCGACGACCTGCTCACCGACGAGGACAAGGCCGTCCGCGACACGGTCCGCCAGTGGGCCGCCGACCGCGTGCTGCCGCACATCGCCCAGTGGTACGAGGACGGCGAGCTGCCCGGCATCGGGGAGCTCGCCCGCGAGCTCGGCTCGATCGGCGCGCTCGGCATGTCGCTCACCGGCTACGGCTGCGCGGGCGCCTCCGCCGTCCAGTACGGCCTGGCCTGCCTGGAGCTGGAGGCCGCCGACTCCGGCATCCGCTCGCTGGTCTCCGTCCAGGGCTCGCTCGCCATGTACGCCATCTGGCGCTTCGGCTCCGAGGAGCAGAAGCAGCGGTGGCTGCCGGGCATGGCGGCAGGCGAGACCATCGGCTGCTTCGGCCTGACCGAGCCCGACCACGGCTCCGACCCGGCAGGAATGCGCACGTACGCCAAGCGCGACGGCTCGGACTGGGTCCTCAACGGCCGCAAGATGTGGATCACCAACGGCTCGGTGGCCGGCGTCGCGGTCGTCTGGGCCCGCACCGACGACGGCGTCCGCGGCTTCATCGTCCCCACCGACACCCCCGGCTTCTCCGCCCCCGAGATCAAGCACAAGTGGTCGCTGCGCGCCTCGGTCACCAGCGAGCTGGTCCTGGACGACGTACGGCTGCCCGCCGACGCGGTGCTCCCCGAGGTCACCGGCCTGCGCGGCCCGCTCAGCTGCCTCAGCCACGCCCGGTACGGCATCGTCTGGGGCGCGATGGGCGCGGCCCGCGCCAGCTTCGACGCGGCGCTGGACTACGCGAAGACCCGCGAGCAGTTCGGGAAGCCGATCGGCGGCTTCCAGCTCACCCAGGGCAAGCTCGCCGACATGGCGGTCGAGCTGCACAAGGGTGTCCTGCTCGCGCACCACCTCGGACGCCGGCTGGACGCGGGGAAGCTCCGCCCGGAGCAGGTCAGCTTCGGCAAGCTCAACAACGTGCGGGAGGCGATCGAGATCTGCCGTACGTCGCGCACGATCCTGGGCGCGAACGGGATCTCGCTGGAGTACCCCGTCATGCGGCACGCGACGAACCTGGAATCGGTGCTCACCTACGAAGGCACCGTGGAGATGCACCAGCTGGTGCTGGGCAAGGCGCTCACCGGGCTCGACGCGTTCCGGTAAGCGGGCCGGCGCTCTCCTGCGGACCGGCACCCGCCGGTCCGCAAGAGAACCCTTAACTCTGGTTGAAGAACCCGCCCTGGCGGCCGCGGCCCGTGGCCTCGCCGCCGCTCACGATCCGGTAGTCGGGCGGGGTGAGGAGAAAAACGCGGGTCGCCACGCGCTCGATGGAGCCGCGCAGCCCGAAGGTCAGCCCCGCGGCGAAGTCGACGACGCGCTTGGCGTCGGTGGACTCCATGGCCGTGAGGTTCACGATGACCGGCACACCGGACCGGAAGAGCTCGCCGATCCCGCGGGCGTCCCGGAAGCCGTCCGGCGTGATCGTGGCGATTCGCGTGCCCTGCTGCTGCGCGGTCTGGTCGGCCACCCGCACGCGGGGGTCGGTCACCCAGGAGTTGCCGCCCGTCTGTTCGGCCTCGGCTCCCTCGGCGTAGTCGTCGTCGTAGTAACGCTCGTCATCGTTGTCGTCGACGAGGCCAAGCCACGCACTCGCCTTGCGCACCGATCCCATGGACGCCTCCTCTCTCCCGCGGTGTGCTGTCCGCCCCTCTATGGTCGGCCATGACGCGGATGATGTGCCAAGTGGATAGCCGCCGCATGGGGGGTTCGTGACACATCTGGTGCAATGAGGATGGCACAGCGTCAGCTTCAAGGCGACGACCGCGAACTGACTGTGCGAAGGGTGTCACACGGGGTGCGCGCCCCCTTGGCCCCCTCCGGCAGGACAGAGTGAAACATACCGGAAAGAATGGGTCCGTAAGGAGGGGACCAGGGCATATGCGCGTTGACGGGTCAGCCGGCGTGGAGTGCCGTGACGTGAGTGCGCGTCATCCCTTCGCCGGCGGGTTGATCCGGGAGGCGTCGATCGCCGAACTGCTCGTGCCCCACTTCTTCAGGATGCGGTCGTACGTGCCGTCCTTCTTCAGGCGGTTCACCGCGGCCCGGAAGGCAGGCGTGAGCGCGCTGCCCTTCTTGAAGGCGAAGCCCACGTCGAGACGCTGGTACTCGTTGAGGAAGCGCAGCCCCTGCTGCTGCCGCACCGCGTAGCGCAGCCCGTTGATGGTGCTCATGACGACATCGCTGCGGCCCTGCTGGAGGGAGATCCACAGTGCGCCCTGGTCGGCGTAGGTCTTGACCTCGTACGGCTTCTTGCCCGCCCGCGCGCACTTCGGGCGGTTCGCCTCCAGCGTCGCTTCGAAGGTCGTGCCCGCCGAGGTGGCCACGGTCCGGCCGCACAACTGTGTCAGGTCGGTGACCTTCTTCAGCGGGCTGTCGTCGCGGACCGCGAAGCCCTGCCCGTCGTTGATGTACGTGACGAAGTCGACCGTCTTCCGACGCTCCTGGGTGACGCCGAAGTTGCCGGTCCCCAGGTCGTACTTGCCGCTCCCGAGCGCGGGCAGGATCGCTTCAAAGCTCGCCACCTCGCGCTTGAGGCGCAGCCCGAGGACCTTCGCCGTGGCGTCGGCGAAGTCGATGTCCTGGCCGGCCACGGTCTTCCCGTCCGGCAGGTAGGCCGCGCCGGGCGGCGAGCCGACGCTGGTGGCGAGGGTGAGCGTGCCGCGGGTGCGGACGGCCTCCGGCAGCAGCTTCGCGGCGGCCGGGTCCTTCCCGACGTCCTTGATCACATCGGTGGTGGGGATGTCGGCTTCGGATGTGCCGGCCGTGTTCGCCGTCTCCTTCGGCGCGGCGCAGGAGGTCAGTACGAGGGAGATGCCGGCCAGCAGTACGGAGGCTCTGAGGGCGTTCGGGCTCATGGGTGCGGGGTCTCCAGGTACTTCTCGAAGGGCAGCGGGCCGATCGACTCCGGGTCGGCCGTGAGGTCGAAGAGCGGGCGGTAACCGGCCGCCAGGTACAGGCCCTTGGCCTCCGGCTGCCGGGGCCCGGTGGTCAGGTACAGCCGGACGTATCCGCGGCGCGCCGCGTCGGCTTCCAGTGCGCGCAGCACCTGCCGGGCCAGTCCCCGGCGGCGGTGTGCCGAGTCGGTCCAGATCCGCTTGAGTTCGGCGGTGGTGGCGTCGTACTGCCGGTACGCGCCGCCGGCCACCGGTCGGCCGTCCTCCAGGAGCAGCAGGAACGCGCCGCCGGGCGGGGCGAATTCCTCGGGTGGGTACTCCAGATCGAGGTCGACCGGTTTCTCGTAACGGGTGCTGTATTCGTGCGTCAGCTCCGCGAGGAGCGGGCGGGCCAGCGGGTCGGTGACGGTGGTGTGACGCACCGTCAAGTCAGTGGGGTGTGGGGCCAGATCGGTCACGGGCGTCCCAGGGGAGAGCAGGCAAGGGTGCGCCGAGGGGAGGCGCGGAAAAGTGTGTGAAGGCGCGGCGGGATCAGGTCAGGGGAACGGGATCAGGGCCGCGAAACAGCCCGGCCGCAGAAGGCGGCGGGCAGAGGGCAGGGGGTCAGCTCAACAGGACGACGACCACACTCGACCGAAGTCGATGTGGTCGCGTGTGACCAGCCGCTGCCATGAGTACATGCGGCCAAGTGGAGCAGGCATCCGTTTCCGCGTCAACTGCCTGTGAGATTCGATTCCCACAGTGTGGACAGGCTTGACAGGGCGCGGTACCCCCGCCATAGCCTCAAGGGCCGGTCGTGCTGAGGGGCTCGACCGTTGTTGAAGCCTGTGTGAAGGCGTTTCACCCGTGTTCGATCTCTGCATCCACGGAGCCTTCGCATGCCTTCCGTACAGCCGGTCTCCGGCACCCTCGACACCCCTGTTCCGGCACCGCCCGGCCCGCGGCCCGCCCCGGCACCTCGCATCGTCCCGCGCCGCCGCACCGGCCAATGGGCCGCCGCAGCGCTCGTTTTGGCGCTGCTCGCGCTCGCCGCCACCTCCGTCGTCCGCAACGACGCGTTCCAGTGGGACGTGGTCGCCGGTTACTTCCTCACCACGGCCGTGCTGCGCGGCCTCGGCCTCACGCTCTGGCTCACCGCGCTGGTCATGGTGCTCGGCTTCGCGCTCGGCACGCTGCTCGCCGCGATGCGGCTGTCCGCCAACCCCGTGCTCAGAAGCGTCGCCTGGGGCTACGTCTGGCTGTTCCGGTCCATGCCGATCCTGGTGCAGCTGCTGTTCTGGTTCAACATCGGAGCGCTGTACCCGCACATCCTCGGCATCAAGACCGTGAACCTCCTCGGGCCGCTCACCGTCGCCCTCATCGGCCTCACCCTGCACGAGGCCGCGTACGCCGCCGAGGTCGTCCGCGGCGGCATCCTCTCCGTCGACCGCGGCCAGCTGGAGGCCGCGCAGTCCCTCGGCCTGAGCCGGTGGCGGCGCGGCCTGCGGATCGTGCTGCCGCAGGCGATGCGCTCGATCGTGCCGCCCGCCGGAAACATGCTGATCGGCACCCTCAAGGGCACCTCGATCGTCAGCGTCATCGCCGTCCAGGACCTGCTGTACTCCGTCCAGTTGGTCTACCACCGCACCTACCAGGTCATCCCGCTGCTGCTGGTCGCCACCCTCTGGTACGTACTGATCACCTCGCTGCTCAGCGTCGGCCAGTACTACCTGGAGCGGCACTACGCGCGCGGTGCGGAGCGCACCCGATGAGGCCGTCCCTGGTGATCGTGGGAGCCGGGCCGCGGGGGACCGGACTGCTGGAACGGATCGCCGCCAACGCCGCGGAGCTGTACGGCGACCGGGAGCTGGACATCCACCTCGTGGACCCGCATCCGCCCGGCGGCGGCCGGATCTGGCGGCAGGACCAGTCCCCGCTGCTGTGGATGAACTCCACCGCCGAGGACGTCACGATGTTCACCGACGACTCGGTGGAGATGGCCGGACCGGTCCGGCCGGGGCCCACGCTCGCCGCCTGGGCGCAGCAGGTCAGGGACGGCGCCGTCGAGGTGGCGCCCGACTTGGCGGCGGCGGCCGGTGCGCTCGGGCCGCGGGACTTCGCCGGCCGCCGGCTGCAGAGCGGCTACCTGGAGTGGGTGTACGCGCGGGCGGTCGAGGAGCTGCCGCCCGGCGTCACCGTGCACGAGCACCGGCAGCGCGCCGTCCGCGTCGCGGGCCCGCGCGAGGGCCGCCAGCAGGTCTGGCTGGCGGGCCGCCCGGACCCGCTCGTCGCCGACCTCGTCGTGCTCACCCTCGGCCATCTCGGCGCCGAACCACCGCCCGAACAGCGGGCGTTGTCCGCCTTCGCCGCCGAGCACGGACTGACGTACCTGCCCGCGGACTTCACCGCCGACAGCGACCTGTCCGGGCTGCGCGCGGGCGAGCCGGTACTGGTACGGGGCATGGGCCTGGCCTTCGTCGACCTGATGATCCTGCTCACCGAGGGCCGCGGCGGCCGCTATCTGACCCGGCCCGACGGGGAGCTCGCGTATCTGCCCTCGGGCGAGGAGCCGGTGCTGCACGTCGGGTCGCGGCGCGGTGTGCCGTACCACTCGAAGATCGGGTACGGGTGGACCGGCGAACGTCCGCCGCTGCCGCGGTTCTTCGGGCCCGCGGAGGTGGAAGCGCTGCTCGCCCTGCCCGGCGGGCCCGACTTCGCGCGGGACGTGTGGCCGCTGATCGCCAAGGAGCTGGGCTTCGCCCACTACCACCGGCTGTTCACCGCCCACCCGGAGCGCACCGCCGTCCACTGGGCCGACTTCGAGGAGAAGTACGCGGCCACCGACCACGGCAGCGCGGCGCTCCAGGCACTGGTCGCCGCCTCCGTGCCCGATCCCGCCGACCGCCTCGACCTCGAAGCGCTCGACCACCCGCTGGACGGCGTGCGCTTCGCGAGCGAGGCGGCGCTCCAGGAGGGCCTGCGCGCGTACATCCAGGCCGACCTGGACCGCCGCCACGACCCCGCGTACAGCCCCGACCAGGCCGTCTTCCTCGCGCTGCTGTCCGTCTACGGGCAGCTGATGCGGATCGGCGACCGCGGCCCGTGGTGGCACGGCTTCTTCAGTTACCTCGCGTCCGGCCCGCCCGGGCCCCGGCTGCGGCAGCTGCTCGCGCTCTCCCGGGCCGGCGTCGTGAAGTTCCTCGGCGCCGATGTCTCGGTCACCGCCGACGCCTCGCACGGGGTCTACCGGGCCCGGAGCGCGAGCCTGCCCGGCGCCGAGGTCACCGCCCGCGCGCTCGTCGAAGCCCGGCTCCCCGAACCGTCCGTCGTGGACAGCCGGGACGCGCTGCTGCGCGGCCTGTACGCCGACGGTGCCGCCGCCACGCCCGGCGGGCTGCTGCGCGTCGACGCCGCGGACGGCCGGGTCCTGGACCGTACCGGCCGGGCCCATCCGCGCCGCTTCGCGCTCGGCCCGCACACCGACGCCCGCGCTTCGGGCGCCTTCACCCGCCCCGGTACCAATGCCCCCTCCTTCCGTCAGAACGACGCCACGGCGCGCACCCTGCTCGCCTTCCTCGCCGCCGGAACCACCCGCACTGCCCGAACCGCCCGAACGACCAAGGAATCCCATGCCGCTGACCAGTGACCCGCCGCTGAGCGAGGCCCCCGGACGCGCCCGTACCGACGCGCCGGAGGCCGCCCTCAAGATCGTCCCCGTCCGTCACCCGGGCCGCTGGATCGCCTGCGCGCTCACCGCCGTCCTCCTCGCCCAGTTCGCCCACGGGCTGCTCACCAACCCCGGCTGGGAGTGGCCGGTCTTCGCGCAGTACTTCACCGCGGACACCATCCTGCGCGCGGTGGGCACCACCCTCCAGCTCACCGTCTACGGCACAGCGCTCGGCTTCCTGCTCGGGCTGGTCCTCGCCTTCATGCGGCTGTCGGACAGCCCGTTCCTGCGCGCGGTGGCCGTCGGCTACATCTGGATCTTCCGCGCCGTCCCGCTCATCGTCCAGCTGCTGTTCTGGTTCAACCTCGCCTACCTCTACAAGCGGCTCGACATCGGCATCCCGTTCGGCCCCGGCTTCGTCTCCTTCGACACGGCCGGGCTGGTCGGCGCGATGAGCGCGGCCGTCCTCGGGCTCGCGCTGCACCAGGCGGCGTACGCCGCGGAGATCGTGCGCGGCGGCGTGCTGGCCGTGGACGGCGGCCAGACGCAGGCCGCGGCGGCCCTCGGCATCCCCCGGCTGCGGCAGCTCCGCCGGATCGTGCTGCCGCAGGCCATGCGCGGCATCCTGCCCAACGCCGCCAACGAGGTCATCTCCCTCTTCAAGGGCACCTCCATCGTCTCCGTCATGGCGATCGGCGAGCTCTTCTACCAGGCCCAGGTCATCTACGGGCGCAACGGCCGGGTCGTCCCGCTCCTGATGGTCGCCACCGTCTGGTACGTCCTGCTCACCGGCGCCCTCTCCCTCGTCCAGCACGCCATCGAACGACACTTCGCGAAGGGGGCCACGCGATGACCGCGATGGTCGACATCAGGTCCGTGACCAAGAGCTTCGGGTCCGTGGAGGTACTGCGCGGCATCGACCTGACCGTCCGCACCGGCGAGGTCACCGTCGTCCTCGGCCCGTCCGGCTCCGGCAAGTCCACACTGCTGCGCACCATCAACCACCTGGAGAAGGTCGACAGTGGGCAGGTCAGCGTGGACGGCGCGCTGGTCGGCTACCGGAGGTCCGGTGACAAGCTCTACGAGCTGCGCGAGCGCGAAATCCTCAAGCAGCGCACGCACATCGGCTTCGTCTTCCAGAACTTCCACCTCTTCCCGCACCTGACCGTGCTGGAGAACATCACCGAGGCGCCCGTCTCGGCCCTGAAGAAGCCCCGGAAGGACGCCGAGGCCACCGCCCGGCGGCTGCTCGAACGGGTAGGCCTCGCCGACAAGGCCGACGCCTACCCCAAGCAGCTCTCCGGCGGCCAGCAGCAGCGGGTGGCCATCGCCCGCGCGCTCGCCCTGGAACCGAAGCTGCTCCTCTTCGACGAGCCGACCTCGGCGCTCGACCCGGAGCTGGTCGGCGAGGTCCTCGACGTCATCAAGGACCTCGCGCACCAGGGCACCACCATGATCGTCGTCACGCACGAGATCGGCTTCGCCCGCGAGGTGGCCGACACGGTCGTCTTCATGGACGAAGGGCGCGTCGTGGAGCAGGGACCGCCCTCCCAGGTGCTCGACGCGCCGCGCCAGGAGCGCACCAAGTCCTTCCTGTCCAAGGTCATCTGATGCTGCGTCATCGCAAGAGAGGTACCCACGTGAACCGCCACGCCCTGACCGCCGCCCTCGCCCTGGCCGCCGGCTCCCTCCTGCTCACGGCCTGCGGAAGCGGCAAGGCCGAGATCCCGGCCGCCGGCGGTGGTGCGGACAGCAAGGCCCTCAAGGTCAACACCGGCCCCGAACAGCACCGCGTCCATGTGAAGAAGGACCCGAAGATCGCCGCGCTGGTACCCGCCCGCATACGGGAGCGCGGCACCCTCAACCTCGGCCAGAGCACCGGCAGCGCGCCCCCGCTGACCTTCTACGCCACCGATGACCGCACCCTCATCGGCGTCGAGCGGGACATCTCCACGCTGGTCGCCGACACCCTCGGCCTCGAACCGCACATCCAGGCGCTGTCCTGGGAGAACCTCTTCGTCGGCCTGGACAGCGGCAAGCTCGACGGCGTCTTCTCCAACGTCACCGTCACCGAAGAGCGCAAGGAGAAGTACGACTTCGCCACGTACCGGAAGGACGAGCTGGCCCTCGAAGCCGCCAAGGGCAGCGGCTGGAAGGTACGCGGCGCGAAGGACGTGGCGGGCAAGCGCATCGCCGTCGACTCCGGCACCAACCAGGAGAAGATCCTGGTCGACTGGAGCAAGGAGAACAAGAAGGCGGGCCGCGCACCCGTCGACATCAAGTACTACAAGAACCCCTCCGACTACTACCTCGCGCTCCAGTCGGGCCGTATCGACGCCTACTTCGGCCCCAACCCGACCTCCGCCTACCACGCGGCGACCACCGGGAGGACCGAGGTCATCGGCACCTTCTCCGGTGCGGGCCAGGGCGTCCAGGGGAAGATCGCCGCCACCACGAAGAAGGACAACGGCCTGGTCGACGCGTACGCGGCAGCCCTGCAGCACGTCATCGACAACGGCGCGTACCAGAAGGTCCTCAAGCGCTGGGGCCTGGAGAGCGAAGCCGTGCCGAAGTCGGAGATCAACCCGCGCGGACTGCCCAGGACCGCCGAGTGACCACCACGGAGAGCACGCAGAGAAGGAGTACCCCCATGTCCGCACTCCAGCGGCAGCCGCACTTCGCCGTCGCGCTCGACACCCCTGAGTACACCCCCGACGCGCCGGGCCCGTTCGACGCCGCGCACTACACACGCCTCGCCCGGCTCGCCGAGCGCGGCACCCTCGACTTCGTCACGCTCGGCGACACCTTCGCCCGGCCGGGCCCGGACGCCCTCGCCGTACTGGCCCGGGTCGCGCCGCACACCGCACACATCGGGCTGGTCCCGACGGTGACCACCACCCACACCGAGCCGTTCCACGTCGCCACCGCCGTGCAGACCCTGGACTGGGTCAGCCGGGGCCGGGCGGGCTGGCGGGCCGAGGTGTCCCGTACCCCGGCCGAGGCCGCGCTCTTCGGGCGCCGCCCGGCAGCGCCCGCCGACGCGCTGTGGCGAGAGGCCACCGATGTGGCCGACGTGGCGGGCCGGCTCTGGGACAGCTGGGAGGACGACGCGGAGATACGGGACGCCGCCACCGGCCGGTTCATCGACCGCGGCAAGCTGCACTACGTCGACTTCCGCGGCACGTCCTCCACCGGCGAGCCGTTCTCCGTACGCGGCCCCTCCATCGTCCCCAGGCCCCCGCAAGGCCGGCCCGTCATCGTCGTCGACGCCACCGAGGACGCGGCCCGGGAGACCGCGGCGGCCCGCGCCGACATCGCCCTGGTCCGCGCCGAGGACCCGGACACCGCGACGGCGGCCCGTGCCGAACTGCGCGCCCGCGCCGAGGAATTGGGCCGGGACCCGGACCGGCTGCGAGTCCTGGCCTCGCTGCCGGTCGAGCTGCCGGCGCCGGGGGACGCGGCCGGGCTCGCCGAGCTGCTCACCGACTGGCACGGCACCGAAGCGGCCGACGGCTTCCACCTCCGGCCCGCCGATCCCGTACGCGACCTGGCCCGCCTGGTCGACGGCACGGTCCCCGTACTCCGCCGGCGCGGCCTGCTGCGCCGCTCGTACCAAGGCACCACCCTCCGCGACCACCTCGGGCTGGCGCGCCCGGCCAGCCGTTACGCCACCGGAAAGGCCTCCTGATGAGCACGCCACGCAAGCGGCTGCACCTGGCCGCCCACTTCCCGGGTGTGAACAACACAACGGTCTGGCAGGACCCGGAGTCCCGTTCCCAGATCGACTTCTCCTCCTTCGTGCACCTGGCCCGGACCGCCGAACGCGGCCTGTTCGACTTCTTCTTCCTCGCCGAGGGGCTGCGGCTGCGCGAGCACAAGGGCCGCATCCACGACCTGGACGTGGTGGGCAGGCCCGAGTCGCTCACCGTACTGAACGCGCTGGCCGCGGTCACCGAACGGCTGGGCCTGGCCGCCACCGTCAACGCCACCTTCAACGAGCCCTACGAACTCGCCCGGCGGCTGGCCACCCTGGACCATCTCAGCGCCGGCCGGGCCGCCTGGAACGTGGTCACCTCCTCCGACGCGTTCACGGGTGAGAATTTCCGGCGGGGCGGCTATCTGGACCACGCGGACCGCTACACCCGGGCCGCCGAATTCGTCGCCACCGCGCGCGAGCTGTGGGACTCCTGGTCCGAGGACGGGACGCCGCGGCCCTTCGCGCACAGGGGGCAGCACTTCGACATCCGGGGTGAGTTCACCGTGCCGCGCAGCCCGCAGGGGCACCCCGTCGTCATCCAGGCCGGGGACTCCCCGGCGGGCCGCGACTTCGCCGCCTCCGCCGCCGACGTGATCTTCACCCGGCACGGCACCCTGGAGGCGGGCCGCGCCTTCTCCGCCGACGTCAAGGGGCGGCTGGCCGCACACGGCCGGACACACGACTCGCTGAAGATCATGCCGGGCGTCACCTTCGTGCTCGGCGACACCGCGGCCGAGGCCCAGGAGAAGGCCCACCACATCCGCCGCCAGCAGGTCTCCCCGCAGAACGCGCTGCTCACCGCGGAACAGGTCTGGGGCGTGGACCTCTCCCACCTCGACCCCGACGGCCCGCTCCCGGACTTCGACCCCGAGCCCGAGCCGAAGCTCACCCAGGGGCGGACCCGGCTCGGCGACCCCCAGGAGATCGCCGGCCGCTGGCGCGCGCTCTCCGAGGCCAAGGGACTGTCCCTCCGCGAGACCGTCATCGAGGCGACCGGCCGGCAGTCCTTCATCGGCACCCCGGAGACGGTCGCCGCCGAGATGGACGCGTTCGTGACCGCCGGCGCGGCCGACGGCTTCATCCTCGTACCGCATCTCACCCCCGGCGGCCTGGACGAGTTCGTGGACCGGGTCGTACCGCTGCTGCAGGAGCGCGGCGCGTTCCGTACGGAGTACGAGGGCGGCACGCTCCGCTCGCACCTGGGGCTGCCGGAGGCCGCGGCACGTCCGGTATGGAAGGGTTGATGACCATGAGCACGGAAGCAGAGAAGGACTGGCAGGCGTGGCGCGCCGAGCGTGAGCGGAGCGTCTCCCGGCCGTCCGGGCCGCTGGCGCTGACCGGCACCCACTGGCTCGCCGACCAGCCCGGCGGCCGCATCGAGGGCGTGCCCGGACGCTGGGCCGAGGACGGCGACGCGGTACTCCTGACCGCGGACGCGCAGGACGGGCTGAGCCTGGACGGCGTACCGCTCGTGGGCGAGGCGCGGCTCGGCGCGGACGCCGCGCCGGAGACCTCCCGCGTCACGCACGGCGACCGGCGGCTGGTGGTCCTGCGGCGCGAGGGCCTGTGGGCCGTCCGCGTCTTCGACCCGCACTCCGAGGCGCTGCGTGCCTTCGCCGGGATCGACGCCTTCCCGTACGACGCGCGGTGGCGGCTGACGGGCCGGTTCCGCCCGTACGAGCAGGGGCGCACGGTCCAGGTGGAGAACGCCGACGGCCGGGAGCGGGGCCTCGGCCTCGGCGGCGAACTCGCCTTCACCGTCGACGGCGCGGAGCACACCCTGCAGGCCGCGGTGGAGGCCGACGGCTCGCTGTGGGCCGTGCTCGCGGACGCCACCAGCGGCACGGAGAGCTACCGCTTCCGCTTCCTGCGGCCGCCCGCGCCCGCCGCCGACGGCACCGTGACCGTCGACCTCAACCGCACCCTGCTGCCGCCCTGCGCCTTCGCCGACCACTTCATCTGCCCCTTCCCGCCGCCTGGCAACACCCTCCCGTTCGCGCTCCGGGCCGGAGAACGGCAGCTCAGCGGCGGATGAGGCGCGGTATCAGCGGCGGTTGAGGCGCCGGACCCGCCGCGCAGGAACCGGATCGGCGGGCCGCACGTCGAAGATCCGACCGAGGGGGTCGGAACGACGGCCCCGGCAGCAGGAACGGACGCTGCCGGGGCCATCCGTCATGTGCCGGACCGGAAACAGCCTCTTGCGCACCGCGCCCGGAGACTCCAGACTCCCGTCCAGCGCTTGTCAGGGGCACGCGGAAAACGGAACCCGTGCTGCCTGGCTGCGCCTCACGGGCCGCCCACAGGCGACCCCCGATTCCCCTCGGAGGAAGAAGTGAGGAACGAGCGCACCACCCCCCGCAGCGGCGTCACCAGACGCACCCGGCTGATCGCCGTGGCGTCCGGCCTTCTCGTCGCAGGCGCCGTGGCCGTACCCAGTGCCAGCGCCGACGTGCAACCGGCCACCACGTTCAGTGCCACACAGCTGTCCGCGGCCGACGACTCGGTCCGCGCGGCCGATGTCGCGGGTACCGCATGGCGGGTCGACAAGGCGACGAACAAGGTCGTCGTCACGGTCGACAAGACCGTCTCCCAGGCCGAGATAGCGAAAATCAAGAAGGCGGCGGGCGTGAACGCCGGCGCCCTCAGCTTCGAGCGCACGACCGGGAAGTTCCAGAAGTACATATCGGGCGGCGACGCGATCTACACGTCCGGCTCGCGCTGCTCGCTCGGCTTCAACGTCCGCAACAGCAGCGGCACTTACTACGCCCTCACCGCCGGCCACTGCACCGAGGGCAGCTCATCCTGGACCACCGGCAGCGGCGCGCTGATCGGCCCGACCGCCGGCTCCAGCTTCCCCACGAACGACTACGGCATCATCAAGTACACCGGCTCCGTCTCGCACGAGGGCACCGTCGGCGGCCAGGACATCACCAGCGCCGGCACCCCGTCCGTCGGCCAGACCGTCACCCGCCGCGGCTCCACCACCGGCACCCACAGCGGCCGCGTCACCGCCCTGAACGCGACCGTCAACTACGGCGGCGGCGACGTCGTCTACGGCATGATCCAGACCACGGTCTGCGCCGAGCCCGGCGACAGCGGCGGCCCGCTGTACTACGGCACCAAGGCGTACGGCCTGACCTCCGGCGGCAGCGGCAACTGCTCCTCCGGCGGCACCACGTTCTTCCAGCCGGTCACCGAGGCGCTGAGCGCCTACGGCGTCAGCGTGTACTGAGCACGCGCGCCCCGGCCCTTCCCCATGGCCGGATGAGTGTTCTCGGCACTTCGCACGTACTGAGGAATACTGCGCCCCTGGACTGCAGCCAGCAGCAGTAGGCCCCCGCTCGCCGCGGCGAGCGGGGGCCCTTTGACGTGCGGCGCCCGCCCGGGACTCGACCGCCCCGGCAACCGGGCATACCGTGTAACTACGTGCGACTCGGACGGCTGGACAGCTCTGTCTAGGGGGCCGTGATGGTCGAGGAACTGGTCACCACCGGCGTGGCGCTGGCCGCGGCGGGCGCGGTGTACGTCATGGCGGCGGCCCGCGTGGTCAAGCAGTACGAACGCGGTGTGGTGCTGCGGCTCGGGCGGCTGGCCTCGGCCGTACGCGAACCGGGATTCACCATGATCGTCCCGGGCATCGACCGGATGCGCAAGGTCAACATGCAGATCGTCACGATGCCGGTGCCGGCCCAGGAAGGCATCACCCACGACAACGTCACGGTCCGGGTGGACGCGGTGGTCTACTTCAAGGTCGTGGACGCCGCCGACGCGGTCATCCAGGTCGAGGACTACCGCTTCGCCGTCTCCCAGGTCGCCCAGACCTCGCTGCGCTCGATCATCGGCAAGAGCGACCTGGACGATCTGCTCTCCAACCGCGAGAAGCTCAACCAGGGCCTGGAAGTCATGATCGACAGCCCCGCGCTGGGCTGGGGCGTGCAGATCGACCGGGTGGAGATCAAGGACGTCTCGCTGCCGGAGACCATGAAACGGTCGATGGCCCGGCAGGCGGAGGCGGCCCGCGACCGGCGCGCCCGGGTGATCAACGCCGACGCCGAGCTGCAGGCCTCCAAGAAGCTGGCCGAGGCCGCCCAGCAGATGTCCGACCAGCCCGCCGCGCTCCAGCTGCGACTCCTGCAGACCGTCGTCGCGGTCGCCGCGGAGAAGAACTCCACACTCGTCCTGCCCTTCCCCGTCGAACTGCTCCGCTTCCTGGAGCGCTCCGGCCTCCAGGCCCAGGCGCAGACGGAGGCGTACGAGCGGGCGCGCGGCGGGAGTGAACAGGCGCCCGAGGACGCGGCCCCGGAAGGGCCGCGCAGAGAGCGCATGGTCCGGGAGGACACGGCCCGGGAAGCCGTGAGCCGCGAGGAGATCCCGCTGGACGCGGCGGAGGACGAGCTGCCCGGCATCGAGCCCGGCATCGATCTGCCGGGAGTGGAGGTACCCGGCATCGAGATCCCTGAGGTGGAGGTGCCCGGGGACGAGGGGACGCGCCGGGACGGTACGTCCACGTAACGCACGTCCAAGTAACACTCCGTGGTCTCCCTATACCGGACAGGGGACGGGCATGCACAGATATCGGTGTGCAGAACCCGTGGACGAACGGTGAATCGTCGTACGCAAGACCGGGACCCGGTCTTGTGCACGCATGTGGCGGGTGGGAATACTCGGCGTCGCGCATTGGCATGGACGCGACTGTCGGTCCGTACACGCCGTGTCCCGAACCACGTCCGTGTCCGGAACCTCGGGCGCAGACTCTCACCCCTCAGGGCCCGCTGCTTCCCCCACGATTCGGCGGGCCCTTCCCCCCACGGGAGGTCTTGAGTTGAAGCACCGACGCATACCCAAGCGCCGCGCCGCACTGGCCGGAGCGGGCGCCCTCGCCCTCGCCGCCACCGCCGGCTTCGCGCTCAGCGCCAACGCCACCCCCGCGCCCACCGCCAAGCCGCTCTCGCTGACGCCCACCGCGGCCGGCAAGCTCGCCGCGCAGCTCACCGACGGCACCGCCGGTTCGTACTACGACACCAAGGCCAAGAAGCTGGTCGTCAACGTCGTGGACGAGGCCGCGGCCGACACCGTACGGGCCAAGGGCGCCGAGCCCAGAATCGTCCAGCACACCCTCGCCCAGCTGAACGGCGCCCGGCAGACCCTGAAGACCAAGGCCACCATCCCCGGCACCTCCTGGGGCATCGACCCCAAGACCAACAAGGTCGTCGTCACCGCCGACCGCACGGTCAAGGGCGCAAAGCTCGCCAAGCTCAACAAGGTCGTCGACAGCCTCGGCAGCAAGGTGAAGCTCACCCACAGCAAGGGGGAGTTCAAGCCCTTCATCGCCGGCGGCGACGCGATCTGGGGCGGCGGCTCGCGCTGCTCGCTCGGCTTCAACGTCGTCAAGGACGGCCAGCCGTACTTCCTCACCGCAGGGCACTGCGGCAACGCGGTCCAGAGCTGGTCGGACTCCCAGGGCGGCGGCGAGATCGGCGCCACCGAGGACTCCAGCTTCCCCGGCAACGACTACGCGCTGGTGAAGTACACCGCCGACACCGACCACCCCAGCGCCGTCAACCTCTACAACGGCAGCGCCCAGGACATCACCGCCGCGGCCGAGGCCACCGTCGGCGAGAACGTCCAGCGCAGCGGCTCCACCACCCAGCTCCACGACGGCACCGTCAAGGCCCTGAACGCCAGCGTCAACTACCAGGAAGGCACCGTCGACGGGCTGATCCAGACCGACGTCTGCGCCGAGCCGGGCGACAGCGGCGGCGCGCTGTTCGCCGGCGACAAGGCCCTCGGCCTGACCTCGGGCGGCAGCGGCGACTGCTCCTCGGGCGGCGAGACCTTCTTCCAGCCGGTCACCGAGGCTCTGCAGGCGTACGGGGCGCAGATCGGCTGACCTTTCCCTGCACTGCCGGCGTCACGGCCCGGCTCCACGGCCCGGCTCCCTTTCGGGAGCCGGGCCGCTCGCCGTCAGCGCCCGTCCAGCGGCCCGAAGGCGGCCAGCGCTTCCTCGGCGGTGTGGGTGTGCCGTACGTACATCTCCGCCCACCGGGCGGCGCCCGGGAAGCCGGACTCCCGGGCGATGCGGGCGCACGCCGCGTCCCGGTCGTAGCCCGTCCGGCGCAGCGCGACCGCGTCGCCGCCGGGGCCGAGCAGCGCCCAGTGCGCGCCGGGCCGCCCGTACGGCATTCCGACGCTCCCCGGGTTGACCACCAGCCGCCCGTGCGCGATCCGGACGAACGGCATGTGGGTGTGGCCGCAGACCACGGTCCGTACGCCGTCCGCCACCCCGGCCAGTACCTCGGCGAAGCGCTCCGGCCGGGAGTCGGCGAGCAGCACCTCGGTGTCGTCGCGCGGGGTGGCATGGCAGAAGAGCACCGCGCCCAGGCCCGGCACGTCCAGCGTCACGGTCGCCGGGAGTGCGTCGAGCCGCTCGATGTCGGCGGGGGAGAGCTGCCGGGCCGCCCAGGGCGTGATCGCGTCGGGGGCCGGTGCGCGGTGATCGCGGTGGCTCGCGATCAGCTCGCGTTCGCCGTTTCCGGCCAGCCACACAGCGCGGTCGCCGAGGCCGCGCAGCAGGTCGAGGGTCTCGCGGGGGAGCGGCCCGGACAGCAGGTCGCCGGTGAGGACGACGGTGCGCGCCGCGCGCACGTCGGGCTCGGACAGTACGGCTTCCAGCGCGGGGGCGACTCCGTGGATGTCGGACAGGACGGCTACCGCGGCGGTATCGGTCATGGGGGAGAGGGTGGCAGGGGCGTGCGGGTGCGGGAGGCGGTTCGGCTGTGAGCTGAGGGCGGCGCGGGAGGCGGTTCGGGTGTGGGCTGTGGGTGGCGCGGGAGCGTTCGGGTGTGGGCTGTAGGCGGCGCGGCGGTCAGACGCGCTCGACCAGCCGGGCCGCGGCCGACTTCGCCGTGGCCAGGGCCGTGGCCCGGTCCGCGCCGTGCTGGCCCAGCACCACGCGCGTACTGAGCCCGTCCAGCAGCGCGAGCAGTTCGGAGGCGCGGCCCGTGCAGTCCCCGGCGGCGAAGCGGCCCTGCGCGACGCCCTTCGCCAGCAGCGCGGCCAGATCGTCGCGCCAGCCCCGGTCGAGCTCCTCCTGCGTCTCGCGCAGCGGTTCGTTGGCGACCGTACGGGCCCACAGCTCGATCCACAGCATCCAGCGCGGGTCGCGCGGCCCGCGCGGCAGGTAGAGGCCGACGAAGGCGTCCAGCATCCGCACGGCGCCGAGCCGTCGGGCGAGCAGCGCCCGGCGCTCCTCGGCGAGCTTCGCCTCGCTGAACCGCAGCGCCTCCAGCAGCAGCCGGTCCTTGCTGCCGAAGTAGTACAGGATGTGGCCGCCGCTCGTGCCGAGCCGCCGGGCCAGCGCCGACATGGTGAGCGCCGCGAGGCCGCCCTCGGCGATGGCCTCCATCGCCTCTTCCAGGATCCGGTCGGCCGCGACCTGCCCGTCCCGCCGTCGTGCCACCGCCCCGACCTGCCCTTCGTCCCGTTCCGCGCGTCCGTCGTCCCGACCTTATCCCGGGGGATTCGCCGCGAGGTCTTGACCTGCGCGGGGCGTCGGGCGCATTTTGAATGCCGTTCAAGTAATTAGAACACCGTTCAAAGTCTGGCACGCCGTTCACAGCCCACAGGAGTCGCAGTATGTCTCGCCCGCCCGCCGACCTCGTCCTCCGCAACGCCCGCATCCACACCGTGGACCCCGCGCTCCCCGAGGCCGGGGCGCTGGCCGTGCGCGACGGCCGGATCGCCTGGCTCGGCCCGGACGCCGAGGCCGCGGAGTGGATCGCCGGCAGTACCCAAGTGCTCGACGCCCACGGCAAGTTGGTGCTGCCCGGCTTCATCGACGCGCACAACCACGTACGGCTCGGCTCCGACGACGCCTGCGTACAGCTGGCCGGGGCCCGCACGCTCGACGAGGTGCACGACCGCATCCGTACCTGGCGCGACGCCCACCCCGACGCCGAGTGGATCGAGGCCGAGGCGCTGGACTACTCGGCGCTGCCCGGCGGCCGGATGCCGCGCGCCGCCGACCTCGACCCGGTCACGGGCGACACCCCCGCCTTCGTCCTCAGCTACGACGTGCACACCGCCTGGCTCAACACCGCGGCCCTGCGCCGCCTCGGCATCACCAAGGACCGTACGGACCTGCCGTACGGGCGTGCCGAGACCGACCCGGAGACCGGCGAACCCACCGGATTCCTCAAGGACTTCGCGGTCCGCGGGCTCTCCCGGGACGGCCACCGTGCGCTGCGCGACCTCGGCGTGCCGTGGGCGTCGCCCGAACGGCAGTACCGGCGGCTGGCCGGCAGTCTCGACGACGCGATCCGCTTCGGCATCACCACGGTCGTCGAGCCGCAGAACTCCCTCGACGACCTGGCGCTGTTCGAGCGCGCCCGGGCGGAGGGCCGACTGCGCTCCCGCCTCGTCGCCGCCCTCTTCCACCCGCGCGGCACCACCGGCGCCGACCTCGTCGAGTTCGCCCGCGCCGCCGAGAAGTACGACGACGACCGGCTGAGCGTCGGGCCCCTGAAGCTCTACATCGACGACGTGGTCGAGCCGCGCACCGCCGCGCTGCTCGCGCCGTACGCGGGCTGCCGCCACCACCGGGGCGAGACCTTCTACCCGCCCGAGGAGTTCGCCGAGCTGCTGACCGAACTGGACTCCCTCGGCTTCCAGTGCTTCGTGCACGCGACGGGTGACCGCGGCATCCGTACGGTCCTGGACGCGGTCGAGCGCGCCCGGGAGTTCAACGGGCCGCGCGACGCCCGCCACCAGGTCGTCCACGTCGAATGCCTCGACCCGGCCGACACCCCGCGCTTCGCCGAACTGGGCGTGGTCGCCTGCATGCAGCCGCGGCACGCCGCCCCCGAGATCGCCGGCCCCGGCCAGGACTGGGCGGAGAACGTCGGCGCCGACCGCTGGCACAAGGCATGGCCGCTGCGCAGCCTGCAGGAAGCAGGCGCGGTCCTGGCCTTCTCCAGCGACTGGAACGTCGCCGAGATGGACCCGATGATCGGCATCTACACCGCCGTCACCCGGCAGCCACTGGGCGGCGGCGACCCCTGGGGCCCCCAGGAAACCATCGACATCGAGACCGCCGTACACGGCTACACAATGGGCTCCGCATACGCCAACTTCCTCGAAAACGAACGCGGTTCCCTGACCGTGGGCAAACTGGCGGACTTCGTCATCCTCTCCCGCGACATCCTGCGCACCACCCCGGAGGAAATCCCGGGGACGGTGGCGGAGGTGGTTGTGGTGGGGGGAGAGGTGGTGCACTCACACTAGGCGCGCCGCGGCTCCGCGAGCCACGGCAGGCCCGCCGCCACCGTACGGAGGGCACGTCCGGCCAGCTCCGCCGGAGGCGCATCGCTCTCGCCCGCCGCCCACACCTCGACCGCGGACCGCAGTGCGCCGTCCGCCGCGGCCGCGGTCAGCCGTACCTCCAGCGGTCCGGCCGTCGTCGTCCGGGTCAGTACGTCGATCAGCGCCAGCTCGGACTCGTGGTGCGCACGGTGCCAGACGGCGCGCAGGGCCGGATTGTCCTGCATTGCGTGCAGCAGGCCCCGGGTCCACTCCAGCGCCTCCTCGGCGCGCGCGTCGGCGGGTGTCAGCGCCTCGCGGGCCGCCCGCTCCAGTACCTCGCCCAGCGGCAGCTCCGGCTCCCGCGCGGCCAGCTCGGCCAGTCCCTCGGCCCAGTCCCGTACGCCGCCCGTCAGCAGCGGCGCGACCGCGTCCTCCTTGGTGCGGAAGTAGCGGTAGAAGGTGCGCGGCGCGACGCCCGCGGCACGGGCGATGTCCTCCGCGGTGACGGCGACGCCGCGCTCGGCGAACAGCGCCGCCGCGGTACGGGCGATCTCCAGCTCGGTCGCGGCCTTGCGCCGCTCGGTGAGGGTGGACGGACGGGAGGGAGGTGCGGTGGGCATGGCCGGAGTCTACGCCGCGGTACTGCCGAGGTGGCATGAGGTGCAAAGATGGCACAGTGTGCCATTGAGGCGTACGGTGCCTCATGGGCGCGGCTGCGGCTCAACGGAGAGCCGCGCACCGAAGAAGCCGCGCACCGACGAGAACGGAGAACGCCATGAACCGCTATGAGGGCCGCCGCGTACTGATCACCGGCGGCGGGTCCGGTATCGGACAGGCCACCGTCCACCGGGTCCTCGCCGAGGGCGGCCGGGTCGTGGCGGCGGACGTCAGCGAGGAGGGCCTGAAGGCCACCGCCGAACGCGCCGCCGCGGACGGTGCGGGCGACCGACTCACCACCGCGGTCCTGGACATATCCGACGAGGCCGCGGTCGTCGCCGGCGTGGCCACCGCCGTGGAGGCGCTCGGCGGCCTGGACGTGCTGGTCAACGCGGCCGGCATCCTGCGGTCCGAGCACACCCACAAGACCACCCTGGACTTCTGGAACAAGGTCGTCTCCATCAATCTGACCGGCACGTTCCTGATGATCCGCGAGTCGCTGCCCGCCCTGCTGGCGGGCGAGAAGCCGGTGATCGTCAACTTCAGCTCGACCTCGGCCTCGTTCGCGCACCCGTACATGGCGGCGTACGCGGCGAGCAAGGGCGGCATCCAGTCGATGACCCACGCGATCGCGAGCGAGTACAGCAAACAGGGACTGCGCGCGGTGTGCGTCGCGCCGGGCTCCATCGCCAGCGGCATGACGACGGGCCGCGGGCCCGGCCTGCCCGAGGATGCCGACATGAGCCTGTTCATGAAGCTCGCACCCGCCATCGGCGAGGGCTTCGCGGGCCCGGAGACGGTCGCGGGCGTCATCGCGATGCTGGCTTCCGAGGACGGCGCCTTCGTCACGGGTACGGAGATCCGGATTGATGGCGGTACGCATATGTGAGATATGCGAGTGAGCCGTGCGGGGGCGGGTGTGCGGGGGCTACTGGCGCGGCTCGCTCCGGTCGATCGCGCCCCGCCCCACGGAGAGGGCCGCGAAGAGCAGCGTCAGTACCGCCGCGAGCACCGCCCAGGCGGCGAGCACCAGCAGCGGCCCCGCCATCGCCCGCCCGTCGAAGTACGCGATCGACCGGGCCGCCCAGGTGCCCGCGCCCGGCGGCAGCGCGGGCCCGATGGCGTGCCAGAACGGTGGCAGCAGCGGATACGGATAGGCGCCGCCCGCGCTGGGATTGCCACCGATCACGACCACGAGGATGGTCAGCCCGATGCCGAGGATCCCGGCGATGCCCTGGAAGGCGAAGGTGGTCGCGCCCACCGCGAACACGATGAGCGCGCCCAGCCCCCACAGCGCCACGACGCTGCCCGGCAGCGCGCCGAGTGCAGGGCCGATGACGAGCGCACCGGCCAGCCCGGCCAGTACGGAGTACACCAGCAGCGTCCCGAGCCGGATGACGGCCCGCCTGCCGTTGGTGGGACGGGCCCCGTAACTGATCGCGAGGATCGCGGCGCACAGGTAACCGCCCACGCACCACCCCACCACCAGGTAGAACGACGACAGCCCGCGGGCGTCCTGCGGGTCCGTCGGGGCCACGTCGGTCGTCCGGACCGTGCGCCCCTCCGCCTGCTCCGCCTTGGTGAGGACCTTCTGCAGCGCGTCGGAGAGCGCGCTGCCGCTGCCGCCGGCGACCAGCAGCTCGTCCTGCTTGCCGCGCGGGTCGGCCACCAGCGCGCCGTCGATCTCCCGGTCCTTCAGCTGCCGTACGGCCTCGGCCCGCGACCCGGCAGGGCGCGCGTCGAGCGGCGAGCCCCGCAGCCGGTCCAGCTTCGCGACGAGCTGCCCGCGCGCCTGCGGGGGCGCGACCACCGCGAACGCCACGTCCCGGGGCTTGGGGGAGTGGAAGGCGCCCGCGTACGAGGCGATGAACGCGGCCGTCAGGGCCAGCACTCCGACGATCAGCAGCGCGGCCCGCGCCGACACGGCGTCCTTCAGCTCTTCGGTGAAGGTGGTGCGGGTGCCGTCGCCGTCCGCTGTGGCCATGTGGCGCTCCTCGTATTCGTGGCTATTCGTCCCATATCTTCCGTTTCGCATGGGAGATATGCGGCCGGGTGAGCGCGTCCGGCGCGTCGCGCGAACACGTCCGTACGAATGTGTTCGCACGGACGTTCGAAGAAAGCGTTATGGTGTGAGTGGGGCGGGGGATGCAAGGTCAGTCAGGGGGTGCTCAAGCGGTAGGAGGTGCGAATGTCCCGGTTCACGCACCTGCACACCGCATCGGGATTCTCCGTGCGGTACGGCGCCTCCCACCCGGAACGGCTCGCCGAGCGGGCGGCCGAACGCGGCATGGACGCCCTCGCGCTCACCGACCGCGACTCCCTCTCCGGCGCCGTACGCTTCGCCAAGGCCGCCGCCGAAGCCGGCATCCGCCCGCTGTTCGGCACCGAGCTGGCGATCGCCGAACGACAGCCGGACCCCACCCCCACGACCCGCCGCCGCACCCCCGTACGCGGTGGCGCCTTCATCGACGAATCGGCCCCCCGCGCCGTCTTCCTCGCCCGCGACGGCGCCCGCGGCTGGGCCACCCTCTGCCGCCTCGTCTCCGCCGCCCACGCCACCGACCGCGAACGCCCCGTACTCCCGTGGGAAGCGCTGACCGGTGCCGCGACCGCGGGCGAGGTACGCGAAGCCGCGGCCCGCCTCGGAGACCCCACCGACGGCATCACCGTCCTCCTCGGCCCCGACTCCGAAGTCGGCCGCGCACTCGCCGCCGGCCGCCCCGACCGCGCCGCCCGCCTCCTCGCCCCCTGGCGCGAGCTGTACGGCGACGCGCTGCGCCTCGAAGTCGTCCACCACGGCCGCACCGGCACCGGCCCCGGCTCCCTCCGGCTCGCGGCCCGCACCCTCGGCTTCGCCGTCGACCAGGGAGTACGCGCCGTCCTGAGCAACGCCGTCCGCTACGCCGACCCCGGCCAGGGCCCGGTCGCCGACGTCCTGGACTCCGCCCGCCGCCTCGTCCCCATCGACCGCCACCGCCCCGAAGCCCGCGACAGCGGCGAACGCTGGCTCAAGGACGCCGACACCATGGCCCGCACCGCCGAACGGATCGCCGAGGCCGCCGGCCACCGCCGCGACACCGCCCACCGGCTGCTCGCCATGACCGAGGAGACGGCGGGGGAGTGCCTCGTCGACGCCCAGGACGACATCGGACTCGGCACCGTCCACTTCCCCGAACCCCGGCTCGTCGGCGCGGAGCACCGTACGGCCTCCCGCGTACTCCGCTCCCGCAGCGCCGCCGGAATGGTCCGCCGCGGCTACGACCGCGACCCGGCCGCCCGTACGTACTGGGAACGCCTCCACCGCGAGCTGGACATCATCGACCACCACGGCTTCGCGTCGTACTTCCTCACCGTCGCCCAGGTCGTCGAGGACACCCGGCGCCTCGGCATCCGCGTCACCGCACGCGGCTCCGGCGCCGGCTCCCTCGTCAACCACCTGCTCGGCATCGCACACGCCGACCCCGTCGAGCACGGGCTGCTGATGGAACGCTTCCTCTCCAAGCGCCGCGCCGTCCTCCCCGACATCGACATCGATGTGGAGTCGGCCCGCCGCCTGGAGGTCTACCACGCGATCTTCGACCGCTTCGGCGCCGAACGCGTCGCCGCCGTCGCCATGCCCGAGACGTACCGGGTACGCCATGCCGTACGGGACGTGGGCGCCGCCCTCGGCATGGACCCCGACGAGGTGGACCGGCTCGCCAAGTCCTTCCCGCACATCCGCGCCCGCGACGCGCGGGCGGCCGTGGAGGAGCTGCCGGAGCTGCGAGGAGTACGGGACAACCCGCCGCCCCCGCCGTTCTGGGACCTGGTGGAGGGCCTGGACGCGCTGCCCCGCGGCACCGCCATGCACCCCTGCGGTGTCCTCCTCTCCGACGCCACGCTCACCGCACGCACCCCCGTGGTGCCCACCGGCGGCGAAGGCTTCCCCATGTCCCAGTTCGACAAGGACGACGTCGAAGACCTCGGCCTGCTCAAACTCGACGTGCTCGGCGTACGAATGCAGTCCGCGATGGCACACGCCACCGCGGAGATCGGCCGTGCCACGGGGCGGCCCGCGCCGGACCTCGACGACCCGGCGCAGGTGCCGCCGGGCGACCCCGCCACGTACGGCCTGATCCGCTCCACCGAAACCCTCGGCTGCTTCCAGATCGAGTCGCCGGGCCAGCGCGACCTGATCGGCCGGCTCCAGCCCGCCACCTTCCACGACCTGGTCGTGGACATCTCGCTCTTCCGCCCCGGCCCGGTCGCGGCCGACATGGTGCGGCCCTTCATCGACTCCCGGCACGGCCGCCGGCCCGTCCACTACCCCCACCCCGACCTGGCGGAACACCTGCGCGAGACCTACGGCGTCGTGGTCTTCCACGAACAGGTCATGCACATCCTGAACCGGATGACCGGCTGCGGCCTGGACGAGGCCGACCGAGTACGCCGCGGCCTGTCCGACCCCGAGTCGCAGGGCCGCATCCGCGTCTGGTTCGCGGAACGGGCCGCGCGGCGCGGCTACTCCTCCGAAGACATCGCCCGCACCTGGGAGATCATCGAAGCGTTCGGTTCGTACGGCTTCTGCAAGGCGCACGCGGTGGCCTTCGCCGTACCGACCTACCAGTCCGCCTGGCTCAAGGCCCACCACCCGGCCGCCTTCTACGCCGGCCTCCTCACCCACGACCCCGGCATGTACCCCAAACGCCTCCTCCTCGCCGACGCCCGCCGCCGCGGCGTCCCGATCCTTCCCTTGGATGTGAATCGGTCGGATGTTGCTTATCGAATCGAACTGGTGTCTGGGGGTAGTGGGGTGAAGGGGGATAAAAGTGTTGGGGGCGCGGGGGCTGCCGCGGCTTCCGGCTCTCCCGGCTCCTCCAGGGCTTCTGGGATGTCCAGGGGGCCCAGGGCGTCCGGGACTCCCGGGGTGCCCGGAACATCAGTGACTCCCGGCACTTCCGGGGCTTTCGGGGCTTCCGGAACGTGGGGGCTGCGGCTCGCGCTCTCCGAAGTACACGGCATCAGCGAGGCCGAGGCCGAACGCATCGCCGCCGGCCGCCCCTACTCCTCGCTCCAGGACCTGTGGCGCCGGGCCCACCCGGGCCGCCCGGTCCTCGAACGCCTCGCCAGGGTCGGCGCGTTGGACGCCTTCGGCGCCAACCGCCGCGACCTGCTGCTGCACATCGCCGAACTCCACCGCCAGCACCGCGGCGCACCGGCCGACACCCAACTCCCGCTGACCGCCGCGGCATCGGCACCGGCCGGCCTGCCGGACCTGAGCGACGCCGAACGGCTCAGCGCCGAGCTGGGCGTACTGGGCATGGACGCCTCCCGGCACCTGATGGGCGACCACACCCAATTCCTGAACGAACTGGGCGTACTCCCGGCCAAGCGCCTGCGCGAGGCCCGGCACGGTGACACCGTCCTGGTCGCCGGCGCCAAGGCGGCCACCCAGACGCCGCCGATCCGCTCCGGCCGCCGGGTCATCTTCACCACCCTCGACGACAGTACGGGCCTGGTCGACTGCGCCTTCTTCGACGACAGCCACGAGACCTGCGCCCACACCGTCTTCCACTCCTGGCTGCTCCTGGTACGCGGCACGGTCCAACGCCGCGGCCCCCGCAGCCTCAGCGTGGTAGGCACCGCGGTCTGGAACCTGGCGGAACTGGCGGAGCTGCGCCGGCGGGGCGGCCTCCGCGCAGTAACCTCCCACCTGTCCTCCTCCCCTCCCCTCCCCCCACCCCCCACCACCACCACCTCCACCACCCCAACTACTGCCCCCGCCCCCACGCTCACCTCCACCCCCACACCCACCCCCACGCCCACCTCCACCCCCGTACCGGCAGCTGCCGCGAACACCACCCCAGGGACCGCCTCACCCTCCAAGACAACCCAGCCCCCCGCGCCCGCCTCGGCCCCCGCGCCCGCCTCGGCCACCGCGTCTGCCTCGGCCTCGGGAGTGCCGGCTTCGGCCTCGGCCTTCACGGATTCCGGGACTCCGACCTCAGCCCCCGCGTCCGACCCGGCCTCGGGGTCCCTGGCGTCGGAGCCCCTCACAGCCCCTGCCTCCGCCACGGCACACGCCACCGCAGGGCGCAGCCCGGGTGCGCGCGTCACCGGGCACCCCCACAGCCGGAGCGGCTCCGCCGACCGTGAGCGGTACGCCGCCGCGGAGGCCGGCACCGGCACGGCACCCGGCGGGGACGGCACTCCCACCTCGCCTGCCGACTCGCTGTCACCTCCCGACTGGTCGACGCCGGGCGACTCGGCGATACCGGGCGACTCGGCAACGCCTGCCGGCTCGGCGACGCCTGCCGACTGGCCGATGCCGGGCGACTCACCGACGCCTGCCGACTGGTCCACGCCTGCCGACTCGACAACACCTGCCGGCTCCGCGACGTCGGACGACTCGGCCGCAGCCGACGACGAGCGGGTCATTCGCCTGCCCACCGGCTACACCCTGCACCCGTGGGCCGACCTTCAGCCCGCGGGCGAACGCGCCGCCACCGGTCGCAAGCTGTGGCACGCCAGCCCAGGGAGCGCAGGATGACTTACCAAAAGCCCCCTTCCTCACCTCCTTCCGGTCACTCTCCGACGGATGCCGCCGGTGCTCCGGGCCGGGGCCGGATGCCCAGGACCGGGGTCGCGCTGTACGTACGGTTCCGACCGGCCGCGGCGGCCGGAGCGGGGGCCGCCTCGCCCCTCGGAGAGGAGACGTACGAGCGGCTGATCGCACTGCTGGGGGAGTTCACCCCCGTGGTCGAGGCGCTGCCGCCGGACGCCGCGCTCGCCGACGTACGCGGTGCGCAGCGGTACTTCGGCCGGGATGCCGCCGGCATCGCCGAGCTGCTCCGGCTGCGTGCCCTGGCCTGGTACGACACCGAGTGCGTCATCGGCATCGCCGGCAACCCCCTGCTCGCCCGGATGGCCGCCCAGGACGCGGCGCCCGGAGAGGTACGCGTCGTCCCCGGGGACCCCGAGGGTGTCGCGGCCTTCCTCGACCGCAGGCCCGCCGCCGCCCTGCACGGCATCGGTCCCGCCGCGGCCCGCGCCCTGTGCTCGTACGGGCTCGACAGCGTCGGCCGGATCGCCGCAGCGCCGCCCGCGACCCTGCAACGCATCCTCGGCGCGAAGGCCGGCCGCCGGGTGTCCGAGCGGGCCCGCGGCATCGACCCGACGCCGGTGACCCCGAACGCACCGGCCCGCTCGATGGCCGCCGAACACCGCTTTCCCCACGACGAGTTGGACGAGGAACGGCGCCGCAGGGCGCTGCTCTCCCTCGCGGACGAGCTCGGCTCCCGGATGCGCAGCGGCGGTCAGGTGGCAGGCGCGCTCACGCTCACCGTCCGCTACGCCGACCGCACCACCACAACCCGCACCCGGAGGCTGGCCGAGCCGACCGCGCACGGGCCCGCGCTGACCGAGGTCGCCTACGCGCTGCACACCGCGCTCGGACTGCAACGCGCCCGCGTACGGGCGGTGGCGCTACGGGCCGAGGACCTCCGCCGGGCCGAACGCGCCGCCCGCCAGCTGACGTTCGATACGGCGGACGACAAGGCCCGCCGTATCGAAGCCGCCGTCGACCGTGCGCGCACCCGCTTCGGTCCGCACGCTGCCCGTCCCGCCGCGGCCTCCGCCGCCCCCGCGCCGGCCGCGGGACGTCAGCCCCACGGTCAGTCGTACAAGCGGTCGGCTTATGGTCAGCCGTACAGACGGTCGGCGTAACGCGGGCCGTAGTGCGCCTCGAGGGCTTCGAGCGGGAGGTCAGGGGCCTCCAGCGCCTTGCATATTCGGGCCCGGGTGGGGAGGGCTTCGGGATTCCAGGTCTCCGTGCGCCACAGACCGGACCGCAGGAACGCCTTGGAGCAGTGGTGGAAGACCTCTTCTATCTCCACGAGCAGCGCGAGCGCCGGACGGTGGCCCTTGACGACCAGTTCGTCGAAGAAGGGGGCGTCGCGCAGCAGCCGGGCCCGTCCATTGATGCGCAGGGTGTCGCCGCGGCCGGGCAGGACGTACGCCAGACCCACGTGCGGGTTGGTCAGGACGTTGCGGAAGCCGTCCACGCGCTTGTTGCCCGGGCGGTCGGGGATGACGATCGTCGTGTCGTCCAGTACGAGCGTGAAGCCCGCGGGGTCGCCCTTGGGCGAGACGTCACAGCGGCCCTCGGCGTCGGCCGTGGCGAGCAGGCAGAACGGGGAGTTGGCCAGCCATTGCCGGTCCAGCGCGTGCAGCGCGGGGCGGGTCTTGTGGGCGGCGTGGGCGCTCGGCTCGCCGACCAGCTCGCGCAACTCCGCCTCGGATGTGACCTCTACCAGGCCCTCCAACGGCTGATCGGCCGTCGGCTCCGCTGATGCTGTACTCATTGCCGTTTCCCCCTGTCACGGCGGGCCCGCGCGGCTCGCGAGCGCCACGACAACGACTTTACGCCGGACCACCGACAGCGGCCGGAGCCTGTGGATAACCCGTACGTCCGGTGAGAATCGTGTGCCACTTTTTTCACTGTCACACGGCTGGACCTTCGAGCTTACTCGGCCGTAACTTGACGAACCATCACAGTGTTGAGCGTTGAGCCATGCGGTCCGGATCGCAGGTGATGACTCGGCGAGCACTTCGGAGTCCCCTCACCTCCCGCAAGGAGCGTCGCATGAACACGACCACGCACCGAGCGCTGCCCTGGAGACGTGCGGCCACTGCCGTCTCCGCCCTCGCCCTCGCCTTCGGCGCCGCCACCGCGGCCACCCCATCGGCGGCAGCCGCCACCGCGCCGGCCGCCACCGCGCCGGCCGCCACCGTCTCCGCCGGCTGGAACGACTATTCCTGCAAGCCCTCCGCCGCCCACCCCCGGCCCGTCGTCCTCGTCCACGGCACTTTCGGCAACTCCGTGGACAACTGGCTAGCCCTGGCGCCGTACCTGGTCGCCCGCGGCTACTGCGTCTTCTCCTTCGACTACGGGCAACTGCCCGGCGTCCCCCTCTTCCACGGTCTCGGCCCGGTCGACAAATCGGCCGAGCAGCTCTCCGCGTACGTGGATCGCGTACTGACCGCGACCGGCGCGCCGGAGACCGACCTCGTGGGTCACTCGCAGGGCGGCATGATGCCGCGTTACTACCTCAAGTTCCTCGGCGGCGCGGCGAAGGTGAACGCGCTGGTCGGCATCGCGCCGGACAATCACGGCACCGACGTGAACGGGCTGACCCGGCTCCTGGACCAGTACCCGGGCGCCAAGAAGTACCTCGACGCGTTCACACCGGGCCTCAACGACCAGATCGTCGGCTCGGACTTCCTCACGCGCCTCAACGAGGGCGGCGACACTGTGCCCGGCGTGCGTTACACGGTCATCGCGACCAAGTACGACGAGGTGGTCACGCCCTACAAGAGCCAGTTCCTGAACGGCCCGGACGTGCGGAACGTACTGGTCCAGGACCTGTGCCCGGCCGACTTCTCCGGGCATCTGGTCATCGGTCTGGCCGACCGGGTCGCCTTCCACGAGACGGCCAACGCCCTGGACCCGGCCCACGCGACGCCGACGACCTGCGCGTCGCGCTGACCGCATCGCCGTGCGGTGCGCTGCTCCCTGAGAGCAGCGCACCGTCGACCTAACCGTACTGTCGCCCGGTCTCAGCCCCCGTTCCGGGCGGCCTTGCGGCGGGCGGCGGCGAAGAGCAGCGAGGCGCCCAGCGCCAGCACCGCCGCGCCGCCGATGGCGAGCGGAGCGGTCGAGTCGTCGCCGCCGGTCTCGGCGAGCTGCGTGGTCACCGCCTTGCCCGACGAGCCGTCGGGGCGCACGCCGTCCGCGCCGGCGTGCGCGTCCGTGTCCGCGTCAGGGTCCGAGTGCGCGTCAGGGGCCGAGTGTGCGTCAGCGTCCGAGTGCGCGTCCTTGCTCGTGCTCCCGTGGTGCACGTGTTCCATCGAGGACTTGTCCGCGCCGGCCGCGAGCTGCCGCTCGGTCGGCGCGGTGGCCGCTGCCGTATCCGTGCTGTCGCCGGCCTTGCCGAAGACCACGTCCGAGCAGGTGTAGAAGGCTTCGGGGCTGTCCGAGCGCTGCCAGATGCTGTAGATCAGGTGGCGGCCGGTGCGGGCCGGCACCTTGCCCTCGAAGACGTAGTCGCCGTCGGTGAGGGTCGGGTCGGTGACCTTCGCGAACGGCTTCGCCTCCAGGTCCGACCACTTCAGGGGCTTGCGCGGGTCGTAGCCGTCCTTGGTGAGGTACAGCTCGAACGTGCCCTTGTGGGGCGCGGTGGCCTTGTACCGGAACGTGTGGGCGCCCGCCTTCATCGGGCTGGCCGGCCAGTCGTCCCGGGCCAGGTCCAGGCCCTTGTACTCCTCGCTGTTCGCGCTGCAGAGCTTGCCGTCCGGTATGCGGGTCCTTGACTGGCCGCCCGCCGCGCCGTCCCGTACGCCGTTCCAGTCGTACAGGGCCTGTACGCCGCCGGCCGCGACTATCGCCTTGCAGGCCGCGGAGTCCGGTGACTCCGGCCCCTCGGCGTAGCACGCGGAGATCCGGCTCACCGGGTCCGTCATCGAACCGTGCGCGGACGCCGGGCCCGCGGCGAGCGCGGTGAGGGCGAGCGGGGCGAGGGTGGTGAGGGCGAACGCTGCGGCCTTGCGACGAGCGGTCATCGTGGGGGGTCTCCTTGGCTCATGGAAGCGGAGCCGGCGGCTGCGGCCGGCGGGCAGCACGCTAGCCCCGCCGACCAGCGAATTCGCTGCCCGGAGCGGACCCTTGGCGATCTTTATGGGTGGCTTAAGGAACCGCTCAGCGGTGGTTAATTCCCGGGGAGGCGACCCACCGGTAGCACCGCTCCGGACGGCCGGTGCCGCCGTACCGGAGTGAGACCTCGGCCTGCCCGGTGCCCGTGAAGTACTCGAGGTAGCGGCGCGCGCTCACCCGAGAGAGCGCGCCCGCCGCCGCGCACTCCGATGCCGAGAGGCCGTCCTCGTGCTGTCGCAGGGTGCGTTCGACCAGATCCGCCGTATGGGCGGCGAGACCCTTGGGCAGACCTCTGGAGGCGCGCGGGCGGGTGCCGAAGATCTGGTCCACGTCCTCCTGGCTGGCCTCGCCGAGCCGTTCCAGGCGGGTGCGCAACGCGGCCACGTGCCGCAGCTGCTCCTGAAGGGAGGACTTGTCGAACGGCTTGATGAGGTAGTGCAGCGCACCGGCCCGCAACGCGTCCCGTATGACGTGCGCATCGCGCGCCGCCGTAACGAAGAGCGCGTCGGCGTGCGTCCCGCCCTCCAGGGCCCGCAGGCGGCGCAGCACGCTGATGCCGTCCATGTCCGGCAGGTAGATGTCCAGCAGGAGGAGGTCGGGGCGGAGCCGTTCGGCTGCGCGCAGTGCCTCGGCACCCGTATGTGCCACGCCGGCCACAGAGAAGCCCTCGGTGGCGTTCACGTAGTGGCTGTGCAGCTTGGCGACCATGAAGTCGTCGTCGACGACCAACACCTTGGTCATCGAACGATCCCTTCCGCGACCACAACGTTCACAACGACCCTTAATACCGGAAGCGAGACGCGGAGTTAACCCCCGGGCAACATGTGGCCCTCACCACGATCTCCCCCCCCCACAGAGCCACGAAGCCACACGTAAGAGAAGGGTGGTGTCATCTGTGCGTGCGCGCACACCCCTCGCCCTCCTGGGGGCGGTTCTGATCGTCCTCCTCGGCCCGCCCCTGCTGACATCGGGCAGCGGGGCCGACACCGGGACCCGGATCCCGGGCCTGCAGTTCATGGTGCCCAACACGCCGGGCGGTGGATACGACATCACGGCCCGTACGGCGGCGAAGAGCATCGAGGACGCCGGGCTCAACCACAATGTCGAGGTCTTCAACCTCCCTGGCGCCGGCGGCACGGTCGGCCTCAGCCGGATGGTCAACGAGCACGGCAACGGCAAGCTCGCGATGTCCATGGGGCTCGGCGTCGTCGGCGCCGTCCACACCAACCACTCGCCCTCCGGGCTCGGCGACACCACGCCCATCGCGCGGCTCACGGAGGAGCCGGACATCGTGGTCGTCGCCAAGGACTCCAAGTACAAAACGTTCGAGCAGCTGCTCGCCGACTGGAAGAAGAACCCCCGCAAGATGCCGGTCGGCGGCGGCTCCTCCGCCGGCGGACCCGACCACCTGGCGCCGATGCTGATGGCCAAGGCCGCCGGGATCACACCCAAGTCCGTCAACTACGTGCCCTTCGATGGCGGGGGCGAGCTGCTCGCCTCCGTACTGGGCGGCAAGGTCGCCTTCGGGGTGTCCGGCGTCGGCGAGTACCTCGACCAGATCAAGTCCGGGGAGCTGCGGCTGCTGGCCGTCACGGGCCCGGAACGGGTCAAGGGCCTGGACGCGCCCACCCTCAAGGAGGCCGGCGTCGACACCGAGTTCACCAACTGGCGCGGCATCGTGGCGCCCCCGGGGCTCACGGACGTCGAACGGCAGAAGCTGACCGCCCTCTTCACCGAGCTGCACGGCTCCCCGCAGTGGAAGGACGCGCTCAAGCGCAACGGGTGGAGCGACGCCTTCATGACCGGCGACAGGTTCGGCCGCTTCCTGGACGCCCAGGACCGGCGCGTCGACACCGTACTGAAGGAGCTGGGGCTGTGAGCACCGGTACCGAACCCACCGCGCCCCCGAAGAGCAGCGGGCTGCGCGCCTCCTTGCGCGGCCGCTCCGAACTGGGCGTCTGCCTCATCCTCCTGGTCCTCGGCGTCCTCGTGCTCACCGACGCGGTCACGATGGACACCGACATCACCCAGCGCGGCCCCATCGGGCCCACCACCGTGCCGATCGTCGTCGGGGTGCTCCTCCTGGTCGTCGCCGTGCTCCTCGCCGTCGACGTCCTGCGGGGCGGCCGCGGCGAGGCCGAGGGCGGCGAGGACATCGACCTCTCCGAGCCCGGCGACTGGCGCACCGTCGCCCTGCTCGCCGGCGTCTTCCTCGCCAACGCCGTCCTCATCGGCCCGCTGGGCTTCCCGATCTCCGGCGCGCTGCTCTTCTGGGGCTCCGCATACGCGCTGGGCAGCCGCAACCTCACCCGGGACCCGCTCATCGCGGCCGTCCTGTCCCTGGTGACCTACGTCGTGTTCAACAATCTGCTGGGTGTGCCGCTGCCCGGCGGCCCGCTCATGGGGGTGCTGTAGACGATGGACTCCCTGTCCTCACTCATCGACGGCTTCGGTACGGCGCTGACACCGATCAACCTGCTGTGGGCCGCCATCGGGGTGCTGCTCGGCACCGCCATCGGAGTACTGCCGGGCATCGGCCCCGCCATGGCCGTCGCCCTCCTCCTCCCCGTCACCTACGGGCTGGACCCGACCGGCGCGTTCATCATGTTCGCCGGGATCTACTACGGGGGCATGTTCGGCGGCTCCACCACCTCCATCCTGCTCAACACGCCCGGTGAGAGCGCGGCGGTGGTCGCGGCCATCGAAGGCAACCCGATGGCGCGTGCCGGGCGCGGCGCGCAGGCCCTGGCGGCCGCTGCCGGCGGGCACTTCGCAGGCGGCATGATCGGCACGATCCTGCTGGTCGTGCTCGCGCCCACGGTCGCCGCGCTCGCCGTGGACATCGGTGCGCCCGACTACTTCGCCATCATGGTGCTCGCCTTCATTGCCGTGACATCCGTGCTCGGCAGCTCCCGGATACGCGGCTTCGCCTCGCTGCTCATCGGCCTCACCCTCGGGCTCGTCGGCCTGGACCAGATGACCGGGCAACAGCGGCTGACCTTCGGGATCCTCGAACTCGCCGATGGCATCGACGTCGTCATCGTCGCCGTCGGACTGTTCGCCATCGGAGAGGCGCTGTGGGTGGCGGCGCATCTGCGGCGTACGGCAGGGGAGTCGATCCCGGTGGGCCGCCCCTGGCTGGGCAAGGGGGAGCTGCGCCGCACGTGGAAGCCGTGGCTGCGCGGGCCGCTCATCGGCTTCCCGTTCGGCGCGATCCCGGCCGGCGGCGCCGAGATCCCCACCTTCCTCTCGTACGTCACCGAGAAGCGGCTCTCCAAGCACCGCGACGAATTCGGCCGCGGCGCCATCGAAGGCGTCGCCGGGCCGGAGTCGGCGTCCTCGGCGTCGGCGGCCGGCACGCTCGTGTCGATGCTGACCCTCGGCCTGCCGACGACCGCCGTCGCCGCGGTGATGCTGGCGGCCTTCCAGCAGTACGGCATCCAGCCCGGGCCGCTGCTCTTCGAACGCGAACCGGAGCTCGTCTGGGGCCTCATCGCCTCGCTGTTCGTCGGCATGGTGCTGCTCCTCGTCCTCAATCTGCCGCTGGCGCCCGTCTGGGCGAAGCTGCTGCGGATTCCGCGCCCGTACCTGTACGCCGGGATCCTCTTCTTCGCCGCGGTCGGCGCGTACGCGGTCGGCGGAGAACCGCTGGACCTGGTCATCCTGCTGATCATCGGGCTGATCGGGCTGGGCATGCGGCGGTACGGGCTGCCGGTGCTGCCCGCCGTCATCGGGGTCATCCTCGGCCCGGCCGCCGAACAGCAGCTGCGGCGGGCGCTGCAGATCAGCGACGGCAGCGTCACCGGCCTGATCAACACGCCTTTCTCGGTCACCGTCTACGTCGTGATCGCGGTGCTGCTGGCCTGGCCGTGGATCAAGCGGGTACTCCCGCGCGGGCGTTCCGCGCGCGCGGAGGACTGAGAGCGGGACAGGAGCCGGGCGGGGGCGGGACACGGCGGGACGGCGGTCGGCGTTCCGCCCTCCGCCCGACCGGCATCCGGGCGAAAAACCGGGTTATCCACAGGCCAGAGCGATTGTCAGTGGCCCCTGTCACTATCTGTGCATGACTACCGACACGCCGGTCACCGACGCCGGTTACTGGAATTCCGCCGCCGAGCGGTTCGACGACGAGCCCGATCACGGGCTGCGCGATCCGGCGGTACGAGCCGCATGGGGGGACCGGCTGCGGGACTGGCTGCCGGCCGGGCCGTCCGACGTCCTCGACCTCGGCTGCGGCACGGGCAGCCTGGCCCTGCTCGCCGCCGAGCAGGGCCACCGCGTCACGGGAATCGACCGCTCGCCGCGGATGGTGGACAAGGCCCGCGCCAAATTCGCGGCGGCGCGGTTCGGGGACCGGACGCCGGCCGGGCGGCTGATGGTCGGCGACGCGGCCGAACCACCGGTGGGGGAGCGGCAGTTCGACGTGGTACTGGTCCGGCATCTGCTGTGGGCGCTGCCCGATCCGGAGGCGGCGCTGCGCCGCTGGATCCGGCTGCTGCGGCCCGGGGGCCGGCTGGTGCTGATCGAGGGCCGGTGGGGCGAGTCCGACCCGATCGGCATCACGGCCGCCGAGCTGGAGCGGCTGGCCGCTCCGCTGGCCCGCCGCACGCACCTGGAGAGACTCGCGGGTGACCCCGTGCTGTGGGGCAGGGAGGTGCGGGACGAGCGGTACGCGATGGTGGTCCACCCCGCGCCGCCGGCCCGCCATACGGAGGTGGTCGATGTCCATCTGATCCTGCGCCGCGGGGACGAGGTACTGCTCGCCCGGCGCGCGAACACCGGATACGCCGACGGGCTGCTGCACGCACCCAGCGGGCACGCCGAGGACGGCGAGGACGTCCGGGAGGCGATGATCCGGGAGGCGGCCGAGGAGACCGGGCTGCGGCTGACCGCGTCGGACCTGCGGGTCGCGCTGGTCATGCAGCACCGCGCGTCGGACGGGCGGCCGCGGATCGGCTGGTTCTTCGAGGCGACGTACGGCGCGGGCGGCGAGCCGGTCAACCGCGAGCCGGAGAAGTGCTCCCAGCTCGCCTGGTTCCCGCTGGACGCGCTCCCGGACGACATGGTCGCGTACTGCAGGGCGGGCCTGGACGCGTACCGCACGGGCCGACGCTTCGTCCTGCACTGGCACCGGCCCGGCGACTCCGTCGCATACGGCCCAGCGGGCCCGGACCGCGCGGTACCACTGCCGCCGAGCACGGGCGGCGGGGTTTTGGAAACGGGGGGATGAGGGTGAGGGGGATGAGGGTGAGGAGGAGAGCGGGGACGGTCACGGTGTCGGCGACGGTGCCTTGGCGTCGGAGGGACGGAACGCGCGAACGGTGAGCGACATGCCGCGGGACGCTACGCCGCGCCCACCCCACCCGCCTCCCAATTTCGGGGGCCTGCGGGGGCGGTCGGGGACAGCGCCTCGGTCGGGGCAGCCGCCTCGGTCGGGGCAGCCGCTTTGGTCGGGGTCGGTGCCTCGGCAGGGGGCGTGTGGTGTGAAGCGTGGTGGGTGGGGGCGGAGCAGAATGGGTGGGGCGAAGGTTTTGTTGCCTCACCTCTACTGGGAGTTTCATCGTGGCCCTGCACCCTCTGCAGCTTGTCGTCGATCCGGAAGCGGCGGACGCGCCGTATGAGCAGGTCCGCACCCAGATCGCCGAGCAGGCCCGGAGCGGGCGGCTGCCGGCCGGGTTCCGGCTGCCGACGGTGCGCGGGCTGGCGGGGGAGCTGGGGCTGGCCGCGAACACCGTGGCCAAGGCGTACCGGGCGCTGGAGAGTGACGGGGTGATCGAGACGCGGGGGCGTAACGGTACGTTCATCGCGGCTGCCGGGGACGCGGGTGCTCAGCAGGCCGCGGAGGCCGCGCTGGCCTTCGCCCAGCGGGCGCAGCGGCTCGGCCTCGACCACCAGGCCGCGCTGGCCGCCGCGGTGACGGCGCTGCGCGCCACGTATGGCGAGGACGGGTGACCCCACCCACCGGAGGAGGGGTGACCACCCATCAGGGACGGGCCCATCGGTAACGGACCCGTCAGGGGCGGGTGACCATCCACCAGGGACGGTGACCACCCACCAGGAGTCGAACGGCTCGTCGTGAGCCGGTGCCCCGCGTAAGGTGGGCTTGCTAACTCGTCGTTCAGTAACGAACCAGAGGTAGGTGCGGCATGGCCAGCAAGAAGGCGCTTGTTCGGCGGCCGAGTTCGCGGCTTGCGGACGGGCTGGTTACGCATATTGAGCGGCGGCCGGTGGAGGCCGGGCCGGCGTTGCGGCAGTGGGAGGCGTATGTCGGGGCGCTGCGGGCGCACGGGTGGGAGACCGTTGAGGTGCCGCCCGCCGATGACTGCCCGGACGGCGTTTTCGTCGAGGACACCATGGTGGTGTACCGCAACGCGGCGCTGATCTCGCGGCCCGGCGCGGACGAGCGGAAGCCGGAGACCGCGGCGGCCGCGGAGACCGTCGAGGCGCTCGGCTGCTTCGTGGGCCGGGTCCGCGCGCCCGGGACGCTGGACGGCGGGGACGTGCTGAAAATCGGCGACACGGTGTACGTGGGTCGGGGCGGGCGCACCAATGGGGACGGAGTGCGCCAAATTCGGGCTGCTTTCGAGCCATTGGGGGCGCGGGTCGTCGCCGTACCGGTCAGCAAGGTACTGCACCTGAAGTCGGCCGTTACCGCACTTCCCGACGGCACGGTCATCGGATACCCGCCGCTCGTCGACGACGAGGCGCGCGCACTCTTCCCGCGCTTCCTGGCCGTACCGGAGGAGAGCGGGGCGCACGTCGTGCTGCTGGGCGGTGGAAAACTGCTGATGGCGGCCAGTGCGCCGAAGAGCGCCGAGCTGTTCGCGGACCTCGGGTACACGCCGGTGCTCGTCGACATCGGCGAGTTCGAGAAGCTGGAGGGGTGTGTGACGTGTCTGTCCGTACGCCTGCGGGAGCTGCCCGCATGACCGCCATATCGTGACCGCATGAGCAACCTCGATCTCAAGCCCGCGGCCAGTCTCTGCGGGGGCGGAGGCCGGACCGGACCGGTCCGTGACGTCCAGCCAGGCAAGCAGGTTCCGCTGGGGGAGTCCACGCTGGTCCGCAGACTGCTGCCGAACCTCGGGCGCAGGATGGTGGGCGCGTGGTGCTTCGTGGACCACTACGGTCCGGACGACATCGCCGGGGAGCCGGGGATGCAGGTGCCGCCGCATCCGCACATGGGGCTGCAGACGGTCAGCTGGCTGCGCGAGGGCGAGGTGCTGCACCGCGACAGCCTCGGGTCCCTGCAGACCGTACGGCCGCGGGAGCTGGGCCTGATGACCTCGGGCCGGGCGATCGCGCACTCGGAGGAGTCGCCGCGCGACCACACCCGGGTACTGCACGGCGCGCAGCTGTGGGTCGCGCTGCCGAACGAGCACCGGGGGAAGGCGCCGTCGTTCGAGCACCACGCCGAGCTGCCGGTGATCACCGGGGGCGGCGGGCTGAGCGCGACCGTGATCCTTGGGGAGCTGGCGGGCGCGCGGTCGCCCGGCACGATCCATACGCCGCTGGTCGGCGCGGACATCACGATCGGCGCGGGGACTCATGTACGGCTGCCGCTGGAGAGCGACTTCGAGTACGCCGTGCTGACGATCGAGGGGGAGACCGAGGTGGACGGCGTACGGCTCGGGCCCGGCTCGCTGCTGTACCTCGGGTGCGGGCGCGGCGAGCTGCCGGTTCGCGCGGATGTCCACAGCAGCCTGATGCTGCTGGGCGGGCTGCCGTTCGAGGAACGGATCGTCATGTGGTGGAACTTCGTCGCGCGCAGCGGTGAGGAGGTGGCGGCGGCGCGGGAGGCGTGGATGGCGGGGGAGCGCTTCGGGACGGTGCACGGCTACGACGGGCCGCCGCTGCCGGCCCCGGCCCTGCCGCCGGTGCCGCTCAAGCCGCGGGGGCGCCAACGGTGAGGCGGCCGGCCCGCACCGACACGCGTACGGGCCGCCGCACCGCCACCACGGCGAGACGTGCCGCTGACGGCGCGAGCCGCGCCGCCGAAGGCGCGAGCCGCAGGGCCAACGGCCCAAGCCGCACCTCCACCCGCACAGCCCGCACCGTCCCACGTACGGCCCGCACCGCCACAACCCCGCCTCAACCCCTCACAAATACAACCCCGCATCAGCCCCCGAATCCTGCGTGGGGACCGCGGCCGGGCGGGTGCCGCGGCGGAGGGCGTACAGTTCGGCGAGGCTTGCGCCGTCGCGGCCGATGCCCTCGTCCGAGCCCAGCCAGCCGGTCGCTTCCGTACGCGTGAGCGGGCCGACCTCGATACGGGCCAGGCAGCGGCCGGGCCGGACCACCGCAGGGTGCAGCCGCTCCAGGTCCTCGTTGGTCGTCACGCCCACGAGGACGTTGCGGCCCTGGCCCAGCAGGCCGTCCGTGAGGTTGAGGAGCCGGGAGAGCGCCTGCCCGGCGGTGTGCCGGGCCTCGCCGCGGATCAGCTCGTCGCAGTCCTCCAGGAGCAGCAGCCGCCAGCGGCCCCGGCCCGTCACGTCGTCCTCGCCGATGGCGATGTCCATCAGATAGCCGACGTCGTTGAAGAGCCGCTCCGGGTCCAGCACGCAGTCGACCTGGCACCAGTCGCGCCAGGAACGCGCGAGCGTGCGCAGCGCGGAGGTCTTGCCCGTGCCCGGCGGGCCGTGCAGGAGCAGCAGCCGGCCGGCGATCTCCTCGGGGGTGACCTTCATCAGGCCGTCCAGCGCGTCGGCGACCGGTGCCGTGTAGTTCGGCCGGATCTCCTCCCAGGTGCCGGCGGAGATCTGCCGGGTGGTGCGGTAGGGGCCGCGGCGCGGGGAGTAGTACCAGAAGCCCATGGTGACGTTGGCGGGCTGCGGCTCCGGCTCGTCCTCGGCGCCGTCCGTGGACTGGCCCAGCACCTTCTGGGCCAGCTCGTCGCTGACCGCCGTGACCGTGATGTCGGCGCCGCGGTTCCAGCGCGAGACGAGCAGCGTCCAGCCGTCGCCCTCGGCGAGGGTCGCACTGCGGTCGTCGTCGCGCGCTGAGCGCAGTACTTCGGAGCCCGGCGGCAGCAGCGTCAGGCCCGGCTTGACGCGCTCCAGGGAGCGGCTGCGGGCGTACGGCTGGCGTCCGTTGGCGAACCGCCCCAGGAAGAGGGCGTCCACCACATCGGACGGGGAGTCGCTGTCGTCCATCGTCAGACGGATCGGGAGCGACTCCTCGGCGGCGGCCGGCGGCAGGTGATCGGCACACATGGCGGCCATGATCCGGCATGACCCGCGTGCCGTACACGGAATTACGGGATTACCCGGGCCGGACCGGAGGTGTACGCGGGCTTGACCGGCACTTGACAGGCGGGGTGGTAGTTCTGTCCGCAGGGCAACCGTTACGCGGTAGTGCGGCCCAACAGCCGGGATTCTGGCTAGGCTTGCCCGTTGTGGGACGTCATGGGGGGTTACGGGTGGCAATACCGGGGCGCACGCGGTGGGCGATCACCGCGCTTCTCGGCACGGGGGTGACAGTTCTGTCGTTACTCCTGGTCATGTGCGGGTTTCCGCCGGGGGGACAGGAAGGCAGGGGCGCGAACAACGGAGTGTTCGGCAGTGCGAACCCGATGGCTCAGCTGGGCTGGGGGTTCACGCACACCGAGTTCAGCGCCGACCGCGGTGCGGACACCGCCAAGGTGGCGGCCGACCGGCTGCTCACCGGCGACCCGATGCCGCAGAATCAGCACATCATGGGCTGGGGGGCGCGCAATCCGGAACCGAGCCCCGGGAAATACAACTTCCGCGACCTGGACCGGCGGCTGGCGCTGATCCGGAGCACCGGCGGCACGCCCGTCCTCACCCTGTGCTGTTCGCCGGACTGGATGAAGGGCGGCAAGGCCGGGAAAACGGACTGGGGTGAGCTGGAGAAGGCGCCGAGCCCGGAGCACTACGAGGACTTCGCGAAGCTGGCGGGGAAGATAGCGAAACGCTATCCGGAGGTCCGGCACTTCATCGTCTGGAACGAATTCAAGGGTTTCTTCGACGAGGACAAGAACCGCTGGGACTACGAGGGTTACACACGGTTGTACAACCTCGTGTACAAGGAGCTGAAGAAGGTCGATCCGGGAATCCAGGTCGGCGGTCCGTACATCGTGATGGACAGCTACGGCCCCGGGGAGGACTCCTACGCGTCCGACCTCGCGGGACCCTGGGGCTCGGTCGACCAGCGGGTTCTCGATGCGGTGTCGTACTGGAACGAGCACAAGGACGGGGCGGACTTCCTGGCCGTCGACGGCTCCAGCTACACCAAGGACGATGAGTACGCGCCGGACGAATTCCGGGCGACGGAGAAATTCGGCGACGTGACGCGGTGGCTGCGCCAGGAAACCGGGCTGCCGGTGTGGTGGACGGAGTGGTACGTCGAGGTCGCGGACGAGAACGACGACCGGAACGGCTGGAGCGAGCCGCACCGTACCGCCGTCCAGGCCGCCGCGATGATGGAGATGGCGCGGGGCGGCGTGGCCACCGCGCTGTACTGGAATCCGCAGAACGAGGGCGAGGACTGCCCCGGCTGCCTGTGGCGCAGCACGCAACTGGACGACGGCGGCGGCGAATTGCCGATGATGAAACTGCTCGGGAAATTCGGGAAGGAATTCCCGCCGGGGACCGACTTCCGGTCCGTTTCCGTCGCGCCGGAGGACCGGCCGAATGTACGGGTGCTCGCCGACGACGACTCCGTGCTGGTGATCAACACCCTCGACCGGACCATCCAGGCCAAGATCGACGGCCGGACCTTCGACATGCCGGCCTACGGGCTGCGCTGGCTGAAGCGCTGAAGGGCGCTGCCTTCGCCCCGTACTCGTACGGAGCGAAGGCAGCACCTATGGAGGCCAGCCCCTACGACAGCGTGACGAAGCGCTGCACGAGAGCCGCCAGGAAGACCAGCAGGAGCGGCAGCGAGAACCAGAAGGAGCCCTGGATCCAGCGCTGATTGGCCACGCTCGGCGGCAGCGCCACCCGCGTGATCTCGCGGGTGCCCAGCAGTAGGAGCAGCGCCACCACCGCCAGGCCGCCCGCCACCGACCACGGCGTCCAGGTGACCTTCGGGCCCGCCGGGCCGGGGGCGGGCTGCGGTACCGGGCCGGCCGGCGGATCCTTCAGCTCGTACAGCACGGCGTCGTCGTTGACGAGCACCCGCCGCAGGTCGGGGCGGCTGTCCAGGTTCGCGCGCAGCCGCCGCTCCCAGCTGTCCGGGTAGCCGCCGTCCAGCCGCAGCGCCTCGGACTGGCCGCGGCCCACGATCAGGTACGACCGCGGCCCCGCGTCCTTCAGCGCCTTGACGAGCGGACCGACGAGCACGGGGTCGCGCGGCGCGAGGGTCGGCTCGTACTGGACGCGCTCCATGTCCTTGGCGCCCCACGGCATGTCCGGGGTGACGTTGTCGACCGGGTCGTCGGTCAGCCACAGCAGCCGTACGGTCGGCTCGTCGTGGGCGTACACGTACTCCATCGCCGCGACCTCGCCGGACCGGGTCCGCTCGAACGGCTCGTTGCCCCAGCGGGCCACGAGGAAGCCGAAGACCAGCACCAGGCCCGCCAGCAGGGCCGCGAGCGGCCCGAGGCCGCGCCGGCGGGCGGCAGGGCGGTCGGTGGCGGGACGGTCAGCGGCGGGACGGTCAGCGGCGGGGTGGTCGGCGGCGGGGCGGTCGGCTGTCGGGCGCGGGAAGAGCGCGAGCGCGCCGAGCACACACGCGCCGGGCAGCGCGAACATGAAGACGCGCAGCGCCATCTCGCCACCGTAGGACTGCATCCCGAAGGCGAGGAACGGCACGAAGGCGAGCACCACCAGAGAGCGCTCGGCGAAGCCCGCCATGCGCCGCCGCAGCACGCCCCAGCAGGCCAGCGCGAGCACCGAACCGGCCAGCAGGACCCGGGTGTACAGGACGAGCTTGTGGGTGCTGCTGCCGCCCTCGATACGGCCCGCCACGGACGAGGTCACGTTGGAGCCCAGGCCGCCGATGCCGCCGAACAGCTCGTCGAAGTGGCCCGACCAGTAGGGCTCGGCGAGGAAGCCGATCCAGAAGACGACCAGCACGCCGAGCAACAGAGGCAGCCCGCGCAGCGTCGAACGGCGCACGAGCACCAGGAAGACGAGCACGCCGAGCATCACGAAGGGCGTGAGCTGGTGGCCCGCCACGGAGACCGTGAACAGCGCGATCAGTACGGCGAGCAGGACCGCGCGCTGTCCGCGGCTCGCCGGGCGCACCTCGGCCTCACCGGGACGCAGCTTGCCGCGCAGCACCCGGGGGTCGCGGAACCACACCAGGAGGACCGCGACGAAGACGAGGTAGAGCAGGTACGTGAAGCCCTGCGGCGAGAAGTAGTCCTGGCCGACCCAGCCGCACAGCGCGAACAGCCATGCCGCGCTCCACTTCGCGCGCCAGTCCGCCCGTACGGAGCGCAGCAGCAGGAACACGGGGGCGAGGTACAGCAGTTGGATGGTCAGCGGCCACCAGCGGATCAGCGCCTCGAAATCGGTGACGCCGCACGCCTCGGCGAGGAACTGCGCCCCGGCGAAGAAGCCCGGCCAGCTCCAGCGCGCGTCCAGGTCCGGTACGGCGGTGCCGGTGCGGCCGATGTAGTCCAGGAAGCCCAGGTGCTGCCAGGCGGTGGCGAAGCGCGGCTCGGTCTCCAGGACGGCGGGCAGCGCGTGCAGCGCCACGGCCGTCAGGAGGAGCGTCGCCGCCAGCAGGACCCGGCGCGGCCGGGAGAGCCACAGGGCCGCGGCGAAGGCCACGGCGAGCAGGGCGGCGCCGACAAGTGTGGCGACCGGCAGGACGGAGATCAGGCCGAGCCCGCCCATCCGGTCCAGGTCGGCGTCGCCCATCCCGCGCAGCGGCAGCCAGAAGAGCGCGAGCGCGGTGCCGAGCAGGGCCCAGACGCCGAGGTCGGCACGGGCGGCGAGCCGGGCGGCCACGCCGCCGCGCGCGACCGGGGACGCGCCGCTGGTGCCGCTGGTGCCGCTCGCGCCGACCGCCTCGCCCGCCGCGGCAGGAGCGGCAGGAGCCGCCGGGGTGACCTTCGGCAGCCGCACTGTGTGCGCCTCAGAAGCGTTCTGCGGGGCGACGACGGGCAGGGGGAGCGTCTGTGCCTCCGCGGGTTCGCCAGGCTCCTGTGCGGCCTTCTGCGCCCACGACGGCCTCCCGACGGCGGGTGGCGCCGACTCCACCACCGGCTCCTCCGTCAGCGGCGGCCGCACATCCGGGCGGCGTTCCATGTGGTCGAAGTCCACATGCACGCCCAGCGGCATCGTGTCCACATCGAGCCGGGCGCGCTGCGCCCATGAAGGCGCGCGTACCGCGTCGCCCAGGTCGCCGTGCATCGCCAGGTCCGCCAGGTCGCCGTCGGGCGCCACCCCGTCGGCCGGCGTCTTGGCCAGCGGCGCCACCGGGCGGCCCCGGACCACGCCGTACAGCTTCACCGTCGCGATCGTGGCGATCACGGCCAGGCTGCACACCTCGGCGACGCCCGCGCCGGCCAGTCCCATCTGCGGCAGCAGGAGCAGCGTCAGGCCGAGCACGAGGAAGCACAGCAGGCCCTGGAGGTATGCGAGGCCCGAGGTCCGGCTCTGCGCGCGGAGCACCGCGAAGTACGTCTCCATCACCACGCGCAGCAGCGCGCCGACCGCGAACCAGCGCAGCAGCGGCGTCGCGGCGTCCGCGTACCCCTTGCCGAACACGCCGAGGATGTACGGCGCGCAGACGAAGAGGAAAACGGCGACCGGGAGCATGATGCGGGCCATCCGGCGCAGCGCCGCGCGGGTGTTCTCCGCCAGCCGCGCGGGGTCGTGCGAGCCCTCCACGGTCAGTGAGGCGCCCATGTTGATGGCGAGCAGGTTGACCGTGCCGCCGATGGTGGTGGTGATGTAGAAGTACGCATTGTCGGCCGCGCTGACCTGCGAGGCGACGATGACCGGTACGAGGTAGACCACCGCGAGCGAGAAGAGGGAGCCGGTGTAGTCGCCGGCCAGGAAGCGGCCCATCTCGCGCAGCGAGGGCGGCCGTACGGTGCGCGCGGTGGCGGCGATGTGGCGCGGCACGAGGCGCCGGAAGACGAGCCAGCCCAGCGGGATCACGGACACCGCGATCGCCGCGACCCAGGAGACGAAGACGCCCGCGGTGGGGATGGCCGCCGCGATCGCCACCAGTAGGGCCAGCTTCACCGCCGAGAAGACCAGATTGCCCACCGGCACCCACAGGGCGCTGCGCAGCCCGGTAAGTACCCCGTCCTGCAGGGTCAGTAGTGACCAGGCGATCACCGCGACTATGAAGCCCAGCCCGTTGAGGGGCCCGTGGAGGAAGCGGTACGAGGGTCCCCAGAGGTCCAGCGTGAGCAGGAAGATGCCGGCGGCCACCGCCACGATCAGCGAACTGCCCGCGTACGTACGGAAGACCAGCCGTCCCGTCGCCCGCCCGGCGACCGGGATGAAGCGGGCCAGCGCGCCCGTCAGCGTCAGCGCGGTGAGCCCGGCCAGCAGCTTCATCGCGGCGATCGCCGCCGAACCCTGACCGACCGCGGACTCGGTGTAGTAGCGCGCGGCGACCAGCCAGAAGCCGAGGCCCAGCAGCCCGGATATGCCCGTGTTGAGCATCAGCGCGTAGGCGTTGCGGAAGAGCGGCGTGCCGCCGCCGCGCCCCGGGAACCGCAGCTTGCGCCCGTCCGGTGCCTGGTGGTCCCGCGTGTGTTCCTCGGTCCGGGTGGTCGTTTCGGACACTGGCTCGGGTTCCCTTTCCTGAGGCCCGGCACTGTGTGTCACCGGGCCCCACTGACGGCCTTACGTCGGCGCTGCAGCGCGCGCGGGGTCAGCCCCCGGGTGTGCAGAGCCGGATCGCCTGACGCGATCTGCGGAGCAGGGCGTAGCCCTTGGTGAGGACGCGGTCCTTCGCGAAGGTGCGGCCGATGGCCTCCCCGGCGACGATCCGGCGGAACTCCGCCAGGTCCGTGCCGCGCCGCACGGTCAGCCGGCGCAGCGCATACGGGCCCTGCCGGTAGCCGGCCAGGTCGTTGCCGACGGCCAGCGACTGGTGGAAGCCGGCGGCGCGCACCGTGCGCCGCACCCGCCGGCTGGAATAGCCGTACGGGTAGGCGAAGGACACCGGGGCCGCGCCCAGTTGCTCGGCGACGATCGCCTTGCAGCGCAGTACCTCGGACCAGAGCCGGTCGTCGGCGAGCTGGTCCAGCTGGGGGTGGGTGTGGCTGTGGCCGCCGATCTCCACCCCGGCGGCGGCCAGCTCCCGCACCTGCTCCCAGCCGAGCATGGTGTCCAGCGCCCCGCCGGTGTCGTACGGCCCCGGCAGCCAGCCGGTGGAGACGAACAGGGTGGCCGGGAAGCCGTACTTGGCCAGGGCGGGCAGCGCGTGCCGGTGCACGCCTTCGTAGCCGTCGTCGAAGGTGATCAGGACCGGGCGGTGCGGCAGCGGGCCGCCGTCCCGCCAGGCCGCCGCGAGCTGCGCGGTGGTCAGCGGGGTGTACCCCTCGCCGTCCAGGACCGCCATCTGCTCGGCGAACGCGCCGGGCGCGACGGACAGGGCATGCGTCGCGGGGGCCGGTTTGTGGGCGACCGCGTGGTACATGAGGATCGGCACGGGGGAGAGGGCGGAACCCTCCAGGCCGGTGCCTTCGGGGCCGGTCATGCGACCGCCCCCTCGTCGCCGCGCAGCGAGGCGGGACCGTCGCCGCGTACGGGCTTATCGGCCCGTACGGTCAGCCGCACGGGCTCGGCCGGCGGCGGCTCGCTCCCGGTGTCCGGCGCCGGTCCCGGTACCGCCGCGATCACGAAGCCGCCCCCGGAGCGGCGGGTGCGGGCCGTGCCGACCAGATAGCCGCCCGCCGCGGCCGCCACCCCCGCGACGATCGCGCCCGCCCGCCCCGCGCCGCCCGGCCTGCGCAGCAGCGCGTCCCGGACGCCGCGCGCCACCCCGGCGGGCAGTACGCGGGTGGTGTAGCGGCGCTCCGTGGCCAGGCCCTCCTGGGTGCCGACGCTGCGCGCGACCAGGGCCTTCGAGAGGCCCTCGGCGTAGGCGCGGGTGCGGAAGTACGCGAAGCGTTCGCGGCCCGCGGGCACCCGGTGGTGGATCACCGAGCGGTCGTCGATGAGCAGCACGGCGTCCGGGCAGGCGCGGGTGAGCCGGATGCACAGCTCGGTCTCCTCGCAGCCCAGCGGCCGCTTGTCGCCGTCCCGGCCGATGCCGGTGGCGAACCCGCCGGCGAGCTCGAACGCCTCGCGGCGGAACGAGGCGTTGCCGCCGAGGACGTTGCGCACCCGGGTCCGGCCCGGTGGCAGGCCGAGGTAGGTGCAGCCGACGACCCAGTCGAACTCCCGGGGGAACCACGCGGGACGGCGCCCGGAGGCCCAGACCGGTTCGGTGCGGCCGCCGATCGCCATCACCTTGGGGTCGGCGTACCCCTCGGCGAAGTGCAGCAGCCACTCGCGCTCGGCGACCGCGTCGTCGTCGAGGAAGGCGATGACCTCGCCGGTGGACTCCGCGACGCCGGTGTTGCGGCCCGCCGAGAGCCCTCTTGGACCGGCGTTGGGCAGCACGCTGATATCCGTGGCCCCGGCGAACTGTGTGCGCAGCCGTGTCAGCAGGGCCGGGTTGTGGTCGACGACGAGCAGGATTTCGTGTGCCGGGTGCAGCTGGTCACGCACCGAGGCCGCCGCGGCGAGAATGTCGCCCCAGCGGTCCTCGGTGTACACGCAGATCACCACGGAGATGCGGACGCTCAAGACACCTCTCCCGTGATCATGGCGGGCCGCACCGCGCGCTTACGGGTACCGCGTTCGCGCAGGATGACCTTCAGGACGCGGATGCCGTCCCGGACCGCGCGCAGGTTGCTGACGCCGTGGATGCGGTTGTACTCGTGGCTGGGGATCTCCTGGACGCGCAATCCGGCCTTGACGACGCGGATGTTCATCAGCGTCTCGACCTCGAAGCCCGCGCAGTCCAGCGCGATCTCGTCCAGGCAGTGCCGCCAGAAGGCGTTGTAGCCGTAGCACAGGTCGGTGTAGCGGGCCCCGAACTTGGTGTTGACCAGGGTGGTCAGCACACGGTTGCCGAGCTTGCGGATGGGCGTCATGTCGTCGGTGCCGCCGCCGTTGGCGAAGCGGGAGCCCTTGGCGAAGTCGGCGCCGCCGACCAGCGCGGAGACGTAGGAGACGATCTCGCCGCCGTCGGCCGAGCCGTCCGCGTCGATCATGACGATGATTTCGCCGGTGCACGCCGCGAAGCCGCTGATCAGGGCATCCCCCTTGCCCTTGCCGCGCTGCTTCACGACCGTGACGTCCGGCCACAGGTCCCGCGCCACCTGCACGGTGTCGTCGGTGGAATTCCCGTCCACCAGGACCACTTCATGGATCCAGTCCGGAAGCGTCTTGAAGACGTACGGGAGATTTTCCGCTTCGTTCATCGCCGGTATCACCACGCTGACCGGCGGAGCAATCGCCAAGTGCGAGGAAACGGGCCGATATTGCGCCTGTGCGGGAATCCGCACGGCGGATTCCTGATCCGTCTCCGCAGGGCGAAGGAACGAGCTCATGAGTCTTTTTCCCTCTCGTCCGGTAGGCCGCCCACCCCCGGGCGGCCCGGATGTGTTTCCGGTTCGAAAGGGGGGTTCACACTCTGCTCAGAGCGGCGTGGAACACCGGACGGACAGAGCGAGCTGGCATGCGTGTTTCCGCGGCTCGTGGCTCGACGCTGACACACGTATCGAGCACGGCACCCCCCTACCGCGCCCCGCATCGGGCCCCGTCGCGGCGCTTGAGCCCTCCCCTAGAGCCGCTGCATGACGATCCGTTGCGGGTGGAATGTACGACCGTATTGATGTTTGACACTCTATGGCAAGAGTCAGAACTACAAGTCCCCCTTTGTCTTCTCGGCGGAAAGAGAGCGGGCCGCTCCGAGTTCTCCGGTACGGATTCGGCCCATCCGTTTGAGCAGTCGGTCGGCCGGCTCGAACAATTCCGGCCGGGTCACCACGGTGTTCCGCAGTGCTTTTACCGGCGCGCGCCGCGCGCGATGTCCCAGCGCCACCGGATGGCGCCGCGTCACCCACCCCTCCAAAACCTGAATTTCCCGTGTCTTGAACGAGTCCTTGTACTCCTTCTCGCCGCGACCGAGATCCAGGTACGCCATGGAATCCGCGGCGGCCCCCTCGGCCATCCGCAGATGCAGGATCAGCCCCGGCGAGAATTTCGCGAACTCCGGGTCGTAGGCGGGGAACCAGCACGCCAGCACCCGCTCCGAACGCAGCCCGAAGTGCGCGGCGACCGGCCGCTCGCCGGCGTACAGGACCGACAGCACGCCCGCGAAGGAGTCGGTGCGGGTGTGGAACAACTGCTCCACCAGGTGCGTGATCCATGGCCGTGCGAAGCGGTCGCTGCGTCCCGTTCTTCGGTACTGCGCCGATTTCCAGTCGATGAGTCTGCGCAGAACGGCCGGATCCCGCTCGTCGTGGACGTACCGCACCTCGCCCACGTCCCGCCCGAGCTTGCGCTCCTTGGCGAGGGTGGTGCGGGTGAACTTCGGCGACTGCTTCCGGAGCCGGGCCAGGTACGCCTCGAACCCCTGGTCCACGTCGATCACCGGGGACGGGAACGACTGCAACGGCTGCGCCTCGAAGGGCTTCTGGCCCTCGACCAGGTGGTCGAACTCCAGCACCGCCAGCCCGCACGCGTACAGCAGCTCGCGCGCGTCCCACTGGAAGCCGGGCCGGTGCACCAGGCCCTGGGCGTCCGAGACGCCGAGGCCGATCGCCCGACCGACGCCCAGCGCGGACCGCTGGAAGGGCAGGAACGCGGCCGGCTCGCCGTCCTCCCTGATCACCGCGATCCGTACGCCGCGGCGGCAGCGGCCCACCGCGAGCGCGAACTCCGGGGCCAGGAAGGGGTTCGCCAGGACCGGTGTGCCCAGGAGATGCGCCTGGGACTGCACGGCGGTCCACGCCGCCCGGTCGGCGCCGCTCAGCTCGCCGGGGCGGTACACGCTGATGTCCACTTCAGTCCGTCCGTGCCTCTGGCGCGGACGCACCCCGGCGCCGCACGCTCGCCAGCAGAAAGAGGGTGCCGCTGATCGCCGCCACGGCCACGACCCCGCCGCGCGCCGACCACACGTGCAGCGACAGCATCGTCTGGGCGACCAGCATGTCGACCGCGAGCGCCCCCGCGCCCGCGACCACCGTGCGGCTGAGCGGGTCCAGGCGTCCCAGGGCGGCGGCGATGGCGGCCGCCGGCGCGCCGAGCAGGAAGAAGAGCGTGAAGGGTGCGCGCAGCGGCGAGTCGAGGTCGGCGAGCGCCAGTACGGCACCCACGCCCCCCACCGCGACGGCGGCGCCCGCGAGCAGCGGCATCGGCTCCCCCCGGGCCGGTCTGCTGCCGCTCGATCTGTTGCTGTTGATGGTCTTGGTCTGCATTGGCAGCTTTGCCCCCCATAAAGCGGCCTGATGCTCATAAGCACCCGATGCCGGGCTTCAATGTGGCCCGGCTGCCGGGTGCTCGTCAAGGTGCGAAGGAGACGTGAACGAGCCACGTCCGCCGCACTGGACGCGGTGGACGTGGCTCGCCTGCAAACTGTGGTACGAGCTATGGAACGGTTGGTTCCGGTCGTGTCCGAAACGTGGTGGGAACCGGCGTGCGCGGGCGCCCGGAGGCTACGGAACGATCTTCAGGAGCTTGTTCGGCGAACCGCTGCCCGGGCTGGTCACGACGCCGGACGTGGCCCCGGCGACCAGGGCGCTCGACACCGCGGCGGGCGAGGCCGACGGGTGCCCGGCGAGGTAGACGGCGGCCGCACCGGCTACGTGCGGGGTGGCCATGGACGTACCGGAGATGGTGTTGGTGGCGGTGTCGGAGGTCCGCCAGGCGCTGGTGATGCTGCTGCCGGGCGCGAACAGGTCGAGGCGGGAGCCGTAGTTGGAGTAGCTGGCACGGGCATCGGTGCTGGTGGTGGCGCCGACGGTGATCGCTTCGGGGACACGGGCCGGCGAGGAGGTGTTCGCGTCCGCGTTGGAATTACCGGCCGCGATCGCATACGTCACGCCGCTCGCGATGGAGTTCTTCACGGCGGTGTCCAGCGCGGTGCTCACCCCGCCACCCAGCGACATGTTCGCCACTGAGGGGCCGCTGTGGTTCTTGGTGACCCAGTCGATGCCCGCGACGACCTGGGCGGTGGTGCCGGAACCGGAGTTGTTGAGCACCCGCACGGCGACGACCTTGGCCTTCTTGGCGACGCCGTAGCTGGTGCCGGCCGCGGTGGCCGCGACATGGGTGCCGTGGCCGTTGCCGTCCTCTGCGACGTTGTCGTTGCTCACCGCGTCGTAGCCGTTCACGGCGCGGCCGCCGAAGTCCTGGTGGCTGATCCGGACACCGGTGTCGATGACGTACACGGTGGTACCGCTTCCGGCGCTGTCCGGATACGTGTAACTCCGGTCCAGCGGGAGGTTCGTCTGGTCGATGCGGTCCAGGCCCCAGGACGGCGGGTTGGTCTGGGTGCCGGTGGCGTGCACCGTCGTGTCCTGGATCACCTGGTCCACGGCCGGGTCGGCGGCCAGGCGTCTCGCCTCGGCCGCGGAGAGGTGGGCCGCGTAGCCGTTGAGGGCTGCGGTGTACGTCCGCTGCACGGTGCCGCCGTGCTCGGATATCACGCGTCTGCCGTCGGCGGACGCGGCCTTGAGGCCCGCGGCCTTCTTCAGGGTCACGATGTAGCTGCCCTGGACGGCGTTCTCGGCGCCCGCGCCGATGACCGTGCCCTCGGCGGGCGCGGCCTGGGCCGGGAGCGCGGTGACGCCGAGGGTGACGGCGGCCGACGCGGCGGTGATCGCGGTGGCGATCCGGAGCCTGGCCGGAATCCGGCCGGAAACCTTGGTGGTGGTACGCATCACTGCCATGCGAGGGGGTCCTCCTCGTGAGGTGCGCGTGGTGCGTGCGCATGGGGGGTGGCGCACGGATTCGTGCGCTACGAGCGGCTGTTGAGGGTGCGACAGTCCGTTCGGACGAAAGATTCGCGAGAGTCGGCGGAATATTCAAGAGGGCCTGCCTTGATCGTCATATGCGCGACATAGTGCGGCAATCCACCGGGGCACATGGCCCGTAATCCTCTACGCGGGTAGCAAAGTTGGCATGAACACTTCCGTGGCGCGTGTCGTACTGCTACCACGGTTGCGGCAGAGATCCTGCTATTGGAGGTTCCATGAGAGTTTCCAGATGTGCGGGCTTCTTGTCCGCCTTCCTCGTCGCCTCGTCCCTGGCACTCTTCGGTACCGCTCCCGCTTCCGCCGCCCAACTCGACGGCGCCGCACGGTATGTGGCGCTCGGCGATTCCTACTCCTCCGGCCTCGGAGCCGGCAGCTACGACAGTGGCAGCGGCTCCTGCAAGCGCAGCAGCAAGGCGTACCCCGCCCTCTGGGCCGCCGCGAACTCACCCGCCGCCTTCACCTTTGCGGCCTGCTCGGGGGCCCGTACGGGTGATGTCATCAACAGTCAATTGACGTCGGTGAACGGTGAGACGACCCTCGTCTCCCTGACCGTCGGCGGCAACGACGCCGGCTTCGCCGACACCATGACCACCTGCGTGTTCAACTCCGAGAGCGCCTGCCTGTCCCGGGTCGAGCAGGCGCGCACGTACATCAACAACACCCTCCCCGGGAAGCTGGACCAGGTGTACAGCGCCATCTCCGGCAAGGCGCCCAACGCCCATGTGGCCGTCCTGGGCTACCCCCGCTTCTACAAGCTGAGCGGCACCTGCATCGCCGGCCTCACGGAGAAGGAGCGCGCCGCCATAAACGCCGCCGCGGACGACCTCAACGCCGTCACCGCCAAGCGTGCCGCCGACCACGGCTTCGCCTTCGGTGACGCCAACACCACCTTCGCCGGCCACGAGATCTGCTCGGGCAGCTCCTGGCTGCACAGCGTCCGCTATCCCGTCGAGGAGTCCTACCACCCGACCGCCACCGGCCAGTCCAGCGGCTACCTTCCGGTGTTCCGCGCCGCCATGTGATCCCTACCAGGACGAACTCTCGTCATACGAAGGCGAGCCCTCGCCCCCCGAAGGCGTGCTCTCGCCCTCTGAAGGTGAGCTCTCGTCTCCCGTGGGCGAGCTCCCGCCGTCCGTAGGGGAGGCCCCTGTGTCCGTAGGCGACGCTCCTGTGTCCGTAGGGGACGTCTCCGCGGGCGGCGGTTCCGGAGGTGTGTCCGTGTCTGTGGGGGACGCCTCCGGGTAGGAAGGAGCAGGGGAGGCCCCGCCGCCCGGGGCCTCCCTCTCGCACGTCAGGGAGAAGGCGGCGCGGTTCGAGGCGACCGCCTCCGGGCTCCGCACCTTCAGCCCCGCCCGGCCCGTCAGCGTGCCGCCCGGCTCGTACGTCGTCACCGTGAGCCCCACCGTCACCCGCTGCGCTCCGCCGCCCGGGAAGCGGACCGTCCGCCACGGCCCGTCGGGGGAACCGCCGCCGTCGACGTCCCAGCGGTAGACCACCTCGGCCGGACCGCGGCTGACCGTGATGACCCCGGAGAACGCCGGGGCCGTGGCGGCCGGCGGCGGACAGCGGCCCCGATAGGCGCCGCGCACGGTCGAGACGGCGACCGTGACGGCGACCTCGGGCCCCGAAGCACGCGCCCCGCCCTCGGGTCCGCCGCCCCGGTCCGTGTCCGCTCCGGAGGACGCCCCCGGTCGCGTGCTCGCGGGCGCCGTGTGGTCGGCCGGCTCCGGGGTGCCGTCGCCGCCCAGCAGCGCCCAGGCAGCGCCGCCCGCCGCCAGCACGACGGCCAGGGCGGTCGCGACCAGGCGGCGGACCGGGGGCCGCCGGCGGCCCGGCGCGGCGGGCGAGCCGTGCGTGACGTACGGCTCCGGGGGAGGCGGCGGGACGCCCAGCCCGGAGGCCGGGCCGTCGCCCGGTGGCGGGCCCGGTGCCGCGATCGTCGGGGAGTACGGGGGCGGCGGCGCGGCGGCCGTCACCGTGGCCGGCTGCCCGCCGCTGGCGACCGCCGCCAGCATCCCCGCGGCCTCGTCCGCCGGCAGCCGCTCGCGCGGGTCCTTGCGCAGCAGCCCCGCCAGTACGGGCGCCAGCGGGCCCGCCCGGCGCGGCCGCGGCAGCTCCTCGTCGACCAGCGCGCGCATCGTGCCCAGCGGCGTCTCCTCATGGAAGGGCGGCGCGCCCTCTACTGCCGTGTACAGCGTCACGCCCAGCGACCACAGGTCCGACTCCGGGCCGGCCGTCCGCCCGAGCGCCCGCTCCGGCGCGAGGAATTCGGGCGAGCCGATCAGCTCGCCGGTCAGGGTCAGCGCGGAGGACCCCTCGACCGTCGCGATCCCGAAGTCGGTGAGCACCACCCGGCCGTCGTTCGCGAGCAGGACGTTGCCCGGCTTGACGTCGCGGTGCAGTACGCCCGCCGCGTGCGCCACTTGCAGCGCGGCCAGTACCTCGACGCCGATGCGGGCGGCGCGCACGGGGGAGAGCGGCCCGTCGGCCGCCAGCGTCTCGGCGAGCGAGAGGCCGCGGACCAGCTCCATCACGACCCACGGGCGGCCGCCCTCGGTGACCACGTCGAAGACGGTCACGACGTTGCGGTGCGCGATCCGGGCCGCGGCCCGGCCCTCCCGCTCCAGCCGCGCGTACATCAACCGTTCCTCGTGCGCGGGCAGTTCGCGCGGCGCCCGCACCTCCTTGACGGCCACCTCGCGGCCCAGCAGCTCGTCCCGGGCCCGCCACACCGCGCCCATGCCGCCGCGGCCCAGCTCGGCCAGCAGGCGGTAGCGGCCCGCCAGTACCCGTTCGTTCCCCGCACCTGTGTCCATGGCACGAGCCCCCTCGACTCCGCAAAAGGAGCGATGTGGGGAAAACGTACCTCCGTACGCCGCCGTTGCCGCCCCCTCGGGGGCAATCCGGAGCGGGACAAGGAGGGGCGCACGGCACCCAGTGGTGACGCTCCGTCATGGGGGGCGCACGCTCGGGGCCACCGTGTGCCTCCGTACGCCGTCAACTCGGTCTGGAGTAGGTGCGGTAGGCGCACGTTCCGTATGGTGTTGGTCAACGCCCTTGCGGGGCAGGTGAATACTGATACCGGGCTGCGCGAAGAGCGTGCGGGAGAGATAGGGTTACCCTGCCCGGGCCGGGTGCCCTCGTACGGGTGGGGAGTGTCATGGAACAGATTGCAGTACGCAGCAGGCCGCGAGTGCCTGCCATCACATGCGGCGGCGCGTCCAGTGCGCGTCTGGACCGCCATCTCGCGGTGCTCGGCGGACCGGCGATACCGCAGCGGGAGACCGAGGGCGCCACGTCGCTGATGCAGGAGATCACCAAGCGTGATCACGCACGGACGCGGAAGAGCCGCGGGGCGCGAGTGTCGCTCTTCGCGCCGCTGCGCCGGCTGCGCCGGTCGCTCTTCGGCGGCCACGGCTGAGCGGGGCCGCGCCGAGCGGTGCTCCGGTGCGCCCCGAGTGCGCCCCGGCAGCTCCCCGCCGCTGATCCGGCCCCGTTCGCGGGCCCCCGGAGACCGCCCGGCCCCGGCCACGCAGCCCAGTTCACGGTCGTACGCGTCCGTCCTTCTCCCGGCAGTCCGGGGGCGGGACGGGCGCGTTCGGCGTTTCCGGCGGCGGGCCGGTGAGTGGTAGCGGTACGCCGGATCGCCTGCTGACTCGTACCGGATCACCGCCTCACTCGTAACGGTGATCTCTCGCCGGGCTGTTGACGTGACGATCATTCCGCGCCAGGGTGCAGTCGCTTGCCCCGTACAACCATCTTTGCCGCGGGAGGCGCCGGTGTGTGATCTGCACGACGACCACGAGCACAAGCACGGGCACGACGCGGGGGCGGCCCCCGGCGGGCTCAGCAGACGCAGAATCGTTCAACTGCTGGGCGCCGCGGGGGTGAGCACGGCGGCGATGAGCGCGGCCGCCGACCCCGCGATGGCCGCGGCGTCCGACGCGGCCGCCGCCGACCCCGACGGATACCGGGCGCCCAAGGGGCTGGCCGAGGACTCCCCGGCCAAGGCCGCCGCGCTGTCGTGGATCGACGACCAGCGCGCGAAGATCACCGGCCTCGACGACGAGATCTGGGCGAACGCCGAACTCTCGCTGCGCGAATGGAAGTCCTCGCTCGCCGAGGCGGACTTCCTCAAGGCCGCCGGCTTCGACGTGGAGTTCGGCACGGCCGGCTTCCCGACCGCCTTCACCGCCACCTTCCGGCACGGCAAGGGCGGCCCGGTGCTCGGCTTCAGCGGCGAGTACGACGCACTGCCGGGGCTGTCGCAGCGCAAGGGCGTGGGCCACCACGACCCGCTGGAGTACGTCCACGACCCGTTCGCGCCCGGCTACGGGCCCGGCCACGGCTGCGGGCACTGCGCCCTCGGTACGGCAGCCGCGGCGGCCGCGGCGGCGGTCGCCAAGGCGGCACAGGCGCACGGCCTCGACGTCACGGTCAAGTTCTTCGGCTCCACCGCCGAGGAGCAGCTGATCGGCAAGACGTACGCGGTCAGCAAGGGCGTGTACGACGGGCTGGACGCCTTCCTGGACTGGCACCCGTCCACGTCCAACGCGACCGGCTGGGGCTCGTCCACCGCGATGACCGCGGTCACCTTCACCTTCCTCGGTGTCGCGGGCCACGGCGGCACACCGCTGGGCAACAAGAGCGCGCTGGACGCCGCGGTGATGATGGCGACGATGTCGGAGTTCCTGCGCGAGGAGAACCTCGCGCCGTCCGGCCGGCTGCACTGGGTGATCAACAACGGCGGGGACATCCCGAACGTCACCCCGGAGATATCCGAGATCTCGTACTACGTGCGCGAGGGCAGCCCGGAGCGGGTGCAGGTGCTGCTCGACAAGGTCATCGAGGTGTCCGAGGCGGCCGCCAAGGCCAGCCGGACCACCGTCCGGCACCGGATCACCTCCGCCTGCTGGAACCAGCTGCCGTCCCGGTCCTTCGCCGAGCTGATGCACGACAACATGCGAAAGATCGGCCCGCCGGAGTTCAGCGACGAGGCGCAGCGGCTGGCCAAGGAGCTGCAGAAGTCGCTCGGCCTGCCCGAGAAGGGGCTGCACGACAAGATCGGCGAGCTGACGCCGCCCAACCCGGTCTTCATGGGCGGCGGTTCCACCGATGTCGCCGACATCAGCTGGAACGTGCCCACCGTCTCCATGGGTGCAGCGCTCGCCCCCATCGGCACGAAGATGCACACCTGGTCGACGGCCGCCTGCGCCGCGGCGGCGCCCGGCCACGCGGCCCTCCTCGCGGCGGCGAAGTACCTCGCGGCGACCGCCGTGGACCTGATCACCCAGCCCGCGCGGCTGAAGGCGATCAAGGACGAGTTCGCCGAGCGGACCAAGGGGGTGCGCTGGAAGACCGCCCTCCCGGACGGCTACGAGCCGCCCATGTACGAGCCGCCGCAGTGGTTCCTGCAGCGCACCGGCCAGTCCTGGCCGCCGCCGAACATCACCTGGCCCCCGAAGCGCGTGGTGAGCAACGAGAAGTTCAGCTCGCTGGGACCGGAGCTCGCGCCGCAGAAGTGACCCTGCGGGCCGCGGGCTCCGTCAGAGCAGCGCGAACTGGCCGTCCGGGCCCTCCTCCTGGTGATCCAGGACGGAGGCCGGGCGGCGCGCCGCCGCGGGGACCGGGAGGACGCCAGCGGCGGCCAGCTCCGCGGCGCCGACGGGCGTGGACGCGGCGAGCGCGGTCGTCAAACGGTCCTGCTCGGGGGTGAGTTCGCCGAGCAGCGCCAGTACGGTGATCAGCTCCAGGAGGTCGGTGGTCCACTCCTGGGGCCAGGCGGCGGGGCGCACCGCCTCCAGGGTGCCCGGCTCGACGGCGCCCGTACGCCGCTCCAGCCACGCCTCCAGTACGCGGACGCCGCCCGCGTGCGCGTCCCAGGCGGCGGCCGGTACGGGAGAGATCCGGCCCTCCCCGAGGAGCAGCGCCTCCTCCTCGGGGTCGTACGTGAACTCCGTGGGCAGCCCCCTGGAGGGCAGCGCGGCGCGGACGTACGGGCGGCGCCCGCCGGGCAGCCGGGGGCGCTCGCCGGTGCCCGCGCCCCGGGTGTGCAGCCGGATCAGCTCGCGCCCCAGCGCCATCCCGCGCGCCCACAGGTCCGGGTCAGCGGTGAGCGGGACGGCGATGCCGCCGCCGTCGTGCCGGGCGGTGGCGGCGAGGTAGGCGAAGGTGTCCTCGGCGGTGACCGGGTGTCCGAGGCGGTCGCCGAGGTGGCCGAGGAGGCCGGGCGCGAGGTTCGGTTCGGTGCCGGCGGGGCGGCGGTACAGGGGGCGGACGCGGCCCTGGCGGCCGACGGGCAGCACGGCCGAGAGGGCGAGCGCGGGACCGGCGTCCTGCGGGACGCGCGGCTGCTCGACGGCGAAGAGCTGGGCGGCGTCCGCGACCCGCCACAGCTCGGGTCGGGCCGCGTCGATCAGCCGGTGGTCGGGCAGCAGCCACAGCTGGTCGTACGTGCCGTGCGCGACCCGCAGCGGCTCGGCGCAGGGCGCGTCGCCCGCGACCAGCCGGGCCAGCCGACCGGTTGCGATCTCCTGACCGGGGAGCTGGCCGACCGCGGTGTGCAGGGTGCGGGCCCGGGACGGGCGGAAGAGCCGCTCGCGGTCAGCGAGCCCGTCGGCCCGCAGCAGCGCGTCCCAGCGGGCGCGCAGCGAGGCGGCGTCGGCCGCCATGACCCAGCCCCGGCCCGGCCGCGGCGCGGGCACGGACCACGGCATCAGATCGGACAGCAGGGGCACGTCCCCCTCGTCCCGCTTCGCCGTCACGCGGCAACCCTCCCGGACGCTTCCGATGACCCGGGCATGGTAACCACGCCCCCGGTGGACGGACTCAGTGCGCGTCCAGCGTCACCGTGAACGAGAAACGGTCGCCCCGGTAATGGATGCGCGCCACATCCACCACCTGCCCCGCCTCGTCGTACGTGATGCCCGTGTAGTGCAGGATCGGGCTGAGCAGCGGGACGTCCAGCAGCCGTGCGGTCTCCGGGTCCGCCAGCCGCGCCTCGACGGTGTCGGTGATCCGCCCGATCCGTACCCCCACCGAGTCCCGCAGCACCTTCGTCATCGGGTGACGCTCCAGCTCGGCCGGGTCGATGCGCGCGGCGACGTCCGGACGCACGTGGTTGACGGCGTGGTTGGTCGGCTCGCCGGTCCGCTCGTCGCTGCGCAGCCGCCGGTACACGGCGACGTCCGGCAGCCCGGGGAAGTGCTCGGCCAGCTCCGGCGGCACCGGGCCCGTGCCGTGCTCCAGCAGCTCGCTCACCATGCCGGACTGCTGGGCCACGATCGCGTCCACCGAGCCCAGCAGCCGTACCGGGGCGCCGCGCCGCGCGGCCGGCTCGATGAACGTGCCCCGCCGCCGGTGCCGGCTGATCAGCCCCTCGGTCTCCAGCTCCTTCAGGGCCTGCCGCATGGTCAGCACGCTCACCCCGTAGTGCGCGGCGAGCGTCTCCTCGGTGGGCAGCCGCAGCGGCGCCTCGGGGTGGCGGCCCAGTATCGAGGCCCGCAGCGACTGCGAGACCTGGTACCACAGCGGCAGCTTGCGGTTCAGGGCGAGCGAGTCGGGCGCGAAGGTCGTCACGGACACCAGCCTCTAGAGACGGAAGTGGCGTTCCAGACCCTGCCACACGTCGTCGTAGCCGCTCTGCAGGTGGTCGGCGGTACGGGCCTGCTCGGTGAGCAGCACCGGCCAGCGCGTCTCGAACATGAACGCCAGCCCGTCGTCGACCTTCTGCGGCTTCAGCTCGGCGGCGCTCGCCTTCTCGTACGTCGTGCGGTCCGGGCCGTGCGCGGACATCATGTTGTGCAGCGATCCGCCGCCGGGCACGAAGCCCTCCGCCTTCGCGTCGTACGCGCCCGCGATGAGGCCCATGTACTCGCTCATCACATTGCGGTGGAAATAGGGCGGCCGGAAGGTGTTCTCGCCGACCAGCCAGCGCGGCGCGAAGACCACGAAGTCCACGCCCGCCAAACCCGGGGTGTCGCTCGGCGAGGTCAGCACCGTGAAGATCGACGGGTCCGGGTGGTCGTAGGAGATCGAGCCGATGACGTTGAAACGGCGCAGGTCGTAGACGTACGGCACGTGGTTGCCGTGCCAGGCGACGACGTCCAGCGGGGAGTGGTCGTAGGTCGCGGACCACAGGTTGCCGCAGTACTTGTTGACCACCTCCACCGGCCCCTCCACGTCTTCGTACGCGGCGACCGGCGCGAGGAAGTCCCGGGCGTTCGCCAGCCCGTTGGCGCCGATCGGGCCGAGGTCGGGGAGCTGGAAGGGGCGGCCGTAGTTCTCGCAGACGTACCCGCGTGCACTCGCCTCCAGTAGCTCGACGCGGAAGCGGACGCCGCGCGGGATCAGCGCGACGTGCCCCGGCTCGGCGGCGAGCAGCCCGAACTCCGTGTGCAGCAGAAGGCCGCCGCGCTCGGGGACGATCAGGAACTCGCCGTCCGCGCTGCTGAACACGCGCCGTTCCATGGGGGCGTTGGCGTGGTACAGGTGCACGGCCATGCCGCTGCGCTGCGTCACGTCGCCGTTGCCGCCGAGCGTCCACAGCCCGGCGACGAAGTCCGTGCCGGGCGCGGGCTCGGGGAGCGGGTTCCAGCGCAGCCGGTTCGGGTCGGGCTCGGTGGCGGTGAAGGGGGCCGCGCGTACGCCGCCGTTGTCCGTCCGGCGGAACGGCGGGTGGGCGGCCGAGGGGCGGATGCGGTACAGCCAGGAGCGGCGGTTCTGCGCGCGCGGCTCGGTGAACGCGGTGCCGCTCAGCTGCTCGGCGTACAGGCCGAGCGGGGCCCGCTGGGGGGAGTTGCGGCCCACCGGCAGCGCGCCCGGCACGGCCTCGGAGCAGTGTTCGTTGCCGAAGCCGGGGGAGTACGTGAGTCCCTGCGCCGTCTTCCTCGCCTGCTCGCCGACCGTGCCTGTCATCGCGCGCTCCCGCCGCTCAAGGAATCCTGTGCATGACCCTAGGATTGGTGCCCTGGCCCGTCAACGGAATCGCCGGGGACGCTCCCGCGGGCGGTGGGAACCGGCCGGAGTGCGTGCAGGATGGAGTACGTGGATACCCCGTCACTCCGCCGCGCCCCCGTCCAACGACGCAGCGCCGAGCGCCTCAGCCGCATCCTCGACGCCTGTGCCGAAGTCCTCGACGAGCAGGGGTACGAGGAGCTGAGCACGCGCGCGGTGGCCGCGCGGGCCGAGGTGCCCATCGGGTCGGTCTACCGCTTCTTTCCCAACAAGCGGGCGATGGCCGAGGCGCTGGCGCTGCGCAATCTCGACGGGTACGCGGAGCGGGTCACCGCCGGGCTCGCGGCGGCCGGTGACCGGCTGGACTGGCGGTACGCCATGGACGTGGTGGTCGAGGAGTACCTCGTCATGAAGCGGTCCGTGCCGGGTTTCGCGCTGGTGGAGTTCACCGTGCCCGCGCCGCAGGGCACCCGGGAGGCCAACCACCGCGTCGCCGACCGGCTGCTGGCGCTGCTGGCCGGGCCGCTCGGCCTGGACCCCGCGGAGGAGCGGCTGCGGACCGCGTTCCTGGTGGGCGTGGAGGCGGCCGATGCGCTCGTGCAGCTGGCCTTCCGGGTCGCGCCCGAGGGCGATCCGGGGATCGTCGCGGAGACCAAGGAGCTGCTGCGGGCGTACCTGGGGCGGGTGCTGGACTGAGCGCGCTCCGCCGCTGCCCTATTGACCTGGGGTTTTGCTCGTATTGCTCGCGCGTCAAGGTCTTGTTAACAAAAGTTCGCCGCCCCTAACGTCACCACGACCGCCACCCCCTGGCAGGTGTTCAAGGGCGAACGTGAGGTACCCCCAATGCTGACAATCCTCGGGTTTGTCATGATTGCCACCTTCTTGGTGCTGATCATGATGAAGAAGATGTCGCCGATGGCGGCACTTGTGCTCATTCCAGCGCTGTTCTGTGTCCTGGTCGGGCAGGGCGCGAACCTCGGTGACTACGTCATCGACGGCATCGCCGACCTGGCGCCGACCGCCGCGATGCTGATGTTCGCGATCATCTACTTCGGAGTGATGATCGACGTCGGCCTCTTCGACCCGATCGTCCGCGGCATCCTCAAGTTCTGCAAGGCCGACCCGGTCCGCGTGGTCGTGGGCACGGCCCTGCTCGCCGCGATCGTCTCGCTCGACGGCGACGGCTCCACCACCTTCATGATCACCGTCTCGGCGCTGTATCCGCTCTACAAGCGGCTGAAGATGAGCCTCGTGGTGATGACCGGCGTCGCCGCCACCGCCAACGGCGTGATGAACACGCTCCCCTGGGGCGGCCCCACCGCCCGTGCCGCGACCGCGCTGAAGCTGGACGCCGGCGACATCTTCATCCCCATGATCCCCGCGCTGGCCACCGGCCTGGCCGCCGTCTTCGTCCTCGCCTACGTGCTGGGCCGCCGCGAGCGCAAGCGCCTCGGCCTCCTCACCCTGGACGAGCCCGGCACCGCGCGGGCCGTGGAGACCGAGGAGGTCACGGAGAAGGAGACGGTCCTCGTCGGAGCGGGCGCGGGCGCCGGAGCCAAGGATGGTGCCACCGGCCGTACGCTGCCCACCGGAGGGTCCGCCGGGACCGGCGGCACGGACGACGGCCAGGAACCCGAGGAGGAGTTCCAGGCGCTGGACCCGCAGCGCGCCACCCTGCGCCCCAAGCTGTACTGGTTCAACGCCGCCCTCACCATCGCGCTGCTCACCCTGCTGATCATGCAGGTGATGGACATCCCGGTGCTGTTCCTGCTCGGCGCGGCCATCGCGCTCACCGTCAACTTCCCGCACATGAAGGACCAGAAGGCGCGCATCGCCGCGCACTCCGAGAACGTCCTGAACGTCTCCGGCATGGTCTTCGCCGCCGCCGTCTTCACCGGCGTGCTCACCGGCACCGGCATGGTCGAGCACATGGCCCGCTGGCTGGTCGGCAACGTGCCCGACGCGATGGGCCCGCACATGGGCCTGGTCACGGGCCTGCTCAGCATCCCGCTGACGTACTTCATGTCCAACGACGGCTTCTACTTCGGCATCGTCCCGATCCTCGCCGAGGCCGGTGCGGCGCACGGTGTGGGCGCCCTGGAGATCGCCCGCGCCTCCCTCGTCGGCCAGGCCCTGCACATGTCCAGCCCGCTCGTCCCCGCCGTCTACGTCCTGGTCGGCATGGCCAAGGTCGAGTTCGCCGACCACACCAAATTCACCGTGAAATGGGCCGCGCTCACGTCCCTGGTGGTGCTCGGCGCCGGACTCCTGTACGGAATCATCTGACCCATGAAGACCGCGTCGACGCCCGGTAGGGGCTGGCTGCTGCGCCTCGTACTCACCTTCTCCTTCGCCCAGGCGGCGGTGAGCATGGCACGGCCCGCCGTCTCCTACCGGGCGCTCGCGCTGGGCGCCGACGAGACCGCGATCGGCGTCATCACCGGCGTGTACGCGCTGCTGCCGCTGCTGGTCGCGGTCCCGCTGGGCCGCCGCACCGATCACGGCCGCTGCACGCCCCTGCTGGCCGTCGGCGTCGCGCTGATCACCGGCGGCTGCGCGCTCAGCGGCGTGGTGGCCTCGCTGCCCGCGATGGCCGCCTGGAGCGGCGTCATGGGCCTCGGCCACCTCTGCTTCGTGATCGGCGCCCAGTCCATCGTCGCCCGGCGCAGCGCCCCCGAGGAGCGCGACCGGAACTTCGGCCACTTCACCATCGGCGCCTCGCTCGGCCAGCTCATCGGCCCGGCGGGCGCCGGTCTGCTGATCTCCGAGCACGACGGCGCGATGGCCCGTACCAGCGCGACCGCCCTGCTGGTCTCCGCGGCCGCCGCGGCCTGCGCCTGTACTGCCCTGTGGCGGCTGGAGCAGCGGGGTGCCGCTCTCCCGGCGGCGCGTACTGATGCCCGCCGCGTGCCCGTACTCGGCATCCTGCGCACCCGAGGAGTCGGCGCCGGCATCTTCATCAGCCTCTCGGTGCTCTCCGCCACCGACATCCTCACCGCCTACCTCCCGGTCGTCGGCGAGGCCCACCACATCGCGCCCGCCACGATCGGCCTGCTGCTGAGCCTGCGCGCCGCGGCGACCATCGCCTGCCGGCTCGTGATGACCCCGATGCTGCGGCTCCTCGGCCGTACGGTCCTGCTGACCACGACCTGCGCGGCGGCGGCCCTCCTGTGCGCGGCCATCGCCGTGCCGCTGCCGGTCTGGGCGCTGGCCCTCGTCCTGGCCGCGCTCGGCTTCTGCCTGGGCGTCGGCCAGCCGCTGTCCATGACCACCGTCGTGCAGGCGGCCCCCGACGACGCCCGCTCCACCGCCCTCGCCCTGCGCCTCACCGGTAACCGTCTCGGCCAGGTCGCGGCGCCCGCCGGCGCGGGGCTCGCCGCCGGCATCGCGGGCGCCGCCGCGCCCTTCGTCCTGCTCGGCGTCCTGCTGCTGGGCTCGGCCGCGGTCGCCCTGCGGTCACCGCGGGAGGCGGGCAGGGCGCCGCGCGGCCCCGGCGCGCCCCGCAAGAAGCAGCCTCCTAGGGCTGCGGAGGCGCGGCCCTGCTGTCCTGAAGGGCGGCGATCTGGGCGCGGGAGCTGAAGCCGAGCTTGGCGAGGATGTGCTCGATGTGCGAGTCGACGGTCCGCTTGGAGACGACGAGCTTCTCGGCGATCTCCCGGTTGGTGAGGCCCTCGGCGACCAGCGCCGCGACCTGACGCTCGCGGGGAGTGAGTTCGTCGGCCGTACCGCTCGGCCGGGCCGGCAGCTCCGGCATCTTCGTGAGGCCGTCGTCCAGCGCCAGTTCCACGGCCTCGGCGGGCGCCAGTGAGCTGCCCTCGGCGAACGCCCGGTGGAACGCGTCCGCGCCCAGTGCCCGGCGGGCCAGCTCGGCCGCCTTGCCGTGCAGCTCGTGCAGTACGGGGATGCCGAACCGGGCCTCCTTGGCGGCCTTGCGCCACAGCACGTCGGCAGCGCCCTGCAGGGTGCCCACCCGCTCGAAGTGGCCCTGCTCCGCCGCGTACCAGGCGAAGCCCTCCAGGAAGTGCGCCATGCCCATCGTGTCGCGCAGGGCGGCCTTGAAACGGATGCCCTCGCGGCAGCACTCGATACTCTGCCCGTACTCGCCCTTCAGCCACAGGCCGACGCTCTTGACCCACAGGGCCCAGCTCCGCGACCAGTGTTCCTGCGGATGGGCGGCGTTGCGGCGCAGCGATTCGTCGCACAGGGCGATGCCCTCGCCGATGCCTCCGGTGACGAAGTGGGCGAAGGCGAGTTGGAAGGCGGTGATCAACAGGGCCACTTCGTCGCCTGCTTCGGCCATCCGCCGGCGGGCGTCGTCGTATCCCTCGGCGACGCCGTCGACGGTGCCGCGGAAATAGCGGGCGTGCTGCCGGAAGGCGAGCGTCCAGGCGAGGCCGCGGGCATCGCCGGCGCGGGCGGCGATCTCCTCGGCTTCGTCGAGCAGCGCCCAGTTGTCGCCCCGTTCACCCTGGATGTCCAGGTACCAGCTGGTGAGCCAGAGCGCCTTGACGCGTTCCGGGGTCGGTTCACGGCTGCTTTCGAGGGCGCGGCGCAGCCAGTAGCGGCCCTCGGTGTACAGACCGGTGCACTGCCAGTAGCCCCACAGCCGGGTCGCGAGGCACAGGCCGTCGTACGCCAGGCCCGGGATGCTGATGCAAGCCTCCAGCGCGGCCCGCAGATTGGCCTGGTCACAGCGGAGTCTGCGGATCCAGGGGAGCTGGCTGTCGCCGGTCCATTCGGCGTCGAACTGCCCGGCCCGGTCGAGGAAGTACGCCGCGTGGCGCTTCCGCAGGTCCGTCTCCTCCGCTCCCGCGGCGAGCTGTTCCCGGCCGAACTCGCGGATCGTGTCGAGCATCCGGTAATGGGTGCCCACGTCGGTCTCCACGCGCAGTACGACGGACTTCTCGACCAGCCCGAAGAGCGCGTCGAGGATGTCCTCGGCCGGGAGGGCGCTGTCGTCGGCGCAGATCCCTTCCGCCGCCGCCAGGCTGAACTCCCCGGCGAAGACGGAGAGCCGGGCCCACAGCATCCGCTCCTGGGGGGTGGACAGCTCGTGACTCCAGCCGATGGTGGTCCGCAGCGTCTGATGACGGGGAACGGTGGTGCGGCGGCCGCCGGTGAGCAGCAGGAAGCGGCGGTCGAGCCGGCCGAGGATCTCCTCCAGGGACAGCGCGCGCAGCCGGGACACGGCCAGCTCGATGGCGAGGGGGATGCCGTCCAGGCGGCGGCACAGGGACGTGGCGTCGGCGAGGTTGTCGTCGGTGAGGGCGAATCCGGGTACGGCCGCGGCAGTGCGGTCCGCGAAGAGCTGCAGGGCATCGGAGCGTACGCAGGGCCGGCCGCACCGGTCCGCCGCGGCGCCGTCCGCCACGGACAGCGGGGGAATGGGCAGGACGTGCTCGCCCGCGATGTCCAGCGGCTGCCGGCTGGTCGCGATCAACCGCACGTTCCGTGCACTGCGCAGGAGTTCGTCGGCGAGCAGCGCGCACGCGTCGATCAGATGCTCGCAGGTGTCGAGGATGATCAGGGTTTTCTTGTCCTCCAGGTAGCCGGTGAGGACTTCCATGGCGGGCCGGGCGGTCTGCTCGGGCAGATCGAGCGCGGCCGCCACGGTGTGCGGCAGCAGCTCGGCTTCGGTGAGCGCGGAGAGCGGTACGAGGTGGACCCCGTCCGGGAAGCGGTTGCGCAGTTGATGCGCCGCGCGCACCGCCGTGCGGGTCTTGCCGACCCCGCCGGGGCCGGTGAGGGTGACCAGGCGGGAGCGGTCGAGTACCTCCGCGACCTGGGCGAGCTCCCGCTTCCTGCCGATGAAACTGGTCGTCTCGGCGGGCAGCTCGCCGCTGCGCCGGTGCCCGGTGTCCTCGGCCATGCGCGTCGCCACCCCGTACGTCGGAACTCGTGAAGTGATGCCGGATGGCGCGCACGGTAGCGGGGGAGCGGGGGACGTGCGTCCCTTCCGCCGACTGTCACCCGCCCGAGAGGCGGGAGTGGGATACTGCGCCGCCCGTCACCCGTATCCGCCGAGATCGGACCCTCGACAGGGTGGCGCCCCGCAAACTAGCGGCGATAGTTTGTACGCGCGGCGTATGAGCACCCGCTTAGCGCACCTGACGACCACCCTCGGGAGGACGCCGAGATGAAGGCACACGACGGCATGTACATCGACGGAGCCTGGCGGGACGCGGCGGGGGGCGACACCATCGAGGTGCGCAACCCCGCCGACGAGCAGGTGATCGCCACCGTTCCGGCCGGTACCGCGGCCGACATCGACGCCGCCGTACGGGCGGCGCGTGCCGCGCTCCCCGGCTGGCGCGCCACCGCGCCCGCCGAGCGCGCCGCCAAGCTCACCGCGCTGGTCGAGCAGCTCAAGGCGCACGCCGACGAGATCGCCGAGACCATCACCGCCGAGCTGGGCTCGCCCAAGTCCTTCGCCGCGAATGTGCAGACCGGCATGCCGATCGCGGTGACCGCCTCGTACGCCCAGCTCGCCGCCGAGCACTCCTTCGAGGAGCAGCTCGGCACCTCCACCGTGCTGCACGAGCCGGTCGGCGTGGTCGGCGCGATCACGCCCTGGAACTATCCGCTGCACCAGATCACCAACAAGGTCGCCCCGGCGCTCGCCGCGGGCTGCACCGTCGTCCTCAAGCCCGCCGAGGACACCCCGCTCACCGCCCAGCTCTTCGCCGAGTGCGTGGATGCGGCGGGCATCCCGGCGGGCGTCTTCAACCTGGTCACCGGGCTCGGCACGGTCGCGGGCCAGGCGCTCGCCGAGCACGAGGGCGTGGACCTGGTCTCCTTCACCGGCTCCACCGCGGTCGGCAAGAAGATCGGCGCCATCGCCGGCGGCGCCGTCAAGCGCGTCGCGCTGGAGCTGGGCGGCAAGTCCGCCAACGTCATCCTGCCCGGCGCCGACCTCGCCAAGGCCGTGAAGGTCAACGTCGCCGACGTGATCCGCAACTCCGGCCAGTCCTGCAACGCGCTGACCCGCATGCTCGTCCACGAGGACCAGTACGACGAGGCCGTCCGGCTCGCCGCCGACATCGTCGCCAAGTACGTGCCCGGCGACCCGAACGACGAGGCCAGCCGTCTCGGCCCGGTCGTCAACGCCAAGCAGCGCGACCGCGTCCGCGACTTCATCGTCAAGGGCCAGGAGGAGGGCGCGCGCCTTGTCATCGGTGGCGCGGAGGCCCCCGAGGGCCTGCCGTCCGGCTACTACGTCCGCCCCACTGTCTTCGCCGACGTGACCCCCGGCATGACCATCGCCCAGGAGGAGATCTTCGGGCCGGTCATCTCGATCATGAAGTACCGGGACGAGGACGAGGCCGTGCAGATCGCCAACGGCACGGTCTACGGGCTCGCGGGCGCCGTCTGGGCCGCGGACAAGGAGACCGCGGTGGCCTTCGCGCGCAAGCTGGACACCGGCCAGGTCGACATCAACGGCGGCCGCTTCAACCTCCTCGCGCCCTTCGGCGGGTACAAGCAGTCCGGCGTCGGCCGCGAGCTGGGCCCGCACGGCCTGACCGAGTACCTCCAGACCAAGTCGCTCCAGCTCTGAGCGGCCCGGGGCGCCGGCCCTGCCCGGCGCCCCGCCACCCGCAGTTCCCGCCCGTACTCCGCACTCCCCACCGAGGAGACCGCACCGTGGTCCGCGCTGCCGTACTGCCCGCCGTCAACGCCCCGCTGGAGATCGCCGAGATCCAGCTGCCCGATCCCGGACCCGGTCAGATCCGGGTCAAGCTCGCCGCCGCCGGGGTCTGCCACTCCGACCTCTCGCTGTCCAACGGCACGCTCAAGCAGCCCGTCCCCGCGGTCCTCGGCCACGAGGGCGCGGGCACCGTCACCGCCGTCGGCGAGGGCGTCACCGGCCTCGCGCCCGGCGACCCGGTCGTCCTCAACTGGGCGCCGTCCTGCGGCGACTGCCACTTCTGCGGGCTGGGCGAGGTGTGGCTGTGCGCCAACTCGGCCGCGGCCGCGGCGAAGCCGTACGCCACCCGGGCGGACGGCGCCGAGCTGTACCCGGGCCTGGGCACGGCCGTGTTCGCCGAGGAGACGGTCGTCGCCGCGCACGCCGCGCTGCCGCTGCCCGCGGGCGTGCCGCTCACCGAGGCTGCTCTGCTCGGCTGCGCGGTCCTCACCGGCTGGGGCGCGGTCCACAACTCCGCGCAGGTCCGCGAGGGCGAGTCGGTCGTCGTCTTCGGCGTCGGCGGCGTCGGCCTGGCCACGCTCCAGGCCGCGCGGATCGCGGGCGCGGGCCCGATCATCGCCGTCGACGTCTCCCCGGCGAAGGAGGAGCTGGCGCGGGCGGCCGGCGCCACGGACTTCCTGGTGGCCGCCGAGGACACTGCCAAGAGCATCCGCAAGCTCACCGGCGGCGTCGGCGCCGATGTCGCCCTCGAATGCGTCGGGCGCGCCGACACGATCCGTACCGCCTGGTCCTCGACCCGCCGTGGCGGCCGCACGACGGTCGTCGGCGTCGGCGGCCAGGACCAGCAGGTCACCTTCTCCGCGCTGGAGCTCTTCTACTTCGGCCGTACCCTCTCCGGCTGCGTCTACGGGAACAGCGACCCGGCCAAGGACCTCCCGGTCATCGCCGAGCACGTCCGCAGCGGCGCGCTGGACCTGTCCGGGCTGGTCACCGAGCGGATCGGCCTGGAGGGCATCCCGGCCGCCTTCGACGCCATGCTCGCGGGCAAGGGAGGCCGCGCGCTGATCGTCTTCTGACGCGCCGCCCTTTCGAGCGAACCTCCCACCCACCGGGCACTCATCCCCCACCCCATCCGTCGGACGGGGTGGGGGCCACCCGCGCTGCACCTCTATGCGCGCGATCCGGAATGATGCGCTCCGCCGGGCAAAGCCCCGCCCAACCCGCCGTAAAAACTCCTGCTGTGCAGTCCGTTGACGCCCGTACCAGCCGGTCGGTACGGTCACCCGCAATCACGGCGCCGCCCCCCGTTCCCCAGCACCCTCGGAGCGTGCACGCATGGACACGGCCTCCCCCGCGACACCGAGCCCCACCCCGGCCCCCACCGCCCGGCACCGCCGCAAGGTGGCCACCGCGGCCGCGCTGGCGTCCGCCGTCGAGTGGTACGACTACTTCGTCTTCGGCATCGCCGCGGCCCTCGTACTGGGCCACTCCTTCTTCCCCTCGGGGAGCCAGGTCGCCGGCGTGCTCGCCGCGTTCGCGACCTTCGCGGTCGGCTTCCTCGCCAGACCCATCGGCGGCGTCATCGCCGGCCAGCTCGGCGACAAGCGCGGCCGCAAGCCCATGCTCGTCCTGGCGCTGACCCTGATGGGCCTGGCCACGACCGGCATCGGCCTGCTCCCCACGTACGAGACGATCGGCATCGCCGCGCCGATCCTCCTGGTGCTGCTGCGCATCGTGCAGGGCATCGCGGTCGGCGCCCAGTGGGGCGGCGCGATGCTGATGGCCACCGAGTACGCCCCCGAGGGCAAGCGCGGGCTGTACGGCTCGCTGGTCCAGCTCGGCGTGCCGATCGGCGTGGTCACCGCCAACTCCGTCTTCCTGCTGGCCGGCGCGGTCGTCAGCGAGGCGGCCTTCGCCGCCTGGGCCTGGCGCCTGCCCTTCTTCGTCGGCGTCCTCGTGCTGATCCTGGCCTGGTACATCCACACCCGGGTCGAGGAGACGCCCGAATTCCGCGCCGCGGAACGCCAGCTCTCCGCCGCCGAGAAGCAGGCGGACGCCCAGCGCTCACCGCTGCGGTCGATCCTCCGCCACCACCTCGGCACGGTCCTGCTGGCCGGCGGCAGCTTCACGGTGAACACCGCGACGTTCTACATCCTGATCACCGGCGTACTGGACTACGCCACCCGCGAGCTGGCCATGCAGCGCACGGCCGTGCTGACCGTCTCCCTCCTGGTCAGCCTCACCCAGCTCGCCCTGATCCCGGCCGCGGCGGCGCTCTCGGACCGGGTCGGCCGGCTGCGCGTCTACACGCTCGGCGCGGTCGGGCTGCTGGTCTGGGCGATACCGATGTTCCTGCTGATCGACAGCGCCTCGCTGGTGTGGCTGGCCGTCGGCACGTTCATCGCCAGCTGCTTCCTGAGCATCATGTACGGGCCGCAGGCCGCGCTGTTCGCCGAGCTGTTCTCGGCGGAGATGCGCTACACGGGGGCCTCGCTCGGCTACCAGATCAGCGCCGTCCTGGGCGGCGGTCTGGCGCCGTTCCTGATGGTCCTGCTGCTGGAGGCGAGCGGCACCTCGATGGCGGTCTCCGGCTACATCATGGTGCTCGCGGTGATCGCCCTGGGCTCCATCGCGGTACTCGCCAAGCGCGCCAAGCGGGCGGCCGCCGAGGCGGCGGAGCCCGCCGCTGCCCCGGCTACGCAGCCGCGGCCGGCGGAGTAGCGGGGCCCGTCGGGATCTCGGACGCCGTGGGCTCGCCGGCCTTCCGCAGCCGCGGGAAGGCCGGCACCGCGACCAGGAACGCCAGCGTGGTCAGCACGAACGGCCAGGTGAAGGTGTGCCCGCCGGACGGCGCGAAGAGCGCGGCGGTCGCCGAGGTCAGGATGGTCGCCGCGGTCGCGCCGGTCACCGCGTACGCCAGCGACCAGCCGTCGGTGGCCAGGAAGACGCCGCCCAGCGCCATCGTGACGAGCACCGCGTTGTATCCCATCCCGCCGTCGGCGATCTGCCCGGCGGGCGCGCCCAGCAGCCAGGCCGCCGCAATGCCCACCACGCTGCCGAGGCAGGCCAGCGCGCCCAGCCGGCGGTCGGCGATGAAGATGCCGAGCAGGAAGAGCGCGCCGACGTACCACTGCGGCATGAAGAAGATCTGCGCGATGTTCGAGAAGAAGGCGTGCCAGAGGTCGGGCCAGGTGAGCGCGGTGGGGCCGGACGCCGGGCGGGTGAGCGTGGCGAGGCCCGGGCCCTGGTGCCAGACGCGGACGAAGCCGGGCGCCGCGATGGTCATGGCGCTGGCGGTGACGCAGTACGGCAGGGTCAGCGTGGGCAGGTTCCACGGCCGCAGCAGCGTGCCGACGGCTCCGGTGAGCACGGTGACGACAATGCAGCCGCCTGCCGCCAGCAGCGCGGTGGAGAGGTGCCCGGCGCCCAGGAACGCGGCGAAACCCACCGCCACCAGGCAGGAGTTGAAGCCCTCCAGGCCCGCGGTGACCCGGTCGCGGGCCACCCCGAGCGCCTGCGCCGTGGCCGTGCCGAGCGCGGTGCCGCACAGCCCGTAGATGCCGTACTGCCAGCCCGCGGCGCACAGCGCGACGGTGAAGACGAGGCCGGCGAGCGCGCTGGACAGGAAGTCGACCTGCGCCTGGCCGCGCAGTACCCGCAGCAGGAAGGCGAAGCACCGGCGGTCCGGTATCAGCTGTATCAGCTGCTGCACGTGGGTTCTCCTGTCGCGCGCGAAACGTCACGGCCGGAGCGGATATTACATGGGTGTTACATGTACGTAACAGGGGAGGGGTGCGGTAACGGGGCGCGTGGGGTCAGGAGACCGGCTGGTACTGCAGCGCCAGCCCGTCGACCAGGGCGCGCAGCCCGGACTCGAAGGCGCCCTCGTCGACCTGCTCCTGGTGTTCGGCGAGCAGATGGGCCTGGCCGAGGTGGGGGTAGTCGGCGGGGTCGTAGGCGGCCGCGTCGTCGACGAAACCGCGCGCGAAGGAGCCGAGCGCCGAGCCCGCCACGAAGTAGCGGACCATCGCGCAGACCTTGGTGGCCTGCGCGGGCGGCCAGCCGGCCTCGACCATGCCGCCGAACGCCGCGTCGGCCATCTTCAGACCCGCCGGGCGGCGGCCGGGCCCCTGGGCGAGGAACGGCACGAAGTTCGGGTGCGCGGCGAGCGCCGCGCGGTAGGAGCGGGCCCACTCCAGCAGCCCGCGCCGCCAGTCCCCGTCGGGGCCGAAGCCGGAGACGTCGACCTTGGCGATCACCATGTCCGCCGCGGCGTCCAGGATCTCGTCCTTGGTCGTGAAGTGGTTGTACAGCGAGGGGCCGCTCACCCCGAGCTCGGCGGCGAGCCGCCGGGTGGAGAGCGCCTGCAGTCCTTCCTCGTCGATGAGCGCGAGGGCCGCCGTGACGATGCGCTCACGGCTCAGCAGGGGCTTGCGGGGTCGGGCCATGACGCACATAGTAGAGGCTGCCGCCGAAAAACTAGCAGTGATAATTAAGGCCAGGGGAAGACGCATCATGAACCTCGAACTCAATGCGGAGCAGGCCGCCGTCCGGCAGCTCGCCAAGGACTTCGTCGACCGCGAGGTCGCCCCGCACGTCACGGAGTGGGACCGCGCCGAGCAGGTTGACCGCGGCATCGTGAAGACCCTGGGCGACCTGGGCTTCCTCGGCCTGACGATCCCCGAGGAGTACGGCGGCTCCGGCGGCGACCACTTCGCGTACGCGCTGGTCACCGAGGAACTGGGGCGCGGCGACTCCTCCGTGCGCGGCATCGTCTCCGTCTCGCTCGGCCTGGTCGCCAAGTCCATCGCCGCCTGGGGGAACGAGGAACAGAAGCAGCAGTGGCTGCCCCGGCTCACCTCCGGCGAGGCGCTGGGCTGCTTCGGCCTCACCGAGCCCGGTACCGGCTCCGACGCGGGCAACCTCACGACCAAGGCCGTCCGTGACGGAGGGGACTGGGTCATCAACGGCACGAAGATGTTCATCACCAACGGCACCTGGGCCGACGTGGTGCTGCTCTTCGCCCGTACCGGCGCGGAGCCCGGCCACAAGGGCGTCAGCGCCTTCCTGGTCCCCACCGACACCCCCGGCCTGTCCCGCCGCGAGATCCACGGCAAGCTGGGCCTGCGCGGCCAGGCCACCGCCGAGCTGGTCCTCGAAGACGTACGGGTGCCGGCGTCCGCGATGATCGCCCCCGAGGGCAAGGGCTTCTCCGTCGCCATGTCCGCGCTCGCCAAGGGCCGGATGTCGGTCGCGGCCGGCTGTGTGGGCATCGCGCAGGCGGCGCTGGACGCGGCGGTGGGGTACGCCGGTGAGCGCGACCAGTTCGGCAAGTCCATCGCGCACCATCAGCTCGTGCAGGAGCTGCTCGCCGACATCGCGCTGGACGTGGACGCGGCCCGGCTGCTGACCTGGCGGGTCGCCGACCTCATCGACCGCGGCAAGCCCTTCGTCACCGAGGCGTCCAAGGCGAAGCTGTTCGCCTCCGAGGCGGCGGTACGCTGTGCCAACAACGCCCTGCAGGTCTTCGGTGGGTACGGCTACATCGACGAGTACCCGGTCGGCAAGCTCGTCCGGGACGCCCGCGTGATGACACTCTACGAAGGCACCAGCCAGATCCAGAAGCTGCTCATCGGACGGGCGCTGACGGGAGTCTCCGCGTTCTGACCGGAGTCCCGCGTTCCGGCCGGAACGCGCCTCCCGAGGACGTCGCTCCTAAGCGCTTGCTCAGTTCTGGAGTATGGTGTTCGATCTGATGGCCCGCCGCGGACGGACCGCGGCGGACCGCAGGATCGGAGTGCGCGATGGGAGCGGAGCGGGCGGACGAGGCCGCAGGGGAATGGGCCGAGGTGGCTCCGGACGCGGCCCAGCGGCTGGTCGGGGCCGCCGTCGAGGCGTTCGCGGAGCGCGGCTACCACGCCACGACCACCCGTGACATCGCCGGGCGGGCCGGCATGAGCCCGGCCGCGCTCTACATCCACTACAAGACCAAGGAAGAGCTGCTCTACCGCATCAGCGTCACTGGTCACGAGCGGGCGCTGAAGATCATGTCGGCCGCGGCCGGTGCCGAGGGCACGGCTGCGGACCGGCTGCGCTGCGCGGTGCGCGCCTTCGCCAGCTGGCACGCCGAGCGGCACACGACCGCGCGCATCATCCAGTACGAGCTGAAGGCGCTGAGCGAGGAGCACTACGCCGAGATCGCCGGGCTGCGGCGGCAGACGGACCGGCTGCTGCGGGAGATCATCCAGGACGGTGCGGACGCCGGGGAGTTCACCGTGCGGGACGTGCCCGGCACGACCCTGGCGGTGCTCTCGCTCTGCGTGGACGTCGCCCGCTGGTTCACCGCGGACGGCAAGCGCACGCCCGACCAGGTCGGCGAGCTCTACGCCGACCTGGTCCTGGGCATGGTGGGCGTCCGGCGCCCGTAAGACCCGTAAGAGCCGACTGGCTTACAGGTAGAAGCGGCTGACCGACTCCGCGACGCAGACCGGCTTGTCGCCGCCCTCGCGCTCCACGGTCACCGTCGTCGTCAGCTGCACGCCGCCCGCCACCTCGGTCACCTCGGCGATCTTCGCGGTGGCGCGCACCCGCGAGCCGACCGGCACGGGGGAGGGGAAACGCACCTTGTTCGTGCCGTAGTTGATGCCCATCTTGACGTTGTCGACGCGCATCAGCTGCGGTACGAGTGCGGGCAGCAGCGACAGTGTGAGGTAGCCGTGCGCGATGGTCGTGCCGAACGGCCCGGCCTTGGCCTTCTCCTGGTCGACATGGATCCACTGGTGGTCGCCGGTGGCGTCGGCGAACAGGTCGATCCGCTTCTGGTCGACCTCCAGCCAGTCGCTCGGGCCGAGCTCCTCGCCGACGGCTCCACGCAGTTCTTCCAGCGAACCGAACACTCGGGGGTCTGCCATGTCCGTATGCCTCCTCATCGACTAAGCGCTTGCTCAGCTTGCTGTGCGGATCCTCCGCTGTCAACGGCTCTTCCGCTGTCAACGGCTGGTCCGATTAGGCTTGCGGGCGTGCCCCAGCTTTCCCGTAAGGTCCACGAGCTCACCGTCGGCCAGCTCTCGGCGCGCAGCGGCGCCGCCGTCTCCGCCCTGCACTTCTACGAGTCCAAGGGGCTGATCAGCAGCACCAGGACCGCGGGCAACCAGCGCCGGTTCACCCGTGACACGCTGCGCCGCGTCGCGTTCGTCCGGGCGGCGCAGCGCGTCGGCATCCCGCTCGCGGTGATCCGTGACGCGCTCGCCGAGCTGCCGGAGGAGCGCACGCCCAACCGCGAGGACTGGGCGCGGCTCTCCGAAGCCTGGCGCGCCGAGCTGGACGAGCGCATCGGCCAGCTCCAGGACCTGCGCGACCGGCTGACCGACTGCATCGGCTGCGGCTGCCTCTCCCTGGAGCGGTGCGCGCTCTCCAACCCGTTCGACGAGCTCGGTGAGCAGGGGGCGGGCGCGCGACGGCTGCGCGGGGACCGGCGGCGCGACGGCTAGCGGCCGCTAGCCCGTGAACAGTTGCTTCAGCTTCAGCCCCAGTTCGTACAGGCCGTAGCCGAACGGCAGCCCGACCCACAGCCAGACGAGGACGAGCAGGGGAGTGCGGCGCGCGGTCATCGGTCGGCCCCTTCGGCGGCGGTGGCGGGTGCGGCGGCCGGTTCGTGGTGGCGCGGGTGCACCGGCCGGACCAGCTCGTTGGCGACGAAGCCGATCACCAGCAGGCCGATCATGACGAAGAACGAGGTCCGGTACAGGGCCGGCCCGGTGTGCCCGGCGGCCTGCCCGGCGTCGGCGACGGCGTTGACGATGAGCGGACCCAGGACGCCCGCCGTGGACCAGGCGGTGAGCAGCCGCCCGTGGATCGCGCCGACCTGGTACGTGCCGAAGAGGTCCTTCAAGTACGCGGGGGCCGTGGCGAAACCGCCGCCGTAGAAGGACAGGATGACGGCCGCGCAGGCCACGAAGAGCGGCTTGGAGGCGTCGCCCGTGAGCGCCAGTACGAGGTAGAGCAGCGCGCCGACGCCCAGGTAGAGGCGGTAGATGTTCTTCCGGCCCACCAGGTCGGAGGTGGTGGACCAGGCGAACCGGCCGAGCATGTTGGCGAGCGAGAGCATGCCGACGAAGCCGGCCGCCGCTGCCGCGCTCACGGGGGTCGCGGTGTCCGCGAAGAAGTCCGCGATCATCGGAGCGGCCTTCTCCAGGATGCCGATGCCGGCCGTGACGTTCATGCAGAGGACGACCCACAGGCACCAGAACTGCGGGGTGCGCAGCGCGTTGCGGGCGGAGACCTGGGCGGTGGTGATCAGGGCGCGCGGCGCGGCGGTGGCGGGCGCGGCGCCCGGGGGCCGCCAGTCGTCCGGGGGTACCCGGACCAGCAGTACGCCCAGCGACATGAAGACCGCGTACACCAGGCCCATCACGAGGAACGTCCGCGCGATGCCCGCGGAGTCGGCGCCCAGCGCGTCGAGCAGCCCGCTGGACCAGGGCGAGGCGATCAGCGCGCCGCCGCCGAAGCCCATGATGGCGATGCCGGTGGCCATGCCGGGGCGGTCCGGGAACCACTTGATCAGCGTGGAGACCGGGGAGATGTAGCCGATGCCCAGGCCGATCCCGCCGATGAAGCCGTAGCCGAGCACGACCAGCCAGTACTGGCGGGTGGCGGCGCCGAGCGCGGCGACCAGGAAGCCGGAGCAGAAGCAGAGGGTGGAGACGAGCATGGCCCAGCGCGGGCCGCGCCGTTCGACGAGCGTGCCGCCGAAGGCCGCCGACAGGCCGAGCATCACGATGGCGAGCTGGAAGGGGAGCGCGGAGGCGGTGCCGGAGAGCCCGAGCGAGGACTCCAGTGGGGGCTTGAACACGCTCCAGGCGTAGGCCTGGCCGATGGCGAGGTGGATGGCGAGCGCGGCGGGCGGGACGAGCCAGCGGCTCCAGCCCGGCGGGGCGACGGTGGCGGAACGGGCGAGCGCGAGCATGCACGCGAACGTACAAGCTTCATGCACCTGCGGGAAGAGGACATCAAGTCCTCGATCACCGCTGCCCGTTGGCGGTCCGTGACAGGCGCGGCGCGGGTCCCCCGTACCGGCGCATCCGGTCCCACGTCCGCCTGTTGCGGCAGCTGCGCGCCCGGCGCCCTGCCGTTTCCCCCTGTGCTGCCCCGTGTTGCCGCGTGCCGTCCGTGGCTCAGGCCGCGGCGAAGGCCCGGTCGGCGTTGGCGCGCCGGGCGGCGGAGAGCGTGGCGGTGGTCAGGACCGCCGACGGGGTGACAACTCCGCATTCCTGGCAGACCGGCCCGTTCATCGAGTGTGCCCCGTCCGTGTGCCAGACGAAGCGGTGGCCCCCGCACACCGGGCAGTCCTCGCGCTGCCGGCCCGACTCCATGGCCGCGATCACCCGGCGCAGCACCTCGGCCAGGCGTGCGGTCGGATGCCGGTGCGGTGACTCGCAGGGCACGATGTCGCACCCGCCCCAGGTGCGCAGGTGCCATTCGTGCAGGGCGCCCGGCTGCCGGATGCCCTCGTGCTTCTCACGCCGCCTCCGGGCGGCGAAGTCCTCTTCGTAAGCGAGCCAGAGGTTGCGTGCCTCCTCCAGTTCCGCCAGGGCGGCCATGAGCCTGCCCGGGTCAGGGTTGCGGTCCTGCGTCCCGATGCCTGCACGGGTGCACAAGTGATGCCAGGTCGCCCGGTGCCCGTAAGGGGCGAACCGTTCGAGGCACTTGCGCAGCGCCGTCCGCCGCTGGGTCGCGACGAGCCCGGGGTTGCGGACCTGCTCGGCGAGAGCTCTGAAACCGGCCAATTCATCCCACCTCCGTGGGGAGGAACCCGACTGGACATGGATGGGACGTAACGGAACGGCAACTGGATCCATCGAACTTCCGTGCGAAAACGGGCTGTTACCTGGGTTGCAGAGGTGATGCGTGGGGGAAGTGAGGGTTGAGCGAAAGTTGACTGTTGTTCATCTTCCGCCGAGGTTTTACCGGCGGTAACGTCCAGCGCATCCGCCTCCCAAGGAGCAGGAATGCGACGACGTACCGGAGGGCGCGCCGCTGCCGCCGTGGCAGCGGTGTGCGCCCTGGGGGCCAGCGCCCTGGCACCCCTCCCCGCCGCGGCGGCCACCGCGGACCCGCCATCCGTCACCGACCACTGCCGGGGCCAGTGCGCCGACATCCTGCCGCCCGGCGAGAACGGCAACGCCACCCTCGCCGAGATCCTCGGCAACAAGCTCTTCGGCACCCGCCCCGCGCACGCCTCCGACCAACTCGGCCCGTACGACGACCTCAACGGCGGCCACCAGTCGCTCACCGACGACACCTTGAAGAACTTCTTCAACGACGCCTCCTTCGGCGTCCCCGAGGACCAGGTCGGCAAGGTCACCCAGCCGCGCGACGACGTGACGATCACCCGCGACAAGAAGACGGGCGTGCCGCACATCAAGGGCACCACCCGCTACGGCACCGAGTACGGCGCGGGCTACGCCGCCGCCCAGGACCGGCTCTGGCTGATGGACCTCTTCCGGCACATCGGCCGCGGCGAGCTGACCTCCTTCGCCGGTGGCGCGCTCGCCAACCAGGGTCTGGAGCAGGAGTTCTGGCCGAAGGCCCCGTACACCGAGCAGGACCTGAAGGACCAGGTCGAGGCGATCCGCAAGGACAACGGGCCGCGCGGCGAGCAGGCCATGGCGGACGCCCAGGCGTACGTCGACGGCATCAACGCCTACCGCGAGAAGTCCAAGAAGGGCCGCTACTTCCCCGGCGAGTACGTGCTGACCGGGCACGTGAACGCGGTCACCAACGCCGGGGAGATCAAGCCCTTCCGGCTCACCGACCTGATCGCCCTCGCGTCCGTCGTCGGCGGGCTGTTCGGCAACGGGGGTGGTGGTGAAGTACCGCAGGCCCTCGCGCTGTTGCAGGCGCAGCAGAAGTACGGCGTCGAGAAGGGCACCGAGGTCTGGGAGTCCTTCCGCGAGCGCAACGACCCCGAGGCCGCGCTGACGCTCCACGACGGCCAGTCCTTCCCGTACGCGGTCAAGCCGAAGCACGCCAAGGGCACGGCCCTGCCCGACCGCGGCTCGGTCACGCCCGAACCCCTCGTGTACGACCGGACGGGCGCGGCCACCGCCAAGAGCGACCCGCCGCAGGCCGACGTGAAGACCCCGAAGAAGCTCAAGCCCCTCGAAGGCGTCTTCAAGGACGGCGTGCTCCCGAAGGGCAGCTTCGACACCACCCAGCACCGCGGCATGTCCAACGCCCTGCTGGTCTCCGGGAAACACACCGAGAGCGGAAACCCGGTCGCCGTCTTCGGCCCGCAGACCGGCTACTTCGCCCCGCAGCTGCTGATGCTCCAGGAGATCCAGGGGCCGGGCATCAGCGCCCGCGGCGCCTCCTTCGCGGGCGTCGGCATGTACGTCCAGCTCGGCCGCGGCCAGGACTACGCGTGGAGCGCCACCTCCGCGAACCAGGACATCACCGACACCTACGCCGTCGAGCTGTGCAACACCGACGGCTCGGCGCCCACCAAGGACTCCACGGGCTACCGGAAGGGCGACCGCTGCCTCCCCATGGAGAAGCTGGAGCGCACCAACTCCTGGAAGCCGACGGTCGCCGACCCCACGGCCGCAGGCTCGTACCGGATGCAGGTGTACCGCACCGATTACGGCGTAGTGACCCACCGCGCGACCCTCAAGGGCAAGCCCGTCGCCTACACCGCGCAGCGCTCCACCTACCGCCACGAGGCCGACTCCATCATCGGCTTCCAGATGTTCAACGATCCGTCCTACGTCAAGGACGCCAAGTCCTTCCAACGGGCCGCGCAGCACATCGGGTACGCCTTCAACTGGTTCTACGCCGACTCCAAGGACATCGCCTACTACAACAGCGGCCTGAACCCCGTCCGCAACCCGGACGTCGATCCGTCCCTCCCGGTCCGCGCGGAGAAGGCGTACGAGTGGCAGGAGTGGGACCCGAAGGCCAACACCTCCGCGTACACGCCGCCCTCCCAGCACCCGCAGTCGGTCGGCCAGGACTACTACATCTCCTGGAACAACAAGCAGGCCAGGGACTACGACTCGGCCGGCTTCGGCAACGGCTCCGTGCACCGCGGCGACCTGCTCGACGACCGGGTGCGGGAGCTGGTCGCGGACGGGGGCGTCACCCGCGCCTCGCTGACCCGCGCGATGAGTGAGGCCGCCGTCACCGACCTGCGCGGCGAGGACGTACTGCCGGAGCTGCTCAAGGTGCTGCGCTCGGCGCCGGTCGACGACGCGAAGGTCAGGACCGCCGTGCAGCAGCTGGATGCCTGGCGCAAGGACGGCGCGCAGCGCCGCGAGACCAGCCCGGGGTCGAAGACGTACGCCCACTCCGACGCGGTACGGCTCATGGACGCCTGGTGGCCCCTGATGATCGAGAAGGTGTTCAAGCCGGGCCTCGGGGACGGCCTGTACGACGCGATCAAGGCCAATATCGCCGTCGACGAGGCGCCCTCGGCCGGGCACGGGCCGACCGGCAGCCACGCCGGCTCCGCCTTCCAGTACGGCTGGTGGTCCTACGCCGACAAGGATCTGCGGGCTGTCCTCGGCGAGAAGGTACGCGGCGGCCTGGCCGGGCAGTACTGCGGCAAGGGCGACCTGGACGCGTGCCGCGACACGCTCGTCAGCACGCTGCGCGAGGCGGCCGCGAAGACCGCCGAGCAGGTCTATCCGGGCGATGACGCCTGCAAGGCCGGTGACCAGTGGTGCGCGGACGCGATCATCCAGCGCGCGGTCGGCGGCATCACGCACGACCCGATCAGCTGGCAGAACCGGCCCACTTACCAGCAGGTGGTGGAGTTCCCGAGCCACCGGTAGCCGGGTTGGGCAGCCGGGTCCATGGATGTGCGGTGCGCGGAGCTGTGGGGGCTTCGCGCACCGCGCGCGTTTCAGCCGCCCGTCAGGCGCGCCCGATCCGGCCCGCCTCCAGGATCACCCGGGCCAGCTCCGGGTGGCAGATGTCGCTGTGTGCGCCGGCCGGCGGCGCGCCGCGCCGGACCACGGCAGAGGCGTCCACGTTCACGCACCCCGGAGACGTCGGCAGCTCCTCGCCCAGCCGGATCCGCCGGGTCCCGTCCACGCCCTGGATGCCGTCGAACCCGTTCGCGCCCCACCGGTCGAACAGGCCGAGGAAGCTCGAGGAGTCCCCGGCCATCTTGGACGCCAGCGGGTAGAACGTGCGCAGCGCGTCGTCGTGCTTCGAGTAACAGCACACCAGCGGGCCGTCGATCCGCTCCTGCATGCCGTCCAGCGTCCCCGCGCGCGCCCGCTCGTGCGGCAGCTCCGCGCAGAACGCGTAGTGCGAGAAGGCCCCTTGGAGCAGCGTCACCGACTTCACGTGCCGTGCGTCGTGCGGCATCCCGCGCAGCGCGTACGAGACCAGCCGGGCGCCGAAGGAGTGCCCGGCCAGGTGCACCCGCAGCCCGGGCGCCTCGTCCGCCAGCCGGCCGAGCACCGGGCCCAGCCCCATCTGCCCCACCGTGCCGGAGCGCCGCTTCATGCCGTAGTAGACGCCCTGCCGGAGCAGTTCGCGGGCGCCGCTCCACATCCGGGTCAGCCCGCCGCCGAACAGCGGCCGCCGCTCGGCGTCCACGGTCTCGCCCGGCCACACCGTCATGCCCGCCGACCGCAGCGCCGCCGTGAGGACCTCGCAGACCTCCAGCGGATCGTCGGCCAGCATGCCCGGCGTGCCCTCCCCGCCGTCCGCGCCGAACCGCACGTCGGGGCTGTCCTCCGGTACCGAGATCAACTCCCGTACCAGCCGCGCGAACTCGTCGAACGCCGAGCGCGCGTCGGGCCGCTCCGACAGCAGCTGAGCGAGCCGCTCCAGCACCATTTCCCGGCCCGGGAACGCCTGCGTCAACTGGTGCCGCAGGGCGTCCTCCAGTACCGGTTCGCCGGCGGCCGCGGCGCGCGCCGCGGCCCGGCCCGGCGGCGCGGGGTCGAAGTCGGGGATCGGCTCGTCGGTGAAGCGCATGGCCGGCCAGATCACGCCCGCGTACCCCACCCGGGCCCGGCTGCCCGCCAGCAGCTCCGGGAAGGGTTCGAAGAAGCGGGTGTACAGCCGGGTGGCCATCGACCGGTCGTTGTTCCACCCGTGCGCGAACACCACGAGATCGGTCAGCCGCTCGCGCGCCGCCCCGGCGAGCAGGGCGTCGCGCTGCCGCCGGTCGACGTCCCCATCGGCGTCAAACGTCAGTTCCCAGTACGGCCGCACCCCGACACCCGCCATGACGAACCCCCTCGCTGCCGCTCGTGCAGCGCATCGTCCTGCGCATCGGCCGTTACCGCCATACGCAGCGCTACGGCGAACGCCGGAGGCCCCCGGGATCAGGCCAGCTCGCGCTCCTTGGTCTCCGGCAGCACCAGGACGCACAGCAGGGAGACCACGGCCATCGCGGAGACGTACCAGCCGACGGAGGAGGAGCCGAAGGCGGACTGCAGGCGGGTGGCGATCAGCGGGGCGACCGCGCCGCCGAGGACGCCACCGAGGTTGTAGGCGAGCGAGGCGCCGGAGTAACGGACCTTCGTACCGAACAGCTCGGGGAGGTACGCGCCCATCGGCCCGTACACCACGCCCATGCAGAACAGCGCGCCACCGAGGGCGACGGCCATCAGTACCGGCGACTCGGTGTCCAGCAGCGGGAAGAGGACCAGGCCCCAGACGACCGCGAGGCCGCAGCCGGCCAGGATGAGCTTGCGGCGGCCCGCGCCGTCGGAGCGGGTGGCGGCGAGCCAGGTACCCGCGGCGAGGAAGAGGCAGGCGACCAGGGACAGGGCCAGCATGGTGTTGCGGGAGACGCCGAGGGTGCCGGTGGCGTAGGCGAGGCAGTACGTCGTGGCCGTGTAGAAGAGCCCGTACGCGATGATCATGCCGCCCGAGCCGAGCAGCAGCTCGCGCCAGTGGCCGCGGATCACATCCAGCGTGGGGACCTTGCTGGCCTCCTGTGCGTCCATCACCTTCGCGAAGACCGGTGTCTCACTGATCTTCAGCCGGACGAACAGGCCGACCGCGACCAGTAGGAAGGAGAGCAGGAACGGGATCCGCCAGCCCCAGGACCGGAAGTCCCCGTCGTCCAGCGAGGCGGACAGCAGCCAGAAGATGCCGGTCGCGGCGAAGAAGCCGACGGACGGGCCCAGTTGCGGGAACGCGGCGTACAGGCCGCGCCGTTTCTTCGGGGCGTGCTCGACGGCGAGCAGCGCCGCGCCGCCCCATTCGCCACCCAGCCCGATGCCCTGGACGAAGCGGAGCAGGATCAGCAGCAGCGGGGCCCAGATGCCCAGCGTGGCGTAGCCGGGCAGCAGCCCGACGAAGGCCGTGGACAGGCCCATCAGCAGCAGCGAGACGACCAGTACGGACTTGCGGCCCACCCGGTCGCCGAAGTGCCCGAAGACGATCGAGCCGAGCGGACGGGCCGCGAACGCCACCGCGTAGGTGGAGAAGGAGGCGAGGGTGGCGTTGACCGGGTCCAGGGTCGGGAAGAACGCCTGGTTCAGTACGAGCGCGGCCGCGGTTCCGTAGATGTAGAAGTCGTAGAACTCGATGGCCGTCCCGATGAACGAGGCCACGGCCACCCGCCGCAGGCTCTCCGGGCTGCCCTCGTCGCCGGCGGGTCCGGCCGTGGTCTCTTCTGCTGTCGCTTTGCTGTGCACGAGCCGCATGCTCACGGTCGTTGTAGTGGGCAGTCAATAGGTGGGATGTGTGGTCTCATTCCGTGAGACTGCGGACAGCTACGGATAACGCAGGTAACGCGCCCGTACGGCACGGAAGTCGGCCAGTTCCGCCCGCCAGGCCCCCACCACTTCCTCCGTACCGGCCCCCGCGTCGATCATCTTCCGTACGCGGTCGGAGCCCGCCAGCCGGTCGATCCCGTTGTCCGGGCGCCAGGCGAACCCCTGCCACACCTTCTTCGCGGTCACCAGCAGCGCGATGCCCGTACGTACCGGGTCGAACGCCGCCCGGTCGTGCACGTGCAACTGCACCCCGCCGATCGTCTTCCCCTGGAACTTGGAGAACGTCGGCGCGAAGTACGCCTCACGGAAGCGGACCCCCGGCAGCCGCTCGGCGTTGACCGCCTCGGCCCACTTCCGGTCGATGCCTTCCGCGCCGAGCAGCTCGAACGGCCGCGTCGTGCCCCGCCCTTCGGAGAGATTGGTGCCCTCGAAGAGACAGGTGCCGGAGTAGACCAGCGCGGTGTCCGGGGTGGGCATGTTCGGGCTGGGCGGCACCCACGGCAGCCCGGTCGCGTCGAAGAAATCGGTCCGCCGCCAGCCCTTCATCAGGACCGTGTCCAGCCGTACCGCCTTGCCGGCCGCCGCGGGCACGAACCGCTCGTTGAACAGCAGCGCCAGCTCCGCCACCGTCATCCCGTGCGCCTGCGCGATCGGCTCCCGGCCCACGAACGAGGCGTACTTCTTGTCCAGCACCGGACCGGTCGCCGAACGGCCCGTCACCGGATTCGGCCGGTCCAGCACCACGAAGCGCTTGCCCGCCATGGCCGCCGCCACCATGCAGTCGTACAGCGTCCAGATGTACGTGTAGAAGCGCGCGCCCACGTCCTGGATGTCGAAGACGACCGTGTCGACCCCGGACTCGGTGAAGATGTCCGCCAGCGCCCGGCCGCTCTTCTGGTACGTGTCGTACACCGGCAGTCCGGTCGCCGGGTCGGTGGACTTCCCCTCCGAACCGCCCGCCTGCGCCGTGCCCCGGAAGCCGTGCTCGGGCCCGAAGACGGCGGTCAGCCGCACGCCCTTGTCCGCGTGCATCACGTCCACGAGGTGCTGCGCGTCCTGGGTGATGCCGGTCGGGTTGGTGACGACGCCGACCCGCTGCCCGGAGAGCAGCGCGTACCCGTCGGCGGACAGCCGGTCGAAGCCGGTCCGCACCGGGCGGCCGCCGGACGGTGGGGGAGCCGCCGAGGCCGTGCCCGGGGCACCGGCGAGCACGCCGGTCATCGCGCCGGTGACCGTCAGCAGGCTCCGTCTGGACAAGGCCATGCGCACACCTCCGTGATCGGGGTTCGTGTGCTGTGACGCTAACGCGCGCGAGGCCGCACGGGAACGCACCGCGCAGGGTGCGTCGGGCCCTTCCCTTCGTGCCTGTCGGGCCCTTCCCTTCGCACATACCGACTGGTTAGTCTGCCGCTTGATCGTGGTGCCGGTCGAGCCGAGGGAGACACACGTGGAAGCCGTGCGGGACAAGACCGTGGTGGTCACCGGGGCGGGCGGCGGCATCGGTGCCGCGCTCGCGGCCCGCTTCACCGCCGAGGGCGCCCGGGTCGTCGTCAACGACCTGGACAAGGAGAAGGCCGAGCGCACCGCCGCCGAGCTGGGCGCGATCGCGATCCCCGGCGACGCCTCGGCGATCGTCCCGGCCGCGCGCGAGGCCCTCGGCGGCCGCATCGACATCTTCTGCGCCAACGCGGGCGTGGGCACCGGCGGCGGCCCCGAGGCCCCCGACAGCGACTGGGACTTCGCCTGGGACGTCAACGTCATGGCCCACGTACGGGCCGCGCGCGAGCTGATACCGGAGTGGCTGGAGCGTGGCGGCGGCCGCTTCGTCGCCACCGTCTCGGCCGCAGGGCTGCTCACCATGATCGGCTCCGCTCCGTACAGCGTGACCAAGCACGCCGCGTACGCCTTCGCCGAATGGCTCTCCGCCACCTACCGGCACCGCGGCATCGACGTGCACGCCATCTGCCCCCAGGGCGTACGGACCGACATGCTCGCGGGCAGCGGCTCCGCCGGCGACCTCGTGCTCACCTCCGGCGCCATCGAGCCCGCCGCCGTCGCCGACGCGCTCTTCGACGCGATCACCGAGAACCGCTTCCTGGTCCTGCCGCACCCGGAGGTCGCCGGTTACTACGCGGCCCGCGCCGCCGACCCCGACCGCTGGCTCGGCGGCATGAACCACCTCCAGCGCAAGCTCGACGCCGCCACGGACGCCGGCGCCTGAGCAGCGCGAGTACAGCTCCGTAGGGCGCGGCGGGGACGACCGCGCCGTACGGGATCAGGGATCAGTACTACTGGGACGAGAAGAGAGAAGGGCCGCACGCCGATGACGTCGTACCAGGACAAGCCGTGGCTGTCGCAGCTGAACGAGGCACAGCGCGCCCCCGTGCACCCGCACCCCTCCACCCTGCACGCCTTCAAGGAAGCGGTCCGCCGGGTCCCCGAGCGGACCGCGCTGGCCTACTTCGACGGCCGGCTGTCCTACGCCGAGACCGACGCGCTCTCCGACGGCATCGCCGCGTACCTGGGCGACCGGGGTTTCCGGCCCGGCGACCGCGCCGCGATCATGCTGCAGAACACCCCGCACTTCGTGCTCGCGCTGTTCGGCGTCTGGAAGGCGGGCGGCGTCGTCGTCCCCGTCAACCCCATGTACAAGTCCGGCGAGATGACCCACGTCCTCACCGACGCCGAGGTCACCGCCGTGATCTGCGCCGACCACACCTGGGACGCCTTCCTGCGCGACACCGCGGCCGCCGCCCCCTCCGTACGCATCGCCCTGACCGCCTGCGAACGGGATCTGCAGACCAGAGACGACGCCCGCGTACTGCGCGGCGAGCGCCTCGGCCCGCGCGAGGGCGCCGACGACCTGCTGGCCACCGCCCGCGCGCACGAGGGGCGCGGCCCCGCCGCCGACGTCCCCGAACTCACCGCCGACGACATCGCCCTGATCAGCTACACCTCGGGCACCAGCGGCACGCCCAAGGGCGCCACCAACACCCACGGCAACATCTCCTACAACGCCGAACGCCAGCGCACCGGCCTCGGACTCCCCGACGGCGCCGCCTACTTCGCGCTCGCGCCGCTCTTCCACATCACCGGCATGGTCTGCGAGCTGGCCTCCTGCATCACCGGCGGCGGCACCCTGGCGCTCGCGTACCGCTTCGAGGCCGGCGTCGTCCTGGACGCCTTCCTGGAGCACCGCCCGGCCTTCACCGTCGGCCCGTCCACCGCCTACATGGCCCTGATGGCCCACCCCGACGTCTCCCGCGACCACTTCGCCTCCTTCACCACCATCTCCTCCGGCGGCGCGCCGCTGCCGCCCGCCCTGGTCGAGAAGTTCCGTACGGAATTCGGCCCCTACATCCGCAACGGGTACGGCCTCACCGAGTGCACGGCCCCCTGTGCCAGCGTGCCGCCGCAGCTGGAGGCGCCCGTCGACAAGGCCTCCGGCACCCTCGCGGTCGGCGTACCGGGCCCCGACACGATCGTCCGGATCATCGACGACCAGGGCCGGGACGTGCCCTTCGGCGAACACGGCGAGATAGCCGTCCGCGGGCCGCAGGTCGTCCCCGGCTACTGGCGCCGCCCCGACGCCACCGCCGAGTCGATCCCCGACGGCGAGCTGCGCACCGGCGACATCGGCTTCATGGACGCCGACGGCTGGCTGTACGTCGTCGACCGCAAGAAGGACATGATCAACGCGTCCGGCTTCAAGGTCTGGCCGCGCGAGGTCGAGGACGTGCTCTACAGCCACCCCGCCGTGCGCGAGGCCGCCGTCGTCGGCGTGCCGGACGACTACCGCGGCGAGAGCGTCAAGGCGTACGTCAGCCTGCGCTCCGGCGCGGCCCCGGACCCCGCCGAGCTGGCCGCCTACTGCAAGGAACGGCTGGCCGCGTACAAATATCCCCGGGAGGTGGAGGTCCTGCCCGAACTGCCGAAGACGACGAGTGGGAAGATCCTCCGACGGGAGCTGCGCAACCGCGGCTAGCCTCCGGTGAACGAGTATGTGAGTACGGAGAAGGACAGGTGAGGGCGATGGCCGGCACGACGGACGGGAGCACGAAGCCCGTGGCACAGCGGCTGCTGGCCACCGCCACCCGGCTCTTCGCCGAGCAGGGGTACGACCGGACCTCGGTCCAGGAGATCGTCGAGGCGGCGGGCGTCACCAAGGGCGCGCTCTACCACTACTTCGGTTCCAAGGACGATCTGCTGCACGAGGTCTACGGGCGGGTGCTCCGCCTCCAGCAGGAGCGCCTGGACCGTTTCGCGGGGGCCGACGCGCCGGTCGAGCAGCGCCTGCGGGACGCCGCGGCGGACGTGGTCGTCACGACCATCGAAAACCTCGACGACACAAAGATCTTCTTCCGCTCCATGCACCAGCTCTCCCCGGAGAAGGACAAGCAGGTACGCGCCGAGCGCCGCCGCTACCACGAGCGCTTCCGCGCACTGATCGAAGAGGGCCAGCACGCCGGCGTCTTCACCACCGAAGTCCCCGCCGACCTGATCGTCGACTACCACTTCGGCTCGGTCCACCACCTCGGCACGTGGTACCGCGAGGGCGGGCCCTTGACGCCGCAGGAGGTCGCGGATCACCTGGCGGACCTGCTGCTGCGGGCGTTGCGGCCGTAGGCCACGCGGAAGCGCCCCCACGAGCTCGTGGGGGCGCTTCCGCGTGCGGCTTACAGGTACTTCTTGATCTCCCGGCGGGCCAGGGAGCGCTGGTGGACCTCGTCCGGGCCGTCCGCCAGGCGGAGGGTGCGGGCGCCGGCCCACAGTTCGGCGAGGGGGAAGTCCTGGCTGACGCCGCCCGCGCCGTGCAGCTGGACCGCCTGGTCGATGATGTCGACGACCGTGCGCGGCGTGGCGATCTTGATGGACTGGATCTCCGTGTGCGCGCCCTTGTTGCCGACCGTGTCCATCAGCCACGCGGTCTTCAGGACGAGCAGCCGGAGCTGCTCGACGGCGACCCGCGCGTCCGCGATCCACTCCTGGACGACGCCCTGCTGGGCGAGCGGCTTGCCGAAGGCGGTACGTGCCACAGCGCGCTTGCACATCAGCTCGATCGCCCGCTCGGCCATGCCGATCAGCCGCATGCAGTGGTGGATCCGGCCGGGCCCGAGGCGCGCCTGGGCGATGCCGAAGCCGCCGCCCTCCTCACCGACGAGGTTCGCGGCCGGGACCCGTACGTTCTCGAAGAGCACCTCCGCGTGGCCGCCGTGGGAGTGGTCCTCGTACCCGTAGACCTGCATGGCGCGCTTGACCGTCAGGCCCGGCGTGTCGCGCGGCACCAGGATCATCGACTGCTGGCGGCGGATGTCCTCGCCGCCCGGGTCGGTCTTGCCCATCACGATGAAGATCTGGCACAGCGGGTTCATCGCGCCGGAGATGTACCACTTGCGGCCGTTGATGACGTACTCGTCGCCGTCCCGCTCGATGTGCGTCTCGATGTTCGTCGCGTCGGACGAGGCCACGTCCGGCTCGGTCATCGCGAACGCGGAACGGATCTCGCCCGCCAGCAGCGGCTCCAGCCACTGCTTCTTCTGCTGCTCGTTGCCGAACTGGGCGAGTACTTCCATGTTGCCGGTGTCCGGCGCCGCACAGTTCAGCGCGGTCGACGCGAGCTGCGGGGAGCGGCCGGTGATCTCGGCGAGGGGCGCGTACTGGAGGTTGGTGAGCCCGGCACCGTACTCGGAGTCCGGCAGGAACAGATTCCACAGGCCGCGCTTACGGGCCTCCGCCTTCAGCTCCTCCACGATCGCGGGCGTGTCCCAGGGCGAGGCGAGCGCGGCCCGCTGCTCGCGCGCGACCGGCTCGGCGGGGTAGACGTGCTCGTCCATGAACGCGAGCAGTTTCTCGCGCAGCTCCTGCGTGCGGGCGTCGAATGCGAAGTCCATGAGCGTGCTCAGCCTTCCTTCACGGGGGACAGGGTGGAAAGAGTGCGGCGGCCGTTCTCGATGAAGCGCGGCACGACCTCGCCGATCCGGTCGAAGCCGGCACCGACGGTCTGCCCGAGCGTGTAGCGGTAGTGGATGCCCTCCAGGATCACCGCGAGTTTGAAATACGCGAACGCGGTGTACCAGGCGACCTGCGAGACATCGCGCCCGGACCCGGCCGCGTACCGCTCGATCAGCTCGCCCGGTTCGGGGTGGCCCGGGGCGCTGCGGGTCGTGGTGACGGGCGAGTCGGGGGACTCCTCCTGCTCGCTGTACATGGCCAGCAGGCCCAGGTCGGTGAGCGGGTCGCCGAGCGTGGACATCTCCCAGTCCAGTACCGCGGCGATCCGGTCGTCCGCGCCGACCAGGACGTTGTCCAGGCGGTAGTCGCCGTGCACGATCGCGGGCGCGGGGGAGTCGGGCAGCTTCCTGCCGAGCGCCTCGTGGAGTTCGTCGATACCGGGCAGATCGCGGTTGCGGGACGCGGCGAGCTGCTTGCCCCAGCGGCGCAGCTGCCGCTCCAGGAAGCCGTCGGGCCGCCCGAAGTCGCCCAGGCCCACCGAATCCGGGTCGACGGCGTGCAGGTCGACGAGGGTGTCGACGAGGCGGAGGACGATGTCGCGGGTGCGCTCGGGGCCGAGCGGCCGCAGCTGCTCGGCCGTACGGTACGGAGTGCCGTCCACGAGCTCCATCACATAGAACGGCGCCCCGATGACCTCCTCGTCCTGGCAGAGCGCGAGCGTTTCCGGCACTGGTACCCGGGTATCGTGCAGCGCGCTGATGACACGGTGTTCGCGGGCCATGTCGTGCGCGGTGGCCAGGACATGGCCGAGCGGCGGGCGGCGGACGACCCAGCGCCCTGTGCCGTCGGTGACGCGGTAGGTGAGGTTGGACCGGCCGCCCTGGACCAGCTCGGCGCTCAGCGGGCCCGCCACCAGGCCCGGGCACTCCCGGTCCAGATGGGCGCGGAGCCGCCCCAGGTCGAGGCCGGGCGGATTGTCCTTGCTCATCGTGCGCCTCCATGTGCAGACCGGTGGAGTGGGACCGTCCACGATCATGCCGACTAGTCGGTATGGCGTCCAGAGGGCGGAGAGAACGGGTTACGGAGGAGGGGTGTTCCGCGCGTCACACGGGGGCTGCGGCCCGGCGGAAAATGGGGTGCGGTGACGGACCGTGACAAGGATCATCGGGCCATGACCGAACTGCGCGCGCTCGCCCCGGACGGCGTCCCGATCTCCGCTCTCGACGACGGGGGTGACGGACCCACGGTGCTCGTCGTCCACCCGGGCGGCCGGGGCCCCTCCTCCTGGGACGAGGTCGCCGGCCTCCTCACCGACCACTTCCGGGTCGTCCGCATCCGGCGCCGGATCTACGAGCCCGGCGTGCGCATCGGCCGTACGCACTCGATGGCGGTCGAGGCGGCCGACGTACTGGCGGTCGCCGGGCTGCTCCAGGAGGACGGGCCGGTGCTGCTCGTCGGCCACTCATCGGGCGCCGTCGTGGCGCTGGAGACCGCGCTGCGCGAACCGGCCCCGTTCGCGGGCGTGTTCGCGTACGACCCGCCGATACCCACCCGCGCGCTCCTCGTGGGCGAGGCCGGCCCGCGCGCCCGCGCCGCGCTGGACGCCGGCGACCCGACCGACGCGATACGCATCCACTCCCGCGCGATCACGGGCCTGCCCGACGACGCGATCGAGCAGATGCTGACGGACCCCCGCGTGCAGGCGCTCATCGCCACGCACGCGGAGGCGCAGATCGTCGAGGACGAGATCATCGACGCGCTCGGCCTCGGGGTGGACCGCTACCGCGCCCTCACCCTGCCGGTGACCCTCGTCCAGGGCGAGCTCAGCTTCCCGCATCTGCACGAACGGGTGGCCGACCTGGCGGCCGTCCTGCCGGACTCCCGCGTGGTGACGCTCGCGGGCCAGGGCCACGGCGCGAACTCCGCCGCGCCGGAGGTACTGGTCGCGGCGATCCGCGAGACGGCGAAGAGGGTTTTCGGGTTCTGAGGGGACGCGCCGCGGCCGCCCGGGGCCGGGTCTACAGCACGATTGCTGTGCCCAGCCCCACCAGTACCAGCGTGCAGGCCGTCGCCAGTAGGGCCGTGCGGGCGTTCATCGTGCGCGGCGGGCCCGCCGACGGGGGTGCGGCCAGGGTGTGCATGCGGCTGTGTGCTGCGGTGAGGAAGGCGAGGCCGGCGAGGACCAGGAGGGCGACGAGGACGACCTCCGTTCCGGTGGGCTGGGTGAGCAGGACCTGGCGCCAGGCCAGTACCACGGCCACCGCGCAGGCCAGCGTCGTGCGCCGCCACGCCATCCGGGTCCGCTCGGGCTGCAGCCCGGGGTCCCGGACGGGGGGCGCGCCCTCTTCCGTACTGGACACCGTCAGCCTCCCGTACCGGCCGTCAGCGGCTCCGTACCGGCCGTCATGAGGCCCGTACCGGTCGGCATCAGCGTGTCCAGCCCAGGAGTACGACCACCGCGATGGCCACCGCCAGGAGGCCGACGCCCGCGCCCAGCAGGGAGGGGAAGCGGGAGGTCGGCAGGTCCTCGCCGCGGCGCATGGCCCGCTCGCAGCGCACCCAGTGGCTGACCGAGCGCACGGCGCACAGCGCGCCGCCCGCGAGCAGCGCCACGGTGAAGACCGTGCGCACCGTCTCGTGCAGCGACGGCAGGAACTGGTCGACCGCGAAGCCGCCGCCGATCAGCGCGAACGCCGTGCGCAGCCAGGCCAGGAACGTGCGCTCGTTGGCGAGCGAGAAGCGGTAGTCGGGGGTGGAGCCCTCGTTGCGGATCCGCGCGGGCGCGAACCACAGGCGCAGGTCGCCGCCGAGCGCCCGCATCCGGTCCGTGAAGATCATGTTTCGCACCTTATCCGGCGGCCGGCCGCCCCGCGGCTTCCCAGTCCCGCAGCCGCCGGAACGCCTCCAGGCCGTCCGGCACCCACTCCCACTCCGGCAGCCGACGCTCCAGTTCCTCGTCCGTGAGGAACGTGTGCCATGCGACCTCCTCCACCTGCGGGTTCACCGGCAGCGTGCAGCGCACCTCGTAGAGCGCCGACCACCACGTGTGCTCGGGCGCCTCGTAGAGGAACTTGAACAGCGGTACGGGGCGGGGCAGCCCGGAGACGCCGAGCTCCTCCTCGGCCTCGCGCAGCGCCGCCTCGTCGTACGACTCACCCGCGCCGACCACGCCGCCGACCCACATGTCGTAGTGCGAGGGGAAGATGAGCTTCTGTGCGGTGCGGCGGTGCACGAAGATCCGGTCCTGGTCGTCGCGGACCAGGATGAAGGTGGAGCGGTGCCGCAGCCGGCGGGCGTACGCCTCGCCGCGTGGCGCCTGCCCCACGACCTGATCGTTCTCGTCCACGATGTCGAGGATCTCGTCCGCGCTGAGCGGCTGCGGAGAAGCCGGCTGCTCCGGCTGCTGATCGGTCATGGGGTCATGCAATCAGACGGCCTGCCTCGCCCTCACGCACAGGTCACTGCCCCATGACGTACTTCACCGTCGGCCCGGTGGTCCAGCCGCCGTCCACCGCCAGCTCCGCGCCGGTCACATAGGAGGCCGCGTCGGAGAGCAGGTACACCACCGCGCTCGCGATCTCGTGCGGCTCGCCGACCCGGCCCATCGGGGTGTTGGGGTAGTTGCCCTCGCCCTTCTGGATGCCGACGCCTGCCGTCATCGGGGTGTAGGTCATGCCCGGGTGCACGGAGTTGACGCGGATGCGGTCCGTACCCAGCTCCACGGCGGCCACCTTCGAGAGGCCGCGCACGCCCCACTTGGAGGCGCCGTAGCCGCCGGTCATGGCCAGGCCCATCAGGCCGGCCGCCGAGGAGATGTTCACGATGGAGCCCGCGCCGCGCTGCCGCATCAGCGGAATGACCGTCTTCATGCCGATGAAGACACCGGTGAGATTGACGTCGAGCACCTTGCGGAAGAAGTCGACCGACAGGGTCTCCAGCGGCTGGCCGGTGGCTATGCCCGCGTTGTTGACCAGCCCGTCGAGCCCGCCGAACTCGGCGACCGCGAAGTCCGCCACGCGCTGCCAGTCCGCCTCGGACGTCACGTCGTGGGGCTGGAAGCGGGCCCGGTCGCCCAACGCCGCTGCCGTCGCCTCGCCGTCCTCCGCCAGGACATCGGTGAGTACGACGTTCGCGCCGGCCTCCACGGCCTGCTTCGCCGCCTCGCCGCCCAGCCCGCGCGCGCCACCGGTGACGAGAATGGTCTTACCGGTCAGATCGGTCATCGTGCACTCCTGTGTCGGGGAGCGGGGCGTCCCCGCTCCGGTGCGGGGGCGCGCAGCAGCGCCACCGTTGTCGTGACGAGGTCGGCGAGGAAGACGGCCTCCGTGGTGAGCGGGCGTGCGCCGTCGAGGTACTGCCGGGCCCGGTCCGAGAGCGCCGCGCCGATCAGCGTCAGTGCGAGGTCCGTGCGCTCCAGCCGGATCGCCTCGGGCAGCCCGTCGGCCGTAAGAGAGCGCTCGATCTGTTCGATCAGCTGCCAGTAGGCGGTGCCCGCGAGCGTCGGGTGCGGCGTCCGCGTACGGATGCCGCTCTCGTGGCTGAGCTGTGCGGAGATCCGCAGGCAGCGCAGCCCCCGTATGTCGGTCAGCTGCGTCGCCTCGGCCGTGACGAGCGCGTCGATCAGCTCTTCGAGGGACGGCTCGGGCAGCGCCTCCAGGAGGGGCGCGAGCGCCGCCTCCGTACGCGCCAGCCGGCCGGCCATCACCGCGTCCAGCAGGCCCGCGCGGGAGCCGAAGTGGTACTGCACCGCCGAAGGGTTTCCTTGGCCGGCCAGCCGCACGATGTCGCGGGTCTGGGCGCCGTCGACGCCCTGCGCCGCGAAGATCTCCTCCGCGGCGCGGATCAGTTTCTCCCGGGTCTCCGACCCTGAGGTCCTCGCCATGACGCCATGTTAATGCTGGCCATTATTAAAAAGCCATGCCTCTTCGTGGCGGATGCGCCGCCTCTGTATCGCGGACGCGTCGTCTCTCCGTGGCGAAGGGGCCGTCGGTCCTACGAGGGGCGTCGGTCTTACGCGATCTTCCGAACGGCCCGTGCTGGTCAGGGCGTTGGCGGCACCCCGGTCCACCGAACGGGGTTGACGGGAACCACCGCTGCCGCTTTGCTGTCTGTGATCACCCCGTGTCGATCCGTTCATCGAACCTGCACATGCCTGCCCCTGGGCGGGGCGCCGGAGGGAAGAGCGCCGTGGAGAGACCCCTGGTATGACTCCACCGCCCCCACCCCCACCTCTGGGGCGCGCCCGCCGCAAGGCCCCCTCCGGAGTCCGTCCCGCGCTCGACGACGCCGAGCTCGCCGCGAGCCTCGACGCGCTCGCACAGGGCCGCTGGACCGCCGCCCGGGACCTGCTCGCCGCGACCGGCACCGACTGGGACCGCCGCGGCCACCGTCTGCTCGTCCTCGGCGCCGCCAGGACAGGCGCCGTCTGGGCCCGCGAATGGCAGCTCGCCGAGCCCGACAGCCCCGACGCCGCCGCCTTCGTCGCGGCCGCCGCGGTCCACCGCGTACTGCGCGGCAAGGAGGCCGCCGAGGCCGCCCGCGAGCGCTGCCTGGCCGCCGCCGGGATGGCGCCCGCCGACCCCACCCCCTGGCTCGCGATGCTCCTCCTGGCGCGCACCACCGGCACCCCCGATGCGCGCGAGCACGCCTTCGACCAGGTGCGCGCCCGGCATCCGGGCCACCACCACGCCCACCACCTCATGGCCGCCTGCCTCGCCGAACACCAGTCTGGCGACGCCGACGACCCGCTGCACCAGGTCTACGACTTCGCCGCCTGGGCCGCCGAGCAGGCCCCCGCCGACTCCCCGCTCGCAGTCCTGCCCGTCGTCGCCCACGCCGAGCGCTACCGCGTCCTGGCCGCCGCGGGGCTGGAGCCCGCCGACCCCGCCGCGTCCGGTCACTGGGCCACCCGCCGCGCCCGCCAGGCCATGAAGGCCGCCTTCGACTGGTGGCTGGAGTGGGAGGGCGCCAACGTGGGCGCCCATGAGGGCGGGGGCGCCACCGGCCACCCGCGCGGCATGGTCGACCTGAACTTCCTCGCCCACGCCAAGTACTGCGAAGGGCGGCTCGCCGAGGCCGCCGCCCTCTTCCACCGCATCGGCCCGCACGTCACCGCAGAGCCCTGGGGCTATCCCGACCGCGACCCGGCGCGCGCCTTCCGGGCCGCCCGCGACCTGGCCCTGCGCGCCACCTGATCCCGCCGTCCCCGAAAGGACCGTTCCGCCATGCCCACCGGCAGTACGCACGAGATCAGCACCTTCAAGGGGCAGGAACGCGCCCTGCGCGCCGGCCGCATCGGCACCCCCGGCCTCCTGCTGTCCGTACTGGCCGCCAGCGCCCCGCTGATGGCCGTGGCCGGCGTCATGGTGACCACGTACCAGGTCATGGGCATCGTCGGGCAGCCGCTGCTGTTCGTCATCCTCGGCGTGGTGATGGCGCTGTTCAGCGTCGGATACGCCGAGATGAGCCGGCACGTGCACAATGCCGGTGCCTTCTACGCGTACATCGCCAGGGGCCTGGGCGGCACCGCGGGCACCGCCGCGTCCTTCGTGGCGCTCGCCGCCTACAGCGCCCTCCAGGTCGGCATCTACGGCATCTTCGGCTTCGAATTCGCCGCCCTACTGGGCGCGTTCTTCGGCATCACCGTCGTGTGGTGGGTCCCTGCAGTACTGGCCGTCCTGCTCGTCGGCGCCCTCGGTGCCCTGAAGATCGACCTCAACGCGAAGGTGCTGGGCGTCCTGCTTCTCATAGAGGTCGCCCTCATCGTGGTCTTCGACCTCGCCTTCGCCGCGCAGCCCGGACCGCAGGGCCTGTCCCTGCACGCCTTCGACCCCACGACCCTCGGGGGCGCGGGCCTCGGTACGGCCCTGTGCTTCGCCGTCGCCGGCTTCCTCGGCTTCGAACAGGCCCCGGTGTACGCGGAGGAGACCAGCCGGCCGGGGACCGTCGTGGCCCGCGTGATGTTCCTCGCCGTCGGCTTCTCCGCGGTCTTCTTCGCCCTCAGCTCCTGGCTGATCGGCGTGGCCACCGGCCCCGCCAACGTCGTGGCCACCGCGGGCAAGGAGGGCCCCGGCCTGATCTTCGCGCTCGCCGAGCCCCGCCTCGGCGGCCTCTTCACCGACGTCCTGCACGTCTTCTTCGTGACCGGCATCTTCGCCTCGATGCTCAGCTTCCACAACGTCGTGGCCCGCTACGCCTTCGCCATGGGCCGCGAGGGTCTGCTGCCCGCAGCGCTCGGCCGTACTTCGAAGGCCAGCGGCGCGCCGGCCCTCGGGTCGTTCCTGCAGACCGTCGTCTCGCTGCTCGTCGTCGTGGCGTTCGCCGTCGCCGATCGCGCCCCTACGGGCGACCCCACCACCCCGGTACTGAAGCTCTTCACCTGGGGCGGCAACCTCGGCGCCCTCGGGGTCATCGCTCTGATGGCCACCGCATGCGCCGCGGTCATCGCCTTCTTCGTACGCCGCGGCGCCGGCCGCGCCCAGGCCGGGCGGCTCACCGCCGCCGCCGTCGCCGGGCTCGCCCTGCTGGTCGTCCTGGTCTACGCGGTCAAGGACTTCGGCGTCCTGGTCGGCGCCGGTACGGGCTCGGCGCTGAGCTGGCTGCTGCCGGCTCTCATCGGCCTCGCGGCGGTCGTGGGGCTCGTGTACGGGCGCGTGCTGCGCGCCACCCGCCCCGGAGTGCATGCCCGGATCGGCCTGGGCAACGAGGCGTTCCAGCTGGAGAAGGCGGCCGCCGACGGGGCGCCGGACGCGGAGCCGGGACGCGGGCCGGGGAGCGGCCTCCTCAGCCCTCCAGGGACGCGCTGACGCGGCGGGAGACCTTGATGGCGTAGAGGTCCAGGATGCCGGGCGGCTCGGCGATACCCGGGCCGCCCGCCCGGATCCACGCGGCGATGTCCGCCAGCGCGTCGTCGTCGTTGACCAGCCCCAGCCATACGGGACGGCCACCCGCCGCGCGCCCCTCGGGCGACGGCTGGACCACGACCACGTTCGCCTGGTCGCAGACGTCCAGGCACTCCGAAGCGCGCACGGGGGCCGCGCCGTCCAGGGCCGCGCGCAGCCGCGGGATCTGGCCCGCGTGGTCGACACCGGGAATCTTGCCCGCGTCACCGCAGCAGCAGCCGCGGCACACCGTGACACGGCAGGAGGCGGCCTGGGCGGCGGGGCGGCGGGAACGCTTATTGATCACCCGTCCATCGTACGGGGGTGCCTGCGCCGCTCCGGAGGGCGCACGGGTGTGGCCATCAACTCGCGGTGACACGGGGGCCTTTGGGGTAGGACCGCTGGCATGACTGACATTGATACGCACACCGGCTCCGGCGCTGCGTCCTCTGGTGCGGCGACGCGCATACCCGGACCCAAGGGGCTGCCGCTGCTCGGGTCGATGTTCGAACTGCAGCAGGACTCCCTGGGGGCGTTCCTGCGGGCCCGCCGCGACCACGGTGACGTGGTGCGGGTGTCGGCGGGGCCGCCCGGCCTGCGCACGGTCCTGCACGGCGTCTTCTCCGCCGAGGGCGCGCAGCAAGTACTCGCCACGGAGTCGGCGAACTTCCGCAAGGACAACCCGTTCTACGAAGAGGTCCGGGCCGCCTTCGGCAACGGCCTGCTGACCAGCCAGGACGCCGACTACCTGCGGCAGCGCAGGCTGGTGCAGCCGCTCTTCACCAAGCGCAGGGTGGACGGGTACGCCGACGCGATCGCGCAGGAGGCCGGCGCGGTCGTTGAACGATGGGACGGTCGGGGGACCGTCGACCTCGTCGCCGAGATGAGCCGGCTCGCACTGCGCACGGTGGCGCGCATCCTCTTCGGCGCCGATGTCGAGGCCGCCGTGGAGGTCATCCACCGCTCCTTCCCCGTGATCAACTCCTACGCCCTGAGTCGCGCGTACGCCCCGGTCAACGTGCCGCGCGAGTGGCCGACCCCCGGTAACCGCCGCGCGATGGCCGCGATCGCGGAGGTGTACGCGGTCTGCGACCGGATCATCGCCGAACGCCGCGCGGCCCCCGAGGGCCCGGTCGGCGACGACCTGCTCACTCTTCTCGCGCAGGCCGGCAGCGAGGAGGGCGACAGCCTGGACGCGACCGAGATCCGCGACCAGGTACTGGTCTTCCTCCTCGCGGGGCACGAGACCACCGCCACCTCGATGGCCTTCACGCTGCACCTGCTGTCGCGCCACCCGGAAGAGCAGGCGCGCGCCCGGCAGGAGGCCGACGAGGTACTGGGCGACCGCGCGCCCACCGCCGCGGACCTGGAGCGACTGCCGTATCTGACGCGGGTGCTCAAGGAGGGCATGCGGCTCTACCCGGCCGCCCCGGTGGTCGGCCGCCGGGCCGTCGCGGACACGGAGATCGGCGGCTACCGCATCCGGGCGGGCTCGGACGTCGTGGTCGCCCCCTGGGTGACGCACCGCAACCCGGACCTGTGGGAGGACCCGGAGCGCTTCGACCCCGAGCGGTTCACACCGGAGCGGGTGGCCGCGCGGCACCGGTACGCGTGGTTCCCGTTCGGCGGCGGGCCGCGGGCCTGCATCGGCCAGCACTTCTCGATGCTGGAGTCGGTGCTGGCGCTGGCGACGCTGCTGCGTGGATACGAGCTGGAGGCGGCGGACGATGCCGAGGTGCCGGTCGCCGCGGGCATCACCCTGCAGGCCAAGGGCCCGGCGCGGGTCCGACTGCGGCCACGTGCGTAGCGGCTGTCAGCGGCTGTCAGCGGCCGGCTGCGGCCGCGGCTGCCGTCGGTCCGCAGCCCCGCCGGGCGCGCGGAAACCGTTCCGCGTAAACGCGACGAAAATAGCGTTTGCTTTTTCGTCGCGCTCGGCGTAGCGTCTTTCCCGGCCCCATTGCCGTCGATTGGAGAAGGCCGTTGCTCGTCTGAGGTCCTGAGACACCGCGCTGGTCCAGCGCAGCGTGACCCGACCTCGGCGTGCCATCGTGCCCACGACGGCCGTCCGGCCGCCCGCGTACACCTCGGTGTACGCGGATGCGTACGGCAGTTCCGTACGCATCCCCGGCGGCCGGCACCTTCACGGTCCCCCGCTCCAGCGGTGTCTCCCAGTGCTGCTCCAACAGCCCACCCCCTTGCCTCCAGGAGACCCGTATGTCCATGTCCTCTCGCTCCGGCCCCGCCACGTCCGTCGTCTGCACCGGCCTGACCTTCGCCTGGCCCGACGGCACGACCGTCCTGGACGACTTCCAGCTCACCATCGGCCCCGGCCGCACAGGCCTCATCGGCCTCAACGGAGCAGGAAAATCAACGCTGTTGAAGCTCATCGCCGGTGAGCTGACGCCGACCGCCGGCAGCGTCAAGGCCACCGGCGACATCGGCTACCTCCCGCAGAACCTCACCCTGGACACCACCCTCCCGGTCGACGAAGTACTGGGCATCGCCCGCACCCGTGCCGCGCTGCACGCCATCGAGGGCGGCGACGCGAGCGAGGCCCACTTCACCGCCGTCGGCGACGACTGGGACGTCGAGGAGCGCGCCCGCGCCACCCTCGACCAGCTCGGCCTGCACGGCATCGAGCTGGACCGCACCCTGGGCGAGGTGTCCGGCGGCGAGTCCGTTCTGCTGCGGCTGGCAGCGCTGCTGCTGCGCCGCCCGGACGTGCTCCTCCTGGACGAGCCGACGAACAACCTCGACCGCCGGGCCCGCGCTCAGCTGTACGAAGCGGTCGAGCGCTGGTCCGGCGTGCTGATCGTGGTCAGCCACGACCGGGAGCTGCTGGAGCTGGTCGACCAGATCGCCGACTTCCGGGCCGGGGAAGTCCACTGGTACGGCGGCAACTTCAGCGCGTACGAAGCGGCCCTCGCCGTCGAGCAGGAGGCGGCCGAGCGCATGGTGCGGGTCGCCGAGGCGGACGTGCAGCGCCAGCGCCGCGAGCTGTCCGACGCCCACGTCAAACTGGCCCGCCGGGTCCGCTACGGCAACAAGATGGCCGCCAACAAGCGCGAGCCGAAGATCATCATGAACGAGCGCAAGCGCCGGGCCCAGGTCTCGGCGGGCAAGCACCGGATCATGCACACCGAGAAGCTCAAGGAGGCCAAGGAACGGCTCAGCGAAGCGGCCGAGGCGGTCCGCGACGACGACGCGATCCGCATCGACCTGCCGTACACCGCCGTGCCGCCGGGCCGCGGCGTGCTCACGCTCCAGGGCCTCACGACCCGCTGCGGCACCCGCGTCGACCTGGAGCTGCGCGGCCCCGAGCGGCTCGCCCTCACGGGACCCAACGGCTCCGGCAAGACGACCCTGCTCCGTACGATCACCGGGGAGCTCGCCCCGGAGGCGGGCGAGGCGACGGTCCGCGTACCGCACCGCTTCCTGCCCCAGCGGCTGGACGTGCTCGACGACGGGCTGACCGTCGTGGAGAACGTCGCCCGCTTCGCCCCGCAGGCCACCCCCAACCGCGTACGGGCCCGGCTGGCCCGCTTCCTGTTCAAGGGCGCCCGCGCCGACCAGCCGGCCGCCACCCTCTCCGGCGGGGAGCGCTTCCGCGCGACCCTCGCCGCCCTCATGCTCGCCGAGCCGGCACCGCAGCTCCTGCTCCTCGACGAGCCCACCAACAACCTCGACCTGGCGTCCGTGCGCCAGCTGGTCACCGCCCTCGACGCATACGAAGGAGCCCTGATCGTGGTGAGTCACGACGAACGATTCCTGGCAGAGGCAGGCATCACCCGCACGCTGGACCTGGGCAGCCCGCCCCAGGACCCCGCCCCGGAGCCGGGCATACCGACGGAGTAGCGCCCCCGGACGGACCCGCTCGCGGGCGCCGCTGACGGGTGTCGCCTACTGGCGCCGCTGACGGGCGGCGCTCAGAAGTGGTGCAGCAGCTCCGTGAAGGCGGAGAGCCGCAGCACCCTCCTGTCCGCCGGGTCCAGCTCGCTGTGCTCCAGTACCCACGTGTTGTCGTTCGGGATGAACACCGCGTTCATCCCGGCGGCACGCGCGGGGAGGATGTCCGACTTGGGGGAGTTGCCGATCATCCAGGCCGACTCCGGGGTCAGCGCGTACTCCCGCGCCAGATTCCGGTAGGTGCCGACGTCCTTCTCCGCGACGATGTGCACCCCGCGGAAGTGGTGCGCCAGCGCGGAGTTGTCCACCTTCCGCCGCTGCTCCTCCGCGTCGCCCTTGGTCAGCAGCAGCAACTCGTGCCGCCCCGCCAGCTCGGCGAGGGTGGCGGCGACCCCGGGGATCAGCTCCACGGAGCCGCCGTCGAACGACGCAGCCCAGGCCGCGATCCGCGCCAGTTCCTCCACCGTGGCGTCCCGGCCGTGCAACTGCGCCAGGCACTCACCCAGGCTGCGCAGAAACACCTTGCTGCCGTACCCGTGCACCTCGGCATTGGCCGCCTCGACGGCGTCCAGCGCCGCACGCACACCCTCCCGCCCGAGCCGCAGCCCGATCTCGGGGTCCGTCATCCAGTCCAGGAACTCCTCGATGACCCGCTCGAAGATGACGTTGTTCTCCCAGAGCGTGTCATCCGCATCAAAGATCAGAACCTTCCCCGTGCCACCCAACACCGTTCCTCCCGCACCCGAGCCGTCCGTCGTCCATCCAGCCCGCGCAGGCTAGTGACCGGACCCACCCCGGCGCACGGGGTTATCGACGGCGCAGCCTCCGCCGCCGCACATGACGAAGGGCCGGCCGAGTATCTACCCGACCGGCCCTCGCCGCACTGTGTGTCCGAGGGGGGACTTGAACCCCCACGCCCGATAAAGGGCACTAGCACCTCAAGCTAGCGCGTCTGCCATTCCGCCACCCGGACAAGGTGTCTGTCGGGCGGGCCGCCTGGGCCGTTCCGACGTGGAAAACCATAGCAAACATTTGGGGGTGGTCGATCACGCGCTCGGCCGGGGGGTTCTCCGGGCCGCGTCGGCGCGGGCCTGTGACCAGCGTGTGTCGGGGGTATTGCGGCCTTGGGCGCGGGCCGGGGGAGAGGGAGGATGGCAGCAGACCCCGCCGCGGTGACCGCGCGTACCGGTGCGAGCCGCGGCCGTGAAGCATGAGGAGGCAGCGTGAGCGAGTCGAAGCCCGCACCGGACACGACGAGGCCGGTACCGGCCGTCACCGGCGAGGACGAGGTCGTCGATCTGTGCCGCGATCTGATCCGGATGGACACGAGCAACTACGGCGACCACTCGGGCCCGGGGGAGCGCGTGGCCGCCGAGTACGTCGCGGAGAAGCTCGCCGAGGTCGGGCTGGAGCCGCAGATCTTCGAGTCGCACAAGGGGCGGGCCTCCACCGTGGCCCGCATCCAGGGCGAGGACCCCTCGCGGCCCGCGCTGCTGATCCACGGGCACACGGACGTCGTACCGGCCAATGCCGTGGACTGGACGCACCACCCCTTCTCGGGCGAGATCGTGGACGGGTGCGTGTGGGGCCGCGGCGCCGTCGACATGAAGGACATGGACGCGATGACGCTGGCGGTCGTCCGCGACCGGCTGCGTACGGGCCGTAAGCCCCCGAGGGACATCGTGCTGGCGTTCCTCGCGGACGAGGAGGCCGGTGGTGTGTACGGAGCGGGCCACCTCGTCCGCGAGCACCCGGAGCTGTTCGACGGCGTCACGGAGGCGATCAGCGAGGTCGGCGGGTTCTCGTTCACCGTCAACGAGAACCTGCGGCTCTACCTCGTCGAGACGGCCCAGAAGGGCATGGACTGGATGAAGCTGACCGTGGACGGCACGGCCGGCCACGGTTCGATGATCCACAAGGACAACGCGATCACCGAGCTGTCCGAGGCGGTCGCACGGCTGGGGCGGTACGAGTTCCCGGTGCGGGTGACCAAGACGCTGCGGCACTTCCTCGACGAGCTCGGGGACGCGCTGGGCACCGAGCTCGACCCGGAGAACATGGACGAGACGCTCGCCAAGCTCGGCGGCATCGCCAAGCTCATCGGCGCCTCGCTGCGGAACACCGCCAACCCGACGCAGCTGGGCGCCGGGTACAAGGTCAACGTGATCCCTGGGCAGGCCACCGCGCACGTCGACGGGCGCTTCCTGCCGGGGTTCGAGGAGGAGTTCCACGCCGACCTGGACCGGATTCTCGGGCCGCGGGTCAAGCGCGAGCCCATCCACGCGGACAAGGCGCTGGAGACCACCTTCGACGGCGCCCTCGTCGATGCCATGCAGACCGCGCTGCGGGCCGAGGACCCGATCGCGAAGGCCGTGCCGTACATGCTCTCCGCCGGTACGGACGCGAAGCACTTCGACAACCTCGGCATCCGCGGCTTCGGGTTCGCGCCGCTGAAGCTGCCGCCGGAGCTGGACTTCGCGGGGATGTTCCACGGCGTGGACGAGCGGGTGCCGGTGGATGCCCTGAAGTTCGGTACGCGGGTGCTCGACCGGTTCATCGAGCTGAGCTGAGCTGATGCCGCGCGGCGACCAGGGGGGAGGCCGCGCAGGGCAGTGCCGTCGACCCCACGCGTCAACTCGGGTCAGCCTTTCGTGAGCACTTAACTGAAAAGAGTGAATGAAACCATAGGCTCGTAGCTTCAATACATCTTCCTCGTTTCATGGAGTGCGGCCCGAAGTTTGCGGCCGCATTGCCTACAAGGAGGAACAATGATCAAGAAGGTCGTCGCTGCTGCGGCTGCTGCTGGTGGTCTGATGCTCGCGGGTGCGGGCCTGGCCGTCGCCGACTCGGGTGCGCAGGGTGCTGCCCTCAACTCGCCCGGTGTCCTTTCCGGCAACACCGTTCAGGTGCCGGTGCACGTTCCGGTGAACGCCTGCGGCAACACGGTCTCTGTGATCGGGCTGCTGAACCCCGCCTTCGGCAACACCTGCGTCAACGACTGACGTTGAGCATCACCCCCATGAGGGCGTGATCCCGCTCGGCCCCGCAGCGCGTGCCATGCGCTCCGGGGCCGACGGGCTTTCGACGGACGGACACCCACGACCGTTCGTCCCGGCGGACGGGACCCACGCTTCGTCCGCCCTTCGGAAAGCAAAAAGGGGAAGGGACGACCTATGCGTAAGGTCGCGAGAAAAAGCCTGATCACCGTGGTGGCCGCGAGTGGTGCGCTCGCCGTTTCCGGCGGTTACGCGCACGCGGATTCGGGCACGAGCGGCGCGGCCGCTCATTCACCGGGGGCGTTGTCGGGAAATTCGGTCCAGGTCCCGGTCCATGTCCCGGTCAATGCGTGCGGGAACACGGTAAATGTCGTCGGCCTGCTCAACCCGGCTTCGGGGAACAGCTGCGGGAACGGCTCCGGTGGCGGATCGCACGGCTCCGGCCCGAGCGCCGGGGCGAAGGGCGGCACCCACGATTCCCCGGGCGTCGGCTCGGGGAACAGCGTGCAGGTGTCCGTGGACATCCCGATCAACGCCTGTGGGAACAGCGCGAGCGTCGTGGGCGCGCTCAACTCCGCCACGGGCGCCGAATGTGGCGACGCGCCGTCCCGTCCTGGCGAGCCGGAGTCCCCGGGCGGTCCGGGGTCGCCGGGCGGTCCGGGGTCGCCGGGCGAGCCGGAATCTCCGGGCGGCCCGGAGTCGCCGAGCCCGTCCCAGCCGCCGGGGGGCGACGACACGAGGCCTCCGTCGCACGAGCCGGGTGGTTCGGGTGGACCGGGGTCGACGCCGCCGGGTAGCGACGAGGGCTCGGATCTGCACCCGCAGACCCCGCCGCGCGGGCACGAGGAGATCGCCACCACGCCCGCGGCCGACGCCCCGCCCGCCGCGGACGAACAGCTGGCGCAGACGGGCACGGGCCCGGTGGGTGTGCTCCTCCCGGCCGGCGCGGCCCTGCTCGGCGCGGGCGTCCTCGTGTACCGCAAGGCCCGTACGGCGGGAGGGGCGCGGGGCTAGCCGGGAGGGGTGTCGCCGAGGGGCGATTATCGGCCGCCGCGCGTGAGGATTCGGCCGTTCTGCAAGGGACGGCAGGTAGCTGGTTCCCGGATCGGGTAATTCCGCGAAGCGGCACAAAACCGGAGGAAAGTCTGCGCTTTACGATGCTGCCCCGCCCACGGTCTTCCGGGGCGGGGCGCCTTTCACGCCCCGTCCGACCCGGCGGTCGGGGCGTCATCGACCCACGTACGGGCCCGTGTCACCAGGTCGCGCGAATCTGGCGGATGATCCGGCGGCGTAGCCGCACCTTGCGGCTGCCGTCCGGGTTCAGGCGGAGGCGGTCCAACTCCCAGTGTCCGTACTCGGCGTGGTCTGTCAGCAGGCGTGTGGCGGCCTTGCGGGAGACCCCCCGCGGCACATACACATCGCAGAATTCATATTCCGGCATCGCATCTATTGTGCGGGACCGGCCCGGGTACGGATAGCGTCTGCACTATGTCTGATGCTGCGCAGCCCTCCGCTGCCGAGGTACGTGCCGCCGCCGAGGCGGTCAAAGCCGCGCTGGACCGTCACCTCGACGCGGTGGAACGCCGCTCGGGCGAGGACGATGCCGCCGTTTACGCCGCGTTCGACGAGCTGGCCGCGGCGGCCGAGGCGTACGACGAGCTGCTCTACGACACCTACGACGAGGTCACGCCGTTCGAGATCCCCGGCAGCGACGGGCTGCCCGCGTACGCGGGGCCCGAGGAGCCGAGCGCGCTCAGCGTGCTGATCCGCCGGGACTACACCGTCGTGGAGCCGCAGCGGCTGCTGTCGCAGGCGCAGCGCATTGCCGATCTCGACCCCGGCTCGGCCACGGAACCGGGCGCCGCGCAGAGCCCGTCCAGGCCCGGCGGGAACGCGGCGGCCGCCGTGGTCGGCAGCAGCGTGCACGCGGCGCTCGGCGTGCTCTTCGGGGAGTACGAGCCGGACGAGATCGCCTCCCGGCACAAGGAGTTCGGCCTGGAGGAGGGCGACTCCACGCTGTGGGTGGCGGCCGCGGAGGAACCGCCGGAGCCGGGCGAATGGCTCGCCGCCCCCTTCGAACAGGCCGACCCGCAGCGCGTCGTCTGCCGCTTCGACGTCAGCTCCGTCTTCGACGAAGAACTGGACTTCGTGGACGAGTCGGAGGAGGACGAGTCGGACGAGGACGTCGAGGATGTAGCGGACGACGAGGACGACGAAGACGTGGCGGACGTCGAGGACGACGAGGACGTGGACGCGGAGGGGGGCAAGGGCGCGAACGGAGCCCGGCGGGGCAACGGGAACGGCCGGGGCGGGAGCGCGGCCGACCCCGAGCTGGAGGTCATGGACCGGGAGCGCTGAGGGCCGCGGGCCGGGCCCCGGGACCGGACCGGGACCGGCCTGAGACCAGCAGTCCTGTGCGCCCTGGAGCGGGCCGGGCCCCGGGCCGGGCTCAAGACCGGCAGTCCTGTGTGCCCTGGAGCCTCGCCGCGACGGGGCTCCAGGGCGGCGGGCTCACTACCCCTCTGCCTGCCACTCGGCCTGCTGCACGTTGAGCAGGGTGCGCAGGCGGGTCGTGCGCTCCTTGGCCGGGATTTCGGCGACCGCGCGGGGGAGTGCCTGGTCGGCGCCCTGGACCACGGACAGATGGCGCTCGCCGCGTCCGAAGGCGGTGTAGACCCAGGCGCGGGTCAGTCCCGGGGCCGCGTCGCCCGGCACCACGACCACGGCCGCGGGCCAGCGCATTCCCGCGGCCTGGTGGGCGGTGAGCGCCCAGCCGTGCCGCAGCGCGCCGCCCGCCACCTCGTCACGGGGCACGACGACAGGGGCGCCGCCGCAGTCCAGGTGCAGCCCGTCCGCGTCCGCGCCGGTGACCTGCCCCGGCACCGTACGGCCGGGAGCCGGGCTGTACGCCACCCGGTCGCCGGGGTCGAAGCCGCCGAACCGGCCCGGGCCGGGGTTGAGCCGCTCCTTGAGCGCGGCGTTGAGCGCGCGGGTGCCCGCGGCGCCGCCGTGCCCCACGGTGATGACCTGCGTTTCCGCCGTCGGTACGCCGATCGCGCGCGGTACCGAATCGGCGACCAGCTGGACCGTACGGTGCACCGCCTCGCCGGCGTCCCGCACCGGCACTATCACGACCTCCTTCTCCGGCGCCTCGACCTCCGTCAGCTCGCCGATGCCGATGCCGGAGACCAGCTCGCCGATGGGGCCGAAGTCGGGCGTACGGGAGGCCACCTGCGGGCAGCAGCGGGCGGCGAGCAGGTCGGCGAAGAGCCGGCCGGGGCCGGCGGACCACAGCACGCCGGGGTCGCCGCTGAGCACGAGGCGGGTGCCGTCGGCCAGCGACTCGATGAGCAGCGCGGCGGTCTCCAGGTCCAGCTGCGGCGCGTCGAGCACGACGAGCAGGTCGAGGGCGAGGGAGCCGTCCGCGTCCCGGCCGGGGCCTTCGCGACCGGCCAGCAGCCCGCCGAGCGTGACGGCGGCGGGGTGCCCGGGGGTGGGCTGGCCGGTGGCTGCGGTGGGGCCGGGCTGCCCGGCGGCTGCCGCGGGGGTGGGCGCCGTCGGCACGCCGGAGGTGTCGTAGTGCGCGGTGGCTTCGGCGACCAGGTCGGCGAGCCGGCGGCGGCCGTCCGCGGTATGCGTGGCGCCGACGGCCCGCAGGCCGAGCGCGCGGGCGGCGGCGATCAGTGCGGCGGGCTCGGCGCGGGCGGCCTCGCCGCCGGTGTGCGCGACCAGGCCGCTGTGCGCGGCGGCCCGGATCAGCTCCCCGGCGGAGGACGAGGGCGCGGCCGCGGCGATGGCCTCCCAGCGGGCGGCCGAGACCTGCGGCGGGCGGGGGGCGATGGGGGCCGTGGTGTCAGGAGCGGTGTCGGGAGCGGTGGTGTCCGTGGTGGCGGCATCCGTGTCGGTACCGGCTTCCGCGGTGTCGGTACCGGCTTCCGCTGTCAGGTCCACGTCCACCTCGGCGGCTGCCTCTGCGTCCCCCTCCGGGGGCGCTTCGGCGTCGGCGGATGCGGGCGCGTCCGGGCCCTCCGCGGGGGACCCGCCGGCCGCTTCCGCGTCCGTCTCCGGGACCGGCTCGAAGGTGTTGAGCAGGCGGGAGAGACCGTCCGCGACGCTCTCCTCGGCCATCGCGAAGCGGTCGAGGCCGAACAGGAGCCGGACGGGCCGCTCCTCGTCGTCCTCGGCGTCCGCCGGGCGCGGCGGTGCCGACGGGTCGTCCAGGGCGTCCTGGAACACCAGCACCTCGCCCTCGGCGATCGCCGTCTGCAGGGCCTCGTCCGGGTCCGGAACGGCCCGGGCCGCCAGCGCGGCGCGCAGGGCACCGGCCTCCAGCGCCGAGTGGCCCGCCAGCGCCGCCTGCTCCAGCAGCCAGCCGATCAGGGCCTGGCCACGGCGCTCGTCGCCCGGGCCGCACTCGGGGCCGAGCAGGGCGCGGGCGAACGTGTCGGCCTGCTCCAGCCGCACGCCCGCGACGGCCAGAAGCCGCCAGGGGTCCTCGCGCAGCGTCTCACCGGCCTGCTCGCCGAGCGCCCGTACGGCCTTCTCGGCCAGCGCCTCGGGAGCGCCGCCCGCCGCGAGGACCTGGCGCGCCCCGCCGATACCGGGGGCGAGCGGCCCGCTCAGCGCCTCCCGCCCCGCGGTGGCCTGCGGGCTGGGAGCCTGCGCCCCAGGCCCCTGCGGACCGGGGCCCTGCGCACTGGGGCCCTGCTGGCCGCCCGGCCGCGCCCCCTGCGGGCCGCCGCTCGGCCCGTGCCCGCCGCCAGAAGCCGCGCCGGGACCGTACGCGCCACCCGCCGGCCCGCCGTCCGCGCGTGCCGGTCCGTCGGCGCCCCGTACGGCTCCAGGCCCGGCAGCCGCACCCGCACCCGCAGCCGTACCGGGGCTCTGCCCGGCCGGTGGCGTTGCGCCGGCCGCCGCCGGGCGGCCCCCAGGAGCGGCACCGGACTGTCCGCCCCTAGCCGCCGCTGCGGCTCCACCGGCCGGAGCGCCGGGTGCCCCCGAGGCACCCGGAGCCGCCGTGCCCGCCGCGTCCCGGGGCGTCGGAGCCGGGCCGCGCGGTGTCTCGTTGAAGAAGGACGCCGCCGACCGCTCGCCGCTCTCCACGGCCCGCACGGCGGCCGCCAGCGCGGCAGCCGAGGCCCTGCCCCCGGCCGCACCGCCACCGGCCGCACCGGCCCCGGCACCGGCGCCCGCACCGGCCTCAGCACCCGCCGCACTACCGCCCGTACCGGCCGCACCACCAGCGGACGCCGGACCCGCACCACCAGCGGACGCCGGACCCACGTCCTCGCCCTCGGGCCGCAAGCCGCCATCCCCCGCCGGACCCATTGGCTCCGGGGCCTCGGTAGGGGCGGGGGCGCCGGTGGGGTGGTCGGTGTTCACAGGGTGCTCCAGTCGTGGTCGGGGTAGCGGTGCACGGGCGCGGAGACGTCGTCCAGTGCACGCCGGATCTCGTCAGGAAGACTAAGGGTCTCCACTGACAATGCCGCTCTGAGCTGCTGCGCCGTGCGTGCGCCGACGATCGGCGCGGTCACGCCGGGGCGGTCCCGGAGCCAGCACAGCGCGACCTGGAGCGGGGTGACGGCGAGGCCGTCCGCCGCCGTGGCGACCGCGTCGACGATGCGCCCTGCGGCGTCGTCGAGATACGGCGCGACGAACGGCGCCAGATGCTCGGACGCGCCGCGCGAGTCCGGCGGTGTGGCATGCCGGTACTTGCCCGTGAGGACGCCGCGGCCGAGCGGGGAGGAGGGCAGCAGGCCGAGGCCCAGGTCGAGCGCCGCGGGCAGCACCTCGCGCTCGACGCCGCGCTGGAGGAGGGAGTACTCCATCTGCGCGCTCGCCAGCCGGGCGCGCACGGCCGGCGCGGCCAGCTGCCACGTGGCGGCCTTGGCGAGCTGCCAGCCGGAGAAGTTCGTGACGCCGACATAGCGCGCGCGGCCGCTGCTGACGGCGGTGTCCAGGGCCTGGAGCGTCTCTTCCAGCGGGGTGTGCGGGTCGAACGCGTGGACCTGCCAGAGGTCGACGTAGTCGGTGCCGAGGCGCTCCAGGGAGTCGTCGAGCGCGGCGAGCAGGTGGCGGCGCGAGCCGTCGACCCTGCGGTCCGCCTCCAGGACGCTGCCGGCCTTGGTCGCGATGACCAGATCGCGGCGCGGCACCATGCCCTCCACGAGGCGGCCCAGGAGGTACTCGGCGCCGCCGTCGGCATAGACGTCGGCGGTGTCGACGAGGGTGCCGCCCGCCTCCCAGAACGTCTTGAGCTGGTCGGCGGCGTCGCGGTCGTCCGTGTCGCGCGCCCAGGTCAGCGTGCCCAGGCCGAGACGGGACACGCGCAGGCCGGTGCGGCCGAGGTGCCTTTGCTCCATGGACCTTGAGATTACTGGCCCGTCCCGGACTTGCGGGGACCTGTGGACAACGCCGTGCGGGGACCTGTGGACAACCGGCAGCGCGGCGGCGGCCGGTGGACGTCTTACGCCGGGCGCGGAGCCCGCGTTACAGTCCCCGAGCAGCATCATTACCGATGAGTAATTCGAGTGAGGGAGCCGCATGAAGCTCGGGATCAACCTCGGCTACTGGGGTGCCGGCATGGACGGGGACAACCTCGCCGTGGCGCAGGAGGCCGACCGGCTCGGGTACGCGGTCTGCTGGGCGGCGGAGGCGTACGGCTCTGACGGGCCGACCGTGCTCTCCTGGGTCGCCGCGCAGACGGAGCGGATCGACGTCGGGTCGGCGATCTTCCAGATCCCGGCGCGTACGCCCGCCATGACGGCCATGACCGCCGCGACGCTGGACTCGCTCTCCAACGGCCGCTTCCGGCTCGGGCTCGGCGTCTCGGGGCCGCAGGTCTCCGAAGGCTGGTACGGCGTGAAGTTCGACAAGCCGCTGGCGCGTACCCGGGAGTACGTGGAGATCGTACGGAAGGCGATGTCCCGGGAGCGGCTGTCCTACGAGGGGCAGCACTGGACGCTGCCGCTGCCCGGCGGACCGGGCAAGCCGATCAAGCTCACGGTGCACCCGAAGCGCGAGCGCGTCCCGCTCTACATCGCGGCGATCGGCCCGAAGAACCTGGAGCAGACGGGCGAGATCGCCGACGGCGCGCTGCTCATCTTCCCGGCCGCCGAGCACCTCCAGGACACGGCGATCTCGCACCTCCGGGCGGGCCGGGAGAAGGCCGGGCTCACGATGGAGGGCTTCGACGTCTGCCCGACGCTGCCGATCGCCGTCGGCGAGGACAAGGACGTGCCGGCGCTCGCCGACACCTTCCGCCCGTACACCGCGCTCTACGTGGGCGGCATGGGCAGTCGCAAGCAGAACTTCTACAACCAGCTGGCGCGGCGGATGGGCTACGAGCAGGCGGCCGCCGACATTCAGGAGAAGTACCTGGCCGGTGAGAAGGACGCGGCGGCGGCCGCCGTCCCGCACGAGCTCATCGACTCCACCACCCTGCTCGGCTCGGTGGAGCGGATCGCGGACCGCATGCAGGCGTACGCGGCGGCCGGCGTGACCACGCTGACGCTGTCGCCCGCGGGCTTCACGCTGGAGGAGCGGATCGCCGCGCTGCGGGCCGGCACCGAGGCCCTGGAGCGGGCCGGGCTGGCCTGACACGAACGGCCCTGGGGCGGGGGTGGCCCCAGGGCCGGAGATCTGCGGCCGTGGTGGGGGCTCGGGGGTCTTCCCCGCCACGGCCGTCACACAGCACAACGCGCTGACGCCTGGGGTGGTTACGCCCCGCGCACCGCTCGCTGGTCCATCGTTCGGGCGAGTTCAGCGTCCTTCGTGTTGCCGGAGAGAGCGCAGCGCACTTGACTTTTCCTTTGCGGGTGTCCTGTTCGAGGTGGCGTCCTGGAGGTCCGTCGATGCTCACGGCGAAGAGTCTGTTCCAAGAAATCCTGGACCACGACGAGTCCTTCCGGCTGTTCTGTTCCATCGCCGCGAGCGGCGAGTCGCAGGGCGGCTGGGAGAACGGGCGGATCGCCGCGCTGGTCCCCGAGAGCCAGCGCGCGATGGCCCCGAAGGTGGCCCGGCACGGTGCGGACGAGGAGAAGCACGGCCGGATCTTCAACGCCCTGCTGCGCCGCCGCGGGCTGCAGGCCGTCGCGGTCCCCGCGGCCGCCGACTACACGATGCTCCTGGAGCGCCGCGGCATCGGGCTCGCGCACGAGAAGCTGCAGCGCGACGAGCCGCTGACGGAGCCCGACATCGTCGCCTACCTGGCGCACAGCCGGGTCACCGAGCAGCGGGCCGCCGAGCAGATGGCGATGCTCAAGAAGTACTTCGGCGACCACCCGGAGGTCGGCAAGGCCGTCCGGATGATCGCCAAGGACGAGGACAACCACCTCGCGTACTGCCACGAGGAGCTGCTGCGGCTGGCCGGTGCCGGGCACGCCGAAGAGATCCGGCGGATCCTGCGGGAGAGCGTGCGGGCCGAGATCGCCGTCTACCGTGACGTCAGCCTGGCCGTGATGGAGCGGATGGGGCACATCCTGCGCTGGCCCCGTGCGAAGCGGGCGCTGCTCACGGCCGGGATCCACGCCATGTACGCCTACGAGCGCGCGTACGGCTGGCGGCGCATGGTGAGCCTGCGGATGCCCGAGAGGCTGGACGCGCTGGGCGGCCCGGCCTCCTCGGCCCCCGAGTTCGCCTGACGGGCCCCTACAGCCACTCGCGGCGTTTGAAGAGGCGGTACAGCGACACTTCGATGGCGGCCATGACCAGCAGGCACGCCGGATAGCCGAAGGTCCATTTCAGCTCCGGCATGTGCTCGAAGTTCATGCCGTAGATGCCCGCGATCATGGTCGGTACGGCGGCCAGCGCGGCCCATGCCGAGATCTTGCGCATGTCGTCGTTCTGCCGCACGCCCATCTGCGCCAGGTGGGCCGAGAGGATGTCCGACAGCAGCCGGTCCATGCCCTCCACGGACTCGTTGGCCCGCGTGAGGTGGTCGTCCACGTCGCGGAAGAAGGGCCGGGCCTGGTCGTGCACGAACGGTACGCCCGGGTTCTGCAGGCGGGCCATCGGCTCGGCCAACGGGCCCGTGGCGCGCCGGAATTCCAGTACCTCGCGCTTGAAGGCGTAGATGCTCTGTGCGGTGCTCCGGGTGCTCCCGCCGCCCTTGGTGTCCGGGCCGACCGGCGCGAAGACGGATGCCTCCAACTCCTCCAGGTCGAGCTGGAGTTCCGCGGCCACGTCGATGTAGTGGTCGACCACCGCGTCGCTGACCGCGTACAGGACCGCCGTCGGGCCCTGTTTGAGGACGTCGGGGTCGTGTTCCAGGCGCGCGCGTACGGAGGCCAGCGGGCTTCCCTCGCCGTGCCGTACGGAGACGACGAAGGAGTCCCCTATGAAGAGCATCAGCTCGCCCGAGTCGATGCTGCCGTCGGAGTCGTCGTACACGATGGGCTTCAGCACCATGAAAAGGGAGTCGTCGTACACCTCCAGCTTCGGCCGCTGATGGGCCTTGAGCGCGTCCTCCACGGCCAGCGGGTGGAGCCCGAACTCCTCGCTGACCTGCTCGAACTCCTCCTCGGTCGGCTCATGCATGCCGAGCCACAGAAAGGAGTGCCCCTCCGCTCGGGCTTCGTCGAGCGCGGTGGAGTATCCCGCCGGCTTCTCGATCCGCCGGCCGTTCCGGTAGATGGCACAATCCACGATCACATGGGGCATTCTCGCTGCCGGGCGCCGCGCGTGCCAGGGAGGCCACCGTACGGCCCGCCTTCCGCTCGCTTCCGTAGAACGTAGGGTGGCTGCCATGCCCACGCTGCTCCTCGTACGGCACGGCCGCTCCACCGCCAACACGTCCGGCATTCTCGCGGGGCGCACGCCCGGCGTCGCCCTGGACGAGCGAGGCGCCGCGCAGGCCGCCGCGCTGCCCGGCCGGCTCGCCGCAGTGCCGCTCGTCGCGGCGGTGTCCAGCCCCCTCCAGCGCTGCCAGGAGACGCTGGCCCCGTTGCTGGCGGCCCGCCCGGGGCTGCCGCTGCACACGGAGGACGGCATCAACGAGTGCGACTACGGCGACTGGTCGGGGCGCAAGCTCGCCGAGCTGACCGACGAGCCGCTGATGCAGACCGTCCAGCAGCACCCGTCCGCGGCCGGCTTCCCCGGCGGCGAGACCATGCGCACCATGCAGAACCGTGCCGTCGACGCGGTCCGCGCCTGGAACGCGCGCATCGAGGACGAGCACGGCCCCGAGGCGGTGTACGTGATGTGCTCGCACGGGGACATCATCAAGTCCCTCGTGGCGGACGCCCTCGGCATGCATCTCGATCTCTTCCAGCGGGTGTCCGTCGAGCCCTGCTCGGTGACGGCCGTCCGCTACACGCCGCTGCGTCCGTACCTGATCCGGCTCGGCGACACAGGTGACCTCGGCTCGCTGGCGCCCAAGGAGGAAGGTTCCGGCGCGGTCCCGGAGCGCGACGCGGCGATCGGAGGTGGCGCGGGAGCATCGTGATCAGCAGGCGCAGTAGGGTGGTGCGACGGCGCTGCCCACCACGCCAATCCTGTGATCCGTTTCCCGTGACCACAGACCCCCGCAGTCGAGCAATCGGAGCAGGACCTTGTCCCGTCAGGTGTTCTTCTACGACGCGCCGGACCGCTTCGTGGCCGGCACGGTCGGGCTGCCTGGCCGTCGCAGCTTCTACCTCCAGGCCACGGCGGCCGGCCGCACCACCAGCGTCGCGCTGGAGAAGACGCAGGTCGCCGCGCTCGCCGAGCGCATGGACGAGCTGCTGGACGAGGTGGTGCGCCGCAGCGGCGGCAACGCCCCGGTCCCGGCCGTCGCCCCGTCGGAGATCTCCGACACCGCGCCGCTGGAGAGCCCGGTGGAGGAGGAGTTCCGCGTCGGCACCATGGCGCTGGCCTGGGACGGCGACGAGGAACGCATGATCGTCGAGGCCCAGGCGCTGGTCGAGCTGGACGCCGACAACGACGAGGACCTCGCCGAGGCCGAGGAGCGGCTGCTCCAGGACGACGAGAACGGCCCCCCGATGCTGCGCGTCCGGCTCACCGGCACCATGGCCCGCGCCTTCGCCAAGCGCGCCCTGGAGGTCGTGAACGCCGGCCGTCCGCCGTGCCCGCTGTGCAGCCTGCCGCTCGACCCGGAGGGACACGTATGTCCGCGCCAGAACGGATACCGGCGAGACGCCTGAGCCCCGCCGAGCTGGAGGAGCACCTCCGGCACGGCGAGCTCACCGTGCGCGGCCGGGTCCGCGAGGCGTCCAACGCCGTCCTGTACTGCACCGTCGAGCACGACGGCTGGTCCGGCGCGTGCGTCTACAAGCCGGTCGCGGGGGAGCGCCCGCTGTGGGACTTCCCCGACGGCACGCTCGCCGAGCGCGAGGTCGCCGCGTACGAGATCTCCCGGGCCACCGGCTGGGACCTGATCCCGCCCACCGTGCTGCGCGACGGCCCGTACGGGCGCGGCATGGTCCAGGAGTGGATAGAAGCGTCCGACGAGGACGACAGCCCCGAGCTGCTGGCGCTGATCGAGGACGAGGAGCCGGGGCCCGGCTGGAAGGCCGTCGGCTTCGCGGAGGTCGGCGAGGGGCGTACCGCACTCCTGGTGCACGCCGACGATCCGCGGCTGCGCCGGCTCGCCGTCCTGGACGCGGTGATCAACAACGGCGACCGCAAGGGCGGCCATCTGCTGCCCACCGCCGACGGTCGGGTGTATGCCATCGACCACGGCGTCACCTTCCACGCGGAGGACCGGCTGCGCACCCTCCTGTGGGGCTGGGCGGGCGAGCCGCTGACCGAGGAGGCCCTCGCGGTCCTGAAGCGGCTGGCCGCGGAGACCGCCGAGGGAGAGCCGCTCGCCGCCCGACTGGCCGAATGCCTCACCGGTACGGAGATCGCCGCACTGCGCGAACGGATCGCCGGAATGCTGCGCTCCGGCGTACATCCGCAGCCCAGCGGGGAGTGGCCGCCGATTCCCTGGCCGCCGGTGTGACCAGAACGACCCCGGAATGCACGGCCGGGCCGAAGACACAAGAGGGCCTTTCCGGCCAAGACCCACACTCCGGTTCGTATCCGGAACCTGCGTCCGGTTACGCTGCATGGCATGCATGCATGGCCCGCTTCTGAGGTCCCCGCCCTGCCCGGTCAGGGCCGCGACCTGAGGATCCACGACACCGCGACCGGCGGACGGGTGACCCTCGCCCCCGGTCCCGTCGCCCGAATCTACGTCTGCGGCATCACGCCGTACGACGCGACCCACATGGGGCACGCGGCGACCTACAACGCGTTCGACCTCGTTCAGCGCGTGTGGCTCGACACGAAGCGACAGGTCCACTACGTGCAGAACGTCACGGACATCGACGATCCGCTGCTGGAGCGGGCCGTGGCCACCGGCGACGACTGGACCGCGCTCGCCGAGCGGGAGACCGCCCTCTTCCGCGAGGACATGACCGCCCTGCGGATGCTGCCCCCGCAGCACTACATCGGCGCCGTCGAGGCCATACCGGGCATCGTGCCGCTGGTGGAGCGCCTCCGCGACGCGGGCGCCGCGTACGAGCTCGACGGCGACGTGTACTTCTCCGTCGAGTCCGACCCGCACTTCGGCGAGGTCTCGAACCTCGACGCCGAGGCGATGCGGCTGCTGTCCGCCGAGCGCGGCGGCGACCCGGAGCGCCCGGGCAAGAAGAACCCGCTGGACCCGATGCTGTGGATGGCGGCGCGCGACGGCGAGCCCAGCTGGGATGGCGGCTCGCTCGGCCGGGGCCGCCCCGGCTGGCACATCGAGTGCGTCGCCATCGCCCTGGACCACCTGGGCATGGGCTTCGACGTGCAGGGCGGCGGGTCCGACCTGGCCTTCCCGCACCACGAGATGGGCGCCTCGCACGCGCAGGCGCTGACCGGTGAGCACCCCTTCGCCAAGGCGTACGTGCACGCCGGAATGGTCGCCCTGCACGGCGAGAAGATGTCCAAGTCCAAGGGCAACCTCGTCTTCGTCTCCAAGGTGCGCCAGGACGGCACCGACCCGGCCGCCATCCGGCTCGCCCTGCTGGCCCACCACTACCGTGCCGACTGGGAGTGGACCGACCAGGTCCTGCCGGACGCGGTGGACCGGCTCGCCCGCTGGCGCGCCGCGGTCTCCCGCCCCGACGGCCCGTCCGCCGACGCGCTCGTCGAGGAGGTCCGCGAGGCGCTCGCCGACGACCTGGACTCGCCGGCCGCGCTCGCCGCTGTCGACCGCTGGGCCGAGCGGCAGCAGGCCGAAGGCGGCACGGACGAGGGCGCGCCCGGCCTGGTCTCCCGGACCGTGGACGCGCTGCTCGGCGTCGCACTGTAAGGCACCGACCGCCCATACGTAACGGGGCGCTTCCTCCGAGGAGGAAGCGCCCCGCTTGGTTCTCACACCGGGGTGACCGTCAGCCGGTCACCCGGTGCTCACCCGCTCCGAAGGTCAGACCTTGCGGATCTGGATGCTGCGCAGGATGTGCGGGGTCTGGCTGTCCCAGACACCGATGACCTGGAAGCCGCTGCGGAACGCCTCGGAGACCTGGTCGAAGGTGGTGTCGTTGGGGTTGTTGAGCACGCGGAACTGGTTCTCGATCTGCAGGAAGATCTGGCGGGGCTGACCCGGGATCGGCTGCGGGATCGCGACGAACGCGGTCGCCCGGCCGGCCCGCAGGACCTGCTGCTGAACCTGCTGCTGGACCTGCTGCACGGCCTGCTGCGTCACCTGGTGCAGGTGCTGCAGGACCTGCTGCTCCTGCTGCTGCTCCTGCTGCTGCATCTGGCCGCCGCCCTGCTGCCCGAACTGCTGCAGCAGCTGCTGGAAGGGCTGCTGCTGGCCGAGCTGCTGGAGCTGCTCCAGCATGCCGCCCTGCTGCTGCGGCTGCTGCATCTGGCCGTAGGGCTGCTGACCGTACTGCTGCTGGCCGTAGGGCTGCTGCTGCCCCATGCCCTGCTGGCCGAACGGGGACGTGCTCGGGCCCTGCTGGCCGAGCTGACCGAGCTGACCGAGGGGGCTCATCTGAGTGGTCATTAGGTGCTACCTTCCCTGACTTGTTGGTGTGTTTCAGCCGGTGACGACCAGCTCGTCAGCCTGTGATGACCAGACCCACGACCTCGTCGTCGGAGTACCACACACGTACGTCGGGCCGTCCCCCCGCGAAGGCGGAGTGCACCGCCTGGCGCACCTCGGGCGCCGGCCGGTTCAGGTTGCGCCACGCACCGGCCACGAAGAGCCGGAGCCGCGGGGGGAGTTCTCGGGGGTAGGGGAGCAGTTCGTCCCAGTACCGCTCGGCCTGGCCGGAGCCGACCGAGGAGGGCACCAGGTGCGTCACTGCCGCCCTGATGTCGGGCCGGTTGCCGATCCGTTGGGAGGCCGGCCGGCCCGGCGCGTCCTGCTGCGGGGACCCGGTGGTCCGCAGCACCTCACGCGCCTGCTCGGGATTCATCGGGGCCGCGCCCGCGGCCTTGAGCATGCCCTGCAGCGACGCCAGCGCGCCGACCACAAGGGGGGAGGCCGATGAGGTTCCCGAGAAGCTGTCGGTGTACCAGGCGATCTCCTCCGTACCGCCCTGCAGGTCGCCGGGCCGGTCCCAGAAGCCACCGGTGGTGGTGACCTCGCGGCCCCAGCCCTGGGCGTCCAGCCGCATACCGTAGTTGGAGAATCCCAGCCGCGACCGGTCCGGGCCGTGATCACGGCCGTGGGTGCCGGGCGGCGGGGCGCCCGCGCCGACCAGGATCGCGCCGGACGCCTGGTTGGAGGGGTTGAAGGGGTTGCGCCACCACTGCGGGAAGCGGTCGGGACGGCGTTCGTACAGCGCGTCGTCCAGGCTCTCCGCGCCGTTGCCGGCCGCCTCCACCACGACGACGCCCTTCGCGGTCGCCCAGCGGATCGCCGCGAAGTCGTCCGGCCACCACTCCAGCGCGATGTAGCCGCGCTGGTCGTCCCGGTGCTCGTAGTCGAACCGGGGCCCGGGCCGGTGGAGTTCGATCAGCAGGATGTCACCGCGCGAGAGCCGCTCGGCCGCCGCGTGGATCGCCGCCGCCGAACCGATGCCCTGGATGGAGGCCGCGGCGGTCACCGCGCCGGGCGCGACGCCCACCACTCCCCGGTCGTTGCGGTCGCCCCCGATGACACCGAGGACGGCCGTGCCGTGGTTGCGCCAGGCCAGGTCCTGGACCGGAGTGCCGACCACGATGCCGGCCAGCCGCTCCGCCAGGTCCTCGTGGCCCAGCTGCCAGGCGCCCTCGACGTCGACGATGGTGACGCCCTCGCCGTCACCGCCCTGCCGCTGCCACGCCCATACGGCGTTCACGCCCTCGGGCGCGGCGCCCAGGTGGCCCTGGCGGCCCGTGAAGTCGGGCGTCGCGGGCGCGCCCTCCTTCCGCCCCTGCTCCTCCGGGCCGCGCGCGGCCGAAGTGGCGGGCACGGCACCGGGCTTGAGGTACGCCGTCTCGATCTCCGGGAGGGCGGAGAGCCGGGCGGTCAGCTCCACGGCCCGGGTGTCACCGCCCCGTACCCGGTAGAAGAGCGAGAGGTCCGGGAGCGTGCCGGCGCCCGCCGACGGCTCCTGCGGCATGGCGGCGCGTATCCGCTCCTCGCTGCCGAACAACGGCTCCAGAGAGAGCTGCTGGTCGCTGAGGAACATCTCCAGCGCGGAGATGTCCGCTCCGGACGCCGACCGTATGCCGTCCGCGCCGGCGCGGAGGCCGGGCTCGGCCCGCGCGACGACGATCAGCTCCGGTTCGGCTCCTTGGTAGGTAAATCCCGCTCCGTCGGGTCCGGGGCCCGCCATGCCGGGGCCCGTACCGGGAGGTGCCTGGTCGGTCATCGCTGGGACCGCTCCCTTCGGGGGTGCTGCGCCGTGCCCTGCCGCCTGTGAGCACCGTTCCGTGCAACAGCGGTGTGTACCGGATGTTGCGGTTCGGTGTCGCCTGGCTCCGGGGCGTCACCCTGCTACCTCCGCTCGCCCCCGTCCAGCCCGTCGGCACCCCCTACGTTTGGGATTCGGTCGAATGGGAAGCGTGGTCAAATCGACCGGAAAGCGATGACACACCGTCAAGCGGTCAAACGCTACCGAGACGTATGCGCGGTGGCGGGGTGGAAGTGCCCGCGGACAGCCCGCCCGGCGGCGGAAACAACGGAGCGGGGCGGTGCTTCAGCACCGCCCCGCTCCGTTTCGGTCAGTCCTCCGAGGAATCGCCGTCCGGGGGATCCGTCTGCTCGTCCCCCTGCGCGCGCTCCTGGCCGTCCTGCTGCTTCGCGGGGCCGCCCTCCGTCTTCGGCGGCTTGGGCGGGCGGGTCCGGCCGCTGGGGGAGTCGCGCAGGTAGGAGCCGTCGCGGCCGTCGGCGACCCCGCCGTCGGTCGCCAGGCCCGGCCCGGCCTGCGGGTCCCGCCGCCGCAGGTAGCGCTCGAATTCCCGCGCAATGGCCTCGCCCGACGCCTCCGGCAGCTCAGCGGTGTCCCGGGCCTCCTCCAGCGACTGGACGTACTCGGCGACCTCGCTGTCCTCGGCCGCCAGCTGGTCCACGCCCAGCTGCCACGCCCGCGCGTCCTCGCTCAGCTCGCCGAGCGGGATGCGCAGGTCCAGCAGGTCCTCCAGGCGGTTCAGCAGGGCCAGCGTCGCCTTGGGGTTCGGCGGCTGCGAGACGTAGTGCGGCACGGCCGCCCACAGGCTCACCGCGGGCACCCCGGCGTGCGTGCACGCCTCCTGGAGGATGCCGACGATGCCCGTGGGGCCCTCGTACTTGCTCTCCTCCAGGTCCAGCGTGCGCGCCAGGTCCGCGTCGGAGGTGACGCCGCTGACCGGGACGGGGCGGGTGTGCGGGGTGTCGCCGAGCAGTGCGCCCAGTACCACCAGCATCTCCACGCCCAGCTCGTGCGCGAAGCCCAGGATCTCGTTGCAGAAGGACCGCCAGCGCATGCTGGGCTCGATGCCGCGGACCAGCACCAGGTCGCGGGGCTTGTCGCCGCCCACCCGGACGACGGACAGCCGGGTCGTGGGCCAGGTGATCTTGCGGACGCCGCCCTCCAGGAAGACGGTGGGCCGGTTCACCTGGAAGTCGTAGTAGTCCTCGGCGTCCAGCGCGGCGAAGACCTCGCCCTTCCACTCCCGGTCCAGGTGCGCGACCGCGGCGGAGGCGGCGTCGCCGGCGTCGTTCCAGCCTTCGAACGCGGCCACCATGACCGGATCGATCAGCTCGGGCACCCCCTCCAGCTCGATCACCCAGCGCCTCCTTCCGGCCGGTCGGCCCCTCGTCGGCGGCCGCCGGTTGCAGTTCCCGTTCCGTGCGCTCCCAGCCTACGGCGTCCGTGGTACCCGAACGCAGCCCCTCTGCACTAACGAGTACTCATTCATCCGATCTGTCCCTGTCAACTACCGGGCGCGACCTGCGGGATGGCGGGGGAGCGGGGTCCATACATCGGAGTGCGGGACAGATCGGATGTCCCTCCGTGCCACCGCCCGGAGCGGCCTCGTGGGAGGCCGGGCGGCGTTGCCCGGCCGCCCGGCACGACGTCCGGTTTCCGCAGCTTACGGACCGGCCCCGCCGCGGCCCGCCGGCCCCACCGGGCCACGGCCGTCACAGCGACGCCCGCAGCCACTGCTCCACGCCGGCGATGTGGACCGTCGCCCAGGCGCGCGCCGCCTCCGCGTCCCGGGCCCGCAGCGCGCCGAGGATCGCGCGGTGCTCGGTCAGGGTGCGGGCCACCGCGTCCTTCTGGGTCAGCCCGCGCCAGATGCGGGCCCGCGTGGTCGGCCCGGAGAGGCCGTCCAGCAGCGAGCAGAGCACGGAGTTGCCGGACGCGGCCGCGATGGCGCGGTGGAACTCCAGGTCGCAGGCGACCAGCTCCTCCACCGCGGGCGCGGTCCCGAGCGCGTCCAGCTGCGCGTCCAGCGCGTCCAGTTGCGCCGCGCCGATCCGGGCCGTGGCCATCGCCGTGGCGGGCGGCTCCAGGATGCGGCGGACGGCCAGGAACTCCAGGACGGTGTCGTCGCGGTGGAAGTCCACCACGAAGCTCACCGCCTCCAGGAGCAGCTGCGGGTCCAGGCTCGTGACGTACGTGCCGTCGCCCTGGCGCACGTCCAGGATGCGGATCAGGGCCAGCGCGCGGACCGCCTCGCGCAGGGAGTTGCGGGACAGGCCCAGCTCGGCGGCGAGTTCGCTCTCCTTGGGCAGCCGGTCACCGGGGCGCAGCGCGCCGGAGACGATCATTCCCTTGATCTTCTCGATGGCCTCGTCCGTGACCGCCATGGCCGACCTCCCCGCTTCGGAACGCTGAAAGCCCGAAAACCGTCCACAGACATCGGATGTCTGGAGTGCGGCCATTATGGCGTGCGAACGCCGAGGGGCGGGACTCCGATACCCCGGAATCCCGCCCCTGTACCGGCCGGCGGGATCCGCCGGCCGCCGGGCTCAGCTCTTGCGTGCCGACAGCACGTCCTCGACCTTCGCGCGGACGTCGTCCGTGGCCAGGCCGCGGATGGTCAGCGTCGTACGGCGGCGCAGCACGTCGTCCGCGGTCTCGGCCCACTCGTGGTCCCGCGCGTACACCACCTGCGCCCAGATCTCGGGGGCATCGGGGTGGATGCGCTCGGCCAGCGCCGGGTCCTCGTTCGCCAGCCGCGCGATGTCGAAGGACAGCGAGCCGTAGTGGGTGGCGAGGTGCCGGGCGGTGTCGGCGGACATCCGCGGGCCCGGCGTACCGCCGTCGACCAGCAGCCGGTGCGCGACCGCCTGCGGGTTGGCGATGCCCGGCAGCGGCAGCTTCTTCGGCAGCTCGGAGATCGGCTCCAGGTTCTCGCCGAGCGGGTGCCCGGGCAGCGCGGCGAGCTTGTTCATGACCGTACGTCCGATGTGCCGGAACGTCGTCCACTTGCCTCCGGCCACCGACAGCATGCCCCCGGAGCCCTCGGTCACGACCGTCTCGCGCTTGGCCTTGGAGGTGTCGCCGGGGCCGCCCGGCAGCACCCGCAGGCCCGCGAAGGAGTACGTGATCAGGTCGCGGGACAGCTGCTGGTCGCGGACCGAGAACGCGGCCTCGTCCAGGATCTGCTTGACGTCCTTCTCGGTGACCGACACATCCGCCGGGTCGCCCTCGTACTCCTCGTCGGTGGTGCCCAGCAGCAGCTGGTCCTCCCACGGCAGCGCGAAGGTGATGCGGTACTTGTCGATCGGGGTCGCCAGCGCGGCCTTCCAGGGGGAGGTGCGCTTGAGGACCAGGTGCGCGCCCTTGGAGAGGCGGATGGAGGGGGCCGCGTTCGGGTCCTCCATCTTGCGCAGGTGGTCGACCCACGGGCCGGTGGCGTTCAGTACGAGACGCGCGTTGACGCCGAACTCGGTGCCGTCGGTGCGGTCCTTCAGGTCCGCGCCGGTGACCCGGCCCTGCGTGAAGCGCAGCCCGGTGACCTCGGCGTGGTTCAGTACGGTCGCGCCCGCCGCGGCGGCCGCGCGGACCGTCATCAGCGCCATCCGCGCGTCGTTCATCTGGTCGTCGCCGTACACGGCCACGGCCTTGAGGTTCTCCGTGCGCAGCTCGGGCACGTCGCGCTGGGCCTTGGCCGGGCTGATCACGTGGCCGACGCCGTCGCCGAAGGCGGAGAGCGCGGAGTAGGCGAAGACGCCCGCGCCGAGCTTGGCCGCGCCGTGCGGGCCGCCCTTGTAGACCGGCAGGTAGAAGGTCAGCGGGTTCGACAGGTGCGGGGCGACCTGGCGGGAGACGGCGCGGCGCTCGAAGTGGTTCTCCGCCACCAGCTTCACCGCGCCGGTCTGCAGGTAGCGCAGGCCGCCGTGGAGCAGCTTGGAGGAGGCGGAGGAGGTGGCGCCGGCGAAGTCGCCGGCGTCCACCAGCGCAACCCGCAGCCCCGACTGCGCGGCGTGCCAGGCGGTGGAGATGCCCAGGATGCCGCCGCCGATCACCAGGAGGTCGTACGTCGCCTTGTCGAGCCGCTCCCGGGTCTCGGCGCGGCTCGGGAGTGAACCGTCGGCCGGGTGCGTCCCGAGTGCCGGGACGCTCTGCAGGGTGCTCATGTCTTACTCCTCGTCCTCGATCCAGCCCATGGTCCGCTCGACGGCCTTGAGCCAGCTCTTGTACTCGCGGTCACGGGTGGCCGCGTCCATGCGGGGGGTCCATTCGGCGGCCCGCCGCCAGTTGGCGCGCAGCTCGTCGGTGCCGGACCAGAAGCCCACGGCCAGGCCGGCCGCGTAGGCAGCGCCGAGGCAGGTGGTCTCGGCGACCATCGGGCGCACCACGGGCGCGTCCAGGAAGTCCGAGATCGTCTGCATCAGCAGGTTGTTGGAGGTCATGCCGCCGTCGACCTTCAGTGCGGTCAGCTCGACGCCGGAGTCCTTCGTCATGGCGTCGGTGATCTCGCGGGTCTGCCAGGCGGTGGCCTCGAGAACGGCGCGGGCGATGTGCGCCTTGGTGACATAGCGGGTCAGGCCCGCGATGACACCGCGCGCGTCCGAGCGCCAGTAGGGGGCGAACAGGCCGGAGAAGGCCGGTACGAAGTACGCGCCGCCGTTGTCCTCGACCGTGGAGGCCAGGGTCTCGATCTCGGCGGCGGAGTTGATCAGGCCCATCTGGTCGCGCATCCACTGCACCAGGGAGCCGGTGACGGCGATGGAGCCTTCCAGGGCGTAGACCGGGGTCTCGTTGCCGATGCGGTAGCCGACGGTGGTCAGCAGGCCGTTGTAGGAGTTGACCGGCTCGCCGCCGGTGTTCATCAGCATGAAGGTGCCGGTGCCGTACGTGGACTTGGCCTCGCCGCTGGCGAAGCAGGTCTGGCCGAAGAGGGCCGCCTGCTGGTCGCCGAGCGCGGAGGCGACCGGTACTCCTGCGAGCACACCGGAGGCGGTCTCGCCGTACACCTCGGCGGAGGACTTGATCTCCGGCAGTACGGCCTCGGGGATGCCCATCGAGCTGAGGATCTTGGGCTCCCACTGGAGGGTGCGCAGGTTCATCAGCATCGTGCGGGAGGCGTTGGTGACGTCGGTGACGTGCTTGCCGCCGTTGACGCCGCCGGTGAGGTTCCAGATGACCCAGGAGTCCATCGTGCCGAAGAGGATGTCGCCGGCCTCGGCGCGCTCGCGCAGGCCCTCGACGTTGTCCAGCAGCCAGCGGATCTTCGGCCCGGCGAAGTAGGAGGCGAGGGGGAGGCCGGTCTCGCGGCGGAAGCGGTCCTGGCCGACGTTGCGGCCCAGCTCCTTGCAGAGCGCGTCGGTGCGGGTGTCCTGCCACACGATGGCGTTGTGGACCGGCTCGCCCGTGTGCTTGTCCCAGAGCAGCGTGGTCTCGCGCTGGTTGGTGATGCCGATGGCCTTGACGTCGGCGGAGGTGATGCCGGCCTTCTCGATCGCGCCGGCCACGACCTGCTGGACGTTGGTCCAGATCTCGGTGGCGTCGTGTTCGACCCAGCCGGGCTTGGGGAAGATCTGCTCGTGTTCCTTCTGGTCGACCGAGACGATGCGGCCGTCGCGGTCGAAGACGATGCAGCGGCTGGAGGTCGTGCCCTGGTCGATGGCCGCGATGAACGGGCCGGTGGTGTGGGTGTCGCTCATGGTGTGTGCTCCAGGAGGTGCGGTGGGGGAGTGCGGCTCTTGCGTCTCGTACGGCTGCGGCTTCGGCTCCGTCGGCTGCGGCTCAGGCGAACGCGAGCTGGTAGATGCCGCCCGCGATGGCGCCGCCGATCAGCGGCCCGGCGACGGGGATCCAGGCGTAGCCCCAGTCCGAACCGCCCTTGTTGGGCAGCGGCAGCAGCGCGTGCACGATGCGCGGGCCGAGGTCGCGGACCGGGTTGATGGCGTAACCGGTCGGGCCGCCCAGCGAGAGGCCGATGCCGACGACCACGAAGGCGACCAGCAGGCTGCCGATCGGGCCGACGCCCTTGCCGTCGTCGCTCAGGCCCAGGGTCAGGATCGCCAGCACGAGCACGACGGTGGCGATGATCTCGGTGACGAGGTTCTGCCACGCGTTACGGATCTCCGGGCCCGTGGAGAAGATGCCGAGCACCGGGCCGGCCTTCGGGGCCTGGGCCTGGTCGACGAGACCCTCCTCACCCTTCGGGGGAGTGATGACCTCGGGGTCGGTGAGGTGCGCCTGGAACTGGCCGTAGTAGACGAGCCACACGCAGACCGCGCCGATCATCGCGCCGAGCAGCTCACCGGCGAAGTACACCGGGACCTGGCTCCACTCGATGCCGCCCTGGATGGCCAGGCCGACCGTGACGGCGGGGTTCAGGTGCGCGCCGGATTTGGCGGCGATGTACGCGCCGGTGAGGACGGCGAACCCCCACCCGAAGGCGATGGCCACCCAACCGGCCTCGTACGCCTTCGAGCGCTTGAAAGTGACGGCGGCGCACACGCCACCGCCCAGCAGGATCAGCACAGCGGTACCGATGGTCTCGCTGATGAAGATGTCGGAGCTGGACACCCGCGACTCCTTTGTCCTTCGTCCAGATGGACACCGAGATGCGCCGTACCCCGGGTCCCTCCGGTGGTGCGCGCCCTCGGTGAGGGCGTTTGTCGGCGATCCGGCACTGCCCACCATACGACAATCGTCGTACTGCGTTCGACAATGCCGACCGACGAACGGCAGTTTTGTTTACGCCCAGTAGCCCGTCAAGGGTTCTGTGAGGGAAAACCTAAGCGGAAAGAGCGGACAAAACGGTTAGAAGCGCTGAGCGCCCAGGTCCCTGGACACGGCGCGTGCGCAGTCCCGCACGGCGGCGACGATCTCCGGGCGCAGCTCCCCGTCCCGCCGCACCCGCTCCACGGCGCCGGTGATGCCCACCGCGCCCACCGGCATCCGCCGCCGGTCATGAATGGGCGCGGCCACCGACGCCACGCCCTCCCAGGTCTCCTCCACGTCCGCGGCCCAGCCCCGGGCGCGGGTGAGATCCAGCACGCCCTCGAAGTCCTCCAGGTCCGTGAGCGTGTGCACGGTGAACGCCTCCCGGGGCGCCTCCACCGCCTCGCTGTGCGCCACCGGGTCGTACGCGGAGAGGACCTTGCCCAGCGCCGTACTGTGCAGCGGCTGCATGGCCCCCACCTCCAGCACCTGCCGGCTGTCGTCGGGCCGGAAGACGTGGTGGACGATCAGTACGCCCTGCTGGTGCAGCACGCCCAGATAGGCGCTCTCGCCGGTGGAGCGGGCCAGGTCGTCGGTCCATACGAGGGCCCGAGCGCGCAGCTCGTGCACGTCCAGGTAGCTGTTGCCCAGTCGGAGCAGCTCCGCGCCCAGCTGGTACCGGCCCGAGGCCGCGTCCTGCTCCACGAAGCCCTCCTGCTGGAGGGTGCGCAGGATGCCGTGGGCCGTGCCCTTCGCCAGGTCCAGCGCCGAGGCGATGTCGGACAGCCCCAGGCGCCGTTCGCCGCCGGCCAGCAGCCGCAGCATGGCCGCGGCGCGCTCCAGCGACTGAATGGTCCGTGCCATGGAGCAACCTCCGGGAAGAGCGGTTCGACAATGCCAAACGATATCGGTCGATGCCGACCCCCAGAGAGAGGGTCGCGCACGACACCATGATCACCGCCTACCGGGCCGTACGAGTGCCACGGCCGTCCCACGCCGTGGGACGGCCGTCGCCGGAAGGTGTCCGGCGGTTACGCTGACCCGGTGCGCCCTCGTACCGGAAGGCGCAAAGCCGACAGCCGTCGCAACCACGGGAGCAGCTCCATGGCCTCGCATACGCCCACGACCACACCCTCAGCCCGCATCGACGCCTTCCGTGAGGCCCTCGCCTCGCGCGTCGTGGTCGCCGACGGAGCCATGGGCACCATGCTCCAGGCCCAGGACCCCACCCTGGACGATTTCCAGCAGCTCGAGGGCTGCAACGAGATCCTCAACATCACCCGCCCGGACATCGTCCGCTCCGTGCACGCGGAGTACTTCGCGGTGGGCGTCGACTGCGTCGAGACCAACACCTTCGGCGCCAACCACGCGGCGCTCGGCGAGTACGACATCCCCGAGCGGGTCTACGAGCTGTCCGAGTCCGGCGCCCGCATCGCCCGCGAGGTCGCCGACGAGTTCACCGCGTCCACCGGCCAGCAGCGCTGGGTCCTGGGCTCCATGGGCCCCGGCACCAAGCTGCCCACCCTCGGCCACGCCCCGTACCGCACCCTGCGTGACGCCTACCAGCAGAACGCCGAGGGCATGATCGCCGGCGGCGCCGACGCGCTCCTGGTGGAGACCACCCAGGACCTGCTGCAGACCAAGGCCGCCATCCTCGGCGCCCGCCGCGCCCTGGACGCCACCGGCACGAACCTGCCGGTCATCTGCTCCGTGACCGTCGAGACCACCGGCACCATGCTGCTGGGTTCCGAGATCGGCGCGGCGCTCACGGCCCTGGAGCCGCTGGGCATCGACATGATCGGCCTGAACTGCGCGACCGGCCCGGCCGAGATGAGCGAGCACCTGCGCTACCTCGCCCGCCACTCCCGCGTCCCGATCTCCTGCATGCCCAACGCCGGCCTGCCGGTCCTGGGCAAGGACGGCGCGCACTACCCGCTCACCCCCGGCGAGCTGGCCGACGCGCAGGAGACCTTCGTCGGCGAGTACGGCCTGTCCCTGGTCGGCGGCTGCTGCGGTACGACGCCCGAGCACCTGCGCCAGGTCGTGGAGCGGGTCCGCGGCGCTGCCCCCACCGCGCGCGAGCCGCGCCCCGAGCCGGGCGCCGCCTCGCTCTACCAGACCGTCCCCTTCCGCCAGGACACCTCCTACCTGGCGATCGGTGAGCGCACCAACGCGAACGGTTCGAAGAAGTTCCGTGAGGCCATGCTGGACGGCCGCTGGGACGACTGCGTGGAGATGGCGCGGGACCAGATCCGCGAGGGTGCGCACATGCTGGACCTGTGCGTGGACTACGTGGGCCGGGACGGCGTCGCGGACATGGAGGAGCTGGCGGGCCGCTTCGCCACCGCCTCGACCCTGCCGATCGTGCTGGACTCCACCGAGGTGCCCGTCATCGAGGCCGGCCTGGAGAAGCTGGGCGGCCGCGCGGTCATCAACTCGGTGAACTACGAGGACGGCGACGGCCCGGAGTCCCGCTTCGCCAAGGTCACCGCGCTGGCCAAGGAGCACGGGGCGGCGCTGATCGCGCTGACCATTGATGAGGAGGGCCAGGCCCGCACGCCGGAGAAGAAGGTGGAGATTGCCGAGCGGATCATCGCCGATCTGACCACCAATTGGGGCATCCGGGAGTCGGACATCCTCATCGACACCCTGACCTTCACCATCTGTACCGGTCAGGAGGAGTCCCGCAAGGACGGCATCGCGACGATCGAGGCGATCCGGGAGCTGAAGAAGCGCCACCCGGACGTGCAGACCACGCTGGGCCTGTCCAACATCTCCTTCGGCCTGAACCCGGCCGCGCGCATCGTCCTGAACTCGGTGTTCCTGGACGAGTGCGTCAAGGCGGGCCTGGACTCCGCGATCGTGCACGCGTCGAAGATCCTGCCGATCGCGCGCTTCGACGAGGAGCAGGTCAAGGTCGCGCTGGACCTGATCTACGACCGCCGCAGTGAGGGCTATGACCCGCTGCAGAGGCTGATGGAGCTCTTCGAGGGCGCCACGGCCAAGTCGCTGAAGGCCGGCGCGGCCGAGGAGCTGGCGCAGCTGCCGCTGGAGGAGCGCCTGCAGCGCCGCATCATCGACGGCGAGAAGAACGGCCTGGAGGAGGACCTGGACGCGGCCCTCCAGGACCGCCCCGCGCTGGACATCGTCAACGACACCCTGCTCGCGGGCATGAAGGTGGTCGGCGAGCTGTTCGGCTCCGGCCAGATGCAGCTGCCGTTCGTGCTCCAGTCCGCCGAGGTCATGAAGACCGCGGTGGCCTACCTGGAGCCGCACATGGAGAAGGTGGAGGGCGACGAGGGCAAGGGAACGATCGTGCTGGCCACCGTCCGTGGCGACGTCCACGACATCGGCAAGAACCTCGTCGACATCATCCTCTCCAACAACGGCTACAACGTCGTCAACCTCGGCATCAAGCAGCCGGTCTCCGCGATCCTGGAGGCCGCCGAGGAGCACAAGGCCGATGTCATCGGCATGTCCGGGCTGCTGGTGAAGTCCACGGTGATCATGAAGGAGAACCTGGAGGAGCTGAACCAGCGCAAGCTGGCGGCCGACTTCCCCGTCATCCTCGGCGGCGCCGCGCTGACCCGCGCGTACGTGGAGCAGGACCTGCACGAGATCTATGAGGGCGAGGTCCGCTACGCCCGCGACGCGTTCGAGGGCCTGCGCCTGATGGACGCCCTGATCGCGGTCAAGCGCGGAGTGCCGGGCGCGACCCTGCCGGAGCTCAAGCAGCGCCGCGTGCCCAAGCGCGACACCGCCGTACTGGAGGTCGAGGAGCCGGAGGGCTCGGTCCGCTCCGACGTGGCCACCGACAACCCGGTCCCGACCCCGCCCTTCTGGGGCACCCGCGTGGTGAAGGGCATTCAGCTCGCCGACTACGCCTCCTGGCTGGACGAGGGCGCGCTGTTCAAGGGCCAGTGGGGCCTGAAGCAGGCCCGTACGGGTGACGGCCCGACGTACGAGGAGCTGGTGGAGACCGAGGGCCGGCCGCGGCTGCGCGGCTGGCTGGACAAGCTGCAGACCGGGAACCTCCTCGAAGCGGCCGTGGTCCACGGGTACTTCCCCTGCCACTCCAAGGGCGACGACCTCATCCTGCTGAACGAGGACGGCACCGAGCGCACCCGCTTCACCTTCCCCCGGCAGCGGCGCGGCCGCCGGCTGTGCCTCGCGGACTTCTTCCGCCCGGAGGAGTCCGGCGAGACCGACGTGGTCGGCCTGCAGGTCGTCACCGTCGGCTCGAAGATCGGCGAGGAGACCGCGAAGTTGTTCGCGGCCGACTCCTACCGCGACTACCTGGAGCTGCACGGCCTCTCCGTCCAGCTCGCCGAGGCGCTCGCCGAGTACTGGCACGCCCGGGTCCGCGCCGAACTGGGCTTCCAGGGCGAGGACCCCGCCGAGATGGAGGACATGTTCGCGCTGAAGTACCGCGGCGCGCGCTTCTCCCTCGGGTACGGCGCCTGCCCGGACCTGGAGGACCGCGCGAAGATCGCGGACCTGCTGCAGCCCGAGCGGATCGGTGTACAGCTCTCGGAGGAGTTCCAGCTCCACCCCGAGCAGTCCACGGACGCCATCGTCATCCACCACCCGGAGGCGAAGTACTTCAACGCTCGCTGAGACCTCGCTTGGGGCCCGAAGCCGGGCTTCCGGTCGAGGACGAGAGCGTACGGACCGGCACAGTCGTACACTTATCGGTCCGGTAGCGGCCGGTCGTCTTCCCCGCAGGGGAGGCGGCCGGCCCTTTTGTCCCTCCGGGGACCCCTGCAACGGAGGTGTACGGATGACCAGCAGCATCCCCGCCGTCGGCACCCGAACGGCCGAAGGCTCCACCCTCCAGGCCGTCTTTCTCGATCTGGACGGCACCCTCGTCGACACCGAGAACTTCTGGTGGGAGGCAGAGGCCGAGGTCTTCGCCGACCTGGGATACGTACTGGACGAGGCGCACCGCCAAGTGGTGGTCGGCGGGCCGATGTCCCGCAGCGCCTCGTACCTGATCCAGGCCACCGGCGCGACGATCGCGCTCGCCGAGCTGACCGTGCTGCTCAACGCCCGCTTCACCGAGCGGATCGCGCGCGGCGTGCCGCTGATGCCGGGCGCCCGCCGGCTGCTGGCCGAGCTGGCGGCCCATCAGGTGCCGACCGCGCTGGTCTCCGCCTCGCACCGCGACATCATCGACCGCATGCTCGACTCGCTCGGCGCGGAGAACTTCCATCTCACGCTGGCCGGCGACGATCTGGCGCGCACCAAGCCGCACCCGGACCCGTATCTGACCGCCGCCGCCCGGCTCGGGGTGGACCCGGCGCGCTGCGCGGTCGTGGAGGACACCGTGACGGGCGTGACGGCGGCCGAGGCGGCCGGCTGCCGGGTGGTCGCCGTGCCGTCGGTACTGCCGATCGAGCCGGCCCCGACGCGGACGGTCGTCCCATCGCTGGAAGAGGTCGATCTGCCTTTTCTGCGGGCCCTCATCACGGAAAAACGATGACCGTGCACTGAGCGTTGTGGTGAGAAAGGCCGAACGGGGTCGGAAGGGACGCTGAGGAGTGGTCCGCTCATTTTCCGTGACGAATACCGGTGCTGAATTCCCATGTCACCGGTTGCATGGAAATCCGTGACGTTTGTCACGCGCCGACCCATCGACAAGTGGGGCGAAAGGTGTTCCATGAGGGTGGTGAGGGGGGCCGGGCGGGGGTAAGTGTCCGCATTGGTCAATCGGCGTACGAATCGTTCCAGTGTCCGGATATCGGTCACCCCAGGAGTGTTATCTGGGCGTGATATGCGCTCAACTCTGCTGTGTCACGGACCCCCAGACCGTTCCTACTAATGTCGACGCGAGCAACACCTCTGCGCTGATAAGGAACCTGCCGACGATGAATCGCACGACCTTGGTGCTGCCGGTCCTGGCCGGTCTGCTCGTCCCCGCACTGGCCGCCTGCGGAAGCGGCGACAGCGCGGACGGGGACGGTGAGGCGATCGTCGTGGGGACCACCGACACCATCGAGGCGTCGAAGGCGGCCCCGGCCCCCTTCGACCCCGTGCAGACCTACGACGTCGGCGCCTGGAACGTGCTGCGCGGCACCTTCCAGACCCTGATGCGGCTGCCCCGTACCGGTAACGCACCGGTTCCCGAGGCGGCCCGCTCCTGCGGCTTCCGCGACACCCAGAACGAGCAGTACCGCTGCACCCTGCGGGACGGCCTGAAGTTCAGCAACGGCGACTCCCTCACCGCCACCGACGTGAAGTTCTCCGTCGAGCGGATGCTGCGGATCAACTACGCCAACGGCCCGGTGTCGCTGATGGACAACATCGACACCGTCGAGACGGCAGGGAAGCACGAGGTGGTCTTCCACCTCAAGAAGCCCGACGCCACCTTCCCGCAGAAGCTCGCCACCCCCGCCGCCGCGATCGTCGACCACAAGGTCTACCCCCGCAACGCCCTCTACAAGGGCTTCGACCTGGTCGGCTCCGGCCCGTACCAGCTCGAGGCCGAGCACAGCGGCAACCGCGTCACCAAGGCCGTCTTCACCCGCAACCCCGACTACAAGGGGGGCATCGAGCCGCAGAACGACAAGGTCGAGATGCGGTTCTTCAAGGACTCCGATGCCATGGAGAAGGCGCTGCGCAAGGGCGACATCGACCTGATGAACCGCAGCCTGTCGCCGCATCAAGTGCAGGGCCTGGAGAACGCCCGGAGCTCCCACGTCGCCCTCCAGGAGATGCCCGGCCAGGAGATCCGCTACCTCGCCTTCAACACCGACGCGCCCGCCGTCCGCAACAAGGCGGTGCGCCAGGCCATGGCGCAGATGGTCGACCGTTCGGCGCTGGTCCGCGATGTGTACGCGCACACCGGCGACCCGCTGTACTCCCTGGTGCCGCCCGGCACCACCGGCCACGTCAACTCCTTCTTCAGCAAGTACGGCAACCCCGACCCCGCCGAGGCCAAGCGCATCCTGCAGCGCGCCGGCATCGACACCCCGGTAAAGCTCACCCTCGCCTACACCACGAACCACTACGGCTCGATCACCGAGGACGAGTTCAAGGAGCTGCAGAAGCAGTTGAACAAGGACGGCGTCTTCGACGTGACCCTCAAGGGCGTGGACAACTGGCAGACGTTCCGCGAGGACTCCGCCAAGGGTGAGTACCCGGTCTGGGGCATGGGCTGGTACGCCGACATCCCGGACGCCGACAACTACCTCGCGCCGTTCATAGGGAAGGGCAACTTCCTCGGCTCCCCGTACCGGAACCACCGGATCGAGGACCAGCTGATTCCGGCCACGCGTCAGCAGACCGACCGCAATGCCGCCGCCGGCAGCTTCAAGCAGGCGCAGAATATTGTGGCCGACGACGTTCCCGTCCTGCCCCTGTGGCAGGGCAAGCAGTACGTCGCCGCGCGCGACGACATCACCGGCGTGGAGTGGGCGCTCAACTCCTCCTCCGCGCTGCAGATCTGGGAACTGGGCCGCGGCGTCGCCGACTGACGCCCGAGCAACGGCCGGCCGGCGCCCGCACCACGGGCTCCGGCCGGCCGGCCCGCAGAGCGGGTTCCCCGCTCATCGGCCGACGGCCTCGTCGGCAGGCAACCGCGACACCAACTGTGAGGAACGCGCACGTGAGGAAACGTGACCAGCTGCTCGCCGCCCCCTTGTGTGCGGGGCTGGCCGCAGCCCTGCTGGCAGGCTGCGGCTCGGGCGACGACGAGGGTGCCGGGGTCGGTGAACCCGTGGTCATGGGCATGACGGACAAGATTCAGTCGATCGACCCGGCGGCCGGCTACGACCCCGGCTCCTGGCTGCTGTTCAACAATGTCTTCCAGTCCCTGATCAGCTTCCCCAAGGGCGGCACCACCCCCCAGCCGGAAGCCGCCAAGAGCTGCACCTTCACCGACACCAGCAGCAAGGTCTACCGCTGCAAGCTCAAGGACGGCCTGAAGTTCAGCAACGGGGACGCCCTCACGTCCAAGGACGTGAAGCACTCCTTCGACCGCACCCTGCGGATCAACGACAAGAACGGCCCCGCCGTCATGCTCGCCGGGCTCGACAAGATCGACACGCCCGACGACAAGACCGTCGTCTTCCACCTCAAGACGCCCGACGCGACCTTCCCCATGAAGATCGCATCCGGCGCCGGCTCCATCGTCGACCGCAAGGAATACCCGGCCGACAAGCTCCGCACCGACGGCGAGGCCATCGGCTCCGGCGTCTACAAGCTCGACAGCTACGGCAAGAAGCAGGCCGTCTTCTCCGTCAACGGCTCCTACAAGGGCCCCGCCAAGGTCAAGAACTCCGGCATGACCATGAAGTTCTTCGACTCCCAGACGGAACTGAAGCACGCCGTCCAGGACGGGAAGGTCGACGTGGCCTACCGCGGCCTCGCCAACAAGGACATCGCCGACCTGGACCACGCCGTCGACAGCGGCCGCACCCAGGTCGTCGAGGGCGACAGCGCCGAGGTCATGCACCTGGTCTTCAACATGAAGGACCCGGTCGCCGGCGAGCTCGGCGTCCGCAAGGCCATGGCGTACACCATCGACCGCGCCTCTCTCGTCCGCGACGTCTACCAGCGCACCGTCGAACCACTCTTCTCCATCGTCCCGGCCGGCATCACCGGCCACACCACGGCCTTCTTCGACACCTACGGCTCCCGCCCGCAGCCCGACAAGGCCGAGGAGGCGCTGCGCTCCGCCGGCGTCCAGGGCAAGGCGAAGGTCACGCTCTGGTCCACCCCGACCCGCTACGGCCCCGACACCGACGCGGCGGTCCAGGAACTCGCCCAGCAGCTCAACGCCAGTGGCCTCTTCGACGCCAAGGTCAAGAGCGTGCCGTTCGAGGAGTACGAGAAGGGCGTCGCCGACGGCAAGTACGGCGTGTACGTCAAGGGCTGGGTCCCGGACTACCCGGACCCGGACAACTTCACCCAGCCGTTCTTCGGCAAGGGCAACGTCCTGAACAACGGCTACGACTCGAAGCGCATCACCGAGAGCCTGCTGCCGAGGACCGCCGCCGAGCCCGACCGCGGCGCCACCAAGAAGGACTACCGCGAGGTGCAGCAGACCGTCGCCGACGAGCTGCCGCTCCTTCCGCTGTGGCAGGGCAAGCAGTACGCCGTCGCCCGGGACACCGTCTCCGGCCTGGAGTGGACGCTGGACTCCTCGACGGTCTTCCGCTTCTGGGAGATCAGCAAGAGCGCGGAGGAGTAACCGGACCGCGGCCGTCGGCCGCAACGACACGGGGAAGGCCCGGCGCGATCACTCGCGCCGGGCCTTCCCCATGCGTCCGGGGCGTGCGCGCCGGGCCTTTCCGCGTGTGCGGGGTTACTGCGCGCCCGGGCGCACCAGCCCGCTCTCGTACGCGTACACCGCGGCCTGCACCCGGTCCCGCAGGCCCAGCTTCGTCAGCACATGGCCCACATGCGTCTTCACCGTCGTCTCGCTCACGAACAGGTCCGCCGCGATCTCCGCGTTCGACAGGCCCCGCGCGACCAGCTTCAGGACCTCCACCTCGCGCTCGGTGAGCGTGCCGAGCGCGTCCGGCACCGGCTCCTCGCCCGACGGCAGATGCGTCGCGTACTTGTCCAGCAGCCGGCGCGTGATGCTCGGCGCGAGCATCGCCTCGCCCGCCGCCACCACCCGGATGGCCTGCACCAGCTCGTTCGCCGGGGCGTCCTTGAGCAGGAAGCCGCTGGCGCCGGCCCGCAGCGCCTCCACGACGTACTCGTCCAGATCGAACGTCGTCAGCACCAGGACCTTCGCCGGGCCGTCCTTCGCCGGACCCGTGATCCGGCGGGTCGCCTCCACCCCGTCCATCCGCGGCATACGGATGTCCATCAGCACCACGTCGGGCTGCAGCGCCCGCACCTGATCCAGCGCCTGCACGCCGTCACCGGCCTCGCCGACGACCGCGAGGTCCTGCTCGGCCTCCAGGATCATCCGGAAGCCCGTACGCAGCAGGGGCTGGTCGTCGACCAGCAGGACGCGGATAGTCACGAACTCTCCTTCGATTGGCCTGCTGCCCCATTCTGCCCTGCCGCGTCCGGTCCGGGCGGCGGTCCCGGGATCACCGGCAGCGTCCCTGCTGCGGCCTCCGCGCCCGGCCCCAGCGGATACGGCGGGGGAGTGCCGCCGAACTCCGGACACACCGCCTGGTGGTCGCACCAGTTGCACAGCTTCGTCGGCCGCGGCCGCCAGTCGCCCGAGTCCGTCGCCTTCTGGATCGCGTCCCACAGCGCCAGCAGCTTGCGCTCCACGGCCAGCAGATCCGCCTCGGACGGGTCGTACGTCAGCACATCGCCGCCGCCCCCCAGATACACCAGCTGCAGCCGCCGCGGCAGCACGCCCTTCAGCCGCCACACCACCAGCGCGTAGAACTTCATCTGGAAGAGCGCGCCCTCGCTGTACTCCGGGCGCGGGGCCTTGCCCGTCTTGTAGTCGACGATCCGGACCTCGCCCGTCGGCGCCACGTCCACCCGGTCGATGAAGCCGCGCAGCTGCAGCCCTGATTCGAGCACCGTCTCCACGTACAGCTCGCGCTCCGCCGGCTCCAGGCGCGTCGGGTCCTCCAGCGTGAACCAGCGCTCCACCAGCCCCTCGGCCTCCGCCAGCCAGCGCGCGAGCCGCTCGCCCTCCGGATCGTCCGCGAACAGCTCAGCGAGCTCCGGACGCTTCTCCAGCAGCTTCTGCCACTCGCCCGGCACCATGGACCGCGCGCTCGGCGCCGTACGCTCCGCCGCGGGCGCGTCGAAGAGCCGCTCCAGGACCGCGTGCACCACCGTGCCCCGGGTCGCCGCCTCGCTGGGCTTCTCCGGCAGCTTGTCGATCACCCGGAAGCGGTACAGCAGGGGGCACTGCATGAAGTCGCTCGCGCGGGAGGGCGACAGCGCCACCGGGCGCGCCGGAGCAGGCGCGGCCCGTACGGCCTTCTCGGTGCTCGTGTCCATAGCCCTAGACCCTACGGCCCGCCACTGACAACCCTCCGCATACCATCGACGGCGGACCGCTTCGCCCTGCATGATCGTGGTATCGGGCCGGACAGACCGGTCAGGAGCGAAGGCCGTACACCGACGAGGGGACGCCGTGGACGAGAGCGGGAAGCCGCAGGGCCCGCAGGACGCCCAGGAGTCCGCCACCGCACCGGACACCGCCAAGGAGGCGGGGCCGGAGGCCGGCAAGGGCCTGCCCGAACGGACGCCGGACGAGCCGAGCGGCACCGATACCGGTACTGCTGGGGAGAACGCGTCCGGTACCGGTACTGCTGCGGAGAGCGCGTCCGGGAAGTCGCGGCGCGGCGCCACGCCCGGCTCCGTCGACGGCGCCGCCAACGGACGCCGCGGCATCGGCGGCGGCATCCTCATGGGCAAGCCCTTCGGCGTGCCCGTGTACGTCGCCCCCAGCTGGTTCCTCGTCGCGGCCCTCATCACCTGGGTCTTCGGCGGCCAGCTGGAACGCGTACTGCCCGAGCTCGGCGGCGCCCGTTACCTCGTCTCCCTCTTCTTCGCCGTCGCCTTCTACGCCTCCGTCCTGGTGCACGAGCTGGCGCACACCGTTGCCGCGCTCCGCTTCAAGCTCCCCGTGCGCCGCATCCAGCTCCAGTTCTTCGGCGGCGTCTCGGAGATCGAGAAGGAGTCCGAGACCCCCGGCCGCGAATTCATCCTCGCCTTCGTGGGCCCGCTGCTCTCCCTCGTGCTCGCCGGCGTCTTCTACGGCGCGATGTACCTCGTCGAGCCCGGCACCGTCCCCGGCGTCCTGATCGCCGGCCTGATGATCTCCAACCTCATCGTCGCGATCTTCAATCTGCTGCCCGGGCTCCCGCTTGACGGCGGCCGGATGCTCCGCGCCGTCGTCTGGGCCGTCACGGGCAAGCCGATGACCGGCACCGTCGCCGCCGCCTGGGTCGGCCGCGCACTGGCCGTCGCCGTCCTCATCGGACTGCCGCTGCTCACCCACACCGGGGCGCTGGGCAACGAACGCCCCGACATCGGCGGCGTCGACTCCCTCACCGACGCCCTGCTCGCCGCGATCCTCGCCGCGATCATCTGGACCGGCGCCGGCAACAGCCTGCGCATGGCCCGGCTCCGCGCACACCTCCCGGACCTCCGCGCCCGTACGCTCACCCGGCGCGCCGTCCCCGTGGAGTCGCACACGCCGCTCTCCGAGGCGCTGCGCCGGGCCAACGACGCGGGCGCCCGCGCGCTGGTCGTCGTCGACGGACACGGCACACCCACCGCCGTCGTCCGCGAGGCCGCCATCGTCGGCATCCCCGAACACCGCCGCCCCTGGGTCGCGGTCAGCGGCCTCGCCCAGGACCTCAAGGAGGGCATGCGGGTCCCGGCCGAGCTGGCCGGCGAGGACCTGCTGGACCACCTCCGCGCCACCCCGGCGACCGAGTACCTCGTCGTGGAGGACACCGGCGAGATCTACGGCGTCCTCTCCACCGCCGACGTCGAAAAGGCCTTCGTGGCAGCGATGGCCCGCCCGTCCTGACCCGACCCGGGGCGCACCGTCGCACACTCCGCTTCCGCCCGCCCCCCTCCCGGGTAACCCCCAGCCGGGGGGCCGCGCCTGTTCGACCCGCCCCGTATGCGCCGCGCCCGCCCCGGCCCGCCCTGTAAGCCCCGCCCCCCGCCCCGCCCTGGTACGGAGCGCTCCCCACGCCCGGTAGGCTGGTCACATGTCCGAACCGACCGGTGCCGCCCGCCGTCGCGGGCCCTTCAAGGTCGGGGACCAGGTCCAGCTCACCGATCCCAAGGGTCGCCACTACACGTTCACGCTCGAAGCGGGGAAGAGCTTCCACACCCACAAGGGAGCCTTCCCCCACGACGAGCTGATCGGCGCCCCCGAGGGCAGTGTTGTCCGTACCACCGGGAACGTCGCCTACCTCGCGCTGCGCCCCCTGCTCCCCGACTACGTCCTGTCCATGCCCCGCGGTGCCGCCGTGGTCTACCCCAAGGACGCGGGGCAGATCCTGGCGATGGCCGACATCTTCCCCGGCGCCCGCGTCGTCGAGGCGGGAGTGGGATCCGGGTCGCTCAGCAGCTTCCTGCTGCGCGCCATCGGCGACCAGGGCATGCTGCACAGCTACGAGCGGCGCGCCGACTTCGCCGAGATCGCCACCCAGAACGTCGAGCGGTACTTCGGGGGCCCGCACCCCGCCTGGACGCTCACCGTCGGTGACCTCCAGGACAACCTCTCCGACACCGACGTCGACCGCGTCATCCTGGACATGCTCGCCCCCTGGGAGTGCCTGGACGCCGTATCCAAGGCGCTCGTCCCCGGCGGCATCCTGTGCGCGTACGTCGCGACGACCACGCAGCTGGCCCGCACCGTCGAGGCCATCCGCGACCACGGCACCTTCAACGAGCCGTCGGCCTGGGAGACCATGGTCCGCACCTGGCACGTCGAGGGCCTGGCCGTCCGCCCCGACCACCGCATGATCGGCCACACCGGCTTCCTGCTCACCGCCCGCCGCCTCGCGGACGGCGTCGAGCCGCCGCTGCGCCGCCGCCGGCCCGCCAAGGGCGCGTACGGCGAGGACTACACCGGCCCCGGTGGCCAGTCCGCGCCCGCCGAGGAGCAGCCGGTGCACAAGAGCCCGGCCCAGAAGCTCCGCGAGAAGAAGGAACGCGAGCAGCGGGAGCAGCAGGCCGCCCAGGACGCCGCCGAGAGCTGACGCGCTCGCGGCCGTACTGAGCCGCCGAGAGCTGAGGCACTCGCGGCCGTACTGAACCGAACCGCACGGCGCCGCCGGTGAGTTCCCCCAGGGAACCCCGGCGGCGCCGACGCGTTTCCCGATATGGCCGTGTTTCTGGAGATGTGGGAACTACCGCTGTGGGCCCCGCGTTCCAAGGGCAAGGACCGAGTTCCTCAAGTTTTCTTCTTGGTCCGGACTTGTTGGTTCCGTGACGGGGCGTCGTGTGGAACGATGCCGGGCAACCCCCACCGCCACAGCTCTTCCCAGGAGTTATTCCGCGTGCAGTCCTTGGCAGGCCCGGACCTTCCGCACACCGGCACGACCCCCATGCAGTGGCTCGCCACCGCGACCGCCGTCGCCGGTGTGGTGGCCCTGGCCTCCTTCGTCCAGCCCGCCGGCGCCGCGGTCCCCACCGCCTCCGCCGCGACCTCGGCCGCCGGCCGCCCCGCCCCCGCGGCCACAGCCCCGGACGCCGGCGCCGCCCATTACCCGCTCGACTGCGGACCGAACAAGGTCGATGTGGCCGACGAGCTCTCCGGCGATCTCGACGGCGACGGCGGCCCCGAGACCGTCGCCGTGGTCCGCTGCCACGCCGAGATGGGCACCCCGCCCAGCGGCGTGTACGTCCTCGCCGCACCGTCCGTGAAAGGCGCCGCGCCGCGCGTCGTGGCCACTCTCGTCGACCCCGCCGACAAGCTGAGCGTGCGGGACCTCACACTGACCGGCCGCGCGCTGAGCGCCACGCTCTCGGGATACTCCAGCACCGACGTGCCGCGCTGCTGCCCCGATGTCCACAAGGCCGCCAAGTGGCAATGGCAGAACGGCAAGTTCGTCCAGAGCGAACTTTCCGCCGGGGAGGACGCGGAGGGCGGGCTTCCGGCCGCCCGGGGAGTCTGATCGCGCCACTGCGTGACCGCGGCATCACCGCGCGTCCGGCCGTCGGTTTCCGGCCGGACGCGCTTCGTTGCTCTCTGTTGCCGGGCCGCCCGTCCGGTTACCCGGCGTCCCGCTGCCCGGCGGCCGGTTACTCGGCGTCCGGCCCGTACACCTCGGCCTTGTCCGACACGCGGCGCACGTGAATGCAGTCGCCTGGGCACTCCTTCGCGGAGTCCCGCACGTCGTTGAGCAGCGGCAACGGGACCGGCGTGGTGGCGCCCTTGTCCTGCAGCAGCTCGTCGTCGGCGCTCTTCACGTACGCCAGCCCGTCGATGTCGAGCTCGAAGACCTCCGGCGCGTACTGCGCGCAGATGCCGTCCCCGGTGCAGAGGTCCTGGTCGATCCAGACCTCGAGCTCGGTGGCTTCTTCCTGGGCGCTCATCTCGCCTGCCGTTCCTGCGTACGTTTAACCGATGTTGTCTAAGTAGTGCCAGCACTGACGGGTGTTGACCGTGTCGACGATACAACCGGTCGCTTTCCGATGTTGTCGGGTGGGTATCACCCCAGGGTGAGGACGTGCGCAAGGGTGAAGATCGGACACACCCCGACAGTCTTTTCGATCTAGGGGTTTCAACCTGCACCGGCCCAGGTAGGGTCAGGAAGCGTCCAGCTCCCCTTGGAGGAGGTGAGGACCGTGGCAGCCCACGACGACGACATCAACCGCGGCATCCGGCCGGGGCGGGGGTCTGAAGACCCTGCCGGCCAGGTTGCCTATCTCGAGCAGGAGATCGCCGTCCTGCGACGCAAGCTCGCCGACTCTCCGCGTCACACGAGGATTCTCGAAGAGCGGATCGTCGAGCTGCAGACCAACCTGGCCGGCGTATCGGCTCAGAACGAGCGACTCGCCAACACTCTCCGTGAGGCCCGCGACCAGATCGTCGCGCTCAAGGAGGAGGTCGACCGGCTCGCTCAGCCGCCGGCCGGCTTCGGTGTCTTCCTGCAGGCGAACGAGGACGGCACGTGCGACATCTTCACCGGAGGCCGAAAGCTCCGCGTGAATGTCAGCCCGAGCGTCGAGCTCGAAGAGCTCAGGCGTGGCCAGGAGGTCATGCTCAACGAAGCGCTCAACGTGGTCGAAGCCATGGAGTTCGAGAGCGCCGGGGACATCGTCACCCTCAAGGAAATCCTGGAGGACGGCGAGCGGGCCCTGGTCATCGGGCACACCGACGAGGAACGGGTGGTGAGGCTCGCCGAGCCGCTGCTGGACATCACCATCCGCCCCGGCGACGCCCTGCTCCTCGAGCCCCGCTCCGGCTACGTCTATGAAGTCATTCCCAAGAGCGAGGTCGAAGAGCTGGTCCTCGAAGAGGTACCGGACATCGACTACACCAAGATCGGCGGTCTGGGCGGCCAGATCGAGATGATCCGGGACGCCGTCGAGCTCCCGTATCTCTACCCCGATCTGTTCAAGGAGCACGAACTGCGCCCGCCCAAGGGCGTCTTGCTCTACGGCCCGCCCGGCTGCGGCAAGACGCTCATCGCCAAGGCGGTCGCCAACTCCCTCGCCAAGAAGGTCGCCGAGGTGACCGGCAAGCCCGCGGGGAAGAGCTTCTTCCTCAACATCAAGGGCCCCGAGCTCCTCAACAAGTACGTCGGCGAGACCGAGCGGCACATCCGCCTGGTCTTCCAGCGGGCGCGGGAGAAGGCCAGCGAGGGCACGCCCGTCATCGTCTTCTTCGACGAGATGGACTCCCTCTTCCGCACCCGTGGCTCGGGCGTCAGCTCGGACGTGGAGAACACCATCGTCCCGCAGCTGCTCTCCGAGATCGACGGCGTGGAGGGCCTGGAAAATGTGATCGTCATCGGTGCCTCGAACCGTGAGGACATGATCGACCCGGCGATCCTGCGGCCCGGCCGACTCGACGTAAAGATCAAGATCGAGCGTCCGGACGCCGAAGCCGCCAAGGACATCTTCTCGAAGTACCTCACCGACCGGCTCCCGCTGCACTCCGACGACCTCGCCGAGCACGGCGGCTCGAAGAAGGCCGCGGTCAGCGGCATGATCCAGTCGGTCGTCGAGCAGATGTACGCGGAATCGGAGGAGAACCGCTTCCTGGAGGTCACCTACGCCAACGGTGACAAGGAAGTCCTGTACTTCAAGGACTTCAACTCCGGCGCCATGATCGAAAACATCGTCGGACGCGCCAAGAAGATGGCCATCAAGGCATTCCTCGAACAGAACCAGAAGGGTCTCCGCGTCGCCCACCTGCTCCAGGCATGCGTGGACGAGTTCAAGGAGAACGAGGACCTGCCCAACACGACCAACCCGGACGACTGGGCCCGCATCTCCGGCAAGAAGGGCGAGCGGATCGTCTACATCCGCACCCTCGTCACCGGCAAGCAGGGCGCGGACACCGGTCGCTCCATCGACACGGTGGCGAACACCGGACAGTACCTGTAACACCGCTCACCGGCTGCGGATGTCCCAGGCGGGGCGTCCGCAGCCGGACGCTTTCCAGGGGCCGGGACGCACCCTGGAGATCCCCCGGCGGAACAGGGAAAACCGGACTGGAGCAATGACTGTAATGATCTCCCCAGCGCCGCATCGGCGTTCTAGGCTCTTCGGTACCGCCGCACCACACAGTGCGGAAGCGGGGACCGGATTCGGACCGGAAGCGCAGCGGTACTTGAGCGCCGACCCCACCCGGGGGCGCCGCCGGGCAAGGAGGGCCGCATGACCGTACGGCGAGTAATGGGCATCGAGACGGAGTACGGCATCTCCGTCCCCGGCCACCCGAACGCCAATGCCATGCTCACCTCGTCCCAAGTCGTCAACGCCTACGCGGCGGCGATGCACCGGGCGCGCCGCGCCCGCTGGGACTTCGAGGAGGAGAACCCGCTGCGGGACGCCCGTGGCTTCGACCTCGCACGTGAGAACGCCGACGCCAGCCAGCTCACGGACGAGGACATCGGTCTGGCCAACGTCATCCTCACCAACGGCGCGCGGCTCTACGTCGACCACGCGCACCCCGAGTACAGCGCCCCCGAGGTCACCAATCCGCGCGACGCCGTCCTGTGGGACAAGGCCGGCGAGCGCATCATGGCCGAGGCCGCCGAGAAGGCCGCCCAGGTCCCCGGCGCCCAGCCGATCCACCTCTACAAGAACAACACCGACAACAAGGGCGCGTCCTACGGCACGCACGAGAACTACCTGATGAAGCGGGAGACCCCCTTCTCGGACATCGTGCGCCACCTGACGCCGTTCTTCGTCTCCCGGCAGGTCGTCACCGGTGCCGGACGCGTCGGCATCGGCCAGGACGGCCACGAGCACGGCTTCCAGCTCAGCCAGCGCGCCGACTACTTCGAGGTGGAGGTGGGCCTGGAGACGACGCTCAAGCGGCCCATCATCAACACCCGCGACGAGCCGCACGCGGACGCCGAGAAGTACCGCCGGCTGCACGTGATCATCGGCGACGCGAACCTCTCCGAGATCTCCACGTACCTGAAACTGGGCACGACGGCGCTGGTCCTCTCCATGATCGAGGACGGCTTCATCAACGTCGACCTCGCCGTCGACCAGCCCGTACGCACTCTCCACCAGGTCTCGCACGACCCCTCGCTGCAGCATCTGATCACGCTCCGCAGCGGCCGGACGCTCACCGGTGTGCAGCTCCAGATGGAGTACTACGAGCTGGCGCGCAAGTACGTCGAGGAGCGCTTCGGGGCCGACGCGGACGAGCAGACCAAGGACGTCCTCACCCGGTGGGAGGACGTGCTGGGCCGGCTGGAGAACGACCCGATGAGCCTCTCCGGCACGCTGGACTGGGTCGCCAAGCGGGAGCTCATGGAGGGCTACCGGCGCCGCGACAGCCTCGACTGGGACGCGGCGCGGCTGCACCTCGTCGACCTCCAGTACGCCGACGTGCGGCCCGACAAGGGCCTGTACAACCGTCTGGCGGAGCGCGGCAAGATGCAGCGCCTCCTGGTCGAGGCGGACGTCGAGAAGGCGGAGATCAAGCCGCCGGAGGACACGCGGGCGTACTTCCGGGGCCGCTGCCTCGAGCAGTACGCGGACGACGTGGCCGCGGCGTCCTGGGACTCGGTGATCTTCGATCTGCCGGGCCGCGACTCGCTCCAGCGCGTGCCGACACTGGAGCCGCTCCGCGGCACCCGGAACCACGTCAAGGAGCTCCTGGACCGCTGCCGCACGGCGGAGGACCTGGTACGGGTGCTCAGCGGCGGCTGAGGCGGCAAAGCCGCGTACGGGCCGCTCACGGCCTGGCCGCGGTCCGATCGTGACCGATCCGGGGCCCGCCGGGCGGCTGAAATGTCCGCCCGGCGGGAATCATCGAGGTGAGTCCCGGACGTTGAGGGAAAGTGCAGGGCCGATGTCGGACCCAGCTTGTAGGGTCTGATCTTGACAGTCACATCGAGCGGGGCGAACCGAGCGGGGTGAGGGATATGGCGACCAAGGACACCGGCGGCGGGCAGCAGAAGGCTTCGCGTACCACCGAAGAGGTCGAGGAGCAGACCCAGGACGCAGAAGCGTCCGAGGACCTCAAGGAACGCCAGGAAAAGCTGTCGGACGACGTGGACTCCGTGCTGGACGAGATCGACGATGTCCTCGAGGAGAACGCCGAGGATTTCGTGCGGTCCTTCGTTCAGAAGGGCGGACAGTAAGGCGGTTTTGCCTTCGAATCGAAGGTGAAGGGGCGGGGTTGCAGTGCGAGGAGCGTGCGAGTCGGAGTGCTGCTCGCGGCGTCGCGAAGACACGCCGCGGGCGGCCTCCGCTCGTCGCACGGCGCCCGCGCCCGCAGTGCCGGGCCGTGCATGTGGATCACGATCACGAGCCGGGTAAAGTCCCGGGCGTACCGGGCTTCAACTGCAACTCGGCATTCGGCAAGTTGAAGGATGGTCCCGGCGTACTCCGTCGGGACATCGCATATCTGGAAGGAAACGTGTGGAAGCCAATACTCGAAGCACCGGGCGTCTACCAGCTGCCTTCCTGACGCCTGGGTCCTCCTCGTTCATGGACTTTCTCAGTGAGCACTCGCCGGAGCTGTTGCCGGGGAATCGGCCGCTGCCGCCCGTGCAGGGGGCGATCGAGGCGCCGCACGGCACGACGATCGTGGCGGCGACATTCCCCGGGGGTGTCGTGCTCGCCGGTGACCGCCGGGCGACGATGGGCAACGTCATCGCGCAGCGGGACATCGAGAAGGTCTTCCCGGCGGACGAGTACAGCGCGGTCGGGATTGCCGGCACGGCGGGGCTCGCCGTGGAAATGGTGAAGCTCTTCCAGCTGGAGCTGGAGCACTTCGAGAAGGTCGAGGGCGCGCAGCTGTCCCTGGAGGGCAAGGCGAACCGCCTCTCGACGATGATCCGCAGCAATCTCGGCATGGCCATGCAGGGCCTGGCCGTGGTGCCGCTGTTCGCCGGGTACGACATCGACCGCGAGAAGGGCCGTATTTTCTCGTACGACGTCACCGGCGGGCGGTCGGAGGAGACGGGGTACGCCGCGACCGGTTCCGGTTCGGTGTTCGCCCGGAGCGCGCTCAAGAAGCTGTTCCGGGACGACTTCTCCGAGAGCGACGCGGCGACCGCGGTCGTGCAGGCGCTGTACGACGCCGCGGACGACGACTCGGCGACCGGTGGCCCGGACCTGGGCCGGCGGATCTATCCGATCGTCACCGTGATCACCGATGAGGGCTTCAAGAGGCTCACTGAGGACGAGGTCTCCGAGATTGCCCGAGCGATTCACGCGCGGCGCCTGGAGCAGCCGGACGGCCCGCGGGCGGCGCTGCTCTGACGGGGCGGCAGCGGACTTGCGGATGACGGATGATCCGGAGGTGCTTTCGCCAGTGAGAGAGCCATTGACAGAAAGGGACGGATAGCCGGTGTCGACGCCGTTCTATGTCTCACCCCAGCAGGCCATGGCGGACCGCGCCGAGTACGCCCGCAAGGGCATCGCGCGCGGACGCAGTGTTGTCGCTCTGCAGTATGCCGACGGCGTCGTTTTCGTCGCCGAGAATCCTTCCCGTGCACTGCACAAGGTCAGCGAGATTTATGACCGGATCGCCTTTGCGGCGGTCGGTAAATACAACGAGTTCGAGAACCTCCGGATCGGTGGGGTGCGCTACGCCGATCTGCGGGGGTACACCTACGACCGTGAGGACGTGACGGCGCGCGGGCTGGCGAACACCTATGCCCAGACGCTCGGTGCGATCTTCTCCAGTGCGGCCGAGAAGCCGTACGAGGTGGAGCTGCTGGTCGCGGAGGTGGGCAACACCGCCGAGGACGATCAGATCTACCGCCTGCCGCATGACGGTTCGATCGTGGACGAGCACGGTTCGGTCGCGGTCGGCGGCAATGCCGATCAGATCAGCACCTACCTCGATCAGCACCACCGGGACGGCATGTCGCTGGGCGAGGCGCTGAAGCTCGCCGTGGAGTCGCTGTCGCGGGACAACAACGGCGGGGAGCGCACGCTGACCGCCGAGCAGCTGGAGGTCGCGGTCCTGGACCGCAAGCGGCCGCAGCAGCGGAAGTTCAAGCGGGTGCTGGGCCGTCAGCTGTCCCGGCTGCTGGCTTCGGAGGGGGCGTCGGCGTCGGCAACCGAGGCCGGTTCACCCGAGGATGCGGCGTCGGAGTCGGCCGAGGAATCCGACACCGGCTCCGGATCCGGCTCCGCGGGCTCGGAGGAGTAGCCCGCTCCCGTCCGCACGTTTCGCGCCGCCTCGGTGGGTCACAGCCCGCCGGGGCGCGCGGCATTTCAGGGGCTGCTTCAGGGGCTTCTCAGCGGCGTTTCAGGGCCGCGCCGACTCGCGCGGCGGGGCGGCCGTCGAACCGCGGGTGATCAGTTCGACCGGGAGCGTGGTGGGCGCGGCGGGCGGGCGGCCGTCCAGGACGTCGATGAGGGCGCGCATGCCGGCCGCCCCGAACTCCTCGGCGGGCAGCCGTACGGTCGTCAGCTCCGGCTCGACGGCGGTGGCCAGCGCGAGGTCGTCGAAGCCGGTGACGGAGACGTCCTCGGGGACGCGCAGCCCGAGCCGGCGGGCGGCCTTGCAGGCGCCGGCGGCGAGGATGTCGTCGTCGCAGATCAGGGCGGTGGGGCGGGGCCCGGGGGCGGTGAGGGCGGCGTGTGCGGCGTGCAGCCCGGCGTCCACGCTGAGCGGCGTGGCCTGTACTTCCAGCGACGCGCCCGGGACGGCGGTCACGGCCTCCGCGAGGGCCCGCGCCCGGAGGCGGAAGGTCCAGGAGTCGACGGCGGCGGCCAGGTGGGTGAGCCGGCGGTGGCCGAGGCCGAGCAGGTGGCGGGCGGTCTGCCGGGCGCCGTCGGCGATATCGAGGTTGACGGTGGCGGCGGCCGGGGTGTCCTCGGGGTCGTTGTCGAGCATGACCAGGGGCAGGCCCTCGCCGTAGAGGGCGGTGAGCGCGTCGGTGGCCATGGAGGAGGCGATGACGCCGTCGAGGGTGGCGCGCGCGGAATCGAAGGGGTCGCGGGCCGGGCCGATGCCCTCGGGGGAGGGGTACAGGACGAGGCCGAAGCCACTGTCGGCGGCGATGCGGGCGGCGCCCGTGTAGACGCGGGCGAAGAATTCGGTGGTGAGCGCGGGGACGACGAGGAGCGCCGTGCGGGTGCGGCCGAGGCGGAGGCTGCGGGCGGCGAGGTTGGGGCGGTAGCCGAGCTCGCGCGCCGCGGCGCGTACGGCGTCGGCCTTGGCCTGTGAGACGCGGCCGCGCCATTTGTCGCCGAGTACGAGGGAGACGGCCGCCTGGGAGACGCCGGCGGCGCGGGCGACGTCCTTGCTGGTGATGCGTCCGGACGCCGTTGCCTGCTCGGTCACTGGTGTGGCTGCCCCTTCGTACGGCGTCGTGCCTGTCGCGCGCTCGTCTGTACCGCATTGCGGTGGACCGGCGGTCAGCGGCCATGGTACGTATGACGGGCCACGTTATACGTAACACTAAAACGTCCACCGGACGGCTCCCGGCCCGTACGGCCGGCGGAGAGGGGCGGGTATGGCCGCGGGATACGCGGAGCTGCTCAGGACGCGCCACGCCGCGCGGCTGCTGACCGGCACCTTGATCGGTCGGCTGCCGAACGCCACGGCGGCGCTGGCGGTGGTCCTCTTCACCCGCGCCGAGGGCGGCAGCTACGCCCTGGCGGGTGCGCTCTCGGCCGTGTACGGCCTCTGCAACGCCGTAGGACAGCCGCTGCTGGGCCGCGCGGTGGACCTGTGGGGACAACCCAGGGTCATGCTGCCGTCGGCCGTCCTGTCGGCGCTGGGCATGGTTCTGCCGGCCGTCGTCGGCATCGACCCGCTGTGGCCGGCGTACGCGGCCATGGTGGTCGCCGGTTTCTTCACGCCGCCCCTGGAGGGCGGGCTGCGGGCGCTGTGGCCCGGGGTGCTGAAGCGCCCGGAGCGGGTGCACGCGGCGTACGCGCTGGACGCGGTGGCGCAGGAAGTGATGTTCGCGGTCGGTCCGTTGCTGGTGACGCTGAGCGTCGCGGTGTGGTCCGAGCGGGTGGCGCTGCTGGTCATCAACGTACTCGGGGTGCTGGGCGCGCTGTCGGTGGTGGTCTCGCCGCCGTCCCGGCAGTGGCGCAGCGCGCCGCGCGAGGCGCACTGGCTGGGCGCGCTGCGCTCGTCCGGGATGCTCGTGCTGATCGGGTCGTTCTTCTTCGTGGGGCTGGCGCTGGGGTCGATCGCGGTGGCGGCGGTGGCGTACGCCGACACGCACGGCGGGCAGATGGTTTCCAGCTATCTGCTCTCCGCGTTGGGTGCGGGGGCGCTGGTCGGTGGTGTGGTGTACGGAGCGCGGGAGTGGCCGGGGGCGCCGGAGAACCGGCTGCGGGTGCTGATCGGGCTGCTGGCGCTCGGGTACCTGCCGTTGGCGCTGGTCCCGGGGGTGGCGGGGATGACGGCGCTGACGGGGCTCGCGGGGGTGTTCCTGGCGCCGGCGCTGGCGTGCGCGTTCATCGTGGTGGACCGGCACGCGCCGCGCGGCACGGTGACGGAGGCGTTCTCGTGGCTGGTCACGACGTTCGGGGTGGGGGCCGCCGTGGGTACGTCGGTGGTGGGCCCGGCGGTGGAGCTGGGCGGCGCGGCGGCGGGTTTCGCGGTCGCGGGCGGTGGTGGTCTCGCCGCGCTGGCGGTGATGGTGGCGGCGCGGCGTTTTCTGCTGCCGTCCGGGATGCGTACGGTGAGTGGCGTCCAGGCGGAAAATGATCGAAACGGTACTGTCGAACCCGGTTTCAGAGCAGGCCATCAGGCGTAATGTTCAGTCATGGACCGCCGCATTTTCGGGCTGGAGAACGAGTACGGCGTCACGTGTACGTTCAGGGGACAGCGCCGCCTGTCTCCTGACGAAGTGGCGCGGTACCTCTTCCGCCGTGTCGTGTCATGGGGCCGCAGCAGCAATGTCTTCCTGCGGAACGGTGCCCGCCTGTACTTGGACGTGGGATCGCACCCGGAATACGCAACTCCCGAGTGCGACAACGTGACCGAGCTGGTCACCCACGACAAGGCCGGCGAGCGCATTCTCGAAGGCTTGCTCGTCGACGCCGAACGCCGCCTGCACGAGGAGGGAATCGCCGGAGACGTCTATCTCTTCAAGAACAACACCGATTCGGCGGGAAACTCCTACGGGTGTCACGAGAACTACCTCGTGGCGCGGCACGGGGAGTTCTCCAGGCTCGCGGACATCCTCATTCCGTTCCTGGTGACCCGTCAGCTGCTGTGCGGCGCCGGAAAGGTGCTGCAGACGCCGCGCGGCGCGGTGTACTGCGTCAGTCAGCGCGCCGAACACATCTGGGAAGGGGTCTCCTCTGCGACGACCCGCTCCCGGCCGATCATCAACACCCGTGACGAGCCGCACGCCGACGCCGAGCGGTACCGCCGGCTGCACGTCATCGTGGGTGACTCCAACATGTCCGAGACGACCATGCTGCTGAAGGTCGGCGCCACCGACCTCGTACTGCGCATGATCGAGGCGGGCACGGTGATGCGGGACCTGACGCTGGAGAACCCGATCCGGGCGATCCGCGAGGTCAGCCACGACATCACCGGTCAGCGCAAGGTGCGGCTGGCGAGCGGCCGGGAGGCGTCGGCGCTCGAAGTCCAGCAGGAGTACTACGAGAAGGCGGTGGACTTCTGCGACCGCCGCGGCATCCGTACGGGCACCGTCGAGCGGGTCCTGGAGCTCTGGGGCCGCACGCTGGACGCGATCCGGGAGGAGGACCTGGACCGGGTCGCGACGGAGATCGACTGGGTGATGAAGTACCAGCTGATCGACCGTTACCGTGCCAAGAACAACATCACGATGTCGCATCCGCGGGTCGCGCAGATAGACCTCGCGTACCACGACATCCACCGTCGCCGGGGCCTGTACTACCTCCTGGAGAAAAAGGGCCAGGCGGCGCGGGTGTGCAATGATCTGAAGATCTTCGAGGGCAAGTCCGTGCCGCCGCAGACGACGCGGGCGAGGCTGCGCGGCGATTTCATCCGCCGGGCACAGGAACAGCGCAGGGACTTCACGGTCGACTGGGTGCATCTCAAGCTCAATGACCAGGCGCAGCGCACGGTGCTGTGCAAGGACCCGTTCCGGTCGGTGGACGACCGGGTGGAGAAGCTCATCGCGGGAATGTGACCCGTTTCGCGACGCGGCGGTGTGTCAACGGCCTTTGTGCCGGGGCACACCGCCGTGTTGTCTCCTGCCGTGTTGTCTCCGCCGGTGTTGTCTCCGGCGGTGTTGTCTATGGAAATGCGGTGGGGGTCAGGTCGTAGAGTGGCGGGCATTGCCCACCCACCCCTCTAGCCCGAGTTGGACTGATGAAGCTCACGAAGAACACCCGCCGTGCCGCGGCCGCGGCGATCGCCGTGCCCGTCCTGCTGTTCACCGCCGCGTGCGGGTCCGACGAGGGCTCCGACGCGAGCATCGCGTCGGTGGAAGGCAAGGCCGGCGAGCAGCCCAAGATCAAGGTCGACAAGAAGGCCAAGGCACCGGACAAGGCGGTCGTGAAGACGCTGTCCGAGGGCAAGGGCGCGGCCGTGAAGAAGGGCGACTTCGTCCGGCTGGACTTCGTGGGCCAGATGACGAAGGGCCAGTCGCTGGGCAGCAGCTGGGCCAAGCAGCCGGGTGCGAGCGCCAAGGCGCCGCGCATGCAGGCCGTCGGCACGGCCGGGCAGGCCACCCCGCAGCTGCCCACGAAGGTGATGGAAGCGGTGACGGGCAAGAAGGTCGGCTCCCGCTTCGAGATCGAGGGCACCGCCAAGGCGCTCATCGGTGACCAGCTGAACCCGCAGGCGGGCGTGAAGCCCAGCGACGGCCTGGTGTGGGTCGTCGACGTGGTCGCCGCCAAGAAGGCCGACAAGAACGGCGAGGTGAAGGGCGAGCAGGCGGCGCCGGAGGCCGGTATGCCGGAGGTGAAGTCGCCGAGCCGCAAGCCCGCGGAGATCACCGTCCCCAAGGGCGAGAAGGCCCCCAAGGAGACCAAGAGCCAGGTGCTCATCAAGGGCGACGGCCCGAAGGTGAAGGCCGGTGAGGGGCTGATCGCGCAGTACACGGGCGTGAAGTGGGAGGACGGCAAGATGTTCGACTCCTCCTGGAAGCACGGCGGCGCGACCGCCTTCCAGATCGGCACCAACGCGGTCGTCAAGGGCTGGGACAAGGCGCTGGTCGGCAAGAACGTCGGCGACCGTGTCGAGATCGTCGTACCGCCCAAGGACGGGTACGGTACGAACCCGCAGGGCGGCGAGCTGGCCAACCACACGTTGGTCTTCTCGGTGGACATCCTCGACACGTTCTGAGGGCACCGGGGCCGTACCCCGCCCGCCGCGATGATCACGGCCCGGCCACCTGCGAGACTGTCCCGCGTTGTAGAACGATTCGTTCGTAGGAGCACATACGTGAGCATCGACAAGCCCGAGATCGACTTCCCCGAGGGCCCCGCGCCCACCGATCTGGAGATCGTGGACCTGTGGGAGGGTGACGGGCCGGTCGCCAAGGCGGGGGACAACGTCTCCGTCCACTACGTCGGCGTGTCCTTCAGCACCGGCGAGGAGTTCGACGCGAGCTGGAACCGCGGCAAGCCGCTGCAGTTCCAGCTGGGCGCCGGCCAGGTCATCGAAGGCTGGGACAAGGGTGTGCAGGGCATGAAGGTCGGCGGCCGCCGCCGGCTGACCATTCCGGCGCACATGGCGTACGGCGAGCGCGGCGCCGGTGGCGGCCGCATCGCGCCGAACGAGACGCTGATCTTCGTCTGCGACCTGGTCTCGGTCTGAGACCGGACGTCGTCGGCGGCCGGGCAGCGGCCCGGCGCTGATCTTCGCCCACGCGGACACCGTGTCCGGACGCCGGTTACGTCCTTGTGCGGCGCCGGCGCGGCGCGTGGCGCGAGCCTTATGGGCCCATGCCCCCTCGGGGGTATGGGCCCTCGGCTTTTGAAGCGGCTCCCGGTAGCGGTACGGTCATCGGTCGAGACCACAGAGAGAAGGGCGTCGATGGCCATTGCCAAGGCCGAGCGGTTGATGAACCTGGCGCTGTGCCTGCTGGGGACCCGGCGCCCGCTCACCAAGCGGGAGTTGCGCGGGTCCATCGAGGCGTACGTCGAGGCGTTCGGCCCGGGGGACGGTCCGGCGGGCGCGGGCGACGACGCGTTCAACCGCATGTTCGAGCGGGACAAGGACGACCTGCGGGAGCTCGGGATGGTCATCGAGACCGTCGAGGGCCTGGAGGGGGACACCGGATACCTCGCCCGCCGCGACTCCAACCGGCTCCCGCCGATCACCCTGGACGCCGAGGAGGCCGCGGCCCTCGGCCTGGCCGCGAAGATCTGGCAGCAGGCCCGGCTCGCGGGCGCGGCCAGCGGCGCGCTCCAGAAGCTGCGCGCCGCCGGGATGCCGCTGGGCGGCCAGGAGGGGGAGTACGACCCCGCGCAGCCGCACAGCGCCCTGGAGCCGCGCATCCCCGCGCACGAAGCGGCCTTCGAACCGCTGATGCTGGCCTGCCGGGACCGTCGCCCCGTCGTCTTCGACTACCGCAAGGCCAACGCCGCCCGGCCCGAGCAGCGCCAGGTGGAGCCCTGGATCCTCGAATGCTGGCGCGGCCACTGGTACCTCGCGGGCTGGGACCGCGACCGGCAGGCCGAGCGGGTCTTCCGGATCTCCCGCATCACCGGCAAGGTCCGCTCGCGCGCGGGGAAGTTCACCGCCGAGGTGCCCGACCACGTGACCGTACGGGAGACGGTGGAGAGCTGGGCGGGCGAGACCGCCACCGGCACCGCCCGCATCAAGCTGCGCGCCGACCACGGCTACCCGCTGCGCGCCCGTGCGCTGTCCGTGCGCGAGGCGGGCGAGGGCTGGGACGAGCTGGAGATCCCGTACGGGCACGGGCTGGACGCCTGGCTCGTGGAGCTCGGGCCGGACGTGGTCGTACTGGAACCGGCCGAGCTGCGGGCCGACGTGGTGGACCGGCTGCGTGCCGTGGCCAAGGGCTGAGGGGGAGCGACCAGACCATGGCGATCAACGCCATCGACCAGACCCGCCGGATGCTGTCCCTGGTGACGTATCTGCGCGAGCGCCCCGGCGCCCGCGTCAGCGACGTGGCCCGGGCCTTCGGCATCACCGAGGACGAGCTGATCGCGGACCTCGACGTACTGCCCATGTGCGGTACGAGCTTCCGCGGCGGCGACCTGCTGGACATCGACACCGACGGCGACCGCATCTGGTGGCACAACCCCGACGACGTCGCCGAGCCGCTGCGGCTGGCCGCCGACGAGGCGACCGCGCTGCTGGTCGCGGCGCGCGCGGTGTCGACCCTGCCGGGCCTGCGCGAGGGCGACCGGCAGGCGCTGCTGCGCGCCACCGCCAAGCTGGAGGCTGCGGCGGGCGAGGCGGCGGGCGCCAGCTCCCGCCTCTCCGTCACCTTCGAGTCCGAGGGCGGCGTCTTCGCCGACGTGGACCGGGCCATCGCCGAACGCCGCCGGCTGTGGCTGAAGTACTACTCGCCCGCCCGCGACGAGCTCACCGAGCGCGAGGTGGACCCCATCCGCCTCTTCGCCGTCGGCCACACCTACGTGGAGGCGTGGTGCCGGCTCTCCGAGGCGCGCCGCACCTTCCGGCTGGACCGGGTCGCCGAGATCAAGCTGCTGGACGCGCCCTCCGACCCGCCGCCGATCGAGCTGCGGGACCTGTCGGAGGGGCTGGTGCAGCCGGCCGCCGAGGACCCGGAGGTCGTGATCGAGGTGGGGCCCGGCGGCCGCTGGGTCGCGGAGTACTACCCGCACGACACCGCCGAGGAGCTGCCCGAGGGCGGCCTGCGCATCACCCTGCGTACCCCGGACCCCGCCTCGCTGCGCCGCCTGGCGCTGCGACTGGGCCGGGACGGGCGGATCGTCGCCCCGCAGGAGCTGGCGGACAGCGCGCGGGACGCGGCGGCGCGGGCGCTCGCGGCGTACGGCGGCTGAGCGGCAGGCCCGGAGCAGGGACAGTCGAGGAAACCGCAGGGAGCTGTGAGTGCGATGACGACCGTGACCACCCCGGCCGCGCCCGTGATCTTCAAGGCGGCCTGCCCGGACTGCCGGAGCCGCTTCGAGCTGGCCTCGGACGCGCTGCGGCTGGCGATCGGCGGCAGCCGCCGTACCACCTTCTACTCCTTCACCTGCCCCGACTGCGGCTCCGCCGTCCGCAAACCGGCCGGCGAACGGATAGTGGAGCTCCTGACCGGCGGCGGGGTACGGACACTGCGGTTGCATACGGGGTGAGCGTCATGCGGGGGAGCACCATACGGGGTTGAGCGTCATACGGGGTGAGCGCCAGCCGCATACGGGGTGCGCGACAGTCGCATACCGCTGCCTCCGGTTCTCGCGCGGCTGCGCTGGGTAATCCCCCGGTGGGGGCACGGGTTCGTTCGATTCGCCCCGTAGGCGGCGAGTAGGCTCGCCCCATGCTCTGGCCCATGATCGCCATCGCCCTCGGCTTCCTCGGCCTCGCCGTGCTCGGTGTACTGGCCGTCCGCGTCTTCGTGGAAGTGCGCAGGCTGGCCCGGCAGGTGGACGAGACCTCCCGCCGGATCCAGTACGCCGCGCAGGACTTGGAGCGGGCCGCCGGGCCGCTGGCCCAGGACGCCGGAGCGATGGCCGGCCCCGGGGCCGAGAGGGTCTGAAATCGGCCGCGCCGGGGCGGTACGCTGCTGGAAGCGGGCCGACGGACGAGGCACGGCCCGCAATCGGGAGTATGCACAGGGATTGCCGTCGGTTAACCCCCGCGCGTTACGATCGCTGACAGCACGGCGAAACGGACGCTTGTCCGACCAGTCGGGCCAGCCCCACCCCAGCCGCCTCGGTGAGAAGGTAAACACTTATGTTCACTGGCAAGATCGGCGCTCCCGAGATCATCCTCATCCTCGTCGTCGTCATCCTCCTGTTCGGTGCCAAGAAGCTTCCCGAGATGGCCCGCTCCCTCGGCAAGTCGGCGCGCATCCTGAAGAGCGAGGCCAAGGCGATGAAGTCGGAGGGCTCGCAGTCGCAGTCCGCGCCGTCGGACCCGCCGAACGACGCCCAGGCCGAGACCCCCAAGACGATCCAGGCGTCGCCCGGTGATGTGAACAGCTCCCGCCCGGTCGCCGAGCCGACCGACAGCACGACCAAGCGCTGACCCAGGGCCGACTGGGGCGGCGGTCCGGTGCCGCTGCCCGCCGCACGAGATGAGGACGTGGGTTGCTCAAGTCTGCCCCGAAGAAGGACAAGAAGGACAGGGACCCCGAGGGCCGGATGCCCCTCGCGGAGCACCTGCGCGAGCTGCGCAACCGGCTCGCGAAGTCCGTGCTGGCCATCGTGGTGGCGAGCGTCATCTCGGCGTTCTTCTACAACGACATCATCAACCTGATCACCAAGCCGGTGCTTCAGTCGGTGGGCTGCAACCTCTCCTTCGGCGAGCTGGCGCAGAAGGGCGGCGGTGAGACCTGCGCCCGCATCGTGATGATGGACCTGCTCGGGCCCTTCACCCTGGCGCTCAAGGTCTCCCTGATGGCCGGCCTGATCCTCTCCTCGCCGGTCTGGCTGTACCAGCTCTGGGCGTTCCTCGCGCCCGGTCTGCACCGCAGCGAGAAGAAGTACGCGCTCAGCTTCGTGGGCGCCGGCTTCCCGCTCTTCATGATCGGCGGTTACTTCGCCTACGCCGTGCTGCCGACCACGGCCAAGGTCCTCATCGACTTCACGCCGATCGGCATCGACAACCTCCTGCCGCTGGACAAGCTGCTCGACCTGGTGACCAGGATGGTCGTCGTCTTCGGCCTGTCCTTCGAGCTGCCGCTGCTGCTGGTCCTGCTGAACTTCGGCGGTGTGATCTCCGGCAAGCGGATGCTCGGCTGGTGGCGCGCCATGATCATGGGCATCACGCTCTTCTCGGCGATCGCCACGCCGAGCACGGACCCGCTCACGATGATCGCGCTTGCCGCGCCGATCGTGGTCCTCTACTTCGCCGCGGTGATCGTCTCCCTGGTGAACGACGGCCGCAGGGCGCGTGCCGTCGCCGCGGGCCCCGCCGACGACGAGGCCTCCGATCTGGACCTCACGCCCGACGACATCGGCGCCATCGAGTCCGTCGACGCCCCGCGCGCCCTCCCGGAGCAGTCCGGTACCGGCCGCGGCGCCCTGGAGTCCCGCCGGGACGACATGGACGACATCACGTAGGCCTGATCCAAAAGACCCGCCCTGACGCTCCCACCTCCCGGGAAGCGGGCGCAGGCGGCGTGGGTCGGGGCGCGGGTCATTAAAGATCGCGTGACTGTCAGAGGTGGCCGGTAGGCTCGTAGACACGATGACCGAGGACATGTCCCCTGCTGAGCGCTATGCCGCCGCGCGTGAGCGCGCGGCCGAGCAGGCCACCGCACTCTTCCCTTTCAAGGAGATGTACGACTTCGCGCTGGACGCGTTCCAGATCGAGGCGTGCGAGGCCCTGGAAGCGGGGAAGGGCGTGCTGGTCGCCGCTCCGACCGGATCCGGTAAGACGATTGTCGGCGAGTTCGCCGTCCACCTGGCCCTGAGACAGGGCCGCAAGTGTTTCTACACCACCCCCATCAAGGCCCTCTCGAACCAGAAGTACCAGGACCTCGTCAAGCGGTACGGCGCCGAGAAGGTCGGCCTGCTGACCGGCGACAACAGCGTCAACGGCGACGCACCGGTGATCGTGATGACCACCGAAGTGCTGCGCAACATGCTGTACGCCGGTTCGCAGGCGCTGAACGGCCTCGGCTATGTGGTCATGGACGAGGTGCACTACCTCTCCGACCGCTTCCGCGGCGCCGTCTGGGAAGAGGTGATCATTCACCTCCCCGACTCCGTGACGCTGGTGTCGCTCTCCGCGACGGTGTCCAACGCCGAGGAGTTCGGCGACTGGCTGGACACCGTACGCGGCGACACCGAAGTGATCGTCTCCGAGCACCGCCCCGTGCCGCTGTGGCAGCACGTGCTCGCGGGGCGGCGGATGCACGACCTCTTCGAGGAGCGGGACGGCGCCGAGCCCGGCCAGGGAAAGCGCGAGGTCAACCCCGACCTGGTGCGGCTGGCTCGGATGGAGAACAGCCGCCCCACCTTCGGCCGCGACAAGCGGCGCGGCCGCAACAATCTGCGGGAGGCCGACCGCGAGCGCGAGCGGCGGCAGCGCAGCCGGATCTGGACGCCCAGCCGCGCCGAGGTGATCGACCGGCTGGACAATGAGGGCCTGCTCCCGGCGATCACGTTCATCTTCAGCCGGGCCGGCTGCGAGTCGGCGGTCCAGCAGTGCCTGTACTCGGGCCTGCGGCTGAACGACCAGGCGGCGCGGGAGAAGGTCCGCAAGATCGTCGAGGCCCGCACGGCCGGCATCCCCGACGAGGACCTGCACGTCCTCGGCTACTTCGAGTGGCTGGAGGGCCTGGAGCGCGGCATCGCGGCGCACCATGCCGGCATGCTGCCCACCTTCAAGGAGGTGGTCGAGGAACTGTTCGTGAAGGGCCTGGTCAAGGCGGTCTTCGCGACCGAGACCCTGGCCCTGGGCATCAATATGCCGGCCCGTTCGGTGGTCCTGGAGAAGCTCGTCAAGTGGAACGGCGAGCAGCACGCGGACATCACCCCCGGCGAGTACACCCAGCTCACCGGCCGGGCCGGGCGGCGCGGCATCGACGTCGAGGGCCACGCGGTGGTGCTGTGGCAGCGCGGCATGGACCCGGCCGCGGTCGCGGGCCTGGCGGGCACGCGTACGTATCCGCTGCGCTCCTCCTTCAAGCCGTCGTACAACATGGCGGTCAACCTCGTTTCGCAGTTCGGCCGGCACCGCTCGCGCGAGCTGCTGGAGATGTCCTTCGCGCAGTTCCAGGCCGACAAGTCGGTCGTCGGGATCTCGCGGCAGGTGCAGAAGAACGAAGAGGGGCTGGAGGGCTATCGCGAGGCGATGACCTGCCACCTCGGGGACTTCGAGGAGTACTCGCGGCTCCGCCGGGACCTGAAGGACCGCGAGACGGAGCTGGCCAAGCAGGGCGCGGCGCAGCGCCGGGCGGCCGCCGCGGCGGCGCTGGAGAAGCTGAAGCCGGGCGATGTGATCCACGTACCGACGGGGAAGTTCGCGGGGCTGGCGCTGGTGCTCGACCCGGGGATGCCCTCGGGGCGGACCAACGGCCATCGCGGGTTCCACTCCGAGGACGGGCCGCGGCCGCTGGTGCTCACCGCGGAGCGGCAGGTCAAGCGGCTGGCGTCGATCGACTTCCCGGTGCCGGTGCAGCCGCTGGACCGGATGCGCATCCCGAAGTCCTTCAATGCGCGCAGCCCGCAGTCGCGCCGCGACCTGGCGTCCGCGCTGCGTACGAAGGCGGGGCACATCCCGCCGGAGCGGCACCGCAAGCAGCGGTCGGAGGCCGCCGACGACAAGGAGATCAGGCGGCTGCGGACGGCGCTCCGGGCGCATCCGTGCCACGGCTGCGACGAGCGCGAGGACCATGCGCGCTGGGCGGAGCGGTATCACCGGCTGCGGCGGGACACCCGCCAGCTGGAGCGCCGCATCGAGGGCCGTACGAACACCATCGCGCGCACCTTCGACCGGATCTGCGCGCTGCTGACCGAGCTGGACTATCTGCAGGGCGACACGGTCACGGACGAGGGCCGGCGGCTGGCGCGGCTGTACGGCGAGCTGGACCTGCTGGCGAGCGAGTGCCTGCGCGAGGGCGTCTGGGAGGGCCTGTCGGCTCCGGAGCTGGCGGCGTGCGCGTCGGCGCTGGTGTACGAGGCGCGGCAGGCGGATGACGCGGTCGCGCCGAAGCTGCCGTCGGGGAAGGCGCGGGCCGCGCTGGGCGAGATGGTGCGGATCTGGGGGCGGCTGGACGCCCTGGAGGAGGACCACCGGATCAGCCAGGCGGAGGGCGTCGGCCAGCGCGAGCCGGATCTGGGCTTCGCGTGGGCGGCGCACCAGTGGGCGTCCGGGGTCGGGCTGGACGCGGTGCTCCGCGAGGCGGAGATGCCGGCCGGCGACTTCGTCCGCTGGTGCAAGCAGCTGATCGATGTACTGGGCCAGATCGCGGCGGCCGCTCCTCCCGGGGGGACGGTTCCGAAGGCGGCGCGGAAGGCGGTCGAGGGCGTGCTGCGGGGGGTTGTGGCGTACTCGTCCGTCGGCTGAGCGCGTGTGCGCGTTGTGCCGCCCGGCGGCCGGCGGGTTCCCTGCGGGGCGCCCTCGGTCGCCGGGCGGCTCGTCCTCAAACGCCGGACGGGCTTGATTGGGCTGGGGGTTGTCCTCAAGCGCCGGCTGAGTCGGTCCGGCCCTTCTCCTGTTCCGCCTCCACCGTCGCGTTCCACTCCGACTTCGAGGCCTGCCAGCCGTCCTCGTCGTGGCCGCGGCGCCAGTAGCCGGAGATCGAGAGGTCGGCGCGGGGGATCTCGCGCTCGACGCGCAGCAGGCGGCGGAGCTCCTTCACGAAGCCCGCCTCGCCGTGGACGAAGGCCTGCACCCGGCCCGCGGGCCACTCCAGTGCCCGTACCGCGTCGACCAGCCGCTCGCCGACCGGCGCACCGTCGCGGTGCAGCCAGACGATCTCCGCGCCGGCCGGCGCCGGCAGCTTCTGCTCCTCGCGGGCGTCCGCCACCTCGATGAAGGCGCGCACCACCGCGTCCTCCGGCATCCCGGCGAGCGACGCCGCGATGGCCGGCAGCGCGCTCTCGTCACCGGCGAGCAGGTGCCAGTCGGCCGCGGCGTCCGGGGCGTACGCGCCGCCCGGACCGGCGAAACGGATCTCCTCGCCCGCCTCGGCCTGCTGCGCCCACGGCCCGGCCACCCCCTGGTCGCCGTGGATCACGAAGTCGATGGTCAGCTCCAGGGACTGCGGGTCCCAGGCGCGCACCGTGTACGTCCGGGTGCGCGGCCACTGGTCGCGGGGGAGGTCGGCACGGATCTGCGCGAGGTCGAACGGCTCCGGATAGGTCACGCCCGGCACCGGGAAGAGCAGCTTCACGTAATGGTCGGTGTACTCGCCCGCGGGGAAGTCCGCCAGCCCCGCGCCGCCCAGCACGACCCGCATCATGTGCGGGCTGAGGCGCTCGGTGTGGATCACACGGGCGCGGTAGGTGACGACCTTCTTGCGGGCGGGACGTTCGGCGGGACGGTCTGCTGCCACGGTGGGCTCCCTGGGCGCTCTCAGAATAAGTTAGGTACACCTAACCTAACAGGCACTTCATGAGAGCACGCTGAGGACACGCTGCAGCGAGCCGCCCAGGCCCCACTGTCCGGCCAGCTCCTCCAGCGTCGCGGGATCGGCCGGCTCCTTCGGCACCGCCGGGTCGAACGAGGGCAGCGCGACGTCCGTGGCGACGCGCACGACCGTGGGCGCGACCTCCAGATACGGGCGGGCCTCGGCCAGCCGCTTGCGCTGCGTGGGCGTGAGCTTGGCAGCCGGGTCGTCGACCGCCGCGATGATCCCGGGCAGATCGCCGAAGGACGCCAGCAGCTTGGCCGCGGTCTTCTCGCCGATGCCCGGCACGCCCGGAAGGCCGTCGCTGGGGTCGCCGCGCAGCAGCGCCAGGTCCGCATAGCCCGCGCCGTCCACGCCGTACTTCTCGCGGAGCCACGCCTCGTCGGTGACCTGGAGAGTGCCGACGCCCTTGAGCGGATACAGCACGCGGACGCCGCGGCGGTCGTCCACGAGCTGGTACAGGTCCCGGTCGCCCGTGACGATGTCGACCGGCCCGGCGGCGCGGGTGGCGAGCGTGCCGATGATGTCGTCCGCCTCGTACCCCGCCGCGCCCACGCGCGCGATGCCCAGTGCGTCCAGTACCGCCTCGATCACCGGGACCTGCGGCGAGAGCGTGTCCGGGACCTCCTCGACGTCCGGCGCCGCGGAGCCCTCGGGGGCCTCCTCGGCGACGCGGTGCGCCTTGTACGTCGGGATGAGGTCGACCCGCCACTGGGGGCGCCAGTCGGCGTCCATACAGGCCACGAGGTCGTCCGGGTGGTGGTCCTGGAGGAGGCGGGCGATGAAGTCGAGCAGGCCGCGGACGGCGTTGACGGGCGTGCCGTCCGGGGCGCGGACGGAGTCCGGCACGCCGAAGTAGGCGCGGAAGTACAGCGAGGCGGTGTCGAGGAGCATCAGGCGTCGAGTCACACGCCGATGATGCCGCACGCCACTGACAAGCCCGGACGCACGCCACTCACGCCGTGAGTCGCGTATGGGTCGCGAGCCGCCGTGTGCAGGTCGCGTGTGACGCATCGTCAAATGCGCGCTGCTTGTGACGCGAGTCACTGTTGTGTTTGCAGTGAATAAAGGGGGGCAGGCGCGCATCCGGAGCGGAACCGGTAAGGGATTCAACTTCTTTCTTTCCCGGCGCAGGCGGCCCGAAGCCGTGCCGCTCCACGGCCCCTCCCCAGCCTTTCGGCCTGGGGATCACCCATGGCTGGGAGGGCCGTTCCTTGGTTCGACCAGAGAGGTGTATGTGTCCAGGCTGCAAGCCGAGCACCTGTACAAAGTGTTCGGCAGACGACCCGATGACGCCGTGCGGAAACTCGAGAACGGGGCGACCCGGGACGAGCTGCGCGCCGAGGGTACGACGGCAGCGGTGATCGACGCGTCGTTCACCGTGGACGAAGGCCAGATCTTCGTCGTCATGGGTCTGTCGGGTTCCGGCAAGTCCACACTGCTGCGCATGCTGAACGGGCTGCTGGAGCCGACCGCGGGCAGTGTGCGGTTCGACGGCCAGGACCTGACCACGCTCAGTCCCAAAGAGCTGCGCAGGGTCCGTTCCCAGAAGATCTCCATGGTCTTCCAGCACTTCGCGCTCTTCCCGCACCGCAGCGTCCTGGAGAACGCCGCGTACGGCCTGGAGGTCCAGGGCGTACCGAAGGCGGAGCGCCAGAAGCGCGCCCATGAGGCGCTGGAGCTCGCGGGTCTGAAGGGCTGGGAGAAGTCCTGGCCCGACGAGCTGTCCGGCGGTATGCAGCAGCGCGTGGGCCTGGCCCGCGCGCTGGCGACCGACGCGGACCTGCTGCTGATGGACGAGTCCTTCAGCGCGCTGGACCCGCTGATCCGCCGCGACATGCAGGACCAGCTGCTGGAGCTGCAGAAGACGCTGAAGAAGACCATCGTCTTCATCACCCACGACCTGAACGAGGCCATGCGGCTCGGCGACCGGATCGCCGTCATGCGCGACGGCCGGATCGTCCAGAACGGCTCGGCCGAGGACATCCTCGTACGGCCGTCCAACGACTACGTCGCGTCCTTCATCCAGGACGTCGACCGCACCCGGGTGCTGACCGCCGGCGCGATCATGACGGACGTGGCGTCGGTGCTGGGCAGCAAGGACGCCGACGGCACGGAGATATCCACCGCCGAGCAGTTCCGCGCCGCGGCGCCCGCCACGGTCACCAAGGACACCCCGCTCGCCGACCTGTTCGCGCCCTGCTCCGCCAGCGCGGTGCCGGTGGCCGTGGCCGACGCGGCCGGGGAGCTCATCGGCGCGGTACCGGCGCAGCAGCTGATGGCCGCGCTCGGCGAGCCCCAGGCCCAGGACGCCGTCGCCGCCGTCCCCGCGCAGCCCGCCCCCGAGGACGCAAAGCCCGAGGTCAAGGACGAGAAGCCCGAGGCCGAGGACGCAGCGGCCGAGGACACGGACGGCAAGGACGCCGACGAGAGCAAGGTGATCGCCGGTGCCTAGGATCGAGATCGGCACGTGGGCCGCCGACGCCGTCAAGTGGCTGCAGTCGAACGTCGACTGGCTCTTCGGCTTCATCACCCATGTGCTCAACGCCGTCTACGGCTTCTTCCACATGGTGCTCGCCGCGTCCGAGCCCCTGATGCTCGCGGGCATCCTCGCGGTACTCGCCTGGTGGCTGCGCGGCTTCCTCGCCGCGGCCCTCACCTTCCTCGGCTTCGCACTGATCGACTCGATCGAACAGTGGGGCGCCACCATGGAGAGCCTCTCCCTGGTCCTGGTGGCCTGCCTGGTCATCGTGGTCATCTCGGTGCCGCTGGGCATCTGGGCCGCCCGTAACCGCGCGGTCAGCGGCGCGGTGCGCCCGGTGCTGGACCTGATGCAGACGATGCCGGCGATGGTGTACCTCATCCCGGGCATCCTCTTCTTCGGCCTCGGCGTGGTCCCCGGCATCGTGGCGACCATCGTCTTCGCCATGCCGCCCGCCGTCCGCATGACCGAGCTGGGCATCCGGCAGGTCGACGAGGAGCTGGTGGAGGCGGCCGACGCGTTCGGCACGCACCCGCGCCGCACGCTGTTCCGCGTGCAGATCCCGCTCGCGCTGCCCACGATCATGGCCGGTATCAACCAGGTCATCATGCTGGCGCTGTCCATGGTCGTCATCGCCGGCATGGTCGGCGGCGGCGGTCTGGGCTCCTCCGTCTACGACGCGATCAGCTCCGTCGACGTGGGCCTGGGCACCGAGGCCGGTCTCGCGGTGGTCATCCTCGCGATGTACCTGGACCGCATGACCGGCGCCCTGAATCAGAGGGTCTCGCCGCTCGGCCGGCGCGCGCTGGCCAAGGCGCAGGCCGCGCTCGGCGGTCTGAAGTTCCTGCAGTGGCGCCCGGCGACCTCGCTGGCGATGTCCGGTGTGGTCGTGCTCGCGCTGGCCGCGGGCGGCATGAACGCCTTCGGCTCCAAGGGCGAGGGCGGCGCCGCGAGCGTCGGCAACGGCCACCAGATCAACCTCGGCTACGTCAACTGGGACGAGGGCAAGGCCACCACGTACCTGTGGAAGGAGCTGCTGGAGCAGCGCGGCTACCAGCCCAAGGCGCAGGCCCTGGAGGCCGGCGCGCTCTACACGGGCCAGGCCCAGGGCGACATCGACGTCCAGACCAACTCCTGGCTGCCGGTCACCCACGAGTCCTACTGGAACAAGTACAAGGACAAGCTGGAGGACTACGGCGCCTGGTACGACAAGACCTCGCTGGAGATCGCCGTACCGTCCTACGTCAAGGGCGTGAAGACGCTCGACGACCTCAAGGGCAAGGGCAAGGAGTTCGGCGGCAAGATCGTCGGCATCGAGCCGGGCGCCGGCGAGATGAAGATCGTCAAGGACAAGGTCCTCAAGGACTACGGCCTGGACGGCGAGTACAAGCTCCAGTCGTCCAGCACCTCCTCGATGCTGGCCGAGCTGGACCGCTCCATCAAGGAGAAGAAGCCGGTCGCGGTGACCCTGTGGTCCCCGCACTGGGCGTACAGCAAGTACAAGCTGACCAAGCTCAAGGACTCCAAGGGCTCCTTCGGGTCCGGTGACGGCATCCACACGCTCGGTCGCAAGGGCTTCGCCAAGGACGAGCCGCAGGTCGCCTCGTGGATGAAGAACTTCCACCTGGACGAGAAGCAGCTCACCAGCCTCGAAGCGGAGATCCAGGACGCCGGCAAGGGACACGAGCAGGACGGCGTCAAGGCCTGGCTGAAGAAGAACCCGGGCATGGCCGACAAGCTGGCTCCCGCGCCGGGCGCGTACGCCAAGGGCAAGGACGCGGGCGCCGCGCCGAACATCGGCTACCCGTCCTGGGACGAGGGCATCGCCACTTCGTTCCTGTGGAAGTACGTCCTGGAGCAGCGCGGCTACAAGCCGAAGATGCGCAACCTCGACGTGGGTCCGATGTGGACCGGGCTGTCCACCGGCCAGGTCGACGTGGAGATGGACGCCTGGCTGCCGGTCGCGCAGAAGCAGTACTGGGACAAGTACAAGAAGGATCTCGTCGACCTCGGTGCGTGGTATGACAAGACGTCTCTGGAAATCGCGGTGCCTTCCTATGTGAAGGGCGTGAAGACCATGGACGACCTGCGCAAGCACAAGGACAAGTTCAAGGGCAAGATCATCGGTATTGAGCCGGGCACCGGCCAGATGAAGCGCCTGAAGAGCAAGGTCCTGCCCGCGTACGGCCTGCAGAACATGAAGGTCACCGAGGCCGGTACCAGCGCCATGCTCGCCGAGCTGGAGCGGGCGATCGGCAAGAAGGAGCCGATCGCGGTCGTCCTGTGGTCGCCGCACTGGGCGTACGACAAGTACGACCTGACCAAGCTGAAGGACCCGAAGGGTACTTGGGGCGCCAACAACCAGATCAAGACGCTGGCGAACAAGAAGTTCCCCAAGAAGTACCCCGAGTTCAGCAAGTGGCTGAAGGACTGGCACATGGAGCCCGAGCAGCTGGCGAGCCTGGAGACGGCCGTCAACGAGGCGGGCACCGGCCACGAAGAGGAAGGCGTCAAGAAGTGGGTCGACGCGCACCCGGGCATCGTCGATGAGATGGCCCCGGTGAAGTGACGCGGTACCGGTACTGACCGGCCGTCACGCCCCTTCCGGAACGGGCCCCGCCACCGCAGTTCGGTGGCGGGGCCCGTCCGCGTACGGTGGTGCGATGACCTATGGCGCTCCTGTACGCAAGGTGGTCTCGCTCGTCCCGTCCCTGACCGAGGCGGTCGCCGTCACCGCGCCGGAGCTGCTGGCCGGTGTCACGGACTGGTGCAGCCACCCCGCCGGTCTGGACGTGCCGCGCATCGGCGGCACCAAGAACCCCGACACCGCGCGGATCGCCGCCCTCGCCCCCGATCTCGTGATCGCCAACGAGGAGGAGAACCGCCCGGCCGACCTCGCCGCACTGCGCGCCGCGGGCCTGAATGTCCTGGTCACCGAGGTCCGCGACCTGCCGCAGGCGTTCCGCGAACTGGACCGCGTACTGGTGCGCGGCTGCGGGCTGGCCCGGCCGGACTGGCTGGACGCGGCCGAGGCGGCGTGGCGGGAGCTGCCGGCGCTGTCGGTCGGGGAACCGCGGTGGGCCGCCGTGGTGCCCATCTGGCGGCGGCCGTGGATGGTGCTCGGCCGGGACACCTTCGCCGGTGACCTGCTGGCGCGGCTGGGCGTACGCAATCTGTACGCGGATCACCCCGACCGCTATCCGCGCATCCCCTTGGACGAGCTGAACGACCGCGGTGCCGACCTCGTCGTACTCCCCGACGAGCCGTACCGCTTCGCCGCCGACGACGGGCCCGAGTCCTTCCCCGGCCTGCCCGCGGCGCTGGTCAGCGGGCGCCATCTCACGTGGTACGGGCCGTCGTTGGTGGAGGCGCCGGGGGTGTTGGGGGCGGAGTTGGGGGCGGCGGGATAGCGGAACGGCGGTGCGCTGGGGGCGGTGGCATGGCTGAACGGCGGTGCACCGGGGGCCGTGGGTCGGTGCACCGCCGGTATACGGGCGCGGTTGCTCAGACGGTCGCTCAGACGGTCGCCGGCTTCGGGGCCGGGGCCGACGCGGGCGGGGCGAGGAGCGTGCCGCGGAAGAGGCCGCGCGCGGTGTACGTGAAGGCCGTCAGCCAGCCCGCCACCAGGAGCAGGTACAGCCCGACGGTGAGCCAGTCGTACAGGCCCAGCCCGGTGTGGCCGGCCAGCCCGGCCGCGCCGGTGACACACGTACCGACGGGGAACGTGAAGGCCCACCAGGTCATCGAGAAGCGCATCCCGCTCCGGAAGGCGCGGACCACCATGGCGGCGGACAGCCCCAGCCACAGCAGCGCGAAGCCCATGACCGGCACGCCGTACAGCACGGAGAAGGCGGTCATCGCGTCGGCGTAGGAGGAGCCGGCGGCGGGCGCGGCGTTCGCGAGGTTGCTCACCGCGGTCGTGGACTGGCCGAGCGGGCCGAGGACCAGGATCAGCGCGGGCGTCGCGGCGAGCGGCAGCGGCCCGTGGTGGATCAGCCGCGAGAGCACCAGCGGCAGCATCGCCAGCACGGTCAGCAGCGACAGTCCGAACATGGCGTAGCAGCCGAGCAGCATCGCGGAGCGCCATTGGCCGGTCGGCAGATGCGGGATCAGGCCGGGGCCGATGGCCGCGGAGACCATCGGGGCGACGATCGGCAGCAGCCAGGCGGGGGAGGCCGTCCCCGCGTCTATCCGGTGCCGGGTCACCATCAGGTACGGAATGGCCGCCGCGGCGACCAGGCCGGTGATGGTCCCCGCGACCCACAGCACGCCATCGACCGCTGCCGCAGCGGACACGCCGATCACATCCTTGCCGACGGCGAGCGTGCCGCCGCCGACCGCCAGCATGGCCATCGCCAGACAGCCGTAGAACGGCGCCACCATCGGGTCGAGCAGGTGGGCCCTGGCCTGGTCGGTGTGGCGTACCCAGTGCGCTGCGCGGGCGACGAGCAGCACCACCAGCATGACGGCCGACAGCCCCCAGACGACCTCGTACACGGCATGCAGCACACCACTCTGCACCGGGAGCGTGGCGCCGGCATTGGCGATGATCGCCGTGCCCATGACAGCCGCGTACCAGTTGGGGCCGAGGTGCCGTACTGAGCCGCGGGTGCGGCCTTGGGGGCCCGTCACGGGGCGGGAGCGAGGTTGCGCGAGGGTAGCCATGCCTCCAGAATTCCGTCGCCCGCCCGCCCCCACCAGGGACATCAGGTCTATGAGGGCATAACCTGGTTTTATGAGCGAAGCGGAACGGAGACCGGGAAACGGCGCTACGGAGGGGACGGCGGAGGGGACTGTGAAGCGCATGGCGGAAGGGACCGGGACGCAGGCGGCCGGGGCGGAAGGGGCGGCGGGACCGCAAGGATCGCCGGGACCGCCGGGACCGCCGGGACCGCAAGGGGCGCCGGACGGACGGCTGGCATACCGCGTCCCGGACCTGGCAGCCCTGGAGCTGCTGCTCGCCGTGGCCCGGCTGGGCAGCCTCGGCCGGGCCGCCAAGGAACTGGGCATCTCCCAGCCCGCCGCCAGCAGCCGAATCCGCTCCATGGAACGCCAGTTGGGCGTCGGACTCGTCGAACGCTCACCCCGCGGCTCGCGCCTGACCGACGCGGGCACACTCGTCACGGACTGGGCCCGCCGCATCGTGGAGGCGGCCGAGGCATTCGACGCGGGCGCCCAGGCGCTGCGCGGCCGCCGCGACTCCCGCCTCCGCGTGACCGCGAGCATGACCATCGCCGAGTACCTCCTGCCCGGCTGGCTGATCGCCCTGCGCACCCAGCGCCCGGACACCGCGGTGTCACTCTTCGCGGGCAACTCCGCGGTGGTCGCGGAACGCGTCCTCTCCGGCGAGGCGGACCTGGGCTTCGTAGAGGGCCTGGACATACCCTCCGGCCTGGACGGCGCAGTAATCGGCCACGACCGCCTGGTAGTGGTAGCCGCCCCCTCCCACCCCTGGTCCCGCCGCCGCACCCCCCTAACGGGCCGCGAACTCGCCGCCACCCCCCTGATCCTCCGCGAACAGGGCTCCGGCACCCGCCAGGTCCTGGACGCAGCCCTAGCCGCCTGCGGCCCCCTGGCACCCCCCCTCCTCGAACTGGCCTCCACCACCGCAGTAAAAGCCGCAGCGGTCAGCGGCGCCGGCCCCTCAGTCCTCAGCGAACTCGCGATCGGCGAGGAACTGGCAGCGCGGCGGTTGGTGGAGGTACCGGTCCCGGGCATCCGCCTGGGCCGCGACCTGCGCGCGGTATGGCCAGCGGGGCAACGGCCTTCGGGGCCGGCGCGGGAGTTGTTGGGGTTGACTCGGGGGGTGGGGTGATCCTTCGGCCGAGCACCGCTCTCCTGATGCGAAAGGCAAGGATTCGGTTAGGCGGCTGAGTGAAGGGGAAGCCCCAGGGGGTCGGCCGACCCTGGGGCTTCCTTTCTTCCCTTGCTCAAAACCAGTACGCAGCGACGTTCACTGGTGCATCATCACACCATGCTTGCGAGTCTGCTTCCAGGGTTCCGGCACTTCAGAACACCGTTCGCTGTTGGCGTCCTGTGTGTGTTCCAGGTTTGGATGCTCTTCGGAGACGTCATACCTAAGCGTGACGAAGCATCTGGGGTCATTCAACGCCTATACACCCTTGGGAATTTAGTCGGACGCCCCATAGTGGTGGCCTTCATCGCCTTCGTTTTATATCTGATAGGCGACATTATGAAGCTGTCACCAATACAGGTAGCCGCATGGACCTCCGAGCGCAGGCATGCACGCTGGCTACCCCAGTCAGTGCGTCGGTGGCTGTTTCGCCAATCGCCAATCTCGGTAGGTACTTTCCATTTGCTGCACGAGTTGGCGAACAGGGTCCGCGATGACAGGGACACCTACCCAGCGGATCTGGTTGATAACCTATTGCGCGAGTTGCCTGAAGTAAGAATGCGCCTCATTGCGAACCATTTAGACGTTTACCTGGAGCACGATCGCCTCAACTCGGAATCTGAGTTCCGGGTTAACCTCGCGATCTTCTCTGTCACCTTATGGATCGTACTGGCGGCAACCTTGTCCCCTTGGCTTCTGCTCGGGTTCGTCGTCTCGACAGTGCTGTTTCTGAATGGAATACGGGCCCTTCGGGAGGCGAACGCAATACTTGTGCAGGGGCTTGTGGCGGGCGTCGTGGATTCGCGCGTTTATGCGGAAGAAGTGCATCGACATCACTCGCATTCGCACGGTGAATAAGACCGCGCCAACGCTATCTGTTGGCGGTCCCGGTCGGATACCTGCGATCATCGCCAGGTGCATTCAGTGGAATCGGCCGAGGCTCGCTCGATCGCGGTATTGCATGATTGGCGCCAGGCTGATGACGCCGCTGGCCAGCCTGGCACCCTCGATTGGCATTGTTCCGTCCACCGCCCCTGACGGCAGTTGTCGACGGCAACCGCGGCGCACGTCGCCACACCGAGGAACCTTCCGCACATGCGCGGGGCAGGGCCGGGACACGCAACTTCAGCCCCGAAGGCTCTCAGAAAGAACTCCTGAAGCGGGTGTCGCAGATTCGAGGACTGCCTGGGCCGGTTTTGATCCGGCGAAAGGAGGGCGGGGAGGGGAGTCCCCCGCCGCCAGGTCACGGCACTTGTGCCTGCACGATGAGGGTTCCGATGTGGTTCTCTTTCGGTGCGTTCAGCACGGTCGCCGATGCGGTGGCGAAGCCCGCGCCGGTCAACAGCCGTTCCCAGACCGCGGGTCGGTAGCTGTAGCGGTAGGTGAACATCGCTTTGCCTGCGAAGCCGCCCTTGTACATGCCCTGCGGGCCGTAGGCGCCTGGGATGGCGGGCGGTTGGGAGAAGGCGAATACGCCGCCCGGGTTGAGGCGGGCGCGTACGAGTGGAAAGAGCCGGCCGGGGTCGGTGAACCAGGCGGCTCCGAACACCGAATAGATGGCGTCGTACGTGGCATCATGCGCCGCGAGGTGTTCCAGCACGTCGCCGTGGTGGAACGTCGCGCCGGTGTCCGCCCACCGTTCCGATGTCTTCTTGACCATGACCGGGGACAGGTCGACCCCGTGTGCCTCGACACCGCGTGAGGCGAGGTAGGCAAGAGCGCGACCGGTGCCGCAACCGATCTCCAGTACGGCCGTCGGCTTGCCGAGGAGTTCCGGGCCGGGGCCGTGCCCGGTGTACTGCGTCCAGTTGAAGACCGGCTCGGCGTCTTTCTTGAACGCCGACTCGGCGTAGGCGTCCCACAGTTCGGCTTCTGCGGCGAGGTCGTGAGGTACGGGCATGGAGTCCCCTCGGAGTCGTACGGACGAAGGTGCCCCTGCTCCGCGGCGAGGCGGCAGCAGGGGCACCGTATCGGGCATCAGTGGCTGTCGGGGACCTTGTTGTCGCACGGCGAGCAGTCGGAGCCGTCGATCTCCCACAGCTCTTCGTCGATCGCGAACCCGATCGACTTCAGGAAGTCGGCGGTACGCAGGCACAGGCCGTCGCCGCGGCGCTCGATGAACGGGGCGTGGTGCTTGTAGGCGCCGCCGTTGTAGACGTCGCAGATCGCCCACCAGACCGGCGTGTCGAGGATGAGCTGATGTACGCCGATGTCCACGAGCTTGCCGACGCCGAGGTGTACTTCGGGGTGCTCGATCGAGGCCATGGTGTACATCACCGCGTTGCCGAGGATGCGCTCGGCCATGTCGCGGACCATGGTGTGATCGCGCAGCAAGAGTGCAATCTCGCGATCCCACAGGGCCATACCGCTGTCGAGGACGTTGACGGTGAGGTGACTGATGTGCGGCTGTACGGCGTTGAGCAGTTCCTTCGGGTCCCGCGTACGCGTGACCGCAGGGTCTTCGAGGGTGATGGTCATCGGTGTGTCTCCTACTAGGTGAGATGTAGAAGTGCTGCATTTGCCGACACGCAGCTCGGCGCGTACGTGCTTTCCCCAGTGGCGGATATCGGTCTTCCAGCAGTCCGCCATCACATCCACCAGGTAGAGGCCGCGCCCGCCTTCTGCGTCCTGCTCTGGGATCTGGCAGGCCGGGAGTTTCGTCGACCTGTCCGAAACGGTGATGAGGACCGACTCGGGCTGTGGGCGGGTGATGCTCACCCGCACGGCTCGGGACTGGCTGTGCTCAACCGAGTTGGTGACCAGCTCGGACACGATGAGCTCTCCCCGGTCCACCAAACATTCGAGTCCCCAGGCACTCAAAGCTGCATTGACCAGGCGTCGAGCACGGCCGACCGTCTGTGGCTCACAACGCCACGTCTCGCTGTAGCCAGGAGGTCCTGTCGTGTGGGGCCGAGTCACGGTCGTGGTCACGGGGCTTCCCTCCGGGGTGGTGGAACGCCCGCTGGGCGCAGCCGGGGCGCTCTCCTCCGACACCGGGCCGGGCCCGGCGGCATCACGTGGATGCGGGAACGAACGTAGAGCGCGCCGGAAGCAACCCCCAAGGAGATTGCGGGAGTTTGCAGCACCAAGTTTGACGGGGTTGAACCCCTGCTCGACCATCGCTGTCACGCGCAAATCAGCGCAAGGCAGGAGACAGGAGATCGACCATGCAGCTACGGTTCCTTGGTAAAGACTCCAAGAGCGGAGACTGCCCGACCCTCTATGCCACGGATCGTGGCACCTACCTCGTCCAGGGTTGGAGAATCTTCGCGAACGACCTGCTGATGCAGCTCACCGTCCCCGAGGGCGAAACGGCCGTGGAGGTGCCCACCGAGCTGTTCGACCACCTGAAGAAGGACGGCTTCCCTTCCGGCGAGTTCAGGCGCCTCGAAGACCCCCTCATGGTCCTCACTCCCGGGGGCACGTACGTTGTCCAGGGCCTGGAGGTGACCGACCGCGAGGCCCTGGCCCAGATGAATATTCCGGACTATGAAACCGTGGTCGAGGTCTCCAAGGCCGCGATCACCGCGCTACTGGAGGAACCGCGTGGAGCTGATCTCCAGCGACGAGCGCAACCAGCTCTTTGAGAGCTTCGCGCACGACGCCTTCCATTTGGAGCTGAGGGACGATTACTCAGTCCCGAATGAGGAGGGCCCGTTCGAGAGCTGGCTCGCCGGGGAAGACGACGACGACTCGTTCATGGAGCCGTGGTTGCAGCTCATGAAGCGCGTCACCGACTCCGGGAGGACCGTGCGCCGAGTGCGAGTCGTCACGGAGCCGCACACTCCGTACATTCAGTGGGAGCACGCCACCACTGATCTCAACGAAGAGGCCGGCGAGTCCATCCGCTGGCTGCCGCGCCACAAGCTGCCCGAGGGCCTGGTGTTCCCCGTAGCAGGTAACGACTGGTGGCTCTTCGATAACAAGCTCTTGGCTGTGGGGCATTTCGACAACGAAGGGCGCGTCCTGGGTTCGGAGATCATCGAGACCCCCTCCGTTGTCGCAGAGTGCATCCGAGTCCGGGACCTGCTCTGGGACATGTCCATCCCGACCAACGAGTACAAGCCCTGAGCGTTCAGTGAGCAACCAAGCACAAGAGACCCGCGAGGCATTGGGGGCCCGACTGCGCGGATTCCGCAAGGATGCGGGGTTCAGCAGTGGCCGGACCTTCGCCGCGGCGACTGGATGGCAGGAATCCAAGGTCTCGCGCATCGAGAACGGCAAGCAGAACGCGAGCGAGGACGACATTCGCCTGTGGTGCCGGCTGACTGGTCACGAGGCCGACGCCAACGACCTGATCGCGACAGTCCGCCACATTGACGAGCTGTGGATGGAGTGGCGCCGTATGCTCGCGGCCGGGGCCGAGAACCGCCAGAAGCGGTCCTTGCCGCTTTACCAAAAGGCCAAAGTGTTCAGGATCTGGGATCCCGCTTGCATCTGGGGCACCATCCAGACCTCCGAGTACGCGGCGAACATCTTCCAGCAGTCATCGAGTTTTCACGAGTCGCCGGCCGACACGGAAGCCGCCGTTGCACGGCGCCTCGAACGGCAGAAGTACCTCTACGAGGGAAGCCGGATCTTCAACGTGCTCCTTGGTGAGCAGGCCCTTTACTCGAATCACGGTGGTTCGGAGGTCATGAGGGCTCAGCTCGATCGACTGATGGCCGTGATGGCGCTCCCTCGTCTCAGCCTGGGTATCGTCCCGCGGTCTGCTCCCCTCGCCCTCTGGATCGGGGAAGCGTTTTCGATGTTTGATGACAAGCTGGTGCAAGTCGAGACGTATTCCGCGGAAATGACCGTTACGCAGCCGAGGGAAGTCGAGCTTTACCGCAAGGCATTTGAGCTTCATCGGCAGTCAGCCGTGTATGGACAGGCCGCTAGGGACCTCATATTGACTGCTGTCGACCACTTCGAGCGCATGGGACGGGAAGGTCGGGGCTGACCAGCGCGGACAGCGTGTGCCGGGGGACGTTGAGTCAGTCGGCACACGCTGTCCAGTAGCGGTCGTCATGCGCAAGGGTCTCGCCGAGTGGGTGCCGGCCTACCTTCGGTGCCGGGTGAACAAGGCCGTAAGTACCACCGCCGTGATCGCCCCCGCAGGTACCCCGCTGCCGAAGAGGGTGCGGGCCCAGGTCGGTAGGGGGGTGTAGAGGTCGGGGGAGAGGACGGGGAGGAGGCCGGCGAGGAGGGTTAGGGCGATGATGGTGGTTGTTGGGCCCTCGAAGGTGGGGGTGCGGCGGAGCATGCCTATGCCCATGGTGGCGATGACGGCGTAGATGACGAGGCCGGCGCCGCCGACTACTGGGGTGGGGAGGGTGGCCAGGAGGCGGGAGACGGGGGCGAGGAGGCCGATGAGGACGAGTAGGGCGCCGGCGGCGGCGGTGACGAAGCGGCTGCGGACGCGGGTGAGTTGGACGATGCCGATGTTTTCCGCGCTGGTCACCATGATGGAGGTGCCCAGCAGGCCCGCGGCGAGGGAGGTGAGTGCGTCGGCGCGGACCGTGCGGGGGACGTCGCGGGCGGGGTCCGGTTCGCGGCCCACCGCCTCGCTGTTCAGGACCGTTTGGCCGGTGGCCTCGGCGAGCGAGGCGAGGGTGAAGACGATGAGGGGGACGGCGGCGAGCAGGTCGAAGTGGGGGGCGCCGTAGGGGAAGGGGTGGGGGAGGGCGATGAATGGGCCACTGTTGGAGACAGTGTTCATGCCCGTACCGGACAGGAGTGCGGTTGCCGTGCCTGCGGCTATGCCCACCAGTACGGACATCTGGCGCCATACGCCGGGCAGTACGAGGTAACAGAGTGCCGTGGCGCCGATGGTGACCAGGGCGAGCCAGGTGTCGTGGGCGATCATCGGCGCGGTGACGTTGATCATGTTGATGCCGATGAGGAGGACCGTGGTGCCGAGGACGACCGGGGGGAAGAAGCGGACGATGCGACCGTAGAGGGGGAGTACGGCGAGGAGGAAGGCGGCCGCGATGAGGACGGCGCCGGAGGCGGTGGCGGGGCCGTGTTCCTCGGCGGTCTGGAGGAAGATCGCGACGGCGGCGCCGCCCGGCAGCATGACGAACGGCAGTCGGGCGCCGATGCGCAGGACGCCGAAGGATTGCAACAGCGCCCCGGCGCCGCACAGTACGAGGGTCGCGCTGAGGAGCGCTGCTGTGCGGTCTGGGGGCAGGTCGAGGCCGGTGGCGATCAGGAAGGCCGTGGAGACCGGGGCCGCGAGCATCGCGAGGACGTGCTGCGCGGCCAGGGGGAGGAGGCGGAGCAGCGGGAGCCGCTCGTCCACCGGGTGGACCGACCGGCCGCCGGGGCCGGGCGGTCCGCCGTCAGGGGTGTCGCCTCCGGTACGGGTGGTGCCGGCGGGGGCGGCCACGGCTCATCCCCGACCCGGCAGCCAGGGCAGGTCCTCGGCGCCGTAACGATACGCGCGGAACAGGGCGTTGTGCTGGGCCGGGAAGATCCGGCCGACCTCCGGCTCGCGGTAGCCGCCGAAGTGCGGGACGACGTACTCCCAGCAGAGGTACCCGTCGGCGGTGACCTCGAAGATCCGGCCGGCGGGGGAGTCGCAGATCAGGGTATTGCCGTTCGGGAGGCGCTGCGCGCTGCCCATGAAGGGGGCGAAGAACGCCTCGCGGGCCGGGTCGTGGTACTCCCAGACGATCTTCCCCGACGACCGCTCGACCTCGATGACGCGGGAGAAGGGGACGTCCCAGTGCGGGCGGAAGACGCCGTTGTCGAAGATGAGGATGTTGCCGTTGGCGAGCTCGGTGGGGTTGTGCTGCTGGGAGACGACGCCGGGCTCGGTGCGCCAGAGGATGTCGCCGGTCCCGCGGCTGATGACGATGACCGCTGAGGCGCTGCGGAGGCTGGCCAGGATGTTGCCGTCGGCGAGCGGGAGGACGGCGTTGATGAGGGGGTAGTGCTCGCGGGAGTAGTCGGGGTGGAGGGGGTACTCGTCGCGGTCGAGGTGGTCGGAGACGCGCCAGGACCACAGCTCGTTGCCGTCCGCGTCGACCTCCTTGATGGTATCGGCCCAGACGGTGGGGCCATCGTCGGTGACCGGCTCGGAGCCGGGGACGCCGCCGCGTACCGCTGCCGCGCGCTCGCCGGTGAGCGGTTCGAGGGCGGCGTAGAGGATCCGGCCGTCGCCGCAGTGGTGTGCGTCGTGGTGCTGGAGCGGGTCGATGTGCTCGCGGACGACGGTGCCGTCGGGGGTGATCTCCTGCATCACGCCGCCGCGGTACTTGTGCCACATCGGGAACAGCGCGTCCTGGTCCGGGAGCACGCCGTTGTAGGCGAGGTTGCCGTTGGGAAGTATGCGGGCGTGCCGGCCCGGACGGTAGGGGAGGTTCCACTGGTGGACGACCTCGCCGTGCAGGTCGACGAGGTAGACCTCGCCGGTGCCGGTGAGCGGTGCGTAGAGCGTGTAACCGGGGTACGCGGCGTCCTCGTCGAGGGCGAGCAGGCCGGTGCCGCGGCGGCGGCGTGTGTTTTGATCGACAGCGGTCATGGCGGGTCCCTTGCTTCTCGGCTTGTTCAGCTGCTCATCAAACTTTGTTTGATGGCGTCAAACAGGTTCGAGGGTAGGGGCTGCTTGTTGCAATGCCGTGAACGTGGCGATAAAGGGGAGAGGGAGTGCGGAATGCGTGAAGATCAGGAGGCGCCGCGGGTCGGCCGGGCGGTGCGGCGCCGCCGTCGCGCGCTGGATCTGACGCTCGCCGAGCTGGCCGGCCGTACCGGCCTGTCCAAGCCCTTCCTGAGCCAGGTGGAGAACGACCGGGCCCGCCCCAGCATGCGCTCGCTCCAGCGCATCGCCGACGCGCTGGGGACCACGGCGGTCCAGTTGCTCGGCGCGGCGGAGGACCGCCGGGCCGTCGACGTGGTCCGCGCGGAGACCGGGGCCGCGCTGGAGGACGGCGCGGCGAGTACGGTGCGGCCGCTGGTCCGTGGTCAACAGCAGCTGCACGCACTGGAGTTCACCGGCGCGCATGAGTGGGGGCGGGAGTTCCGGCACCCGCACGACGAGCTGCTGTATGTCGTCGAGGGGGCCGTGGAGGCGGAGGCCGAGGGGGAGCGGTACGAGCTGGGGCGCGGCGACACGCTCTACTGCACGGGTGGGGTGACGCACCGCTGGCGTGCCCTGGAGGCGGGCACGCGGGTGCTTCTGGTCGGCGTCGCGGACGACTTCAATACCTGACAGTGCGTCAGTGAGTCAGTGGGCGGTGGCCGCCGATACCAGGGCGTCCATGACCCGGGTGTCCGTGCCTGCCTCGGGGTGCCACTGCACGCCCAGCGCGAAGGCCGGTGCGTCCGGCACTTCGAGCGCCTCGACCGTGCCGTCCTCGGCGTACGCGGAGGCCAGCAGCCCGCGGCCGAGCCGGTCGACGGACTGGTGGTGGTACGTCGGTACGGAGACGGGCTCGGGCAGGATGCCGGCGAGCCGGCTGTCCGGCACGGTGGTGACCTTGTGGTGGTCGAAGACGCCGGGCGGGCCGCCGTGGCCGTCCAGGTGCTGGTGGAGCGTGCCGCCCAGCGCGACGTTCAGCAGCTGCATGCCGCGGCAGATGCCGAGGAGGGGTGTGGCGGAGTCGAGGGCCGCGTGGATCAGCGCCGTTTCCCAGGCGTCGCGGGCGAGGGCCGGTGGGCCGGTGCGCGGGTCGGTGTCGGCGCCGTAGCGGTCGGGTCGCACGTCGGGACCGCCCGCGATCACGATGCCGTCGAGGCGGGCCACGACCGCGGCCGCCGCTTCCTTCGCCTCGTCCCGGTCGAGGTCCGGCTCGTGCGGCGGCAGCATGGCGGCGAGGCCGCCGGAGTTCTGTACGAGGCGGTGGTAGCCGGCCGGGAGGAGTGCGGCCGGGAGGGTCCAGACGCCCCAGCGGGCCTCGGCCTCCAGATAGGTGCTGATGCCGATGAGGGGCGGTGTGGGCACGGGGCCTCCTTGAGGTGGGTGGGGGGCGGTGCTGTTCGTTGGGGCTGCTCGACGTGACGATGTCCTCAAACACCGGACGGGCTTGAATGTGCCCGGACGGGCTTGATTTTGCCGGGCTTGATTATTTGTCCAGTTCGGCCTCCGCAGCCGCCAGGGCCGCGAATTCCTCCTCCGGGGCCGCCGCCACCAGTCGGTGGCGGGAGTAGAACGCGAAGTACGCCAGTGCCACCGCGTACACGCCGAGTGCGATGACCGCGGCCGTCACGTCGACCAGGAACGTCGCCACCAGTGCGGAGCAGGCGAGGACGAGGGCGACGGCGGAGGTCACGGCCCCGCCGGGGGTGCGGTACGGGCGGGGGAGTTCCGGCTCGCGGCGGCGGAGGACGATGTGGGAGAGGGCCATCAGGGCGTAGGAGATGGTGGCGCCGAAGACGGCGACGTTCAGCATCCGGGCGCCGTCGCCGGTCGCGGCGGCGAGGGCGAAGCCGAGTGCGCCGGGGACGAGAAGCCCCAGGTAGGGGGCCTTGCGGCGGCTGGTGAGGGAGAGGAAGCGGGGCAGGTAGCCGGCTCGGGAGAGGGCGAAGAGCTGGCGCGAGCCCGCGTAGATCAGGGAGAAGAAGGACGCGACCAGGCCGGCCAGGCCCGCGTAGTTGACGATGCGTGAGGTGACCGTCGGCTCGCCGTGCGGCTGCAGGGCCTGGACCAGCGGGTCGCCGACGGACTGGAGTGCGGCGGCGCCGCGCGCTCCGGTCGCGGTGAGGAAGGTGACCAGGGCGAGGAGGAGCAGGATGCCGATCGCGGCGGCCATGGCCTTCGGCAGCGTACGGGCCGGGTCCTTGGTCTCCTCGGCGGCCAGCGGCACACCCTCGACGCCGAGGAAGAACCACATGCCGAAGGGGAACGCCGCCCAAATGCCGAGTATCCCGAAGGGCAGCCAGGAGGAGGCGCCGAAGGCGTCCTTGTCGGCGGGGATGTCGTTCAGGGCGCTGACCTGGAAGTCGGTGACCGCGGCGAGCGCGAAGACGACCAGCGCGGCGACCGCGATCGCGGTGACGATCAGGCTGAAGCGGAGCGCCTCGCCGACGCCCCACAGGTGGATCCCGATGAAGATCACGAAGCAGGCGAGGTAGACCGGCCAGCTGGACGTCAGGCCGAAGAGGCCGAGGGACTCGACGTAGTCGCCGATGAAGATGGAGATCGCGGCGGGCGCGAGGACGTACTCGATGAGGATGGCGGTACCGGTCAGGAAGCCGCCCCAGGTGCCGAGCGCGCGGCGCGCGAAGCCGTAGCCGCCGCCCGCCGTGGGCAGCACGGACGCCAGCTCCGCGAGGGCGAAGACCAGACAGGTGTACATCAGGCCCATCAGCAGGGCCGCCAGCGCCAGGCCGCCGAAGCCGCCCTGGGCCAGGCCGTTGTTCCAGCCGGAGAAGTCGCCCGAGACGACGTACGCCACGCCCAGACCGGTGAGCAGCAGCGGCCCGGCGCTGCCCCGGCGCAGCGAGCGCTTCTCCAGGTAGGCGTCATCGGGCGCGGCCCCGGGTGGCGGGGGAGTGGGCGGTGCGGTGCGCGGTTCCGTGCTGTCGGCCATGAGCCGCTCCTGCCTCGGCGGGATAAAGGTTTAGCGCCATACCTTTGTCGTCGGGGGCGGAAGGCGCAAGACCTGCGCCGTAAAAGAACGGTTACGGCGCAGGCGGCGGGCCCGTGAGGAAGCCGCGCAACAGGGCCGCGGTGCCGCAGCAGTGCTCCCGCATGACTTCCCGCGCCCCGTCCGCGTCACCCTCCAGCACCGCCTCCACCAGCGCGGTGTGCTGCGCCTGGGAGTGCTCCAGGTTCCGCACCAGCAGCGGGATGCAGTCCAGCAGGTCGTTCACGGTCGCCCGGACGGCCGCGTACTGCGCGGCGAGCGTGGCCGAGCCCGACAGCTCGGCCAGCGTCAGGTGCAGCAGCGTGTCCCGCCGCCGGTAGTCCGAGAGCGGCGCGTCGTGCGTGGCCGCCAGCGCGTCCCGCAGCCGCTCCGCCTGCTCCCCGTCCAGCCCGTACGAGGCGCACAGCCCGGCCGCGCCCACCTCCAGCACCTCGCGGAACCGCAGCGTGTCCTCGACGTCGACCTGCGCGATGCGGCGGCGCAGCTCGTCCTCGCCGGGGGTCTCGGCGCGTTCCCGTACGAACGTGCCGCCGTACCGGCCGCGTCTGCTCACCACCAGCCCCTCGTCCTGCAGCACCTTCAGTACCTCGCGCAGGGTGACCCGGCTGATCTGCAGCCGCTCGGCCAGTTCGCGCTCGGCCGGCAGCCGCTCGCCCCGGGGGACCAGCCCCAGCCGCACGATCTGGAGTATCTGCTCCAGCGCCTCCTCGAAACCGTTGCCCGCCCGCACCGGGCGCAGCACCGGCGCCAGCCGGTCCGCCGCTCCGTCCACCGCTACCCCTTCCCAACCAATGGTTCGTGTGCCTACCTTATGACCTCCGGATGCAGCGACAGGAGGCACCACCGTGGCAGACCGCACGCCCCCGCTCTCGGTCGAGGAGCTGAGAAGGCTCGTCGACACCGGGGAGATCGACACTGTCGTCCTCGCCTTCACCGATATGCAAGGCAGGCTCCAGGGCAAGCGGTTCGCGGCCCGGTTCTTCCTCGACGACGTCCTGGCCCATGGCTCGGAAGGGTGCAACTACCTCCTTGCCGTGGATGTCGACCTCAACACCGTCGACGGCTACGCGATGTCCTCCTGGGAGCGCGGCTACGGCGACTTCTGCATGCACGGTGACACCGCGACGCTGCGCCGCACGCCCTGGGCGCCCGGTACCGCGCTGCTCACCGCCGACCTCGCCTGGCACGACGGCAGCCCCGTCGTCGCCTCCCCGCGGCAGATCCTCCGCCGCCAGCTGGACCGGCTCGCCGAGCGCGGCTGGCGCGCGTACGCCGGTACCGAGCTGGAGTTCATGGTCTTCAAGGACACCTACGAGGACGCGTGGCGGCGCGGATACCGGGACATGAGCCCGGCGAACCTCTACAACGTCGACTACTCCGTGCTCGGCACCAGCCGCGTCGAGCCGCTGCTGCGCCGCATCCGCAACGAGATGGGCGCGGCCGGTATGACGGTGGAGTCCGCCAAGGGCGAGTGCAACCTCGGCCAGCACGAGATCGCCTTCCGTTACGACGAGGCGCTCACCACCTGTGACCAGCACGCCGTCTACAAGACCGGCGCCAAGGAGATCGCCGCGCAGGAGGGCATGGCGCTCACCTTCATGGCGAAGTACGACGAGCGCGAGGGCAACTCCTGCCACATCCATCTCTCGCTGCGCGACGAGGACGGCGCCCCGGTGCTGGCCGACCCGGACGGCGAGTACGGCATGTCGCCGCTGATGCGGCACTTCCTCGCCGGGCAGATCGCCGCGATGCGCGACTTCACGCTGCTGTACGCGCCGAACATCAACTCCTACAAGCGCTTCCGGCCCGGCTCCTTCGCGCCCACCGCGGTCGCCTGGGGCCCGGACAACCGCACCTGCGCGCTGCGCGTCATCGGCCACGGCCACGCCCACCGCTTCGAGAACCGCCTCCCCGGCGGCGATGTGAACCCCTACCTGGCGGTGGCCGGCATGGTCGCGGCCGGGCTGTACGGGATAGAGCACAAGCTGGAGCTGCCGGACGCCTGTACCGGCAACGCGTACACCGGCGACGCCCAGCACGTGCCCACGACGCTGCGCGAGGCCGCCGACCTGTGGGAGAAGAGCCCGATCGCGCGCGCCGCCTTCGGTGACGAGGTCGTCGAGCACTACCTCCACATGGCCCGGGTGGAGCTCGACGCCTACGACTCCGCCGTGACCGACTGGGAGCGCTTCCGCTCCTTCGAACGCATGTGAGGACCAGTCACTTGCTTTCCGAGCACGAGAACCCTGCCGAGCACCAGATCCTGAACCCGGCCACCGAAGAGGTCATCGCGACCGTCCCGGCCACCACCCCCGCCGAGGTCGACGCCGCCGTCGCACGGGCCGCCAAGGCCCAGGCACAGTGGGCCGCGCTCGCGCCCGGCGACCGCGCCCGGCTGCTGCGCCGCTTCGCCGCCACCGTCGACACCCACCTCGAAGAGCTCGCCCAGCTGGAGGTACGGGAGGCCGGCCACCCGGTCGGCAACGCCCGCTGGGAGGCCGGCAACGCCCGCGACCTGCTCGAATACGCGGCCGGCGGCATCGAGCGGCTGACCGGCACGCAGATCCCGGTCGCCGGCGGCCTGAACATCACGCTCCACGAACCGCTCGGCGTCGTCGCCGTGATCGCGCCGTGGAACTTCCCGATGCCCATCGCCGCCTGGGGCACCGCGCCAGCCCTCGCCGCGGGCAACGCCGTCCTCCTCAAGCCCGCCGAGACCACCCCGCTCACCGCCCTCCGCCTCGCCGAACTGGGCCTCGCGGCGGGCCTCCCCGAGGGCCTCTTCCAGGTACTGCCCGGTGCCGGGCCCGTGGCGGGCAACGCGCTGGTCGAGCACCCCGGCGTCGCCAAGGTCGTCTTCACCGGCTCCACCGGCGTCGGCAAGCAGATCATGGCCAAGTGCGCCGACGGCGTGAAGCGGGTAACCCTCGAACTCGGCGGCAAGAGCCCCAACATCGTCTTCGCCGACGCCGACATCGAGAAGGCCGCGGCCGCCGCGCCCGGCTCCTTCCTCGACAACACCGGGCAGGACTGCTGCGCCCGCAGCCGCATCCTCGTCCAGCGCTCCGTGTACGACCGCTTCCTGGAACTGCTGGAGCCCGCCGTCAAGGCCGTCACCGTCGGCGACCCGGCCGACCCCGCCACCGGCATGGGCCCGCTGATCTCCGCGGCCCAGCGCGAGCGTGTACGGTCCTACGTCCCCGACGGCGCCCCGGTCGCCTTCCGCGGCGAGGCCCCCGAGGGCAAGGGCTTCTGGTACCCCGCGACCGTCCTGGAGGGCCGGCCCGAGGACCGCGCGGCCACCGAGGAGATCTTCGGCCCCGTCGCCGTCGTGCTGCCCTTCGAGGACGAGGCCGAGGCCGTACGGCTCGCCAACGCCACCGACTACGGGCTCTCCGGCTCCATCTGGACCCGCGACGTGGGCCGCGCGCTGCGCGTCTCCGGCGCCGTCGCCGCCGGGAACCTCTCCGTCAACTCGCACAGCAGCGTCCGCTACTGGACCCCGTTCGGCGGCTACAAGCAGTCCGGCCTCGGCCGGGAGCTGGGCCCCGACGCGCTCGCCGCCTTCACCGAGACCAAGAACGTCTTCATCAGCACCGAGGAGCAGTGACATGACCGACCAGACCGCTGAGACCCCCGTGTGCCGCCGACTGGTCGGCCGTACCGCCGTGATCACCGGTGCCGGCAGCGGCATCGGCCTGGCCACTGCCCGCCGCCTCGCCTCCGAAGGCGCGAATGTCGTCTGCGCCGACATCGACGAGACCGCGGGCAAGGCCGCGGCGGCCGAGGTCGGCGGCCTCTTCGTCCAGGTCGACGTGACGGACGAGGAGCAGGTCGAGGCGCTGTTCAAGACCGCGTACGACACCTACGGCTCGGTCGATGTCGCCTTCAACAACGCGGGCATCTCGCCGCCCGACGACGACTCCATCCTCACCACCGGGCTGGATGCCTGGAAGCGGGTCCAGGAGGTCAACCTCACCTCCGTCTACCTGTGCTGCAAGTACGCCCTCCCGTACATGCAGCGCCAGGGCAAGGGCTCCATCATCAACACCGCCTCCTTCGTCGCCGTCATGGGCGCCGCCACCTCCCAGATCAGCTACACCGCCTCCAAGGGCGGCGTACTGTCGATGTCCCGCGAGCTGGGCGTGCAGTTCGCCCGCGAGGGCATCCGCGTGAACGCGCTCTGCCCCGGGCCCGTCAACACCCCGCTCCTCAAGGAGCTGTTCGCCAAGGACCCGGAGCGTGCCGCGCGTCGTCTGGTGCACGTACCGGTGGGCCGGTTCGCCGAGCCCGAGGAGATGGCCGCCGCGGTCGCCTTCCTCGCCAGCGACGACTCCTCGTTCGTCAATGCCTCCGAGTTCCTCGTGGACGGCGGCATCGCGGGGGCATACGTCACGCCGATGTAACCCACAGGTAAGGTCCGAGACCGACCGGGACCGGCGGCACGCGCGTGCCGCCGGTCCCGGCGTTACTGTCGCCTGAATCCGGAGAACGCATGCGAAATCGGCACACCGTCGCCACCGTCCTGGCCCTGGCCGTCACCGCGTCCCTGGCGGCCGCCGTCCCCGCCACCGCGGCCCCGACCGACGCGCCCGGCACCTGCCCGCAGCTCTCGAAGAGCCTGAAGTGGTACGGCGAGAACCGCGAGCAGCTGCAGGAGATGATCGACGAACGGGGCAGCTGCTCCGACCCGTCCGGTCCCCGCCCGGTCGCGGCGTTCGACTGGGACAACACCATCGTCAAGAACGACATCTCCGAGGCCACCCTCGCCTGGACCCTCAAGCACGACAAGCTCCTCCAGCCGGCCGACTGGCGCGCCACCAACAAGTGGCTGACCGCCGCCGCCGACCGGGCGCTCACCGAAGCCTGCGGAACCGATGTCCCCGCCGGCGAGCCGCTGCCCACCTCCAAGGACACCGGCTGCACCGACGAGATCCTCGACATCTACAACACCGCCGAGACCTCCGACGGCAAGCCCGCCTTCGAGGGCGAGTGGAACCACCGCCGCACCGTCCCCGAGTACGTCTGGCTCACCCAGCTGTTCGCCGGACTGAAGCCGGCCACCCTCACCTCGTACGCCCGGCAGGCCCGCGCCGAGAACCTCGCCGCGCCCATCGGCCACGAACAGACCGTCGGCACCCACAAGATGGCCGGTTACGTGCGCTACTACGAGCAGCAGCGGGACCTCATCCGCACGCTGCGCAAGGCCGGCTTCGACGTGTACGTCATCTCCGCCTCCATGGAGCCGATCGTCGACGCCTGGGCGGGCGGCGCCGGCTTCGACCGCGCGCACACCATCGGCATCCGCAACCTCGTCGAGGACGGCAAGCTGGGGTACGACGTCGAGGGCTGCGGCGACGTGCCCGACGGCGGCGGCGAGGCGCTGACGTACATGGACGGCAAGCGCTGCTGGATCAACCAGGAGATCTTCCACGTCAAGGGCGCCGACGCCTGGAAGAAGCAGGACCGGGCGCACCGCATCGCCTTCGGCGCCGGGGACGCCGAGACCGACGTCACCTTCGTCGACGACGCGACCGCAGGGCACCTCGCGATCAACCGCAATAAGCCCGAACTCATGTGCCGCGCCTACGACAACGCCGACGGACGCTGGCTGGTGAACCCCATGTTCATCGAGCCGCTGCCGCGCAAGTCCGGGACGTACCCCTGCTCCACCGAGGGGTACGCCGAGCCCGAGGGCGGCTCCGGGCCGATGCACCGCGCCGACGGCAGCGTGGTGCCCGACCAGCGGGACAGTGTGTACGGCGGCTGATTTCGCGCCATAAAGTGTCCGGCGTGAGCATGACGACACCGCCGGGCTGGTACCCGGACCCCGGGCACACAGGCAACGGTCCCGCGCCCGAACGCTGGTGGGACGGCTCGGCCTGGACCGACCACACCCGCGCGGCACAGGCTGCCGCCCCGGCGGCGTACGGGTATCCGCAGCAGGGCACGCCGGGCGCCTACGGGTATCCGCAGCAGCAGTCGGGCTACGGATACCCGCAGGGCGCGCCCGGCGGGTACGACCCCGCGCAGCCTGGTGGTCCGGGGCAGGGCGGCGGTGGCCGGAAGCGCGGCCCGATGATCGCCGCGATCGCCGGTGCCGTGGCCGTCGTGGCCGCCGCCGGCATCGGCATCGCCGTCGCGCTCGGCGGCGACGAGCCGCACGACGACCCGAAGCCCCGCCCCACGGCCACGGCGAGCGAGAGCCCGTCGCCCGAGCCCGCCACCACCTCCGCGGCGCCCGAGCCGGCCCCCACCGACGACGAGGACACCCTCGTCGACGCGCTGAACAGCATCGCCATCCCGGTGCTGGACGGCTGGCACAAGGACGACTTCGGCAACGAGATGGACATGTACATCGGTCCGTACGAGTGCAAGGGCGACTTCACCGAGCAGTGCATGCGCGGCAAGGTCCTCTCCGAGACCGCGGCCGGCTTCACCGAGACCACCGCCAAGGGCATCGCCAAGGCCGACATCGAGAAGCACGTCGAGGAGACCTACGGCAAGGACCAGTACGACGACAAGGACAAGTACGGCGGCATCGACCAGCACGAGGAGCTGAAGTCGGAGAAGGTGACCGTCGCGGGCCGGCAGGGCTACCTGGTGCGCTGGAAGGTCACCAACAAGAAGGGCCCGGACGGCATCGCCCAGTCCGTCGCCTTCCCCTCGCCCGGCGGCTCCGGCTCCATGGTCGTCGTCCGCTTCCACTTCGACGTCGGCGGCCAGGCCCCGCCGCTCGCCGACATGGACAAGATCCTCAAGGGCATCAAGCCGACGGTGTGACGCGTACGGGGCGGCCCGCGCCGCCCCGTCCCGCGCCCTACAGGAACGTCTGCCCCTCGCCCCGGTACGTCGGTACGGTCGCCACCACCCGGTCCCCGTCCACCAGCCGCAGCGCGTCGAAACGCTCGCACAGCTCACCGGCCTTGGCGTGCCGGAACCACACCTTGTCCCCGATCCGCAGCCGGTCGGCGGCCGCGCCCAGCAGCGGGGTCTGCACCTCGCCGGCCCCCTCCTGCGGGTCGTACGCCAGCCCCGCCGGCAGATACGGCTCCGGCAGCCGGTCCGGGCCCGCCACGCCGGACGCCGGATAGCCGCCGCCCAGTACGGTCACCACGCCGGGCCCGGGGCGCCGTACGACCGGCATCGCGAACAGCGCCGCCGGACGCCCGCTGAACGAACGGAAGTTGTCGAACAGCCGCGGCACATACAGCCCCGAACCGGCCGCGACCTCCGTCACCGCCGCCTCCGCCGCGGTGTGCTGCACGCTGCCCGTCCCGCCGCCGTTGACGAACTCCAGGTCCGGCGCCTCGGCCCGCACCGCGCGCACCGCCTCCCAGCGCCGCCGCGCCAGCTCCTTGCGCGCCGCGGCCTGCATGACGCGCACCGAACGGGAGAAGAGCGGCCGCCCCGCCACCGCGTCCCCCACGCCCGCCACATGCCCCTCGTACGCCATCAGGCCGACGACCTTGAAGCCCGGGCGGCGCGCCACCAGCCGCGCGAATTCAGCCAGTTGTGCCGGGTCGCGCAGCGGCGAGCGGCGGGCCCCCACCCGTACCCGGCCGCCGCCCGTCCGGAAGGACGTGTCCAGCTCCAGACACACCCGGATCTCCGCCCGGCCGCCGCCCCGCGCAGCGTCGATCAGCTCCAGCTGCGCCACGTCGTCGACCAGTACCGTCACCGCGGCGGCCAGCTTCGGGTCGCCCGCCAGCTCGGCGAACGCGGCCCGGTCAGCGGACGGATAGGCCAGCAGGACGTCGTGGAAGCCGGAGCGGGCCAGCCAGAGCGACTCCGCGAGCGTGAAGCTCATGATCCCGGCGAACCCGACCCGGGCCAGCACGCGTTCCAGCAGGGCGCGGCAGCGTACGGACTTGCTCGCCACCCGCACCGGCTTGCCGTGCGCGCGCCGCACCAGATCCGTGGCGTTGGCATCGAACGCCGCGAGGTCGACGACGGCGAGCGGTGCGTCGAGATGAGCGGTGGCCCGGTCGTAACGGGCCCCGAGATCATGGGAATCTGAGGAGAACCGGTGCATGACGGCAGCCTGCCAGACCGCATTACCGCAGGGTAGGGGAGAGATCGCGACAGACCGGACACACCCAGGGGACCGGTACCGGACACGAGTTGCGGCAGGGGGCGCGACAGCCCGTAAAGTGGCGCAGGCCGCGGCCCGCAGACCCGCGGCACCTGGTCTGATCCATATGACGTCCCGCCCCGCACGCCGCCCGGGCACGGGGCAGAACTGCGCGAGGGGGAGCGCGGGTGAGCACCGAAGCGAACTACGTCGGCCGGCGCCGCGTGCCCTCGATACCTCCGCCACCGCCGTACCGGCCGGCAGCCGCCCCGGACGCCGCCCGCGAGGAATCCGCACCGGACACCACCGCCGTGCCGCCCCCGCCCCCGGTCCCGCCGAAGCCCAGCCGTCCGGCGCCGCCCGGCTACCGGGACACCGCGTCCTTCCACCTCGCCCAGGGAGCGGCCAACTGGCACGGCGCGAAGGGCGCCAAGGCACCGGCCGCGAAGGCCGCACCGGCCGCGCAGCCGGCCGGACCGCCGGTCGGACCGCCTCCAGCGGAAACGTCCCCCCAGAGGCAGCGCGCCGCGTCGCGCGCGCCGCTGCCGCCGGAGAAGGGACCGCTCGGCAATCCCGCCGCCCCGCCCGTCACGCCGCCGACTGCCCCCGTCCCGACTGCCACCGCGCCGACCGTGGTCGCCCCGTCGCGCCGCCACGCGCTGCGCACGGCCGCCGCCACCGCCTGCCTCGTCCTCGGACTCGGCCTCATCGGCGGGGCCGCGGCCGGCAGCTGGCTCGCCGGGGGACCGGGCGGGGACCAGGCCGCGGCCGCCGCGTTCACCGACGCCCGCGACCTGTGGCACAGCGTCCCCGTGCGCGCGCTCTTCCCGCAGACGCTGCAGGGCACGGCCGCCGGTCCCGGGGGCGCGGACCGCACCTGGCACCGCATCGCGGTCGCGCCCGACAGCGGCTGCACCAAGGCGTTCGACCCGCTGCTGGCCAAGGCGCTGGCCCCGGCCGGCTGCAAGCGCCTGCTGCGCGCGGACTACGTGGACGCCACCCACAGCAGCGTGATCACCGTCGGAGTGGTCACCACCAGGACCGACCTCGCCGGGATGCGCGCCCTGAACAAGCGGTTCAGCACCGAGCGGCTGGCCGCCCGCCGCGACCTGATGCCCCGCCCGTACACCGCCCCGGGCACCCCCGCCGCGGACTTCGGGCCCGACCAGCGCGCCAGCTGGCGCGTCCAGGTGCTGCCCGACGCGCCCTTCGTCGTGTACGCGGTCTCCGGCTTCGCCGACGGCCGCGCCGTACCCGACCCGCGCCCGGCCGACGAGGCCACCCGTACCGGCGCCACCTCCGCGCCCGCCCAGGCAGGACTCGGCCACGACGCCGCCGGGGTCGCGGACGGCATCGAGCGCACCTTCCGCGCGCAGCTGGCCAAGGCCACGGAGGCGGACGGATGACGCTCCGGACCCGCGCCGTCCGGCGCACGCCCCGCGCGCTCGCCGTCGCGCTCACCGCCACCGCCGTGGCCGCCCTGACCGTCGCCCCCGCCCGGGCCGACGGCATCCGCACACAGGAATGGGCGCTGGACGCCCTGCACGTCGAAGATGCCTGGGGGACGACCAAGGGGGACGGCATCACGGTCGCCGTCCTCGACACCGGCGTGGACGCCACCCACCCCGACCTCAAAGGCCAGGTGCTCCCCGGCAAGGACCTGATCGGCTTCGGCGCCGAGCGCGGCGACAAGACCTGGGCGGACCACGGCACGGCGATGTCCGGGATCATCGCCGGGCACGGCCACGGCCAATCCGACGGCGTGCTCGGCATCGCGCCCGAGGCGAAGATCCTGCCGGTCCGCGTGATCCTCGAAGACGCGGACCCGGAGCGGAAGAAGGCCCGCACCGAGCGCGCCAACGCCCTCGCCGACGGCATCCGCTGGGCCGTCGACCACGGTGCCGACGTCATCAACCTCTCCCTCGGCGACGACAGCGACTCGGCGCACCCGGAGCCGCGCGAGGACGCCGCCGTCCAGTACGCGCTGCGCAAGGGCGTCCCGGTCGTCGCCTCGGCGGGCAACGGCGGCCAGCACGGCGACCACGTCTCCTACCCGGCGGCCTACCCCGGCGTGATCGCGGTGACCGCGGTGGACCGCTACGGCACCCGCGCCCGCTTCTCCACCCGCCGCTGGTACGCCACGGTCAGCGGCCCCGGCGTCGACGTCGTCATCGCCAACCCGGACCGCAAGTACTACGAGGGCTGGGGCACGAGCGCGGCCTCGGCCTACGTCTCCGGCGCGGTGGCCCTGATCCGCGCGGCCCACCCCGGCCTGAGCCCCGCCCAGGTCAAGGAACTCCTCACCGAGACCGCCCAGGACACCCCCGCACACGGCCGCAACGACGACGTGGGCGCGGGCCTGGTGGACCCCGCGGCGGCCATCAAGAAGGGCGCCCCCACCGAGCTCCTGAAGAGCGCCCGCACCACGTACACGAAGCGCTACTTCGGCGCGGGCCCCGACGGCCACTCGTCGAGCAGCACCGGCTCCTGGCTCCCCTGGACCGCGACGGCCGCGGGCGCCGCCCTGGTGGCCACGTCAGTACTGCTCTGGCGCCGCCGCGTCTGACCCCGTCCGGCCGCCGACGGCGCGGCCGATAGGCTCAAGCGCGTGACGCTGAAGAACATCCCCGACCCCGGCTTCTCCGACGACGACGGCACCGCCGATCCCGAGCTGACGGCGGCCCTCGCCGCCTGGTCCGGTGACCGTACGGACCCCGCCGCCGAGCCCCGGCTGCTCGCCGCGCTCAAGGGCGCCCGGCTGCTCGTACCGGTGGTGGCCCTGCTGGGAGAGGTGGAGACCGGACCGGACGGGCTCCAGCGCGAGAAGACCAGCGACATGGCCGTGCCGACCCTGCAGGCCCCGGACGGCCGCCGCGCGCTCCCCGCCTTCACGTCGATCGAGACCCTGCACCGCTGGCGCCCGGACGCCCGCCCCGTCGCCGTACCGCTCCAGCAGGCACTGCTCGCCGCCTCCCACGAGAAGGCCGACACGATCGTCGTGGACGTCGCGGGCCCCGTGACGTACCCGCTGACCGGCGCGGCCCTGCGCGCCCTCGCCGAGGGCCGGACCACCGGCGATCCGCTCGCCGACCCCGCCGTCACCGACGCGCTGCGGACGGTCCTCGCGAACGAGCCGGGGGTCCGGGTCGCCCATCTGGCGGCGTCCGCCGACACCGATGCCACGCTCGCCCTCGGCCTCGCCCCCGACGCCCCCGCCGGCGAGGTCGCGCAGCGCCTGGCCAACGCGCTGGCCTCGGACGACGTGCTGCGCGAGCGCCTGGTGAAGGGCCTCGACCTGGCCCTCCTGGCGCCGGACGCGACCCCGCAGGGCGCCCCGCTCTTCAGCCGCTGACCGGCCGCCACCAGGCGCTTCGGGCGGCGCCTCGAGAGGCGGTGACCTCGGAACGGACGCACAATCGCAGCAGGTGCAAGATCCATTCGAGGAAGGCCCTGCATGGACACCATGGACACCCCGGAGACCCGCTCGGTCGTGGCCGAGTTCCTCGGCACGCTGCTCCTGGTGTTCTTCGCGGTCGGCTCTGCCGTGCTGGCCGGGGAGTACATCGGCACCTTCGGCATCGCCCTGTCCTTCGGCTTCACACTGCTGGCCCTGGCCTACGCGCTCGGCCCCATCTCCGGCTGCCACGTCAATCCCGCGGTGACGCTCGGGATGCTGGTGGCCCACCGCATCACCGTCCGTACGGCAGTCGAGTACTGGATCGCCCAGCTGCTGGGCGGCATCGTCGGCGCCGCGCTGCTCTTCCTGGTGGCCAAGCAGGTGCCGGGCCTGAAGACCGACGGCGCCTTCGGCAGCAACGGCTTCGCCGACCGCTCGGCGGTGCACATCAACCTCGGCGGCGCGTTCGTCGCCGAGATCGTGCTCACGTTCCTGCTGGTCTTCGTCGTCCTCGCGGTGACCCACAAGGTGGCCCTGGTCGGCTTCGACGGCCTGGCCATCGGCATCGCGCTGGCCACCATCCACCTCATCGGCATCCCGCTCACCGGTACGTCCGTGAACCCCGCCCGGAGCTTCGGCCCGGCGCTCTTCGCGGGCGGCGGCGCGCTCTCCCAGCTCTGGCTGTTCATCGTGGCGCCGCTGATCGGCGGCGTGCTGGCGGCCCTGGCCCACCGGCTCACCCACACCCCGTACAGCCCGCTGCATCCGGCGGACGAACCGCCCGCGGACGAACGCTCGGCGATCTGACCGCCCACACGACGGTGGCCCCCTGATCCACGCACTCCGTGGATCAGGGGGCCACCGTCATACCGTCTCCGGCGGGCCGCTCAGCCGAACACCGGCCCGGTGTACTTCTCGCCCGGCCCCTGGCCCGGCTCGTCCGGCACCACCGAGGCCTCGCGGAAGGCCAGCTGCAGCGACTTCAGCCCGTCCCGGAGCGGCGCGGCGTGGTACGAGCCGATCTCCGTGGCGCTCGCGGTCACCAGCCCGGCCAGCGCGTGGATCAGCTTGCGTGCCTCGTCCAGGTCCTTGTGCTGCTCGCCCTCCTCGGCGAGGCCGAGGTTGACCGCGGCCGAGCTCATCAGGTGCACCGCGACCGTCGTGATCACCTCGACGGCCGGCACGTCCGCGATGTCGCGGGTCATCGCGTCGAAGTCCGCGGGCTGCGCGTCCGGGGCGGCTGCGGAGTCGGAGGAGGGAGGGGTGGCGTCGCTCATGGCTCTCTATCTGTCCGTACGATCGGTGCGCCCGCTCCGTGCGGCCGGTGCGCTGCCCTCAGAGTAGGCCCCGGCGCGCCCGCGCCCGCGCGTGGGGCGGCGCCCCGCGCGCCCGCCGGAGGCCGTACGAGCGGAGGCCGGTACAGGTCCCGCCCGGGTCATGTACCATTGACTTCGACCGGCCGGTCACCTATGTGTCCGGCCCACAAGTGGAGGCTCCGATCTCCCACCCGATTCCAGCCCCCAGGGCAGGCGGGTCACGGTCAGGCTGCGCCCCGCGGTGACATCGCGGCGGTGCTCCCCGATCTTTTTGAGGAGCCCCGCGTGTGTCCCGTCCGGGGCGTTTTTGCGTGTTCCGGCGAGATGGTCACACCGAAAAGACGTTACGCGGCTGTCCGCCAGGCGGTCGTGTGGTGCTAAACCGAGGAGGATCCATCAGCGCCGAGCCCCGCATCAACGACCGGATTCGCGTCCCCGAGGTGCGACTCGTCGGTCCCAGTGGCGAGCAGGTCGGCATTGTGCCGCTTGCCAAGGCCCTGGAGCTTGCGCAGGAGTACGACCTCGACCTGGTCGAGGTGGCGGCGAACGCCCGTCCGCCGGTCTGCAAGCTCATGGACTACGGAAAGTTCAAGTACGAGTCGGCCATGAAGGCCCGTGAAGCGCGCAAGAACCAGGCGCACACGGTCATCAAGGAGATGAAGCTCCGGCCGAAGATCGACCCGCACGACTATGACACCAAGAAGGGTCACGTCGTCCGGTTCCTCAAGCAGGGTGACAAGGTCAAGATCACGATCATGTTCCGTGGTCGCGAGCAGTCCCGTCCGGAGCTCGGTTTCCGGCTGCTGCAGCGGCTCGCGGAGGATGTCCAGGACCTCGGTTTCGTCGAGTCGAACCCGAAGCAGGACGGCCGGAACATGATCATGGTCCTCGGTCCGCACAAGAAGAAGACCGAGGCGATGGCCGAGGCCCGCGAGGCGCAGGCCGCCCGCAAGGCGGAGCGCCAGGGTGTTGCCCCTGCCGAGCAGGAGCAGGCCGCCGAGGAGCCCGCCGAGGCGTGATCCAGGGGCGTACGCCCCGGAGAGCGCCGGGGTCACCGCCCCGGACACCAACCGAAACAACTGACGCTCCCGTATGCCGGCCCACCGGCCGGCGGGAGCGCCACCGACGAGGAGAGAACGGCGCATGCCGAAGAACAAGACGCACAGCGGCTCCAGCAAGCGCTTCAAGGTCACCGGCTCCGGCAAGGTGCTGCGCGAGCGCGCCGGCAAGCGCCACCTGCTCGAGCACAAGTCGTCCAAGCTGACGCGTCGCCTCACCGGCAACGCCGAGATGGCCCCGGGCGACGCCAAGAAGATCAAGAAGCTTCTCGGCAAGTGAGTCGCCGCGCCCCTGGAAAGGCGGCGCGCGACCTCGACCGGGACCTGAATCGAATCGGGCCGTGTGCCGACCACCACGGCCCCGCTACAAGGAGTTAACAAGTGGCACGCGTCAAGCGGGCAGTCAACGCTCACAAGAAGCGCCGGGCGATCCTCGAGCAGGCCAGCGGCTACCGCGGCCAGCGGTCGCGCCTCTACCGCAAGGCCAAGGAGCAGGTCACCCACTCCTTCGTCTACAACTACAACGACCGCAAGAAGCGCAAGGGCGACTTCCGTCAGCTGTGGATCCAGCGCATCAACGCCGCTGCCCGCGCCAACGGCATGACCTACAACCGCTTCATCCAGGGTCTGAAGGCCGCCAACATCGAGGTGGACCGCAAGATCCTGGCCGACCTCGCGGTCAACGACCAGAACGCGTTCGCCGCGCTGGTCGAGGTGGCGCAGAAGGCGCTGCCGAGCGACGTGAACGCTCCCAAGGCTGCCTGAACCTCAGCCTGAGGAAGTCGTCGAGCGGACCCGCAGGCCCCCGGCCTGCGGGTCCGCCGCCGTTTTGCACCACCACCCCTTACGACGAAGTGAGCCGCCGCCCATGGGCACCCCCGAGCTGATCTCCCCGCGTTCCGCACGCGTCGCCGCCGCCCGGCGGCTGGCCCGCCGCAATTTCCGCGGCAAGGAGCGCCGGTTCATCGCCGAGGGACCGCAGGCGGTCAGAGAGGCCGTCCGGCACAGCAGCGGCGGCGAGCCGACGCTGATCGAGGTCTTCGCCACGCCCGAGGCGGCCGAGCGGCACGAGGCGATCGTGGCCGCGGCGCAGGACGCCGGGGTGCGCGTCCTGCTCGCCGACGACGACACCATCGCCGACCTCTCGCAGACCGTGACCCCGCAGGGCCTGGTCGGCGTCTGCCGCTTCCTGGACTCGCCCTTCGAGGAGATCCTCGCCGCCCGGCCCAAGCTGGTCGCCGTACTGGCGAACGTCCGCGACCCCGGGAACGCCGGCACGGTACTGCGCTGCGCGGACGCCGCGGGCGCCGACGCCGTGGTGCTGACCGATGCCTCCGTGGACCTGTACAACCCCAAGTCGGTACGGGCCTCCGTCGGCTCGATCTTCCATCTGCCGGTCGCCGTCGGCGTCCCGGTCGAGCGGGTCGTCGACGGGCTCAAGGGCGCGGGCGTACGCATCCTGGCGGCGGACGGCGCGGGGGAGGACGATCTGGACGCCGAGCTGGACGCGGGCACGATGGGCGGCCCGTCGGCCTGGATCTTCGGCAATGAGGCATGGGGGCTCCCGGAGGAGACCCGGGCGCTGGCCGACGCGGTCGTGCGCGTCCCCATCCACGGCAAGGCCGAGAGCTTGAACCTCGCGACCGCGGCCGCGGTGTGCCTGTACGCCTCCGCGCGCGCCCAGCGCACGCCCGGAGGGTGCCGCTCCGCCGTCGCGGGCTAGTAGGGTGGCGTGCCCACATCGGAAGGGGGCAGCGGGATGAATGTGCGGACTTCCGGCACTCGCGCGTCCGTGGTGGACATCTGCCTCTCCGGCGACCCCGGCGAGAACCCTCCGCTCCCGTACGACCCGGCAGGGCCGGCCGCCGGGCTGGATCCGGACGAGCTGCCCGACGGCCTGGTGGTGGCCGACGAGAGCGGCCGGGTGGTGTGCTTCAACGCCGCCGCCGCGCGGCTGACGGCCGTCGACCCCGGTGACGTACTCGGGCTGCCTCTGGAGAGCGCGCTGCCGCTGCAGGACATCGAGGGCCGCCGCTGGTGGCAGCTGACCGACCCGTACGGCGGGCTGGCCATCCGCACCGGCCAGCCGGAGCGCAATCTGGTGCTCGGCGGCCGGGAGCTGCTGGTCTCGGCACGGTACGTACGCGACCGGCCGCTCGGCTCGGTGCGGCGCCTGGTCGTCACGCTGCGCGGCACCGAGGCGCGGCGGCGTACGGAGCTGAGCCATGCCGAGCTGATCGCCACCGTCGCGCACGAGCTGCGCTCGCCGCTGACCTCCGTGAAGGGCTTCACCGCGACCCTGCTGCAGAAGTGGGAGCGCTTCACCGACGATCAGAAGCGGCTGATGCTGGAGACCGTCGACGCGGACGCGAACCGGGTGACGCGGCTGATCGCCGAGCTGCTGGACATCTCGCGGATCGACTCGGGGCGGCTGGAGGTGCGCCGGCAGCGGGTCGACATGGCCTCGGCGGTACGGCGGCACGTCCAGGCGCAGATCACGGCGGGCCAGCGCCCGGACCGCTTCCTGATCCGCATGCTGGAACCGCTCCCCGACATGTGGGCCGATCCGGACAAGGTCGATCAGGTACTGGGCAACCTGCTGGAAAATGCGGTGCGGCACGGCGAGGGAACGGTCACCATCGAGGTGGCACCGACACCCATGACGACCGGCACGGAGGGAACGACCGTCACCGTGAGCGACGAGGGCCCCGGCATCCCCGAGGAGTCGATGAGCCGCGTCTTCACCCGCTTCTGGCGGGGCAGCAAGCGCGGCGGCACCGGCCTGGGCCTGTACATCGTCAAGGGCATCGTCGAGGCCCACGGCGGCACGATCACGGTCGGCCGGGCCCCGGCCGGCGGCGCGCAGTTCCGATTTACCCTGCCCGTCGGCACCCCGGCCTTCATGGCCTGAGCGGGACCGACGGGCGCCGTCCTGCCAGGGGCGTCGGTGAGGCGTGGCAGCGATGCCCCTTAGACTTGACCTTTGGCACCTTTGGCATTCAAGCGTCGGGGGCAAGCCGCGCGCCAAGACCACCGGAAGCACGGGAAGAGATGTCCGCACCCAATAAGTCGTACGACCCTGTTGAGGTCGAGGCCCTGAAACCGGAAGAGATCGAGCGCATGACGGACGAGGCGCTCGCCGCGTTCGCCGCCGCGACCGACCTCGACGAGCTCGCTCACGCGAAGACCGCCCACACCGGCGGCACCTCGCCGCTCGCGCTCGCCAACCGGGAGATCGGCGCCCTGCCCCCGCACGCCAAGGCGGACGCCGGCAAGCGCGTCGGCCAGGCCCGCGGCCGCGTGAACCAGGCCCTCAAGGTCCGCCAGGAGGAGCTGGAGGCCGAGCGGGACGCCCGCGTGCTGGTCGAGGAGGCGGTGGACGTCACGCTGCCGTACGACCGCGTACAGGCCGGCGCCCGGCACCCCCTCACCACGCTCTCCGAGCGCATCGAGGACGTCTTCGTGGCGATGGGCTACTCCGTCGCCGAGGGCCCCGAGGTCGAGTCGGAGTGGCTGAACTTCGACGCGCTGAACATCGCCCCGGACCACCCGGCCCGCACGATGCAGGACACCTTCTTCGTCGAGTCGGCCGCCGACGGTGACGAGAAGCAGACCGGTGTGGTGCTGCGCACGCACACCTCGCCGGTGCAGATCCGCTCGATGCTGGACCGCGAGCCGCCGCTGTACGTGATCTGCCCGGGCCGCGTCTACCGCACCGACGAGCTGGACGCGACCCACACCCCGGTCTTCAACCAGGTCGAGCTGCTCGCCATCGACGAGGGCCTGACCATGGCGGACCTCAAGGGCACCCTGGACCACATGGTGCAGGCGCTGTTCGGCGAGGGCATGGAGACCCGGCTGCGCCCGAACTACTTCCCGTTCACCGAGCCGTCCGCCGAGATGGACATGGTCTGCTACGTCTGCCGTGGCGCGTCCGTGGGCGACCCGGAGAACCCCTGCCGTACGTGCTCCAGCGAGGGCTGGATCGAGCTGGGCGGCTGCGGCATGGTCAACCCGCGGGTGCTGACCGCCTGCGGCGTCGACCCGGAGAAGTACAGCGGATTCGCCTTCGGGTTCGGCATCGAGCGGATGCTGATGTTCCGCCACAACGTCGAGGACATGCGAGACATGGTCGAGGGTGACGTGCGCTTCACCCGGCCTTTCGGGATGGAGATCTGATGCGGGTCCCGCTTTCTTGGCTGCGGGAGTACGTCGACCTGCCGGCCGAGGTAACCGGCCGTGACGTGCAGACCAAGCTGATTGCCTCCGGTCTGGAGGTGGAGACCGTCGAGCAGCTGGGCGCCGGCATCGAGGGTCCGCTGGTCGTCGGCCAGGTGCTGACGATCGAGGAGCTGGAGGGCTTCAAGAAGCCGATCCGCTTCTGCACGGTCGACGTCGGCCAGGCCAACGGCACGGGCGAGCCGCAGGAGATCGTCTGCGGTGCCCGTAACTTCGCCGTCGGCGACAAGGTCGTCGTGGTCCTCCCGGGCGCCACGCTGCCCGGCGGCTTCAAGATCTCCGCGCGCAAGACGTACGGCAAGAAGTCGCACGGCATGATCTGCTCCGGCGACGAGCTGGGCATGGGTGACGACGGCTCGCACGGCATCATCGTGCTGCCGCCCGAGATCGAGGTCGGCACCGACGCGATCCAGCTCCTGGAGCTGGTCGACGAGGTACTGGACATCGCGGTCACCCCGGACCGGGGCTACTGCCTGTCCATGCGCGGCGTCGCCCGCGAGACCGCGACCGCGTACGGCCTGCCGCTGCGCGACCCGGCGCTGCTGGACGTGCCGCCGCCGAACAGCTACGGCTACCCGGTCAAGGTCACCGACCCGATCGGCTGCGACCGCTTCACCGCGCGTACGGTCGTCGGCCTCCAGCCCGAGGCCCGCTCGCCGATCTGGCTGCAGCGCCGCCTGCAGAAGGCCGGCATGCGGCCGATCTCGCTCGCCGTCGACGTCACCAACTACGTGATGCTCGAACTGGGCCAGCCGCTGCACGCCTACGACCGGTCCCTCGTCGAGGGCCCGATCGGGGTCCGCCGCGCCGAGCCCGGCGAGAAGATCACGACGCTGGACGGCACGAAGCGCGTCCTGGACGCCGAGGACCTGGTCATCACGGACAACCGCGGGCCGATCGGCCTGGCGGGCGTCATGGGCGGTGCCAACACCGAGATCGCCGACCACGTAGAGGGCCAGGGCACGACCGAGGTCGTCATCGAGGCCGCGCACTTCAACGCGCTGACCATCGCGCGCACGGCCCGCCGCCACAAGCTGTCCTCCGAGGCGTCCAAGCGCTTCGAGCGCGGCGTCGACCCCGAGGCCGCGTCCGCCGCCGCGCAGCGGACCGTCGACCTGCTCGTGCTGCTCGCGGGCGGCACCGCCGAGGCCGGCGTGACGGAGATCGTGGCGCCCAGCGGGCCGCACACGATCACCATCCCGGCGGACCACCCGGACAAGGTCGCGGGCGTGGCGTACGGCCGCGAGACCGTCGTCCGCCGCCTGCAGCAGGTCGGCTGCGACGTGTACGGCCAGGACGAGCTCATGGTCACGGTGCCGTCCTGGCGCCCCGACCTGACCGACCCGAACGACCTCGCCGAAGAGGTCATCCGGCTGGAGGGCTACGAGAACCTGCCCTCCACGCTGCCGACGCCGCCCGCGGGCACCGGCCTGACCGAGCGGCAGCGGCTGCACCGCCGGGCCGGCCGCGCGCTGGCCGGCGCCGGGTACGTCGAGGCGCTGAACTACCCATTCATCGGCGAGGCGGTGCTCGACCAGCTCGGCATCGAGGCGGACGACCCGCGCCGCCGTACGGTGAAGCTGGTCAACCCGCTCTCGGACGAGGAGCCCTCGCTCCGTACGACGCTGCTGCCGGGCCTGCTGTCCGCGCTGCGGCGCAACGACGGCCGCGGCGCGCACGACCTGGCGCTCTTCGAGACCGGCCTGGTCTTCCGGCCGACCGGTGACGAGAAGCCGGCCGCCCGGCTGCCCGTCGACCGCCGCCCGACCGACGCGGAGATCGCCGCGCTGAACGCCGCGCTGCCCGAGCAGCCGCGTCGCGCTGCCGTGGTCCTCGCGGGCGCCCGCGAGCAGGCCGGCTGGTGGGGCAAGGGCCGCCCGGCGACCTGGGCCGACGCCGTCGAGGCGGGCCGCCTGGTGGCCCGTGAGGCGGGCGTGGAGCTGATCGTCCGCCAGGACCAGCAGGCGCCCTGGCACCCGGGCCGCTGCGCCGCGCTGCTCGCGGTCGTGGACGGCGCGGAGGTGCTCGTCGGCAACGCCGGTGAGCTGCACCCGCGCGTCATCAAGGCGCTGGGCCTGCCGGAGCGGACCTCCGCCATGGAGATCGACCTGGACCGCCTGGAGCGGGCCGGTGCGGGCGTGGTGCCCGCCCCGCGCATCTCGACCTTCCCGGTCGCGACCCAGGACGTCGCCCTGATCGTCGACTCCGCCGTCCCGGCGGCCGACGTCGAGGCGGCCCTGCGCTCCGGCGCCGGCGAGCTCCTGGAGGACCTGCGCCTCTTCGACGTCTTCACCGGCGAGCAGGTCGGCGAGGGCAAGAAGTCCCTGGCGTACGCGCTGCGCTTCCGCGCGGCCGACCGCACGCTGACCGCCGACGAGGCCAGCGCGGCCCGTGACGCGGCGGTGGCGGCGGCCGTCGAGCGGACGGGCGCGAGCCTGCGCGCGTAAGGACGTCGTCCTTCCGCGCGGAGCACCGCGATGGTCCCGGTGGCGGGCCCCCGACTCAGGTCGGGGGCCCGCCACCGGCGTTTTCAGGACCGGGGAAGCGTCAACTCCGCGTGTCACTCGATCGGGTGAGAGGGCGGCGGTGGACGGCGGCCCCGGCGCCCCGCGTCGCCACAATCGATCACGCCGCGCGGCATTTATGCGCCGGCACGCGACCACGCGACGGCACGGCGGAGGGGAACCATCCGGATGAACCGCAGCTGGGCGCGGTGGCGCGGCACGGCCCGCCACTGCGTCCGGGCGTGGCGCCCGCTGCCGCCGGTGGAGGACGAAACGTTACGCGGCTTCGTCCGCCGGCTCTTCGTCCTCGTCCTCCCCGGGATCTGGGTCGCCGTGATCCTCACCTGGGAGCTGACCGGTACCGGCCACGCCCAGCCCCTCCAACTGCTCGCCGCGGCACCGGCCATCGCCTGCGCAGGGACCGGCCGCCGGGAGTGCGTCGTACTCGGCGGCCTGTGCGCGCTGATCGCCCTCGTACCGCTCGGCGCGGCCGGCCAGGACACCGCGACCGCGACCCGGCTGGGCACCTGCGCCGCCATCCTCGTCGTGGTCGCGGCCAGTTACCTGACCGCGGGGCGGCGGGCGCGGCTGCTCCGCGAGCTCGCGCGCACCCGGGACGTCGCGGAGGCGGCGCAGCGGCTCGTGCTGCGCCCGCTCCCGGAGCGGATCGGCCCGCTTCGGGTCGCCGCCGGGCACCTGTCGGCGGGCGAGGGCACGCTCATCGGCGGCGACCTGTACGACGCGGTGCCGACGCAGTACGGCCTGCGGGTCGTCATCGGCGACGTACGCGGCCACGGCCTGGCGGCCGTCGGCACGGTCTCCGCCATGCTCGGCTGCTTCCGCGAGGCCGCGCACGACGAGCCGGAACTGTCCGGGGTGTTACGCCGCCTGGACCGCGCGCTGGCCCGCCACCTGGCCGAGCCGGGCGGCCGCCCGGCGGCGGAAGCGGCGGAGACCGCCGAGGAGTTCGTCACCGTACTGCTGCTCCAGGTCGCCCCCGGCGGCGAGTACACCGCACTGAACTGCGGGCACCCCTGGCCGTACCGCTTCAGCAGCGGTACGGCCGAGCCGCTCGCCGAGGACGAACCGCTGCCCCCGCTCGGCCTGTTCCCCCTCCCGGACCGGCTTCACCCGCTCTCCGGGCGGCTGGCCGACCGCGAGGGGCTGCTGCTCTACACGGACGGCGCCGAGGACGCCCGTGACGCGCACGGGGCGTTCTTCCCGCTCCGCACCGAACTGCTCGCGTGCCTGTCCGAGGCCGCCCCGCACCCGCTCGCCCCCGGCGCCCTCGTCGCCGCCGTGCGCGACCGGATCGTCCGGCACGCGGGCGGCCGCCTCAGCGACGACGTGGCCCTGCTGGCCCTCACCGGCCCACAACTTTCACACCCCGTGTGAACTCCCGCTGTTTACGCTGGTGATGAGGCGAAGCGCGCCCGCGACGAGCCAGGGCGCGGATCAGGAGGGGGCCATGGAGCCCAACACCCTGCTCGATGCGATCCTGGACGAGGCGGGCATCTCGCACGCCGGGCTGGCCGTGCACATCAACCAGCTCGGCCGCCGGCGCGGCCTGTCCCTGCGGTACGAACACACCGCCGTGGCCCGCTGGCTGAAGGGCCAGCGGCCGCGCGGCCAGGTCCCCGACCTGATCTGCGAGATCCTCAGCGACCGGCTGCACCGCCCGGTCGGCCTGGACGACATCGGGCTGAGCAGGCCCGGGACCCGCCGCGCCGCCGACACCCCGCTCTCCGGCTTCGTCGAGCGGGCCACCGCGCTGTGGCGCTCCGACGAGCAGCAGCGCCCGCACGTCCTCAGCGCGCCCGCGCTGACCGGGACTTCGGCGGTCATGCCCGTATGGGAGTGGGAGAACCCACCGGAGGACTCCGACGTCTCGCGCAGCGGCCTGACCCGGGTGTCCATGGCCGACATCGAGATGCTGCGCTCGGCGCGCACGCACTACGAGCAGATGTACCGCAAGGCCGGCGGCGTCGCGACCAGAGCGCGCATCGTCGGCTTCCTCAACACCGAGGCGGCGCCGCTGCTGCGCGGCAGCTACACCGACGCCACGGGGCGCCAACTCCACCGCGCCACGGGCGGGTTGGTGGCCGTCGCGGGCATCTGCGCGTACGACTCGGACGCCTTCGGGCTCGCGCAGCGCTACTTCCACCAGGCGCTGCGGCTGGCCAAGGCGAGCGGCGACCGGGGGCTCGGCGCGTACATCATCGCGCTGCTGGTGAACCAGTCGCTGTTCACCCGCGAGTACCGCCAGGCGGTCGCCTTCGCCGAGGCGGCGCTGCGCGCCGCGGGCCCGCACATCACCGCGGCGCTCGCCGCCGACCTGTACGCGATGCAGGCGAAGGCGTACGCGCGGCTGGGCGACGGCGCCGGCGCGCTGTCCTGCATCCGCCGGGCCGAGGCCGCGGCGGAGCGGATCCGGCCGGGCCTGGAGCCGGACGAGACCGGCTACGTCCAACCGGGCCTGGTCAACGTACAGGTGGCGGAGGCGCTGCTCAGCCTGGGCGACCTGCGGGCCGCACAGGAACAGGCCACCGCCGCCGTCGACACCCCCGCGCACGACCGCGGCCGGGTGCACCGGCTCGCCATGCTCGCGCACATCGAGCTGAGACAGGGAGAGGCCGAAAAGGCCGTGGCCAGCGCGACGCAGATGGCGGAACAGGCACGGGGCATGGAGTCGCAGCGGTTACGGGACCGCCTGCGGGCGGTACGCGAACTCCTTGCCGGAACCGGAAGCAGCGCCACCGACGCCGCGGCCGACTTGATCGATGAGGCGTTGCGCGTTCCGCTCTGACGGATGGCTCGTGTCCACGTGCCATCTCTTCGGCGGAAGGTGGCAGGCACGTGCGATGGAAAAATCTCATGGAGCAGACCGTGTACGAGAACCGCTGGTTCCGGGTCAACCTCGCTGATGTGGAGCTCCCGGACGGGCGGCATCTGGACCACTACCTGATCCGGATGCGGGCGGTCGCGGTGGCCACGGTGGTCAACGAGGCGAACGAGGTGCTGCTGCTGTGGCGGCACCGATTCATCACCGACACCTGGGGCTGGGAGCTGGCCGCCGGGGTGGTCGAGGACGGCGAGGACGTCGCCGTCGCGGCCGCCCGCGAGATGGAGGAGGAGACCGGCTGGCGGCCCGGCACCCTCCAGCACTTGATGTCCGTGGAGCCGTCCAACGGCCTCACGGACGCCGTGCACCACATCTACTGGTCCGACCGGGCCGAGTACGTCGGCCACCCCGAGGACGACTTCGAGTCCGACCGCAGGGAGTGGGTACCGCTCAAGCTCGTGCCGGACATGGTGGCGCGGGGTGAGGTGCCGGCCGCCAACATGGCGGCGGCGCTGCTGATGCTGCACCACCTCCGCCTGGGCTGAGCCCCGGCCGGGCGCGCCCGTCAGGGTCCTGGGCGGGCGCCGCCCGGCGCCGGTCGTTCTCGTGGCGCCGGGCACCCGTCAGTTCGTCAGGACCTGCCACACGGCGACCGCCAGGGCCGCGATCCCGGTGAGCGCGGCGACGGACGGCAGTGGCCACCGTCCGTGTTCGATGCGCGTGAGCCTGCTGGCGAGCTCCTCCGCGTCGCGCTCGTAACTCTCGGTGCGCTGCGCGAGCAGGGCGAGCTGGCCGTCGACGCGTGCGGTGCGCACGTCACAGCAGCGCCTGAGCTCCGCCACATCGGTGGCTACTAGGTCGGTTTCAGGGTGGGCGGTCACTGTCCGCTCCTCATTCCTCTCGGAAACTCGGTGTTTTGCGTACTACAGACAGTGAACAGCCTTGTGGGGCAGGGCGGGAGAGTGTGCGGGAGGAATATGCGTGTCAACGCCGCACACCCCGTGTGAATTCAGTGCGGCCGATGCCGGGGCGAGGGGTGCGCGGACTTCACACGGGGTGCGAATCGCGCACCCGAACCGGGGCCTTTCACACGGTGCCGACCATGGCGGCCGAGGAGTTGACTCAACAGGGCCACGGGGGCAACAGCCGGCGGAACGGGCGCCCGCCGGCGGAGTCCGACCGCCGTCTTTCCCCCGAGCGGCGGCGGACGGCCGGACGGCCCACGCCTTCTGACGCCGTCCGGCGCCCCCGTGGATCAGGGACTCAGTACGGGTAGAAGCCCGAGCCCGTCTTGCGGCCCAGCCGGCCCGCGTCGACCATCCGCTGCAGCAGCGGGGGAGCGGCGTACAGCGGCTCCTTGAACTCCTCGTACATCGAGTCGGCGACCGAGGCGACGGTGTCCAGACCGATCAGGTCGGCCAGCTTCAGCGGACCCATCGGGTGGGCGCAGCCCAGCTCCATGCCGTTGTCGATGTCCTCGCGGTTCGCGGTGCCCTGCTCGAACATCCGGATCGCGGAGAGCAGGTAGGGGATCAGCAGCGCGTTGACGACGAAGCCGGAGCGGTCCTGGGCGCGGATGGCGTGCTTGCCCAGGTGGTCGTGGACCAGCGCCTCGGCGCGCTTGATGGTCTCCTCGCCGGTGGTGAGCGCCGGGATGATCTCGACCAGCTTCTGCACCGGTGCCGGGTTGAAGAAGTGGATGCCGATGACCTGCTCCGGGCGGGAGGTCGCGACGGCGAGCTTCACCAGCGGGATGGAGGAGGTGTTGGAGGCCAGGATCGCGTCGGGGCGCGTCACGACCTGGTCGAGCACCTGGAAGATCTCGGTCTTGACCTGCTCGTTCTCCACGACCGCCTCGATGACGAGGTCGCGGTCGGAGAATTCGCCGAGGTCGGTGGTGAAGCTGAGCCGGCCGAGCGTCGCGTCGCGCTCCGCAGCGGTGATCTTGCCGCGCTCGGCCGCCTTGTCGAGGGAATTGGTCAGGCGGGTGCGGCCGATTTCCAGGGCCTCGCCGGTGGTTTCGGCGACCATGACCTCCAGGCCGGCCCGCGCGCATACCTCGGCGATGCCGGCGCCCATCTGGCCGCAGCCGACCACTCCGACGCGTTCGATGTCGGTCACATCGTGCCTTTCGCTGATCTTCGGGACCGGCGGGGGCCGTAAGGGTGCGACGCCCGCCTCGGCCCCGACGTTACTCCGCGCGCTGGTGCGCAGGGGCGGGCGGGGCGGGCATTCTGAGCGAGGAGAGCCGGACGCACCGGACGGAAGGGGCGGCGCTATGCGACGACGGCGAATAGGTGAAATCGCCTGGAGTGGTGCTACACGGAGAGGCTTCACGGTGGCGGCGCTGGGGGCGGCGTCCTCGATGCTGTGGACGCCGGGCGCGGCGGCGAGCACACCGGGCGGGGCCGGGAACCCTGTCGAAAGCGCAGGTCAGGGGCGGGGGAGGGGTGGCGCGGCCGGCCGCAGGCCGGAGTTCCGGGGGATGTGGCTGGCGACCGTGGTCAACCGCGACTGGCCCTCCAAGCCGGGCCTGACCGCCGCCCAGCAGCAGGCCGAGCTGGTGGCCTACCTCGACAAGGCGGCCGCCACCCGGCTGAACGCGGTGATCTTCCAAGTACGCCCCACCGCCGACGCGCTGTGGCCCTCCCCGTACGAGCCGTGGTCGCAGTACCTCACCGGCGTCCAGGGCCGCGACCCCGGCTGGGACCCGCTGGACTTCGCCGTCCGGGAGGCCCATGAGCGCGATCTGGAGCTGCACGCGTGGTTCAACCCCTACCGCGTCGCCAACCACACCGACCCCGCGAAGCTCGTCCCCACCCACCCCGCCCGAGTGCACCCGGAATGGGTGCTGCCCTACGGCGGCAAGCTCTACTACAACCCCGGCCTGCCGGAGGTCCGCGCCTTCGTCCTCGACGCGATCATGGACGCGGTGCGCCGCTACCCCGTGGACGGCGTCCACTTCGACGACTACTTCTACCCCTATCCGGTCGCGGGCCAGGTCTTCGACGACGACGCGGCGTACGAGGAGTACGGGGACGGCTTCCCGGACCGGGCGAGCTGGCGCCGCGACAACATCGACCAGCTGGTGCGCGAGCTGGGCGAACGGGTCCGCGGCACCCGGCGCACGGCCCGCTTCGGCGTCAGCCCGTTCGCCGTCTGGCGCAATCAGGCCACCGATCCGACGGGCTCCGACACCCGAGCGGGCGTACAGACGTATGACGATCTCTACGCCGACACCCGGAAATGGGTCCGCGAGGAGTGGCTCGACTACGTCGTCCCGCAGGTGTACTGGAACATCGGCTTCGCCGCCGCCGACTACGCCAAGCTCGTGCCCTGGTGGGCCCGGACCGTGGACGGCACCCGTGTGCACCTCTACATCGGCGAGGCGCTCTACAAGGCCGGCGACCCGGCCCAGCCGGCGCCCTGGCAGAACCCGAAAGAGCTCTCCCGCCACCTCACCTTCGACGCCGGCTACCGGCAGGTGCGCGGCAACGTCTACTTCTCCGCGAAGGAGGTGGCCACGGACCGTACGGGGGCGATGGCCCGGGTGGTGGCCGACCACTATCCGTCACGGGTACGGCCGCCGCGCTGACCGTACGTGACCCGGCCGGCGCCGCTCCGGTACGCCGATGGCCGATCGCAGACGGCGCCCGGAACGGACTCCGGGCCTAAACTGGCCGTAGGGCGCGCGGCTCCCCCAGCGGCACGGCTCAGCGCCCGCGACGACTGCGTGCCGGCGTGTCCGGGCGCATACCGACCATCCGGACGGAGGTCATCTCTGATGGAGGCCCAGAAAGGCGACCGGCTGTTGATGCACGGCAGGATCGTCGGCCAGCACGACCGGGTCGCCGAGGTCGTCGAAGTACTCGGCACAAACGGGACCCCGCCGTACCGCGTCCGCTTCCAGGACGGCCACGAAACGATCATGTCGCCCGGCCCCGACACCGTCGTACAGCACGAGAAGATGGCGGACGGCTGACGGCGACCGACAGCGAGCTACCAGGCAGGGGCCCGGCGGGAGACCGCCGGGCCCCTGTCCTGTACCGGCCCACGGGGTGGGAAATCCGCTCGACGGTCCGGTGACCGTGTGCCAGGCTCCGGCCATGATCGACAGCCCCGGCCCGCCGCTGCCCGCCCCCGACGGCTACGACATCTCCACCGACCCCGCGCGCCTGGACCGCGACCTGGTCCACCACTGGCTGGCCACGGACGCGTACTGGGCGCTGGGCCGCAGCCGCGAGAAGCAGGACCGGGCGATGGACGGGTCCGTGAACTTCGGGGTGTACGAGACGGCGTCGGGCCGCCAGGTCGGGTACGCCCGGGTGGTCACCGACCATGCCACCTTCGCCTGGCTCTGCGACGTCTACATCGACCGCGCCGCACGCGGCAAGGGGCTGGGCGGCGCGCTGGCCGCCGCCGTCCGCGACCACCTGGCGCCCGGCGGACTGCGCCGGATCATGCTCGCCACGGAGGACGCGCACGGCGTGTACGAACGCGTCGGCTTCCGGCGGGTCGCGGACACGGAGAAGTGGATGACGCTCGGGGCGGAACATCACGCTCCGGCGGTCAATGCCGAACATGCCCCGTAAATATGTGACTTCACGGGTTCCCGGCGGCGAGAGCGCTCTTACCATCACCGAATGACTGTTCGCCTCACGCTGGTCGCTGCCGGGCGCAGCTCCTCGTTACTCGAAGCGCGCTTCGACGACGACCGGCCGCTGGACGCGATGGGGTGGCACGAAGTCGAGCGGGCGGCGCCCGCGCTGAGCCCGCTGGCCGCCGCCGAGCTCCGCTACTGCTCGCCCTCGGCCCGCAGCCGCGAGACCGGCGAGCTGCTCGGCCTCACCCCACTGGTGCAGCCCGCGCTGCGCGACTGCGACATGGGCCGCTGGCGCGGGCGCACGCTGCGCGACGTGGCGGCCGCCGAGCCGCAGGCCGTGGACGCCTGGCTGGCCGACCCGCGCACGGCCCCGCACGGCGGCGAGTCCCTGCTCGCGTTCATCATCCGGGTCGGCAACTGGCTGGACACCCGCCCGGTCGGCGACGGCGGCAGCGCCCTCGCCGTCGCCGACCCCGGGGTGATCCGCGCCGCCCTCATCTACGCCCTCAAGGTCCCGCCCCACGCCTACTGGCGCCTCGACGTCCTGCCCCTCTCGGTGACCGCCCTGCACGGCCACCCGGGCTCCTGGACCCTCGTACTGTCGTCCTGAGAGCCCGCACTGCTCTGCGCTCTCAGAGCGTGACGTCGACCGTGAGCGGCGCCGGGCCGGGGCGTTCTTCCGTACGTGCGATCCGTCCCGCCGCGCGGACATCCGCGGCGACCAGGGCGAACGCCTCCAGCGCCGGGGCCGGCCCGGTGATCGCCGCCCCCGCCACCGTCGTCCGCATGGACACCTTGGCCGCGGACTTCGCGCGGCGGACCGCGGTGAGGACCTCCGTCGCCGTGTCGAGAAGCGCGGGGTCCGCGCCGCCCGCGAGCGCGCGCAGCGGGTCCGCCGCCGGCCAGGGCGCGCGGTGCACCGAGCCGGGCGCCCACCACGACCGGACCTCTTCGGTGACGAACGGCAGGACGGGTGCGAAGAGGCGCAGGAGGGTGTCCAGCGCGGTGGTCAGCGCCGCCCGCGCCGAGGCCGCCCCCGCGGCACCGGCGTCCCCCGTCCCGTACGCCCGGTCCTTGACCAGCTCCAGGTAGTCGTCGCAGAAGCGCCAGAAGAACCGTTCCGTGTGGTCCAGCGCGCGGGCCTGATCGAAGTCCTCGAAGGCGGCGGTGGCTTCCTCGACCGTCGTGGCCAGGGCGGCGAGCAGCGCCCGGTCCAGCGGCTCGGTGACCGGGGTGCCTTCCTCGACCGGCGGGAAGCCCAGGACGAACCGGCTCGCGTTGAGGATCTTGCTGGCCAGCCGACGGCCGATCTTCATCTGGCCGGTGTCGAAAGCAGTGTCCGTGCCGGGGCGCCCGCTCGCCGCCCAGTACCGCACCGCGTCCGATCCGTGCTGCGCCAGCAGGTCCAGCGGTGTGACGGTGTTCCCCTTCGACTTGGACATCTTCTTGCGGCCCGGGTCGAGGATCCAGCCGGAGATCGTGGCGTGCCGCCAGGGCAGCGTGCCGTGCTCGGCGTGCGCGCGGACGACGGTGGAGAACAGCCAGGTACGGATGATCTCGTGCGCCTGCGGCCGGACGTCCATCGGGAAGACCCGCCCGAAGAGATCGGGGTCGGCCGGCCAGCCGCCCGCGATCTGCGGGGTGAGGGAGGAGGTCGCCCAGGTGTCCATGACGTCCGGGTCGCCGATGAAGCCGCCCGGGGCGCCGCGCTGCGCCTCCGTGTACCCGGGCGGTGCCTCGGCGCTCGGGTCGACGGGCAGCGCCGCGGTGTCGGGGACGAGGGGCTTGTCGTAGTCCGGCGCGCCCGTGCCGTCCAGCGGGTACCAGACCGGGATCGGCACGCCGAAGAACCGCTGCCGGCTGATCAGCCAGTCGCCGTTCAGGCCGCCGACCCAGTTCTCGTACCGGACCCGCATCCGGTCGGGATGCCAGCTCAACTCCGCGCCGCGCCGCAGCAGTTCCTCGCGCAGCTCAGGGTCGCGGCCGCCGTTGCGGAGGTACCACTGACGGGTGGTGACGATCTCCAGCGGCTTGTCGCCCTTTTCGTAGAACTTCACGGGGTGGGTGACCGGGCGCGGCTCGCCGATCAGCGCACCGCTCTCCCGCAGCAGGGCGACGACCCGCTCGCGGGCGGTGAAGGCCGTGGCCCCGGCCAGCTCCGCGTACGCCGCCCGGGCCCGCTCGCTCTCCAGCGCGGCCGGCGGTTCCGCGGCGAACCGGCCGTCCCAGCCGATGACCGGGCGGGTCGGCAGCGCCAGCTCGCGCCACCACGTCACGTCCGTGGTGTCGCCGAAGGTGCAGATCATGGCGGCGCCGGTGCCCTTCTCCGGGTCGGCGAGCCGGTGCGCGAGGACGGGCACCTCGACCTCGAAGAGCGGGGTGCGCACGGTCTTCCCGAACAGCTCCTGATAGCGCGCGTCGTCCGGATGCGCGACGACCGCGACGCAGGCGGGCAGCAGTTCCGGACGCGTCGTCTCGACGAGGAGGGGCGCGCCGGTGGCCTCGCCCGTGCTCGCGAACGCCAGCCGGTGGTAGGCGGCGGGCCGCTCCCGGTCCTCCAGTTCGGCCTGGGCGACCGCCGTACGGAACGTGACGTCCCACAGCGTGGGCGCCTCGGCCAGGTACGCCTCGCCGCGTGCGAGGTTCCGGAGGAAGGCGTACTGGGAGACCGTCCGCGCCGTGTCACCGATCGTGCGGTACGTCCGCGTCCAGTCGACCGACAGGCCGAGGCGCCGCCACAGCTCCTCGAAGGCCTGCTCGTCGACGGCGGTCAGCCGCTCGCACAGCTCGATGAAGTTCCGCCGGGAGACGGGTAGTTGACGCTTGCCGGGCTTCTCGGGCGGGGCGAACTCCGGGTCGTACGGCAGCGACGGGTCGCACCGCACCCCGAAGTGGTGCTGGACGCGCCGCTCGGTCGGCAGCCCGTTGTCGTCCCACCCCATCGGGTAGAAGACCTCCCGGCCGCGCATCCGCTGGTAGCGGGCGACCGCGTCGGTGTGGGTGTACGAGAAGACATGGCCGATGTGCAGCGAGCCGCTGACCGTGGGCGGCGGGGTGTCGATCGAGAAGACCCGCTCCCGCGGGACGGAGCGGTCGAATACATAGACGCCCGAGGTCTCCCAGTGTGCGGACCACTTGTCTTCCAGCCCGTCGAGGACGGGCCGCTCGGGAACGGCGCGCGGGCGCTGCGGGAGCTGAGGGGGCGTCATGCGGATCCATGCTAGTGACGCCCCCGCGCCCGCCGCCCGGCAATTTCCGCCCCGCGCGCCCTCAGCCCAGCTGCCGCACCGGCGCCCCCGCCACGAACGCCGCGATGTCCTCCACCGCCTGCTGGAAGTACCCCTCGTAATTGCGTCGCGTCACATAGCCCAGATGCGGTGTGGCCAGCAGATTCGGCAGCGACCGGTACGAATGCCCGGCGGGCAGCGGCTCCTGGTCGAACACATCGACCCCCGCGCCCGCGATCCAGCCGCCGCGCAGCGCCTCCGCGAGCGCGTCCTGGTCGACGATCGCGGCCCGCGAGGTGTTGACGAGGTACGCCGTCGGCCGCATCCGCCGCAGCTCCGCGGCGCCGAGCAGCCCCCGCGTCCGCTCCCCGAGCACCAGGTGCACGGAGACGAAGTCGCTGCTCTCCAGCAGCTCCTCCTTGCTCGCCAGGCGCTGCACCCCGGCCGCCCGTGCCCGCTCCTCCGTCAGGTTCTGGCTCCACGCCGCCACGTCCATCCCGAAGGCCTGCCCGACCGCGGCCACCCGCGTCCCGGTCTTCCCCAGTCCGAGGATGCCGAGCCGCCGCCCGTACAGATCGGCGCCCACCGTGCTCTGCCACGGCCCGCCCTCCCGCAGCGCGGTGTTCTCCTGAACGAGGCCGCGGGCCAGGCCGAGCAGCAGCGCCCAGGTCAGCTCGACCGGCGGCTCCGTATTGCTGGCCGTACCGCAGACGGTCACGCCGTGCCGGGCCGCCGCTGCCAGATCGATCGCGGCGTTGCGCATACCGGAGGTGATCAGCAGCCGCAGCCGGGGCAGCCGCGCGAACAACTCCTCGGGGAACGGGGTGCGTTCCCGCATCACGACGAGGATCTCGCAGTCCCCGACCGCCTCGACCAGCCGGTCCCGGTCCCCGATGTACTCCCGCACGACGCGTACGTCGACGTCCTCGGCCACCGCGCTCCAGTCCGCCATGGACAGCGCGACGCCCTGGTAGTCGTCGAGCACCGCACACCGCAGCTTCATCCCGGCCCCTCCCATGTCGATCTTCGTCTTGGTTATGTGGAGACACTACAACATCCGCTGGCCGGACTCCGTTGATCGCGCTATCTGTCGTTCCGTAATTCCCTTGGCAAAGTGGCTGATGAGCCGACAGCTCGCCCCGTCTCGGGTCTGTTGGGCCGCACGGGGAGTTGTCTCGTTACTACAAAGGGGACCCGCTCATGAGCATGAACACCCACAACGTCGTGGTCACCGGTCTGGGCGCCACCACGCCGCTCGGCGGGGACGCCGCGTCGACCTGGAACGCGATGCTCGCCGGACAGTCCGGCATCGGCCCGCTGGAGGAGGAGTGGGCGGCCGCACTGCCCGGCCGGATCGCGGGCCGGCTCGCGGTCGAGCCGACCGAGGTACTGGACCGGGTGCAGGCCCGCCGGATGGACCGCTGCGAACAGGTCGCGCTCGTCGCGGCCCGCGAGGCATGGGCCGACGCGGGCACGCCCGAGGTCGACCCGGAGCGGCTGGCCGTGGTGATCGGTACGGGCACCGGCGGCGCGCTCACCCTGCTGGGCCAGGACGACGTACTGGAGGCGTCCGGTGTGCGCCGGGTGTCGCCGCACACCGTCCCCATGCTGATGGCGAACGGCCCGGCCGCGATGGTCAGCATCGAACTCGGCGCCCGCGGCGGCGCCCACACCCCCGTCAGCGCCTGCGCGTCCGGAGCCGAGGCGATCGCCATGGGCCTGGACCTGATCCGGCTCGGCCGCGCCGATGTGGTCGTCGCGGGCGGCGCCGAGGCGTGCATCTGCGGGCTGACGATGGCGGGCTTCGCGCAGGCCAAGGCCCACTCGACGCGCAACGACGAGCCGCAGCGCGCGTCCCGCCCCTTCGACGTGGACCGGGACGGCTTCGTCATCGGCGAGGGCGCGGCCGTGGTGGTACTGGAACGCGCGGAGTTCGCCGCCGCCCGGACGGCCCGCGCCCACGCCGCCCTCGCGGGGGCCGGTGTCACCTCGGACGCCTTCCACATCACGGCCGCGCACCCGGAGGGCCAGGTCCGGGCCATGCGCCGGGCGCTGGCCGAGGCCGGGCTCACGCCGCAGGACATCGGGCTCGTGCACGCCCACGCGACCTCCACGCCCAAGGGCGACCTCGCCGAGGCGCAGTCGGTCACCGAGGCGATCGGCAGCCACCCGGCCGTCACCGCGACCAAGTCGATGACCGGTCACCTCTTCGGCGCGGCGGGCTCCCTCGGCGCGCTCGCGACGATCCTCGCGGTGCGCGACGGCGTCGTGCCCGCCACCCTGAATGTCGAGGCGCTCGACCCGGAGGTGAAGCTCGACGTCGTCACCGGTGCCGCGCGCCGGGTCGCCGTCCCGGCCGGCCTCACCAACTCCTTCGGCTTCGGCGGCCACAACGCGTCGCTGGTCTTCACACCGGCGCCCTGATCCCCGAGGTCGGCCCCCGTTTATTCCGTCGCCCCGCGGGCCCCCACGACTCAGAATGGGGGCCATGACGACCAGTACCCCCACCACCTCCGCCTCTTGGCGTACCCGTCCCGAGGCGTCCGGCGACGCCGCCGCCGTACGGAAGGTCAACCTCGCCGCGTTCCCCACCGCCGAGGAGGCCGACCTCGTCGACGCGTTGCGCGCCGACCGGGACGCGTGGCTCGACGGCCTGTCGTGGGTGGCGGAGGCCCCGGACGGCACGGTGGCCGCGCACGCGCTGCTCACCCGCTGCCACGTCGGTGGGGAGCCCGCGCTGGCGCTCGCCCCGTGCGCGGTGCTGCCCGAGCACCAGCGTGCGGGGGCGGGCTCCGCGGCCATCCGTGCCGCGCTGGACGCCGCCCGGGCGCGCGGCGAGCGCCTCGTGGTGGTGCTCGGGCACCCCGGCTACTACCCCCGGTTCGGCTTCCGCCCGGCTTCCCGCTGGGGCATCAGCGCCCCGATGGAGGTCCCCGACGAGGCGATGATGGCCCTCCCGCTGGACGCGCCCGGCACGGATCCTGCACGGCCGGTCCCCGCCGGAGTCATCCAGTACGCGACCGCCTTCGGCCTCTAGAGGGGCCACTCAAGGGGCTGCTCAGAGGGGTTACTGGGGCGGTGCCAGCAGCCCGGTGAGGACCCGGCGCATCGTCCGCTCGAACAGCGCCTGCGGGTCCTCCGCCGGGCCGGCTCCGGGCCGTTCCGCCAAGGCGGCCGCGAGGTGCGGATGGTCTCCCCGGGCGGCCGCCGCGCTCAGATAGGCGGCCTGCGCCGCCCGGCGGCCGCTGTCCGCGCCGCCGCCCTGCAGCTCTGCCCGGGCGAACTGCGCTACCAGGGCGTTCAGCAGGGCGACGACCTCCAGCCCGGTCCCGCCCGGCAGCCCGGCGGGTGCCATCGCCCGCAGCGCGTACTCCAGGTAGTCCAGCCCCCGGGGGCCCAGCCGGAGCGGTTCCGGCGGGATGTCGGACAGCCAGGGGTGCCGCAGCTGGACGGCCTTGGTGCGGGCCGCCAGGGCGGCCAGATCCGCGACGGGATCACCGCTGAGCGGGACGTCGAGGTCGATCTCTCCGGTCACCGCGTCCGTCATCAGGTCGAGCAGATCCGCACGGCCGGCGAGATAGCGGTACAGCGAAGCCTGGCCCGTGCCCAGCGCCTTGGCCACCTGCCGCATCGACACCGCCGACAGGCCGCTCCGGTCCGCCAGCTCGACGGCGACGGCGGTCAGCTCGGCGCGGCTGTGCACCGCCGCCGGGCCGCGGGCGCCGCGCTCGGGCCGCGCCCAGACGGTCACAGGTTCCCGGTCCACTCCGCCACCCGCTTCCTCCCGTTCCCACGCTGCATCCCCTATCCTAGAAACTGCGAACACCGATCGCAGTTACGGGAGGTTCTCATGTCCGCATCGCCGACGGATGCGCCGACGACATCGCCGACGAACCCGTGGAGCCCGGTCCGCTGGGCCGAGAACGGCCCGGTGCGACTGGCCTTCGACCAACTGGCCGAAGGGGCCGACGGCGAGCCGCTGCTGCTGGTCACGGGGCTGGGTGTCAATCGGCTGTGGGTTCCCGACGGACTGTGCCGGCTGCTGGCCGCGCAGGGGTTCGCGGTGGCCCGGTACGACCAGCGCGACGGCGGGGAGTCGACCCATCTGCCGCCCGCCGCCGCGGGCAATCCGCTCTCCGCGCTGTTCGGCAGGCGCGGCGAGGCGTACACCGCCGAGGACATGGCGGACGACGCCGTCGCGGTCATGAATGCGCTGGGGTGGCGGTCGGCGCACCTGCTGGGCGTCTCGCTCGGCGGCGCCGTCGCGCAACGCGTGGCACTGCGCCACCCGGACCGGGTCCGCACGCTCACCACGATGGCCGCCGTCCCCGCGGACGTCTCCGGGCTGCGGACCCTGCGGTACATAGGGAAGCGGACCCTGGCGAAGTTCGCCCGGCTGAGGTTCCCCGACACACGCGAGGGGGCAGTCGCGGCCGGCCTCGGCGTCTCCCGGCTCCTCGCCTCGCCGCACCGCCCCTTCGACGAGCGGGCCGCCCGGGAGGCCGCCGAGCGCAACGCCGACAGCGGCATGCACGACCGGCAGGCCCAGAGCCGCCAGATCGGCGCCCAGTGGCACGGCCCGCCGATCAGCACCATCGCACGCCCCACGCTCGTCCTCCACGGCGCGGACGACCCCCTCATCAAGCCCACCGCAGCCCGGGCAATCGCCTCCCGGATCCCCGGCGCCCGCCTGGTCCTGCTGCCCGGCGTCGGCCATGAACTCCCGGAACACGCGTGGGACGGCCTCGTCACCGCACTCCGCGGGCCGGCGGACGCCTCTCGCCGCTTGTGACGGAGGCCGATCGCGACGCTGCCGCGCGGCGGGGGAGCAGCAGCGGGGTCGCCAGCAGGAGCACGCCGGCCAGCCCGATGGCCGCACGCGGACCGAGGAGACCGCCCAGTACGCCCCAGACGGCCGTCAGGAGCGCGGTCGAGGCCTTGGTCGTCACCGTCCAGGCGGACAGCGTGCGGACGACCCGGTCGGTCGCGGTGCGTTCGAGGCGGTAGGTGGCGTATACGGGGTTGAAGACGCCGCAGCAGAAGATGAGCCCGAGCTCGACGCCGATGACCAGCAGCAGCCCTCCGGTGCCCGGCCCCACGAAGGCCAGGCCGACGGGCCAGATCGCGCGCAGCGCCCCGGTCGCGACCAGGACCCGGTGCTGGCCGAACCGGGTGACGAGCGGCCGGGCCAGCCGCGAACCGAGCAGCCCGGCGATCGAGGGTGCGGCGAAGGCGAGGCCGTACTGCCACGGTGCGAACCCGAGCCGGCCGAGCATCAGGACGGCCAGCAGCGGCTGGGTGGCCATGACCAGGCCGTTGAACAGCGCGGTGTTGAAGAACAGTGGACGCAGCGCCGCGTCGGTGAGGATGTGCCGCCAGCCGTCGAGCAGGTCCCCGGCCCGCAGGCGCGCGGCCTCCCGGCGCTCGGGCCGCGGCTCGTGCCCGCCCGCCGCGCGGATGCCCAGGGCCGAGAGCAGGTAGCTGACCGCGTCGGCCAGCACCGTCGCCACCGGGCCGAGGAGCCCGATCGCCGCGCCGCCCAGCGGCGGTCCGATGATCGTGGTCGTCCAGGTCGTGGACTCGAACCGGGCGTTGGCGACGAGCAGGTCCTCGGCCGGCAGCAGCGTCTTCAGGTACGCGCCGGAGGCGGCCCGGAAGGAGATGTCGGCCGCCGCGACGACGACCGAGACCAGCAGGAGCTGCAGGAAGGTGAGCGCGCCGAGCGCGTACGCGGCCGGGATCGTCAGCAGCGCCGCGCACCGGACCAGGTCCATCGCGATCAGCACCGGCCGCTTGCGGCGGAACTCCACCCACGGGCCGAGCGGCACCGCCACGAGCGCGCCCACCGCGGCCCCCACCGAGGAGAGTGCGGCGACCTCGGCCGGTCCGGCGTGCAGCACCTGGATGGCGATCAGCGGGAACGCACCGAAGGCGAGCCACGTGCCGAGCGCGCTGGTCCCGTACGCCCCCCAGAGCCACCCGAACGGCCGCCCCAGCCGGTGCCCGCTCCCCATGCCCGCCGCCCCTCGCTTCCGGGGACGCCCAGGCTTACCGTTTCGCCCCGCCCTTCCCCCATGGGGGTGTCGCGGGTCCCCTTCTCAACACAGTACTGGGGGTCACTGACATCGAAGCGAGCACCATAACTGGCGATCGATCCGATGCCCCCGCCCACCTACATTGCATAAACGTGCCGCGGTCCGTATAGTCATGCCATCGATGAGGAGGGTTCGATGACTGTACGAGCGGCCGTGGCCGGGGCCAGTGGGTATGCGGGCGGGGAAGTCCTGCGGCTGCTGCTGGCGCACCCCGAGGTCGAGATCGGGGCGCTGACCGGGAACTCCAACGCGGGACAGCGACTCGGCGCGCTCCAGCCGCACCTGCTGCCACTGGCCGACCGGGTGCTGGAGCCGACCACCACCGAGGTGCTGGCCGGGCACGACGTCGTCTTTCTCGCGCTGCCGCACGGGCAGTCCGCCGCCGTGGCCGAGGAGCTCGGCCCGGACGTGCTGATCGTGGACTGCGGAGCGGACTTCCGGCTGACGGACGCGGGGGACTGGGAGAAGTTCTACGGCTCGCCGCACGCCGGTACCTGGCCGTACGGCCTCCCCGAGCTTCCCGGGGCGCGCGCCGCGCTGGAGGGGTCCAAGCGCATCGCCGTTCCGGGTTGTTACCCGACCGCCGTCTCGCTCGCGCTGTTCCCGGCGTACGCGGCGGGGCTGGCCGAGCCGGAGGCCGTGATCGTCGCGGCGTCCGGCACCTCGGGCGCGGGCAAGGCGGCCAAGCCGCACCTGCTCGGCTCCGAGGTCATGGGCTCGATGAGCCCGTACGGCGTCGGCGGCGTGCACCGGCACACCCCCGAGATGATCCAGAACCTGAGTGCCGCGGCCGGCGAGCCGGTCAGCGTGTCCTTCACGCCGACCCTCGCGCCCATGCCCCGCGGCATCCTCGCGACCTGCACGGCCAAGGCGAAGCCGGGGCTGACGGCTGCGGACCTGCGGGCCGCGTACGAGAAGGCGTTCGGCGACGAGCCCTTCGTGCAGCTGCTGCCCGAGGGGCAGTGGCCGGCCACCGCGGCCGTGTACGGCTCGAACGCGGCACAGCTGCAGGTCGCGTACGACGCGGCCGCCGGGCGGATCATCGTGATCTGCGCCATCGACAACCTCGCGAAGGGTACGGCCGGTGGTGCCGTACAGAGCATGAACATCGCCCTCGGGCTCCCCGAGGACACGGGACTTTCCACGATCGGAGTCGCGCCGTGACGGTTACGGCAGCCAAGGGATTCACGGCGGCGGGCATCGCCGCCGGGATCAAGGAGAACGGGAACGCGGACCTCGCCCTCGTGGTGAACACCGGTCCGCGACTGGCCGCCGCCGGCGTCTTCACCGCCAACCGCGTCAAGGCGGCGCCGGTCCTGTGGTCGCAGCAGGTGCTCAAGGCCGGGCAGGTCAGTGCCGTCGTACTGAACTCCGGCGGGGCGAACGCCTGCACCGGGCCGAAGGGGTTCCAGGACACCCACGCGACCGCCGAGAAGGTCGCCGAGGTGCTCGGCCAGAACGCCGGGGAGGTCGCGGTCTGCTCGACCGGGCTGATCGGCGAGCTGCTGCCGATGGACAAGGTGCTGCCGGGCATCGAGAAGGCGGCCGGTGAGCTGAGCGCGCACGGCGGCGAGAAGGCCGCCATCGCGATCAAGACCACCGACAGCGTGCACAAGACGGCGTTCGCGGAGCGCGACGGCTGGGTCGTCGGCGGCATGGCCAAGGGCGCGGGGATGCTCGCGCCGGGGCTGGCCACCATGCTCGTCGTGCTGACGACGGACGCCGACGTGCCGGCGGAGCAGCTGGACACGGCGCTGCGCGGCGCGACCCGTACGACGTTCGACCGGGTCGACTCCGACGGCTGCATGTCGACCAACGACACCGTGCTGCTGCTCGCCTCGGGCGCGTCCGGCGTGACCCCGGAGGCCGCGGAGTTCGCCGCCGCCGTCACCGAGGTCTGCGACGACCTCGCGCGGCAGCTCATCGGTGACGCCGAGGGCGCCAGCAAGGACATCCGTATCGAGGTGATCAACGCGGCGAGCGAGGACGACGCCGTGGAGGTGGGCCGGTCCATCGCCCGGAACAACCTGCTGAAGTGCGCCATTCACGGCGAGGACCCGAACTGGGGCCGGGTGCTCTCGGCGATCGGTACGACGTCCGCCGCCTTCGAGCCGGACCAGCTGAACGTCGCGATCAACGGCGTGTGGGTCTGCAAGAACGGCTCGGTGGGGGAGGACCGCGAGCTGGTCGACATGCGGTACCGGGAGGTCCGGATCACCGCCGACCTCGCCGCGGGCTCCGAGTCCGCGGTCATCTGGGCCAACGACCTCACCGCCGATTACGTCCACGAGAACAGCGCGTACTCCTCATGAGCGAACCGACCACCGCACGCAAACACACCGCGCTGCCCAAGGCCCGCATCCTCATCGAGGCGCTGCCCTGGCTCACCCGGCACCACGGCAAGACCGTCGTCATCAAGTTCGGCGGCAACGCCATGATCGACGAGGAGCTGAAGGCCGCCTTCGCGCAGGACGTGGTGTTCCTGCGGCACGCCGGGCTCCGCCCGGTCGTCGTGCACGGCGGCGGCCCGCAGATCAGCAAGCAGCTCGACGCGCTCGGCATCGAGTCGGAGTTCAAGGGCGGGCTGCGGGTCACCTCGCCCGAGGCCATGGACGTCGTACGGATGGTGCTGGCCGGGCAGGTCCAGCGGGAGCTGGTCGGGCTGCTCAACCAGCACGGGCCGCTCGCCGTCGGCATGACCGGCGAGGACGCCCACCTGATGACCGCGACCAAGCACTACGCGGACATCGACGGCGAACTGGTGGACATCGGCCGGGTCGGCGAGATCTCCGCCATCGACCCGGGCGCGGTCCAGGCGCTGCTGGACGACGGCCGGATCCCGGTGATCTCGTCCATCGCCCGGAGCGCGGACGACGGACACGTGTACAACGTGAACGCCGACACCGCGGCCGCCGCGCTCGCCGCCGCGCTGAACGCCGAGACCCTGATGGTCCTCACCGACGTCGAGGGCCTCTACGAGGACTGGCCGAACAGCGACGAGGTGATCTCCCGGCTCACCGCGACCGAGCTGGAGAAGCTGCTGCCGGACCTGGCCAGCGGCATGGTGCCCAAGATGCGCGGCTGCCTGCACGCGGTACGCAACGGCGTGCACACCGCCCGGGTGATCGACGGGCGGGTCCAGCACTCGATCCTGCTGGAGATCTTCACCGACGAAGGCATCGGCACGATGGTCGTGCCCGACGCGCACGAGGACGAGGGGGCGGCATGACGAACGGACCGGGCAACGCGGCGCTCACCCAGCGGTGGCAGGGCGCCATGATGGACAACTTCGGCACGCCCCGCGTCCCGCTGGTACGCGGCGAGGGCGCCAGGGTCTGGGACGCCGACGGCGCCGAGTACCTCGACTTCCTCGGCGGCATCGCGGTCAACGCGCTCGGCCACGCGCACCCGGCCGTCGTCCGCGCCGTCTCCGACCAGGTCGCCACCCTCGGCCACGTCTCGAACTTCTTCGTCGCCGAGCCGACCGTCGCGCTCGCCGAGCGGCTGCTGCAGATCGCCGGCGGCCGCCCGGGCCGGGTGTACTTCTCCAACTCCGGCGCCGAGGCCAACGAAGCCGCCTTCAAGATCGGCCGGCTGACCGGCCGGACCCACATCGTCTCCACCACGGGCGGCTTCCACGGCCGGACCATGGGCTCCCTCGCGCTGACGGGCCAGCCCGCCAAGCAGGACCCGTTCCGGCCGCTGCCCGGCGACGTGACGTACGTACCGTACGGCGACACCGAGGCGCTGCGGGAAGCCGTCACCACCGAGACGGCGTTTGTGATCCTGGAGCCGGTGCAGGGCGAGAACGGCGTCATCGTGCCCCCGGCCGGGTACCTCCAGGCCGCGCGCGAGATCACCGCGGCCACCGGCACCCTGCTCGTCCTGGACGAGATCCAGACCGGCATCGGCCGGACCGGGCACTGGCTGGAAGCGCAGGCCCAGGGCGTCGAGGCGGACATCGTCACGCTCGCCAAGGGGCTGGGCGGCGGACTGCCGATCGGCGCGACCCTCGCGTACGGCAGGGCCGCCGAGCTGCTCACGCCCGGCGCGCACGGCTCCACGTTCAGCGGAAACCCGGTCGTCTGCGCCGCCGCGCTGGCCGTCCTGGACACCATCGAGGCGGACGGGCTGCTCGATCACGTGAAGCGGGCCGGGGAGCGGCTGCGGGACGGGATCGGGGCGCTGGAGCACCCGCTGGTCGGCTCGGTCCGCGGCGCGGGCCTGCTGCTGGGTATCGTCTTGACGGGGCCGCACGCGCCGAAGGTGCAGCAGGCCGCCCAGGACGCGGGTCTCCTGGTGAACGCCTGCGTGCCGGACGTGGTCCGGCTCGCGCCGCCGCTGATCGTCTCGGACGCTGAGGTGGACACGTTCCTCCAGAAGCTCCCCGGTGTCCTGGACGCGGCCGCGGAAGCGGCCGACGGGGAACGACGATCCGGAGACTGAGCAGAACGATGACCGAGGCGCAGGACAACGATTCGCTGCACGGCCCTGCCGTACCGCAGACACGGACCGCCCGGCACCGCCGGATCGTGGACATCCTCAACCGCGAGCCGGTCAGGTCCCAGAGCCAGCTGGCCAAGCTGCTGGCCGACGACGGGCTGAGCGTCACTCAGGCGACGCTCTCCCGGGACCTGGACGAGCTGGGCGCGGTGAAGATCCGCAACACCAACGGCGAGCTGATCTACGCGGTACCGAGCGAGGGCGGCTTCCGCACCCCGAAGGCGCCGCTCGGCGAGTCCGCCAAGGAGGAGCGGATGCGCCGCCTCTCCGGGGAGCTGCTGATCTCCGCGGAGGCGTCGGCGAACCTGGTGGTGCTGCGTACGCCGCCCGGTGCGGCACAGTTCCTGGCCTCGGCCATCGACCAGGCCGAGCTGCACGTCATCCTCGGCACCATCGCCGGTGACGACACGCTGCTGCTGATCAGCCGCGACCCGGACGGCGGCCAGGCGCTCGCCGACCACCTGCTGCGACTGGCACAGCGCAACGGCTGAGCCCGGCACGCCACGGCCCGCTCCCCTCGGGAGCGGGCCGTACGCATGTCAGGAGGACGGCAGCGGGGGCAGCGGCAGGGGCAGCCCCGGCAGCCCGTCGATGCTCTGCGCGATGTACTCCTTCTTCTCGAAGTACGCGCTCAGGCTGTCGTCCGTCTCCCGTGCGAAGCGCGAGGCGTGCAGCGTCCGGTCCTCGTCGTAACTCATGAACGGCACGCCGTAGCCGCAGGTGTCCCGGACCAGCTGGGCGGTGACGACGATGATCGCGCGCAGGCCGTGCGCGGACCCGTCGATGCCGGGGAAGTGCGCGAGCAGGTCGCCCCACCGCGGGTCGTCGCGGAAGACGGGCTCGCCCTTGCCGTGTACGCGGACGATGTTCGGCGGCCCCTCGAAGGCGCACCACATCAGCGTGATGCGGCCGTTCTCCCGCAGGTGCGCGATGGTCTCGGCGTTGCTGCCGGCGTAGTCGAGGTACGCGACGGTGTGCTCGTCGAGGACCGCGAAGGACCCGGACAGGCCCTTGGGTGAGAGGTTGACCGTGCCGTCCCCCGAGAGCGGCGCGGTCGCGGTGAAGAAAATCTTCTGCGCCTCGATAAAGGTGCGCAGCCTGCCATCGATGCGTTCATATTCTTTCCCCATACGCCCCAGTATCCGCCCGGCCGCAACGGAGTTGGGACGGCCGTAAACCTTCGCTCCGGAAACGCCTGCCACCCGAGGCTCTCCAAAACCTCCCGACCGTGGCAGAGTGTGCGGACACCCGCCCGAGTGGCGGCGGATCAGGTCGGCGCTTCCGGGCGGCGAGCCGAACGAGGAGGCAGCGGCATGGACCGGCGGATGCGCCCCGCGGCCGCCCTGCGGGCACTGCTCGCGGTCTTCGCGCTCGTCTTCAGCGGGCTGACCCCCACCGCGGCGAACACGACGGACCCGTACGCGGACCTCGCGTCGTACGTCTCCCTGAACCCGGAGGGCCCGCCGCACGCGCACGACGGGTCGGCGCACCCCGCGCACCTGAACGCCGTCCTCCGGACCGGCGGCCGCACCGCGCCGGCCGAACAGCACGTCGCCCACCCGGCACCGGGCCTCGGCCCGGCCGGCCGCCACACCGCCCGGCCACGGGCCCTGTCCTGGCTGCCGGTGAGCCGGGACACCACCGACGGGCACCAGTTCTCGGCCGGCCGCCGCCCGGCCCGCGCCCCGCCGCTCTCCAGCAGCTGACACCTCCCACCACGGCACCCCTGACCCGGCCATCGGCCGCGGGGGCGTTCGCCGTGCTTCCCGCCGTGCCCGTACGAACCGGTTGCGGCGTTCCCCGCCGTGCCCGCACGCCCGCGCGTGCCGGTACGGATCTCCGCCGCGCCCGTACGCAACGAGCCGCGCGGCACCGCCTGCTGGAGGCCCCTTCCCATGAAACGCGCATCGAGGCTGCGCGCGCTGCTCGCGCTCGCCGTCCTCGCCCTCTCGCTCTACCTCTCCCTCACCCAGACCCCACGCCTCGGGCTCGACCTGCGCGGCGGCACCCAACTCGTCCTGGAGACCCGGGACTCGCCCACCACGAAGGCCGACCGCGCGGCCACGGAACGCACCCTCGAAGTACTGCGCCGCCGCGTCGACGGCCTCGGCGTCTCCGAGCCGAACCTCGCCCGCTCCGGCGAGAACCGCATCGTCGTCGAACTCCCCGGAGTCCAGGACCCCCGCGAGGCCGCCGAGGTCCTCGGCCGCACCGCCCAGCTCACCTTCCACCCCGTGCTCGGCGCGGACCCGCAGGGCCCCGGCAACCCCGGCCCCAAGGACAAGCGGACCCTGCGCGACGAGTCCGGTCAGCCGCTGCGCGTCGGCCCGGCCGCACTCACCGGCGAACAGGTCGACGGCGCCGAGGCCGGCTTCGACGCCGAGCGCGGCAGCGGCTGGTACGTCACCGTCGACCTGCGCGGCAGTGGCGAGCAGAAGTGGGCGGAGCTCACCGGGGACGCCGCCTGCAAGCCGATGGGCGACCCGGCACGCCGGGCCGCCATCGTCCTGGACGACAAGGTCATCTCCTCGCCGCAGGTGAACGAGTCGGTGGCCTGCGGCACCGGCATCACCGGCGGATCCACTCAGATCACCGGCAACTTCACCCAGCAGGAGGCCCAGGGCCTCGCGCTGCTCATCAAGGGCGGCGCGCTGCCCGTACCGGTCGAGCTGATCGAACAGCGGACCGTCGGACCGACGCTGGGCGCCGACGCCATCGAGGCCAGCGCCGAGGCCGCGGTCATCGGCATCTCCCTCACCGCGCTCTTCATCACCGTCGTCTACCGGCTGCTCGGCATCCTCGCCGCGCTGGCCCTGGGCTGCTACGCGCTGATCTCCTACGCCGCGCTGCTCGCGCTCGGCGCCACCCTCACCCTCCCGGGCCTGGCCGGCTTCGTGCTGGCCATCGGCATGGCGGTGGACGCCAACGTCCTGGTGTTCGAACGCGCCAGGGAGGAGTACGCGGCCGGGCGGAAGAAGAAGCGGCGCGGCGGCGCGGACAACGGCGCGCCGCCGAACATCCGCACCGCCCTGACCGCCGGCTTCCGCAACGCCTTCAGCGCCGTCGCGGACTCCAACATCACCACCCTGCTCGCCGCCGGACTGCTGTTCTTCTTCGCCTCCGGGCCGGTGCGCGGCTTCGGCGTCACCCTCTCCATCGGCGTCCTCGCCTCGATGATCAGCGCCCTGGTCGTCACCCGCGTCCTCGCCGAATTCGCCCTCGCCCGTGACCTCGTACGGGCCGCGCCGCGCCTCACCGGGCTGGCCGACGAGGGCCGGGTCCGCACCTGGCTCACCCGCCGCGGCCCCGACCTGATGCGCCACCGGCGCCGCTGGCTCGCCGCCTCCGCGCTCGTCCTCGCCCTGGCCGCGGGCGGGATCGGGCTGCGCGGGCTGGACTTCGGCGTGGAGTTCACCGGCGGCCGGATGGTCGAGTACGCCACCGCCACCCAGGTGGACCCCGGCGCCGCCCGGAAGGCGCTCGCCGAGGCCGGCTTCCCGCGCGCCGTGGTCAACTCCTCGGGCGAGGGCGATCTCACCGTACGCACCGAGAAGCTGACCGCCGCGCAGGAGGACGAGGTCCGCAAGACCGTCGCCGGGCTGGGCGGCAAGACCGAGAAGGTACGGGACGAACTGATCGGGCCGAGCCTCGGCGACGAACTGCGCCGCAACGCACTCATCGCCCTCGGCGTCGCGCTCCTCGCACAGCTCGCCTACCTGGCGGCCCGCTTCCGCTGGACCTTCGGGGCCTCCGCGGTCGCCGCGATGGCCCATGACGTACTGATCCTGGTCGGCGTCTTCGCGTGGCTCGGCAAGCCGGTGGACGGGGTGTTCCTGGCGGCGCTGCTCACCGTCATCGGGTACTCCGTCAACGACTCCGTCGTCGTCTTCGACCGGGTGCGCGAACTGTGGGGCGCCAACCGCAAGGCGCCGTTCGACCGGATCGCCAACTCCGCGATCCTGCAGACCCTGCCGCGCACGGTGAACACGGGCATCGGCGCCGTGCTGATCCTCGCCGCGCTCGCCTTCCTCGGCGGCGACTCGCTCACCGACTTCGCGGTGGCGCTGCTGATCGGCATCGGAGTCGGCACGTACTCGTCGCTGTTCACGGCGATGCCGCTGGCGATCGAGCTGGAGGCACGCAGTACGGCGCCGCCGCCGCGGCCGGCCGGGCGGGCGAAGTCCGCGCTGTCGCCGACCGGGCCCCGGCGCCGTGCGGGGGCCCGGCGGGCCGATGACTCGGGGGCGGTGGTCTGACGTACGGACACCTGGGTGCGGGCCGTATCCGGTACGGCCCGCACCCAGGTGTCGGCCGTATCCGGTACGGCCCGCGTTCCGGTCAGGCGCGGGGAGCCTTCGCCTCCGTCGCCGAGAGCGCCGTGGCTCCCGTGCTCGGCAGGTCGACGGGCGTCTCTTCCGGCGCCTCGGCCGCAGCCCCGCCCGGCCCCCGCTTCCGGTACGCGCGCACCGCGTACGCCGCGAGCACCACCACGAGCGTGAGCGCGCTGGCCGCGAAGTCCATGCGGGTGGAGGGCAGTACGGCCATCGTGACGATCACGACCGCCATCGCGGCCACTGTGAACCAGCTCAGGTAGGGGTACCACCACATCCTCAGCTGGAGGGAGCCCGGGTCCTCGCGCTCCAGGCGGCGGCGCAGCCGCAGCTGGGAGAGGGCGACGAGCAGGTACACGAAGAGGGCCACCGCGCCGTAGGAGTGCACGATGAAGGAGAAGACCGCGTCCGGCGAGACATACGCGATGATCACCGAGACATAGCCGAGGGTGGTCGCGAGGAGGATCGCGCGGCGCGGCACGCCCCGCTTGCTGAGCTTGGTCAGACCGCGCGGCGCGTCGCCGTTCCTGGTCAGCGCGAAGACGATGCGGGAGGCGCTGTAGAGCCCGGCGTTCAGCGAGGAGAGCACGGCGACCAGGACGAGGATCCGCATCAGGGTGCCGGCGGCGGGGATGCCGATCTCCTGGAGGGCCGCGACGTACGGGCCGTCCGCCACCTCCGGCTTGTTCCACGGCACGATCGCGATGACCAGGAAGATCGAGCCGACGTAGAAGAGCAGCACGCGCAGTACGACGGAGTTGGTGGCCTTGGCGACGTTGCGGCGCGGCTCGCTGGACTCCGAGGCGGCCAGCGCGGCGATCTCGGCGCCGGTGAAGAAGCCGACGGCCGGAATGACGGCGGCGAGCACCGGGCCGATGCCGTTCGGCGCGAATCCCTGGTGCGCGGTCAGATTCGAGACGTCCGCCTCATGGGCACCCGGCCACATCCCCAGGACGAATACCAGACCGAGGACGAGAAATACGGTGATGGCGGCGACCTTGATGGAGGAGAACCAGTACTCGAACTCCCCGAAGGACTTCACCGAGAACATGTTGACCCCGGTGAGGATGACCATCAGGCAGAGGCTGATGACCCACAGCGGAATACCGGGCAGCCAGGCGTGCAGCTGGCTCGCGCCGGCCACCGCCTCCAACGCCACCACATTCACCCAGAAATACCAGTAGAGCCAGCCGATGGTGAATCCGCCCCAATTGCCCAGGGCGAGACGGGCGTACGCGTAGAAGGAGCCGACCGAGGGCCGGGCCACCGCCATTTCGCCCAGCATCCGCATCACGAGGATGACCAGCCCGCCGGCCAGCAGGAACGAGATGATGGCGGCCGGTCCGGCGTCCTCGATGACCACGCCGCTGCCCACGAAGAGGCCCGCGCCGATGACTCCGCCGAGGGCGATGAGCTGCATATGGCGCTGCTTCAGTTCGCTGCGCAGCCCTGAGCTTTCGGTGGTTTCTGTAGCTTCCGTAGCTTTTCTGGCTTCTACTTCGGTGTTCTTCTCTCCCACGGGGACCCCATTTCCTTGGGTAATCGGCATTGTCGGGGATGATGGCCGCCCGGTGAACTCCAAAGAAAGCGCCAGGAAGCAGCGTTATCGCAGTACCAGAGGGGAGCCTAGAACGTGCGCATGACGCGCGTGTTGCACCGCCATTGCACGGTGATCGTTTTTGGGTACGCCAAGGGAGGCGGGCGTGTCCGCGCCGCCTCCTTTGGGTAACCCCCTGCTGGGGGGACGAGTTTGTTCGAGCCGCCCCGTATACGCGGCGGTGGCGTCAACTCAGTACGGTCGCGTCAGCCCAGGACCGCTCGCTGTACGTCCGCGATCATCACGTCCACGCCGGAGAGCAGTTCGCCGAGCACCTCGCGGTCGGCGACCAGCGGCGGCGAGATCATCAGCATCGTCGCGCCCCGGTCGTCGGGGCGCAGGATGACGCCGGTGCGCTTGAAGGCGGTCGGCAGCACCTCGCGGAGCACCTTCGTCGACTCCTCCTCGGTCAGCTCGCGGCCGGTCTCGCTGTCGGCCATCAGCTCCACCGCGTAGAAGAAGCCCATGCCGCGTACGTCCTTCACGACGCGGTAGCGGTCCTTGAGGGTCTCCAGCCCGGCGCGCAGCTCCGGGCCGAGGGTGCGGACGTTGCCGAGGACGTTCTCGTCCCGCATGGCGGTGATGTTGGCGACCGCGACCGCGGTGGAGACCGGGTGGCCGCCCCAGGTAGCGCCGTGCGTGAACGTACCGCCCTTCGGCGACTCGAACAGCCCGCGCACCAGCGGCTCCCGGGCGATCATGCCGCCCAGCGGCGCGTACCCGGACGTGGACCCCTTCGCGAAGGTGATCATGTCGGGCACGACGCCGAAGTACCCGCTGCCGAACCACTCGCCGAGCCGCCCGAACGAGCAGATCACCTCGTCGGCGACCAGCAGCACGCCGTACTTGTCGCAGATCCGCCGCAGCTCGCGCCAGTACCCGTCCGGCGGCACCAGCGCGCCGCGGCCGTTCTGCACCGGCTCGGCGAAGACCGCGGCGACCGTCTCCGGGCCCTCCTCGACGATGGCCTGCTCGATGGCGCGTACCACGTCCAGCTGGTCCGCCGGGCCGCAATCGCCGGTGAAACCAAGCGTGTTGGGTACGTGCCGGATGCCCGGCAGCAGCGGCTGGAACGGGTCGCGGATCTTGGGCAGCCCGGTCACGGACAGGGCGCCGAGCGTGACGCCGTGGTAGGCCATGCTGCGGCTGATGATCTTCGTGCGCTCCGTCGCGCCCTGGCTCTTGTGGTACTGCCGGGCGAACTTGATCGCCGTCTCCACGGCCTCCGAACCGGAGTTGACGAACCAGGTGACGCTCAGGTCCCCGGGCGCCAGGTCGGCTATCAGGCTCGCCGCCTCGACGGCCGGCGGGTGCGCCGCGCCCCAGTTCGTGGCGTACGGCAGCGTCTCCATCTGCTTGGAGGCGGCGGCCACGATGTCGCCGCGGCCGTGGCCCATGTTGACGCAGAACAGCCCGGCCAGGCCGTCCAGGAAGCGGCGGCCGTGCTCGTCGTAGAGGTGGCAGCCCTCGCTGCGGACGAAGACCGGCAGGCCCTCGTCCTGCCAGACGTCGTTACGGGTGAAGTGCTGGCCGAGGTGGGCCTGCGCTTTGGCGCGGAGGGAGGAGTCGGTGCTCACGGTGATCCTTCCGGAAGGGGAGCGGGTGGGGCGGTCGGACGGTCCGGGCCCGCGCCGCGGTCGGGCGGGCCCGGCGCGTGCCTCAGACGAGGACCTCGTCGACGTCGACGTACTTCAGGTCGTGCGCCTCGGCCACCGGCTGGTAGGTGAGCTGGCCGCCCACCACGTTGATGCCGCGCTTGACGGCGGGGTCGGCGGCGGCCGCGGCGGCCAGGCCGTTGTCGGCGATGGCCAGGACGTACGGCAGGGTCACGTTGGTCAGCGCGTACGTGGAGGTGTTCGGCACCGCGCCCGGCATGTTCGCGACGCAGTAGAAGACCGAGTCGTGGACCCGGTAGATCGGGTCGGCGTGCGTGGTCGGGTGGGAGTCCTCGAAGCAGCCGCCCTGGTCGATGGCGATGTCGACCAGTACCGAGCCCTCCTTCATCCGGGAGACCAGGTCGTTGCTGATCAGCTTGGGGGCCTTGGCGCCGGGCACCAGCACCGCGCCGATGACGAGGTCGGCCTCCAGGACCGCGCGCTCCAGCTCGAAGGCGTTGGAGGCGACGGTCTTGATCCGGCCCTGGTACATCCGGTCCGCCGCGCGCAGCTTCTCGATGTTCAGGTCCAGCAGCGTGACGTCGGCCCACATGCCGGTGGCCACGGCCACCGCGTTCATGCCGGAGACGCCCGCGCCGACGACCACGACCTTGGCCGGGGAGGTGCCGGAGACCCCGCCCATCAGGACGCCGCGGCCGCCTGCCGCGCGCATCAGGTGGTACGCGCCGACCTGCGGCGCGAGCCGGCCGGCCACCTCCGACATCGGGAAGAGCAGCGGCAGCGAGCCGTCGGCGGGCTGCACCGTCTCGTACGCGACGCCGGTGATCCCGGACTCCAGCATCGCCTGCGTGCACTCCTTGGAGGCCGCGAGGTGCAGGTACGTGAAGAGCAGCTGCCCCTCGCGCATCCGGTGGTACTCCTCGGCGATGGGCTCCTTGACCTTCAGGATCATGTCGGCGGTGGCCCAGACCTGATCGGCGTCCCGCAGCAGGGTGGCACCGGCAGCGGCGTACTCGGCGTCCGGAATCGAGGAGCCGACGCCGGCGCCCTCCTCGATGTACACCGAGTGGCCGTGCCGGACCAGCTCGTGGACGCCCGAGGGGGTGATGGCCACCCGGTACTCGTGGTTCTTGATCTCGCGCGGGATTCCGATCTTCACGAAGAACTCCCATCGGTAGGGGCGGGCGCGGGCAGGGCGCCCGGTGACATTCGGTGTCCGGGGCGGCGGCGCTCCGTCGTGATGCGTTGTTGCGTTAGCGTGCGGGGCCAACTGGTCCGGGCGTAAGCGCCAGTTCTCCGGCTTCTGATGGGTCCAGGGCCGGGAGCCCCGAAACCGGCCGGGCCGGGCAATTTCTCCGGTCCGACCTCTTGGGCAGGGGCCCGGACGCGGTTACGATCCCGTCAGCTGGCACCCCACGACAAGGCGAATCCGGTCAATCCGATGGGGGCAGTGCCGCCCCGCCTGCCGGCCCCCGTCCCGCTGCCGTACACGCCGGTGCAGCACTTTCCCCCGCCGTCCGCCATCGCAGGAGGCAGGCATTCCACGCACACTGATCGAGATCGACCGGGACTCCGCCGAGCCGCTGTACCGCCAGATCCGCAAGGCCATCGAGCACGGCATAGCCGTCGGCACCATCGACGCCAGCAGCAGGCTGCCCTCGTCCCGGGAACTGGCCCGTGAGCTGGGCCTTTCCCGTAACACCGTGAACGCCGCGTATCAGGAGCTGGTCGCCGAGGGCTTCGTCGAGAGCCGGGTGCGGCAGGGCATCTTCGTCAACCGCGACATGCGGCCGTACTGCGCCGCCGAGCAGCGCCCCGCGCACGAGCCGTTCGACTGGCGCTCACGGCTGCGCGGCCACCCCGAGGACACCCTCCCGCACATCGAGAAGCGCGCCGACTGGGCGGAGTATCCGTACCCCTTCCTCGCCGGCCAGGTCGACCTGCGGGCCTTCCCCGCCCGCGACTGGTCCCGTGCGCTCAACGAAGCGCTGTACCAGCCGCACGCCCGCTACAGCCTCCAGGACAGCATCGCCTTCGACGACCCGCTGCTGGTCGAGATGGTCTGCAGCCGCCTCCTCCCGGCCCGCGGCGTCGAGGCCACCCCCGAGGAGGTCCTCGTCACCGTCGGCTCCCAGCAGGGCCTGGACCTGCTCAGCCGTGCCCTCCTCGGCCCCGGCTCCGTCGTCGCCGTCGAGGACCCCGGCTATCTCGATGCCCGGCACATCTTCGTCCGCGCCGGTGCCCGTCTGATGCCGCTCCCCGTGACCGCCGCCGGGCTCACCCCGCCGCCCACCCTCGCCGGTGTCGACCTGCTGCACGTCACCCCCAGTCACCACCACCCCACCAACGTCACGCTCGGCATCGGCCGCCGCCGCGAACTGCTCAACCTCGTGCGCGAGAGCGGCACGGTCATCGTCGAGGACGACTACGACAGCGAGTTCCGTTACCAGGGCAGCCCGACGCCGGCCCTGAAGGGCCTGGACACCACCGACCAGGTCGTCTACCTCGGTACGTTCTCCAAGTTCCTGGCCCCCGGCCTGCGCCTGGGCTACCTCGTCGGCGCCAAGGAGCTCATCCGCGAACTCCGCGACCTGCGCCGCTACTCGGTCCGCCACCCCTCGGGCCACACCCAGCGCGCGCTGGCCCTCCTGATCCAGTCCGGCGAGTACCACCGCGCCGTCCGCCGCTACCGCGGCCAGCTCATGCGCAAGTGGGAAGCCGCCTGCACGGCGGTCAACACCCACCTGCCGTGGCACACGACCCCGTCACCGGGCGGCGTGAGCCTGTGGATGACCGGCCCCGAGCAGCTCGACTGCCGGCGGCTGGTGGAGCGCGCGCAGCGGCACGGCGTCCTCATCGAGCGCGGCGACATCTACCACCTCGGCGAGGACCCGCCCCTGAACAACTTCCGCATCGGCTTCGCCGCGCCGCCGCTGCACGCCATCGACCCGGGCATCCGGATCCTCGGCCGCCTGGTGGAGCGCCAGCTGGCGGGCCAGTAGCTCCGACCCAGTAGCGCCGGCTAGGGGGTCAGTAGCGCCAGTACCTCGCGGAAGATGCCGTTCCCGGTGTCGTCCGCGAGGTCCAGGACGCGCGAACGGCGGTAGTACGGGCTCAGGTCCAGCCCCACGCCGACCCCGTAAATCTCCGTCCCGGCCCCGTGCCGCGCCACCACGTCCCGCAGGTGATGGTCGAGATAGTGGCGGTCGTTGGCGAGGTTCGTCGCGGTGTCCATGGGGCTGCCGTCGGAGACGACGAGCAGCACCCGGCGGCCCTCGGGCCGGTCCGCGGCCCGCGCCAAGGCCCACTCCACCGCCTCGCCGTCGAGGCCCTCGCGGAAGAGGTCGGGCTTGAGGAGGGCCGCGATGTCGCGGCGGGCCCGGCGCCAGGGGGTGGCCGCGTCCTTGAAGACCAGGTGGGAGCGTTCGTTGAGGCGGCCGGGGTGGGGCGGGCGGCCGGCCCGCAGCCAGTCGCGGCGGGCCCGGCCGCCGTTCCAGGCGCCGGTGGTGAAGCCGAGGATCTCGCAGGCCGCGCCCGCCTGGTCCAGGGCGCGGGCGAAGACATCCACCAGCATCGCCACGGACTCGGCGTGCGCCTTCATCGAGCCCGAGCAGTCGATGAGGAAGGTGACCAGCGCATCGGCCACCGGTGCGGTGCGTTCGGTACGGAAGAGCCGCCGCTCGGTGGGTGAGGTGATCAGCCGGGTGAGGCGGCCGCCGTCGATGTGCCCGGCTTCCTGGCCGCCGTCCCAGCCGTCCGGCGCGCGGGTGGCGAGCAGCAGTTGCAGCGCGCGGGCGAGCCGGGGGACGTTGACGCCCTGCGCGGCGATGCGGCGGTCCAGGCGGTCGCGGTACTCGTGCAGCAGCTCGGCCCGGACGCGCGCGGCGGCGGGGCCCTCGCGGTCGTAGGCGGTGGTGAAGACCCGGTAGCCGCCGGGGTCGTCGGCCAGGACCCGGCTGCGCCCCGACGCGGCGGTGGCGGTCTCCTCGACGGACTCGGAGTCGAGAGCGAGGAGGGCGGTGAAGGGGGAGAGGTCGTCGTCCTCGGGCGGGTCCTCCGCGTCGTCCTCCGTGCCCGGTCCGTCGGCCGTCGCGAGCAGCTCGGCGACCGTGCGGGCCAGGGACAGCGCGGGCGGCGCGAAGGCGTGCTGGTCGGCGCGGTACCGGCGCAGCGCGGCCAGATCGTGGCCGGTCAGCGGGGCGAGCGCGGCACGCGTGGCCTCGATGGGGTCCTCGGCGTGCGCGGGGACCGGCTCGCCGGTGATCCGGGAGCGCGCGACCTGCGCGACGGTGAAGAGCAGCAGGCCGCGCGCCGTCTCGGTGAGGCCGGACTCCTCGCACGCGCGGGACCAGCGGACGAAGCGGTGGCGGAGGTTGGTGCGGACGCCGGTCAGCGGGGCGGGCGCCATGGCTTCCGTACGGAACTGCTCCAGCAGCTCGAAGACCAGGCGCGCCGCCGGATCGTCCGTGGGGCACACCTCGGCGTGCAGCCGGGGGTCCGAGCCGCGCAGCCGCAGCGCCAGGCCGTCGGCGGCGCCGCGCAGGGAGGCGAAGTCGGGGTCGTCGGGGGAGAGCCGGGCGTGCGGCGCGTGCACCGGGACCGGGCGCGGGCCGCGCCAGGGCCGCCCGCCGCGGTAGTGCACCTGGGGGTCCGCGCTCAGCGCCCGTACCGCCGCGGCGCACAGCTCCTCCGCCTGCTGCCGGCGGCGCACAGCCGCCTGCGTCCCCGTCCCCGCCCCCGTCACGTCGCCGCCAGCGTGTACGACTCGGGCAGCTCGCGGTCGAAGCAGCGCTGGAAGTACTCGGCGACCAGCGGGCGTTCGGCCTCGTCGCACTTGTTGAGGAAGGACAGCCGGAAGGCGGGCGCGGGGTCGCCGAATATCTCGGTGTTCTCCGCCCAGGTGATGACCGTACGGGGGGACATCAGGGTCGAGAGGTCGCCCGCGCGGAAGCCGTGCCGGGTCAGCTCGGCGACCGCGACCATGGCCGCGACCGTCGTCCGGCCGTTCTCGTCCTCGAAGGACGGGACCCGCGACCGTACGATCGCCGCTTCTTCCGCCGCCGGGAGATAGTCCAGCGACGCGACGATGTTCCAGCGGTCGATCTGGGCGTGGTTCAGACGCTGGGCGCCGTGGTAGAGCCCGTTGAGATTGCCCAGGCCCACGGTGTTGGCCGTGGCGAAGAGGCGGAAGGCGGGGTGCGGGCGCAGCACGCGGTTCTGGTCCAGCAGGGTCAGCCGGCCGTCCCGTTCCAGCATCCGCTGGATCACGAACATCACGTCCGGGCGCCCGGCGTCGTACTCGTCCAGGATCAGCGCCATCGGCCGCTGCAGCGCCCAGGGCAGTACGCCCTCCTGGAACTCCGTCACCTGCTTGCCGTCCCGCAGCACCACCGCGTCCTTGCCGACGAGGTCCAGGCGGCTGAGGTGACCGTCGAGATTGACGCGTATGCAGGGCCAGTTGAGGCGGGCTGCGACCTGCTCGACGTGGGTGGACTTGCCGGTGCCGTGCAGGCCCTGGACCAGGACGCGGCGGTCGCGGGCGAAGCCGGCGAGCAGCGCGAGGGTGACGTCCGGGTTGAAGCGGTACGCGTCGTCCACCTCGGGCACATGCTCGGTGGGCTCGCGGAACGCGGGGACGGTGAGGTGCGAGTCGATGCCGAAGACGTCCTTGACGGCGACGGTGGTGTCGGGGCTTGTTGTCACGGGCGGGGAACTCCTCTGGGTAGTACTCGGTCAGGAAGCGGCCGCGTCCTCCGGCGTGCCCTCGGCCTCGATCCGGCTGATCGCGTCCGCGGCCCGCTGCAGGGCGGGCAGCAGCGACAGCGCCTTGTCGGCGGTCAGCCGCATGACCGGCGCCTGGACCGCGACGCACATGTTGGAGCGCCCGCCGTCCACGGCCGGTACGAGCACCGCGACGCACACCAGTCCCGGCAGGAACTCCTCGTCGTCCAGCGCGAAGCCGTCCCGGCGGATGCGCTTGAACTCCTCTTCGAGGGCGTCGAGATCGGTGATGGTGCTGGGCGTGTACTGCTTGAGCGGGGCGTGCGCGAGCAGCTTGCGGCGCTGGGCCGGGCTCATCTGGGACATGATCATCTTGCCGCTGGCCGAGCAGTGCGTGGGGACGCGCGAGCCGGGCCGCAGATAGAAGCGGAGCGGCTCGGGCGTCTCCACGCGGTCCAGATACACCACCTCGTTGCCGGAGAGCGTGGTGATGTTGCAGCTCTCGCCCAGCTCCTCGACCAGGCTGCGCAGGACGGTGTGGCGCGCGCCGTGGTGGGTGGCGTTGAGCAGCAGGTTCTCGGCGAGCCTGCGCAGCCGGTTGCCCGTGCCGTAATGCCGCCCGTCGCTCTGCCGCACGAGCAGCCCCGCGCTCTCCAGCTGCTGGAGCATCCGGTGCAGCGTGGGCTTGGGCAGCCCGGTCTCCTCGACCAACCCCTGCAGCGAGACCAACTGGTCCTTGGCGGCGATCAGTTCGAGCAGGGAGAAGAGGCGCATGGTCGGCGTGTCGCCGTTCACCGCGCCGGGATCGGGCTCGCGTGGCGGGATCACGGTACCTCCAGGGCTGTACGTGTACCAGTCGTCATCCGGGTCGGATTCCATAAACAAGCTATCACCGTCTCGTTTTCCTGAACGATCCATTGACGGCGGCGAGCATCACTCCTATGGTCCAGCCAGATCCTGATTTCAGGAACGCCTCGTACCGATTTCAGAAACGAAGCCGTTGAGCTCGGCGTCTCGGAGGAGTGGAACCATGGGCGAGAAGAAGACGGCGGACGGCCGCACGGTCGTGAGCGGCCAGCAGAAGATGACGCCCTCGGAGGCTTTCGTCGAGACCCTCGTGGCCAACGGGGTGACCGACATCTTCGGCATCATGGGCTCGGCGTTCATGGACGCCATGGACATCTTCGCGCCGGCCGGCATCCGCCTGGTCCCGGTGGTCCACGAGCAGGGCGCGGCCCACATGGCCGACGGATACGCCCGGGTCAGCGGCCGGCACGGCGTCGTCATCGGCCAGAACGGCCCCGGCATCAGCAACTGCGTCACCGCGATAGCCGCCGCGTACTGGGCGCACAGCCCGGTCGTGATGATCACCCCCGAGGCGGGGACCATGGGCACGGGCCTGGGCGGCTTCCAGGAGGCCAACCAGCTCCCGATGTTCCAGGAGTTCACCAAGTACCAGGCGCACGTCAACAACCCGAAGCGGATGGCGGAGTACACCGCGCGCGCCTTCGACCGGGCCCTCTCCGAGATCGGCCCGACCCAGCTGAACATCCCGCGCGACCACTTCTACGGCGAGATCGAGACCGAGATCCCCGACCCGCAGCGGCTGGACCGGGGCCCCGGCGGCGAGAAGAGCCTGGCCGAGGCCGCCGAGCTGCTCGCCACCGCCGAATTCCCGGTGATCATCTCCGGCGGCGGGGTCGTCATGGCCGACGGCGTCGAGGAATGCAAGGCGCTCGCCGAGCGCCTCGGCGCGCCGGTCGTCAACAGCTACCAGCACAACGACTCGTTCCCCGCGAGCCACCCGCAGTGGTGCGGCCCGCTCGGTTACCAGGGTTCCAAGGCCGCGATGAAGCTCATCTCGCAGGCGGATGTGGTGATCGCGCTCGGTACGCGCCTCGGCCCGTTCGGCACCCTGCCGCAGCACGGCATGGACTACTGGCCCAAGAACGCGAAGATCATCCAGATCGACGCGGACCACAAGATGCTCGGCCTGGTCAAGAAGATCACCGTCGGCATCTGCGGCGACGCGGCGGCCGCTGCTACGGCGCTGACCGACCGGCTGGCGGACCGCACCCTGGCCTGCGACGCCACCCGCGAGGAGCGTGCCGCGCGCATCAAGGCGGAGAAGGACGCCTGGGAGCAGGAGCTCTCCGAGTGGACCCACGAGAAGGACCCCTACTCCCTCGACATGATCGCCGAGCAGGAGCAGGAGGACGGCAACTGGCTGCACCCGCGCCAGGTCCTGCGCGAGCTGGAGAAGGCCATGCCGCCGCGGGTGATGGTCTCCACCGACATCGGCAACATCAACTCCGTCGCCCACAGCTACCTGCGCTTCGAAGAACCGCGCTCCTTCTTCGCGCCTATGTCCTTCGGCAACTGTGGCTATGCCCTCCCCACCATCATCGGCGCCAAGGCCGCGGCGATGGATCGCCCGGCGATCGCGTACGCGGGTGACGGTGCGTGGGGCATGAGCATGGTCGAGATCATGACGGCCGTACGCCACGACATCCCGGTGACGGCCGTCGTCTTCCACAACCGCCAGTGGGGCGCCGAGAAGAAGAACCAGGTCGACTTCTACAACCGCCGGTTCGTCGCGGGCGAGCTGGAGAGCGAGTCCTTCGCGGGTATCGCCCAGGCGATGGGCGCGGAAGGCATCGTCGTCGACAAGCTGGAGGACGTCGGCCCGGCGCTCCAGCGCGCCGTGGACGCCCAGATGAACGAGGGCAGGACCACGGTCATCGAGATCATGTGCACGCGTGAGCTGGGCGACCCGTTCCGCCGCGACGCGCTCCAGAAGCCGGTGCGGCACCTGGAGAAGTACCAGGACTACGTCTGACCGGCGCCCGAGTACGTACCGGCCGCATCCGGTACGGCCCGGCCGGGTGGACGCCGTGCGGACGGCGTCCACCCCTGGCCGCGGCTCCCGCCGCCCGGCTGCCCTGACGGGCGGCGGGAGCCGCGCACCGGTCCGGCGCCGCGCGTGACCCTCAACGCGCGCGGCGCCGGTCCGGGCCTGGGCCCGGGGTTCTCCGGCTCGCCCTCCGGGGTGCGCCTGGGGTTTGCCGGGGGCTCGCCCTCCGGGGTGCGCCTGTTCCGCCGTCGGCGAGTGCGCCACCGTTGTGGCCGCTCGCGCAGTTCCCCGCGCCCCTGAGCTGCCGCTTCGCGCAGCTCCCCACCCGCTGTGGGCAGTCGTTCCGCAGGGCGGAACGGGTGGGCACAGCGGAACCCCCACCGGCGGGCAGCCGGGAGCATCCCCCAGCCACCCAAGGAGCCGCGCCATGCCGACGGACCCCGCCCAGACCCTGATCACCACCTGGGCCGACAGACTCCGCGACGCCCAGCACAAACCCCGCATCGCGCTAGCCGAGGGCACCGACCCCCGCGCCCTATGGGCCGCCGCCCACCTCGCAGAACAGGGCACGGTCACCCCCGTACTCACCGGTAACCCCACCCGCATCCGCGACCTCGCCGCCGACCTGGACCTCAAGCTCCCCGAGGACCCCGACGCCCTCGACATCCTCGACCCGGCCGCGCTCGCCGCCGACCCCCGCTGCGCGGACGCGCTCGGCGAGGCCCTGGAGGCGCGCCGCCGCCTCACCTCCCACGACCGCCGCGAGCTCGCCGCCGACCCCCTCTTCCTCACCGCCACCGCGCTCCGCCTCGGCGACATCGACGGCTGCGTCGCGGGCAGCAACCGCCCCACCGCCGACGTCCTGCGCGCCGGCCTCTACGTCGTCGGCCTCGCCCCCGGCATCCGCACGCTCTCCAGCAGCTTCCTGATGGTGCTGCCCGACGGCCGCGCCCTCGGCTACGGCGACTGCGCCGTCGTCGTCGACCCCACCTCCGCGGAACTCGCCGACATCGCCCGCGCCACGGCCACCACGTACGAGCAACTCACCGACGACCGCGCGCGCTTGGCGCTGCTGTCCTTCAGTACGAAGGGCAGCGCGCAGCACCCTCAGGTCGACCGGGTCCGCGACGCGGTACGGCTGCTCCGGGCGGCCGATCCGGGCCTGGAGGTGGACGGCGACCTGCAGTACGACGCGGCCTCGGTACCGGCGATCGGCCGCGCCAAGGCCCCCGCCTCGACCGTCGCGGGTCAGGCCAACACCTTCATCTTCCCGGGCCTGGCCGCCGGCAACATCGGCTACAAGATCGCCCAACGCGTGGGCGGCGCCACCGCCATCGGCCCCCTCCTCCAGGGCCTGGCCGCCCCCCTCCACGACCTCTCCCGCGGCTGCTCGGGCCCAGACATCGCCGCCCTGACCCTGGCCACAGCCGTACAGTCCACCGTCAGCAGCCCTCTGCGGTCACATACGAAATGAGCCCACGCCACGAGCCACCCGAAACCCGCAACTCGGGCCCGCCTATGGCCTTCGAGTCGCGTATGTGCACGGTGTCCGTCCCGGGCGCCGCAGCGACCTCCACACAGTCCCCGCCATTCGTGCCGCTGTAGCTGCTCTTGAACCAGACGAGTTCGGTGCTCATAGCTCCCCTGCCAAGCGTTCGATGAGGGACGCGGAATCCTCCGTACGACCGTCAGCAGCCCCTTGCCGTCACATACGAAATGAGCCCACGCCACGAGCGACCCGAAACCCGCAACTCGGGCCCGCCTATGGCCTTCGAGTCGCGTATGTGCACGGTGTCCGTGCCGGGCGCCGCAGCGACCTCCACACAGTCCCCGCCATTCGGACCGCTGTAAGTGCTCTTGAACCAGACCAGTTCGCTGTTCATGGTTCCCCTGCCACGCGCTCGATGAGTCGCGCAGACTCCTCCGGGCCGAGGCCTGCGAGCGCAGCATCCTGCCTTTGCGGGGCGTCTGCCCTGCTCCACAGAAGCCACGTGCTCGTACGAGTAGTCCACCGCTTCCGAGAGTTGCTGCTGCGTCAGACGCGCTCGCTCGCGGAAGAGTTTCAGCAACTTTCCGTAGCCGACCCAGATGGCGGGTCGCTCGCCACTCTCGTTTCCCATGCGGCGACGCTAGCCGGGGGTAACGACCGATTACTCTCCGAAGTCGTCAATTGTCACTGGCACGTTCGATGTCGAGCGGGTCACCCACGGCCTTGATCGGTTTTTCGTACCTGCAGGACCGTTGACGGGTAGTTGAAAGCTGATCCACAGTAGCCAGCGCAGCACCAAACCGGGCGGTTGGTCCGTAAGAGCCGGCGTGGGAAGGCGTGTTTTCGATGACCGACATCACGATCACGACCATGGAAGAGCTGCTCCGCGATGCCCCCACCAACTGGGGCAAGTGGGGGCCGGACGACGAGGTGGGCGCGCTGAACTACCTCGACGCGGCCGAGGTGTTGCGCGGCGCGGCGCAGATCCGGTCCGGGCAGGTCTTCACCCTGCAGCGGCTGATCGGTGATCCGAAGGGCGACCCCGTGTGGCCGGGCCGGGCGCCCGCCGAGCGGACCATGATCATGGACGAGTCCCATTGGGACGGCGCCGACGCCCCCGCCGCCCCCGGCGGCCTGCACTACGCCGATGACAAGATCGACGCCTTTCTGCAGGGGTCCACGCAGTACGACGCGCTCGGCCACGTCTGGTACGGCGGGCAGCTCTGGAACGGGTACGACGCCCGGACGACCATCGGCGGGCTGGACAAGGCGAGCGTCGCGCCGATCGCCGAGCGCGGCGTCGTCGGCCGCGGCATCCTGCTCGACATGGCGCGCTTCCGCGGCAAGAAGACCCTGGAGGCGGGGGAGACCTTCACTCATGAGGACCTGGAGGCGTGCGCGGCGGCGCAGGGCACCGCCATCGAGCCGCACGACATCCTCCTCGTCCGCACCAACTTCCTGGCGCTCTTCCATGAGCGAGGCGATGCGTTCTATGACGACTTCTGCGAGCCCGGCCTGACGTACAGCCCGGAGCTCGTCCGTTGGTTCCAGGCCATGGAAATCCCCAACCTCGTCACGGACACCATCGCGAACGAGCGGACCGTCGAGCCCGAGACCGGGGTCGCGCTGCCGCTGCACTGCGCCCTGATGCGCAACCTCGGCATCGCCCTCACCGAAATCTGCGACCTGGAGAAGCTCGCCGCGAGCTGCGCCGAGGACGGCCGGTACACCTTCCTCTACACCGCGGCGCCGCTGAAGGTGCACCGCGCCACCGGCGCCCCCGTCAACCCCGTGGTGATCAAGTGAGTGCGTACCGGGAGCGCCCGTGGCTGGCGCGGTACGCCGAGGGCACTCCGGCCGACATCACTCCCGAACACCCCACCCTCCTGCACGCCTTCCGGGCCTCCGTCGCCCGCGCCCCCGGTGCCGAGGCGATCCGGTACTTCGACGGCGTCCTGACCCTCGCGGAGCTCGACGCCGCTTCCGACGCGCTCGCCGTCGCCCTGGACGAGCACGGTTTCGCGCCCGGCGACCGGCTCGCGCTGTACCTCCAGAACGACCCGGCGTTCGTCATCGGCCTGCTCGCCGCCTGGAAGGCCGGCGGCGCCGCGGTCGCCGTCAATCCGATGAACAAAGCGCGCGAGCTGCGGTACTTGCTCGTCGACTCCGGCGCGAGCGCGCTGCTGTGCCTGGATGAGCTGTACGAGGATGTGGCCAGGGGGGTCATCGGCGGGGGTGCCACGCAGGTCGCCACCGTTGTCAGCTGCTCGCCGCTGGACTGGCAGACGCGCGACGATCCGCGGCTGTTCGACGGTGCGCGGCGGAGGAGTCGTCCGCGGGGGACGCTTGACCTCCGTACGCTCGTCGGGCGTTACGCGGGCCGGGCCCCCGAGCCCGCGTCGCCCGCCCCGGGCGACATCGCCGTTCTCACCTACACCTCCGGCACCACCGGAGAGCCCAAGGGCGCGCTGAACACGCACGGCACGATGCTGTTCAACGCCTGTACGTACCGGGAGTGGATGCGGCTCAGCGAGGACGACAGCATTCTGGGCGTCGCGCCGCTGTTCCACATCACCGGGCTGATCGGGCATCTCGCGCTCGCCCTGCTGCTGCCCTGTCCGCTCGTCCTCGCGCACCGTTTCCATCCGGGCGTCGTCCTGGACGCACTGCGCGAGCACCGCCCGACGTTCACGGTCGGCGCCATCACCGTTTTCATCAGCCTGGCCGGCGACCCCGGCGCCACCCGCGAGGACTTCGCCTCGCTGCGCGTCGTCTACTCCGGCGGTGCGCCCATCGCCCCGGCCGTCAACGAGCAGTTCGAGAAGGCGACCGGGCGGTACATCCACAACATCTACGGGCTGACGGAGACCAACTCGCCCTCGCACGCCGTCCCGCTCGGCGCGCAGGCGCCCGTCGACCCGGTCTCCGGTGCGCTGTCCGTGGGCGTGCCCGTCTTCAACACGGTCGTGCGGATTCTCGACGAGGCGGGGGAGGAGGTGCCGGTCGGGGAGACCGGGGAGATCGCCACGTCGGGGCCGCAAGTGGTGCCCGGGTACTGGAACAAGCCCGAGGCCACCGCGGCCGCGCTGCCCGGTGGGGAGCTGCGTACCGGGGACGTGGGCTTCATGGACGCCGACGGTTGGTTCTACCTCGTGGACCGCAAGAAGGACATGATCAACGCGGCCGGGTACAAGGTCTGGCCGCGCGAGGTGGAGGACGTTCTGTACGGCCATCCGGCGGTCCGCGAGGCGGCGGTGGTCGGCGTGCCGGACGCGTACCGGGGCGAGACGGTGAAGGCGTTCGTGTCCGTCAAACGGGGTGAATCCGTCACGGAGGAGGAGCTGATCGGGTACTGCAAGGAGCAGATGGCAGCCTACAAATACCCGCGTTCCATATCCTTCCTGGATGATCTGCCGAAAACTGCCACGGGCAAGATCCTCCGCCGTGAGCTGCGGGAAACGCCGGGGTAACGCGAAACGTCACGGAAACACCGACGTTCGAAAGCGGAAATTGCGGCGGGTCACTCTCTTCCCTGGCCCGGCGACGCCCCCTGTCACCACCGCCGGGCGGGAAGGTTGAATTACATGCCTGCCGGAATCGACTCCGGGGACACCGCCTGGCTGCTGGCCGCGACGGCCCTGGTCCTGCTGATGACGCCGGGCCTGGCGCTCTTCTACGGCGGCATGGTGCGTTCCAAGAGCGTGCTGAACATGCTCATGATGAGCTTCGTCGCGATCGCCGTCGTGACCGTCGTCTGGCTCGCGATCGGATACAGCCTGGTCTTCGCTCCGGACACCGGACTCGGCCTGATCGGCGGCCTGGACCACCTCGGGATGCACGGCATCGGCCCGAAGAGCGTCACCGGAAACATCCCGACCGCCCTCTTCGCCGCCTTCCAGCTCACCTTCGCGATCCTCACCGTCTCGCTGATCAGCGGCGCCATCGCGGACCGCGCCCGCTTCGGCGCGTGGGTGGCCTTCGCCGCCCTCTGGACGCTCATCGTCTACGTACCGGTCGCGCACTGGGTCTTCGCGCCCGGCGGCTGGATCCTGGACCGGCTCGGCGCGCTGGACTTCGCGGGCGGCACCGTCGTCGAGGTCAACTGCGGCGCGTCGGGGCTGGCGCTCGCGCTGGTACTGGGGCCGCGGCTCGGCTTCGGCAAGGAAGCCATGCGGCCGCACAGTCTGCCGCTGGTGATCCTCGGCGCCGGTCTGCTGTGGTTCGGCTGGTTCGGCTTCAACGCCGGGTCGGCGGTCGCCGCCGACGGCAAGGCGGCCATGGCGCTGCTGAACACCCAGGCCGCGGGCTGCACGGGCCTGCTCGGCTGGCTGCTGGTGGAGAAGCGCCGGGACGCGCACGCCACGACGCTCGGCGCGGCCTCCGGCGCGGTCGCCGGGCTCGTCGCGATCACCCCGTCCTGCGGCTCGGTCGGCATCTGGGGCGCGCTGGCCATCGGCCTGGTCGCCGGTGTGGTCTGCTCGTACGCCGTGAACTGGAAGTTCCGCTTCGGCTACGACGACTCCCTGGACGTGGTGGGCGTCCACCTCGTCGCCGGCGTCATCGGCACCCTGCTCATCGGCTTCTTCGCGACCTCGGCCATGACGGACGGCCCGGCCGGGCTGTTCTCCGGCGGCGGCGCGGGCCAGCTCGGCAAGCAGCTCGTCGCCGTCCTCGCCACCGGCGCGTACGCCTTCCTCGTCAGCTACGCCCTCGGCAAGGCCATCGACAAGGTCATGGGCTTCCGTGCCGACCCCGACCACGAACAGGCCGGTCTCGACCTCACCGTCCACGCCGAAACCGCCTACGACCACGGCGTACTGGGCCACGGCACGGTCGGCCGCCGCGACCCGGCCACCCACCTCCCCGGCGGCGCCACCACCGTCATGCACCGCGCGGACCGGGAACCGAACGACTGAGAGCCCCTGCCCCACGCGCCTCGCCCGAAGGCCGCGGGGCCCGCACAGCCCGGCTCCTGGTGACAGGACCCGCGCCACTCCGAAGACAACCGGGCAGATTCCGTCCTGTTGCGGTCAAGGCGCCGTTGAGCACCTCGTTCGGGAGAGGGTGGGTCGGACCAGACCGTCGCCCGAGACCCGACCGGGGACGGGACGGTCCATCGCTGCACCACTCGCCTCCGGGGGAGCAGACCATGACGGTCACCTGTGTGCCGGGGCGGCGGCAACGCCCGCTGCCCCTGCTACCGGTAGCGGCGGGCGTCTGCCTGCTGATCGCCGTACTGGACGCGCTGATCGGCGTGCAGCTCGTCGCGCTGCTGGTCATCGGCCCACTGCTGGCCTGCACGCGGCTCTCCGCGCGGCACACCGCGCTCGTCTGCTGCTGGGCGATTGCGCTCGGCACGGCGACCGGCCTGGCCGACGGCACCCTTCTGACGGCCCCGTTCGTCCTCCGGTGGTGCGGGCTGCTGACCGGCTGCGCCCTCACCGTGTACGTGGCGTGGCACCGGACCGCATCGGAGCGGGCGCTGAAATCGCTGGCCCACAAGGCCGTACGGGCCGCTCGGGACAGGGGCCTGCGCCCCGTCTCGCTGCACCTCGACGGCACGCACGTGTGCGCCGTCCGCAGCCGCCGCTTCGCACAGCAGGCCCGGGGCAGCGGGCTGTGCGATGCCGTGCGGACGCCTTTCGGACTGCGGATCATCGTCGGCGACGTCCAGGGCGACGGCCCGGACGCGATACGGCTGACCGCGGCCGCGGGCGCCGGCTTCCGCGAGCTGGCCCGCACGGCGGAGGACCTGCCGGGGCTCGCCGCCGCGCTCGACGCGCAGCTCGCACCGCAGCTCGGCCCGGAGGGCTGCGTCACCGCGGTGCTCGCCGAGTTCGCGCCCGACGAGGTACGGCTGGTCAACTGCGGTCATCCCGCTCCGCTGCGCTCGGGGCGCGGCGTCGCTCACCTGGAACCCGCGGTGGCCACCCGCCCCTTGGGCCGGCAGCCGGACCCGCGGCAGTACCGCTGCCGCCTCCGGACCGGCGAGCGGCTGCTGTTCTACACCGCCGGCCTGACCGAGGCCCGCGACCCGCACGGCGCGCCCTTCCCCGTGCTCCGCGAGGCGACGGCCGCCCTGGGCGTGCCGTCCGCCGAGGAGGCCCTCGACTCCCTGTGCACCCGGCTGCTCCTGCACACCGGACAGCGGCCCGACGCCGGCCTGTCCCTGATGCTGTGTCAGCCCACCGGCGCCGCCGGAGCGAGCGGATCCGCGGCGGCCCGGCCCCGGCAGGACTCGCCGCCGGGCGGCGGACCGCACGAGGTCAGGGACGGCTGGTTCCGTACCCTGCTGAAAACGGCGCCGGACGCGACGGTGATCGTCGACGTGACCGGCGCCATCCAGCTGGTCAACGCCCAGGCCGAGATCCTGTTCGGATACCAGCGCGCGGAGCTCCTCGGACGGCCGGTGGAGATCCTGGTACCGGAGCGCTTCCGCAGCCTGCACGTCCTGCACCGGCACGGCTACGCCCACAACCAACAGGTCTGCCCGGTGGGGGCGGAGCTGGACCTGTACGGACTGCGTAGCGACGGCACCGAATTCCCCGTCGAGATCAGCCTCAGCCCGATCGAGACGGCCGACGGCACCCTGGTGGCCGTCACCGCGCGGGACGTCACCGACCGCAAGTCGGCCGAGGAGCGGATCGTCGGACTCGCCGACCTGGTCGAGTCCTCGCACGACGCGATCCTCGCCAAGACCCTGGACGGCCGGATCACGTACTGGAACGCCGCGGCACAGCGGCTGTACGGCTACACGCCCGAGGAGGCGATCGGCGCCCACGTGTCCATGCTCGCGCCGCTCGACCGCGCGGGCGAGGTCGACGAGCTGCTCGAGCGGCTCCGCCGCGGCGAGAAGATCGAGCACTTCGAGACCCTGCGGGTCACCCGGGCGGGCCGGCGGATCGACGTGGATCTCACCCTCTGGCCGACCCGTTCCCTCGACGGGAGGATCACCGGCGCCTGTGCCATCGCCCGCGACGTGACCGAGCAGAAGCGGGCCACGGCCGAGCTCACCGCCCTGTACGAACAGCAGCGGCACGTCGCGCTGACCCTGCAGCGCAGTCTCATGGGCACCCCGCCCGAGGTGGCAGGGCTGCACACCGCCCACCGCTATCTGCCCGCCACTCAGGGCGCGGGCGTCGGCGGCGACTGGTTCGATCTGGTGCCGCTGGACGCCGGCCGGGTCGGCGTCCTGATCGGCGACGTCATGGGCCGCGGGCTGGAGGCGGCCGCCGTGATGGGGCAGCTGCGCGCGGCCGCGCACGCGCTGGCCAAGAGCGGGATGCCCCCGCGCCGGCTGATGCACACCATGGAGGCGGTGGTGGCCGACCTGCCCGACCAGTTCGTCACCTGCTGCTACTTGGAAATCGACCCGGAAGCGGGGCAGGCGGACATCTGCTCCGCCGGACACCTCCCCGTCCTGCTGGTCACCCCCGACGCCGAGGTCAGCACCCTGCCGGTCCCGGTGAACATGCCGCTCGGCGTCGGAATGACCCGCCACGAGCAGGTCACCGTCCCCCTTCCGCCCGGCTCCACGCTGGCCGTGTACACCGACGGCCTGATCGAGACGCCCGGCTGCGACATCGAGGCCCGGATCGACGCCCTCGCGCGGACCCTGGCCGGCGCGGTCGCCACCGCGCCGGGGCTGGAGGAAGCAGCCGACGGCGTCCTGGCCGGCCTGCTGCCCGACCCCGACGGCTGCGACGACGACGTCACCCTGCTCCTCGCCCGCATGCCGAGCCTCCCGCTGCTGACCGCCGGCCGCGAACTGGACGCCGCGCCCGCCGCGGTGCCCGCGGGCCGTGCGTTCCTCGCCACCACCCTGGACGCCTGGCAACTGGCCGGCTTCACCGACGACGCCCAGCTGCTCACGTCCGAGCTGCTCACCAACGCCGTCCAGCACGGCAGGGGACCGGTCCGGCTGCGGCTGTGCCGCACCGAGTCGGGACTCACCGTCGAGGTGACCGACCGCGACCCGCGGCTGCCGCGCCCGCGGACCGCCGGCACCGGCGACGAGTCCGGCCGCGGCCTCGCGCTCGTCGACGCGCTCGCCGACTCCTGGGGCACCCGCCCCGCCGAGGACGGCAAGACCGTCTGGTTCACGCTGACTGACGCGGAATCGCTACGGAGGGGCGCGCGGGCGTGGTCCGAGGGCGGATGACCGCTCAGCTCGTTGCACAAGGGGGCTTACCGCAACGAGGGGACCGCGCCGCGGCGCGCCGTCGTGCTTCCGGGGCTCCCGGTGCCGTCCGTCCGTGAGCAACCCGGGTGAAGTGAGGGGCCGTCTAGCTCCATGTCATACGACGTATGACACTTCATATCACAGGGGGATGCCTCATGGCATTACGGACATACGATGTGGTGGCGCTTCAAGTTCCGATTGTGTACGACACGTGGGGGGACCACGACCCGGACGGAATGATCTACGCGCTCGCGGCCGACGAGCCCGAGCTGCGCCGGGTCAGGGAGCAGTTCCCGGACCCGTTCCCGCACCCGATCGAGGAGCCGGACCGGCTCCCGAAGCCGCACCCGCTCGTCCGGCCGCTCGTCCTGCGCGCCAACGTCGGCGACAAGGTCGTGGTGCGGTTCCGCAATGAACTGCCGCAGCGCGCCGGCATTCACGCCCAGGGCGTCGGCTACGACGTCCTCGACGCGGACGGCGGCAAGGTCGGCAGGAACCCGGACTCGGCCGCCGACCCGGACGGGGGCCGCCGCACCTACGTCTGGCGGTGCGACAACGAAGGCACGTTCTTCTTCGGCGACCTCGCCGACCTGCGCGGCGCCGAGCACGGCTCCAACGCGCACGGCCTGTTCGGCGCGCTGATCGTGGAGCCGCGCGGCGCGACCTGGACCGACCCGGTCACCGGCGGGCCGCTGGCCTCCGGCCTGTACGCGGACGTGCACCTGCCCGGCGAGCCGAGCTTCCGCGAGTACGCGATCTTCATGCACGACGAAACGCACAACCACAATCCCGTCCTGCCGCCGCACCCGCGGTACCACTGCGACCTGCCGCGCCCGCACACCCACTCCGTCGCCGCCGGCGGCGAACGGCTGGCGCCGGACATCTTCGGCGACCAGGACCCGGAGCACGGCGAGCACGACGACGGGCACGCCGCGTCGATGATGCTGATGAGCTACCGCACCGAGCCGATGGGCTGGCGCGCCTTCGCCTACGAGCGGATGCTCGCCAACGGGGAGATCGACCCGGTGCGCGACCAGATCGTCGGCGAGGAACAGCACCACAGCTCCTGGCTGTTCGGCGACCCGTCGACCCCGCTGCTGCGCGCCTACCGGGGCGACCGTACGCGGATCCGGCTGGTGCACGCCGGGATCAAGGAGACCCACGTCTTCCATCTGCACCTGCACCAGTGGCGGGCGGTGCCCGGCAACGACGATTCGCCGCTGATCGACTCCATCTCCATAGGCCCGCAGCAGGCGTTCACCATCGAGACGGTCGCGGGCTCGGTGCAGCGCGCCACCGGCGACGCGATCTTCCACTGCCATCTGTATCCGCACTTCCACTCCGGGATGTGGGGGATCTGGCGGATCTTCGACAAGCTGCAGGAAGGGTCGGGGCATTACCCCGACGGCACGCCGATCGTGGCCCTGCGGCCGCTGCCCGGCAATGCCGAGCAGCCGCAGCCGCCCACCGCCGAGCGGCCCGGCTTCCCTGCCTTCATCCCCGGCGAATTCCCGCAGAAGTCGCCCCGCCCGCCGCGCACCCCGCACATGCCGGAGGGCATGGGCCGGGAGCCTACGGCCCTGGAGCGCGCGGCGTTCGTCGACGACCCGCAGCCGGGCGAGGCGTTCACCAAGGTGACGCCCGCGGGTGTCACCCCGCCGGTCCGCCGCTACCACCTCGTCGTGCTGGAGGCGCCGGTCACGTACTTCGACGGCGGCGACGGCCACCCGGGCGGGGAAGCCGGGCACGGCAGCCGGTGGTACGACCCGCGCGGTCATCTCTTCGCGCTCAAGGAGGAGATCGACGAGGCCGGCGGCGTCGAGGAGTTCCGGCGGCAGCTGGCCGAGGGCCACCGGCAGGTCCAGCCCATCGCGATCCGCGGGCGCAAGGGCGAGGTCCTGGAGTTCACGCTGACGAACGCGCTGCCCATCGGCTGCCAGGAGGAGACCGCCTTCGACCAGGTGCTGCCCTTCCAGCCCGAGTGCGGTCTGCACGTACACCTGGTGAAGTTCGATCCGCTGGTGGCGGACGGCGCCAGCGTCGGGTGGAACTACCTCTCCGGTACCACCACCACCGACCAGGGCGCGGAGGACTTCGCCCGGTACAACTCGTGGATGTACCGCTGGTACTGCGACGAGGAGTTCGGCGTCGTCTTCTTCCACGACCACCTGCTTGCCAACGAGCGGCAGCGGCACGGCCTGTTCGGCAGCATGATCGCCGAGCCGGAGGGCGCGGTGTGGGTCGACCCGCACGACCACGACCGCGAGGTGCGCAACGCCAACCAGGCGGTGGTGCGGCTCCCGGACGGCACGGCCTTCCGCGAACAGGTCCTCGCCGTCGCCGACTTCGTCCCGCTCTTCGAGCGCAAGGAAGGCCGCGACGATCCGATCAACCCGCCCGAATTCCCCGGCCAGCTGGAGGACCACGGCGCGATGGCCGTCGGCTACCGCTGCGAACCGCTGCACGAGAGGGGGGACGAACCGGCCGACTGGTTCTCCAGCGACAAGCACGGCGACCCCGGTACGCCACTGCTGCGCGGCTACCCGGGCGAACCGGTCCGGCTGCGGCTGTACCAGGGCTCCCACGAGGAGCAGCACGGCCTGATGGTGCACGGCATGCGCTGGCGGGCCTGGCGCGACGACCCGGCGTCGCCGCTGCGCGACCACCAGACGCTGGGCATCTCCGAGGCGTTCAGCTTCCACCTCGACGAGCACCGCGGCCCTGGCGACTACCTGTGGCTCTTCGCGGGCATCGACGACACCTGGATGGGGTGCTGGGGGCTCTTCCGGCTGCACGAGGAGGAACAGCCGGACCTGCCCCCGCTGCCCGGCCGCCGCACCGCTGACCCGCTGCCGCCGTTCCGCGCCTCGCGGGCCCGGCGCTACCGGGTGCGCGCCCGCAGCAAGGAGCTCCGCTACAGCGACCAGCGCTCCGACCCGTTCGGCGTGGAGTACCGCACCGACGGCCAGCCCGAGAACGAGCCGCTGATCATCCGCTGCCGCGTCGGCGAATGGGTGGAGATCCGGCTCCGCAACGAGCTGGCGGTGCCGCTGACGCCCACCCCGTTCGACCCGCCGCTGCCCGCCAAGGACGACCCCGCGACCCGGGAGATCTCCCAGCGGGTGTCGCTGCACGCGGGCGGCCTGGTCCGCTACGACGTACGGACCGGCGACGGGGCGCACATCGGACGCAACCCCGACGGCACGGTGGGCCCGGGCGACGAGATCGTGTACCGCTGGTACGCCGACACGCCCGGCGCCGTCCTCCTCCAGGACCGCGCCGACCTGCGCACCCACGGCCACCGCGGGCTGGTCGGCGCGCTGATCGTCGAGCCGGCCGAGGTCACGCCCGAGCGGTGGACCGGGGCGCGGACCCTGCTGCGCGGGCCGGACGGGCCGCCGGTCCACGAGCTGGTCCTGATCGTCCAGGACGGCATGCGGCACTACCACGACGGCGACCCCGACCAGCCGGTGCGCGATCTGCAGGACGACCCCGAGGACGCGGGCCAGAAGGGCATCAACTACCGCAGCGCCCACCTGGTGCCGTCCCGGCCGTCCCTGGCCGACCCGCGGCCGCCGACGCCGCTGCTGGAGTGCCGGGAAGGCGACCGCGTCCGGCTGCATCTCGTGTTCGGCACGGACAAGCCGCGCAACCACAGCTTCGAGGTGCACGGCGCGACCTGGCCGATGGAGGAACACCTGCGGCAGCCACGGGTCGGCTCCCTCGGCGCGCTGAGCCCCGGCAGCGTACGGACCCTGGACCTGACGGCCGGCGGCCCCGGCGACTACGCGTACCGCAGCGGAGTACTGCGCTGGACACTGTCGGAGGGGGTGTGGGGACTCATCCGCGTCCGCGGCTGACCCGGTCCGTACGGCCGCAGTAGGCCGGAAACGCCTCAGGGGCTCTCCGAAGAGAGCCCCTGAGCTGCAAAAACACCGTCGGGACGACAGGATTTGAACCTGCGACCCCTTGACCCCCAGTCAAGTGCGCTACCAAGCTGCGCCACGTCCCGGTGCTCTGCACCGTTCCCGGGCGGGCCCGGTCGGTGCGTGCAGAAGAAAAATACCTGTCCGCGGCCCGGAATCCAAAACGGGGTCCTGTGGAGGTCCGTCCAGGGTCCGGGCGCGGCGCCGCGCGCGGTGTTTCAATGCCGCCATGGGCAAGGACGTAACGGTACGAATGCGGCGCGTGTACGACGCCGTGGACCCCGATGACGGGGTGCGGGTGCTCGTCGACCGGCTCTGGCCGCGCGGGCTCGCGAAGGACGCGGCGCGGCTGGACGAGTGGCTGAAGGACGTGTCGCCGTCCAATGAGCTGCGCAAGTGGTACGGGCACCGGGCGGAGGCGTACGAGGAGTTCGCCGAGCGGTACCGCGCGGAGCTGGCCGGGGAGCCGGGGTGCGGCGCGCTGGAGCGGCTGCGGGGGCTGGCGGCGGACGGGCCGCTGACCCTGCTGACGGCGACCAAGGAGCTGGAGCTCAGCCATGCGGCGGTACTGCTGAATCTGCTCCGAGAGGACGCCTGAGGCGCCTGAGGCGTCTTGCGCGCCACCTCTGACCAGCACGGTTGACGAAACATACGGAGGACTGCATAGTTATACCCATCAGCGTATGCACCGTAAGGAGAAACCCGTGACCGAGCGCGTCGTACTCGCCTATTCAGGCGGTCTTGACACCTCCGTCTGCATCGGCTGGATCGCCGAGGAGACGGGCGCCGAGGTCATCGCCGTCGCGGTGGACGTCGGCCAGGGCGGCGAGGACCTGGACGTCATCCGCAAGCGCGCGCTCGCCTGCGGTGCGGTCGAGGCCGAGGTCGCGGACGCCAAGGACGAGTTCGCCGACGAGTACTGCCTCCCGGCGATCAAGGCCAATGCGCTGTACATGGACAAGTACCCGCTGGTCTCCGCGCTCTCCCGGCCGACCATCGTCAAGCACCTGGTGGCCGCCGCGAAGAAGCACGGCGCGACGACCGTTGCGCACGGCTGCACCGGCAAGGGCAACGACCAGGTCCGCTTCGAGGCCGGGATCTCCTCCCTCGCGCCCGACCTGAAGTGCATCGCCCCCGTCCGCGACTACGCGATGACCCGGGACAAGGCGATCGCCTTCTGCGAGGAGAAAAACCTCCCGATCGCGACCACCAAGAAGTCGCCGTACTCGATCGACCAGAACGTCTTCGGGCGGGCCGTGGAGACCGGCTTCCTGGAGGACATCTGGAACGCGCCGATCGAGGACGTGTACGAGTACACCGCCAACCCGGCCACGCCGCGCGAGGCCGACGAGGTCGTCATCACCTTCAAGGAGGGCGTGCCGGTCGCGATCGACGGCAAGCCCGTCACCGTCCTCCAGGCGATCCAGCAGCTCAACGAGCGGGCCGGCGCGCAGGGCATCGGCCGGATCGACATGGTCGAGGACCGGCTGGTCGGCATCAAGAGCCGTGAGGTCTACGAGGCGCCGGGTGCGATCGCGCTGATCACCGCGCACCAGGAGCTGGAGGCCGTCACCGTCGAGCGCGAGCTGGCCCGCTACAAGCGGCAGGTCGAGCAGCGCTGGGGCGAGCTGGTCTACGACGGCCTGTGGTTCTCGCCGCTCAAGCGCGCACTGGACGGCTTCATCGCCGAGGCGAACCAGGCCGTCTCCGGCGACATCCGGATGACCCTGCACGGCGGCCGCGCCGTCGTGACCGGCCGGAAGTCCGACCAGTCGCTGTACGACTTCAATCTGGCGACGTACGACACGGGCGACACGTTCGACCAGTCGCTGTCGAAGGGGTTCATCGAGCTCTTCGGCATGTCGTCGAAGATTGCCGCCAAGCGCGACCTCGCCTGACGAGTAACGTCCGGTACCACGCAGCCGCCTCCTCGCCGACCGGCGAGGGGGCGGCCGTACAAGACATCAGCTTTGAGGAGCAGACCAAGTGAGCAACGGCAACAGCGGTGACGTCCGGCTGTGGGGCGGCCGTTTCGCCGACGGACCGGCGGAGGCCCTCGCCAAACTGTCGGCGTCGGTGCACTTCGACTGGCGGCTGGCCCCTTACGACATCGCCGGGTCCCGTGCGCACGCCCGCGTGCTCCACAAGGCGGGCCTGCTGACCGCCGACGAGCTGGAGCGGATGATCGCGGGGCTGGACCGGCTGGAGGCCGACGTCGCCGACGGCTCCTTCACCGGCACCATCGCCGACGAGGACGTGCACACCGCGCTGGAGCGCGGCCTGCTGGAGCGGCTCGGCCCGGACCTCGGCGGCAAGCTGCGGGCCGGCCGGTCCCGGAACGACCAGGTCGCGACGCTCTTCCGGATGTACCTGCGGGACCACGCGCGGATCATCGGCGGCCTGCTCGGCGAGCTCCAGGAGGCGCTGATCGGGCTGGCCGAGGCGCACCCGGACGTCGCGATGCCCGGCCGCACCCACCTCCAGCACGCCCAGCCCGTCCTCTTCGCGCACCACGTCCTCGCGCACGTCCAGGCGCTGTCCCGGAACGCCGAGCGGCTGCGCCAGTGGGACGACCGTACGGCCGTCTCGCCGTACGGCTCGGGCGCGCTGGCCGGTTCGTCGCTGGGCCTGGACCCGGAGGCCGTGGCCAAGGACCTCGGGTTCGAGCACGGCTCCGCCGGTAACTCCATCGACGGCACGGCGTCCCGCGACTTCGTCGCCGAGTTCGCCTTCATCACGGCCATGATCGGCGTCGACCTCTCCCGGATCGCCGAGGAGGTCATCATCTGGAACACGAAGGAGTTCTCCTTCGTGACCCTGCACGACGCCTTCTCGACCGGCTCCTCGATCATGCCGCAGAAGAAGAACCCGGACATCGCCGAGCTGGCGCGCGGCAAGTCCGGCCGCCTCATCGGCAACCTGACGGGCCTCATGGCCACCCTCAAGGCCCTCCCGCTCGCGTACAACCGCGACCTCCAGGAGGACAAGGAGCCGGTCTTCGACTCCTGCGACCAGCTGGAGACCCTGCTCCCGGCCTTCACCGGCATGATGGCCACCCTGACCGTCAACCGCGAGCGCATGGAAGAGCTGGCCCCGGCAGGCTTCTCGCTCGCCACCGACATCGCGGAGTGGCTGGTCAAGCAGGGCGTGCCGTTCCGCGTCGCGCACGAGGTCGCGGGCGAGTGCGTGAAGGAGTGCGAGGCGCACGGCATCGAGCTGGACCAGCTCACGGACGAGCAGTTCGCCAAGATCTCCGAGCATCTGACCCCTGAGGTGCGCACCGTGCTCAACGTGCCCGGCGCGCTCGCCTCGCGGAGCGGCCGCGGCGGCACGGCGCCCTCGGCGGTCGCCGTCCAGCTCGCCGAGGTCAAGGCGGACCTGGCCACGCAGCAGGCTTGGGCCACGGCCAAGCAGAAGTAGTACGCGATACGCGGCAGCGGCCGCCGTCCGGTCTTCCCGACCGGGCGGCGGCCGTTTTTGTGTGCTTATGGTGGGCCGGCGGTGAGACGGGGGCGAAGTTGATGAGACATTGACGTCTCATTCGCGTACGATCTGTCTCATGGCCGTGGACAGAGAACGCGTACTGAAGGACGCCGCAGCGCTGCTCACACGGCGGAGCACCGCCTCGATGGACGACATCGCGCGGGCCGCCGGGATCAGCCGGGCGACGCTGCACCGGCACTTCGCGGGGCGGGACGCGCTCATCCGGGCGCTGGAGGAGCTGGGCATCAAGGACACCGCGCGGGCGCTGGACGCCGCCCGGCTGGAGGAGGGCGGCGCGGATGCCGCGCTGCGCCGGCTGATCGGCGAGCTCGAATCGGTCGCCGGGGTGCTGGCCTTCCTCTACACCGAGAACCAGCTCTTCGAGGGCGAGGCGATCAACGAAGGCTGGCTGGCGCTCGACGCCCGGATACACGCGCTCTTCCGGCGGGGGCAGGAAGAGGGGACCTTCCGTATCGATCTGACCCCGGCCTGGCTGACCGAGGCGCTGTACGGGCTGATCTGTGCGGGCGCCTGGTCGGTGCACGAGGGCCGGCTGGCCCGCGCCGACCGCAACCACTCCATCGCCGAACTGCTGCTCGGCGGCGTACGAAGGGAAAGCACACGATGACCGGGGCCGTGGCTGCGGGGACAGCCGGGAAGGCAACAGTGGAACAGCCGCGTCCGGGGCGCTGGCTCGCGCTCGCCGTGCTGGTCCTCGCGGTGCTGCTGGTCGGCGTGGACGCCACGGTGCTGGGTCTGGCCGCGCCGTATCTCAGCGAGGATCTGCGCCCCTCGGGCACCCAGCTGCTGTGGATCGGCGATGTGTACTCCTTCGTGATCGCCGGTCTGCTGGTCTCGATGGGCAGTCTGGGCGACCGGATCGGGCGCAAGAAGCTGCTGCTGACCGGCTCGGTGGCGTTCGGCGCGATGTCGGCGCTCGCGGCGTACGCGACGACGCCGGAGATGATGATCGCGGCGCGGGCGCTGCAGGGCGTGGCCGGTGCGACGCTGATGCCGTCCACCCTCGCGCTGATCCGCAACCTCTTCCACGACCCCCGCGAGCGCAGCCTCGCGGTGGGCATCTGGGGCGCGGCGGCCTCCGCGGGCACGGCCGTCGGCCCGGTGCTCGGCGGCTTCCTGCTCGGTCACTTCTGGTGGGGCTCGGTCTTCCTGATCAACCTGCCGGTGATGGTGGTACTGGTCGCCGTCGGCATCAAGGTGCTGCCGGAGTCCCGCAATCCGGAGCCGGGGCCGTGGGACCTGGTCAGTGTGGGGCTGTCGCTGGTCGGCATGATCGGCGTGGTGTACGCCGTCAAGGAGGCGGCGGCGCACGGCATCGGGATCGGGGTCGCCCTCGCGGCCGTCATCGGTGTGGCCGCGCTCGTCGGCTTCGTACGCCGCCAACTGCGGCTGCCCACGCCGCTGCTGGACATGAAGCTCTTCAGCAACCGGGGCTTCTCCGGCGCCGTGCTCGCCGACCTGCTGACCATCCTGGGCCTGGCCGGGCTGCTCTTCTTCCTGTCCCAGTTCCTGCAGATGGTGCAGGGGCGCTCGCCGCTCAACGCGGGACTGGTCGAACTGCCCGCCGCCGTCGGCGCGATGGGCGCGGGGCTGGCCGCCGGGCCCGTCGCGCGCCGGCTGTCGGTACGGATGGTGGTGTCCGGCGGGCTGGTACTGGTGGGGCTCGGGCTCGGGGCGTGCGCCTGGGTGAGCGCCGACACCGCGACGCCGGTGCTGGGCGCGATCCTCTTCGTGGTCGGTGTCGGCGCGGGCTTCTCCTTCACCGTCACCGCCGACGTGATCCTCTCCAGCGTGCCCAAGGAGCAGGCGGGCGCCGCCTCGGCGGTCTCCGAGACGGCGTACGAACTGGGCTCCGCGCTCGGTATCGCGCTGCTCGGCTCGATCGTCACCGGCGTGTACCGGGACTTCACGGCGCCCGAAGGGGTGCCGGGAGACGCGGTGGGCGCGGCGCGCGAGTCGCTGGGCGGCGCGGTCGAGACGGCGGGCGACCTGCCGCACCGTACGGGCGAGGCACTGCTGTACGCCGCGCAGCGGGCGTTCACCGACGGCATGGAGGCCGCCGCGGTGGCGGGCGGCGTCATCTCACTGGGCGCCGCGGTCGCCGCGTGGATACTGCTGCGCGGCCACCGGCTGGAGGGCGGCGAGGACTGACGCCGACGTGGCGCGCCGCGTACGGAGACCGGCGGCGCGGCGCGCGCCCCACGGCCGGGTGCGGGTCCGCGCCGGTAGCCTGCGCCGTGCCAGGACTTCGAGCGCTTCCGGAGGAGGACCGTCATGGCACTGGCCGCCGAGGACCGCACCGCCATCGCCGAGCTGCTCGCGCTGCACGGGCACCTGTTCGACGAGGGTGAGCTGCACCGGCTGGACGAGCTGTTCACCGCCGATGTCGTCTACGACGTCAGCGATTTCGGGCAGCCGCCGTTGAAGGGCGTGCGGGCCATCAGCGAGGCGGCGTTCGCGCTGGGCGAGGCCATCCCGGTGGGCCACCACGTCACGAACATCGTCCTCACCGAGCTGCCCGACGGCGGCGGGGTGCACGCCCGCTCCAAGGGCATCGGCGTCAACGCGGACGGCACCTGCGGGACGGTCACGTACGAGGACACCGTCGTACGGGCCGCCGACGGCTGGCGCATCAGCCACCGCAGGGTCCTCGCACGCCGCGCCCCGCTGGGCGGCCGCTGACGCCGCAACACACTGACACGAAAACAACGGGCCCCCTGTCGCCGACAGCGACAGGGGGCCCGGGGGCGTTGGCTGACAGTGCGTCAGGCCGGTGCGTCAGGCCGCCTTGGCCTTGGTGGCGTACACGTCGACGTACTCCTGGCCGGACAGCCGCATGACGTCGCTCATGACCTCGTCGGTGACCGCGCGCAGGACGTAGCGGTCCCGGTCCATGCCGTCGTACCGGCTGAAGTCCAGCGGCTCACCGAAGCGGCAGGTCACCGGCGCGACGCGGGGCATGCCCTTGCCGCCGGGCTGCACCTTGTCGGTGCCGATCAGCGCGAAGGGGACGACCGGCGCGCCGGTCATCAGCGTCAGCCGGGCGATGCCGGTACGGCCCCGGTACAGCCGGCCGTCGGGGGAGCGGGTGCCCTCCGGGTAGATGCCGAAGACCTTGCCCTGCTCCAGGACGCGGCGGCCGGTCATCAGCGCGGCGACGCCGCCGTGCCCGCCGTCCCGGTCGACCGGGATCATGCCGGCGGTGGTGAAGAACCAGGCCATCAGGCGGCCCTTGATGCCCTTGCCCTTGACGTACTCGTCCTTGGCGATGAAGTACACCTGGCGCTTGGTGCGCTGCTCCACGATCAGCGACAGGAACAGCGAGTCGATGAACGTCACGTGGTTGCCGGCCAGGATCACCGGCCCGCTTCCTGGGATGCCCTCCACGCCCTCGACCTTCGGGCGGAACAGGACACGCATGACGAATCCGAGAGTCGCCTTCAGCAGAATGCGGGACAACGGGCCCTCCGGTTTGACTGGTCAGTGCAGGAGTCTGCAGGTGGGGACGATACTCGCGGCTCAACCTCGATCGCACATCGGGTTCATGGGACCGATACGCAGAGTTGACACGCCCTTCCGCTGCGTCACGGGTGGTTAACCGGGCCGTCATGCGAAGAACGCAGGGGCCGTGTCTACACCGCTTGCGGGACAGATGATGCGTACGGATGTTCGCAGGTGGCCGGAAGGGATCACCCATACGTCACGCACGTTCACCCGCGTGTTCGGTCGGATGTCTCCCGTCGGAAAGGTGTACGGGCCTACGATCGGCCCCGCACCGGCAGGTGCGGCACCTCACAGAGCCACAAGGAGTCGGGGACATATGGACAAGGCGCAGCGACCCGGGCGGCGGACCGTACTGAGCGTTGCGGCGCTCGGCGCCGGAGCGGCGGTGCTGGGCGGGACCGGTACGGCCGTCGCGGCCGGCCGCGAGCACGGCGGTCACGGCGGTGATGAGCTGCCCGTCCCGCTGGTCGTCGGCCACCGCGGCGCGAGCGGCTACCGCCCCGAGCACACCTTCGGCTCCTACCAGCTCGCCCTGGACATGGGCGCCGACGTCATCGAGCAGGACCTCGTCCCCACCAAGGACGGCCACCTGGTCTGCCGGCACGAGAACGACATCACCGCCACCACCGACGTCGCCGACCACCCGGAGTTCGCGGGCCGCAAGACGACGAAGACGGTGGACGGGGTAAAGATCACCGGCTGGTTCACCGAGGACTTCACGCTCGCCGAGCTGAAGACCCTGCGCGCCAAGGAGCGCATCCCGCAGACCCGCCAGCACAACACCCTCTACGACGGCCGCTGGGACGTCCCCACCCTCGAAGAGGTCTTCCAGTGGGCCGAGCGCGAGGGCAAGAAGCGCGGCCGCCGCATCTGGCTGCACATCGAGACCAAGCACCCCAGCTACTTCCGCAAGCTGGGCCTCGGCCTGGAGGAGCCGCTCGCCAAGCTGCTGCGTCAGTACGGCCGGCACAAGAAGGGCGCCCCGAACTTCCTGCAGTCCTTCGAGCCCAGCAGCATCCAGCGGCTGGACAAGCTGGTCGACTGCCCCAAGGTCGTGCTGCTCAGCACGCTCAAGAGCCAGCCGTGGGACTTCAAGGAGGCCGGTGACCCGCGCACCGTCGCCGACCTGGTCAAGCCCGAGGGGCTGCGCTGGATCGCCTCCTTCGCGCAGGGCATCGGCCCGGACCTCAGCGTGATCATCCCGCGTACCGCCGACGGCAAGCTCGGCACGCCCTCCTCGGTGGTCAAGGACGCGCACGACGCGGGCCTGGTCCTGCACCCGTACACGGTCCGCAACGAGAACACCTTCCTGCCGGTGGATCTGCGCAAGGGCAGCGACCCGGCCGCGTACGGCGACTCCCTGGCCTACTTCAAGGCGCTCTACGCGACCGGCATCGACGGGCTGTTCTCCGACAACCCGGACACGGCGCTGCTGGCGGCCGCGGAGTTCCGCAAGCGCTGACGGGCGGGTCGACGGCGGGCAGGGCCCCGGCCCGCCGTGCACCCGAATGGCCGAGCCTCGGCCCTCGATGCCCAGCAGCATCGAGGGCCGCTCGCTGTTTCGGTACAACTGCCCACCCGTTGGCCCGAGTTGGGGCGCGCCCTGTCGGTGGGCGGCGTTCCGGCCTACCGTGAGTTCTCATCTGAGTTGGGAATGTCACAGGAGAGCATGGGGCCGCTGCGTTCCCGTTGTCCGGCATGTCTGCGCAGAATGCTGACGGCGGAGGTTGGGCTTCCTGAACTCCGGGGAAAGGAGCGTTGACCCCGCCATGGCGGCGCCGCGCATCCCGTGGTGCCATCAAGTCAGGGCAGATCCGTCCGGGCGCCGCACCACACCCTCATGGCACCCGGGCTCACCGAACCGAAAAGGGGAGGCCAGCACGCATGGGCATGAGCGTGACCATCTCTGCGGCGACCGACAGCGACGCCGAGCAGATCCTCAAGCTGCAGTACCTGTGCTACCAGTCCGAGGCCGCGCTGTACGACGACTACTCGATCGAGCCGCTCACGCAGACGTTCGATGAGCTGCGCGCCGAGATGCGCGACGGATGCGTGGTGGTCGCCCGCCTCGGCGACGAGGTCGTCGGTTCCGTGCGCGGTGCGGTCGACGCCGACGGCGTGGGCAGCATCGACAAGCTGATCGTGCATCCTCGGATGCAGCGGCACGGTCTCGGCAGCCGGCTGCTGGCCGCCGTCGAGGAGCGGCTGACCGCCGAGCACGCGGTCACCCGCTTCCGGCTGCTGACCGGCCATCGCAGCGAGGGCAACCTCCGGCTGTACCGCAGCCGCGGCTACGCCCAGGTCGGCACCGAAGAGGTCAGCCGCCGGCTCAGCCTGATCACGCTGGAGAAGGACGCGACGGCGCAGGCTTACGTGGCGAGCGCCTGAGTCTCCCCATATGTATGCCGCGGGCCCCGTATGTGCAGCTGCACGTACGGGGCCCGCGGCCGTGAGCGAGGCGGTCAGTCCGCGCGGCGGCCGCGCCGCAGCCAGAGCAGCCCGGTGACCGGCAGGAAGATCGGGATGAAGAGGTAGCCGTAGCCGTATCCCGACCAGACCGTGGAGTCGGGGAAGGCGGCCGGCTCCAGCAGCGTCCACGTGCCGACGCCGAGCACACCCAGCAGCTCCAGGCAGCAGCAGACCAGCCCCACCCTGCGCGCCTTCTCCCCGCCGCGCACCAGCGAGAACAGGATGACGGCGTACACCACGGCGGAGACCGCGGACAGGATGTAGGACAGCGGCGCCCGGTCGTACTGGGCGATCAGCTGGTACACGGCGCGCGACCCGGCGCCGACGGTGAAGACGCCGTACAGCCACACCAGCAGCCGGCCGGGGCCCGTGCCCAGCGAGAGCCGGCCCCCGGCGGAGGCGTTCTTCGTGGTGCTCGCCGCGGGCTCAGCCATGGCCGCCTCCCCAGATGTCGTACAGCCGTACCTCCAGCACGGCCAGCACCACGGCGCCCGCGGCGACGGTCACCGAACCCCAGCGGGTCCGCTCCGACAGCGACAGGAACCCGGCGGCGGGCACGCACGCGGCGGCACCGATCAGATACGCCAGGAAGATCGCCGTACCGTCGTCCGGCTTCTCCCCGCCCGCCAGCTTCACGATGCCGATCACCAGCTGCACGAGCGCGAGCAGCGAGACGACGGCCATCCCGATGAAGTGCCAGTCCTTGGTCGGTTCGTCGCGGTACGCGGCAAAGCCGCACCAGGCGGCCAGTACGAGGGCGGTCACGCCGACCGCGACCGTCAGCGCGTCGATCACCGGGACCTCCGCGCGGCGGCGCGGCTGCGCGCAGTGGGGCTGTGGGGCATGTCCCCGACTTTAATCGGCGCCCGCCGCCCGCCCGCGCGCGGCCCCGGCCCGGTGGGCAGCGCCGCGCACCCCGTACGCTCGGCGACCATGAAGCTCTCGGTTGACGCCCTCCTGTTCGACAACGACGGCACGCTCGTCTCCTCCATGGACTCGGTGCAGCGCTGCTGGGCGCGGTGGGCCGAGGAGTACGGCGTCACCGAGGAATTCGCCCGCGTCGAGCTGCACGGCCGGCCCGCCGCCGACATCGTCGCCGACCTGCTGCCCGCCGGCCGCGTGCCCGAGGCGCTGGCCCGCATCGAGGAGCTGGAGACCGGGGACGTGGACGGCGTGGTGCTGCTGCCCGGCACCCGAGAGCTGCTGGACTCCCTCCCGGCCGACCGCTGGGCCGTGGTCACCTCCGCCACCCGCAAGCTCGCCGAGGCCCGGCTCGCCGCCGTCGGCATCCAAGCCAAGCACCTGATCACCGCGGACGACATCACCCGTGGCAAGCCCGACCCCGAGCCGTTCCTGCTCGCCGCCCGGCACCTGGGCGTCGACCCGGCCCGCTGCGCCGTCTTCGAGGACGCGCCGGCCGGGCTCGCGGCGGGCCGCGCGGCCGGCGCGACGACCGTGGCGTTGACCACAACGACCGGACCGGAGGAGCTGGTGGCCGATGTGGTCGTACCGGACCTGTCGGCCGTGTCCGCGCAGGCCACGGCCGACGGCGTGGAGATCACGACGGCGGACTGAGCCGGTGTCCACGGACCGGTCGGCCGAGTCCGTCATGCGGACTGGCTTGATCGGTCCGTACGCGTGTCTGGTTTACTGGCCAGCATGACCACGACGAGCTGCCGCACCCCTGCGACCGAGGCGCACCCGACGCCCGGTGCTCGTTGCCTGTGTCGAATGTGTGACCGCTGAGGGCCCCCGCCTGAGCCTCGCGCCCCGAAGCGAGACCCGTATGTGCCGGACGACCCGTACAGAAGCGCCCCGTACCTCCCGTACGCACGCGCTCCGTACGCACTCCCGGCCGCCCCGCGTCACCGGACCCCGGAGCCGGGCGCCCGCCGCCCGCGTGCCTCCGCGATCCCCATGCCGCACTCCGCAATGAATGCCCCGTGCCCGGCGGACGAGCCGCCGAGCACTCAACCGTGACGGACATCCCTGTGATCACCACTACAGGCCTCACCAAGGTCTACCGATCGGGCGACCGCGAGGTCACCGCGCTGGACGGCGTCGACCTGCACGTCCGCGAGGGCGAGGTGTACGGCGTCATCGGCCAGAGCGGCGCCGGCAAGTCGACGCTCATCCGCTGCGTGAACCTCCTGGAGCGCCCCACCTCGGGCACGGTCACCGTGGCCGGCCAGGACCTCACCGCGCTCGCCGGACGCGGCCAGCGGGCGAACCCCGCACTGCGTGCCGCGCGCAGCCACATCGGCATGGTCTTCCAGCACTTCAACCTGCTGTCCTCGCGCACCGTGCAGGACAACATCGAACTGCCGCTGGAGATCCTCAAGGTCGGCCGCCGCGACCGCGCCCGCAAGGCGCTGGAGCTGCTGGACCTGGTCGGCCTCGCCGACAAGGCCAAGGCGTACCCCGCCCAGCTCTCCGGCGGTCAGAAGCAGCGCGTCGGCATCGCCCGCGCGCTGGCCGGCGACCCCAAGGTGCTGCTCTCCGACGAGGCCACCAGCGCGCTGGACCCCGAGACCACCCGCTCCATCCTCCAGCTGCTGCGCGACCTCAACCGCCAGCTGGGCCTGACCGTCCTGCTCATCACCCACGAGATGGACGTCGTGAAGAGCATCTGCGACTCCGCCGCGCTGATGAAGGGCGGCCGGATCGTCGAGCAGGGCACCGTCTCCGAGCTGCTGGCCACGCCCGGCTCGGAGCTGGCCACGGAGCTGTTCCCGGTCACCGGCGAGGCCACCGCCGAGGACCGCACCGTCGTGGACGTCACCTTCCACGGCGAGGCCGCCACCGAGCCGGTCATCTCGACCCTCTCGCGGACCTACAACGTCGACGTGTCGATCCTCGGCGCCGCCATGGACACCGTCGGCGGCAAGCAGATCGGCCGGATGCGCATCGAGCTGCCCGGCCGCTTCGAGGACAACGTCGTACCCATCGGCTTCCTGCGCGAGCAGGGCCTCCAGGTCGACGTCGTGGGGCGCACCGCTCCGCAGACGCCGGACGCCGCCGTGCTGACCAAGGAGGTCGCCAAGTGAACTGGAACGACATGCAGCCGGTGCTGCAGGCCGGCATCCTCGACACCCTCTTCATGGTGTGGTGGTCCACCGTCTACACCGTGATCGGCGGCCTGATCCTCGGCGTCCTGCTGGTCCTCACCGACCGCGGCGGACAGCTGCAGAACACCGTGGTGAACAAGGTCGTCAGCGTCGTCGTGAACATCGGCCGGTCGCTGCCCTTCATCATCCTGATGATCGCGATCATCCCGTTCACCCGCTTCGTCGTCGGCACCTCCATCGGCCCCTCGGCCGCGGTCGTACCGCTCGCCGTCGGCGCCGTCCCCTTCTTCGCGCGCCTGGTGGAGACCTCCCTGCGCGAGGTGGACGGCGGGCTCGTCGAGGCCGCCCAGTCCATGGGCGGCGGCACCTGGACCATCGTCTTCAAGGTGCTGCTCCCGCAGGCGCTGCCCTCGCTGGTCGCCAGCCTGACCAACACCGTCATCACGATCATCAGCTACTCCGCGATGGCCGGCGCTCTCGGCGCCGGCGGCCTGGGCAGCGTGGCGATCACCTACGGCCAGCAGCGCTACGACACGCGCTTCATGCTCGTCACCGTGGTACTGATCATCCTGATCGTGACCGTCATCCAGCTCATCGGCGACCTGGTGGTCCGGCGGCTCGCCCGCCGCGGCGCCCGCGCCGCCGCCCCCGTACGCCTGCTGAAGCTGCCCAAGGCCCGCGAGACCGCGGACGAGGCGGCCTGACACAAGCGCTGAGCCACCACCCCGAGCCCGGACCCTTTGCCGGGCGGTACACCCCCTGTAAGAAAGGCACTCTTCGTGCGTAACACCGTCAAGCTCACCGGCGCCGTCGCGGCCGCCGCCGCGCTCGCCCTCGGCCTCGGCGCCTGCAGCGCTCCCTCGGACCCGGACACGGAGAAGAAGGACGACGCGAGCGCCCCGCTCGTCGTCGGCGCCACCTCCGTCCCGCACGCCGAGATCCTGGAGTACGTCAAGAAGGACCTGGCGCCCAAGGAGGGCCTCAAGATCCAGGTCAAGACCTTCGACGACTACCAGCTGATCAACCCGGCGACCAAGGACGGCAGCCTGGGCGCCAACTACTTCCAGACCGAGGAATTCCTGGACGACTGGAACAAGAAGAACGACGGGGACATCGAGCCCGTCGTCAACGTCCACGTCGAGCCGATGGGCGTCTACTCCAAGAAGTACGACGAGCTCTCCGAGCTGAAGTCCGGCGACACCGTCGGCGTGCCCAACGACGCCAGCAACGAGGCCCGCGCCCTGAAGCTGCTCGACAAGGCCGGCGCGATCGAGCTCAAGGCCGACGCCCCCGCGATCCCCGGTCTGAACGACATCGCGGACAAGAAGGGCCTGACCATCAAGGAGTCCAAGGCGGAACTCCTGGCCCCGCAGCTGAGCGACTACGACGCCGCGGTCATCAACGGCAACTACGCCATCGCCGCCAAGCTCAGCCCCAAGTCGGACTCCCTGGCCATCGAGTCGGCCAAGAACAGCCCGTACGCGAACTTCCTCGCCGTCAGCAAGAGCGAGAAGAACGACGCGCGCGTGCAGAAGCTCGCGAAGCTGCTCAACTCCGACCAGGTCAAGAAGTACATCGAGACCCACTACAAGGACGGCTCGGTGCTGCCCTCCTTCAGCAAGGCGAGCTGACCGGCACAGCTCCCTGCCCATGACGGCCCGTACCTGCCTTATCTGTGCAGCTACGGGCCGTCATACTTGGCACATTCGCAGGCAGATGCTGCATGCTTGTGCACTCAAGACGGGCCGGAGCGCCCGAACGTACTCGCGGAGCTTTACGGAGCTTTACGGTCCACGGCGTGGGAGCAGCTGCATGACATCCACCTTTCCGGACATCTCCATCAGCACGGAGCGTCTGGTACTGCGGCCCTTCGACGACACGGACATCCCCGCGCTCGGCGACATGATGAACGACGAAGCCGTCGCCGCCTGGACCGCCCACCCCTTCCCGTACACCACGGCACACGCCCGGGAATGGGTCACCAGCGGCGCCCCGGCCGTACGCACCTCCGGCCGCGGACTCGCCTTCGCCGTCACCGAATTCCTCACCCAGCGGCTGGTCGGCTCGGTCCGTATCGACCACACCGACTGGCGGATACGCGGCGCCGAGCTCTCCTGCATCACCGCCCCCTGGGCCCGCGGCGAGGGTTACGCCTGCGAATCCGCGCTCGCCGTCGCACAGTGGCTCTTCCGCGACCAGAAGTTCGAACGCCTGGAGCTGCGCACGCCCGCCGACAACTCCGCAGCCCAGCAGGTCGCCCAGAAGCTCGGCTGCATCAGCGAAGGCGTGCTCCGCAACGCCTGGATAGCCCGCTCCCGCACCGAGGACGGCGGCTGGACGGACATCCGTACCGACCTCCTCGTGTGGAGCCTGCTGCCCGAGGACTTCGACGGCCCGCCGGACCGGACGGAAGACGTGGGCGGCTTCGCGTATCCGGAGTGGCGCTGAAGAACGGTGGCGAAGGGCGTCGCGGTACGGCCGGGCGCCCGGGGTACCCTCACCTGATCCACGCCCGTACGACGGACGGCTCGCACCACGGACCGGCCGTACGGGCCGCCCGCACGACGAGACCAGGAGACCTCCGCAGATGGCCGACCGCGTCACCGTGATCGGGTGGGACGGCTCGCCTCTGACCGCCGCCGCGCGCTCCGCACTGGGCGCGGCCACCCTGGTGGCCGGCGCCGCCCACCACCTGGCACTCAAGGAAGTACCGCCCGCCGCCGAACGCATCAGGCTCGGCAGCGTCTCCCTCGCAGCCCGCCGGATCGCCCAGCACCGCGGCACCGCCGTCGTACTCGCCGACGGCGACCCCGGCTTCTTCGGCGTCGTCCGCACCCTGCGCGCACCCGAACACGGCCTCGAAGTCGAGGTCGTACCGGCCGTCTCCTCCGTCGCCGCCGCCTTCGCCCGGGCCGGTATGCCCTGGGACGACGCCCAGATCGTCGTCGCCCACAGCCGCGACCTGCGGCGCGCCGTCAACGTCTGCCGCGCCCACACCAAGGTCGCCGTCCTCACCTCACCCGGCGCCGGCCCCGCCGAACTCGCCCTCCTGCTGCGCGGCGTGCACCGCACCTTCGTCATCTGCGAGGCGCTGGGCACCACCCAGGAACAGGTGACGGTGCTCACCTCCGACAAGGCCGCCGACCACGTATGGCGCGACCCCAACGTCGTCATCGTGGTGGGCGGACCGGCCGGCAGCGCCGCCACCCAGGGCACCGGCTGGCTCGCCGGCCGCGAGATCGGCTACCCCTCCGGGCCGCGCGGCTGGGGCCTCTCCGACAGCGCCTACGGAGGCGGCCTGACGGAGGGGGAGTCCGGCCAGCTGCGCACCGCCCAGCTCGCCCGCCTCGGGCCCGCCGTCGGCGACCTGGTCTGGGACATCGGCACGGGCTCCGGCGCGGCCGCCGTGGAAGCGGCCCGCTTCGGCGCGGCCGTCATCGCCGTCGACGCCGACGAGGACGCCTGCGCCCGTACGACGGCCGTGAGCCGCCGGTACGGAGTACAGCTCCAGGTCGTGCACGGGCGCGCGCCCCAAGTACTCGAAGACCTCCCGGAGCCGGACGTCGTCCGCATCGGGGGCGGCGGCACGGCCGTCGTCACCGCGTGCGCGGCCCGCCGCCCCGAACGCATCGTCACCCACGCCTCGACCCGCGACGAAGCGGAGGCGCTCGGCCGCGCGCTGGCCGACGGGGGTTACGAAGTCGAGTGCGCGCTCCTGCAGTCGGTCGAGCTGGACACCTCCGTATGGGTGGAGCGGGAGCGGGCGGTCGTCTTCCTCGTGTGCGGTTACCGCGTGCATCACCCGTGACCGGATCAGTCACCCGCGGGAGGTAGGCTGGCGGATCGTTGCGCCGCCGTTCCGCGATCGGAGTCGTGCGTCAATATCCGGAAAAGTCCGAGGTTTTGGCCGCACAAGATGCTCTTGAGGGCGGACGTGCCGCGAGGCGCGCTCGCTCGTTCTAGCTATGGGGGCGGTCGGCGCGTGCCGCGGTCGAGCGCGTCGGACGAGCGGTTGGAAGGAGCACTACCGATGGGCGAGGGGTACGCATGACCGACACCGGCCAGGTCCCGGGCGAGGGACTGCCGGAGAACGCAGGCGGACATCCCGGAGGGCCGCTCCCGGCGGCCGCTCCCGCCCCTGCCGACGCCGGCCGGCAGCAGCCGCCGCACGACGCCTACGCGTACCTCGACGCCGCCGACCCGGCCGAGGACGACGACCTGCTGATGCCGGGCGCCCAGGGCGCCTGGGGCAGCGAGCAGCAGCCGCACGGCGAGCCGCAGGCCCCGTACGTCGACTACACCCCGGGCCGGGGTGCGGTGTACGACCCGGTGGCGGCGTACGACCCGACTCCGTACGAAACGGTGACGTACGGCGAGGAGCGGGCCGCGGGCAGCCCGGAGGCGCAGCCGCAGCCCGCAGCCCCGCAGCCGGAGGCCGCCGCGCCGCAGCCGGGCGCGACGCCGCCCGGCGCCATGCCCGGGCAGGGCGCGCTCCCGAAGCAGAGCACGCCCGCGCGTCGGCCGCTGCACATGGGACCGCCCGTCCCGGAGGCCCACACCGGCGGCGTGGTGCGCTCGCTGGCGGACCGCGGCCCGGCGGGGACGCCGCAGCCGCCGGCGCGGCAGGCGGGGCCGCCTACGGTGGGGCCGGAGTACTTGGATGTGCCTCGCGAGGATGCGCCGGGTGAGGACGTAGCGCGCGAGGATGCACCGGTGGCCGATGCGCCGGGCGAGGAGCCGGGCGCGCTGCCGGAGGCGGTGCCTGGGCCGCTGCCGGAGGAAGGCGCGCAGGCCGCAGGCCCGATGCCGGAGCCGCAGCCCGAGCAGCCCGCGCAGCCCGCGGGCGCGGCCATTCCGGCGCAGATGCCGGCGTTTGGGGCTGAGCCGGTGGGTGGTGCCCAGGCCGGTACGCCCGAGGTCGGTACGCCTGTGGTCGGTACTGAGGCCGGTGCGGCTGAGGCTGCCGGTGCGGCTGTGGCGGACGAGGTGACCGAGAGCGCCGACGTGGCCGAGGAGCCGGCCGGCGCGGAGCAGGCCCCGGCGGATGCCGAGGCGCCGGGCGAGCAGGAGCCCGTCGAGCACGGCGTCGCGGCGCCGCCCGCCGAGACGGAGGCCGCGGGGCACGACGCGCCGGAGCCGGCCGCCGAGGCCACCGCCGACGCACAGCAGAACATCACCGAGGGCGAGCAGGGCCCCGTCGAGGCCGCACCGGCCGGTGCGGAGCAGCCCGCTGCGGAGCCCGTAGCAGAGGAACTTGTGCACAACGAAGAGCAGGCCGTGACCGAGCCCCAGGCGCCCGTCGCCGAGGCACAGCCGGTCCAGGCCGCCGCGCCCGCCGAGGCGCAGGACGCCGCCGAGCTGCTGCAGCTGGGCGACGAGGGTCCGGAGGACCCGGAGAGCACCGGGGACGCGGAGAGCGCTGAGCCTGCCGAGGTGGCCGAGCCTGCCGAGGCGAAGGTGCCGCGGGCTCGGGGCTCGCGGTCGGCGGCCAAGGCGAAGGCCGCCAAGGCCGCGATCGACGCGGCCTTCGCGGAGGACACGGCCCCGCAGCCCACTCCGGAGGCCGCCGCCGAGGCCGCCCCGGAGGCAGCCGTTGTGACCGCTGAGGCCGCTGAGGCCGTACCGGAGAACGCCGCGCCTGAGGCGGAGGCCGCCCCGGAGGTTGCTCCGGAGGCCGAGGTGGCCGCGCAGCCTGAGGAGGCGCCCGTAGCGGACGAGACTCCCGTGGAGGCCGAGCCCGTGGCGGCCGAGCCCGTCGCGGACGCGGCCCCCGAGGTCGCTGAGCCGGAGCCCGAGGCCGCGCCCGAGGCGGAGACGGCGCCCGAAGCCGTCGCCGAGGAGCCCGCTCCCACGAGCGAGGCGGAAGAGGCCACGCCGGCCCCCGAGGCCCCCGAGGCCGACAGCGAGGCCCCGGCGGAGGCCGAGGCCGACACCGCGCCCGCGGAGGAGACGACCGAAGCCGCCCCGGCGGCCGAGCCCGCGCCGGTACCGACGGCCGAGTCCGCCCCGGTAACGGAGACCGAGCCCGCCCCCGAGGCTGAGGTCGAGCCCGCCCCAGCCCCCGAGGCCGAGCCCGTCGCCGAAGCCGAGCCCACCCCGGTACCGGAGGCCGCCGCTCCCGAAGCCGAGCAGGCCCCGGCTCCCGAGGTCGAAGAGCCCGTCGCCGAGGCCGTACCGGAGGACGCCGCCCCCGAGGCGCAGCCCGAAGCCCAGCCCGAGGCGGAGCCCGCTCCGGCCCTCGAAGCCGAGCCCGAGGCTGAGCCCCAGCCCGAGGCTGAGCCCCGGCCCGAGGCTGAGCCCCAGCCCGAGGCTGAAGCCCAGGCCGAAGGGGGCGCCCCAGAAGCGGCTCCGGAAGCGGACGCCGAGACCGGGACGGATGCCGCCCCGGAGGCCCAGCCCGAAGCCGCCCCCGACGCCGAAGGCGAGTCCGCCCCCCGCCCCGTAGACCCCGCCGCCGGTTACGCCGACGACGAGCGGGCCGCCGTGCACCGCGTGATGCGGGAGCGCCGCGACATCCGCAACGGCTTCCGTAACGACCCGATCCCCAACGACGTACTGCTGCGCGTCCTGGAGGCGGCGCACACCGCCCCCAGCGTCGGCCACTCCCAGCCCTGGGACTTCGTCGTCATCCGCTCCGCCGAGACCCGCGAGCGGATGCACGAGCTGGCGATGCAGCAGCGCGACGCGTACGCGGCGTCGCTGCCCAAGGCGCGCGCGAAGCAGTTCCGCGAGCTGAAGATCGAGGCGATCCGCGACACACCGGTCAACATCGTCGTCACGGCGGATCCCACCCGCGGCGGCCGCCACACGCTAGGCCGGTACACCCAGCCGCAGATGGCCCCGTACAGCTCCGCGCTCGCCGTCGAGAACCTCTGGCTCGCCGCCCGCGCCGAAGGGCTCGGCGTCGGCTGGGTCAGCTTCTTCGACGAGCGCGAGATGGTCCGCGAGCTGGGCCTGCCCGAGCACCTGGAGGTCGTCGCGTACCTCTGCGTGGGGTACGTCGACGAGTTCCCCGAGGAGCCCGAGCTGATGCAGGCCGGGTGGTCCAAGCGCCGCCCGCTGTCCTGGGTCGTGCACGAGGAGACGTACGGGCGGCGCGCGCTGCCCGGCGCCGAGCCGCACGACCTGCTCCAGGAGACGCTGCAGGGCATTCGCCCGCTGGACGCCAAGGCGCTCGGCGACGCGTGGGAGCGGCAGAAGCGGATGACCAAGCCGGCCGGCGCGCTCGGCATGCTGGAGATCATCTCGGCGCAGCTGTGCGGCCTGTCGCGGAAGTGCCCGCCGCCCGTCCCGGAGCCCGCCGCGGTGGCGATCTTCGCGGGCGACCACGGCGTACACGCCCAGGGCGTCACCCCGTGGCCCCAGGAGGTCACCGGCCAGATGGTCGCGAACTTCCTCGGCGGCGGCGCGGTCTGCAATGCCTTCGCGAACCAGGTCGGCGCCGAGGTCTGCGTCGTGGACGTCGGCGTGAAGTCCGAGCTGCCGGCCACGCCCGGCCTGCTGCCTCGCAACGTACGCCCCGGTACGGACGACATGACCGCCGGGCCCGCGATGTCCCGCGACGAGGTCCTCAAGGCCATCGAGGTCGGCATCGAGACCGCCCGCGACCTGGTGTCCGCCGGGAACAAGGCGCTGCTCACGGGCGAGATGGGGATCGCGAACACCACCGCTTCGGCGGCGCTGATCTCCGTGTACACCGGTACCGACCCCGCCGAGGTCACCGGGCGCGGCACGGGCATCAACGACGAGACGCACGCCCGCAAGGTCGACGTCGTCCGCCGGGCCCTGGAGCTGCACCAGCCGGACCCGTCCGACCCGATCGGCGTGCTGGCGGCCGTCGGCGGCCTGGAGCACGCCGCGCTGGTCGGCCTGATCCTCGGCGGTGCGTCGCTGCGTACGCCGGTGATCCTGGACGGCGTCAGCACCGGCGCCGCGGCCCTGGTGGCCCGGGCCATCGCCCCCGAGGCGCTGGCCGCCTGCATCTCGGGCCACCGCAGCGCCGAGCCCGGCCATGTCGCGGCCCTGAACAAGCTGGGCCTGCGCCCGCTGGTCGACCTCGACCTGCGCCTCGGCGAGGGCACCGGCGCGCTGCTCGCGCTGCCGATCGTGCAGAGCGCGGCGCGCGCGATGCACGAGGTTGCCACGTTCGACTCCGCCGGCGTCACCGAAAAGGGCTGACCCGGCCCCGGGCCCGGGCAGCTGTCCGGGCCCGCCCGGAGGCCCGGCCGGCAGGCCCGGTCACCCGGGTCGTACGGCCCGCCCGCGCATGACCATCGGCCCGCAGCCAAATAGGCTGTGGGCCGGGACGCGTGGCCGCCGCACCGGCCGCACCACCACCCTCACGCCGCTCCAGCGCCGAAGCGGCCCCGCATCACCCGCACAAGGAGCCGTACCGCCATGGCCGTTCCCTCCGAGCACGCCGCTTATCCCGTCGGCCTGCGCCTGACCGGTCGCCGGGTCGTGGTGCTGGGCGGCGGCCAGGTCGCCCAGCGCCGGCTGCCCGCGCTGATCGCCGCCGGCGCCGACATCCTGCTGATCTCGCCGTCCGCCACCCCCTCCGTCGAGGCCATGGCGGACGCCGGCGAGCTGACCTGGGAGCGGCGCGGGTACCGGCCGGGCGACCTCGCGGACGCCTGGTACGCGCTGATCTCCACCGACGACGACGCGGCCAACGCCGCCGCCTCCCAGGAGGCCGAGGAGAACCGCGTCTGGGCCGTACGCTCCGACGACGCCGAGGCGGCCACCGCCTGGACGCCGGCCACCGGCCGCAGCGAGGGCGTCACCGTCGCCGTCCTCAACACCGAGGGCGCGGGCCGGGACCCGCGCCGCGCCGCCGCGGTCCGCGACGCCATCGTCGAGGGCCTCCGGGACGGCACGATCGCCGCGCCGCACCACCGCCGCCGTACTCCCGGCGTCGCGCTGGTCGGCGGTGGCCCCGGCGACCCCGATCTGATCACGGTGCGCGGCCGCCGGCTGCTCGCCGAGGCGGACGTGGTGATCGCCGACCGGCTCGGCCCCCGCGACCTGCTGGACGAGCTGCCGCCGCACGTCGAAGTCATCGACGCGGCGAAGATCCCGTACGGCCGGTACATGGCCCAGGAGGCCATCAACCAGGCGCTCATCGAGCACGCGCAGGCCGGCAAGGCCGTGGTGCGCCTCAAGGGCGGCGACCCGTTCGTCTTCGGGCGCGGCATGGAGGAGGCCGAGGCGCTGGCCGAGGCGGGCATCACTTGTACGGTCGTGCCCGGCATCTCCAGCTCCATCAGCGTCCCCGGCGCGGTCGGCGTGCCGGTCACGCACCGCGGCGTGGCCCATGAGTTCACCGTGGTCAGCGGCCACGTCGCACCGGACGACCCGCGCTCGCTCGTCGACTGGGCGTCGCTCGCCAAGCTGCGCGGCACGCTGGTGATCCTGATGGGCGTGGACAAGATCGCATCCATCGCCGCGGCCCTGACGCAGCACGGTCGCGCCGCCGACACCCCGGTCGCCGTGATCCAGGAGGGCACGATGGCCACCCAGCGCCGCGTCGACGCCACGCTGGAGACCGTCGGCGCCCGGGTCAAGGAGGAAGACGTCCGCCCGCCGGCCGTGATCGTCATCGGCGACGTGGTGCACGCGGCAAAGACCTTCGCCCCGGGAAGCCACAGCTGAAGCGCCGCTCCCTGGCCCGCCCCCCCGCTGAAGTGACGGTTCGCCACTTGGTCCCCCTTTGACTGGGGTTATACAGGAGGCGCGAGCGCGGGCAGCGAGTTGTCCACAGGGCAGTTGTCCACAGGGCCGCCGTTCCGCTTCCGTACGGCGGCCCTTCCGGCCGCTGCCCGTAACCGCTGGTAACAAATGCGGTCCCCGGCATGGGAACCGCGACGACGACAAGGCACGATCGACCCGTGGCAGACATCATCACCGTCGACGATCCCGACGACCCCCGGCTGCGCGACTACACCGGCCTCACCGACGTGGAGCTGCGGCGGCGCCGTGAGCCGGCCGAGGGGCTGTTCATCGCCGAGGGCGAAAAGGTGATCCGGCGCGCCAAGCACGCCGGGTACGAGATGCGGTCCATGCTGCTCTCGGCCAAGTGGGTCGACGTCATGCGGGACGTGATCGACGAGGTACCGGCCCCGGTGTACGCGGTGGACCCCAAGCTCGCCGAACAGGTCACCGGCTACCACGTGCACCGCGGCGCGCTCGCCTCCATGCAGCGCAAGCCGCTCCCGGAGGCGGGCGAGCTGCTCGCCTCCGCGCGCCGCGTCGTCGTCATGGAAGCGGTCAACGACCACACCAACATCGGCGCGATCTTCCGCAGCGCGGCGGCGCTCGGCATGGACGCCGTACTGCTCTCGCCGGACTGCGCCGACCCGCTGTACCGGCGGTCGGTGAAGGTGTCCATGGGGGCGGTGTTCTCCGTACCGTACGCACGCCTGGAGCAGTGGCCGCGCAGCCTGGAGACCGTACGGGAGGCGGGCTTCAAGCTGCTGGCCCTCACGCCCGACGAGAAGGCCACCCCGATCGACGAGGCCGCGCCGCACAGCCTGGAGCGGGCCGCGCTGATGCTCGGGGCCGAGGGCGACGGGCTGTCCCGGCAGGCCCTGGTCGCGGCGGACGAATGGGTCCGCATCCCGATGGCGCACGGCGTCGACTCACTGAACGTCGGCGCGGCCGCGGCGGTCGCCTTCTATGCGGTGGCGACGGGGCGGCCGGGCACCACCTGAGCCCATCACCTACGGGATGGCCTGAGCCTCGTACTACGGGAGAGCCTCGTACTACGGGTGAGCCTCGGCGTCCGCCGACGTACCCGGCACGTGCGCGTCCGTCGCGTGCGTACCCGGCACACGAGCGTCCGTCGCATGCGTGCCCCCGCCGTGCGCCGAGCCCAGCACGCCCAGCCCCCGCGTAGGCCCCTGGCAGCCCTGGGCCGCCGCGATGCCGAGTGCCACGAGCAGCGTCACCGTCACGAACACGATGAGCCGCTGGCGCAGCAGCCTGCGGTCCGGGCCCGGCGGGCGGCGGCCCCCCGAGGTCGTCCTGGCCGGACGTGAACCGTTTCGCCCGGCCGAGCGCGCCCCGGGCACGCGGCCCGAGGACCGGCCGCCGGAGCGCCCGTTGGAGTGCCCGTTGGAGTGCGGGCCCGAGGACCGGCCGTTCGAGCCGGGGCCCGCTGACCTGCCGTTGGAGCCTGGAGAGGCCGAGCGGCCGTTGGAGCCCGCGGGTGCCGTCCTGCCGTTGGAGCCCGGGGCGGCCGTACGCCCGTTGGAGCCCGCGGGCGTGGACCGGCCGTTCGAGCCGGAGGACGCCGAGCGGCCGTTGGAGCCTGCCGGTGCCGACCTGCCGTTGGAGCCCGCCGTCGGCCGCCCGCCGTTCGCGCCCGGCGCCGGGGGCCAGCCGTCGTGCGTGCCCGCCGTCGACCGCGAACCGGCCGGACGGGAGACCGAGGGGCGCGAGGAGGACTGCGGACGCGGCGTGCCCGTGCCGTGCCCCGGCGTGTGCCGCTCGTCCGCGCGCTGGCGTACGAAGTCCTCAGCCCGGCGCCCGCCGGGCCGCTCGGGCCCGCCCCGCTCCGTACGGAGCAGCGTCTCGCCGGGCAGCCCGTCCACCGGGCCGTCCGACAGCCCGTGCGCCTCCCGCGCGGCGATCTCCTTCAGCCGCAGCGACAGCGTCAGCGTGCTCGGCCGCTCGGCCGGGTCCTTGGCCAGGCAGCCGGCCACCAGCGGCGCCAGCGACTCCGGCACCCCGGCCAGCTGCGCCTCCTCGTGCACCACGCGGTACAGCATGACCTCGGAACTGCCGTGCCCGAAGGGCGAGTCCGCGGTACAGGCGTACGCCAGCGTGGCCCCGAGCGCGAAGATGTCCGTGGCGGGCGTGACGGCCGCGCCGCGCACCTGCTCGGGCGCGAGGAAGCCGGGCGAGCCGACGGCCGTGCCGACGTGCGTGAGCGTGCTCGCGCCGGTCGCCCAGGCGATGCCGAAGTCGATGATCCGCGGCCCCTTGGGGGACAGCAGGATGTTCGACGGCTTCAGGTCACGGTGGACCACGCCCGCGTCGTGGACGGCGAGCAGCCCTTCGGAGAGCGCGGCGCCGATCGTGGCGACCTGCGCCGGGGGCAGTGGGCCCTCGTCGTTGACCTTGTCGTGCAGGGAGGGGCCCGGGACGTACTGCGTGGCGAACCACGGCCGATCCGCGTCCAGGTCGGCCGCCACCAGCCGCGCCGTACAGCCGCCCCTGATACGCCGCGCGGCCTGCACCTCGCGCGCGAACCGGGAGCGGAACTCGTGGTCCTCGGCCAGATCCGGGCGGATCACCTTCAGGGCCACCCGCTGGCCGCGCTTGTCCGACCCGAGGTAGACCACGCCCATCCCGCCGGCGCCCAGCCGGCGGTGCAGCCGGAACGAGCCGACGACCCGCGGATCCTCGCGCCGGAGCCGCATCATCGCCATGTCCGTCCCCTACCTGCGGTGGGGAGGCCCCACTCCGCTGCATCCGTCTGACGTGCCACAGCTTACGGATTGACGGGGCGTCGCGCTGTCAGGCCGCGCATGCGTCGGCCATGGATTGCCGGCGGCGCGCGTGCGGCGTGCGCGACGGACCCGGAATCGGCGTCCCTGCGCGCCGAGTTCCGCGCCGCGTTCCCAAGCGTCGGGCACAGCAGGGAGTTTGGTGCGCGGACGAGTGGCGGTCCGCCGGCGGTGCCGCCTCGGGGGTACGGGAACGGCGCGGCCCGGTGCGGCACGGCGGTCCCGCCCACGGACCTGGTCGGCGGCCCGAGGGGGAGCGGCGCGCGTGACTGAAGTCACGCGAAAGGGGCGTCACCGGGCGCAGTCGGGCGCCTCCTCCGGGTTCTCCCCGAGAGCCGGTACTGGATCTCCACCCAGGGGAGTAGATGCGGGCCCGCGACCTCATCCTCCCGGAGGCCCGACTATCGGTACGTCGGGCTGACGTACCGGGCCCGTCGGCTGCCTAATGTGGAGGTCAGGCGGTGGGCGCAAGCACTCGTCCCCCGAGGTTGGACGCCCACCGCTGACAGGACGAACGGGAGACGGGGCGATGGCGGACACGGCGGGACGCACGGCTCTCCGTACGCAGACGGTCCTCCGTACGCACGCGGTTCTCCGTCTGCATACGGTCTTCCGTACGCAGGGGCGCAGGATGGCTGCCGCGTCCGGCGGCCGGCAGCCGTCCGGCACCCGCCATCCGCTGGTGGCGGTGGCCATGGTGCTGCCGCTGGCGGCGCTGCTGACCGTCGTTTTCGGCGGCTGGGAAGCCGTCGTCACACAGGCGTCGTCCGTGGCCGGAATGCTGGGGCGCTGAACGCGCCCGGTCCCGGAAGAGCGGTCCGGGACCGGAGGCGTACGGCACTCCGGGGACAACACCTCCGGCCGATTGAACCCCGTGGGGACGGGGGTGCGGCGGACGGCACGAACGGCCGGGCATCTGGGGAGATGCCCGGCCTTCGCGCGTCCGGAGCCGACCGGCCGACCCGCCGCCCTGCCGACCGCCGGGTGCCGGACGCCAGGCACTCACGCACGCCCAGGCCCCTCGCGTACGTCCAGGCCCCTCACGTCCGTACCCCCAGCTAGCGCTGCGTACGATCCCTGCGGCGGGGCCGACCGGCGTGCTCTGCGCCCACCGCGTCCGTACGCACCGAGAGGGAACGATGTCCCGCGCCCTGATACGCCGCCTGGCGGCGCTCTCCGAAGCTGCCGGGCCCGAGGCGCCCGAGACCCCCGTCGTCCTCGCCGACCGTCCCGACGGCACCGTGGTGCGCGGCGGGCGGACCGTCGCCAAGGCGCACGCGTCCGACTGCGACGCCGCCGCGCTCGCCGTACGGCTGCGCATCGCCGCCCACCCCCGCCTGCACGGCACGCTGCTGCCCCCGCTGCCCGTCACCGGCCCGGACGGCTACCTCGTCCGATACGAGGACGGCCGCCCGCTCACCCGCTGGCCGTACGGCAGCCCCGTCGCGCCGGACGATCCGGACGCCGCGCCCTGGGAGGACGCGGCCCGGCTCCTCGCCCGGCTGCACGCCGTGGACCCGGACACGCTGCCCGGCCCGGTCCCGCCGATGCGCGGCCCGGCCAAGGCCGCCCGCGCGCTGGCCCGGATGCGGAGCGCGCCCGCCGCCGCCGTGCCGTCTCTGGCGGCCGCCGCACGCGCCGTCGAGGTCGGCTGGGCCGCGCTGCCGCCCTGGGCGCGCGACGAGGCGCCCGCGCCGGGCCCCGGCCTGCTCTGCCACGGCGATCTGCACCTGGGCCAGCTGGTGCGGCACCCCGTGCCGGACGGGCGCTGGCTGCTCATCGACGTCGACGACCTCGGCGTGGGGGAGGCCGGCTGGGATCTCGCCCGGCCCGCCGCCTGGTTCGCGACCGGCCTGCTCGCCCCGGAGGTGTGGACGCGGTTCCTCGGCGCGTACCGGGCCGCCGGCGGCCGTGCCGTACGCCCCGACGACGACCCTTGGCCGGAACTCGACGTCCCCGCCCGCGCCCTGACGGTCCAGACCGCCGCCCTGGCCATCGCCAAGGCCGCCCCGGAGGGCCGCCCGCTGGACGAAGTGGAGACCGCGCTCGTGGACTCTTGTGCGCGCATGGGCCGGTGACCAGTGCACCGGTCACCAGGGCACTGGTGACAAGCTGTTACGTACCGGGTCAGTTGTGGCGCGATTCGAGTCGTAGGGTGAACGGACCAACGGCGGACGGAGGTTCCGTCGCCGCCGCCGTGCGATCAGTAGGAGTTGAGCCGACATGCAGTGTCCCAAGTGCCATGCGCCGATGCACACGTACAACCGCAACGGGGTCCAGATCGAGCAGTGCGCGGGCTGCCGGGGGATCTTCCTGGACTACGGCGAGCTGGAGTCGCTGACCCGGCTGGAGTCCCAGTGGTCGCAGCAGGCCCCGCCGGCCCCGCCCGCCGCCCCGGCTCCCGCCCCGCAGGCGTACCCGGCCGCGCCGGCCTGGGGCGCCCCGCACCACGGCCAGCATGGCCACCACGGACATCACGGGCACCACGGCCACCGCAGCTTCGGCCGGATGCTCTTCTCCTCCTGAGGAGCCGGGGAACGCAGAAGGGCCGGAGCGGATGCTCCGGCCCTCTTGCTTGCCGTGTGGACGATACTGGGATTGAACCAGTGACCTCTTCCGTGTCAGGGAAGCGCTCTCCCGCTGAGCTAATCGTCCTCGGGACCACGGTCACTCCGAGGAGCCGACCATGGGCACTGCGTGCGCGATACTGGGATTGAACCAGTGACCTCTTCCGTGTCAGGGAAGCGCTCTCCCGCTGAGCTAATCGCGCGGGGGTGATCCGTATTAGATCATGGTCTTCGCGGACCGTGATCCGTGGGGATCGTGGTCCTTGCGGACCAGTGGACGATACTGGGATTGAACCAGTGACCTCTTCCGTGTCAGGGAAGCGCTCTCCCGCTGAGCTAATCGTCCTTGGAGGTGGAGACGGGATTTGAACCCGTGTAGACGGCTTTGCAGGCCGTTGCCTCGCCTCTCGGCCACTCCACCTGGAGTGCAGGGGTTCGGGAAGATCCCCCACTCAGAGCGGACAACGAGGCTCGAACTCGCGACCTCAACCTTGGCAAGGTTGCGCTCTACCAACTGAGCTATGTCCGCAGGTGCCTCCCTCAGACTACCGCCTGAGAGCTGCTGTCTTCGGTCGGCTTCCGCTTTTCGCTTCCGCGTCCCGGCGACGTGTTGAACTCTAGCGGATTCCTGGGCCAGTACAAAAACGCGTTTGTGCAGCGTGCTGCGGTGCGAGCTCAACCGGGGCGGCGGCGGGGGCGCCGTCCTAGACTCAGCGACGTGCCCGATCTCCCTCCTCTGGCCCGCTTCGGCGGCCTGATCGCCTCCGACCTGCGCGATGTCACCAGTGACCCCGCCGCCCTGGACTCCACCGGCTGGTGGGCAGTGGTGGCCGACTTCGAGGGCCGCCTCGTGTGCGCGCGCTTCGGAGACGTACGGGAGGACGCGGGCGGCATCGCAGGCCCGACCGCCCGCGGCGCGTGGCGCGGACCCGCGCGCGACGCCTGGACCAGCTCCCTGGACCGCACGGCCTACACCGCGGGCGTACGCCGGATACGCGAGCACATCGCGGCCGGCGAGGTCTACCAGGCGAACCTCTGCCGAATCCTCTCCGCACCGCTGCCCGACCCCGAGCGCACGGACGTGGACGCGCTGACCGCGCTGCTGGCCCGGGGCAACCCCGCGCCGTACGCAGGAACGGTCCGCCTCCCCGCGCACGGCGTCGAGGTCGCCACCGCCTCGCCCGAGCTCTACCTGCGCCGCGACGGCCGCACCGTCGAGTCCGGCCCCATCAAGGGCACCGGCCGCACCGCCGATGACCTGCTGGAGAAGGACCACGCCGAGAACGTGATGATCGTCGACCTGGTCCGCAACGACCTGGGACGGGTCTGCGCCACCGGCTCGGTCACCGTCCCCGCGCTCTGCGCCGTCGAGGCCCACCCCGGCCTGGTCCACCTGGTCTCCACCGTCCGCGGCGAACTCCGCGCCGGCGCCGGCTGGCCCGAGCTGCTGATCGGCACCTTCCCGCCCGGATCCGTCACCGGCGCGCCCAAGCGCAGCGCCCTGGACATCATCGAATCCCTGGAGACCGCGCCGCGCGGCCCGTACTGCGGCGGCATCGGCTGGGTCGACGCCGACCGCGGCACCGGCGAGCTCGCCGTCGGCATCCGCACCTTCTGGATCGACCGGCAGGCCGCCGCCGGGCCCGTCCTGCGCTTCGGCACCGGCGCCGGCATCACCTGGGGCTCCGACCCCGACCGCGAATGGGACGAGACCGAACTCAAGGCGGCCCGGCTGCTGGCGGTAGCGTCGGAGACGTACGAGACAACTGGAGGAGCGACGCGATGAAGATCTGGCTCGACGGGGAGCTGCGGGACGCCGACAGCGCCCGGGTCTCCGTCTTCGACCACGGACTGACGGTCGGCGACGGCGTCTTCGAGACCGTCAAGGCGGAGCACGGCCGCGCCTTCGCGCTCACCCGGCACCTCCACCGGCTGACCTCGTCGGCGCGGGGCCTCGGCCTGCCCGACCCCGACGAGGACGAAGTACGCCGCGCCTGCGACGCCGTGCTCGCCGCCAACCCCATGCCGCTCGGCCGGCTGCGGATCACGTACACCGGCGGCCACTCGCCGCTCGGCTCCGACCGCGGCGAGGCGGGCCCCACCCTCGTCGTCGCGCTCGGCGAGACCACCCGCAGGCCGGACACCACGGCCACCGTCACCGTCCCCTGGACCCGCAACGAACGCGGCGCGCTCACCGGCCTGAAGACCACCTCGTACGCGGAGAACGTCGTCGCGCTCGCCCGCGCCCGGCAGCACGGCGCCTCCGAGGCGCTGTTCGCCAACACCGTGGGCCGGCTCTGCGAGGGCACCGGCTCCAACGTCTTCGTCGTACTCGACGGCGAACTGCACACCCCGCCGCTGGAGTCCGGCTGCCTGGCCGGCATCACCCGCGCGCTGACCGTCGAATGGACCGGCGCCAAGGAGACCGACCTGCCGTTCGCCGCGCTGGAGCAGGCCGAGGAGATCTTCCTGACCTCCACGCTGCGCGACGTCCAGGCGGTCACCCGCAACGACGCCCGGCAGCTCGGCGACGCTCCCGGCCCGGTCACCGCCAAGGCCATGCGGATCTTCGCCGAACGGTCCGCGGCGGACTTCGACCCGCGCTGAGGAAGGGCCAGGAAGGTCACGGAACGGGGCGCCGACGGCGGCTGACCAGGCCGATGACTGAGCGGCCGCACGCGGGATAGAACAACAGCGTGACCACAACGCTGCGCCCCACCGGACCGGAAGAGCGCCAGGAGGGCGGCGCCCGGGCCCGTACGTACGACGTCTGCGTCAACAGCCGCCCTGTGGGACGGCTGCGGCTCGCCACCGACCCGCGCGCCGCGCTGCCCACGGGCCGCCTCGCCGACCTGTGGATCGACGAGCCCGACCGGCGCCGCGGCCGCGCCACCGTGGCCGCCCTGGCCGCCGAGGAAGTGCTGCGCGGCTGGGGCTGCCGGCGCATCGAGTTCCTCGTGCCCGCCGATGCCACGCCCGCGCTGCGGCTGAGCGCGGCGCTCGGTTACACCGAGCGCGCCCGCCGGCTGCGCAAGGAGCTCACCACCCCGCCCGCGCTGCCTCCCGGGAGCGTCGACCGGCCGCTGGACGACGCGGAGTACCCGGCCTGGCTCGCGGCCGCGCAGGACGAGTACGTACAGGCCATGGTCCGGCAGGGCGCGTCCGCCGAGCGCGCCGCCGAGCTGGCGGACGCCGACCACCGGCTGCTGCTGCCGGACGGCCCGCACACCCCGGGGCAGAGCCTGCGCGTGCTGTGCCACGAGGGCACGGACGTGGGCACGGTCTGGACCGCGCTGCACGCACCGGGGCAGCCGGGCGGTTACGTGTACGACGTGCGGGTCGCGCCCGAGCACCGCGGACGCGGCCACGGGCGCACCCTGATGGGGATAGCCGAGCGGGAGTGCCTGGCGGCGGGCAGCCGCCACCTCGGCCTCAACGTCTACGCCGACAACCCGACAGCACGCGGCCTGTACGAGTCCCTCGGCTACCGCGTCGTGGACCACCGGCTCTCGAAGCCGCTGATCTGAGCGGCCGCCGGGCCGCCCGGCGGTGAACGGCCGCTGCGGCTACTCGGCGGCGCTGAACGACCGCTGAGCTACTCGGCGGCCAGCAGCCGGTCCGCGATCTCCTCGATGCGGGCGCGCAACCCCTCCTGGCTCTTGCCGCCGTCCAGCCGCTCGCCGCCGATGACGTACGTGGGCGTGCCCGTGACGCCGATCGCCTTGCCCTCGGCCTGGTCCGCATCGACGATCAGCAGATGCCGGCCGTCGATCAGCGCGGTGTCCAGCTCCTCGGCGTCCAGGCCCAGCTCCCCGGCCACCTTCACCAGCAGCTTCTCGCCCTGCTTCGCCAGCTCCTCGGTGCGCCCGAGGACGGCCTCCACGTACGCCCAGCCCTGCCCCTGCTCGATGGCCTCTTCAGCGGCCTGCGCGGCGGCGTAGGCGTGCTTGTGCTTCTCCAGCGGGAAGTGGCGCAGCCGGATCTCCAGCCGGTCGCCGTAGCGCTCGCGCAGCGCGCGCAGGTCCTCAAGGGCGGCGTGGCAGTCGGGGCACTGCAGCTCGCACCACACGTCCAGGACGGGGGCGGCGGCTGCGGGGGAGGAGGCGTCGTTCATGGGGCCAGTCTTCCAGCCCGCGCGGCCCCCGCCGAACCGGTACCCGCGGAGGATCCAGGCCCCGAGATGCCCCCGAGCACGGGCCGGGCCATGGCCCCCGCGCCGGGCGAGGGGGCACGATGGGGGGAGAACCGTCCACCGCAGGAGGACCCCATGCTGACCTCGACCGTCTGCGCCGTGCTGTCGGTGGCCGGCCTGGGCATCGCCGCGCTGACCGCCTTCCGCCGGCGCTTCCTCGCCGCGACGCGCATCGCCGCCTTCGCGCTGATCCCGGCCGGCCTGGTCATGACCGGTGTCATCGACTGGATCACGGACCTGGTCTTCAAGCCGACCGTATGGGCGGGCTTCGGCGTACTGGCCCTCTCGGCCCTGCTGTTCCTGGTGACCCGCGCGGCCGAGCGCCGCTCCATGAGCCGCAGGGAACGCCGCGCGGCGGCCAAGGCGGCGGCCTCCGGTGCGCCGAACGCCGGCCTGTCGGCTGCCTACGGGGCGAATCGAACGAACCAGTCCCCCCAGCAGGGGGTTACCCAAGGGCGGGGCGCGGAAATCCAGTCGGGTGGCCGGTCCGGTGACCGCTCCGGTGCTGCCGGCGCCGGTGATCGCTCCGGTGGGGCGGACGACTTCTCCGATATCGAAGCCATCCTGAAAAAGCACGGGATCTGAGGAACTCCCCCTCCTGCGGGGGAATCTCCGGCCCTCGCGCTGATCAGCTGCGCCATGATCTCCGCGAGATGAACGATGAGTGCGCCCTGACCCGGGAGAACACCACCCGGGCCCCCGAATCCCGCGGCTGCCTGTTCGCCCTGTCCCAGCCGCCCCTGATGCTCTTCCTCACCGTGATCGGCGTCCTGCTCCTGCTGGGCGCCGTGTACGACCTCTTCGTGCTGTAGGAGCCGCCAGAGCGGCTCAGCTCGCGGCCTCGCGGCGGCGTGCCCGGTACGCGGCGACATGCAGACGGTTGCCGCAGGTCCGGCTGTCGCAGTAGCGGCGCGAGCGGTTCCGGGAGAGGTCGACGAAGGCGTGCCGGCAGTCCGGCGCCTCGCAGCGCCGCAGCCGCTCCCGCTCGCCGGCGACGACCAGGAACGCCAGCGCCATTCCGCCGTCCGCCGCGAGGTGGTCGGCGACCGAGGCGCCGGGCGCGAAGTAGTGCACGTGCCAGTCGTACCCGTCGTGGTCGGTCAGCCGCGGCGTCGTGCCGGCCGCCGCCACCAGCGAATTCAGCAGCTCGGCGGCGCTGCGGTCGTCGTCCGCCGCGAAGACCTGCGCGAATCTCGCCCGTACGGAGCGTACGGACGCCAGGTCCCGTTCGGTCAGCGTGCCGACGTCGCTGAAGGCGTTGCGGGCGACGAACTCGTGCAGGGACGGCACGTCGCTGAGGGCGTCCGGGGCCGATGTGGCCCCGCCCTCGGGCGCGGTGTTCAGGAGGTCGACGACCGCCTCCAGTGCGCACCGGGTGTCGTGGGTGATCATCACGGGTTGCTCCCAGGCCGGGAGGGGCGGATTCTGCCGCCCCCCGGGATCCATGGCCGGTGGCCGGTGATCTCCAGCGATCGACCGGCCGCCCCCATGCCGAATGGTCGCCGACTCTAGCGCCTCCAACAAGGCCCGGCGGCCACCGGTGCCGCAGGTTTCCCCGGCTTCCCGGCGCCCGTCCGGGCCGGTCAGCACGAAGATGGCGCCCGCTCCGTACGGAAGCGGCGCCGCCGCCGCGGTGGTCTCCGCGGCGACGGCGCCGGTGCTTGCCGTATGAACTTGTCCGTCCTGCGCCGTCTCCCCGAGTCGGACGGCGCGAGTGGTGAGCGGTTGACGCGGTACGCGGCCGCGGGTCTCCTCAGCTCTCCGCGAGGATGTGGGAGAGCTCCGTGTCGAGATCGAAGTGTCGGTGCTCGGTGCCGGGCGGGACCGCGGCATCCGTGCGCTTGAGGAAGGATTCCAGAGCCCGCGCCGGGGCTTCGAGCAGCGCCTCGCCTTCCGGAGAGCTCAGGGCGATGCAGACGACTCCCTGTCCGTGACTCCGGGACGGCCAGACGCGGACGTCGCCGGTGCCGGTGGGCCGGTGCAGGCCCTCGGCGAGGAGATCACGAGCGAAAACCCACTCGACGGTCTCCTCGGCTCCGGTGTGGAAGGTGGCGTGCACGGCATAAGGATCGGCCGTGTCATACCGCAGGCCCGCAGGTACAGGCAGTGAGGACTCGCTCGACACAACGAGGCGCAGGTGCAGCTCGCAGCTGACCGTGGTGTTCATACGCCAGGGCCTTTCGCTCAGTGTGCGCTCGGGGGTTCGCACGTCGGCGAAATCGACATGCCACCTACGGTGGCGTTGTAAACCCCTCTGACTGTTTTGGGTGGCTTCGAGTACCTCTTACGGCGGAGTCCGGGATCCTCCCGAGCGTTCATGCGGGGGTGCCGAGCGTCGGGTAGGTTTGCGGGTATGAATGCGGAGAGTGACGAGCGTCAGGGAGCCCCCGGCGGCGCGTCGACACAGGGGGCGACGGCGATCCCGCAGAAGCTGGGGTCCAAGGCGCCGCATTTCGTGAAGCGCTCCCGGACCCTGCACATGAGCTGGCAGGTCGGGATCTTCATCGTCGGCCTCGCGGTGGTCGTCGGCGGCATCATCATGCTGCCGCTGCCCGGCCCCGGCTGGCTGGTGATCTTCGCCGGCATGGCGATCTGGGCGACCGAGTTCGTCTGGGCGCAGCTCGTGCTCCGCTGGACCAAGCGCAAGGTCACCGAGGCCGCCCAGAAGGCCCTGGACCCCAAGGTCCGGAGACGCAACATCATCCTCACCACGATCGGCGTCGTGATCGTCGCCGCGGCCCTCGCGGTGTATGTGTGGAAGTTCGGCTTCGAGATGCCCTGGCGCATAGCCGAGTGAGCCCGGCCCGGCCGCACCGTGGTCGGAGACCCCGCTGACATGGGGTAATGTTGGCGGTGCGCCAGGCCGCGAGGCACCGGCGCCCCGGGCGATTAGCTCAGTGGGAGAGCGCTTCGTTCACACCGAAGAGGTCACTGGTTCGAACCCAGTATCGCCCACCCGGTCCAAGGGTCCGGAGGTTTCTTTTTTGAACCTCCGGGCCCTTCGGCGTTCCCGGCGCGGCACACTGGGCTCATGCCTGTCCGGCCGTCCCGCCTCCGACCCCACCACTACCGCTTCCGCAGTGTCTGGCTGCTGGATGCCGCCCCCGGCGTCGTCTACGCCGTCCTCGAACGGACCGAGTCCTACCCGCGCTGGTGGCCCCAGGTCGCCGAGGTGCACCGGACCGACGACCACTCCGGTGCAGCGCGCATCCGCTCCGTACTGCCGTACAGCCTGCGCGTCACCGCCCGCGAGACCCGTCGCGACCCGCGCGCCGGCGTCCTGGAGACGGCGCTGCACGGCGACATCGACGGCTGGGCGCGCTGGACGGTACGCCCCTACGGCACCGGGACCCGCGCGCTGTACGAGCAGGAGGTCGAGGTGCGCAGGCCCTTCATGCGGCTGCTGGCCTACCCGGGGCGGCCGTTCTTCCGCCTCAACCACACGCTGATGATGCGGGCCGGGCGGCGCGGACTGGCGGCCTGGCTGGACGGTCACCAAGAAATTTGAACCGGGGGGCCCGCGACCTGTATTGTTCACTTCGTTCGCGGGGGACCCCGAGGAAACCCCGAACGAATCCCGGGCGATTAGCTCAGTGGGAGAGCGCTTCGTTCACACCGAAGAGGTCACTGGTTCGAACCCAGTATCGCCCACCCGGAGAGAAGGCCGGACCGTCAGCAACGGTCCGGTCTTTTTCGTACGTTCACGTTCCTCGTCCGAGGACGGTCATGCCGCGGCCGGCAGGTCCGGGCGGAGCGGCCAGTGCGGGTCCACCGCCTCCTCCGTGCCGTTGCGCGCGAACCACGCCTGCAGGCCCCGCGCTTGGGCCGCATGCCACACCGCCTGCAGCGCGTGCAGCTCCGCGACGCTCAGCCCTTCAAGGCGCGTCGCGAACGTCTGCCCCAGTGCCCGTACGACCTGCAGTGACGCCGTCGCGTCCGCCGCCGCCTCGTGCGCCCCCGACAGCTCGACGCCGTAGTGCTCGCACAGGTCCGTCAGCGTCCGGCGGCCCTTGCGGTACCGGTCCAGATGCTTGTCGAGCACCCGCGGATCCAGTACGCACAACGACTGCGTACCGAGATACGCCGCCAGCGACGACGCGCGGTGCCGACGCAACTCGCGGTCCAGCAGCGTCAGATCGAACGGCGCGTTCATCACCACCAGCGGCCGCCCCGCCATCGCCTGCTCCGCCAGGGCCCGCGCTATCTCCTCCATCACCGGCGCCGGCCAGCGGCCGTTCATCTGCAGATGCCCGGCCGTCAGGCCGTGCACCGCCGTCGCCGCCTCCGGGATGTCCACTCCCGGATTGACCAGCCAGCGCGTGACCCGCGGAGTCGAGCGCGGCGTCTCCTGGACGACCAGGGCGGCGGAGACGATGCGATCCTCTTCGACATCGATCCCCGTGGTCTCGGTGTCGAAGGCAGCCAGTGGGCCGTCGAACCAGCTCGGCATTGTCCCAACTCCTCGTGCTCCTGCGGCGGGTGGCCTGCCCCGGGCCGCCCGAGCTGGTGATACCCGGCCGCCACGGTTGTCGAACCGCCATTGTTTGTTGACCACTTGACACGGAGACAACACAGAGGGGGCCACACCCCCGCCACACCCCCCACGCACCCGACCGGCACCACCGCACGCCCGGAAGGCACTTGAGCGATGACGCTCGCACAGCCCGAGCCGGGTGGGTTCCTGCCCGAGGAACCGGTACCGCTGCGCGGCCAGCTCGCCACCACCGCCTCCATGGAGACGCTCCAGGTGGCCTACCTGCACGCCGTGGCCGCGGCCGCCGGCTGTTCGCTCGCGCAGCCCTTCCCGGACAACGGCATCGACTGGCACGTCAGCCACGGCTCGACCGGCCACACCATCGACGACGAAGTCACCATCAAGGTGCAGCTCAAGTGCACCTATCAGGTCCCGCCCCGCCCGCCGGGGCCCAGCTTCGGCTTCACGCTGGACAACGACCACCTCGTGAAGCTCGCCCGTACCCCCGTCGCGGTGCACAAGATCCTGGTCGTGATGCTCGTACCGCGCACCCCCGAGGAATGGCTCCGCGCGAGCCACGACCGGCTCGAACTGCGGCACTGCTGCTACTGGATCAACCTGGCCGGCCAGCAGGCCACCGGCAGGCGCAAGACCACTGTGCGGATTCCGACCACGCGGATCTTCGACGACCGTGCGCTCGCCGAGATCATGACGCGGGTCGGGGCGGGAGGGAGACCCTGATGTACCGGCCGACCGACGAGCACCCACTCCCCGTTCCCGACCCCGCCCGGGTCGACCCGGCCGTCCTCACCGCCCTGCTGGGCCGGCACGGCTGGCACCGCCGCGGCGGTACGCAGGGCCAGTACGGCCGCTGGACCCCGCCCGGCGGCACCGCCGGGACCAGCCTCCTGGTGCCCGAGTCCGCCCGCTATCCCGACAGCACCGACCTGCTCGCCGAGGCGCTGACCGCGCTCGCCCGCAGCGCCGCGCCCTCGGCCCGCGAGGTACTGGTCGGCCTCGCGCTGCCCAGCGATGAGGTGCGCTGGGAGCGCGACATCCCCGACGAGGGCTCCGGCGCGACCCTGTGGACCGCACAGGAACGGCTGCGCGCCGCCGCCCGCTCCCTGCTGGCCGCCGGTGCGCTCGGCACGTTCGGGCGGGCCGGCTACCACGGCGCCCGGCACAAGCGGCAGGCCGACGCACTCCTGGACCAGGTGCTGGTCGGCCCCGCGCCCGCGGGCCGTACCCTCACCGCGTACGTCCCGGTCAGCGCGGGCCGCGGCACGGTCGCCGGCCTCCAGCGGGCGCTGCACGCCGCCCGCGACGCCACGGACTACCAGCGCGCCACCGGCGGCATGGAGGCATACGAGGCCGCCGTCGAACTGGGCGTCTGCCACGAGCTGACCGAGGCGCTGATCTCCCTGGTGCGCGGCGCCGAAGGGGTACGCATCGTGATCCAGTGGTCACCGGCCGAGGGTCCGCCGCCGGGCTGCCCGGCCCGCCCCGAGCCCGTCGAGTTCACCCCCGGCGACCTGCCCGCACTGCGGCAGGCCGCCCAGCAGTACGTCCAGGACGAGCCCTCGCTCGCCGTGCGGGTGACCGGCACGGTCGTACGGATGCGCCGCGAGCGGCCCGACGGCGCGGGCGCGGTACGGCTGCGGGTGCTGGCCGGCGCCGACGTGGCGCAGGTCAGGGTCGCCCTCGGCGAGGAGGACTACCGGATCGCGGGCCACGCCCACCTGCTGGGACTGCCGGTACGGGTGACCGGGCGGCTGGAGAGCCGCGGCGGCTTCCGGCGGATCACGGGCGCGAGCGGCGTCACGCCCGTACAGGTCGACGAGGCGGAGCGGGACCGGCTGCTGAAGTCGCTCCAGGAGAACCTGGACCACTTCGAGGAGGCGTGCGGGGGAGAGTGAGCGCCGCAGCGCCGCCGCGAGTCAGCGGTGCGCGTACAGATCACGCAGCAGCGCGATCTCCGCGCCGTGGTGGATGACCTCGCGGTTGATGTGCAGCACGAGCGTGGCCATCGGGTACTCGCCGTACGGCCCCTCGGCCGGACCGCAGGGCCGCGCCAGGTCTTCCTCACTGAGCCCCCGCACGCCCGTCTGCCACCCGGCGTACACCTCGTCCAGCTGCTCCAGCGCTTCCCGGGCCGTGCCCGCGTACGCGAAGCTCTCGTAGTCCGTCTTCGGGCCGCCGAAGTGGCTCGCCACGCGCGCGCCGAGCACCCCGACGATGATGTGGGCCAGCCGCCAGGCGATGGTCGTCACCGGCGGCGGCACCGGCTCGGGGAAGGCGAAGTCGACCGTGAAGTCGCCGGACCCCGCGGCGATGGGCGCGCTGCTCGTCCCCCGGGGCCGTACGTTCCAGGCGCCCGGCGCGGGCTCCCAGAAGTACTCCTCGTCGCTCAGCCCGGACAGCCGCTCGCGCAGCTGATGGCGCCAGTGAAAGTCGAGCTGCTCGGACAGCTGGTCGTTCCAGTCGATGGTCATGACGCGACAGTACGGGCGCGGGGCCCGGCACGCCCGGAAATGCCCGGATCGGGTCCCGGCAAACAACCGTTTCGCGAGGCGGGCCCGTGGCTCGGTACGATTCGGGGAGCGCAGCGATCGCTGCCGCCCAGCAGACATACGTCAGGAGAGACCGGTGTCAGACGTCCGTGTGACCATCCAACGCGATTCCGAGCGGGAAGAACGCGTGGTGACCACGGGCACTACGGCCGCCGACCTCTTCCAGGGCGAGCGCAGCATCGTCGCCGCGCGGGTGGCCGGAGAGCTCAAGGACCTCGCGTACGAGGTCGCCGACGGCGAGACCGTCGAGCCCGTGGAGATCACCTCCGAGGACGGCCTGAACATCCTGCGGCACTCCACCGCGCACGTGATGGCGCAGGCCGTTCAGGAGCTGTTCCCGGAGGCCAAGCTCGGCATCGGCCCGCCCATCAAGGACGGCTTCTACTACGACTTCGACGTCGAGAAGCCGTTCCACCCGGACGACCTCAAGCGCATCGAGAAGAAGATGCAGGAGATCCAGAAGCGCGGGCAGAAGTTCGCGCGCCGGGTCACCACCGACGAGGACGCCCGCGTCGAGCTCGCCGACGAGCCGTACAAGCTGGAGCTCATCGGCCTCAAGGGCAACGCCGCGGAGGCCGCCGAGGGCGCGGACGCCGAGGTGGGCGGCGGCGAGCTGACCATCTACGACAACCTCGACGCCAAGACCGGTGACCTGTGCTGGAAGGACCTCTGCCGAGGCCCGCACCTGCCCACCACCCGGAACATCCCGGCGTTCAAGCTGATGCGCTCCGCCGCGGCGTACTGGCGCGGCAGCGAGAAGAACAAGCAGCTCCAGCGCATCTACGGCACCGCCTGGCCGACCAAGGACGAGCTGAAGGCGTACCTGGAGTTCCTGGCGGAGGCGGAGAAGCGCGATCACCGCAAGCTGGGTGCGGAGCTGGATCTGTTCTCCTTCCCGGACGAGCTGGGCCCCGGCCTCGCGGTCTTCCACCCCAAGGGCGGCGTCATCCGCAAGGTGATGGAGGACTACTCCCGCAAGCGGCACGAGGACGCGGGCTACGAGTTCGTGAACACCCCGCACATCTCGAAGGAGCAGCTCTTCGAGACCTCGGGGCACCTCCCGCACTACGCGGAGGGCATGTTCCCGCCGATCGAGTTCGACGGGCAGAACTACCGCCTCAAGGCGATGAACTGCCCGATGCACAACCTGATCTTCAAGTCGCGCGGCCGGTCCTACCGTGAACTGCCCCTGCGCGCCTTCGAGTTCGGCACGGTGTACCGGTACGAGAAGTCGGGCGTGGTGCACGGCCTGACCCGCTCGCGCGGCTTCACCCAGGACGATGCGCACATCTACTGCACCAAGGAGCAGATGCCGGAGGAGCTGGACACGCTCCTGACCTTCGTGCTCGACCTGCTGCGCGACTACGGCCTGACCGAGTTCGAGCTGGAGCTGTCCACCCGCGACCCCGAGTCGGACAAGTTCATCGGCTCGGACGAGGACTGGGAGGAGGCCACCGAGGCGCTCCGCCAGGCGGCCGAGAAGCAGGGGCTGCCGCTGGTCCCGGACCCGGGCGGCGCCGCGTACTACGGCCCGAAGATCTCGGTCCAGGCGAAGGACGCGATCGGCCGCTCCTGGCAGATGTCGACCCTGCAGGTCGACTTCAACCAGCCCAAGCGGTTCGGCCTGGAGTACACCGCGGCGGACGGCTCCAAGCAGCAGCCCGTCATGCTGCACCGGGCCCTGTTCGGCTCGATCGAGCGGTTCTTCGGTGTGCTCCTGGAGCACTACGCCGGCGCCTTCCCGGTCTGGCTGGCCCCCGTCCAGGCCACCGGCATCCCGATCGGCGACGCGCACGTCCCGTACCTGGAGGACTTCGCCGCGGAGGCCAAGAAGCAGGGCCTGCGCATCGAGGTCGACTCGTCCTCGGACCGCATGCAGAAGAAGATCCGTAACGCCCAGAAGTCCAAGGTCCCGTACATGATCATCGCGGGTGACGAGGACGTCGAGAAGGGCGCGGTCTCCTTCCGGTACCGCGACGGCTCGCAGGAGAACGGCATCCCGAAGGACGAGGCGATCGCCAAGATCCTCAAGGCGGTCGAGGAGCGCGCCCAGGTCTGATCCGGGGCACGACGCGAGGTTTCGAGGGGCGGTCCACAGGGCCGCCCCTCACCGCGCGCGTACCAGGGAATATGCTGCGTTTCATGACGACTGAGCCGGAGCAGCAGATCGGAGTCGGGACACAGGACGCCTTTCAGCGACTGTGGACGCCGCACCGGATGGCCTACATCCAGGGTGAGAACAAGCCCACGGGCCCGGGGGCCGACGACGGCTGTCCGTTCTGCACGATCCCGGCGAAGTCGGACGAGGACGGCCTCGTCGTCGCCCGCGGCGAGCACGTGTACGCGGTGCTCAACCTGTACCCGTACAACGGCGGGCACCTCATGGTGGTGCCCTACCGGCACGTCGCCGACTACACCGAGCTGGACGAGGCCGAGACGGCGGAGCTGGCGAAGCTCACGAAGCAGGCGATGGCGGCGCTGCGCGCGGCGTCCGGCGCGCACGGCTTCAACATCGGCATGAACCAGGGCGGGGTCGCCGGCGCCGGCATCGCCGCCCACCTGCACCAGCACGTCGTCCCCCGCTGGGGCGGCGACACGAACTTCATGCCCGTGACGGCGCACACCAAGGTGCTGCCGCAGCTGCTGGCGGACACCCGCGCGATGCTGGCGGACGCCTGGCCGACGGTGTAACGGCGGGTATTGCGCCTGGATGCGCCCGGGGCCCGTACGGAATTCCGTACGGGCCCCGGGCGCATCTGCCGCGCGCAGCGGTTACGCGTCGTACACGTCCGCCTTCTTCGGCGCCGCGTCCTGGACCGCGCCGCTGAGGGCCAGCGAGCGGTTGTCGAAGCGCTCGGTGTCCACGCCGTTCTCCTTCAGGACGCTCATCGCGGCGGAGTGCACCACGCGCAGCACGGGCGTGGCGGCGCGCAGCGCGTCGTCCGCCATGAAGCGGTGCCGCCAGGGCTTGTCGGCCCAGGCGTGGCGCAGGCCGAAGGGCTCGGGCAGGGCGAGCTTGCCGCCGAGGAAGTCCAGGACCGGCGGGAACCAGGTCAGGGGGGCGCGGGCGGCGAGTCGGACGACCTCTTCGGCGTCGATGAGGGGCAGTTCGCGGGTCCTGGTCTCCCAGAACTTGACCGTCTTGTTGACCGTGACGGTCTTGGGGCTGGGCTTCGTCGTGAACAGGCCGTTGACCGGGCCGAGGGCGTGGCCGGTGACCTCGATGCGCAGCGTCTCGTGCAGCACGGTCACGGTGATCATCAGAGTGAGGACGAGCTGGCCGTCCCAGAGGACGAACTGCACGCCCAGATAGTGGCGGTTGCCGCTGCCGAACTGCTGCTCGTTGCAGATCCGCTCTATCTCGTGCGGGCGGATCTGGAAGGCGTCGGTGTCGGTGCCTTCGGGGCGGGCGACGCTGTCGGCGTTCTCGCCGATGGGGGAGACGATCCAGTGGCGTACGGAGGGGGGCTGGCCGAAGCCGCCGGTGTGCAGCGGGCTGCGCTCCAGGAGCTTGAGCCGGTCGTGGATGACGCGGATGACGTCCCAGCTGCGGAAGGGGTGGATCTCGCCGTCCGGGTCCGCGGGGCGCAGCTCCTCGGCGAGCTGCCAGCTGCCCCAGCGGGTGCCCATGCCGAGTATGCCCTTGGGGCCGGCGTAGAAGACGACGTTGCTGGCCTGCTCGGCGGTGAGCTTGGCGAGGTTCTGGCGGAGGCGTTCGGCGGCGGTCTCGTTCGGGTCCTGGGGCACGGCTTCGGGGATCCTGGCGCCGACGCCGCCGCCTTCGAGGAGGCTCTTCCACGCGCCGCGCATGTCGGTGGCGGTGCGCTCGCAGATCCGCTTGGCCCACCACCAGCCTATGACCGGGGCGATGAGCATCAGGCGAAGGTAGACCGTCCAGAAGCTGTCGAACGGGAGCTTGAGCAGGAAGATCAGGCCGATGCCGCAGAGCGCCACGAGCAGCGCCGTGCCCAGCGCGCTCTTCCCCTTGCTGGTGGCCTTGTCCAGGATCTTCTTCAGCTGGAAGCCGCCGAACCAGAGGAGGACGCCGGGCAGGAAGAGCACGCCGAAGACGACCATGAGGATCGTCAGTTTCGTGTCCCGCTCCTTGCGGATACGGTTGGCGGCGAGGCAGTGCTCCACGACGGTCTGCGGCTCGGTGCCGAAGGACTGGATGAGCGCCTTGCGGCCGCCGCCGAGCAGCCGGACCTGCACGGCGCGGGAGAACGCCTCGCCGAGATTGGGCTCGAACAGCGAGAGCCGGGGCTTCTTGATGTCCGACTTGGCGGTGTCGGAGTCGGCTTTGGAGATCTCGGAGAGCTTGCAGTCCCGGTACGCGGCCGAGGCCAGCGCCTGGGTCGCGGCGGTCTGGCCCGCGCCGCCGGCAATCGGGACCTGCGCTCCCGGACTGAAGTCGAACCCGTCAATCGTCGTCACCAAGGCCCCCTCGCCGCCGTCTGCCCCTGCTGTGGGGCGTGCCCCTGCCGTGGGGCCTGCCCCGGAGAACGCCCCTAGGCGCCCTTCCCACCGGCCGCCTCCGGCACACCTCTGAGCTGCGTCCTCAGCGTACAGCCGACATACAGCCGGCGTACCGCCCAAGGGAGTTGAGACCTGTCCCCGGGCCGTACGCCGGCCGTTCCGCTGCTCGTCGGGAGGTGTACTAGCCGCCGTTCTCCGGCTTTTCGCGGTCTTCGCGGATCTTGGTGGCGAGCTGCGGCGGCATCGGTTCGTGCCGTGCGTAACTGCGATGGAAGCGACCGGTGCCGTGCGAAAGTGACCGGAGATCGACGGCGTAGCGGCCGATTTCGATCTCCGGGACCTCGGCGCGCACCAACGTCCGGCCCGCACCGGACTGTTCGGTGCCCACGACCCGGCCGCGCCGCCCGGAGAGATCGCTCATCACCGGGCCCACGAAGTCGTCGGGGATCAGGACGGTGACCTCGGCGACCGGTTCCAGGAGGTCGATCCGGGCGTCGGCGGCGGCTTCGCGCAGGGCGAGTGCGCCCGCGGTCTGGAACGCGGCGTCGGAGGAGTCGACGGAGTGCGCCTTGCCGTCGAGGAGGGTCACCCGGATGTCGACGAGCGGGTACCCGGCCGCGACCCCGCGCGCCGCCTGGGCCCGTACGCCCTTCTCCACGGACGGGATGAACTGCCGGGGCACGGCGCCGCCGACGACCTTGTCGACGAATTCGATGCCGCTGCCGCCGGGGAGCGGCTCGACCTCGATCTCGCAGATCGCGTACTGGCCGTGGCCGCCCGACTGCTTGACGTGCCGGCCGCGCCCGGCGGCCTTCGCGCCGAACGTCTCGCGCAGCGAGACCTTGTGCGGTACGGCGTCGACCTGGACTCCGTACCGGGCGCGCAGCCGCTCCAGCGCCACGTCGACGTGTGCCTCGCCCAGGCACCACAGGACGACCTGGTGGGTGTCGGGGTTCTGCTCCAGGCGCATCGTGGGGTCCTCGGCGACGAGCCGCGCGAGGCCCTGGGAGAGCTTGTCCTCGTCGGCCTTGCTGTGCGCCTGGATGGCGACAGGGAGCAGCGGGTCGGGCATGTCCCAGGGCGCCATCAGCAGCGGCGCGTCCTTGGCGGAGAGGGTGTCGCCGGTCTCGGCGCGGGAGAGCTTGGCGACGCAGGCCAGGTCGCCGGCGACGACCTTGGTGACCGTGCGCTGCTGCTTGCCGAAGGGCGCCGACAGGGCGCCGATGCGTTCGTCGACGTCGTGGTCCTCGTGGCCGCGGTCGGCCAGCCCGTGCCCGGAGACGTGCACCGTCTCGTCGGGGTGCAGGGTGCCGGAGAAGACCCGTACGAGGGACAGCCGGCCGACGTACGGGTCGGAGGAGGTCTTGACGACCTCGGCGGCCAGCGGCCCGGCGGGGTCGCAGGTGAGGGCGGGGCGGGGCTTGCCGTCGGGGGTGGTGACCGGCGGGACCTCGCGCTCGGCGGGTGCGGGGAAGCCCCCGGTGATCAGCTCCAGCAGTTCGATGGTGCCCAGGCCCTCCTTGCTGCCGTCGGCGGCGGGCGCCGCGGCCAGTACGGGGTGGAAGCTGCCGCGTGCGACGGCGGTCTCCAGGTCGCCGATGAGGGTCTTGATGTCGATGTCCTCGCCGCCGAGGTAGCGGTCCATCAGGGACTCGTCCTCGCTCTCGGCGATGATCCCCTCGATGAGGCGGTTGCGGGCCTCCTCGATGAGGGGCAGCTCGCCGGACTCCGGGTCGCGCTCCTTACGGGCGCCGCCGGAGTAGTCGTACACCCGCTGGGAGAGCAGGCCGATCAGGCCGTGCACGGGGGCGTGGCCGTCGGCGCCGGCCTCGCCGTACAGCGGGAGGTACAGCGGCAGCACGGCGTCGGGGTCCTCGCCCCCGAAGGCGCTGCGGCAGGTCTCGGTCATGCCGTCGAAGTCGGCGCGGGCCGCTTCGAGGTGGGTGATCACTATGGCGCGGGGCATCCCTACGGCCGCGCACTCGTCCCAGACCATTTGGGTGGCGCCGTCCACGCCGTCCGCCGCCGAGACAACGAAAAGGGCCGCGTCCGCTGCCCGCAGACCGGCCCTCAGCTCCCCGACGAAATCGGCGTATCCGGGGGTGTCCAGTAGATTGATTTTGATCCCGTCCCATTCGACCGGGACCAGGGATAGCTGTACGGAGCGTTGCTGCCGGTGCTCGATCTCGTCGTAGTCGGAGAGGCAGCCGCCGTCCTCCACCCGGCCCGCCCTGTTGACCGCGCCCGACGCGAGCGCGAGGGCTTCGACCAGGGTGGTCTTCCCCGATCCGCTGTGGCCGACCAGCACCACATTCCGTACGGAGGAGGGGTGGTCGACCGCCGCTGCCCTGCCGGCGGCTCCTGGATGTGTGCTCGTCTTGTCACCCATGTTCTGCCTCCAGGTCGACACTCTGCGGTGTTCCGAGCTTTCCACCGAGGTCATGGTGCGTCCATACATCGCACAAGGGACGATAAGGGATCTTGGGGGTGACCGGGGATCATGCGGGGCAAGTCCTGGCGGGGGCGGGGAGGCTCCGGCGCGCCGCGGGGGCGGTCGTGAACCGTGGTGCGTTCGCAAAGCGCCGAGGACGCCTGGCTACGATGGGCCAGCCGGTGGCCCCACTGACCGCGCGGCCCGCACACAACCTCCGGGAAGGCCATGCTGAACAAGTACGCGCGTGCGTTCTTCACGCGTGTTCTCACGCCGTTCGCCGCCCTGCTCATCCGCCTCGGCATCAGCCCCGACGTGGTCACCGTCCTCGGTACCGCCGGAGTGGTCGCCGGCGCGCTGGTCTTCTACCCGCTGGGCGAGTTCTTCTGGGGCACCGTCGTCATCACCCTGTTCGTCTTCTCGGACCTGGTCGACGGCAACATGGCACGGCAACTGGGCCGCTCCAGCCGCTGGGGCGCCTTCCTGGACTCCACCCTCGACCGGGTCGCCGACGCCGCGATCTTCGGCGGCCTCGCCCTCTGGTACGCGGGCCGCGGCGACGACCTGCTGCTCTGCGCGGTGACGATCTTCTGCCTCGCCTCCGGCCAGGTCGTGTCGTACACCAAGGCGCGCGGCGAGAGCATCGGCCTCCCGGTAAACGTCAACGGCCTGATCGAGCGCGCCGAGCGCCTGGTGATCTCCCTGGTGGCCTGCGGCTTCTCCGGCCTGCACAAGTTCGGCGTGCCCTGGATCGAGAACCTGCTGCCGATCGCCCTGTGGATCGTGGCCATCGGCAGCGCGGTCACCCTGGGCCAGCGGGTGGTCACCGTACGCCGGGAGTCCGCCGAGGCGGACGCCGTGGGGGGAGAGAGCGCATGAAGCTCGGCAAACTGCCCGGCCTCAACAGGCTGGACACCGGGAAACTGACCGACGCGCTGTACGGCCTGGGCTGGGCCACGGTCAAGAAGCTGCCCGAGCCGGTCGCCGTACGGCTGGGCGAACGCATCGCCGACACCGTCTGGAAGCGGCGCGGCAACGGCGTACGGCGCCTGGAGGCCAACCTCGCGCGGGTCGTCCCCGACGCCTCCCCGCAGGCCCTCGCCCGGCTCTCCCGGGCCGGTATGCGCTCGTACATGCGGTACTGGATGGAATCCTTCCGCCTGCCGGCCTGGAGCCGCGAGCGGGTGGCGGAGAGCGTGGACGTCACCGATGTCCACCGCCTCACCGACGCGCTGGACAGCGACCGCGGCGTCATCCTCGCCCTGCCCCACATGGGCAACTACGACCTCGCGGGCGTCTGGGTCACCCGCGCCCTCGGCGTGCCCTTCGCCACCGTCGCCGAACGCCTGAAACCCGAATCGCTCTACGACCGGTTCGTCGCCTACCGCGAGAGCCTGGGCATGGAGGTGCTGCCGCACACCGGCGGCGCGGCCTTCGGGATACTCGCCCGGCGACTGCGCGCCGGCGGCCTGATCTGCCTGGTCGCCGACCGCGACCTGTCCGCCTCCGGCATGGAGGTCAAGTTCTTCGGCGAGGCCGCCAAGATGCCCGTCGGGCCGGCCATGCTCGCGCTCCAGACCGGCGCGGTGCTGCTGCCCGTCACCTTGTGGTACGACGGTACGCCCGTCATGCGGGGCCGTGTGCACCCCGGGATCGAGGTACCCGAGACCGGTACGCGCACCGACAAGGCCGCCGCGATGACCCAGGCCCTGGCCGACGCCTTCGCCTCGGGCATCGCCGAGCACCCGGAGGACTGGCACATGCTGCAGCGACTGTGGCTCGCCGACCTGGAGCCGCGCGGTGCGGGCGCCCGAGAGACGGAGACGCCTTGAGGATCGGGATCGTCTGCCCTTACTCGTGGGACGTCCCGGGCGGCGTCCAGTTCCACATCCGCGACCTCGCCGAGCATCTGATCCGGCTCGGCCACGAGGTCTCCGTACTCGCACCGGCGGACGACGAGACACCGCTCCCGCCGTACGTCGTCTCCGCCGGACGTGCCGTACCCGTCCCGTACAACGGTTCGGTTGCCCGGCTCAACTTCGGCTTCCTCTCCGCCGCGCGGGTACGCCGCTGGCTGCACGACGGCGCGTTCGAGGTCATCCACATCCACGAGCCGGCCTCCCCGTCCCTCGGCCTGCTGGCCTGCTGGGCGGCGCAGGGACCCATCGTGGCGACCTTCCACACCTCCAACCCGCGCTCCCGCGCCATGATCGCCGCGTACCCGATCCTCCAGCCGGCGCTGGAGAAGATCAGCGCGCGGATCGCGGTCAGCGAGTACGCCCGCCGCACGCTCGTCGAACACCTCGGCGGCGACGCGGTCGTCATCCCCAACGGCGTCGACGTGGACTTCTTCGCCCGCGCCGAGCCGAAGAAGGAGTGGCAGGGCCGGACCATCGGCTTCATAGGCCGCATCGACGAGCCCCGCAAGGGCCTCCCCGTCCTGATGAAGGCCCTGCCCGCGATCCTCGCCGAGGTCCCCGACGCGCGCCTCCTGGTCGCCGGCCGCGGCGACGAGAAGGAAGCCGTCGCGGACCTTCCCGCGGAGTTCCGCGACCGCGTCGAGTTCCTCGGCATGGTGAGCGACGAGGACAAGGCCCGCCTGCTGCGGAGCGTCGACCTGTACGTCGCCCCGAACACCGGCGGCGAGTCCTTCGGCATCATCCTCGTCGAGGCGATGTCGGCGGCGGCGCCGGTGCTGGCCAGCGACCTCGACGCCTTCGCCCAGGTCCTGGACCAGGGGGAGGCGGGCGAACTCTTCACGAACGAAAACGCGGACGCACTGGCCGCCTCGGCGATCCGGCTGCTCCGTGACCCGGCCCGGCTGACCGAACTCCGGGAGCGCGGCAGCCGCCATGTACGCCGCTTCGACTGGTCGACGGTGGGGGCTGACATCCTGGCGGTGTACGAGACGGTGACCGACGGGGCGGCTTCGGTGGACACGGACGAGAGGGTGAGCCTGCGGGCGCGGTGGGGGCTCAAAACAAGCCCGTCCGGCGATTGAGGACGAGCCCGAAGGGCGATAAAGGGGCGCGGGGCGTGTCGATCTGCGGCTGCGCCGCGTGGGCGCGACCGGCCACGACGGCGCGGCACTGGGCAACGGACCCTGCCGGGCACGGCACCGCACCCCGTCGGCCCGGGCCAAGCGCAGCGGACGGGTAACGTGACGCCCCGTGACCACTCTCATCTGGATCCTCGCGGCGCTCATCGTCATCGGGGTGTACCTGAGCTGGACGGCCGGCCGTCTGGATCGGCTGCACGCCCGCATCGACGCCGCCCGTGCCGCGCTCGACGCGCAGCTGCTGCGCCGCGCCTCCGTAGCGCAGGAGCTCGGTACGTCCGGCGTCCTCGACCCCGCCGCCTCGATCGTCCTGTACCAGGCGGCCCACGAGGCACGGCAGGCCGAGGAGGACCAGCGGGAGGTCGCCGAGAGCGCGCTCAGCCAGGCGCTGCGCGCGGTCTTCGACGAGGCCGAGCAGACCGACGCCGTACGGGAGGCCCCCGGCGGCGAGCAGACGCTCGCGGAGCTGAACGCGGCGGTGCGGCGCGTCCCCATGGCCCGCCGCTTCCACAACGACGCCGTACGCGCGGCCCGCGCCGTCCGCCGGCACCGCGTCGTACGCTGGTTCCGGCTCGCGGGCCACGCCCCGTTCCCGATGGCCTTCGAGATGGACGACGAGGCCCCGGCGGCCCTCGGGGAGCGCACGGCGGCCTGAGCTCCGTACCAGTACGGAGGCGAGGGGCCGCCCAGGCCACCCCAAGAGCCACCGCCCTGCAATTGGCCCTTTTCACCTGCCGTACACAAACGGTTCTCTAGGTGCAGCAGCACAACCACCCGCACTTAGTGAGGTCAATCGTGTCCACCACGCCCACCACGCCCCAGTCCCCGGAGACCGGAACCGCCCGCGTCAAGCGCGGCATGGCCGAGCAGCTCAAGGGCGGCGTGATCATGGACGTCGTCACGCCGGAAGAGGCGAAGATCGCCGAGGACGCCGGTGCCGTGGCGGTCATGGCCCTCGAGCGCGTCCCCGCGGACATCCGCAAGGACGGCGGCGTGGCACGGATGTCCGACCCGGACATGATCGACGGCATCATCAACGCCGTCTCCATCCCCGTCATGGCCAAGTCCCGCATCGGCCACTTCGTCGAGGCCCAGGTCCTGCAGTCCCTCGGCGTCGACTACATCGACGAGTCCGAGGTCCTCACCCCGGCCGACGAGGTCAACCACTCCGACAAGTGGGCCTTCACCACCCCCTTCGTCTGCGGCGCCACCAACCTCGGTGAGGCCCTGCGCCGCATCGCCGAGGGCGCGGCCATGATCCGCTCCAAGGGCGAGGCCGGCACCGGCAACGTCGTCGAGGCCGTCCGCCACCTCCGCCAGATCAAGGGCGAGATCGCCAAGCTGCGCGGCTGCGACAACAACGAGCTGTTCGCCGCCGCCAAGGAGCTGCGCGCCCCGTACGAGCTGGTCAAGGAGGTCGCGGAGCTGGGCAAGCTGCCGGTCGTCCTCTTCTCCGCCGGTGGCGTCGCCACCCCCGCCGACGCCGCGCTCATGCGCCAGCTCGGCGCCGAGGGCGTCTTCGTCGGCTCCGGCATCTTCAAGTCCGGCGACCCGGCCAAGCGCGCCGCCGCCATCGTGAAGGCCACCACCTTCTACGACGACCCGAAGGTCATCGCCGACGCCTCCCGCGACCTGGGCGAGGCCATGGTCGGCATCAACTGCGACACCCTCCCCGAGGCCGAGCGGTACGCCAACCGCGGCTGGTAAGGCACTGACAGATGAGCAACAGCACCCCCACCATCGGCGTGCTGGCGCTGCAGGGCGACGTACGCGAGCACCTCACGGCGCTCGCGTCCGCCGACGCCCTGGCGCGCCCGGTACGCCGCGCCGAGGAACTGGACGAGCTCGACGGCCTGGTCATCCCCGGCGGCGAGTCCACGACCATCTCCAAGCTGGCGGGCGTCTTCGGCATGCTGGAGCCGCTGCGCGCCTTCATCCGGGCGGGCAAGCCGGTGTACGGCACCTGCGCGGGCATGATCATGGTCGCGGAGAAGCTCCTGGACGGCCGGGACGACCAGGAGACGTTCGGCGGCATCGACATGATCGTGCGCCGTAACGCCTTCGGGCGGCAGAACGAGTCCTTCGAGGCGGCGGTCGACGTCGCCGGGATCGACGGCGGACCGGTCGAGGGCGTCTTCATCCGCGCGCCCTGGGTCGAGTCGGTCGGCGCCGAGGTCGAGGTACTGGCCGAGCACGGCGGTCACACCGTGGCCGTCCGGCAGGGTAACGTCCTCGCCACGTCCTTCCACCCGGAACTCACCGGCGATCACCGGGTCCACGCGTTCTTCGTGGACATGGTGCGTCACGCCGCGTGACACGCCGCTCCCGGGGCCCCGGTAGGATCTAGGCGTTCGTTTTCAGAAATTGGTTACGCGAAGGAGACAGGCGGATGTCCGGCCACTCTAAATGGGCTACGACGAAGCACAAGAAGGCCGTGATCGATGCCAAGCGCGGCAAGCTCTTCGCGAAGCTGATCAAGAACATCGAGGTCGCGGCCCGCATGGGCGGCGTGGACGTCGAGGGCAACCCGACGCTGTACGACGCCATCCAGAAGGCGAAGAAGCAGTCGGTCCCGAACAAGAACATCGACTCCGCGGTCAAGCGCGGTGGCGGTCTTGAGGCCGGCGGCGCCGACTACGAGACGATCATGTACGAGGGTTACGGCCCGAACGGTGTCGCGGTGCTCATCGAGTGCCTCACCGACAACCGCAACCGTGCCGCCTCGGACGTGCGCGTCGCCATGACCCGCAACGGCGGCTCGATGGCCGACCCGGGCTCGGTGTCCTACCTGTTCAACCGCAAGGGCGTCGTCATCGTCCCCAAGGGCGAGCTGACCGAGGACGACGTGCTGGGCGCGGTCCTGGACGCGGGCGCCGAGGAGGTCAACGACCTCGGTGAGTCCTTCGAGGTGCTCAGCGAGGCCACCGACGTGGTCGCGGTCCGCACCGCGCTCCAGGAGGCCGGCATCGACTACGACTCGGCCGACACCAACTTCGTCCCGACGATGCAGGTCGAGCTGGACGAAGAGGGCGCGAAGAAGATCTTCAAGCTGATCGACGCGCTGGAGGACAGCGACGACGTCCAGAACGTCTTCGCCAACTTCGACGTGTCGGACGAGGTCATGGCGAAGGTCGACGCGTAAGCACCACGCACGGCGACGGCCACAGCCACGGCATCGGCTGACTTGACGGGCCGGCAGGGAACACGCCTGCCGGCCCGTCTCGCGTTGTCAGTGGCACCCGATACTGTGCTGAGCAGGGGATCTCCGCTCCCCCGTGGTGGGGGTGGAGGGACGAAACGGTACGGCGGCGGTGGTGACAGCGCGGCATGAGGGGAGGGGGACACCCGTGAAGGTGCTCGGTGTGGACCCGGGGTTGACGCGTTGCGGGGTCGGCGTGGTCGAAGGGGTGGCCGGGCGGCCGCTCAAGATGGCGGGGGTAGGCGTGGTCCGCACCCCGGCCGACGCCGATATCGCGCACCGCCTCGTCCTCATCGAGCGCGGCATCGATGAGTGGCTCGACGAACATCGGCCCGAGTACGTCGCCGTGGAGCGCGTGTTCAGCCAGCACAACGTCCGTACGGTCATGGGCACGGCCCAGGCCAGCGCGGTCGCCATGCTGTGTGCAGCGCGCCGCGGGCTGCCCGTCGCGCTGCACACCCCCAGTGAGGTCAAGGCCGCCGTCACCGGCTCGGGCCGCGCCGACAAGGCGCAGGTCGGGGCCATGGTCACCCGGCTGCTGCGGTTGGACGCGCCGCCGAAGCCCGCCGATGCCGCGGACGCGCTCGCGCTCGCCATCTGTCATATCTGGCGCGCGCCCGCCGTGAACCGCCTTCAGCAGGCGCACGCGGCCAACCGGCTCCAGCAGGCCCAGGCCGCCGCCGCCCGGCGCACCCCGTCCGCCGCGCGCCCCGTCGGCACGCCTCGGACTCCCGCTCCCGTACGTACAAACCAGCGCACCCCGAAGGGCACGTCATGATCGCCTTCGTCTCCGGCCCGGTCGCGGCCCTGGCTCCCGATGCCGCCGTCGTGGAGGTGGGCGGCATCGGCATGGCCGTCCAGTGCACCCCCAACACGTTGTCCGGGCTGCGCATGGGCGAGCAGACGAAGCTCGCCACCTCCCTCGTCGTACGGGAGGACAGCCTCACGCTGTACGGCTTCGCGGACGACGACGAGCGGCAGACCTTCGAGCTGCTGCAGACGGCGAGCGGCGTCGGGCCCCGGCTCGCGCAGGCGATGCTCGCGGTGCACAGCCCGGACGCGCTGCGGCGCGCGGTCGCCACGGGCGACGAGAAGGCGCTCACGGCCGTGCCCGGCATCGGCAAGAAGGGCGCGCAGAAGCTGCTGCTGGAGCTGAAGGACCGGCTCGGCGAGCCGGTCGGCAGCGCCGGGCCCGCGGTCGGCAGCCCGGTCACGGCCGCCTGGCGCGATCAGCTGCACGCCGCGCTGATCGGCCTCGGATACGCCACCCGGGAGGCCGACGAGGCGGTCGGCGCCGTTGCCCCGCAGGCCGAGGCAGCTGTGGCGGAGGGCGCGCAGCCGCAGGTTGCGCAGCTCCTGAAGGCGGCCCTGCAGTCCCTCAACCGGGCCCGCTGACCGGGCGTCCGCCCGGGTACCCCTACGACGACCCGCACCCCACCCACCCGACGACGCGAGGCAGTACGCAGTGAACTGGGACGACAGCACCGACACCGCGGACGGACAGGACCCCGGCCTGCCGCCGGGCGGCGCCGACCGGCTGGTGGGCGCGGACGCCGACGGCGAGGACACGGCCGTCGAGGCCGCGCTGCGCCCGAAGGACCTGGAGGAGTTCGTCGGCCAGGAGCGGGTGCGCGAGCAGCTGGACCTCGTACTGCGGGCAGCGCGGGCGCGCGGGGCCACCGCCGATCACGTACTGCTCTCGGGCGCGCCGGGGCTGGGCAAGACCACGCTCTCGATGATCATCGCCGCCGAGATGGGCGCCCCGATCCGCATCACCTCCGGCCCGGCCATCCAGCACGCCGGCGATCTCGCCGCGATCCTCTCCTCGCTCCAGGAGGGCGAGGTGCTTTTCCTGGACGAGATTCACCGGATGTCGCGGCCCGCCGAAGAGATGCTCTATATGGCGATGGAGGATTTCCGGGTCGATGTGATTGTGGGGAAGGGGCCGGGCGCGACCGCAATTCCGCTGGAATTGCCGCCGTTCACGCTGGTGGGGGCCACGACGCGGGCCGGGCTGCTGCCGCCGCCGCTGCGCGACCGGTTCGGATTCACCGGGCACATGGAGTTCTACGCCCCGAATGAGCTGGAGCGGGTCATCCACCGCTCGGCGGGACTGCTCGATGTCGACATAGAGACCGAAGGCGCCGCCGAAATCGCCGGGCGGTCGCGCGGTACGCCCCGTATCGCCAACCGCCTGCTCCGTCGCGTACGGGACTACGCCCAGGTCAAGGCGGACGGCCTGATCACCCGCGAGATCGCGGCGCAGGCGCTGGACGTGTACGAGGTCGACGGGCGCGGCCTGGACCGGCTGGACCGCGCGGTGCTCACGGCGCTGCTCAAGCTGTTCAGCGGCGGCCCGGTGGGCCTGTCGACCCTGGCGGTGGCCGTGGGGGAGGAGCGTGAGACGGTCGAGGAGGTCGCCGAGCCGTTCCTCGTGCGCGAGGGGCTGCTCGCGCGCACCCCCCGTGGCCGCATCGCCACGCCTGCCGCATGGGCGCACATGGGGCTGGTGCCGCCGCAGCAGATGACGGGCGGAAACGGACAGCAGGGGCTGTTCGGGACGTGACGGCGCGGGGACTCGCCGGGTCAGGAACTGCGGTGCGATGCTGGGCGTTGTTCCACTGGTGCGGACTCGCTTAGACTCCGCCGATGCCGTCCGTACGGTCCGGCATATCAACCCCCGAATACCAGGCCGCGCCTCCGCGGTCGTGCGAAGGAATGTCCGTCCCGTGAATATCATGACTCTCCTCCCGTTCATCGTGCTCATCGGGGCCATGTTCCTGATGACGCGCTCCGCCAAGAAGAAGCAGCAGGCGGCAGCGCAGATGCGGAATGAAATGCAGCCCGGCACCGGCGTCCGCACGATCGGAGGCATGTACGCCACCGTCAAGGAAATCCACGAGGACGCGGTCCTCCTCGAGGTGGCCCCGGGCGTCCACGCGCTCTACGCGAAGAACGCCGTCGGCGCCGTGCTGCCCGACGACGAGTACAACCGCATCATCGACGGTGCCGAGCAGGGCTCCGTCGTCCCGGACGACGTGTCCTCCTTGACCGGCGCCTCGTCCGTCAACGACGGCGACGACGACACCACCGGTAAGGGTGACGTCGCCGAGAAGATCGACCTGGGCAAGGACGCCGCTGCCGAGAAGGCCGACGAGCCGAAGGCCGAGGAGACCAAGGCCGAGGAGCCGAAGGCCGAAGAGGCCGCCGAGGCGAAGGACGTCAAGAAGGACGCCAAGAAGGACGGCGACGCCGACGCGAAGTAGGCGCGCGCTTTCACGGAACCGCGGTGCACCCGGAGCGGCGCCCGCGGTTCCGGGACCGTCTAGGCTCCGGCGGGGGCACGTCCCCACAAGACTTCGTGGCCGTCCGGCACTGACCTGACTCGGGCGGTTGGACAGGGAGATACGAGAAGGTGGCAGCACCGAACAAGGGCCGAAGGTCGCCGGCGGCCCAGAGCAGGCCGGGGCGCGCCCTGGTCCTGATCTTGGTCGTCATCGCGGCGCTGGTCGGGGGGATGTTCTACTCCGGCACCATGACGCCTCGACTGGGCATCGACCTCGCGGGCGGTACGAGCTTCACGCTGGAGGCGCAGAACCAGCCGGGCAAGCCCAACGCGATCAACGAGACCAACATGAAGACCGCCGCGGGCATCATCGAGCGGCGCGTCAACGGTCTCGGCGTCTCCGAGGCCGAGGTCCAGACCCAGGGCACCAACCACATCATCGTGAACATCCCCAAGGGGACGGACGCGAAGCAGGCCCGCCAGCAGGTCGGTACGACTGCCCAGCTCGGTTTCCGTACGGTGCTGACCGCGGCGGCCGGTACGAAGACGCCCGCGCCGGGTGCCTCCGAGAGCCCGAAGGCCGGCAGCGGCGAGAAGGAGAAGCAGGGCGGCGCCGGCGCGTCGGCCACCCCCTCCGGCAGCCCCACCACGCAGGGCCGTGCCGTCAGTGACGCGCTCAAGAAGGACGACGCTCCGTCGCCCTCCGGCAAGCCCACCGGTTCGCCGAGCGCGCCCCCGGTCCAGCAGCCGCCGCAGGGTGCCGACATCCCCGCCGCGCTGCAGAAGAAGCTCGCGGCTCTGGACTGCTCCACCAAGGAGAGCCGTTCCGCCGCTGCCGAGCAGGCAGCGCGCGCCAAGCCCAGCGACTCGATCGTGTCCTGCGAGGACGACGGCAAGACGAAGTACGCGCTCGGCCCGGTCAAGGTCGAGGGCACGGACGTGGACGACGCCAAGGCCAGCTTCGACCAGCAGGGCGGCCAGGGCTGGCTCGTCCAGATGAACTTCACCTCCGCCGGCGGCAAGAAGTTCGCCGACGTGACCGGTGACATCGCCACCAAGGCCCCGCCGCAGAACCAGTTCGCGATCACCCTGGACGGCGAGGTCGTCTCGGCCCCGCAGGTGAGCAGCGCGATCGCGGGCGGCAACGCCCAGATCACCGGCGGCTTCACCCAGCAGACCGCCGAGGACCTGGCGAACATGCTGTCCTACGGTGCGCTGCCGCTCTCCTTCAAGATCGCGGACGAGACCACCGTCACCGCCGCCCTCGGCGGCGAGCAGCTGTCCGCGGGCCTGATCGCCGGTGCCATCGGCCTCGCGCTGGTCGTCATCTACCTGGTCGCGTACTACCGCGGCCTGTCGCTGGTCGCGCTCGCCAGCCTCCTGGTCTCGGCGGCCCTGACGTACACGATCATGACGCTGCTCGGCCCGGCCATAGGGTTCGCGCTGAACCTCCCGGCCGTCTGCGGTGCGATCGTCGCGATCGGCATCACGGCCGACTCGTTCATCGTGTACTTCGAACGCATCCGGGACGAGATCCGCGAGGGCCGTACGCTGCGGCCCTCCGTCGAGCGGGCCTGGCCGCGCGCCCGGCGTACGATCCTGGTCTCCGACTTCGTGTCGTTCCTGGCCGCCGCCGTGCTCTTCATCGTCACCGTCGGCAAGGTCCAGGGCTTCGCGTTCACGCTCGGCCTCACGACCCTGCTGGACGTCGTGGTGGTCTTCTTCTTCACCAAGCCGCTGATGACGCTGCTGGCCAAGCGGAAGTTCTTCCACTCGGGCCACCCCTGGTCGGGTCTGGACCCCACGCGTCTCGGCGCGAAGCCGCCGCTGCGCCGCGGCCGGCGCACCTCCGCCCCCATCGAGACGAAGGAGGCGTGAGATGTCCAAGCTCGGCAACATCGGCGCCCGGCTGTACCGAGGCGAGGTCGGCTACGACTTCATCGGCAAGCGCAAGATCTGGTACGCCGTCTCGATCCTGATCACCATCACGGCGATCGTGGGCCTCGGGGTGCGCGGCCTCAACATGGGCATCGAGTTCTCCGGCGGCGCGGTCTTCACCACCCCGAAGACCTCCGTCTCCTCGACCCAGGCCCAGCACGACGCGGAGGCCGCTTCCGGCGGCCACCAGGCCACGGTCCAGAAGCTCGGCAACGGCGGGCTGCGGATCCAGATCAGTGAGCTGGACACCAAGGAGTCCGTGCCGGTCCAGGAGAAGCTGGCCAAGGACCTGAACGTCCCGGTCGAGGACGTCAACACCCAGCTGGTCGGCCCCAGCTGGGGCGAGGAGATCGCGAACAAGGCCTGGCTGGGCCTGGGGATCTTCATGATCCTCGTGGTGCTCTACCTCGCCATCGCCTTCGAGTGGCGGATGGCGCTGGCGGCCCTGATCGCGCTGATCCACGACCTCACGATCACGGTCGGCGTGTATGCGCTGGTCGGCTTCGAGGTCACGCCCGGCACGGTCATCGGCCTGCTGACCATCCTCGGTTACTCGCTGTACGACACGGTCGTGGTCTTCGACAGCCTCAAGGAAGCCTCCCGGGGCATCACCAAGCAGTCGCGCTACACCTACGGGGAGATCGCCAACCGGTCGATCAACTCCACGCTGGTGCGGTCGATCAACACCACGGTCGTGGCGCTGCTCCCGGTGGCGGGCCTGCTCTTCGTGGGCGGCGGCTTCCTGGGCGCGGGCATGCTGAACGACATCTCGCTGGCCCTGTTCGTGGGTCTCGCGGCCGGTGCGTACAGCTCGATCTTCATCGCCACCCCGCTGGTCGCCGACTTCAAGGAGCGCGAGCCGCAGATGAAGTCGCTGGCCCGGCGGGTCCGTGCCAAGCGCGCCTCCGCCGCCGCCAAGGAGGACTCCCGCGAGGGGTCGGCCGAGGGCGGCGCGGAGTCCGGCGAGGAGCCGCAGGACGACGCCCCGGCGGCGGCCGGCAGCTCGTCGGCCGGCCCGCGCAGCCAGCCCGCGTCCCGCACCCGCGGTCGCGGCCGTCCGTCGGGCAAGCGCCGATGAGCGCCCCCGCGGAGCTGCGCGAGCTCCTGCTCAGCAAGATCGCGGACGTACCGGACTACCCGCAGGCGGGGGTCGTCTTCAAGGACATCACGCCGCTGCTGGCCGACCCGGACGCGTTCGGGCAGCTGACCGACGCGCTGGCCGGGGTCTGCGCGGAGTTCGGCGCGACGAAGATCGTGGCGCTGGAGGCCCGCGGGTTCATCCTCGCGGCCCCGGTCGCGGTCAAGGCGGGCGTCGGCTTCGTGCCCGTACGGAAGGCGGGCAAGCTCCCCGGGGCGACGCTCGGCCAGTCGTACGCGCTGGAGTACGGCCACGCCACGATCGAGATCCACGCCGACGCGCTGGCCCCGGGTGACCGGGTGCTGGTGATCGACGACGTGCTGGCCACGGGCGGTACGGCCGAGGCCTCGCTGACCTTGATCCGCCGCTCCGGCGCCGAGGTCGCGGGCGTCGCGGTCCTGCTGGAGCTGGGCTTCCTCGACGGCCGGGAGAAGCTGGCGGCGGGGCTCGACGGGGCGCCACTGGAGGCGCTGATCACGGTCTGAGGCCGCGGTAACCGCCTCGCGCGGCGCCGTGTACGGCGTTCGAATGCCAGGCAAAGTGCAGGTAAAAGGGCATCCGGCATAAATGCGGGTGCCCTTTTGCTGTGACCACAGGAGCAGCGGCCCGCGGGCGAGCCGTGGCTGCCGGCATGGATACCATGGCAGCCCGGCCACTTCGTGGACCGGTGGTCCGGCACCGCTCTTTTCCGCCCGTTCACCGGCGGGAAAGGTCCCAGCGAGGAGTTGCTCTTGCCAGACGAGGCCCAGCCGCTCTCCCCCCGCACGCCCGGGGGCAGCCCCGCCGCGCGCCCGGACGACCGGCCCGCGGGCGGCGCCGCGGACGCGCCGAAGAACGGCGGGAAGGAAGCGCCCGCGGGGCCCGTCCCGGCGGTTTCCGGGCCTCCCGCCACGGCGCCCAAGCCCACCCCGCCCTCGGCCCCCAAGCCGCTGCCGCCCGGCCACACCGGCCAGCCCGGCGGCCGCTCCGGCTCCTCCAACCGCGTCCGCGCCCGCCTGGCCCGCCTCGGCGTGCAGCGCCAGAGCCCGTACAACCCGGTACTGGAGCCGCTCCTGCGCATCGTGCGCAGCAACGACCCCAAGATCGAGACGGCCACGCTGCGCCAGGTCGAACGGGCCTACCAGGTCGCCGAGCGCTGGCACCGCGGTCAGAAGCGCAAGAGTGGCGACCCGTACATCACGCATCCGCTCGCGGTGACCACGATCCTCGCCGAGCTGGGCATGGACCCGGCGACGCTGATGGCCGGGCTGCTGCACGACACCGTCGAGGACACCGAGTACGGCCTGGACACCCTGCGCCGGGACTTCGGCGACCAGGTCGCGCTGCTGGTCGACGGCGTCACCAAGCTGGACAAGGTCAAGTTCGGCGAGGCCGCGCAGGCCGAAACCGTGCGCAAGATGGTCGTCGCGATGGCCAAGGACCCGCGCGTCCTGGTGATCAAGCTCGCCGACCGCCTGCACAACATGCGCACCATGCGCTACCTCAAGCGCGAGAAGCAGGAGAAGAAGGCGCGCGAGACCCTGGAGATCTACGCGCCGCTCGCCCACCGCCTGGGCATGAACACCATCAAGTGGGAGCTGGAGGACCTCGCCTTCGCGATCCTCTACCCCAAGATGTACGACGAGATCGTCCGGCTGGTCGCCGAGCGGGCGCCCAAGCGCGACGAGTACCTCGCCATAGTCACCGACGAGGTCCAGGCCGACCTGCGCTCGGCGCGCATCAAGGCCACCGTCACCGGACGGCCCAAGCACTACTACAGCGTCTACCAGAAGATGATCGTCCGTGGCCGCGACTTCGCGGAGATCTACGACCTGGTGGGGATTCGTGTCCTTGTCGACACGGTGCGTGACTGTTACGCGGCGCTGGGCACGGTGCACGCGCGATGGAATCCGGTCCCGGGCCGGTTCAAGGACTACATCGCGATGCCCAAGTTCAACATGTACCAGTCGCTGCACACGACGGTCATCGGGCCCAACGGCAAGCCGGTCGAGCTGCAGATCCGCACCTTCGACATGCACCGCCGCGCCGAGTACGGCATCGCCGCGCACTGGAAGTACAAGCAGGAGGCCGTGGCCGGCGCCTCCAAGATCCGCACCGACGTGCCCAAGGGCAAGGCCGGCAAGGACGACGCGGTCAACGACATGGCGTGGCTGCGGCAGCTGCTGGACTGGCAGAAGGAGACGGAGGACCCGGGCGAGTTCCTGGAGTCGCTGCGCTTCGACCTCTCCCGCAACGAAGTCTTCGTCTTCACGCCCAAGGGCGATGTCATAGCGCTGCCGGCCGGTGCGACGCCCGTGGACTTCGCGTACGCGGTGCACACCGAGGTCGGCCACCGCACGATAGGCGCGCGCGTCAACGGCCGCCTCGTACCGCTCGAATCGACCCTCGACAACGGCGATCTGGTGGAGGTCTTCACCTCCAAGGCGCCGGGCGCCGGGCCGTCCCGCGACTGGCTGGGCTTCGTCAAGTCCCCGCGGGCCCGCAACAAGATCCGCGCATGGTTCTCCAAGGAGCGCCGCGACGAGGCGATCGAGCAGGGCAAGGACGCCATCGCGCGGGCCATGCGCAAGCAGAACCTGCCGATCCAGCGCATCCTGACCGGCGACTCGCTGGTCACCCTCGCGCACGAGATGCGGTATCCGGACATCTCGTCGCTGTACGCGGCGATCGGCGAGGGCCATGTCACCGCCCAGTCCGTCGTGCAGAAGCTGGTGCAGGCGCTCGGCGGCCAGGACGAGGCCACCGAGGACATCGCCGAGTCCACGCCGATCCGCCGCTCCAAGCGGCGCTCCAGCGCGGATCCGGGCGTGGTCGTCAAGGGCGTCGAGGACGTCTGGGTGAAGCTGGCCCGCTGCTGTACGCCGGTGCCGGGCGACCCGATCATCGGCTTCGTGACTCGCGGCTCCGGAGTCTCGGTGCACCGCGCGGACTGCCTCAATGTCGACTCGCTGTCCAAGCAGCCGGAGCGGATCCTCGAAGTCGAGTGGGCGCCGACCCAGTCCTCGGTCTTCCTGGTCGCCATCCAGGTCGAGGCGCTGGACCGCTCGCGGCTCCTCTCGGACGTCACACGGGTGCTGTCCGACCAGCACGTCAACATCCTGTCCGCGGCCGTCCAGACCTCCCGCGACCGGGTGGCCACCTCCCGCTTCACCTTCGAGATGGGCGACCCCAAGCACCTGGGGCACGTCCTGAAGGCGGTACGGGGTGTGGAGGGCGTGTACGACGTGTACCGCGTGACCTCGGCGCGCAGGCCCAACTAGCCGCTGTACAACGCGAGGAGGGCCCCGGTACGCGATCCGTACCGGGGCCCTCCGTCGTGACGGACGCTCGCTCAGCCGCCGAACTCGTGCAGGCCCTTGAGAGCCTGGTCCAGCAGGGCCTGGCGGCCCTCCAGCTCGCGGGCGAGCTTGTCGGCCTTGGCGTCGTTACCGGCGGCCCGGGCCGTGTCGATCTGCTTCTGGAGCTTGTCGACGGCGTCCTGGAGCTGACCGGTCAGCCCCGCGGCACGCGCCCGCGCCTCGGGGTTGGTACGCCGCCACTCGGCCTCCTCGGCCTCCTGGATGGCGCGCTCGACGGCGTGCATCCGGCCCTCGATCTTCGGGCGGGCGTCCCGCGGCACATGGCCGATGGCCTCCCACCGCTCGTTGATCGAACGGAACGCGGCCCGCGCGGCCTTGAGGTCCGAGACCGGGAGCAGCTTCTCGGCCTCGACGACCAGCTCCTCCTTCTTGGTGAGGTTCTCCCGCTGCTCGGCGTCCCGCTCCGCGAAGACCTCGCTGCGGGCCTGGAAGAAGACGTCCTGGGCGCCGCGGAAGCGGTTCCACAGGTCGTCCTCGTGCTCGCGCTGGGCGCGGCCCGCGGCCTTCCACTCCTGCATCAGCTCGCGGTACCGGGCCGCCGTCGGGCCCCAGTCCGTCGAGCCCGAGAGCGCCTCGGCGTCCGCGACCAGCTTCTCCTTGATCTGCCTGGCCTGCTCGCGCTGCGCGTCCAGCGACGCGAAGTGGGCCTTGCGCCGCTTGGAGAACGCGGAGCGGGCGTGCGAGAAGCGGTGCCACAGCTCGTCGTCGGACTTGCGGTCCAGCCGCGGCAGCCCCTTCCACGTGTCGACCAGGGCGCGCAGCCGCTCGCCGGCCGCCCGCCACTGCTCGCTCGCCGCCAGCTCCTCGGCCTCGGCGACCAGCTTCTCCTTGGCCGTCCTGGCCTCGTCGGCCTGCCGGGCCTTGGCCGCCTTGCGCTCCTCGCGGCGGGCCTCGACCGTCTGGACGAGCGCGTCCAGACGCTTGCGCAGGGCGTCGAGGTCGCCCACCGCGTGGTGCTCGTCGACCTGCTGCCGCAGATGGTCGATCGCGGTCATGGCGTCCTTGGCCGACAGGTCGGTGGTCTTGACCCGCCGCTCGAGGAGGCCGATCTCGACGACCAGGCCCTCATACTTGCGCTCGAAGTAGGCGAGGGCCTCGTCGGGCGATCCTGCCTGCCACGATCCGACGACCTTTTCGCCGTCGGCGGTACGCACGTACACGGTCCCCGTCTCGTCGACGCGGCCCCATGGGTCGCTGCTCACAGCGCCTCCTCCACATGATGCCGGCGGGACACCGGGGTCCCGGGCATCGTCCACAGTTTCTGTCCGGCGGGACCGCGCCCCGGCCGGTCCGACGGACTGTTCTTGCGGGTGAGGGTGGCAGCCGTCGGAGCAGGCACCCTACCCAACGCCAATCTAGGCGACCGGCGGCCCGGCTGTCCGCATCCCGCACGACCGAAATTCCGTGGTCCCGGCGCGGACGGCCAGGGCCGCGGCACAAAACTGTCAGGACTTGGTGACGCGGGCCCGGTCGATGACGACGGTGGCGTTGGGCACGGTGTTCTGCGTCTGCGGGTCGGGCGTGGACCCGGCCTCGGCGATCTTCTTCAGTACGTCCATGCCCTGCGTGATCGTCCCGAACGGCGTGTAGTTGGGCGGCAACCGGCTGTCCTGGAAGACCAGGAAGAACTGGCTGCCGCCGGTGTCCCGGGTCTTCTCGCTCTGCCCGTCGTAGCGGTTGGCCATCGCGACCGTGCCCGCCGGGTAGACGCCGCCCTTGAGCCGCGGGTCCTTGAGGTTCTCGTCCGGAATCGTGTAGCCCGGGGTGCCCTGGCCGGTACCGGTCGGGTCGCCGCACTGCAGGACGTGCAGGCCGTCGTCGACCAGGCGATGGCACTTGCTGTGGTCGAAATAGCCCTGTTCCGCCAGGAATTTGAACGAGTTGACCGTGTGCGGGGCCTTCTTCGCGTCCAGCTTCATGGCGATGTCGCCACACGTGGTGGAGAGCTTCGCGGAGTACGAAGCGGAGGTGTCCACCGTCAGCTTCGGCTCCTTCTTCCACTGCTTCTTCGACGGCTCGCCCTTGGCGGGCGTCCCGCACGGGTCCTTGGGCCGCTGCTCCGCCGCCGTGTTCTTGCTGTCGCCGCCGACCAGCCCCGCCGTCGCGTACACGGCCCCGCCCGCGGCGAGCGCCACCGCGAGCACCGACGCGATGATCACGTTCCGGCGCTTGGTCTTCCGCTGCGCGGCCGTCCGCCGCTGGAGCTGACGCTCGTACTTCTGGCGCGCGAGCTGCTTGCGCCGCTGATCCCCCTTGACCACCAGGCCGTCTCCTTGGTCCGCATGATCTGCCGTGGCCCGTACCGTATACGGGTTCGCTCCGGCGGGAGTCCCGCCGGTAGGCTCTGAACAGCAGAGATCTTGCAGCATGTTTCTGTGAGATCCGCCAGGGCCGCTGCCAGGGCCTGCCAGGATCTGTCCGCCGGACGATTGATGAGGACGAACGTGCTGATTGCCGGGTTCCCCGCCGGGGCCTGGGGCACCAATTGCTACTTGGTCGCCCCCGCCGCGGGTGAGGAGTGCGTGATCATCGACCCCGGCCACCAGGCCGCCGACGGTGTCGCGGAAGCGGTGAAGAAGCATCGCCTCAAGCCCGTCGCCGTCGTCCTCACCCACGGCCACATCGACCACGTCGCCTCCGTGGTGCCGGTCTGTGGCGCGCACGACGTCCCCGCCTGGATCCACCCCGAGGACCGCTACATGATGAGCGACCCGGAGAAGGCGCTGGGCCGGTCGATCGGGCAGCAGCTGATGGGCGAGCTGACGGTGGGAGAGCCGGATGACGTCAAGGAGCTGGCGGACGGCGGCAAGCTTGCGCTTGCCGGAATGGAATTCGCCGTCTCCCATGCGCCGGGCCATACCAAGGGGTCGGTGACCTTCAGGATGCCCGAGCAGGCCGACATTCCGCCGGTCTTCTTCTCGGGCGACCTGCTCTTCGCCGGCTCCATCGGACGCACCGACCTGCCCGGCGGCGACCACGCCGAGATCCTCCGGTCGCTGGAGCGCGTATGCCTCCCGCTGGACGACTCGACCGTGGTGCTGTCCGGCCACGGCCCCCAGACCACCATCGGCCAGGAACGCGCCACCAACCCCTTCATGCGGCAGGTGGCCGCCGGCCTCGGCGCCGAGGCGCAGCCTCGGGCGCCACGACGAGGAATGTGACGAAAGCTTCCGTGAGCACCTTCAAGGCCCCCAAGGGCACCTACGACCTGATCCCGCCGCAGTCCGCGACCTACCTGGCGGTCCGCGACGCGATCTCCGGACCCCTCAAGCGCTCCGGCTACGGCTACATCGAGACGCCCGGCTTCGAGAACGTCGAGCTGTTCGCGCGCGGCGTCGGCGAGTCCACCGACATCGTCACCAAGGAGATGTACGCCTTCGAGACCAAGGGCGGCGACCAGCTCGCGCTGCGCCCCGAGGGCACCGCCTCCGTGCTGCGCGCCGCGCTGGAGGCCAACCTCCACAAGGCCGGCAACCTCCCGGTCAAGCTCTGGTACTCCGGCTCGTACTACCGCTACGAGCGCCCGCAGAAGGGCCGCTACCGGCACTTCTCGCAGGTCGGCGCGGAGGCCATCGGCGCCGAGGACCCGGCGCTGGACGCCGAGCTGATCATCCTGGCCAACGACGCGTACCGCTCGCTGGGCCTCAAGAACTTCCGCATCCTGCTCAACAGCCTCGGCGACAAGGAGTGCCGCCCCGCCTACCGGGCCGCGCTGCAGGACTTCCTGCGCGCCCTGGACCTGGACGAGGACACCCGCCGCCGGATCGAGATCAACCCGCTGCGGGTCCTGGACGACAAGCGCGCGGACGTGCAGAAGCAGCTGGTCGGCGCGCCGCTGCTGCGCGACCACCTCTGCGAGAACTGCAAGGCGTACCACGAGCAGGTACGCGAGCTGCTGACCGCGGCGGGCGTCGCGTACGAGGACGACCCCAAGCTGGTGCGCGGGCTGGACTACTACACCCGTACCACCTTCGAGTTCGTCCACGACGGGCTGGGCTCGCAGTCCGCGGTGGGCGGCGGCGGCCGGTACGACGGCCTGTCCGAGATGATCGGCGGCCCCGCGCTGCCGTCCGTCGGCTGGGCGCTGGGCGTGGACCGTACGGTCCTGGCGCTGGAGGCCGAGGGCATCGAGCTGGAGATCCCCGCCAGCACGGCCGTCTTCGCGGTGCCGCTGGGCGAGGAGGCCCGCCGGGTGCTCTTCGGCACGGTCACCGAGCTGCGCAGGGCCGGTCTCGCGACCGACTTCGCGTACGGCGGCAAGGGCCTGAAGAACGCGATGAAGTCCGCGAACCGCTCCGGCGCGCGGCTGGCGATCGTCGCCGGCGAGCGCGACCTCGCCGAGGGCGTGGTCCAGCTCAAGGACCTGGAGAGCGGCGAGCAGTCGCCGGTCGCGCTGGACAAGGTGGTCGAGGAGGTCCGGCGGAAGCTGGGCTGAGTGAGCCCCGTTTTGCGGCTAAACCGCCGCCGCTCTCGCGGAGCTGGTGCTCGCCATGTGGGTTCCTCAATTGATGGCTGATGTGCCGGATGCGAGGAGGGCCTGGCACGAGATGCCGGGCCCTTCGTCGTATGAAAGCACTGTTCGCGTGCGGGTGGCTTTATGTCCTTCCGACGGTGAGCGGTGGGGCGGTTGCGGCACAATGTGAGGCTCCACGGCCCTACTGACCACCGGATCGACGGAAACGGCGATATGACGACGACTACGCTTGATGACGTGCCCACCGACCACGCCGCTGACGGCGTCGACGACCGCACCATCGGAGCGGGTCGCCCCTTCGCCCTGCTCCTGGTGATCACCAGCGCCCTGGGCCTGCTCTCGGCCTGGGTCATCACGCTCGACAAGTTCGAGCTGCTGAAGGACCCGAACTTCAAGCCGGCGTGCAGCATCAACCCGATCATCTCCTGCGGCAACATCATGAAGAGCGCGCAGGCCGAGGTGTTCGGCTTCCCGAACCCGATGGCGGGCCTGGTCGGCTTCGGCGTCGTGATGGCGATCGGCATGGGCCTGCTCGCCGGTGCCCGCTTCCGCCGCTGGTACTGGATCGGCCTGAACGTGGGCACGTTGCTCGGCACGGTCTTCTGCATGTGGCTGATGGCGCAGTCGCTGTACGTCATCAACTCGCTGTGCCTGTGGTGCACGCTGACCTGGCTGATCACCATCCTGATGTTCTGGTACACCACGGTCCACAACATCAAGCACGGGATCATCCCGGCCCCGGCGGGCCTGCGGAACGCCGTCCTGGAATTCCACTGGGTCGTCCCGGTCCTCTGGTACGGCGTGATCGGGCTGCTGATCCTCACGAAGTGGTGGACGCAGTACTGGAGCACGCTGCTGTAGGCAGCAGTCGCGTTGTCAGTGGGGTGACATAGTCTCGGGAGCGTGGAGCCCGACCTGTTCACCGCCGCCGCCGAAGACCGCCAGGAGAAGGACCCCGCGGGGTCCCCGCTCGCCGTACGGATGCGCCCGCGCACCCTGGACGAGGTGGTCGGCCAGCAGCATCTGCTCAAGCCCGGATCGCCGCTGCGGCGGCTGGTGGGCGAGGGGGAGGGCGGACCCGCCGGGCCGTCCTCGGTGTTCCTGTGGGGCCCGCCCGGCATCGGCAAGACCACCCTCGCGTATGTCGTCAGCCAGGCGACGAACAAGCGCTTCGTGGAGCTCTCCGCGATCACCGCGGGCGTGAAGGAGGTGCGGTCCGTCATCGACGGCGCCCGCCGCGCCTCCGGGGGATACGGCAAGGAGACCGTCCTCTTCCTGGACGAGATCCACCGCTTCAGCAAGGCCCAGCAGGACTCCCTGCTCCCGGCGGTGGAGAACCGCTGGGTGACCCTCATCGCGGCGACGACGGAGAACCCGTACTTCTCGGTGATCTCCCCGCTGCTCTCCCGCTCGCTGCTGCTGACGCTGGAGCCGCTCACCGACGACGATCTGCGCGGGCTGCTGCAGCGCGCGCTGACCGACGCGCGCGGGCTGGCGGGCGCGGTGACGCTGCCCCCGGACACCGAGGCGCATCTGCTGCGCATCGCGGGCGGCGACGCGCGCCGGGCGCTGACGGCCCTGGAGGCCGGTGCCGGGTCCGCGATCTCCAAGGGCGAGAAGGAGATCAGCCTCCGGACCCTGGAGGAGTCCGTCGACCGGGCGGCGGTGAAGTACGACCGGGCCGGTGACCAGCACTACGACGTGGCCAGCGCGCTGATCAAGTCCATCCGCGGCTCGGACGTGGACGCGGCGCTGCACTATCTGGCGCGGATGATCGAGGCGGGCGAGGACCCGCGGTTCATCGCCCGGCGGCTGATGATCTCCGCGAGCGAGGACATCGGGCTGGCCGATCCGACCGCGCTGCAGACCGCGGTGGCCGCCGCGCAGGCCGTCGCGATGATCGGCTTCCCCGAGGCCCGGATCACGCTCAGCCAGGCGACGATCGCGCTGGCCCTCGCGCCCAAGTCGAACGCGGCGTACATGGCGATCGACGCGGCGCTCGCGGACGTGCGCGCGGGCCTGGCGGGCCCCGTACCGATGCATCTGCGCGACTCGCACTACAAGGGCGCGGAGAAGCTCGGCCACGGCAAGGGCTATCAGTATCCGCACGACCTCCCCGGCGGCATCGCGGCGCAGCAGTACGCGCCGGACGAGGTGCACGGCAAGCGGTACTACACCCCGACGCGGTACGGCTCCGAGGCGCGGTACTACGACGTGGTGGAGCGGGTGCGCAGCAGGCTGGCGGGGGAGGCGGGGCCGTCGGGGGAGTGAGGCGGGCGCGGAAGCGGCCGTTCCGGCACCGCTCGGCAGGGCCCTGTCGAACGGGGGCCGCTCACGAGATATCTTGATGTCGAGCAATGTTGCAGACGTGGAGCGGAGCACCGGTGACTGACTCGACCATCATCTATACGCACACCGACGAGGCCCCGGCCCTGGCGACGTATTCGTTCCTGCCGGTGATCGAGGCCTACGCCTCGACGGCCGGTGTCGCCGTGGAGAGCCGTGACATCTCGCTGGCGGGCCGGATCATCGCCAGCTTCCCCGAGCGTCTTCGGGAGGACCAGCGCATCGACGACGCGCTCGCCGAGCTCGGTGAGCTGGCGAAGACGCCCGAGGCGAACATCATCAAGCTGCCGAACATCTCGGCCTCGATCCCGCAGCTCAAGGCCGCCGTCGCCGAGCTGCAGGAGCAGGGTTACGCGCTCCCGGACTACCCGGACGACCCGAAGACCGACGAGGAGCGCGACATCCGCGCCCGCTACGACAAGGTCAAGGGCAGCGCCGTCAACCCGGTCCTGCGCGAGGGCAACTCCGACCGCCGCGCCCCCGCGTCGGTCAAGAACTACGCCAAGGCCAACCCGCACCGCATGGGTGCCTGGTCCGCCGACTCCAAGACGAACGTCGCGCACATGACCGGCGACGACTTCCGCTCCACCGAGAAGTCGGTCGTCATCGCCGAGGACGGCGCGCTGAAGATCGAGCTGGTGGGCGACGACGGCACCACCACGGTGCTGCGCGAGTCGGTGCCGGTGCTGGCGGGCGAGGTCGTGGACGCCTCCGTCATGCGCGTCGGCGCGCTGCGCGAGTTCCTCAAGGAGCAGGTCGCCCGCGCCAAGGCCGAGGGCGTGCTGTTCTCGGTGCACCTCAAGGCCACGATGATGAAGGTCTCCGACCCGATCATCTTCGGTCACGTCGTGCGCGCCTTCTTCCCGAAGACCTTCGCCAAGTACGGTGACGTGCTCGCCGGCGCGGGCCTGACCCCGAACGACGGTCTCGGCGGCATCTGGAAGGGCCTGGAGTCCCTGCCCCAGGGCGAGGAGATCAAGGCGTCCTTCGACGCCGAGCTCGCCGAGGGCCCGGACCTGGCGATGGTCGACTCGCACCGCGGCATCACCAACCTGCACGTCCCGAGCGACGTCATCGTCGACGCCTCCATGCCGGCCATGATCCGCACCTCGGGCCACATGTGGAACAAGGACGACCAGGAGCAGGACACCCTCGCGGTCATCCCGGACAGCTCCTACGCCGGCATCTACCAGGCCGTCATCGACGACTGCAAGGCCAACGGCGCGTACGACCCGTCGACCATGGGCTCGGTGCCGAACGTCGGCCTGATGGCGCAGAAGGCCGAGGAGTACGGCAGCCACGACAAGACCTTCGAGGTGCCCGCCACGGGCACCGTGCGGGTCCTCGACGGCAACGGCACCGCGCTGCTGGAGCAGGAGGTCAGCGCCGGCGACATCTTCCGCGCCTGCCAGACCAAGGACATCCCGATCCGCGACTGGGTCAAGCTGGCCGTCACCCGCGCCCGCGCGACCGGCGACCCGGCCGTGTTCTGGCTGGACGAGGGCCGCGCGCACGACGCGAACCTCATCGCCAAGGTCAAGCAGTACCTCCCGGAGCACGACACGGAGGGCCTGCAGATCGAGATCATGTCCCCGTTCGAGGCGACCAAGTTCTCCGTGGAGCGCATCCGCCGCGGCGAGAACACGATCTCCGTCACCGGCAACGTGCTGCGTGACTACCTCACCGACCTGTTCCCGATCCTGGAGCTCGGCACGAGCGCCAAGATGCTCTCGGTGGTGCCGCTGATCAACGGCGGTGGCCTCTTCGAGACCGGTGCCGGCGGCTCCGCGCCCAAGCACGTCCAGCAGCTGGTCAAGGAGAACTACCTGCGCTGGGACAGCCTGGGTGAGTTCCTCGCGCTCGCGGTGAGCTTCGAGCACCTCGCGCAGAAGACGGGCAACGCGCGCGCCCAGGTGCTCGCCGACACCCTCGACCGCGCGACCGGCACGTTCCTCGCGGAGAACAAGTCGCCCAGCCGCAAGCTCGGCGGTATCGACAACCGCGGCAGCCACTTCTACCTCGCGCTGTACTGGGCGCAGGAGCTGGCCAAGCAGACCGAGGACGCCAAGCTGGCCGAGGCGTTCGCCGAGCTGGCCAAGACGCTGGCCGAGCAGGAGCAGACGATCGTGGACGAGCTGGTCGCCGTCCAGGGCAAGCCGGCCGACATCGGCGGCTACTACCAGCCCGAGGTGGCCAAGGCCGCGGCCGTCATGCGGCCGTCCGCCACGCTGAACAAGGCGCTCGCCTCGCTCAGCGCCTGACGCGCCCCGCGGGCGGCAGCCCGTACGCGTACCGCCCCGGCCGGTCTACGACCAGCCGGGGCGGTCCCGTTGGGGCGCTCACGCTCTCACGCCGCGGCGTCGAAGAGGTGGTGCATCGCCCGCCGCAGCTCCATCAAGTCGCGCACGGGCGAGGGGAAGTCGAAGCGGGCGTCGAAGACCTGGTGGCCGGGGTCGGCGAAGCGGACCCGCAGTCCGAAGCGGTCCAGCGCCACCGGTACGACGCTGCCGCGCGCCGCGCACACCTGCTCGGCCCGGTCGCCGAGCAGCCCGCACAGGTCGCGCACCTGCTCGCCGTGCGAGGAGTGCAAGTGCTGCAGCAGCTCGGCCTCGTGGCCCGCTACGGGGTCCGGAGCCGCCTGCGTGAATTCCTCGGGCTCGACGGAGTCCGCGCCCCACAGATCGTCCACGGTGGCCTCGCCGACCTCCAGGCGCAGCATCATCCAGGCGCCTCGCCCGTCGGTGCCGGGCAGCGGGTCGGGGCGCAGCGCCTCGCCGATGCCGAGCAGCTCGCCGACGGGGTGCCGCTCGGCGAGCAGCCGGGCGGCGTGGGCGCGGTCGTCGCCGCGTACGGGGGTCAGCCAGCCGGCGATCCAGGCCCGTCCGCGGATGCGATGGGGCACCGAAACGGGCGCGACGTCCGTGAGTTCCATCACTGCGGTGACGTCGTCGTCCTGGGCGTGTGCGGCGGCTCGGGCGGCCGCGGAATCCCCAGGAACCAGTAGTAGCACGTCTCCTGAGGCGTCGACCGTTCTGCAGGCGGGCGCTGCGAAGCCGGCTTCGTCGAGATCGTGGACTCCGGGAATGGTCAGAGACGCCATAGCATGGGAATCCACGAGGGTTCGCACACGCTCGGCGGCGGTCGGCTGCTGGGCGTCTTCCGTGGGACGCGGCTGACCCGCCTCGGTGCTCTGGCCAGCACTGGGCAGGGGGTTCCCAGGTCGATACATGCGGTCTCCTCGCGCTGCTAAGGTAAGCCTCACCTAACTTACATGGAGGTCCGTTCCACGTGAACCAGTCGCGTCCCAAGGTCAAGAAGTCCCGCGCGCTCGGCATCGCGCTGACTCCGAAGGCCGTCAAGTACTTCGAGGCCCGTCCGTACCCGCCCGGCGAGCACGGCCGCGGTCGCAAGCAGAGCAGTGACTACAAGGTCCGGCTGCTGGAGAAGCAGCGGCTGCGCGCCCAGTACGACATCAGCGAGCGCCAGATGGTGCGTGCCTACGACCGCGCCCGCAAGGTCGACATGAAGACCGGCGAAGCGCTGATCATCGAGCTCGAGCGCCGCCTCGACGCCCTCGTCCTGCGCTCCGGCCTGGCCCGCACGATCTACCAGGCCCGCCAGATGGTCGTGCACGGCCACATCTCGGTGAACGACCGCAAGGTCGACAAGCCGTCCTTCCGCGTCCGCCCCGGCGACGTCGTGATGGTCCGCGAGCGCAGCCGCGAGAAGCACCCCTTCCAGGTCGCGCGTGAGGGTGGCTACGCCCCCGACGGCGAGACCCCGCGCTACCTGGAGGTCAACCTCCAGGCGCTGGCGTTCCGCCTGGACCGGGACCCCAACCGCAAGGAGATCCCGGTCATCTGCGACGAGCAGCTGGTCGTCGAGTACTACGCGCGCTGAGCGAGCCGCCCGGCAGCGCAACGGCCCGCGCGCCGCATTCCGGCGCGCGTCCGCCTCTCAGCCCGCCGTCTCTCCGCCGTTCGCGGCAGGGGACACGGCGGGCTCGCCGGTTCCCGGGGGCCTGCCGCCCGACCCGCCGCGCGGGCGGGGGAGGCCGCCCAGGATCCGTGTGACGGCCGCTTCGAGGTCCAGCGCCCGGCCCCGCCGCACGGCCGCCTCGTACTCCGCGTCGCCCAGCTCCCCGCGGGCCCGCCGCTCGCACAGCTCGTGCGGCTGGTGGAAGTACTGGGAGCCGAACAGCGGCGGCCCGACCGACGGCCAGATCCGCGCCGCCGCCCCTTGTAGCACCGCCGCCTCCGCCGCGTCCCCCTCGTCCAGCGTGATCAGCGCCAGCAGCTCCACCGTCAGCACCGTGCCCAGCAGATCGTGGAAGGCATGGTCGATCAGCAGGCACTCGGTCAGCAGCCGGCGCGCGCCCGCCAGGTCCCCGCGCGTCCAGGCGGCGTACGCCAGGACGTACAGCGCGTACGCCTGTGCCCACCGCTCGCCGTGATCCGCGCACACCTCCCGGACCTCGGCGCACAGCTCCTCGGCCGCCGCCAGATCGCCGCCGAAGGCCACCGCCATGGCCAGTTCGACCTGCGCCATCAGCACGTTGCTGTTCAGCTCGCCGATCTCGCGGTAGGCCGCCAGCGCCGCCCGCAGCAGCGATTCGGCGCGCGGCATGTCGTCCCCGGTCAGCGCCAGACAGCCCAGACGGTGCTGCGCATAGGCCGCGGCCCGCGCGTTCCCCGCGCGCTCCGCCTCCGCACGGCACTGCTCCAGCGCGAACAGCGCACCGGCCGGATCGCCCTGGAGCACCGCGACATAGCCGGTCACCCACAGCGCCTTCAGCCGCGCGTCCTGATGGTCGGCCGGCAGCTCCAGGGACCGCTCCAGCCAGTGCCGCCCCTCCGACAGCCGGCCGCAGCCGACCCAGAAGAACCACAGCGTCCCGGCCAGGAACTGCCCCAGATACGCCTCCTCCGGCACCTCCAGGCTGTGCTCCAGCGCCAGCCGCACATTGGGCAGCTCCACATCGAGGCGGGCGGCCACCTCGTCCTGCCGGGGCCCGAACCAGTCCAGCTCGCACCAGGTCGCCAGGCCCACGTACCAGTCGCGGTGCCGGCGCCGCAGCCGCTCGGTGTCGTCCAGCGCCGCCAGCCAGTCCGCGCCGTAGGCCCGTACCGTGTCCAGCATCCGGTAGCGCACCCCGACCGGCGTCTCCTCGCGGACCACCACCGACTGCGCGACCAGCTCGGCCAGCACGTCCAGCAGCTCGTCGGCGGGCAGATCGGGGCCCGAGCAGACGTACTCGGCCGCCTCCAGGTCGAACTGCCCGGCGAACACCGAGAGCCGCGCCCACAACAGCCGCTCCTGCGGCGTGCACAGCTCATGACTCCAGCCGATGGCCGTGCGCAGCGTCTGATGGCGCGGCAGGGCGTCCCGGTCGGTGCCGGTCAGCAGCCGGAAGCGGTCGTCGAGGCGCTGCAGCACCTGCTCCACGGAGAGCGCGCGCAGCCGCCCCGCGGCCAGCTCCAGGGCGAGCGGGATGCCGTCGAGGCGTTGGCACAGCTCGGCGACCGCCGCGCTGTTGGTCTCGTCGACCGTGAAGCCCGGGACCACGCACGCGGCCCGGTCGGCGAAGAGCTCGCCCGCTTCCGGGTCCGGCAGCGGCGGCAGCGGGTAGGTCCGCTCCCCGGGCAGGCCCAGCGGACGCCGGCCCGCGGCCAGCACCCGCACGCCGGGCGCCCGCCGCAGCAGCTGCCCGATCAGCGGCGCGCACTCGGCCACCAGGTGCTCGTAGCCGTCCAGGACGAGGAGCAGGTCGCTGTCGGCGAGGTCGGCGCAGAGCGTCTCGCGGGCCGGGCGGCCGCTGTGGTCGGCCAGCGCCAGCGACTCGGCGACGGCGAGGTCCAGCAGGTGCGGCTCCCGCACGGCGGACAGCTCGATCAGCCACACCCCGTCGCGGAAGCCGTCCGCCAGGGCCCGGCCGGCCTGCGTCGCGAGCCGGGTCTTGCCCACCCCGCCCATGCCCGTGAGCGTGACCAGCCGCGCGGCCGCCACCATGTCGGTCAGCGCGGTCAGTTCGTCCGCGCGTCCGACGAACCGGTTCAGCTCCGCGGGCAGATTGCCCGGCGCGGGCGAGCGGTGGCAGCGGTCTCGGAAAGCGGGGTCCGGTCCCCGGGAGCGTCGCATGGCACACGGAGCGTACTCGTAGGTGTGCGGACCGTACAATCGCGCCGCTCTGTCCCGGATACGTGCTCCGGCGTACCGAGGCCGCCCCGGAAAGCGGCGGTGGCACACGGGAACACGGTGCGGAGCGGGAGCCCCGGCGCGATAGGGTCGAAGTCTGCCGATCGAGCAGGACGAGACAAGCAGAGAACCAGTCGGAAAGTGGTGTGCGCGTGTCCGGTGGAGAGGTGGCCGGGATCCTCGTGGCCGTCTTCTGGGCGATCCTCGTGTCGTTCCTCGCCCTCGTGCTGGTGAGGCTCGCGCAGACGCTCAAGGCGACCACCAAGATGGTCTCCGAGGTGTCCGAGAAGGCCGTGCCGCTGCTCGCCGACGCGTCCGCGACCGTCCGCTCCGCGCACACCCAGCTCGCCCGCGTCGACGCGATCACCTCCGACGTCCAGGAGGTCACCGCCAACGCCTCCGCGCTCTCCTCGACCGTCTCCTCCGCCTTTGGAGGCCCGCTGGTCAAGGTCGCGGCGTTCGGCTACGGCGTCCGCCGCGCGCTCGGCAAGAAGGGCGCGCCCGAGCCCGAGCACACCGTCGTCGTCGGCCGCACCCTGCCCGCCGCCCGCCGGAGCGGGCGCCGCACCCGTCGCTCCAAGGACTGATCACGCGATGTTCCGCCGCGCATTCTGGTTCACCACCGGCGCAGCCGCCGGGGTGTGGGCCACCAACAAGGTCCACCGCAAGCTGCGCAAGCTCCAGCCCGACAGCCTCGCGGCGCAGGCCGCGGACAAGGCGGTGGAGACCGGACACCGGCTGCGTCAATTTGCATTGGACGTACGCGACGGAATGGCGGACCGTGAAGAGCAGTTGCACGAAGCGCTCGGTCTGACGGAGACCGGAGCGGCGCGCGAATTGCCGCCTGCCCGCCCGACCGCCGCGCTCGAACCGCACCACCCCACGACACGCATCACCCGGACAACCGGACCGAACCGAAACGAGGACCACTGATGGAGTCGGCTGAAATCCGCCGCCGCTGGCTGAGCTTCTTCGAGGAGCGCGGGCACACCGTCGTGCCTTCGGCGTCGCTCATCGCGGACGACCCGACGCTGCTGCTGGTCCCCGCGGGCATGGTCCCCTTCAAGCCGTACTTCCTCGGCGAGGTCAAGCCGCCCGCCCCGCGCGCCACGAGCGTCCAGAAGTGCGTGCGCACGCCGGACATCGAAGAGGTCGGCAAGACCACCCGGCACGGCACGTTCTTCCAGATGTGCGGCAACTTCTCCTTCGGCGACTACTTCAAGGAAGGCGCCATCAAGTACGCCTGGGAGCTGCTGACCAGCTCCCAGGAGGACGGCGGCTACGGCCTGGACCCGGAGAAGCTCTGGATCACGGTCTACCTGGACGACGACGAGGCCGAGCGCATCTGGCACGAGGTCGTCGGCGTGCCCAAGGAGCGCATCCAGCGCCTGGGCAAGAAGGAGAACTACTGGTCCATGGGCGTGCCGGGCCCGTGCGGCCCGTGCTCCGAGATCAACTACGACCGCGGCCCCGAGTTCGGGATCGAGGGCGGCCCGGCCGTCAACGACGAGCGGTACGTGGAGATCTGGAACCTGGTCTTCATGCAGTACGAGCGCGGCGCGGGCACCTCCAAGGAGGACTTCGAGATCCTCGGCGAGCTGCCCAGCAAGAACATCGACACCGGTCTGGGTCTTGAGCGCCTCGCCATGATCCTGCAGGGCGTACAGAACATGTACGAGACCGACACCCTGCGCGTGGTCATCGACAAGGCCACCGACCTGACCGGGGTCGCCTACGGCGCCGGCCACGACACCGACGTCTCGCTGCGCGTCGTCGCCGACCACATCCGTACGTCCGTCATGCTCATCGGCGACGGCGTGACGCCCGGCAACGAGGGCCGCGGTTACGTGCTGCGCCGCATCATGCGCCGCGCCATCCGCAACATGCGCCTGCTGGGCGCCACCGACCCGGTCGTCGCCGACCTCATCGACGTGGTCATCAAGACGATGGGCCAGCAGTACCCGGAGCTCCTCCAGGACCGCAAGCGCATCGAGACCGTCGCCCTCGCCGAGGAGGCCGCCTTCCTCAAGACGCTGAAGGCCGGCACCAACATCCTCGACACCGCCGTGACCGAGACCAAGGCCGGCGGCGGCACGGTCCTCTCCGGCGACAAGGCGTTCCTGCTCCACGACACCTGGGGCTTCCCGATCGACCTCACCCTCGAAATGGCCGCCGAGCAGGGCCTGTCGGTGGACGAGACCGGGTTCCGCCGCCTGATGAAGGAGCAGCGGGAGCGCGCCAAGGCCGACGCCCAGGCCAAGAAGCACGGCCACGCCGACCTGTCCGCCTACCGCGAGGTCGCCGACAGCTCCGGCTCCACGGTCTTCACCGGCTACACCAACACCCAGGGCGAGTCCTCCGTCGTCGGCCTGCTGGTCGACGGCGTCTCAGCGCCGGCCGCCCACGAGGGCGACGAGGTCGAGGTCGTCCTGGACCGTACGCCGTTCTACGCCGAGGGCGGCGGCCAGCTCGCCGACATGGGCCGCATCAAGACCGACACCGGCGCCGTGATCGAGGTGCGCGACGTCCAGCAGCCGGTCCCCGGCGTCACCGTGCACAAGGGCTCCGTCCAGGTCGGCGAGATCACCGTGGGCTCGCCCGCGTACGCCTCCATCGACGTCACGCGCCGCCGGGCCATCGCCCGCGCCCACAGCGCCACGCACCTCACGCACCAGGCGCTGCGCGACGCCCTCGGCCCGACGGCCGCCCAGGCCGGTTCGGAGAACTCCCCGGGCCGCTTCCGGTTCGACTTCGGTTCGCCGACCGCCGTGCCCGGCACGGTCCTCACGGACGTCGAGCAGAAGATCAACGAGGTCCTCTCGCGCGAACTGGACGTCACCGCCGAGGTGATGAGCATGGACGACGCCAAGAAGCAGGGAGCCATCGCCGAGTTCGGCGAGAAGTACGGCGACCGCGTGCGCGTGGTGACCATCGGCGACTTCTCCAAGGAGCTGTGCGGCGGCACGCACGTCCACAACACCGCCCAGCTGGGCCTGGTGAAGCTGCTCGGCGAGTCCTCCATCGGCTCCGGCGTGCGCCGCGTGGAGGCCCTGGTGGGCGTCGACGCGTACAACTTCCTCGCCCGCGAGCACACGGTCGTCTCGCAGCTCACCGAGCTGGTCAAGGGCCGGCCCGAGGAGCTGCCCGAGAAGATCTCCGGCGTGCTGGCCAAGCTCAAGGACGCCGAGAAGCAGATCGAGCAGTTCCGCGCGGAGAAGGTCCTGCAGGCCGCCGCCGGGCTCGCCGAGGGCGCCAAGAACGTGGGCGGCATCGCGCTGGCCTCCGGCCAGGTGCCCGACGGCACCTCCGCCGACGACCTGCGCAAGCTCGTCCTGGACGTGCGCGGCCGCATCCCGTCGGACCGCCCGGCCGTGGTCGCCCTGTTCACGGTCACCAACGGCCGCCCGCTGACCGTCATCGCCACCAACGAGGCAGCGCGTGAGCGCGGCATCAAGGCCGGCGACCTGGTCCGTACGGCCGCCAAGACCCTCGGCGGCGGTGGCGGCGGCAAGCCGGACGTCGCCCAGGGAGGCGGCCAGAACGCCGCGGCCGTGCCCGAGGCCATCGAGGCCGTCGAGCGCCTCGTCGCCCAGGCGGGCTGAGGCGCGTGAGCACCATGCGACGCGGCAGGCGGATCGCCGTCGACGTCGGGGACGCCCGCATCGGGGTCGCCTCGTGCGACCCCGACGGGGTCCTCGCGACCCCGGTGGAGACCGTGCCGGGACGCGATGTCCCGGCCGCCCACCGGCGCCTGAAGGCGATCATCGAGGAGTACGAGCCGCTGGAGGTCGTCGTCGGCCTGCCCCGCTCCCTGAACGGGGGAGAGGGGCCCGCCGCGGCCAAGGTGCGGGCTTTCGCGCAGGAGCTGGCGAAGAACATCGCGCCCGTGCCCGTACGGCTGGTGGACGAGCGGATGTCGACGGTCACCGCGGCTCAGGGCATGCGCGCCTCCGGCGTGAAGGCCAAGAAGGGACGTTCCGCCATCGATCAGGCGGCGGCCGTCGTCATCCTTCAGAGCGCGCTGGAGACCGAACGTACCTCCGGTCAGGCGCCTGGAGAGAGCGTCGAGGCGGCCGGCTGATCGCGGTACGGTAACGTTCCGCGCGTCCGGCCGCGTTCGAACAGTGGCGCGTGCAAGAAGAGGCGGTCAGTACGTCAGGCGCGCTGCCGGCGCGGAGCGCACCGCCTCGCGGCTCTAGGGGATCGATGACTGAGTACGGCCGGGGCTACGGCTCCGAACCCTGGCATCCCGAGGACCCTCTGTACGGAGAGTCCTACGGTGACCAGGGCGCCTACGGCGGCCAGGCTTCCTACGGGAACCAGGACCCCTACGCGGGGCAGCAGCAGGGCTGGGGTGCCCCCGGGCCGGAGCAGCAGCATCCGTACGAGCAGCAGCACTACGACGCGTACGCGCAGGCGGGGCAGCCCGGCGGCGTGCCGTACGACCCGTACGGTCAGCAGCCCGATCCGTACGGCGGCGCGGCGCCGGACTACTACGGCACGCACGACGGCTATCCGCCCCAGCACCAGCCCCAGCACCAGCAGCTGCAGCACGACCAGACGGCGCAGATGCCCGTCGTGCCGCCGGGGCCGCCGCAGGCCGGCGACTGGCAGCCCGCGGGGCACGACGAGCCCTGGCAGGACGAGGCGGCGCCGGCCCGGCCCGAGCCGGAGCCCGAGCACGCCTTCTTCGCCGGCGGTGACCCGGACGAGGAGCCCGAGGACGCCCCCGCGCCGCGCGGACAGCGCCGGTCGGGGCGCGACGGCCGCGGCAAGGAGCGCCGCGGCCGGGACGAGCGCCCGAAGCGGCGCGGCCGCGGGCTCGCCACGGTCGTCGTCCTCGCGGTGCTCGCCGGCGGCGGCTACCTCGCCTACGACCGCTTCGGGCCCGCGCCGGACTACGAGGGCGCGGGCACCGGCAGCGTGCAGGTGGAGATCCCGGACGGCTCGCCGGTGATGGAGATGGGGCTGCTCCTCAAGAAGGAGGGCGTCGTCAAGAGCGCCGACGCGTTCACCGCGGCGGTCACCGAGAACGCCAAGGCCGAGGCGGGACTCCAGCCGGGCGTCTACACGCTGCGCAAGGAGATGTCGGCGGCCTCGGCGGTGGCGCTGATGCTCAGCCCGGAGAGCCGCAACAACCTGACGATCCCCGAGGGCTCGCGCGCCGTCGCGGTCTACGAGCGCATCGACAAGAAGCTCGACCTGAAGACCGGTACGACCCAGGGCGTCGCCAAGAGCCAGGCGAAGAATCTCGGCCTGCCGTCCTGGGCGGACAACGACCCCGACATAAAGGACCCGCTGGAAGGCTTCCTGTACCCCTCGACGTACGAGGTGAACAAGAAGACGAAACCGGCGGACGTGCTCAAACAGATGGTCGAGCGGGCCAAGCGCAACTACGCCCGTTACGACCTGGCCGGGCAGGCGAAGAAGCTGGGTCTGGATTCGCCGCTGGACGTTGTCACGGTCGCCAGCCTCACCCAGGCCGAGGGCACCTCGCACGACGATTTCCGCAAGATGGCCGAGGTCGTCTACAACCGCCTGGATCCGGGCAATACCCAGACCTACGGCAAGCTCGAATTCGACTCGACGTACAACTACATAAAGAACCAGAGCGAACTCGACATTCCGATCAGCGCCATCAAGAACTACGACAACCCCTACAACACGTACTTCTACAAGGGGCTGCCGCCGGGGCCGATCGGTAATCCGGGCGAGGACGCGCTGAAGGCGTCGATCAATCCGACCCAGGACGGCTGGTACTACTTCGTCGCCATCAACGGGAAGACGTCGTTCGCCAAGACCTACGCCGAGCACGAAAAGCTCGTCGAGGAATTCAACAAGACCCGCTAGACCAAGACCCGCTAGAACGCTGAGGACGGACCGGTGTCGGCAACCCACCACAAGGCGGCGGTCCTCGGATCGCCCATCGCCCACTCGCTCTCGCCGGTGCTGCACCGCGCCGCGTACGACGAACTGGGCCTGGCCGGCCGGGAGTACGGCCGCTTCGAGATCGACGAGGCGGCCCTGCCCGGCTTCCTGGCGGGGCTGGACGACGCCGAGTGGGCGGGCCTGTCGCTCACCATGCCGCTCAAGCGCGCGGTCATCCCGCTGCTCGACGAGGTCAGCGACACCGCCGCCGCCGTCGAGGCGGTCAACACCGTGCTCTTCACCGAGGACGGCCGCCGCGTCGGCGACAACACCGACATCCCCGGCATCCAGGAGGCGCTGCGCGAGCGCGGCGTGACCACCGTCGAGGAGGCCGCGATCCTCGGCGCCGGCGCCACCGCCTCCTCGGCGCTGGCCGCGCTCGCCCGCATCTGCACCGGCGAGGTGACCGTGTACGTCCGCAGCCAGGCGCGCGCGGACGAGATGCGCGGCTGGGGCGAGCGGCTCGGCGTCCCCGTGCGCACCGCCCTCTGGGACGCCGCCGCGAGCGCCTTCGCCGCGCCCCTGGTGATCGCCACCACCCCGGCCGGGACCACGGACGCGCTGGCCGGCGCGGTGCCCGAGCGCCCCGGCACCCTCTTCGACGTGCTGTACGAGCCGTGGCCCACCGCGCTCGCCGCGGCCTGGTCCGCGCGCCGCGGCGCCGTCGTCGGCGGCCTGGACCTCCTGGTCCACCAGGCCGTCCTCCAGGTCGAGCGGATGACCGGCTGTGCGCGGGCCCCGCTGGCCGCGATGCGCAAGGCGGGCGAGGCGGCGCTGGCCGCCCGCTGAGACCCGTGTCCGGGCCGCCCCGGCGTCCACCGGGCGTTCCGTCTGCTGGACGGGCCGCGGGCCGCGGCGCCGGACGTGGGAGGATCAGGGGAAGACCGTACGCGCAGTACACGAGGAGCACCGTTGAGCAGGTTGCGCTGGCTGACGGCGGGGGAGTCGCACGGCCCCGCACTGGTGGCGACGCTGGAGGGCCTTCCGGCCGGCGTCCCCGTTACCACGGACATGGTGGCGGACGCCCTGGCCCGTCGCCGGCTCGGCTATGGCCGCGGTGCCCGGATGAAGTTCGAGCGCGACGAGGTGACCTTCCTCGGCGGCGTCCGGCACGGCCGCTCGCTCGGCTCGCCCATCGCGATCATGGTGGGCAACACCGAGTGGCCCAAGTGGGAAAAGGTCATGGCGGCCGACCCGGTCGACGAGGCGGAGCTGGCCGAGCTGGCCCGTAACGCGCCGCTGACCCGCCCCCGCCCCGGCCACGCGGACCTGGCCGGCATGCAGAAGTACGGCTTCGACGAGGCCCGCCCGGTCCTGGAGCGCGCTTCGGCCCGCGAGACCGCGGCCCGTGTCGCGCTGGGCGCGGTGGCCCGCTCCTTCCTCAAGGAGACGGCCGGCATCGAGATCGTCAGCCACGTCGTGGAGCTGGCCGCGGCCAAGGCTCCGTACGGCGTGTACCCCAAGCCCTCCGACGTCGAGAAGCTGGACGCCGACCCGGTGCGCTGCCTGGACCAGGACGCGTCGAAGGCGATGGTCGCGGAGATCGACCAGGCCCACAAGGACGGCGACACCCTCGGCGGCGTGGTCGAGGTCCTGGCGTACGGCGTACCGGTCGGCCTCGGCAGCCACGTCCACTGGGACCGCCGTCTGGACGCCCGGCTGGCCGGTGCCCTGATGGGCATCCAGGCGATCAAGGGCGTCGAGGTCGGCGACGGCTTCGACCTGGCCCGGGTGCCCGGCTCGAAGGCGCACGACGAGATCCTGGCCACCGACGACGGCATCAAGCGCGCGTCGGGCCGCTCCGGCGGTACCGAGGGCGGCCTGACCACCGGCGAGCTGCTGCGCGTGCGCGCCGCGATGAAGCCGATCGCGACCGTGCCGCGCGCGCTCGCCACCATCGACGTGACCACCGGTGAGGCCGCCGCGGCCCACCACCAGCGCTCCGACGTCTGCGCCGTGCCGGCCGCCGGCATCGTGGCCGAGGCCATGGTGGCGCTGGTCCTCGCGGACGCCGTCGCGGAGAAGTTCGGCGGCGACAGCGTGCCCGAGACCCGCCGGAACGTCGAGTCGTTCCTCGAGAACCTGGCGATCCGGTGACCGGTCCGGCCGTCGTCCTCGTCGGCCCCATGGGGGTGGGGAAGACCACGACCGGAATGGCGCTCGCCGAGCGGCTGGGCACCACCTTCCGGGACACCGACGCGGACATCGTCGCGGGCGCGGGCAAGCCGATCTCGGAGATCTTCATCGACGAGGGCGAGCCGCACTTCCGCGAGCTGGAGCGGCAGGCGGTACGCGCCGCGGTGGCCGAGCACGCCGGGGTACTGGCGCTCGGCGGCGGCGCCATTCTGGACGCCACCACCCGTGAGCTGCTGTCCGGACTGCCCGTCGTCTTCCTGGAGATGGGCGTGGCCGAGGCGGTCAAGCGGGTCGGCCTGGACGCGCCGCGCCCGCTGCTGGCGGTCAACCCCCGGCAGCGCTGGCGCGAGCTGATGGCCGAGCGCCGCCCGCTGTACATGGAGGTGTCCCGCGCCGTGGTGTCCACGGAGGGCCGTACCCCCGAGGACGTCGCCGAGGCCGTCCTCGACGCATTGGAGCTGAGGAAAGCATGACCGACGCACCCATCCGCATCCAGGTCGGCGGCTCGGCCGGTTCGGACCCGTACGAGGTCCTCATCGGCCGGCAGCTGCTCGGCGAGCTCCCGGGCCTGATCGGCAAGCAGACCAAGCGCGTCGCGGTACTGCACCCCGAGGCGCTGGCCGCCACCGGTGAGGCGCTGCGCGAGGACCTCGCGGGCCAGGGCTACGAGGCCATCGCCATCCAGCTGCCGAACGCCGAGGAGGCCAAGACGGCCGAGGTCGCGGCGTACTGCTGGAAGGCGCTGGGCCAGACCGGCTTCACGCGGTCGGACGTCATCGTGGGCGTCGGCGGCGGCGCCACCACCGACCTGGCGGGCTTCGTGGCGGCCACCTGGCTGCGCGGGGTGCGCTGGATCGCCGTACCGACGACCGTACTGGGCATGGTCGACGCGGCTGTCGGCGGCAAGACGGGCATCAACACCGCCGAGGGCAAGAACCTCGTCGGCGCCTTCCACCCGCCGGCCGGTGTGCTGTGCGACCTGGCCTCGCTGGACTCGCTGCCGGTCCACGACTACGTCTCGGGGCTGGCCGAGGTCATCAAGGCGGGCTTCATCGCCGACCCGGCCATCCTGGAGCTCATCGAGGGCGACCCGGAGGGCGCGAAGCGCCCCGACGGCCCGCACACCGCCGAGCTGATCGAGCGCGCCATCCGCGTCAAGGCCGAGGTGGTCTCCGGCGACCTCAAGGAGGCGGGCCGCCGGGAGATCCTCAATTACGGGCACACCCTGGCGCACGCCATCGAGAAGAACGAGCAGTACAACTGGCGTCATGGCGCGGCCGTTTCGGTCGGCATGGTCTTCGCCGCCGAGCTCGGCCGGATCGCCGGCCGGCTGGACGACGCGACCGCCGACCGGCACCGTGCCGTGCTCGGCGCGGTCGGCCTGCCGCTGACCTACCGGGGCGACCAGTGGCCCAAGCTGCTGGAGACCATGAAGGTCGACAAGAAGTCCCGCGGCGACCTGCTGCGCTTCATCGTCCTGGACGGGCTGGCCAAGCCGACCGTGATGGAGGGCCCCGACCCGGCCATGCTCCTCGCGGCCCACGCCGAAATCGCCGCCTGACCGTACAACGGGCACTTCCAGCCGCCCCCGGCCGTTCCCTCAACTACGGCCGGGGGCGGTACTGTTCGATACCGTTCCAGCACCTCACCCCACGAGACGGAGAGCCACCGGATGCAGCACCCAGGGGGGGTTCCGCTGCCACCGCGTCATCTGCCGGGCAGCGCCGGGACCTGGACCGACCCCCAGGCCCGCTCCATACCCTCCGGGCCGCAGCGGCCCCCGGCACCGGCCGGCCCGCCCCCGCCGCCGCAGGGCGCCCCGACCGGTCCGCCGCCGCCCCCGCAGGGCGCGCCCGCGGGCTGGGCCGGTACGCAGCAGACGCCGCGGCCGGAGTCCACGGGCCACATCCGGCTGCCCGACGGCAATCCCGTCGCGCTGCCCACCCCGCCGCCCGGTGCGGCCGTGCCCGACGCCGCGCACACCGCCGTCGCCGTGCTGCTCATCGGCCCCGCGGGCGCGGGCAAGACCAGCGTCGCCCGGCACTGGGCCGACCTCCGCCCGGTGCCCACCGCGCACATCAGCCTGGACGACGTACGCGAATGGGTGCGGTCCGGGTTCGCCGACCCGCAGCAGGGCTGGAACGACCACTCCGAGGCGCAGTACCGCCTGGCCCGCCGCACCTGCGGCTTCGCCGCGCGCAACTTCCTCGCCAACGGCATCTCCTGCATCCTCGACGACGCCGTCTTCCCCGACCGCCCGGTCGTCGGCCTCGGCGGCTGGAAGCGGCACGTGGGCCCGGGGCTGCTGCCCGTCGTGCTGCTCCCGGGCCTGGAGATCGTCCTCGAACGGAACGCCCAGCGCAGCGGCAACCGTCGGCTGACCGACGAGGAGGTCGCCCGCATCCACGGCCGGATGGCCGGCTGGTACAGCTCGGGGCTGCCGATCATCGACAACTCCAGCCACGACGTGGCGACCACGGCCCGGATGCTCGACGACGTCGTGGCCCGCAGCCTGGCCAGCCCGCCGTCCTGGTGAGCGCGCGCCGCTGAGGCGGCACCGGCCGGTGCCGCCCGCACCCGGCCGGCGCGAAACCCCCACAGACGCGCTCAAAGGGCGCGAGGCCCATCGCACCCGTACGCTCGGTACATGCCAGACATGTACGCAACCCGACGCGCCCGGTTGCGTGACCGCTACGCCGCGGTCGGCACCGGCGCGGGCGCCACCGACACCGCCGCGGCACTCGTTTCGAGCCCCGCAAACATCCGCTACCTCACCGGCTGCGCCCCGCGCGGCGCGGCCCTGCTGCTGCACGACGGCGGCGACACGCTGCTGTGCCCCAGCGCGCCCACCGGCGACCCCTCGGAGGGCAGGCCCGCCGAGGACCTCCGGATCAGCCTGCTGCCCGCGCACACCGGCGACCCGGCCGTCGCCGCCGCCGACCTCGCCGCCAAGTCCGGCGCCCGGGCGCTCGCCGTGGAGGAGCACCACCTCACCGTGGCCCGCCACCGCGCGCTGCGCTCCGTCGCGCCCGAACTGCGTCTGGCGGACCTGGGCTGCGCGGTCGAGGCGCAGCGGCTGGTCAAGGACCAGGACGAGATCGCCTGTCTGCGGATCGCGGCCGAGATCACCGACCAGGCCCTCGGCGAGCTGCTCGAATCGATCCTCGTGGGCCGTACCGAGCGCCATCTCGCGCTGGAGCTGGAGCGCCGGCTCGTCGACCACGGCGCGGACGGCCCGGCCTTCCCGACCTCCGTCGCCACCGGCCCGCACTCCGGCCGGCCGGGCCATCTGCCCACCGACCGGCGGGTCGAGGAGGGCGATTTTCTCACCGTGAGCCTGGGTGCCGACTACCGCGGATACCGGTGCGAGATCGGCCGTACGTTCGTCATCGGCACCACGCCCGCCGACTGGCAGATCGAGCTGTACGACCTTGTCTTCGCAGCCCAGCGGGCCGGCCGGGAGGCCCTCGCGCCCGGCGTCGAGTGCCGCGAAGTGGACCGCGCGGCCCGCCAGGTGCTGGCCTCCGGGGGCCACGAAGAGGGCCTCGGACCGTGGACCGGACACGGCGTCGGGCTCGAAATCGCCGAGGACCCTCAGCTGTCACCTGCGGCCATGGGTAAACTGGACGCTTGCGTGCCGGTCACCGTCGATCCTGGGGTACACCTCCCGGGCCGCGGCGGCGTCCGGATCGACGACACACTCGTCGTCCGCCCCGAGGCGGACGGCGGGCCAGAGCTACTCACGATCACGACCAAGGAGCTGCTCGCCCTCTGAGCCGTACGGTGGTAAGGCCGTACGGACACAGCGCGTGCATCTTCGGGGTCCCCACCACCTGCAGTCCAGGAGATACCGCAACCGTGGCATCCACGAACGACCTCAAGAACGGCATGGTGCTCAAGCTCGAAGGGGGCCAGCTGTGGTCCGTTGTCGAGTTCCAGCACGTCAAGCCCGGCAAGGGCCCGGCCTTCGTCCGTACCAAGCTGAAGAACGTGCTCTCCGGCAAGGTGGTGGACAAGACCTTCAACGCCGGCGTCAAGGTCGAAACTGCCAACGTCGACAAGCGCGGGATGCAGTTCTCGTACATGGACGGCGAGTACTTCGTCTTCATGGACATGGACACCTTCGACCAGCTGCACATCGACCGCAAGACCGTCGGTGACGCCGCGAACTACCTCATCGAGGGCTTCGAGGCGGTCGTGGCGCAGCACGACGGCGAGGTGCTCTACGTCGAGCTGCCCGCCGCGGTCGAGCTGTCCATCAAGGAGACCGAGCCGGGCGTCCAGGGCGACCGCTCCACCGGCGGCACCAAGCCCGCCACGCTGGAGACCGACCACGTCATCCAGGTCCCGCTCTTCATCACCACGGGTGAGAAGATCAAGGTCGACACCCGCTCCGGCGAGTACCTCGGTCGGGTGAACAGCTAACCGTGGCTGCCCGTAACAAGGCCCGTAAGCGCGCCTTCCAGATCCTCTTCGAGGCCGACCAGCGCGGCGCCGATGTGCAGACCGTGCTCGCGGACTGGATGCGGCACGCCCGGACCGACACCCGGCAGCCCCCGGTCAACGAGTACACCCTCGAACTGGTCGAGGGGTACGCGGACCACGTCGAGCGCATCGACGAGCTGATCGCCACGTACGCGGTCGGCTGGACGCTCGACCGGATGCCGGTCGTCGACCGCAACATCCTGCGGCTCGGCGCCTATGAGCTGATCTGGGTGGACGAGACTCCGGACGCGGTCGTGATAGACGAGGCCGTGCAGCTGGCCAAGGAGTTCTCCACCGACGATTCGCCGTCCTTCGTGAACGGCATGCTCGGCCGCCTGAAGGACCTGAAGCCGAGCCTGCGCCGGTCCTGACGGCCGCCCCGCCAGGCCCTGTACGCACCACCGGGCCCGGAGACGGAAGACGGTTCTGCCGCTTCTCTCTCCGGGCCCGGTGCCGTTTTTCCGGGGCGCCGGCCTGCTCCGGGGCGGCGGCCCGCCGCGCCCGTACGCCGCTCGCCCGCTCACCGGCCGTGAGCGCGCGCCCCGAACGCGCGGGCGTGCTGCGCCCGTAGTGCTCCGCCTCGCGACGGCGCACGCCGTCTGAGGGGCCACCAGGGCCCGCCAGGGACTGCGGGGGGTGACTGGCCCGGCCGGCGGCCCGCCGTGCCGGTACGACGTCGGTACGACAACGCCTCGGGGCGGGAACCGTACTGGCTCCCGCCCCGAGGCGTGTCGTTTCTGCTGTGAGCCCGCCGGGCTCAGATGTCCTCGTGCTGGACCGCGCGGCGCGCGTCGGCGTCCAGGACGCCCCAGCTGATCAGCTGCTCGGTGAGGACCGAGGGGGACTGGTCGTAGATGACCGCGAGCGTGCGGAGGTCGTCCTGGCGGATCGAGAGGACCTTGCCGTTGTAGTCACCGCGCTGGCTCTGGATCGTCGCGGCGTACCGCTGCAGCGGGCCGGCCTTCTCCTGGGGGACGTGGGCGAGCCGCTCCAGGTCCAGCACCAGCTTCGGCGGCGGCTCGGCGGCGCCGCCCGGGGTCGTGCCCGGGAGCAGCTCCTGGACCGGCACGCCGTAGAAGTCGGCCAGCTCGGCGAGGCGCTGCACGGTCACGGCACGGTCGCCGCGCTCGTACGAACCCACCACCACGGCCTTCCAGCGGCCCTGGGACTTCTCCTCGACACCGTGGAGGGAGAGGCCCTGCTGGGTGCGGATGGCGCGGAGCTTGGCCCCGAGCTGTTTAGCGTATTCGCTGGACATAAAGCTCCCCAGACAACTGTGTCGATATGCGGCTCCGCCGCGGACTGGTAACTCACTGTGAGGTTACGCAGCGTAATTTGGCTTCGTCAAGCCGAATGAGGCATACCGCTGACCGTCGGGGGTGCTTACGGCCGATGCGTGGGCCCCTGGTACCGTGAATGCGGTAAATCCGACGTCCTTTAAGGTCCGTCCCGTGAGGCGGAGAAGGAGGTCCGTTTCGTATGGACGCAACACCTGCGACTCCGGCGCGCCCCGTTCTGGAAGGCCCGGACATCGCGCGCATGCTGACCCGCATCGCCCACGAGATCGTGGAGCGCGCCAAGGGCGCCGAGGATGTGGTCCTGCTCGGCATTCCCACCCGCGGCGTCTTCCTCGCCCGCCGGCTCGCCGCCAAGCTCGAAGAGATCACCGGCCGCGCGGTCCCCGTCGGCTCGCTGGACATCACGATGTACCGCGACGACCTGCGCCTGGGCCCCGCCCGCACGCTCGCGCGCACCGACATCCCCGGTGACGGCATCGAGGGCCGTGTGGTCCTCCTCGTCGACGACGTGCTCTTCTCGGGCCGCACGATCCGTGCCGCGCTGGACGCCCTGAACGACATCGGCCGGCCGCGTGCCGTGCAGCTCGCCGTCCTGGTCGACCGGGGCCACCGCGAACTGCCGATCCGCGCCGACTACGTCGGCAAGAACCTCCCCACGTCGCTGCGGGAGACGGTCAAGGTCCAGCTCGCCGAGGAGGACGGCCGGGACGCCGTGCTGCTCGGCGTCAAGCAGACCACCCCGGCCGGCGAGCGCTAGCGCATCCCGATACGGACCCGGTGTGCCCGGGTGCGTACCCATGCCCGCTCGACGGACATTCCCGTACACCTGCCTCACTCACGGAGATACCCGGATGAAGCGCCACCTCATCTCGGCCGCCGATCTCTCGCGCGATGACGCCGTCCTGATCCTCGACACCGCCGAGGAGATGGCCCGGGTCGCCGACCGGCCGATCAAGAAGCTCCCCACCCTGCGCGGACGCACCGTGGTCAACCTCTTCTTCGAGGACTCCACCCGCACCCGCATCTCCTTCGAGGCCGCCGCCAAGCGGCTCTCCGCGGACGTCATCAACTTCTCCGCGAAGGGCTCCTCCGTCTCCAAGGGCGAGTCGCTGAAGGACACCGCGCTGACCCTGGAGGCGATGGGCGCCGACGCCGTCGTCATACGGCACCACGACTCCGGCGCGCCGCACCGCCTGGCCACCTCCGGCTGGATCGGCGGCTCGGTGATCAACGCGGGTGACGGCACCCACGAGCACCCCACCCAGGCCCTGCTGGACGCCTTCACGATGCGCCGCCGGTTGGCAGGTGGCGAGGGCGACCTGAAGGGCCGCCGCATCACGATCGTCGGCGACATCCTGCACAGCCGCGTCGCCCGCTCCAACGTCCACCTGCTGACGACGCTGGGCGCCGAGGTCACGCTGGTCGCGCCGCCCACCCTGGTCCCGGTCGGCGTCGAGACCTGGCCCTGCGAGGTCTCGTACGACCTGGACTCCGTGGTCGCCAAGTCCGACGCGGTGATGATGCTGCGCGTCCAGCGGGAGCGGATGAACGCGGCGTTCTTCCCGACCGAGCGGGAGTACGCACGCCGGTACGGGCTCGACGGCGAGCGGATGGCCCGGATGCCCGAGCACGCGATCGTGATGCACCCCGGCCCGATGAACCGCGGCATGGAGATCACCGCCGAGGTCGCCGACTCGCCGCGCTGCACCGCCGTGGAACAGGTCACCAACGGTGTCAGCATCCGCATGGCGGTCATGTACCTGCTTCTGGGCGGCAACGAGCCGGCCATCACCACCAGCTCCACCACCGAGGAGAACAAGTAATCATGGGCAAGACTCTTATTCGCGGTGCGAAGGTCCTCGGTGGCGAGGCGCAGGACGTACTGATCGACGGCGAGACGATCGCGGAGGTCGGCACGGGTCTCAGCGCTGACGGCGCCGAGGTCATCGAGGCCGACGGCAAGATCCTGCTGCCGGGCCTGGTCGATCTCCACACCCACCTGCGCGAGCCGGGCCGCGAGGACTCCGAGACCGTGCTGACCGGCACGAAGGCCGCCGCGGTCGGCGGGTACACCTCCGTACACGCCATGGCCAACACCTTCCCGGTCGCCGACACCGCCGGCGTCGTCGAGCAGGTCTGGCGGCTCGGCAAGGAGTCCGGCTACTGCGACGTGCAGCCGGTCGGCGCGGTCACGGTCGGCCTGGAGGGCAAGAAGCTCGCCGAGCTGGGCGCCATGCACGAGTCCGCCGCCAACGTCCGGGTCTTCTCCGACGACGGCAAGTGCGTCGACGACGCGGTGATCATGCGCCGCGCCCTGGAGTACGTGAAGGCCTTCGACGGCGTCGTCGCGCAGCACGCCCAGGAGCCGCGCCTCACCGAGGGCGCGCAGATGAACGAGGGCATCGTCTCCGCCGAGCTGGGCCTGGGCGGCTGGCCCGCCGTCGCCGAGGAGTCGATCATCGCCCGCGATGTGCTGCTCGCCGACCACGTCGGCTCCCGCGTGCACATCTGCCACCTCTCCACCGCCGGCTCCGTCGAGATCGTCCGCTGGGCCAAGTCCCGCGGCATCGACGTGACCGCCGAGGTCACCCCGCACCACCTCCTCCTCACCGACGAGCTGGTGCGCACGTACAACCCGGTCTACAAGGTCAACCCGCCGCTGCGCACCGAGCGCGACGTCATGGCGCTGCGCGAGGCGCTGGCCGACGGCACGATCGACGTCGTGGCCACCGACCACGCCCCGCACCCGCACGAGGACAAGGACTGCGAGTGGGGCGCGGCGGCCATGGGCATGGTCGGCCTGGAGACCGCGCTGTCCGTGATCCAGCACACGATGGTCGACACCGGCCTGCTGGACTGGGCGCAGGTCGCCGACCGGATGTCCTTCCGGCCCGCGGCCATCGGCCGCCTGGAGGGCCACGGCCGTCCCGTCTCGGCTGGCGAGCCCGCCAACCTCACCCTGGTCGATTCCGCTTACCGTGGAGCTGTGGACCCCGCAGGGTTCGCCTCCCGCAGCCGGAACACCCCGTACGAGGGCCGTGAGCTGCCGGGCCGCGTGACCCACACCTTCCTGCGGGGCCGGGCAACGGTCGTGGACGGGAAGCTGGCGTGACACCTCTTGTAATCCGACTCGCCGAAGCGCCGCATTCGGCCGAGGTCACCAACTGGCCCGCGCGGATCGGCTGGGTCGTCGGCCTGCTGCTCTTCGTCGCGCTGCTGTACTGGCTGATGCGCGAGGGCTGGAAGTGGCGCGGCACGCTCCAGGGCGACCTGCCCGAGCTCCCCGTCACCCCGGAGGAGCTCGGTGAACCGCGGCTCACGATGAGCGGCCGGTACCACGGCTCCACCACCGCGGGGCAGTGGCTCGACCGGATCGTGGCGCGCGGGCTCGGCACCCGCAGCCGGGTGGAGCTGACGCTCACCGACGAGGGCCTGGACGTCGTACGCCCCGGAGCGACGGACTTCTTCGTCCCGGCCGCCGCGCTGCGCGAGGCCCGGCTCGACAAGGCCATCGCGGGCAAGGTCCTGCCGGAAGGCGGCCTGCTCGTCCTCACCTGGGCGCACGGCGACAAGCTGATCGACTCCGGATTCCGCTCCGACCAGGCGGCCGAGCACGCCGCCTGGGTCGAGGCCATCAACTCCATGAACCCATCCACCAAGACGGAAGGCGCACGATGACGACCTCCACCAGGGGAGCCACGAAGGTTCCCGCCGTACTCGTCCTGGAGGACGGCCGCAGCTTCCGCGGCCGTGCTTACGGGGCCGTGGGGGAGACCTTCGGCGAGGCGGTGTTCTCCACCGGGATGACCGGCTACCAGGAGACCCTGACCGACCCCTCCTACCACCGCCAGGTGGTCGTCATGACCGCCCCGCACATCGGCAACACCGGCGTCAACGACGAGGACCCCGAGTCCCAGAAGATCTGGGTCTCCGGCTACGTCGTCCGCGACCCCGCCCGCGTGCCGTCCAACTGGCGCTCCGTCCGCACCCTGGACGACGAACTCACACGGCAGGGCGTGGTGGGCATCAGCGGCATCGACACCCGCGCCCTCACCCGCCACCTGCGCGAACGCGGCGCGATGCGCGTCGGCATCTTCTCCGGTGACGCGCTGCCCGACGAGGGCACGCTGCTGGCCAAGGTCCGCCAGGCCCCCGAGATGAAGGGCGCGAACCTCTCCGCCGAGGTCGCCACCGAAGAGGCGTACGTCGTTCCGGCGATCGGCCCCGACGGCGGAGCCGTCCCGATCGGTACCGCGAGGTTCACCGTCGCCGCGATCGACCTGGGCATCAAGGGCATGACGCCGCACCGGATGGCCGAGCGTGGCATCGAGGTGCACGTGCTGCCCGCCACGGCGACCGTCGAGGACATTTACGCGGTCAAGCCGGATGGCGTGTTCTTCTCCAACGGCCCCGGTGACCCGGCCACCGCCGACCATCCGGTCTCCCTGATGCAGGCGGTGCTGGAGCGGCAGACCCCGCTGTTCGGCATCTGCTTCGGCAACCAGATTCTGGGCCGCGCGCTCGGCTTCGGCACCTTCAAGCTGAAGTACGGCCACCGCGGCATCAACCAGCCGGTGCAGGACCGCGTCACCGGCAAGGTCGAGGTCACCGCGCACAACCACGGCTTCGCCGTCGACGCGCCCCTCGACAAGGTCTCCGAGACCCCCTACGGCCGCGCCGAGGTCTCCCACGTCTGTCTGAACGACAACGTGGTGGAGGGGCTCCAGCTCCTCGACCGGCCGGCTTTCAGCGTCCAGTACCACCCCGAAGCGGCGGCCGGCCCGCACGACGCCGCCTACCTGTTCGACCGCTTCGTTAGCCTGATGGAGGGCCAGCGTGCCTAAGCGCACCGATATCCAGTCCGTCCTGGTCATCGGCTCCGGCCCGATCGTCATCGGCCAGGCCGCCGAGTTCGACTACTCCGGTACCCAGGCGTGCCGCGTCCTCAAGTCCGAGGGTCTGCGGGTCATCCTGGTGAACTCCAACCCGGCGACGATCATGACCGACCCGGAGATCGCCGACGCCACCTACGTCGAGCCGATCACCCCCGAGTTCGTCGAGAAGATCATCGCCAAGGAGCGCCCCGACGCGCTGCTGCCCACCCTGGGCGGCCAGACCGCGCTGAACACCGCGATCTCCATGCACGAGCAGGGTGTGCTGGAGAAGTACGGCGTGGAGCTGATCGGCGCCAACGTGGAGGCGATCAACAAGGGTGAGGACCGCGACCTGTTCAAGGAGGTCGTGGAGGAGGTCCGTAAGAAGATCGGCCACGGCGAGTCCGCGCGCTCCTACATCTGCCACTCGATGGACGACGTCATGAAGGGCGTCGAGGAGCTCGGCGGCTACCCCGTTGTCGTCCGTCCCTCCTTCACCATGGGTGGCGCGGGCTCCGGTTTCGCCCACAACGAGGAGGAGCTGCGCCGCATCGCCGGGCAGGGGCTGACGCTCTCGCCGACCACCGAGGTGCTCCTGGAGGAGTCCATTCTCGGCTGGAAGGAGTACGAGCTGGAGCTGATGCGCGACAAGAACGACAACGTCGTGGTCGTGTGCTCCATCGAGAACTTCGACCCGATGGGCGTGCACACCGGTGACTCGATCACCGTCGCGCCCGCGATGACGCTGACCGACCGGGAGTACCAGATCCTGCGGGACGTCGGCATCGCGATCATCCGCGAGGTCGGGGTGGACACCGGCGGCTGCAACATCCAGTTCGCGGTCAACCCGGTGGACGGCCGCGTGATCGTCATCGAGATGAATCCGCGTGTCTCCCGTTCCTCCGCGCTGGCCTCGAAGGCCACGGGCTTCCCGATCGCCAAGATCGCCGCCCGGCTGGCCGTCGGCTACACCCTCGATGAGATCCCGAACGACATCACGGAGAAGACTCCGGCGTCCTTCGAGCCCACGCTCGACTATGTCGTGGTCAAGGTGCCGCGCTTCGCCTTCGAGAAGTTCCCGGCCGCCGACGCCACGCTGACGACCACGATGAAGTCGGTGGGTGAGGCGATGGCCATCGGCCGTAACTTCACCGAGGCGATGCAGAAGGCGCTGCGCTCGACCGAGAAGAAGGGCAGCTCCTTCACCTTCACCGGCGACCCCGGTGACAAGGCCGAGCTGCTGGTCAAGGCGCAGGTCCCGACCGACGGCCGGATCAACACCGTCATGCAGGCCATCCGTGCCGGGGCGACCCCGCAGGAGGTCTTCGACGCCACCAAGATCGACCCGTGGTTCGTCGACCAGCTCTTCCTGATCAAGGAGATCGCCGACGAGATCGCGGCCGCCGACAAGCTCGGCCCCGAGATCCTCGCGGAGGCCAAGCGGCACGGTTTCTCCGACGCCCAGATCGCGGAGATCCGTGAGCTGCGCGAGGACGTTGTCCGTGAGGTCCGGCACGCGCTGGGCGTCCGTCCGGTCTACAAGACGGTGGACACCTGCGCCGCGGAGTTCGCCGCGAAGACGCCGTACTTCTACTCCTCCTATGACGAGGAGACCGAGGTCGCGCCGCGCGAGAAGCCCGCGGTGATCATCCTGGGGTCCGGGCCGAACCGGATCGGCCAGGGCATCGAGTTCGACTACTCCTGCGTCCACGCCTCCTTCGCGCTGTCGGATGCGGGCTACGAGACCGTGATGGTCAACTGCAACCCGGAGACCGTCTCCACCGACTACGACACCTCCGACCGGCTGTACTTCGAGCCGCTCACGCTCGAAGACGTGCTGGAGATCGTGCACGCCGAGCAGGTCGCGGGCCCGGTCGCGGGCGTCGTCGTGCAGCTCGGCGGGCAGACTCCGCTGGGGCTGGCGCAGGCGCTGAAGGACAACGGGGTGCCGATCGTGGGCACCTCGCCCGAGGCCATCGACCTGGCCGAGGAGCGCGGCGCCTTCGGCCGCGTCCTCACCGAGGCCGGGCTGCCCGCGCCCAAGTACGGCACCGCCTTCTCCTACGACGACGCCAAGAAGATCGCCGCCGAGATCGGCTACCCGGTCATGGTCCGCCCGTCCTACGTGCTCGGCGGCCGCGGCATGGAGATCGTCTACGACGAGCCGTCGCTGGGCGAGTACCTGGAGCGGCACGCGGGCCTGATCGACCAGCACCCGGTGCTGATCGACCGTTTCCTCGACGATGCGATCGAGATCGACGTCGATGCGCTCTACGACGGCTCCGAGCTCTACCTCGGCGGCGTGATGGAGCACATCGAGGAGGCCGGCATCCACTCCGGCGACTCCGCCTGCGCGCTGCCCCCCATCACCCTGGGCGGCTTCGACATCAAGCGGCTGCGCGCCTCCACCGAAGCCATCGCCAAGGGCGTCGGCGTCCGCGGCCTGATCAACATCCAGTTCGCCATGGCCGGGGACATCCTCTACGTGCTGGAGGCCAACCCGCGCGCCTCCCGTACCGTGCCCTTCACCTCCAAGGCCACCGCGGTCCCGCTGGCCAAGGCCGCGGCCCGCATCTCGCTGGGCGCCACCATCGCCGAGCTGCGCGCCGAGGGCATGCTGCCCAAGACCGGTGACGGCGGCACGCTGCCGATGGACGCGCCGATCTCGGTCAAGGAGGCCGTGATGCCCTGGTCGCGGTTCCGCGACATGCAGGGCCGCGGCGTGGACACCGTGCTGGGCCCGGAGATGCGCTCCACCGGCGAGGTCATGGGCATCGACTCGGTCTTCGGCACCGCCTACGCCAAGTCGCAGGCCGGCGCCTACGGTGCGCTGCCCACCAAGGGCCGCGCGTTCGTGTCGGTGGCCAACCGGGACAAGCGCGCGATGATCTTCCCGGCCCGGGAGCTGGTCCAGCACGGCTTCGAGCTGCTGGCCACCTCCGGCACCGCCGAGGTCCTCAAGCGCAACGGCATCAACGCCACGGTGGTACGCAAGCAGTCCGAGGGCGAGGGCCCGAACGGTGAGAAGACCATCGTCCAGCTCATCCACGACGGCCAGGTCGACCTGATCGTCAACACCCCCTACGGCACGGGTGGCCGCCTGGACGGCTACGACATCCGCACCGCCGCGGTGGCCCGCTCCGTGCCCTGCCTGACCACGGTCCAGGCCCTCGCGGCCGCCGTCCAGGGCATCGAGGCCGTCTCCCGCGGCGAGGTGGGCGTCAGGTCCCTGCAGGAGCACGCGGAGCACCTGACCGCGGCCCGCGACTAAGCAGCCAGCCGATCGAGGGGGACACCGACCACCACGGTGTCCCCCTCTCCCATGAGGACATTCCTGTGTACAAGCTGTTCTTCGATCTGTTCTTCAAGCGGATGGACCCCGAACAGGCCCACCACCTGGCCTTCGGCTGGATCCGGCTGGCCGCTCGTATCCCCGTCCTGCGGACCTTCGTGGCCGCCGTGCTCGCGCCGCGCTACAAGGAGCTGCGCGTCGAGGCCCTGGGGCGCCGGATGCACGGCCCCTTCGGGCTCGCCGCGGGCTTCGACAAGAACGCCGTCGCGATCGACGGCATGACCATGCTCGGCTTCGACCACGTCGAGATCGGCACGGTCACCGCGCAGCCGCAGCCCGGCAACCCCAAGAAGCGCCTCTTCCGCCTCGTGAAGGACCGCGCGCTCATCAACCGCATGGGGTTCAACAACGAGGGTTCCGCGGCCGTGGCGGCCCGCCTGGCGGCCCGCAAGGCCGCCTTCCGGACGACGCTCGGCGTCAACATCGGCAAGACCAAGGTCGTACCGGAGTCCGAGGCGATCGGCGACTACGTGACCTCGACCGAGCGGCTGGCCGGCCACGCCGACTACCTCGTCGTCAACGTCTCCTCGCCGAACACCCCGGGCCTGCGCAACCTCCAGGCCGTCGACCACCTGCGCCCGCTGCTCTCGGCCGTACGCGAGGCCGCCGACCGCACGGTCACGGACCGCCGGGTCCCGCTCCTGGTCAAGATCGCCCCCGATCTCGCCGACGAGGACGTCGACGCCGTCGCCGACCTCGCCCTCGAACTGGGCCTGGACGGCATCATCGCCACCAACACCACCATCGCGCGCGAGGGCCTGGGCCTGAAGTCCGACCCCGCGCTCGTCCAGGAGACCGGCGGGCTCTCCGGCCGCCCGGTCAAGGAGCGCTCCCTCGAAGTGCTGCGCCGCCTGTACGCCCGCGTCGGCGACCGCATCACCCTCATCGGCGTGGGCGGCATCGAGAACGCCGAGGACGCCTGGCAGCGCATCCTGGCCGGTGCCACCCTCGTCCAGGGCTACAGCGCCTTCATCTACGAGGGCCCCTTCTGGTGCCGCGCGATCCACAAGGGCCTGGCCGCGCGCCTGGCCACGAGCCCGTACGCCACCCTCGCCGAGGCCGTCGGCGCCGAGCACAAGAAGGTGACCTCATGACCCTGCAGCCTTTTGGTGCGCGTCTGCGCCGCGCCATGGACGAGCGCGGCCCGCTCTGCGTGGGCATCGACCCGCACGCCTCGCTGCTGGCCGACTGGGGCCTGAACGACGACGTCGCGGGCCTGGCCCGGTTCACCCGTACCGTCGTCGAGGCGCTCGGCGAGACGGTCGCGGTCTTCAAGCCGCAGGCCGCGTTCTTCGAGCGCTTCGGGTCGAAGGGCATCGCCGTACTGGAGACCGCCGTCGCCGAGGCCCGTGAGCGGGGCGCGCTGGTCCTCATGGACGCCAAGCGCGGCGACATCGGCTCCACCATGGCCGCGTACGCCGAGACCTTCCTGGCCAAGGACAGCCCGCTCTTCTCCGACGCGCTCACCGTCAGCCCGTACCTGGGCTACGGCTCCCTGAAGCCGGCCGTGGAGCTGGCCAAGGAGAACGGCTGCGGCCTCTTCGTACTGGCGCTGACCTCCAACCCCGAGGGCCAGGAGGTACAGCACGCCGTACGGGCCGATGGCCGCACCATCGGGGCCACCATGCTCGCCCACCTCAAGGAGGAAAACGCGGGCGCCGAGCCGCTGGGCTCCTTCGGGGCCGTCGTCGGTGCGACGCTGGGCGACCTGTCCTCGTACGACCTCGCCGTGAACGGGCCGCTGCTCGCGCCCGGTATCGGTGCGCAGGGAGCGACCCCCGCGGACCTTCCCGGGGTCTTCGGGGCCGCCGTGCGCAATGTGGTGCCGAGCGTCAGCCGGGGTGTTCTGCGTCACGGTCCGGACGCCGCAGGTCTGCGCGATGCGGCGGCGCGATTCGCCGAGGATGTGGCCGCAGCGGTCGGTTAGTGACAGCCACCGGCATTTTCCCCGGTGGTTTGGTACCGAAATGTCCTGGTCGGCAGAGGCTGACCAGGACTTTTCGTCTGTTCTCGCTGACTCTGGCGCCCTCGCCCGCTAGTCTCCGACGAGAGCACCGCACGTAAGCGCGTTGTTCGTTGCTCCGCAGGTGCGGGGCGACTAGGTTCCACACCGGTCCGTATCCGACAGTTCGACATCCGAGGTGACGTAGGCGTGGCTCTTCCGCCCCTTACCCCTGAACAGCGCGCAGCCGCGCTCGAGAAGGCCGCCGCGGCTCGCCGGGAGCGCGCCGAGGTCAAGAATCGGCTCAAGCACTCCGGTGCCTCCCTCCACGAGGTCATCAAGCAGGGCCAGGAGAACGACGTCATCGGCAAGATGAAGGTCTCCGCCCTCCTTGAGTCCCTGCCCGGCGTCGGCAAGGTCCGCGCCAAGCAGATCATGGAGCGGCTCGGCATCTCCGAGAGCCGCCGTGTGCGCGGTCTCGGCTCCAACCAGATCGCGTCTCTTGAGCGTGAGTTCGGCAACGCCGCTTCCTGAGGTGCTCAGGCATCCCCGGGGAGCTGGAATAATCGCTGCATGAGTTCTGCAGTCTCCCGGGGGGCGACCCCGGCAACCCCGGACAGACAACCGCGGCTGACCGTGCTCTCCGGCCCCTCCGGGGTCGGCAAGAGCACGGTCGTCGCCCATATGCGCAAGGTCCACCCCGAGGTATGGCTCTCGGTGTCGGCCACCACCCGCAAGCCGCGTCCCGGCGAGCGGCACGGCGTCCAGTACTTCTTCGTCGACGACGAGGAATTCGACAAGCTGATCGCCAACGGTGAGCTGCTGGAGTGGGCGGAATTCGCGGGAAATCGCTACGGCACCCCGCGTCAGGCGGTCCTGGACCACCTGGCGGCGGGCGAGCCGGTTCTCCTGGAGATCGACCTCCAGGGCGCCCGGCTGGTCCGTGAGTCCATGCCCGAGGCGCGGCTGGTCTTCCTGGCCCCGCCGAGCTGGGAGGAGCTGGTCCGCCGGCTCACCGGCCGGGGCACGGAGTCGGCCGAGGTGATCGAGCGCCGGCTGGCGGCCGCGCGTATCGAGCTGGCCGCCGAGAAGGAGTTCGACGAGACGTGTGTCAACACCTCCGTCGAGGACGTCTCCCGTGAGCTGCTAGCCTTGATGCTGAATAACTCCGGAGAATGATCTTCGCAATGTTTGTCGCGGATTTTCCGGAAATTCCCTGATCAACCCCTTCGGAAGGCAGAGAGTGTCCTCTTCCATCTCAACGCCCGAGGGCATCATCAACCCGCCGATTGATGAGCTTCTCGAGGCCACCGACTCGAAGTACAGCCTCGTGATCTACGCCGCGAAGCGTGCGCGCCAGATCAACGCGTACTACTCGCAGCTCGGCGAGGGCCTGCTCGAGTACGTCGGCCCCCTGGTGGACACCCACGTCCACGAGAAGCCCCTCTCGATCGCGCTGCGCGAGATCAACGCGGGTCTGCTGACCTCCGAGGCCGTGGAGGGCCCGGCCCAGTAAGGCCGCGGTAGTTTCACTCACCAAGGGCCCGGCAGAGCTCCTGCCGGGCCCTTGATGTGTCATGGGGTAGGTACACCTGTCTCAGTGGGGAGCAGCGAAGACGATGGACAAGCCGGAGCAGCCCAGGGTCGTCCTGGGGGTCAGCGGCGGGATCGCCGCGTACAAGGCGTGCGAGCTGCTGCGGCGGCTCAGCGAGTCGGGCCACGACGTACGGGTCGTGCCGACCGCGTCGGCGCTGCATTTCGTCGGCGAGGCGACCTGGGCAGCCCTCTCCGGCAACCCGGCCTCGACCGAGGTCTGGGAGTCCGTCCACGAGGTCCCGCACGTCCGCATCGGGCAGGGCGCCGACCTGGTCGTCGTCGCCCCGTGCACGGCCGACATGCTGGCCAAGGCCGCGCACGGCCTGGCGGACGACCTCCTCACGAACACGCTCCTCACCGCCCGCTGCCCGGTGATCTTCGCCCCCGCGATGCACACCGAGATGTGGGAGCACCCGGCCACCCAGGAGAACGTCGCGACCCTCCGCGCCCGCGGCGCGATCGTCATCGAGCCCGCTGTCGGGCGGCTGACCGGCGTCGACACCGGCAAGGGCCGCTTCCCCGACCCGGCCGAGATCTTCGAGGTCTGCCGCCGGGTGCTGGCGCGCGGCCCCGAGGCGGTCACCGCGGACCTCGCGGGCCGGCACGTCGTGGTCAGCGCCGGCGGCACCCGCGAGCCGCTGGACCCCGTCCGGTACCTGGGCAACCGTTCCTCCGGGAAGCAGGGATACGCGCTGGCCCGTACGGCAGTGGCGCGCGGCGCCCGCGTGACGCTGGTCACGGGGGAGACCGGGCTGCCCGATCCGGCGGGCGTGGACGTGGTCCACATCGGTACGGCCGTCCAGCTGCGCGAGGCGGTGCTGAAGGCGGCGGCCGACGCCGACGCCGTGGTCATGGCGGCCGCCGTGGCCGATTTCCGCCCGGCCCAGTACGCCCCCGGCAAGATCAAGAAGCGGGACGACGTGGAGCAGCCGCCGATCGAGCTGGTGCGCAATCCCGACATCCTCGCGGAAATCTCCGCCGAGCGGGCGCGTCCCGGGCAAATCGTCGTCGGGTTTGCCGCCGAGACGGATGACGTTCTGGCGAACGGTCGGCAAAAACTTGCCCGCAAGGGCTGTGACCTGCTGGTCGTCAATGAGGTCGGGGAGCACAAGACCTTCGGGTCGGCCGAGAACGAGGCGGTCGTACTGGCCTCCGACGGCACCGAGACCCCCGTGCCCCACGGGCCCAAGGAGGCCCTGGCCGACACGGTCTGGGACCTGGTCGCCGAGCGAATTTCCTGATCACTCGATGAGCCCATTCCGGCCCGGTGGCCACCGCAAACACCCTTGTTGTGGCATACCGTTGAGCGGCGCCCGAGGGCCGGATGGCAGGGTGTCCCTGGTCACGGCGCATCCACAGAACGAGACTGCGTGCCCGAACGGGACGCCTGACCGATAAACTGGCCGTGGATCGCGCCGAGCGCAGCTCTCGGCAGGTCCGTCAATGATCAGACAGCAGCCGCTGCAACCCCAGGGAGCGATGTGTCCCGCCGCCTGTTCACCTCGGAGTCCGTCACCGAGGGCCACCCCGACAAGATCGCTGACCAGATCAGCGACACCATCCTCGACGCGCTCCTGAAGGAGGACCCGGCGTCCCGGGTCGCCGTCGAGACGCTGATCACCACCGGCCTGGTGCACGTGGCCGGCGAGGTGACCACGAAGGCTTACGCCGACATCCCCACCCTCGTGCGGAACAAGATCCTGGAGATCGGTTACGACTCCTCCAAGAAGGGCTTCGACGGCGCTTCCTGTGGTGTCTCCGTATCGATCGGCGCGCAGTCCCCGGACATCGCCCAGGGTGTCGACACCGCCTACGAGAAGCGGGTCGAGGGCGACGAGGACGAGCTGGACAAGCAGGGCGCCGGCGACCAGGGCCTGATGTTCGGGTACGCCTGCGACGAGACCCCGGAGCTGATGCCGCTCCCGATCAACCTCGCGCACCGCCTGTCCAAGCGCCTGTCCGAGGTCCGGAAGAACGGCACCATCCCGTACCTCCGCCCCGACGGCAAGACCCAGGTCACCATCGAGTACGACGGCCACAAGGCGGTCCGCCTGGACACCGTGGTCGTCTCCTCGCAGCACGCCTCGGACATCGACCTGGACTCGCTGCTCGCTCCCGACATCCGCGAGTTCGTCGTCGAGCACGTCCTGAACGAGCTGATCGAGGACGGCATCAAGCTCGACACCGAGGGCTACCGCCTGCTGGTGAACCCGACCGGTCGCTTCGAGATCGGCGGCCCGATGGGTGACGCGGGCCTCACCGGCCGCAAGATCATCATCGACACGTACGGCGGCATGTCCCGCCACGGCGGCGGCGCCTTCTCCGGCAAGGACCCGTCCAAGGTCGACCGCTCCGCCGCGTACGCCATGCGCTACGTCGCGAAGAACGTCGTGGCGGCGGGCCTGGCCCAGCGCTGCGAGGTCCAGGTCGCCTACGCGATCGGCAAGGCCGAGCCGGTCGGTCTCTTCGTGGAGACCTTCGGCACCGCCACCGTCGACGTCGAGAAGATCGAGCAGGCCATCAGCGAGGTCTTCGACCTCCGCCCGGCCGCGATCATCCGCGACCTCGACCTGCTCCGCCCGATCTACGCCGAGACCGCCGCGTACGGCCACTTCGGCCGCGAGCTGGACGCCTTCACCTGGGAGCGCACGGACCGCGTCGACGCCCTCCGCAAGGCGGCGGGCCTCTAAGCACCCGTACTTCCTGCCTCCGGGCCCGTACCACTGCGGTGGCACGGGCCCGGAGGCGTTTCCGGCCGTACGCAGGGTCAGCGGTCAGGATCTTCGTCATCCGGCGGTTCAGGGGCATCGAACCGGTCCCTGATCTGTTCGGACAGATCGGGTCGGCCGGCTGCCGCCAGCCCGTCGGCGACGCGGCGGCTGAATAGCGCGGTCTCAGCTGAGCCCTCGTCGAATCCGGCCTGCTTGATGAGGTCCCCGAGTACGGTTGTGATGTCGGGTTCGGGCGGCTCGTCAGAGAAGGCGAAGCCGTCGCCGTGCGCCTCCCCAGAGCCGTCCGTCTGCCCCCGGTCATCCAGGTACTCCGGCTCCGACACGATCCGCATCCCGTCCCAGAGCCCAGTTGGTTCTTGCGGCAGGCGGGCCCCGGGCACCAAATGCCGGAACGTCTCGTCGATCTCCGTGTTGTTGGCGGCGGAGGAGAGCTGCGCGAGCGGCCCGATCAGGTCGACGGTCTTTTCGATCTGATCGTCGTGGTTCGCCATCCACCACACCACGGCGCTGCCGGTGTCCTTGAGCACATCATCACCGAGATACGCCCTCTTGTTCCGTTCATACTTGCGCTCGTGCTCCCAGACGTCCTCGTCCTTGCGGACCGTGGCGAGCTTCTCCAGCCGGTTCCGGTCAGCCTCGGTGAGCGTGAGAGCCACCCCTTCGGCCATGGCTGTGAGGCGGCCGGACGGGTCCGGCTTCATGGTCCCGAGCGCGCCGTTGAGCCGGTACTGGGCGAGTGCACAGCGTTCCGGTGACTGCTGCACGGTGATCGCACGTGCGCGTTCCAGTATCGATTCGATGGCGATGCCCGCTTCATTGATCGGCGGGGCGTCGGACGGCGTGTCTACGGGCTTCCACTGGACGAGCGCAGAGAACTGGAAGTCGTAGTCAGGCATCGCACTGGGTAGCGCCACCTGCGTCACCAGCTGCTCCCACCGCTCCGGAGGCGGGATCGGCAGGTCAGGCTCCAGCCGAGTCGTCGGCGGGAAGTGGGTGTCGGGTGGCCCGCTGAATTTCACCGCCAGAGCTGTTGCGCCGGCCAGTACGGCGATGGCAGCGGGCCAGGCCCAGAGCGGCCAGTCCGTCGAGAGGCCGACAATGACGACCAGCAGTGTGCAGATGATCGCAACGAAACCTGTCATGGTCTTGTGTCCCGAGCTCATGACGCCTCTCCCGTTGTCTGCTGCGAGGAGAACGGAGTGGTGTCGATGCCCTGGGCGACATCGATGTGCTGATTGAGGCGGGCGGCGACGCTGCAGCGTTCCCGCGTGTCCGCAGGTGAAGAGTGGGCCCAGTCGCGCGCGATGACGTGGAGTCTGGCAGGTACGCCGGGATGGCGGCAGGCGGATTCGGCGAGCAGGCGCAGCAGGGCCTCGCGGTACGGCTCGGCGACGCCTGCCGCCGCCAGCCAGCCGCGGACGTGCTGCGCCCAGACGGTGTGGTCATGACCGAAAGCGTCCGACCAGCCGTCGGCCAAGCGGGTACGGACCGTCGGGTTCGAGTACAGACGCCGTTGCCCGACGACGGCACTCGCGACCTTGAGGAAGATCTTGGCGTCCGCCAGCCACTCGGCGGGGGAGAGGCGACCGAGCAGTACGAGGAGGAGTCGGTCGGCCTTCGTGGCCAGCCGGAAGACAGCATCGGCCGCCGTGGACGGCGTTCCCTCCTCCCGGCGGGCCATGTGATGCAGACGGACCAGAGCTTGGTCGGGATGGCGCAAGGACATCACGTTCTCGCACACCACCACGAGCACGTTCTTCAGTACGTCGGACAGACCGGAGTCGATCGCCCGGAAGTAGATCTTCTGGCGAAGTGCCCGACCGTGCCTGTCGTCTGCCAGCCACTCGGCTAGCGCCTGCGTCGCGTCCGGGAGGAGTCGAGTGCCGTGTTGCTCGGTCCACTGCTCCGCCAGCCACCAAAGGTCCTCGGGGCAGCCGGCTGCCAGGCAGTCGGCTGCGAAGCGGGAGACGAGGTCCGATCGTTCCTGTTGTTTCCATGACGGCCACGCCACCAGTTGCCCCGTCCAGTCGCGGAAGGTCTCGCGAAGGTCGGGAGAGTACGTCCAGAAGTGGCTGCGCACGGCGACGTCGTACCTGGGGGCACCGAAGGTGACGGTCCCGTTCTCCCCTTTGGCGGCACCGATGGCCCTGAGCTCGGCGGCGAAGTCCGCCTGGTCCAGTCGTGGCTGCTCGATGTCAGGGTGATTCAGCAGGTCGAGCAGGGTGGTCGCACCGTCGAAGATCTTGTCGGGGGCGGAGCCGTGGAGCATCGCGACGGTGAACATGAGCGCGCGCCTGCGGCCGTCGGTCAGCTTCGCCAGGTCCGCCGCCACTGTGTCACTGCGGTCGGTCGCCTGCCCGAGTGCCCGCTTCAGCCACGTCGAAAAGGTCTCCTCCGGCCCTGCTGAGTCCCGGGCAGCGCAGATCTTGGCTGCGAGCACGGCTACGTCTGTCACGGTCGCATGAGCAAGGTAATCCGTCAGGTCGTGTGTGATGTCTGCTGGCCCAGGGCGGATTCCCTCGACGCGTAGATGGCGCAGCAGTACCTCGCGTGCCGGCGGGATTCCGATTTCTGCTGTGAGGGGATGAAGTCCTGCTTCGTGGCGGTGCATGAGCTGCAGCGGCAGTACGACGACGAGACAGGCCGAACGTTCTGCCAGCACGCTGCGGAACGCCGAGAACTCCTTCTGCACCGTTGCGTACTGCTCGACGTCCACGCCCGAAAGGTCGAGAAGGAGGCGGTCACGCTCTCCGATCATCGAGGGGTCCAGCGCTCGGTTCTGCTGGTTGTCGTCCCAGGTGTCCGGCAGTTCGTGGTAGTTGCCCGCGCCCTGGGACAGTTCGTGCAGGAGCACCAGGGCGGCGGCCCGCCGTCCGCTCCCGGGACTGCCGGTCAGGAGGACGGTGCCTTCACGTTTCAGGATCTCTCGTGCCCGCCGGAATCCTGGGGGGTACACGAAACGCTGAAAGAGACGCGAGCGGTCGTTCGCGGCGATGGCCAGCGGGTCCTGCCCACGTACGCCGATGCGGGAGGCCGCTTCCTTCATCTGGAAGATCAGCTGATCGCCACTGCCCGCATGCACAGTGGAAGCCTGTGCGATGTGGGAGCTGTTCCATTCGGTCACCGCTCGCCGTCCCGCGGATGACGAGGGACGCCGAACTCCTGGCGGATGGGGCCACGGGTGTTGTAGTTGGTGCCGTCCCCGTTGATCTCCACACTGCCGACCTTGTCTCCGGCGACCTGGTCACCGGAGCCTGTATGCAGCGAACCGTGCGACTCATTCACGAAGGTGCCGACCGTCCCACGAAGTCCACCCATACCGCCCGACTGACCGGTGTTGCGCACGATCGTGTCTGCTTGAGGCGTGGTCGCCGTCGTCTCCTTGCCGTTCCGTTCGCGCGCGGCGAGGTCCGGTACCTGTTGGGCGAGGCGGTCGCCGATCCTGGCCAGGTCGGATTCCGCGGTACGCAAGGAGAACCGCTCCAGCTGGCACTCGGCGAGCTGGGCGATCGAACGCGGTAACCGTCGAGGGTCGAGCTGATCCGTCTGCCGTTCCAGAAGGACGGGAACAACCAGTACCCCCCAGTCGAAGGCTTCCTCGAGCTCGCGACGTACCCAGTCTTTCGGATCGGTGAGGGCCCGGCGCTCCGGCCGCCGGCGATCAGGGGAATCGAGCCAGTCGTGGTGGACCAGAGCGAGCAGCGCGCTGCTGCGGCGGACCGATTCGTCGAGTACGTCGGCGTAGTTGTGCCCCAGGGGGATGGATTTGGCGGCGAGGAATGCGGCGCCCTCGCCGAAGCGCTGCGTCAGGTACTCATAGAAGCGGTAGGCGGCGTCTTTGCCGCCCCTGGTGCGATAGTTGATGAAGATTTCGGGCATGGCGAAGGAAACCCTTCTACGTGTCAATGGATGAGGAGCGCGGTGGATCGAGGAGAGCGAAGGATCACACGGCGGTGGACGCCAGCAGTGCGGAGAGCTCCGGATCCAGTTCGCGGACGGCGTTCACCCGCGGGTGACGCCGTAAGGTGCGGGCGAGGCGGTGCAGATCGGCGGTGATCGTCGCCGAATGGACCACCGCCACGGACCCGAGCAGGCTTCGCGCCACGCTGCAAGCCTGGTCGATGTCGCCTGCTGTCGCGTGGGCAAGGGCCTGGCGTACGCCGTAGCGGGACCGGCTCCGCAGGGCGTGGTCGGGGAGGCGGGCGGTCTGGGCTCCGAGCGTCTCGGCTGCTTGGTCGGGTCGGCCCAGTTCCTGGAGGCACCAGCCGGTGAACATGGAGACCACGTCGGGGAGGTGGGAGGCCCCGATGACGGGCTGCGTCGAGTCACCCGAGTCCTCTGCGAGCAGTTCGCGGGCCCTGTCGAGGCTGCGCATGCAGGCGTCGTAGTTCCCGGCCACCGCGTGGGCCTGTGCGAGTTTCTGTGCCGCGAGTCCCCGTACCCGCGGCGCGGCGTCGCTGTCGAGTGCTCGTCCGGCCAGCTCAACGGCCTCGGCGGAATCGCCGCGGAGGAGGCTGATGAGCGCCCGCCGGGCAAGCCCATAGATCGCGAGATCGTGATCGCCGCCGGCTGCCGCCAGTTCCGCGGCCTGCTTGGTCCACCACAAGGCGGCCTCGTCGTTCCCCGATTCCTGGGCCATCCAACCCGCGTACTCCGCGTAGCGAGAAGCCAGGACGAGCAGGTCGCGTCGCGTACGGGAGCCGTTGTGTGCCGCCATCTGCCGCAGGCTGTGCGTCTGAGCGATCAGCGAGGGCAATAACGTGCCAGGCGCTGTCGTCTGTCCCATGCGGCGGAATTCACGGAACAGAGACCGTGAAGCGTCCACGAGAGTGGCTGCACCGGTGTCCACGGAAATGTTCACGTTCACGGAGCTGAAGCTCAGCAGGGAAGCCGCTCCGGCGCTGAGCAGGCTCCGTCTGTTCACGGTATGGAACGTATTCGCCCCATCCTGTCCCAATTGCATCAACCACACCTCACCGTCATGAAGGGAATGCGTGCTGCCGACTTCCGCCGTTTCCGCCGGGGCCAGGGCGGCCAGTGCACCGTCGGCCTTCAGTTGCTCGTCGCACAGGCGGGCGAGCGTGGAGGTGGCCGGCTTGAGGCCCCGTTCAACCTTGCTCAGCTGCCCTTTGCTGTAGTGGACGAGCGCGCCCAATTGCTCCAGCGAGATATTGGCGGCCAACCGCCTTCGGCGGAGTTCCCGGCCGAACGCGTGCGGCTGCTGCGGCATCTTCAACCTCCATGACCGTCCGCCCAGCAGCCGGCGTGCTCGCGAATCAGCGTGCGGCAGGGCGGCGGAGCGGAACAAGGCGAATCGGTGGGTTTCCCGTTTCCTGTTCAGCTTTCCTGTTCGGCAGCGAAGCGGACACGCCCGTGTCTGTCGAGGTGGCCTACTGCTCGGACAGGCCACCGCTCGGCCGGGCGTTGTCAGTGCCGTCTGCTAAGACTGAGGGTGTGAGCAGCGAGAACGGGGCGGGGGCCGGGGAGCAGGGGGAGCAGCTGGCCCTGATCCGGGAGACCGTGCGGGAGGCCAAGAAGAAGGCGCCGAAGGCCAGGCCGCGGACCTGGCGCGGCGCCGAGCTGGCCAAGGACCGGCCGGTGGCCCGGGTCCTGGTGGACAAGGGCCCGGTGCATCTGGACAAGCTCTGGGACTATGCGGTGCCCGCCGCGATGGACGAGGAGGCGCAGCCCGGCGTCCGGGTCCGGGTGCGGTTCGGCGCGGGGACGAGCAAGGTGCGGGAGGGCCGGCGCGAGGGCGGCGGCCTGCTCGACGGGTACATCGTCGAGCGCATCGCCGAGTCCGACTACCGAGGCCCGCTGGCGGCCCTCGCCCAGGTCGTCTCCCCGGAGCCGGTCCTCAGCCCGCCGCTGCTGGCGCTGTGCCGCGCGGTGGCCGACCGGTATGCGGGCTCGCTCGCCGATGTACTGCAGCTGGCCATCCCGCCGCGGCACGCCAAGGCCGAGGCGGAGCGCTTCCCGGCGCCGCCGCCCCCGCCCGCGGTGCCCGCCCTCGCCAGCTGGGAGCGGTATCCGGACGGGCCCGGGTTCATCGAGGCGCTGGCGGGCGGCGGCTCGCCGCGTGCCGTGTGGACCGCGCTGCCGGGGCCGCACTGGCCCTGGGAGCTGGCCGCCGCGGCGGCGGCGACGCTGGCTTCCGGCCGCGGCGCGCTGGTCGTGCTGCCCGACGGGCGGTCGGCGGCCCGGGTGGACGCCGCGCTGACCGAGCTGGTGGGCCGCGGGACGCACACGCTGCTGACGGCGGACTCCGGCCCCGAGGAGCGGTACCGCCGCTGGCTGGCGATACGCCGGGGCGCGGTGCGCGCGGTCGTGGGGACGCGCGCGGCGATGTATGCGCCGGTGGCCGATCTGGGGCTGGTGGCGGTGTGGGACGACGGGAATTCCAGCCACAGCGACACCAATGCGCCGTATCCGCACGCGCGGGACGTACTGCTGCTGCGTGCGGTGCACGAGAAGGCGGCGTGCCTGATCGGTGATCTCGGGCGCACGGTCGAGGCCGCGCAGCTCGTGGAGAACGGCTGGGCGCGTTCCCTGGAGGCCGGGCGCGACCAGGTGCGCGCGGCGGCGCCGCTGGTCCGCACGATCGGGGACGCGGAGACGGCGCGCGACGAGGCGGCGCGCGCGGCGCGGCTGCCGTCGCTCGCCTGGCAGACCGCGCGCGCCGGGCTGGCCCGCGGTCCGGTACTGGTCCAGGTGCCCCGGCGCGGATACGTACCGCGGCTGGCCTGCGCGCGGTGCCGCGAGCCCGCGCGCTGCCGGCACTGCGCGGGGCCGCTGGAGGCGCCGGACCAGGACAGCGCGCTGTGCTGCGGGTGGTGCGGTACGGCCGCGCCGGACTGGCACTGTACGGAGTGCGGGCACGGGCGGCTGCGGGCGCAGGTCGTGGGGGCGCGGCGGACGGCGGAGGAGCTGGGGCGGGCGTTTCCGGGAGTACCGGTGCGGACGTCCGGGCGGGACCATGTGCTGGACACGGTGCCGGACCGGCCGGCGATCGTTGTCTCCACGCCCGGCGCGGAGCCGGTCGCGGCGGGTGGCTATGCCGCCGCGCTGCTGCTGGACGGGTGGGCGCTGTTGAATCGGCCCGATCTGCGGGCCGGGGAGGAGGCGTTGCGGCGCTGGCTGGGTGCGGGGGCGCTGGTGCGCGGTGCGGAAGCCGGGGGCGTCGTGGTGGTGACGGGGGAGCCTACGCTGCGGCCTGTGCAGGCGCTGGTGCGGTGGGATCCCGTGGGGCATGCGGTGCGGGAGCTCGCGGAGCGGGCGGAGCTCGGGTTTCCGCCGGTGTCGCGGATGGCGTCTGTGGCGGGGCGGCCGGAGGATGTGGCCGAGCTGGTGCGGGGGGCGGATTTGCCGGCGTCGGCCGAGGTGTTGGGGCCGGTACCGGTACCGGCCCCCTCCGGGGGGCGCCCGCGGCGGGCTGGGGAGCCGCCGGTGGGCGAGGCGTGGGAGCGGGTGCTTGTCCGGGTGCGGCCGGGGGAGGGGGCGGCGATGGCCTCGGCTTTGAAAGCGGCTTGGGCGGCTCGGATGGTGCGGCGGGAGGGGGACGCGGTTCGAGTGCGGGTCGATCCGCTGGATCTGGGATAGCCGGTTCTGTTGCGCTGGTGCCCCAGCGGTGCGGTTTCGTCGGGGTGCGCCCCGTCGACGGTGTCCTCAAACGCCGGACGGGCTGGGTGCGTTTCGGCGCGGTGACGGACCTCCGCGGGTGGGTGTTCGGACTGCTTCGCTTTACGTCCGAACACCCACCCGCTGCGGCCCGCCCCCTCCCGTAGTGGGGGAGGGAAGGGATGGGTGGGGGCTGGTGTCCGTAGCCTGTCGGCGGGGCTGCGGAGGGTCAGCCGTTGCGCGGGCCCGGGAAGGCGTTGGGGCGGTCCTGGGCGGGCTGGGTCGGCATGGTGCGGGCGGCGGGGACGGACGCCGGCGGGATGGCGGGGGCCACGGAGACGGCGCGGGCAGCTGCGGGGTCGGGCGTGCGGGGGGTGTCCTGGGCGTCGGCCGGGGGCTGGGGGGTGGCGCGGCGGGCGCCGTAGCGGCGGTGGACCGCCTGCTTGGTGACGCCGAGGGCCGAGCCGACCGCGTCCCACGAGAAGCCGAGCGAACGGTCGAAGTCGACCGCGGCCGTGACGAGCGTTTCGACGCTGTCCCGCAGCTCCTGGGCGAGGCGCACCGTGGGTGCCGGGGCGCGCCCGTACACGACGAAGCCCGTGGACGGGCCGGTGCGCCGCGGACGGTAGACGTTGCCGAGCTGTGCGGTGAGCGTGCGCAGTGCGTCCACCTGCCGGCGGACCCGCTCGATGTCCCGCACCAGTAGATGAAGACTGGCGCGTGCCTGGGCGTCGTGGGTTGCGTGGTCGGCCATGAACAAGCCTCTCGAACCGGCGTTGAAGCGGAAGAAGACGGATTTCGTGGACCGGGTCAGCGGTCCGGTGTGGTCAATGTCGTTTGACCAACGCGACAGCGCCGGGTGGGGTCACGGTATGGGGGCGTACGAGCTTTCAGCTGGGGCGTGCGGTGACCCGTACGCCCCTGCTTCTGACGCCCCATAGACTGGTGTGTCTTTCCGCAGCGCTGAGAGGTAGTACGCCACCCATGAGGCTCGTCTTCGCCGGTACCCCCGAGGTCGCCCTGCCCGCCCTGGACGCCCTGATCGCGTCGGACCGGCACGAGGTGGTGGCCGTCGTGACCAGGCCGGACGCCCCGGCCGGGCGCGGCCGCCGGCTCGTCGCCAGCCCGGTCGCGCAGCGCGCCGAGGAGGCCGGCATCGAGGTGCTCAAGCCGGCCCGGCCGCGCGACGAGGACTTCCAGGCCCGGCTGCGCGAGATCGCGCCCGACTGCTGCCCGGTCGTGGCGTACGGCGCGCTGCTCCCGAAGTCGGCGCTGGAGATTCCCGCGCACGGGTGGGTGAACCTGCACTTTTCGCTGTTGCCCGCGTGGCGTGGCGCGGCGCCCGTGCAGCACGCGGTGCTCGCGGGTGACGAGGTGACCGGTGCGTCGACGTTCCGGATCGAGGAGGGGCTGGACTCGGGACCGGTCTACGGCGTGCTGACCGAGGAGGTCCGGGCGACGGACACCAGCGGTGATCTGCTGACCCGGCTGGCGTTCGCGGGGGCCGGGCTGCTGGCCGCGACCATGGACGGTATCGAGGACGGCACGCTGCAGGCGGTGCCGCAGCCGGCCGAGGGCATCACGCTCGCGCCGAAGATCGAGGTCGAGGACGCGAAGATCGACTGGTCGGCGCCCGCGCTGCGGGTGGACCGGGTGGTCCGCGGCTGCGCCCCCGCGCCCGGCGCCTGGACGCTCTTCCGGGGCGAGCGGCTGAAGGTGATGTCGGTGGCGCTGGTACCCGACCGTACGGACCTGGAGCTGGCGCCCGGCGAGATCGCGGCCACCAAGAAGGCCGTGTTCGTGGGGACCGGCAGCCACCCCGTACAGCTGCAGTGGGTGCAGCCGCAGGGCAAGAAGCCGATGGCCGCGGCGGACTGGGCGCGCGGCGTGCGAATCGAGGCCGGGGAGCGCCTGGACGGCTGAGGAAGGCCGCGGAGGGCGATTAATCAAGTTTGATGAGTGGAGGGGCGGGTATTACCCTGCCGGTAGGTAGTCAAGTTTGATTAGAGGGGGAGCGGTATGACGGAGTTCGTGGTGCCCGAGGCGGGGGCGTACGTGCCTACGGAGCAGGACCTGCGGGAGATCGAGGAGTGGTTCGCGCGGTACGACGCGTTGAGTGCGGAGGTGGATGTCGAGCGGATGGCGGACATGGCCGTCTTCCCGCTGAACCTCGTCAGTGATGACTCGAAGGGCAACGGCTGGGCCGGGCAGTGGAGCCGGGCGGAGTTCATGCGGACGATGAGGGAGGTCATGGGGGGTGAGGAAGACGTGTCGTTCGAGTCGACGCGGACGCCGCATTTTCTGAGCGCGTCGCTCGCCGTGGTCTTCACGGACGCCGTGTTCACCGTCGGCGGGCGGTCGCAGGCGGTGCGGTATGCCGATGTGCTGGTGAAACGGGACGGCGCTTGGGCGTTCCAGACCATGATCCAGGGCGGCTGGGGGGATCTGCTGCGACGGTAGGCTGGGTGGGATTCGTCCTCGTCAGCAGCGGAGCACCTTTCTCGTGAGCGACCAGCCTCGTCGTCGTCCCGGCAGCAAGCCCCATCGGAGGCCGAAGAAGGACCCCGTACGCATCCTCGCGTTCGAGGCCCTGCGTGCGGTCGACGAGCGGGACGCGTACGCGAACCTCGTCCTGCCGCCGCTGCTGCGCAAGGCGCGCGAGGCCGGGAACTTCGACGCGCGTGACGCCGCGCTGGCGACCGAGCTGGTCTACGGGACGCTGCGCCGGCAGGGCACGTACGACGAGATCATCGCGGCGTGTGTGGACCGGCCACTGCGGGAGGTCGACCCGCCCGTGCTGGACGTGCTGAGCCTGGGCGCGCACCAGTTGCTCGGTACGCGGATTCCCACGCACGCCGCGGTCAGCGCGAGTGTGGAGCTGGCGCGGGTGGTGCTCGGTGACGGGCGGGCGAAGTTCGTCAACGCCGTGCTGCGGAAGATCGCGGCGGATGATCTGGACGGGTGGCTGGAGCGGGTCGCGCCGCCGTACGACGAGGACCCGGAGGACCACCTCGGGGTCGTGCACTCGCATCCGCGGTGGGTCGTCTCGGCGCTGTGGGACGCGCTGGGCGGCGGCCGGGCCGGGATCGAGGACCTGCTGGAGGCGGACAACGAGCGGCCCGAGGTGACACTGGTCGCCCGGCCCGGCCGGTCCACCCCCGAGGAGCTGCTCGATGCGGTCGGCGAGGAGAACGGGCTGCCGGGGCGCTGGTCGCCGTACGCGGTACGGCTCACCGAAGGCGGCGAGCCGGGCGCGCTGGACGCCGTACGGGAGGGCCGTGCGGGTGTGCAGGACGAGGGCAGCCAGCTGGTGGCCGTCGCCTTGGCCAATGCGCCGGTGGACGGGTCCGACGCGCGCTGGCTGGATGCCTGCGCGGGGCCCGGCGGCAAGGCGGCGCTGCTGGGTGCGCTGGCGGCGGAGCGCGGTGCCGCGCTGCTCGCCGCGGAGAAGCAGCCGCACCGCGCGCGGCTGGTCGCGCGGGCGCTGGCGGGCAACCCGGGGCCGTACGAGGTGGTGGCCGCGGACGGTACGCGTCCGGTCTGGCGGCCCGGCTCCTTCGACCGGGTCCTGGTGGATGTGCCCTGTACGGGGCTGGGCGCGCTGCGCCGCCGCCCGGAGGCGCGCTGGCGCCGCCGCCCCGAGGGCCTGGACGGCTTCGCGCCGCTCCAGCGCGATCTGCTGCGGCAGGCGCTGCGGGCCGTACGGGTCGGCGGGGTCGTCGGGTACGCGACCTGCTCGCCGCATCCGGCGGAGACCCGCGCCGTCGTCGACGACGTACTGAAGGAGCAGGGCGTGGATGCCGAGTTCATCGACGCCCGGCCGCTGATGCCCGGAGTGCCCGCCCTCGGCGACGGCCCGGACGTCCAGCTGTGGCCGCATCTGCACGGTACGGATGCGATGTACCTGGCGCTGCTGCGTCGCACGGCGTGAGAAGGCGGTGCGTTCCGGGTTAGGGAACGCTCTGGGTTCTAACTCGGAGAGGTGCCTGGCCTTGCGGGGCAGGGAGAGATTGGTGATCGGGAACAGAGTGTTTCCGTTGAAGTATTGACCGGGTGGGTGGGCCGTCGTACGTTGTTGGCCGTCGGCGGGGATCCGCCGGCCTCTCTCCCCTTGCCGCTGCGGAGTGCACCATGAGTTCGCGTCGTACCCCGAAGACCGAAGCAGCCCGCGGCGGCCGTCCCAAAGACCCCGAGCTGGACGGCAAGGTCCTGGACGCCGCGGCCGGGCTCCTGGCGGAGCTCGGCTATCTGGAGCTGACGATCGAGAAGGTCGCGGCCCGGGCCGGCGTCACCCGTAAGACGGTCTACAACCGCTGGGCCAACAAGTCCGCGCTCGTCGGCGAGCTGCTCATCCGTAACGCCGAGGTCGACCACATCCCCGACCTCGGGGACACCCGCGCCGAGATGCGGGAGCTCTTCGCGCAGATCGTGCGGGACGTGGGGGAGAGCCGCGGCAGGCTGCTGTCCTCCCTGTGGGCGACCATCGGCGACCCGGTCGTACTGCACCGCTTCCGTACTGAAGTACTGGGCCCGCGGCGGCAGTTCGCGCGCGCGGCGGTCCAGCGCGGGGTGGCCCGCGGCGATCTGCCGGCGGACATCGACGTGGACCTGCTGATCGACATGTGGTCGGGCACGGTGATGTTCCGTACCGAGGTCCGTTCGGACGCGCTGCTCGCCTCCCAGGCCGAGGCCATGGTCGACCTGGCGCTGTCCGGGGCCGTGCCGCGGCTGCCGAAGCCCGGCACCGATTCCTGAATCCTCCTTTACTTCTTTCTTCGGTACGCCTCCGGGCGCCGCTCCGGCCTGCCCTGATGCGCGTACCGCCGCCTTCTGAACCGAGGTCTCTGTCATGAACAGAACAACAAGACCCGTGCGTCCGCTCGGCCCCCGCGCCATGCTCGCCTCGATGGCCCTCGTCGAGGTCGCCAGCGGCGCCACCCAGCAGTACCTGCCGCCGATCCTGCCCGGGCTGGGTACGCAGGCCGGTTTCGGCACCGCACAGCAGAACTGGATCATCGTGGTGCAGATGGCCAGCTGTGCCGTGCTCACGCCGGTCCTCTCCCGGCTCGGCGACGGCTTCGGCTACCGGCGGCTGCTGCGTGCCTCGATCGTCATGGTCGTGCTCGGCTCGCTGGTGATGGCGCTGTGGCCCACGCTGCCGTTCCTGACCCTCGGCGCGGCGCTGCAGGGTGGCGTCGTCGGCTTCATGCCGCTGATGATCGGCATCCTCCGCCACCAGCAGGGCGAGGCGGCCTCCCGGCGCGGCATCGGCGTCCTGGTGGGGGCGCTGCTGCTGGCCGTCGGCTGCGCCGGCATCGTCGCCGGTGCGGTCGGTGCGCGCGACGCCCGGCTCGGCCTGTGGATCGGCGTGGGCGCCGGTGTACTGGGGCTGGTCGCGGGGTGGCTGCTGCCGGACGGTGCGACGCCGGCCCCCGAGGCGCGGCGGTTCGACGTACCGGGCTTCGTCCTGCTCACCGTCGGGCTGGTCGGTGTGGTGCTCGCCCTCGCGCAGGGCGCCACCTGGGGCTGGGCGTCGGCCGCGACCGTCGGCTGCGGGCTGGTGGGTGCGGCCGCGCTGGCCGGCTGGTGGGGGCTGGAGCTGCGGGTGGCGCAGCCGCTGGTGGACGTACGGATGTTCCGCAATCCGCGGGTGGCCGTGCTGAGCGTGGTGACCTTCTGCGTCGCGGCGGTGACCATCGGGTCGATCGCCTTCAACGCCACCTTCCTGGGTGCCGCGCCGGCCACCGTGGGCTACGGCATCGGCCTGAACGCCACCGCCATCGGCTGGGCGCTGCTCCCGATGACCGTGGCCAGCGTCGCCGCCTCGGCGCTCAGCCCGGTGCTGCTGCGACGGCTGGGGGAGCGGGCCACCGTGGCGGCGGCCGGTGTCACCGCGGCCGTCGGTTTCGGCCTGCTCGTCGCCCTCCACACCGCACTGACCCACTACCTGATCGCCTCCCTGTTCATCGGTGTCGCGCTGGGCCTCTTCGAGTCCGTCACCCGCACGCTGACCGTCGAGGCGGTCGCCCCCGAGGAGACCGCCACCGCCGCCGGCGTCAACGAACTGGTGCTGTCGCTCGGCGCGGCCGTCGGCTCCGCCGTGCTCGGCGCGGCGCTCGCGGCGCACACCGGCCCGGCCGGCCATGTCGCCCTCGGCGGCTACACCACCGGCTGGGCACTGTGCGCCGCCGCCGGGCTGGCCGCCGCGCTGGCCGTCCTGAAGCTGCGCCCCGCCGCGCCCGCCGCCTCGTACGCCGCCGTCCCCGAAGGAGCGCATCAGTGAAGCTCACCGCCCACCACCGCACCGCGCGCGACGCCGCCGAGTCCTGGCGCGAGGAGCTGCTCGGCCTCAGCCACCGGCTGCACGCCGACCCCGAACTGTCTTTCGAGGAACACCGGTCGGCCGCCGCGCTGGCCGGGCTCGCTGAGCGGGCCGGGTTCAGCGTGGAACGCGGCGTGGCCGGGCTGGACACCGCCTTCACTGCCGTGCGCGGCAGCGGTGACCTGGTCATCGGGGTGTGCGCGGAGTACGACGCGCTGCCCGGCATCGGTCACGCCTGCGGCCACAACGTCAACGGCGCGGCGGCGCTCGGCGCGGCCCTCGCGCTCGGTGAGGTCGCCGACGACCTCGGCATCACCGTCAAGTTGCTCGGCACCCCGGCGGAGGAGGACGGCGGCGGCAAGGTGTACGTGATCGAGGACGGGCTCTTCGACGACGTGGCCGTCGCGATGATGGTGCACGCGAACGACGCCGACACCGTGGGCAACGGCTCCCTCGCCATCGGCTCCTGGAACCTCACCTACACCGGCCGCTCGGCGCACGCCGCCGCCGCTCCCTGGGAGGGCCGCAACGCCCTGGACGCGCTCACCGTGGCCCAGACCGCGCTCGGCCTGCTGCGCCAGCAGCTGCCCCCGGAGAGCGTCGTGCACGGCATCATCACGGACGGCGGCCAGGCCGCGAACGTCATTCCGGCCAGGACCGCCGCCCGGTACGAAGTGCGCTCGCCCACGATGGAGTCGCTGCGCGCGCTCCAGGAGCGGGTACGGGCCTGCTTCGAGGCGGGCGCGCTGGCGACCGGTACGGAACTGCGCATGGAGCCGCACGGGCACGACTTCGCCGATCTGCGCCAGGACACCGCCGTCGCCGAGCTGTACGCGGGTGCCGCCGAGGCCCTCGGGCGTACCGTCGGGCGCGCGCCGGAGCGCGCCGGCTCCACCGACATGGGCAACGTCTCCCACCTGCTGCCCACGATCCACCCGATGATCGGCTACGACACCGGCGGCGCCCGCCAGCACACGGAGGAGTTCGCCGCCGCCGGCACCTCCGAGGGCGCCGACCGGGCGGTCCTGGACGGCGCCGTCGCCATGGCCTGGACGGGCGTCTCGCTGGCCGCGGACCCCGGGCAGCGTGATCGACTGCTGGGCGCGGTGCGCGGTCGCGCCGCCGTACAAGAGGGTGTGGCGTGACCCGCTTATGGATGTCGGCGCGCTCACGACATACTGGTGTCATGGCCTTGATCAACCCCAGCATTCTGTCCGCCGACTTCGCCCGGCTCGCCGAGGAGGCGAAGGCCGTCGAGGGCGCGGACTGGCTCCATGTCGACGTCATGGACAACCATTTCGTGCCCAATCTGACGCTCGGCGTCCCCGTGGTGGAGTCGCTGCGCAAGGCGACGGACACGCCCCTCGACTGCCACCTGATGATCGAGGACCCGGACCGCTGGGCGCCGCAGTACGTCGAGGCCGGTGCGGGTTCCGTCACCTTCCACGCGGAGGCCGCGGCCGCGCCGGTCCGCCTCGCGCGGGAGATCCGGGCCAAGGGCGCGCGGGCCTCGATGGCGCTGAAGCCCGCCACGCCCATCGAGCAGTACGAGGACCTGCTCCCCGAGCTGGACATGCTGCTGATCATGACGGTTGAGCCGGGCTTCGGCGGGCAGGCGTTCCTGGACATCATGCTTCCGAAGATCCGCCGCACCCGCGCGCTGATCGCCAAGCACGGTCTGGAGATGTGGCTGCAGGTGGACGGCGGGGTGTCCGACAAGACGATCGAGCGCTGCGCCGAGGCGGGCGCCGACGTCTTCGTCGCGGGCTCCGCGGTGTACGGCGCCGAGGACCCGGCGAAGGCCGTGCGGTCGCTGCGGGACAAGGCCGACGCCGCGACCGCGGCGGCCGGCTGGGGCTGCGCGCACTGACGCGGCCGGGCCGCGCGGGCGCGCGGCCGGGTCGTGCGAGTGTGCGGCCGGGGTCGCGTGCAGGCGCGGCTGGGTCGCGCCAAGGCGCGGCCACCACCCGGGGCAGCGAGGATTGACCTCGTGGCCACGCAGCGTTCATCGCGGGCCGAAGGGTCATGGCCCACGGCGACCTCGGGTTTCTGGAAGGATGAGCGCAGAGTCGATCAGGTGCGCAGTAGGGGAGATTTTCGTGGTTGCCAGCCGCCCACATTCCGGGATGGGCCCCGCCGAGCTGGTGCAGGCTGCGGCCATGGCCCGGCGGTTCTATCTCGAGGGCAAATCCAAGATCCAGATCGCCGAGGAGTTCGGCGTCAGCCGCTTCAAGGTCGCGCGGGTGCTGGAGACGGCACTGGAGCGTGACCTCGTACGCATCGAGATCCGCGTCCCCGCCGAGCTGGACGCCGAGCGCTCGGACGCGCTGCGGGCCCGGTACGGCCTGCGGCACGCCGTCGTGGTGGAGTCGGCCGCCGACTCCGACGACGCGCCGGATCCGGAGAACCTCGGCGATGTCGCCGCCGACCTGCTCGGCGAGCTGGTCGCCGAGGGCGACGTGCTCGGCATCGCCTGGGGCCGCTCGACGATCCACATGGCGTCGGCCCTGCACCGGCTGCCCCCGTGCACAGTGGTCCAGCTGACCGGTGTGTACGACGCGGGGACCGCCGACAGCGGCTCGGTGGAGGCGGTCCGCCGCGCCGCCGACGTCTCCGGCGGCGAGGCGCACCCCATTTACGCGCCGATGCTGCTGCCGGATTCGGCCACAGCGGCGGCGCTGCGGGGCCAGACGGGTATCGCGCGGGCGTTTGATTACTTCGACAAGGTCACCGTCGCGTGCGTGTCCATCGGCTCCTGGGCGCCGGGCATCTCGACGGTGTACGACATGCTCTCGGAGGACGAGCGCGAGCACTACGCCTCGCTCGGCGCCACCGCGGAGATGTCCGCGCACCTCTTCGACGCCGAGGGCCGGCGCATCGGCCGGGACCTGGGGGAGCGCTGCATCACGGTCGAGGCCGACCGGCTGCGCCGCATCCCCGAGGTGGTCGCCATCGCGGGCGGCCACCGCAAGGCCGCCGCGATCGGCGCCGTACTGAAGTCCGGCCTGGTCACGAGCCTGGTCACGGACACCGCTGCGGCCGATCACCTCCTCCTGGAGTCCGCTCCGGGCCCGCGCCCGGCGCTGGACCGCGCGGACCCGGATTCCTGACCCCGCCCGCACCGCAGTGCGCCGTACGGACGCCGTTCGTCCGGCGCGGCGGCCGGGGCTGTGACAGCATCGCGGCATGCCAGATTCCCCCGGAGTCCCCGGCCAGGCGGGTGCCGGCCGGCGTGCCGCCGCCCCCGGCCCCGCGCCGGACGGCGTGCCCAGGCCGCTGGCCGCGGTCCTCGACGGGCGGACGCCGCCCGGCGTGCTGTCCTGGCCCGCGGGCCGGCCCGTCCAGGAGGCACTGGACGCCGCGCTGACCGCGGGCTGGCAGGGCACCGTGCTCGACCTCGAAGGGGTCGCGGACAAGGCCGAGTTCATGACGCGGGCCGCGGCGGCGCTGCGGTTGCCTTCGTGGTTCGGGCGGAACTGGGACGCGCTCGCCGACTGCCTCGGCGATCTCTCCTGGTGGCCGGCGGAGCACGGCGGCCGGCTCCTGGTCGTACGGGCCTGGCAGGGCTACGCCGCGGCGGAGCCGGAGGAGTGGCGGGTGGCCGAGTCGGTCCTCGCCGACGCGGTGGCGCACTGGCGCGACACGGACACCGGACTGGCCGTACTGCTGACCCGCGACGCGGGCGGCACGGCGCGGGCCCGTACGTAGAAGCCGCGGCGCGGGCCCGCACGTAGAAGCTCGCCGTAGGGGCCCGCCGATGAAAGCGGCTGTCCACAGCTGAAAGCGGCCGCCTACAGCACCCGCTCGAAGCACCAGGAATCCTCGACGCCCGCGTACGCCCCGAAGTTGGGGATGCGGACGTACCCCGAGCGCGTATAGAAGCGGACCGCGGCGTGCTGCCGGTCGCCCGTCTCCAGCCGGAGGCGCGTCCAGCCCCGGCCGCGCGCCCACTCCTCCAGCGCACCCAGCACGGCGGCCGCGGCACCCGAGCCGCGCCGGTCCGGCAGTACGTACATCCGCTTGACCTCGCCGGTCCCGTCGCCGAGGTCGCGCAGCCCGCCGCAGCCCACCGGTATGCCGTCGTCCTCGTACGCCACGAAGAACGCCGTGATGTCCGCCGCCGAGGGCGGGACCCCGGGCTCACTGTCCGGGGTCCCGTAGATCTCGGCGATCTCGCTCCGCTGCTGCGCCCGCAGGACGGCGGCATCCGGGTCGTCCCAGGCCACCTGTTCGATCTTCATGCCCAGGATTCTGCCGAGGCCCCGTTTCGTACGCGTAACGCGTCGGACCGGAGTCAATGAGGCTTCTGTAGCCTGGCGTTGTCCGTGCGCCGGGGGGAGCCGAAACCGTGGAAAACGTCCTGACCGTGGCCATCGGTGCCGGCCTGGGCCTCATAGGGGCCGTGTTCGGTGCGTGGTTCACCGCGCGCCGGCAGGACCGCATGTGGCTCCGCGAACAGAAGCTCAAAGCCGGGGTCGCCTTCAACACTGCCGTCACCCAGCTGATCGACTACCTCCGGGACGCACAGCTGAGTGACGACGGCCCCGGCGCCAACGAGCTGGCGGGCCGGATGCAGGAAGCACGCTCCGCCCTCTTTCTCCTGTGCGACGACGACACCGTCGACCTCGCCAATGCGCTGGCCCGCCGGGTCTGGAAAGCCCGGCCCAGCGAAGGCAGGGACGACCGCCGGGCCGAGCACCACGAGACGCTGGCCCTCCTCCGCCGCTTCACCCAACAACTCCGGCAAGAGATCGCCAGTTCATAGTCCCCTCGGCACACCCGGACCAGACGTGTCCTAGCTGCGGCCCACCAGTGTCGTCACGTACGGCAGGAGTCCCTGCCGGGTGTAGAAGCGGATGGCGTCCGCGTTGCTGGCGATGACAGCGAGCTGGAACTCCCGCGCTCCCCGGTGCACGAACTCGGCACGGACCGCCTCGAACAGGCGCGTCCCGACCCCGCCGCCCCGCTGGTCGGCCCGTACGGAAAGGCTTTCCAGGACACCGGTCCTCGCTCCCCGCTCCCAGGACCCCGGCTGCTGCTCCTCCACGCGGGCCATGGCATAGCCGACGAGTTCGCCCTCGGCCTCGGCGGCCAGGGCGAAGGCGTCCGGGGAAGCGAGCCAGGTCTCGTACTTGGCCCGGCGATTCCGCCACGACGCTTCGGGGGACAGCGAAGGCGAGAGCTCTTCCAGATGCCCGGCAACGGCTACATGGTGCCGATGCAGCGCCTTCCACAGGGGCTCGAGGTCGTCGAGACGGTCAGCGGGTATGTGCTTGATCGAGAGCTGATTCATCCGGACACCGTACGAGAACGGGCCGGCGCGCCGGCCGTGATGCCGGTGCGCCGACCCCGCCGAATCGGCGTACTACGGGAATCGACGTACTACAGGCGGTCGCACAGGACCGAGCCGCCGAAGTCCTCGTCGTCGGTGCCCCACAGGGCGTGGTCGCCGTCCGGGAGCAGGGCGACCGCCTCGATCTTGCGGTTGTCCGCCGTGGTGTAGCGGCTCACCTCTTCCGGCTTGCTCAGCTTCAGGGCGGGGCGTCCCTTGGCGACCGTGAGCCGGCCCGCCTCGTACACCGCGGAGCTGAACGGACCGGAGTTCTTGTTCGGGTCCTGGGCCGCGGAGAGCACCACGGTTCCGTCCGGCGCGATCTTCAGGTCGCTGATGTGCCGCACCTCGTCCTGCGCCGGCCACGGCGCGCGGAACGCCGCCGGGGCGCTGACCTGCCCGAAGACCTTGTCCGCTGAGGCCGCGGACGGGTCGAAGGCGGCGGTGCGGACCTGGGAGGCGGTGCCGTTGCTGCCGCGGGTGGCCCAGATCGCCACGTACTTCTTCGTGGCCCGGTCCCGGTGGAGGGCGAACGCCTCGTAGTTCTGCGAGTCGTCGCCCGCGTACTTCTCGGTGCCCGGCAGCGGCGCCGACCAGCGGACCATCGCCGTACCGCCGCTCACCTTCACGCCGTACACCGTCGGGCGGAACTTTCCGCTGTCCCCGCTGCTCACGGTGGTGTACTCGCCGGGCCGCCCGGGCACCGCGTCCAGCGACTCCAGGTCCTTGGGCACCTCGCTCCCGGCCCACTTCAGGTCCCGGACGGCGGGCGCATGGCCGGGCGCCAGCCGTACGGACGAGATCCGGGGCTGGCCGGGCTCCTTGTTGTCCCGGGCCACGAGCAGGTCGGTGCGGTCGCCGTCGGTCCTGGAGACGACCATGCCGCTGACGCCGCCGGTCATCCCGTCGCCGACCTTCTGCCAGGACGGGGCGGGGGTGGCGGGGCGGTCCGTGCCGTCCGCGACGGCTACGGCGGCGACGGAGGCGAGGCACACACCGGCGACACCCGATGCGAGGAGTGCTTTTCTGATCATCGCTGCACGTTAAGGGAGGCTCCGGCGTCGGAAGAACTCTCTATGCACAGCGTTTACCTCGGCCGACGCAATTTCAGGGGAAAACACAGCCGACGGCGGCGCCGCTCGGGTGATGCCACAGAACCTGCCGGATCGGCTCCCCGAAGCTCGTCATTCCGGCACCGGATCAGCGATGATGTACTAGGAGCTTGATGCCTGATCCGCTGTTGGCCGATCTGTATCCGCTGTCGGACCGGTGCTGACTCCCCGCCCGCTACCCAAGCAAAACCGCAGGTGAGAGAGTTAGCATGCGATTTCTGAACGATTCGAAGCCGCCGTACGACCTGACGTACGACGATGTGTTCATGGTGCCGAACCGCTCCGCGGTCGGCTCCCGGCAGGGCGTGGACCTTTCCTCGCCGGACGGCACGGGCACCACCATCCCGCTGGTCGTGGCGAACATGACCGCGATCGCCGGACGCCGGATGGCCGAGACGGTCGCCCGTCGCGGCGGTCTCGTCGTCATCCCCCAGGACATCCCGATCGACGTCGTCACCGAGGTCGTCAGCTGGGTCAAGCGGCGCCACCTCGTCCTCGACACCCCGATCGTGCTGTCGCCGATCGCGACCGTCGCCGACGCGCTGTCCCTGCTGCCCAAGCGGGCGCACGGCGCGGGCATCGTCGTCGAGGGCGGCCGCCCCATCGGCGTCGTCACCGAGCACGACCTGGCCGGCGTGGACCGCTTCACCCAGGTCGCCGAGGTCATGTCCAAGGACCTGCTGGTCCTGGACGCCGACATCGACCCGCGCGAGGCGTTCAACCAGCTCGACGCCGCCAACCGCAAGCTCGCCCCCGCGGTCGGCAAGGACGGCCAGCTGGTCGGCATCCTCACCCGCAAGGGCGCGCTGCGCGCGACGCTCTACACCCCGGCCACCGACGCGAACGGCAAGCTGCGCATCGCCGCCGCCGTCGGCATCAACGGTGACGTGGCGGGCAAGGCCAAGCAGCTCCTCGACGCCGGCGTGGACACGCTCGTCGTGGACACCGCGCACGGCCACCAGGAGTCCATGATCAGCGCGGTCAAGGCCGTCCGGGCGCTGGACCCGCAGGTCCCGATCGTGGCGGGCAACATCGTCGCCGCCGACGGCGTGCGCGACCTCATCGAGGCCGGCGCGGACATCATCAAGGTCGGCGTCGGACCGGGCGCCATGTGCACCACCCGCATGATGACCGGCGTGGGCCGCCCGCAGTTCTCCGCGGTCCTGGAGTGCGCCGCCGAGGCCAAGAAGTACGGCAAGCACGTCTGGGCGGACGGCGGCGTGCGGCACCCGCGCGATGTCGCCATGGCGCTGGCCGCCGGCGCGTCCAACGTCATGATCGGCTCGTGGTTCGCCGGTACGTACGAGTCGCCCGGCGACCTGCAGCACACCGCCGAGGGCCGGCCCTACAAGGAGAGCTTCGGCATGGCCTCGGCGCGCGCGGTGCGCAACCGCACGAGCGAGGAGTCGGCGTACGACCGGGCCCGCAAGGGTCTCTTCGAGGAGGGCATCTCCACCTCGCGGATGTTCATCGACCCGGCCCGCCCCGGCGTCGAGGACGTGATCGACTCGATCATTGCGGGCGTGCGGTCCTCCTGCACCTACGCGGGCGCCTCGAACCTCGCGGAGTTCGCCGACAAGGCCGTCGTCGGCGTGCAGAGCGCGGCCGGCTACGCCGAGGGCAAGCCGCTGCACAACAGCTGGTAGGCGACGCGCCTCGGCGCTTCTGAGGGCCCGGCCCCGCACGTCCTGCGTGCGGGGCCGGGCCCGTCTGCGTTTCCGGGCGCAGGAGAGGCAGGGCGCCGGGCGCCGGAGCGCTCCCTCCCGGCCCGCGGAGACGCGTGAGATCGCTTACTTTCGGCCGCGTTCGCCCGTCCGGTCGAAATGTCTCCCCTTCGAATCCATGGCCCCAACGCGCCCTGGGCGCGCAACAAATGGCCGCCGTAACGCTTCGTGCGCAAGGATCATGCGCGTATGCGCAAAGAACCCGCATTACGGCAGGTCACGCGCGGGCCTTAAGGTCAGGCAAGTTAGTTACGTGGAGTGGCGGGGACCGTCCGCTCGGCGGGTCCCCGTGCGGGTTGCCTTGTGCTGCCCGTGTACGGGCCGCCGCGGTCACCGCCGCCGGACCGGCAGCGATAAAGGAGCCACCCCAGTGTTGGACAACGGCGCAGCCCCTCCCGCAGAGGGCAGCGAGTCCCAGCCGCAGCAGCCCCCGTCCCCCTCCGGGCCGCTCGGCACGCTGATGCGACGCAAGCCCGTCGAACGTCTGGTGGCCGAAGGCGGCCAGGGCGAGGGCGGCACACTGCGCCGCTCCCTCGGCATGTGGCAGCTGACCATGATCAGCATCGGTGCCACCCTCGGCACCGGCATTTTCGTGGTGCTGGGCGAGGCGGTGCCGGACGCGGGCCCCGCGGTCGTCATCTCGTTCATCATCGCGGGCATCACCGCGCTCTTCTCGGCGCTGTCCTACGCCGAGCTGGCCGGCACCATCCCGGTCTCCGGCTCCTCGTACTCCTACGCGTACGCCACCATGGGCGAGCTGGTCGCCTGGATCTGCGGCTGGTGCCTGATCCTGGAGTACGGCGTGTCCGTGGCCGCGGTCGCGGTGGGCTGGGGGCAGTACCTCAACGAGCTGCTGTCCGGCACGCTCGGCTTCACCATCCCCGACGCGATCGCCGCGCCGCCCGGTGACGGCGGCATCTTCAACCTGCCCGCGCTGCTGGTCGTGCTGCTCTCGATGGCCTTCCTGCTGGGCGGCGCGAAGGAGAGCGCCCGGGCCAACACGATCATGGTCGCGGTGAAGATCGCCGCGCTGCTGCTCTTCTGCGGCGTCGCCTTCATGGGCGTCCGCGCCGGGAACTACGCCCCCTTCATGCCGCTCGGCATGGCGGGCGTCAGCGCCGCCGGCGCCACGCTCTTCTTCTCCTACATCGGCTTCGACGCCGCCTCCACGGCCGGCGAGGAGGCCAAGAACCCGCAGCGCGACCTGCCCCGCGCCATCATGCTCTCGCTGGTCATCGTCACCGCGCTGTACTGCCTGGTCGCGGCGGTCGCCGTGGGCGCGCTGCCCTGGAAGCAGTTCGAGGGCACTGAGGCCGCGCTCGCCGGGATCATGAAGGACGTCACCGGACAGAGCTTCTGGGCCGTCCTGCTCGCGGCCGGTGCCGTGGTCGCCATCGCGTCCGTCGTGCTGACCGTGCTCTACGGCCAGACCCGCATCCTCTTCGCGATGTCCCGCGACGGCCTGGTGCCCAAGGTCTTCTCCAAGGTCCACCCGAAGACCGGCGCGCCCCGCGCCAACACCGTCATCGTCTCGCTCTTCTGCGGCATCCTCGCCGCCGCCGTGCCGCTCGGCCAGCTGGCCGACGCCACCAGCATCGGCACGCTCTTCGCGTTCGCGCTGGTCAACATCGCGGTCATCGTGCTGCGCAAGACCCGCCCGGACATGCCGCGCAGCTTCCGCACGCCGCTGTCGCCGCTCTTCCCCGCGATCGGCTTCCTGCTCTGCATCTGGATGATGGGCAGCCTCGACGCCGTCACGTGGACGGTCTTCGGAGTCTGGATGGTGGCGGGTCTCGTGTTCTACTTCGCTTACGGCATGCGCCGCTCCCGATTGGCCACCGCAGAGAAGTGAACCACCCCCTGTGCGACTGAACGACCTCGACGAACGCATCGTCCACGCCCTGGCTGAGGACGCCCGCCGCTCCTACGCCGACATCGGTCAGGAGGTCGGGCTCTCGGCCCCGGCCGTCAAACGCCGGGTGGACCGGCTGCGTGAGCAGGGCGCCATCACCGGGTTCACCGTACGGGTGGACCCGGCGGCGCTCGGCTGGGAGACCGAAGGCTTCGTCGAGCTCTACTGCCGTCGCAACACCTCGCCCGAGGCCATCCACCGTGGCCTCGCGCGCTATCCCGAAGTGGCGTCCGCCTCCACCGTGACCGGTGAGGCGGACGCCATCGTGCAGGTCTTCGCCTCGGACATGCGCCATTTCGAGCGCGTCCTGGAGCGCATCGCCGGCGAGCACTTCGTCGAACGGACCAAGTCCGTGCTCGTCCTCTCGCCCCTCCTGCGGCGCTTCTCCTCCGGCTCCCCGGTCTGACGCGCTGCCCCTGGGTCCCGGCGCCGCGGTGCGCGGCAGGGGCGCAACGAATCGCCGCGAGCGGCTCGTAAGGCGCAACGAATCGGTACGTGAAGCGCAATGGTGCAGCCTTGTACCACTTGCGCCCCGGACCGTACCGTCTTTACGTCTTCCGAAAGCCCGTACGCACCGTACGCACCAACCGAGGGGTCCCATGTCTTCGCTGCGCACCGCCCTGCTCCAGAGTTCGGGACGGCCCGGCGACGTGGCGTACAACCTCAAGGCGCTGGAGCGGGTCGCCGCGGACGCCGCGGCGGCCGGTGCCGGGCTGCTGGTGACCTCGGAGATGTTCCTGACCGGCTACGCGATCGGCGCGGACGTGCCCCGGCTGGCCGAGCCCGCCGACGGTGACAGCGCCGACGAGGTGGCCCGGATCGCCGCCGAGCACGGCATCGCCATCGCCTACGCCTATCCCGAGCGCGACGGTACGGCGATCTACAACGCCGTCCAGCTCATCGGCCCGGACGGCACCCGGCTCGCGAACTACCGCAAGACCCACCTCTTCGGCTGCTTCGAACGCGAGTCGTTCACGCCCGGCGACTCGCCCGTCGTCCAGGCCGAGCTGAACGGTGTCCGCATCGGCCTGCTGATCTGCTACGACGTGGAGTTCCCGGAGAACGTACGGGCCCATGCGCTGGCCGGCACCGACTTCCTGGTCGTGCCCACCGCGCAGATGCATCCGTACCAGTTCGTCGCCGAGTCGGTGATCCCCGTACGGGCCTTCGAGAGCCAGCTCTACGTCGCGTACGTGAACCGGACCGGCCCCGAGGGCGAGTTCGAGTTCGTCGGACTCTCCACGCTGGCCGGGCCCGACGGGGTCGTCCGGGCCCGCGCCGGACGCGGCGAGGAAGTGGTGTACGGGGACGTCGACCCCGGCCTCCTCGCGGCCTCCCGCGAGGCGAACACCTACCTCGCCGACCGTCGCCCGGGCCTCTACGGCTCGCTGAGCTGACCCCACCGCATCCCGGCCGCGCGCCCCGACCGCGCCCGGCCCGGTCCCGCCTGCCCGCTTTCCCCTCGTTTTGTACTGCTTCGCAAGGAGTCTCGCCCCCATGACGTCCACGGTGCCCACCGCCGTCCAGCACACCGACGCGCAGCCGCCGATCACCATGTTCGGACCGGACTTCCCCTTCGCGTACGACGACTTCCTCGCCCACCCGGCGGGCCTGGGCCAGATACCCGCGACCGAGCACGGCACCGAGGTCGCGGTCATCGGCGGCGGCCTCTCCGGCATCATTACCGCCTACGAGCTGATGAAGATGGGCCTCAAGCCCGTCGTCTACGAGGCGGACCGGATCGGCGGCCGGCTGCGCACGGTCGGCTTCGAGGGCTGCGACTCCTCGCTCACCGCCGAGATGGGCGCCATGCGCTTCCCGCCGTCCTCCACGGCGCTGCAGCACTACATCGACCTGGTGGGCCTTACGACCAAGCCGTTCCCGAACCCGCTCGCGCCCGAGACGCCCTCCACCGTTGTCGACCTCAAGGGCGAGTCGCACTACGCCGAGACCGTCGACGACCTGCCCGACGTCTACCGCCAGGTGGCCGAGGCGTGGAACGCCTGCCTGGAGGAGGGCGCCGACTTCTCCGACATGAACCAGGCCCTCCGCGAGCGCGATGTCCCGCGCATCCGGGAGATCTGGGCCAAGCTCGTCGAGAAGCTCGACAACCAGACCTTCTACGGCTTCCTCTGCGACTCCAGCGCCTTCAAGTCCTTCCGGCACCGGGAGATCTTCGGGCAGGTCGGCTTCGGCACCGGCGGCTGGGACACCGACTTCCCCAACTCCATCCTGGAGATCCTCCGCGTCGTCTACACCGAGGCGGACGACCACCACCGCGGCATCGTCGGCGGCAGCCAGCAGCTCCCGCTGCGCCTCTGGGAGCGCGAGCCGGAGAAGATCGTGCACTGGGACCGGGGCACGTCCCTCTCCGCGCTGCACGACGGCGCGCCGCGCCCGGCCGTGACCCGGCTGAACCGCACCGCCGGCAACCGGATCACCGTCACCGACGCCTCCGGCGACATCCGTACCTACCAGGCGGCCGTCTTCACCGCGCAGTCCTGGATGCTGTTGTCAAAGATCGAGTGCGACGACGCGCTGTTCCCCATCGACCACTGGACGGCGATGGAGCGTACCCACTACATGGAGTCCTCCAAGCTCTTCGTGCCGGTCGACCGGCCGTTCTGGCTGGACAAGGACGAGGACACCGGCCGGGACGTCATGTCGATGACGCTGACGGACCGGATGACCCGTGGCACCTACCTCCTCGACAACGGGCCCGACGAGCCCGCCGTCATCTGCCTCTCCTACACCTGGTGCGACGACAGCCTGAAGTGGCTGCCGCTGGACGCCAACGAGCGCATGGAGGTCATGCTGAAGTCGCTCTCGGAGATCTATCCGAAGGTCGACATCCGCAAGCACATCATCGGCAACCCCGTGACCGTGTCCTGGGAGAACGAGCCGTACTTCATGGGCGCGTTCAAGGCCAACCTGCCGGGGCACTACCGCTACCAGCGCCGGCTGTTCACGCACTTCATGCAGGACCTCCTTCCCGAGGACAAGCGTGGCCTCTTCCTCGCCGGTGACGACATTTCCTGGACCGCCGGCTGGGCCGAGGGCGCCGTGCAGACCGCGCTGAACGCCGTGTGGGGCGTGATGCACCACTTCGGCGGCGGCACGGACGCCACCAACCCGGGCCCGGGCGACCTGTACGACGAGATCGCCCCGGTGGAACTGCCGGAGGACTGACCGGAGCGGCGGCATCGGGCCGGGGAGCCGCGGCGGCCGGGGGAGCCGCGGCTCGCCGGTGGGGGAGCTGCGGCGGGCTCCCCCACCGCGGCCGTCATATCCCGGCCGCGCGCGCCGCTTCGTACACCTCCGCCGCCAGGTCCTTCAGCTCCTCCGCGTCCCGGGTCCGGCCCTGCAGGTCGAGCAGGATCTCCTCCAACCCCACCTCGGCGTGCGCCGCGAGGTCCTCGACGATCTGCGCGACGCTGCCCTGGAAGGGGGCGCGGTCCTGGCCCTCGTACGGCTTGGACGTGTGCTGCGCGTTCACCCGCAGGACGTTCTGGAACGGGGCCGTGCGGCCGCGCTCACCGGCCAGGTCCTGTATCTGCCGCCACTGCTCGGCCAGCTTTTCCGCGCCCATGCCCACCGGCATCCAGCCGTCCGCGCGGTCCACCAGGCGGCGCAGCGCCCGCGGGCCGGTGGCGGGCAGCAGCACCGGGATCGGCCGGGCCGGCTTGGGGCCGACCTCGGACGGCGCGATCGTGGTCAGCTCGCCCTCGTACGCCACCGGATCCGGGCCCCACACGGCCCGGCACACGTCCAGTAGCTCGTCCAGGACCTTGCCGCGCCGCTCGAACGGGGCCACCGCGGCCGCCGCGTACTCGTCCAGGGACCAGCCCGTGCCGAGGCCGGCGATCACCCGGCCCCCACTGGCCGCGTCCAGCGAGGAGAGGCTGCGGGCGAGCTGGAAGGGCACGTGCAGCGGAGCGACCAGCACGCTCGTGCCCAGCCGCGCCCGCTCCGTCACCCCGGCGGCCAGCGTCAGCGTCACCAGCGGGTCGGCCACCGAGCGGTACTGATCGGGCCAGGGGAGGCCCGGTATGCCGTACAACCCCTGGGTCGCGGGCTCGGGGAAGAGCACACGCTCGAAGACCCAGAGGCTTTCGTAACCGGTCTGCTCGGCGGCGCGCGCCACGTCCGGCACGTCGCGCCCGAGGTCGTACTGCCGCATCTGCGGAAGGCCCAGCCCGAGTCGGACAGCCATGTCTGTGCTCCTTCGGATCCGTTCGCCGGCGGTGTACAAGCGATCAACGCCCGCCGGTGCCACGGGAGTTCCGGCCGCAGGGGGCGCAATGGCGCGCGTCCCCGGCGCGCGCTGATCGTTAGCCCGATCCGGTCACGCGTCGCCGCGCCGTACCTGCCCGGCCCCCGGCCCTGCCACCCTGACCGCATGACGACGATGCAGCCGACGGGTGCGACAGCAGACGCGACGGCAGGCGTGGCGAAGATCGTGACGCGGATGCGCGCGCTGGACGCGGAGCTGCCCCCGCGCGACGGCGTCGCGGTGTTCAACCGGGTGTACTTGCAGGTCACCGAGGAGGTCGCGCGGCAGATCGGCGCGGGCGGCTTCCGGGACGCGGCCGCGGCCGCCGAGCTGGACGTGCGGTTCGCGCTGCGGTACTTGAGCGCGGTGGACGCCGGCACGGCCGGGCTGCGGCCGCCGGCCTGCTGGCGCCCGCTGTTCCAGCTCCGCTGCCACCCCGGCGTCAAGCCGCTGCAGTTCGCGCTCGCCGGGATCAACGCGCACATCGGGCACGATCTGGCGCTCGCCCTCGTGGACACCTGCCGGGCCCTGGAGTGCGAACCGGCCGCGCTGGAGGCGGACTTCGACCGGGTGGGGCGGGTGCTGACCGGCCTGGAGGAGCGGGTGCGCGAGCGGCTGATGCCGGGCCCCGACCTGCTGGACATCGCCGACCCGCTGACCCACCTGGCCGGCTCGTGGAGCCTGGAGGCGGCCCGGGACGGCGCGTGGGCGGCGGCCCGGGTCCTGTGGAGCGTACGCGGACTGCCGGACGTGGCGGAGGAGTTCGCCCAACGCCTGGACGCGGGCGTCGGCCTGGTCGGCCAGATGCTGCTGACGCCGTTGCGGGGCTAACGCCATTGCGGGGCTGATGCCACTGCGCGGCCGAGGGGCTGTGCGGCCGACGGGCTGTGCGGCCGAGGGGCTGCCCGGCCGGCGGCCGGTTCGCCGCCTGCCCGCTGGGGTAACCCCCCGGTGGGGGCCTCCGGGGTGCGCGCCTGTATGTGCGCCGCGCCGCCGGCAAACCCCCAGCCGGCCAACCCCGCCAGCCGGCAGCACGCGCTACGAAGCCGCGCCCCCGCCCTTCCCCTCGCCCGACTTTCCGTCCGACTCCTCGTCGTAAGCCGAAGTCCCCTCGTCCAGCAGCGGTTCCTGTGTCTTCAGGTGGGCCGGGGCCAGTGCGCGCAGTACGTGGTAGCCGGAGAGGACGACGATCGTGCCCAGGGCGATGCCGCCCAGTTCGAAGTTGTCGGAGATCTTCAGGCTGACGCCGCCGACGCCGATGATGACGCCCGCGGCCACGGGGACGAGGTTCAGCGGGTTCCGCAGGTCCACCTTGTTGTGGACCCAGATCTGCGCGCCGAGCAGGCCGATCATGCCGTACAGGATGACCGTGATGCCGCCGAGGACGCCGCCGGGGATCGCGGCGACGACCGCGCCGAACTTCGGGCACAGGCCGAAGAGGAGGGCGAAGCAGGCGGCGGCCCAGTAGGCGGCGGTCGAGTAGACGCGGGTGGCCGCCATGACGCCGATGTTCTCGGAGTACGTGGTGTTGGGCGGGCCGCCGAGCGCGGTGGAGAGTACCGAGGCGGCGCCGTCCGCGGAGATCGCGGTGCCGAGCTTGTCGTCCAGCGGGTCGCCGGTCATCTCGCCGACCGCCTTGACGTGTCCGGCGTTCTCCGCGACCAGCGCGATCACCACCGGCAGCGCGACCAGGATCGCGGACCACTGGAAGCTGGGTCCGTGGAAGGACGGCAGGCCCACCCAGTCGGCCTGGGAGACGGCCGAGAAGTCCAGCCGCCAGTGGTCGGTGACCTTCCCGGCGGCGTTCTGCGAGTGGATCATCCCGAAGACGAGGTCGAAGACCCAGGAGATGAGGTACCCGAAGACCAGCCCCAGGAAGATCGCGATGCGCGACCAGAAGCCGCGCAGACAGACCACGGCCAGCCCGGTGAAGAGCATGGTCAGCAGCGCCACCCACTGGTCCTGCGGCCAGTACGTGCTCGCGGTCACCGGCGCGAGGTTGAAGCCGATCAGCATGACGACGGCGCCGGTGACGACCGGCGGCATCGCCGCGTGGATGATCCGCGCGCCGAACTTCTGCACGGCGAGCCCGATGGCGAAGAGCGCCGCGCCGACCACGAGGACCGCGCCGGTCACCGTGGCACTCGTACCGCCCTGGGCCCGGATGACCGCCGCGACGCCCACGAAGGAGAGGCTGCAGCCCAAGTAGGAGGGCACCCGGCCGCGGGTCGCCAGCAGGAAGATCATCGTCGCGACGCCGGACATCATGATCGCGAGGTTCGGGTCCAGGCCCATGAGGACCGGCGCCACGAAACTCGCCCCGAACATCGCGACCACGTGCTGCGCGCCGAGGCCCGCGGTACGCGGCCAGCTCAGCCGCTCATCGGGCCGAACCACGGCTCCCGGCGCCGGGGTCCGTCCGTCTCCGTGGAGGGTCCAGCGCACGCCGAGGCCCATGAATGCTCCCGTTCTCGTCAAGTGATCATCAGGTCACCGACCGGCGGCGACCGGCCAATGTTAGTGGGGGCCGGGTCCGCTTCCTCCGGCTACGGGTGGATGGGCAGCGTATGGCCTCGGTCACTCGGCCCGGCGCGGCAGCAGTCTAAGCACATGCTTACGATGGGATGGTTCAACTTTTGAACACATCTGCACCGCCGCTATACATACTTGCCCGCACCGCACCACCAGGAGTACGACCGTGAGCGCCCCCGCCCCGTATACCGCCGAGACCCTGCCCTTCGGGGAGCTGGTCCCCGTGACGGTCCACTTCGACGACCTCGACGCGCTCGGGATGCTCCACAACTCGCGCTTCCCGCTGCTCGTCGAGCGCGCCTGGGGCGAGTACTGGCACGGCCACGGCTTCGGTTACACGGGCGACTGGGCGACCGCGGGCGACATGGCCAACGTCATCAAGGAGATGCGCGTCTCCTACGAGGCGCCGATCACCCGCCCCGGCACCTACGCCGCGCACCTGTGGGTCGAGAAGCTGGGCCGGACCAGCCTCACCTACGGCTTCCGGGTCTGCTCGGCGGACGGCGCCACCACGTACGCGCAGGGCCACCGCATCCTGGTTCGCGTGGACGCCGCGACCCTGCGGCCCACGCCCTGGACCGACGAGGCCCGCGCGATCGCCCGCAAGCTCGCCCGCCCGGAGGCGCTGCCGGACGCGAGCTGAGCGCCGGCCACCGCCGACGGGGCCGGGTCGCGACTTCAGCCCCGCATCACGACCCCTTCAGATCGAACGTGGCCGAGCTGACCGACGCCCGGCGCTCCGGTACGCGGAGCACGCCCGCGCCCGCTATCAGCCCCAGCGCCAGCACCGTGACCAGCACGAACGAGCCGGTCAGCGAGGTGGCCTGGGCGATCGAGCCGATCGCGGAGGGGGCGATGAGGCCCGAGGTGTACGTGATCGTCGCGACGCCCGCGATGGCCTGGCTCGGCGCCGGGCCGCTGCGGCCCGCCGCCGCGAAGGCCAGCGGTACGACCACCGCGATGCCCAGCCCGATCAGTGCGAAACCCGCCACCGCCATGGCCGGGTGCTGTGCCGTGACGATCAGCAGTCCGCCCGCCGTGGCCAGTACGCCGCTCGCCCGTACTGTGCGAACCGCCCCGAAGCGGGCCACCACGTGGTCGCCCGCCAGCCGGGCCGCCGCCATCGTGCAGGCGAACGCGGTCGTCGAGCCGGCCGCGAGCCCCGCCGACGTACCCAGCACGTCCCGCAGGTACACCGCCGACCAGTCCAGGCTCGCGCCCTCGGCGAACACCGCGCAGAACCCGACCGCGCCGATGACCAGCGCGGACTTCGGCGGCAGCGCGAACCGCGGCGGCGGATGCTCGTCCGGGGTGCTGCGCAGATCCAGTACGCCCTGGCAGAAGACCGCGCCCAGTACGGTCAGCACGCCCGCGGCGAGCGCGAGGTGGACGCGGGCGTCGATGGCGGCGTGCGCCGCGACCGTACCGGCCGCCGAGCCCAGCAGCGCGCCCACGCTCCACATGCCGTGCAGCCCCGACATGATCGGTTTGTCCAGCCGGTTCTCGATCTCCACGCCGAGCGCGTTCATGGCGACGTCCGACATCCCGGCCGTGGCGCCGTAGACCAGCAGCGCGCCGCAGAGCGCGTACAGGTTGGGGGCGAGGGCGGGCAGGGTCAGGGCGAGCGTCCACAGGGCGAGCAGGCCGCGCAGCGCCGTACGGGCGCCGAAGCGGTGGCTGATCCGGCCGGCCAGCGGCATCGCCAGGGACGCGCCGATCGCCGGGAACGCGAGCGCGAGCCCGAGCTGCCCGGCGCTGACGCCGGTGTGCTCCTGGATCCAGGGGACGCGGGTGGCGAAGTTGCCGGTCACCGAGCCGTGTACGAGGAAGACCAGCGCCACCGACCAGCGGGCGCGGCGCAGTTGGCGGGGGAGCGCGGACGGGACGGAACCACCGTTGGCGGGCATGGCCGCCAAACTAGCAGGGACCCTGCCTATTAATCTCCGATTATTTCTCCGGTTATTTGCGGGGCGGGTGCTCGGGTTATTTGTGGGGTGGGCGCTCTGGAAGGATTCCGCCATGCCTGACACCTCCGCGCGGACCGGCCGTACGGCGTCCCGTATCGCGTCGCCGCGCACCGCGCGGGCCATCAACGACCGCATTGCCCTTCAACTTCTTGAAGCCGACGGCCCGCTGACGGCCTATCAGCTCAGGGAGCGGACCGGGCTGTCCCGGCCCACGGTGGCCGATCTGGTCGACCGGCTGCGGGCCGCCGGGCTGATCGCGGTCGTCGGCGAGGCGGGCGCCGACCGCCGCGGCCCCAACGCCCGGCTCTACGGCATCGTCGCCGACCGCGCCCACCTCGCCGGCATCGACGTGCGCACGCACGGCGTCACCGTCGCCGTCGCCGACCTGCTCGGCGCCGTCCGCGCGCAGGAGTCCGTGCCGGTCGCTGAGGGCGCGGCCCCGGAGGACGCGGTGGCCGGGGCGTACGCCGCGCTGGACCGGGCGCTGGCGCGCGCCGGCGGGGTACGCCCGCACACCGTCGCGGTCGGCGCCCCCGGCCTCGTCGACCCCGCCACCGGGCGGCTGACCGGCACCGGAACGTTGCCCTCCTGGCACGGCGCGCTGGTCGCCGGGCTGCGCGACCGCCTCGGAGCGCCGCTGCTCCTGGAGAACGAGGTCAACCTCGCGGCCATCGCCGAATGCCGGGACGGCGCGGCCCGGGACCGCGACACCTTCGTACTGCTCTGGCTGGGCCACGGGGTGGGCGCCGCGGTGTTCCTGGACGGCAGGCTCCGCCGGGGCGCTTCCGGCGGCACGGGCGAGATCGGCTTCCTGCCCGTGCCGGGGGCGCCGTCGCTGCCCACCGCCGCGGGCTGCGACGGCGGCTTCCACGCCCTCGCCGCCTCGCCCGCGATCGTGGAACTGGCGAGGGAGTACGGCTTCGCCTCCGCGCACACCGAAGGGGACCTCGACACCGATCCCGACGCCGGCCCCCGTACGGACGCGGATGCCCCGCCCGCCGAACACGTCGTCCGCGCGGCCGTGGCCGCCGGACCGGTCGGCGCTGCCTTCCTCGACGCCCTGGCGGAGCGGATCGCGGTGGGCGTGGCCGCCGTGGCCGCCGTGCTCGACCCCGGCTGCGTGGTGCTCGGCGGCGAGATCGGCCGGGCGGGCGGCGCGGCGCTCGCCAGCAGAGTGGCCGCCCGGACGGCCGGGATGTCACCACTGCACACCGAGGTGCGCGCCGGCACGGTGGGCGGCGGCGCGGTGCTCCGCGGCGCCGTACTCGCCGCCAAGGACGCGGCCCAGGACGACCTCTTCGGACCGGACGGCGCGCGGTACTGATTCAGCACCGGCCCTGCGGCCACGGCGACGCGTCGGCGGCCCACCGGGCCAGCAGCCGGTCGAGGGCCGTGAGGGTCAGCGGCTTGGCCAGGTGGGCGTCGAACCCGGCGCGGGCCGACCGTTCGCGGTCGGCCTCCTGGCTGAAACCGGAGACGGCGACCAGCCGGGTCCGGTCGGCCGGGAGTGCCGCGCGCAGTCGGCGGGCGAGGTCGTGGCCGTGCATGTCGGGGAGTGCCAGATCGCTCAGTACCAGGTCGAAGGGGGCGGCGCGGGCGGCGGCGAGGCCGGCCCCGCCGGTGTGACACACCGTCACACGGTCGCCGCGCCGCGCCAGCAGGGTGCGGTAGGCGGTGGCCAGGTCGGCGTTGTCCTCGATCACCAGGACGCGCAGCGGCGGACGGTGGGCTGCCGCGTCCGGCTCGCCGGATCCGCGGGCGGGCGGTGGCGCGGGGGAGGCCAGCGGGAGGCGGACCCGGAAGCACGCGCCGCTGCCCGGGCCGCCGCTGTCGGCCCGCACGGTGCCGCCGTGCAGTTCGGCGACGCCGCGGACGATGGGCAGGCCGAGCCCGAGCCCGCCGGTCGTGGTGTCGGCGGCCGGCGCGGCCCGGACGAAGGCTTCGAAGAGGGCGTCGGCGGTGGCCGGGGCGAATCCGATGCCGTCGTCGCGCACTGTCAGGAGAGCGTGGCCGGCCTCCGTCTCCAGTACGAGTGCCACCGTGCCGTCCGGCCGGGTGTACTTGCAGCCGTTGCCGAGCAGGTTGGCGGTCAGCTGCGCGAGCCGGACGCGGTCCCCCTCGACGGGCACCGGTTCAGCGGGCACGGTCACCAGCAACGTGCGCCGCGTCCGGGCGTATTCGGGCCGGATGTCCTCGGCGGCGGTGGTGACCACGTCGCGCAGGTCGAGCCGTTCGCGGACCAGTTGCAGCCGGCCGGCCAGTGCCCTGGTCGCATCCAGCAGATCGTCGGTCATCCGCACCATGTGCGTGATCTGCCGTTGCAGGACGGCCAGCGCGGGGTGCCCGGCCGGACTGTCCAGGGCGAGCAGTTCACCGGCGGCCTGCAGGGCGGCCAGGGGGTTGCGCAGTTCGTGCGAGAGGGTGGCGATGAAGCGGTCCTTGGCCTCCTGCTGCTCGCGCAGCGCCGCTCCGGCCGCCGTCAGCGCCTCGTTGGCCTGCGTCAGCCGCTGGTTGGCCGCCTGCACCTCGCGGCTGCGGGCGATGAGTTCGCCCGCCATCCGTTCGGCGCGCTGCTGCTGCTCGGCGGCGACCCGCTGCTGGCGTTGCCCCGCACTGTGCAGGCGTACGAACTCGGTGACGTCCTCGACCCGGTGGATGATGTGGGTGATCGCGCCGGTGCCGTCCAGGACGGGGGTGTTGACCGGACACCAGTACCGCTCCACGAAGGCACCGTCCGTGCCGGCCGGAATGTCGTAGCGCTGCATGGCCATGGTGTCGCGCCGCCCGGTGGCGAGCACGGTGCGCAGGGAGCGGGCCAGATTCCGGACGCCGTCCGCTGCCGGGTCGGCCGGGTTGTCGGGGAACACCTCGAAGATCGGGCGGCCGAGGATGGCGCGGCGCTCGGTGAGGGTGGCGGCCAGATACGCCCCGTTGACCTCGACGATGCGCAGCTCGGGGTCGAGGATCAGGTAGGGCGCCGGTGTCGCGTCGAACAGCGCCCGGAAGTCGAGGCCGGGCGCCGTGCGGCGGGCGGCGCCTTCCTCTTGGTGCGGGTCTGCGGCCATGGCATGTCACCTCGTGCGGTCGTCATGCGTCCGGATCGGCCGGCACGTCCAGCCGGTAGCCGAAACCGCGCACCGTCGTGATCCGCGGCGCCCCCACACCGGCGGCCAGCAGCTTGCGCCGCACCCGGTAGACGTGTTCCGTGACGGTGGCCGGGGCCTGCCAGTCCGCTCCGTCCCACAGCCTGCCCAACAGCTGGCCGGGGGAGAAGGTTTGGCCCGGGGTCGCCGCGAGGAACTCCAGTAACGCGTACTCGCGCGGCGTGAAGGCGATCGGGCCGCCCATCGTGCGTACTTGGCGGGCGCCGGTGTCCACGACCAGGTCGCCCAGCCGGAGGACCGGGGGTCTTTCGTCGCCCGGCCGGTCCTGCCGGGGCGCCGCCCGGCGCAGTACGGCCCGTATGCGGGCGGCCAGTTCCCGTTGGGAGAACGGTTTGACCACGTAGTCGTCGGCGCCCAGCTCCAGCCCGAGCACCCGGTCGAACTCGTCGCCGCGCCCGGTCACGATGATCACCGGCGGGCCCCCGTCCTCGCGCACCCCGCGCAAGAGGTCCAAACCGTTGCCGTCCGGCAGCCCCAGGTCCAGTACCACCAGATCGACCGGTGCGCCGCGCAGCACGGTCCGTCCCGACCGGGCGTCGGGCGCGCTCAGCACGGTGAAGCCCTCGCGTTCCAGATACGCCCGGGACATCGCCAGGAGATCGGGCTCGTCCTCGATGAGCGCGACCACCGGCCGGTTTGCGGGCGGCACGCGGTCTCCCGCCGCGGCGGCTGCGCGGCGGTCCAGAGGGGGCCCGGAGGGAGACGGCACGGCGGACTCCACGAGGATCGACAGTGTTGAGACGGTGGTGATCCGGCGTGGAGATGTCGGCCAGCCGGCCGCGCTATTACTGGAACACCGGTCCCTGAAGACCTGTCCCCGGCAGCATCTCACGGACAGGAAAGGCGGTCACGACGAATGGGCATCGATGCGGACGGGTCACCTGCTCCGGTCCTGCTCGCTGTGCCGGGCCGCCGCCCCCCCCGTTCCGCACACCGATCCCCAGGAACCTCGATGCCTGACCCCACCGACCCCGCACACGGCGAGCAGGAGCCGGCCTTCGCCCGGGCCCTGCTGAACCTGGTCCAGGTGCGCGCCGACACCACCACCGCCACCCTCACCCGGTGCCTGGTCGGGCACTGCCTCGACCTGCTGCCCGTCGACTCCGCCGGCGTCATGCTCGTCGCCCCCGCCATGAAGGCCGGCCCCGCCGCCGAGCGCGCAGCCGTCGAAGTGGCCGCCACCTCCCACGAGGTGCTCCGCCCCATGGAGGCGTACGAAATCGAGAGCGCGCAGGGCCCGTGCATGGAAGCCCTGCGCACCGGCCGCCCGCACAACGTCCCGGACTTCGCCGTCGGCCGTCCCCGCTGGCCCGGCCTCGCGCTGCGCGCCGCGGCCGCCGGCTACCGGGCCATGTGGGCCGAGCCGCTGTGCGACGACGACCGTGCGCTCGGGGTCGTCCACCTCTACCGCCGCACCACGGGGCCGCTGTCGCCGCGGCACCAGGAGCGTGCCCGGTCCCTGGCCCGGGCCGCCGCCGCCGGACTGCTGCTCCAACGGACGCTCACCGACTACCAGTTGAGGGCCGAACAGCTGCAACAGGCTCTCTGGTCCCGCATCCCGATCGAACAGGCCAAGGGCATCCTCGCCGCCCGTCTCGTCCTCTCCCCGAACGCGGCCTTCGGGGTGCTGCGCACCCACGCCCGCGCGCAACAAATGCGCCTGCACGACCTCGCCGGTCTCCTCATCGACGACCCCGCCGGTCCCTGGCCCCCGCCCCCGCCGAGACCGAACGGACAGGGGCGGTGACCGGGCGGGCGGCCCTCAGCCGCCTGCGGTGTCGCCGCTCCGTACCACCCGTACCCCCGCGACCCGGCCACCCCGTTCCGCCAGGAAGTCCGTGTAGCGGAGCTTGCCGGTCGCCTGGTCCGGGGCGAGGTTGCCGCCCGCCCGCAGGGCCCGGAACGTGGGGCCGGGCAGCCGCAGCGGCAGCGTGAGGCGGCGGCGCTCGCCCGCGTGCAGGGTGCGGTCGACCAGTTCCTTGGCGGTGAGGATCTCCGGGCCGCCCATGTCCGGGACGTGCCCGGCGGGTTCGCCGTACGCCAGCTCCACCAGCCGCGCGCCCACCTCACGGACGTCGACGGGCTGGACCCGTACGCCCGCCGGGAACGGCAGTACCGGCGACCGCGCGCCGGCCTTCACCAGCCGCAGCACCAGATCGTGGAACTGCGTCGTGCGCAGCACGGTCCACGGCACGTCCGACTCCGCCAGCAGCCGCTCGACCTCGCACTTGGTGCGGTAGTAGCCCAGGGGCACGCGGTCCACGCCGACGATGGAGATATAGACGAGATGGCGTACGCCCGCCGTCCGCGCCGCGTCCACCAATTGGCCCGCCGAATCCAGGTCGCCACCGGTCGGCGTCGAGGCGCAGTGCACGATCACCTCCACGCCGGACACCGCGTCGGCGAGCCCGACGCCGTTGCGCAGATCGACGGCGTACGAATGCAGCCGCGGGTTTTCCGTGCGGGTGTGCGGTCGGCGGCTGAGCACCCGCACGGTGTGCCCGTCGGCAAGCAGCCGGTCCACCACCACGCGCCCGAGGGTCCCCGTGCCGCCGGTCACCAGAAACGTCGTCATCGCCCGCTCCTCCCGGAGACTGTCCTGTCATTCGACCGCGCCGGGCGCGGTCTGTCATCCGTAAGAACTCCCCAGGAACGGCCGGGGAACTCCGGTCGACCGGGCGTACCCGTCCCGCCACCCGGTGTGAGTCAGCCCACAGCCACGCGCCCGCATGGCCGACGATCAGACGTGGCAGACTGGAGGGGTACTGACACACGCAGCGCACTCCGGGGTCGGTGAAAGTCCGAACCGGCGGTTACAGTCCGCGACCCGTCCGCAGCCAGCGGCCGGTTGAGCAGGTGAAATTCCTGCACCGACGGTTAAAGTCCGGATGGGAGGCAGTGCGCGGCGGGCGAGCAGCATCAGTGCACCGCCGTCGGCGGTCCCGTCCAGATGGGCGGGATCCTCTGTCCGGCCCGGTGATCGTGTTGTTCCGTACCGCTTCTGTCGCTCGCGACAGCCCCGGAGTCCGTGCCTGAAGAGGCAGGAGGACCCGGTGGCCGCGACAGCCCCCGCTGAGACCACGGCGATGCGCCGAGCCATCGAGCTCGCCGCCCGCGGCCTCGGGCACACCAGCCCCAATCCCGCCGTCGGCTGCGTCGTCCTCGACGCGTCCGGACAGCTGGTCGGGGAGGGCTGGCACCAGCGGGCCGGCGGCCCCCACGCAGAGGTCCACGCGCTCGAAGCGGCAGGTGAGCGGGCCCGTGGCGGTACCGCGCTGGTCACCCTGGAGCCCTGCAACCACACCGGCCGTACCGGCCCCTGCGCCCAGGCCCTCATCGACGCCGGCATCGCCCGCGTCGTCTACGCCGTACCGGACCCGAACCCCACCGCGACCGGCGGCGCCGTCACGCTCCGCGCGGCCGGCGTCGACGTCGAGGGCGGGGTGCTGGCCGACGAGGCCGCCGCCGGGAATGAAGCCTGGCTGACCTCCGTACTGCGCCGCCGCCCCTTCGTGCTGTGGAAGTACGCGGCCACGCTGGACGGCCGGATCGCGGCCGCCGACGGCACCAGCCGGTGGATCAGCTCGCCGCAGTCCCGCGCCGATGTGCACCGGCTGCGCGCCCTGGCCGACGCCGTGATCGTCGGTTCCGGCACCGCTCGCGCGGACGACCCGCAGCTCGGCGCGCGGCTGCCGGACACCGAGGTCACCCAGCCGCTGCGGGTCGTCGTCGACTCCTCCGCCACGTCCGTGAAGCCCGGCGCCCGGGTGCTGGACGGCACGGCACCGACCCTGATCGCGGTCGCCGAGGACGCCGACGCGACCCACCTCGAAGAACTCGCGCCGATCGTCCGGCTGCCGCGCGCCGCGGACGGCCCGGGCCTGGACGTACCGGCCCTGCTCGGCGCGCTGTACGAGCGCGGCGTCCGCTCCGTGCTGCTGGAAGGCGGCCCGACCCTCGCCGGGTCCTTCGTCGCCGCCCGCGCCGTCGACAAGGTCGTCGGCTATCTCGCCCCCACGCTGCTCGGCGCCGGCCCGGCCGCGCTGGGCGACGCCGGAATCACCACCATCGCCCGGGCGTTGCGCCTCGACGTGACCGACACCGAACGGCTCGGCCCCGACCTGCGCATCACCGCCACCCCCGCCCTCCACGAGGAGAACTGAAGTGTTCACCGGAATCGTCGAAGAACTGGGTGAGGTCGTCGCCGTCGAGACGCTCGCCGACGCCTCCCGCTTCACGCTGCGCGGGCCGGTAGTCACCGAGGACGCCAAGCACGGCGACTCGATCGCCGTCAATGGGGTCTGCCTGACCGTCGTGGAGACCGAGAACGGTGAATTCACCGCCGATGTGATGGCCGAGACGCTGAAGCGGTCCAGCCTCGGCGCGCTGGAGAAGGGCTCCCGGGTCAACCTGGAACGCCCGATGGCGCTCGGCGGGCGGCTCGGCGGCCACCTCGTGCAGGGACATGTGGACGGTACGGGCACGATCGCGGAGCGCATTCCCGGTGAGCACTGGGAGATCGTGAAGATCGCGCTCCCGGACGGCATGGCCCGGTACGTCGTCGAGAAGGGCTCGATCACCGTCGACGGGGTGAGCCTCACCGTCGTCGAGGCCGGGGACGACTACTTCACCATCAGCCTCATCCCGACCACCCTGGACCTCACCACGCTCGGCATCAAGCAGGTCGGCGAGCCGGTGAACCTGGAGGTCGACGTCCTCGCCAAGTACGTCGAGCGGCTGCTCGGCCACGACGGTGCGGGGGTCGCGCGATGACCGGGATGAGCTGGTTGAACAGCGAGGCCTTCACCGCCTTCGGCCAGCACGTCATCTGGTCCGACATGATCGGCAACACCGTCGGCCTGATAGCCCTGGCGCTCGGCTGGCGGCGGTCCATATGGACCTGGCCCGCGCAGTTCCTCTCCGGCGTCATCCTCGTCGCCGCGTACGCCTCCGCGCACCTCGCCGGCGGCGTCGGCAAGCAGCTGCTGGTCATCGGCGTCGCCCTGTGGGGCTGGCGGCAGTGGCAGCGCGGCCGGCAGCAGGCGCAGGACGGCACGATCGCCGTCCGCTTCGCCTCCTGGCGCGAGCGCGGCACCCTGATCGCGGGCACCGCCGTCGGCACCCTCGCCGTCGGCTTCCTCTTCACCCAAGTACCGCAGCTGTCCTGGAACCCCTGGCCGGACGCCTACATCTTCGTCGGCACGCTCGCCGCGATGGTGGCCCAGGCCCGCGGCCTGGTGGAGTTCTGGTTCGGCTGGCTGCTGGTCGACGTGGTCGGCGTCCCGCTGGCCTTCAGCAGCGGCCTGGCCTTCTCGGGCCTGGTCTACGTCGTCTACTTCGGTCTCGTCCTGTGGGGCCTGCGCGACTGGTGGCTGCGCTCCCGTACGAGTACGCAGCCCGTCCTGGAAGGAGCGGCGGCATGACCGCACAGCAGAACTGGTACGACGGTCCCGACGCGGCCGACCTCACGCTCGACCCCGTCGAGCGGGCCATCGCCGACATCGCGGCCGGCCGCCCCGTCGTGGTCGTCGACGACGAGAGCCGGGAGAACGAGGGCGACCTCGTCCTCGCCGCCGAGAAGGCCACTCCCGAGATCGTCGCCTTCATGATGAGCGAGTGCCGCGGCCTGATCTGCGCGCCCATGGAGGGCCCGGAGCTGGACCGGCTCGAACTCCCGCAGATGGTCCAGAACAACACCGAGTCGATGCAGACGGCCTTCACCGTCTCCGTGGACGCCACCGCGGAACACGGCGTGTCCACCGGCATCTCCGCCGCCGACCGCGCCACCACGCTGCGCCTGCTCGCCTCCGGCGAGTCCACCCCCGGCGACTTCGTACGGCCCGGACACATCTTCCCGCTGCGCGCCAAGCCCGGCGGCGTCCTGACCCGCAACGGCCACACCGAGGCAGGCGTGGACCTCGCCCGGCTCGCCGGGCTGCGGCCCGCCGCAGCGATCGTGGAGATCGCGGGCGAGGACGGCACCATGCTGCGGCTGCCGGAGCTGATCCCGTTCGCCCGCAAGCACGGCCTCGCGATCATCTCCATCGAGGACCTGATCGCCTACCGCCGCAGCTCCGAGCCCACCGTCCGCCGCGAGGCCACCACCCGGCTGCCCACCGCCTTCGGCGAGTTCACCGCGCACGGCTACCGCTCCACCGTGGACGGCGTCGAGCACATCGCGCTGGTCGCGGGCGACCTCGGCGACGGCGAGGACGTCCTGGTCCGGGTCCACTCCGAGTGCCTGACCGGCGACATCTTCCACTCGCTGCGCTGCGACTGCGGACCGCAGCTCCAGGAGTCGCTGCGCCGGATCAGCGAGGCGGGCCGCGGCGTGGTGATCTACCTGCGCGGCCACGAGGGACGCGGCATCGGACTGCTGTCCAAGCTGCGCGCCTACGAGCTGCAGGAGCGCGGCCGGGACACCCTGGACGCCAACCTGGAGCTGGGCCTGCCCGCCGACGCCCGGGACTACGCGGCCGGCGCGCAGATCCTCAACGAGCTCGGCGTGCGCTCGCTGCGCCTGCTGACCAACAACCCCGAGAAGACCGCGGCCCTGGTCGAGCACGGCCTGCACGTCAACGGCCGGGAGCCGATGCCGGTCCAGGCCGGCGAGCACAACCTGCGGTACCTGCGTACCAAGCGCGACCGCATGGGGCACGACCTGCCGTGGCTGGACCCGGCGGACCGCGCCTCGGCCTGCAACACCCAGTAAGACACCTACGTACACCACCAACACGCACCATCAGCACGAGGAGCAACGTGAGCGGCAAGGGCGCACCCGAACTGTCCGTGAAGAACTGTGGCGACCTCCGGGTGGCCGTCATCGCTGCCCAGTGGCACACCCAGGTCATGGACGGCCTGGTGAACGGCGCGCTGCGCGCGCTGACCGAGCTGGGCATCGACGAGCCGACCCTGCTGCGCGTCCCGGGCAGCTTCGAGCTCCCGGTCGTCGCCAAGGTGCTCGCGGGCCGCGGGTACGACGCGGTGGTCGCGCTCGGCGTGGTCATCCGCGGCGGCACCCCGCACTTCGACTACGTCTGCCAGGGCGTCACCCAGGGCCTGACCCAGGTCTCCATCGAGACCGGCGTCCCCATCGGCTTCGGCGTGCTGACCTGTGACGACGAGCAGCAGGCGCTGGACCGCGCGGGCCTGGAGGGCTCCAAGGAGGACAAGGGCCACGAGGCGGTCACCGCCGCCGTCGCCACGGCCGCCACGCTCCGTTCAGTATCCGAACCCTGGCGCTGAGCCGGGGCGGGCGACCGCTAGGGTGGGTATCACCATGTCCAAGAAGACGTTCGAGGAGCTCTTCGCCGAGCTCCAGCAGAAGGCCGCCACCGGCGACCCCGCCACCTCCCGCACCGCCGAGCTTGTCCAGTCCGGCGTCCATGCGATCGGCAAGAAGGTCGTCGAAGAGGCCGCCGAGGTGTGGATGGCCGCGGAGTACGAATCCCACGACGCCGCCGCCGAGGAGATCTCCCAGCTCCTCTACCACCTTCAGGTGATGATGGTCGCCAAGGGCATCAGCCTTGACGACGTCTACGCCCACCTCTGATCCGCATCACTTCTCCGCTCACCTTTTCTCCTCCCGCAAAGGAAATCTCTCTCATGCTGCGCATCGCCGTCCCCAACAAGGGTTCACTGTCCGAGCCTGCGTCGGCGATGCTCCATGAGGCCGGCTACCGCCAGCGCAAGGACCGCAGGGAGCTGGTCCTGGTCGACGCCGAGAACGAGGTCGAGTTCTTCTTCCTGCGCCCCCGCGACATCGCGGTCTACGTCGGCTCCGGCAAGCTCGACATCGGCATCACCGGCCGTGACCTGCTGCTGGACTCCGGCTCGGACGCCGAGGAGATCATGCAGCTCGGCTTCGCCGGCTCGACGTTCCGCTACGCCACCCGCCCGGGCACGGCCAAGGACGTCAAGGAGTTCGGCGGCATGACCGTCGCGACCTCCTTCTCCGGCCTGGTCAAGCAGCACCTCGCCGACAACGGCGTGGACGCGTCGGTCGTGCACCTGGACGGCGCGGTGGAGACCGCCATCCAGCTGGGCGTCGCCGAGGTCATCGCGGATGTGGTCGAGACCGGTACGACGCTGCGCAACGCCGGTCTGGAGATCATCAGCGAGCCGATCCTGCAGTCCGAGGCGGTCGTCATCCGCCGCAAGGGCGCGCCCGCCGACGACCCGAAGGTGCAGCAGTTCCTCCGCCGCATGCAGGGCGTCCTGGTGGCCCGCCGGTACGTGATGATGGACTACGACATCCGCGTCGAGCACGTCGAGAAGGCCGTCGCGCTCACCCCGGGCCTGGAGTCGCCGACCGTCTCCCCGCTGCACCACGAAGGCTGGGTCGCGGTCCGCTCGATGGTCCCCTCCAAGGACGCCCAGCGCATCATGGACGAGCTCTACGACCTCGGTGCCCGCGCGATCCTGACGACCGGCATCCACGCCTGCCGCCTCTGATCGCCCACCGGGCCGTACGTACCCGCAAGGCGTACGTACGGCCCGTCCAGCCATCCCCGCCACGGAAGACGACGACGTGTCCGCGCCTCTGCCCGACCTCCCGGTGACCTTCCGGCCCGCCCGCACCCGTGCCGTCCTGTACGCCGTCGGCATCGCCCAGCTGGTGGCCCTCACGGTCGTCGCGTTCCTGCTGCCCGCCCTCAGCGGCGGCGAGCGGATCAGCTTCGTGTTCACCGGGCTGCTCGTCCTGGCCGTCCTGCTGCTGCTCGCGCGGCCCAAGGTCGTCGCCACCGGGCACGGCGTCACCGTCGTCAACCTCACGACCAAGCGCGAGCTGGCCTGGGCCGAAGTCCTGCGGGTGAACCTCCGCGTCGGCGACTCCTGGGTCCACCTCGACCTCGCCGACGGCACCAGCCTGCCCGCCATGGGCATCCAGCCCGGCATCGCCAAGGAACAGGCCGTCCAGGACGCCCGTACGCTGCGGGCGCTGGCCGAGGCACACGGTACGGGCGCGGGCGAGGGCTGAAACCGAGCCGCCCGTGCGGCGTACCGCACGTCCGTCGGCTCTCCCCTCGCCGCGCCCGGCCTGATTACTCTGTAGCCCGGGGCCGTGCCGTGCCCCGCCCCCTTCGCGGGGACCCTGCGACCCGAGGAGTGACTCCTTCCAGCAATGGACGGATCGTCCTGTAGTACCTGCGCCGCCCCTCCCCGCACCACGGAGGTGGCGGCATGACAGTCCCCCTGCTGCTGCTCGCCGCGGCCTTTGTGCTGATCCTGGCGAACGGCTTCTTCGTGGCCGCGGAGTTCGGCCTCGTCACCGTGGAGAAGGCGGCCGCCGAGCGGGCCGCCGAGGCCGGTGACCGCCGCGCCCGTACGGTCGTCACCGCGCTGCGCGAGCTCTCCTTCCAGCTCTCCGGCACCCAACTGGGCATCACCATCACCTCGCTGGTGGTCGGCATGCTCGCCGAGCCGGCCCTCGCCGACCTGCTCGGCGGGCCGCTGGCGGCCACCGGGCTGCCGGCCGGCGCGGTGCCCGGCATCGCCGTGGTCATCGGCATGCTGCTGGCCTCCGCCGTGCAGATGGTGATCGGCGAGCTGGTCCCGAAGAACTGGGCGGTCTCCAAGCCGCTCACCGTCGCGCGCTTCGTCGCCGGCCCGCAGAACGCCTTCTCGCGCTTCTTCCGCCCGGTCATCGCGCTGCTCAACACCGTGGCCAACCGTCTCGTACGGTCCCTCGGCGTCGAGCCCACCGACGAGCTGGCCTCCGCCCGCACCCCCGGCGAACTGGTCTCGCTGGCCCGGCACTCCGCGCAGGCCGGCGCCATCGAGCAGGACACCGCCGACCTGTTCGTACGCACCCTCGCGCTCGGCGAGCTGACCGCGGAGAACGTGATGACCCCGCGGGTACGGGTCTCCGCGCTGCAGTCCTCCGCGACCGCCGAGGACGTACTGAACCTCACCCGCGCCACGGGCCTCTCCCGCTTCCCCGTCTACCACACCCGGATCGACGAGGTCGTGGGCATGGTCCACCTCAAGGACGCGCTCGCCGTCCCGGCGGAGGAGCGGCTGCGTACCGCCGTCGGCCGGATAGCGGTCGCGCCGCTGCTGGTCCCGGAGTCGCTGCCGGTCCAGCCGCTGCTGGAGCGGCTGCGCAGCGAGCAGCCGATAGCCGTGGTCGTCGACGAGTACGGCGGCACGGCCGGCGTGGTGACCCTGGAGGACATCATCGAGGAGCTGGTCGGCGAGGTCCGCGACGAGCACGACCATGTGGACCTGCCGGAACTGGTGCTCGCGCCCGCCGAGGACGGCCACCCCGCCTGGGACGCCGACGGCGGCTGCCGCGTCGACACGCTCCGCCGCATCGGTCTGGTCGCGCCGGACGGCCCGTACGAGACCGTGGCCGGACTGGTCGCCCATGTACTCGGCCGGATCCCCGCCTCCGGGGACACCGCCGAACTGGACGGCTGGCGGCTGCGGGTACGCCTGGTCGACCACCACCGGGCCGACCGGGTGCGCCTGATACGGACCGGGCCGGTACTGAGCGCCGTGCCCGCGGGCACCGGCGAGACGGCAGGTGCCCGATGAGCGCGCTGCAGCTGTTCTTCGCCGCCCTCCTCGTGCTCGCCAACGGCTTCTTCGTCGGCGCGGAGTTCGCGCTGGTCTCCGTACGCCGCAGCCAGATCGAGCCGCTCGCCTCGGAGGGCTCCAAGCGGGCCAAGCGGGTGCTGTACGGGCTGGAGAACCTCCCGCAGATGATGGCCGCCGCGCAGTTCGGCATCACCGTCTGCTCGCTGACGCTGGGCGCGGTCGCCGAGCCGACCGTGGCCCGGCTGCTGGAGCCCCTCTTCCACGCCGTACACCTCCCCGAGGCGCTGATCCACCCCCTCGGTTACGCCATCGCCCTGGCCCTGGTGGTCTTCCTCCACCTGGTCATCGGCGAGATGGTGCCGAAGAACCTCGCGATGGCCGCGCCGGAGAAGACCGCCCTGTGGTTCAGCCCGGGTCTGGTCGTCTTCGCTCGGATGTGCCGCCCGGTCACCGCCCTGCTGGGCGCCTGCTCCCGGGGCATCCTGCGGCTCTTCCGCGTGGAGCCGAAGGACGAGGTCGAGGCGGTGTTCACCACCGAGCAGCTCACCCACCTCGTGGCGGACGCGGGGCAGGCCGGGCTGCTGGACCCGGGGGAGCAGGAGCGCCTCTCCGACGCGCTGGAGCTGGGCCGCCGCCCGGTCACCGATGTACTGATCGACCACGCGGCCCTGGTCACCGTCGACCCGTCCGTCACGCCTCGGCAGGTGGAGGAGCTGACCGTGAAGACGGGCTTCTCGCGCTTCCCGGTGTCCGCGCCGGGCGGTGCCTACATGGGCTATCTGCACGTCAAGGACGTACTGGACCTGGAGGAGCGGGACCGCGCGGTGCCGCAGCACATCTGGCACCCGATGACCACGCTGCGCGCCGAACTCCCGCTGGACGACGCGCTCACCGCGATGCGCCGGGCCGCCTCGCACCTCGCGGCGGTCTCCGACGGCGCGGGCCGGGTGCTCGGCCTGGTCGCGCTGGAGGACGTACTGGAGAAGCTGGTCGGAGAGGTACGCGATCCCGCCCACCGCGGGGAGATCGCACCGGCGCACATCGCCGAGCCGCGCGGGGCCGGGGATCTCCAGTCCGGAAGCGGACAGCCGGGCGAGCGGGCGATGGCGGGCTGACCGCCGGTGTCCGGGCCTGCGGCCTTACGGCCCCAGGTCCGGCGCCGGCCCCCGCCCCGACAGCACCTCGCCGTACGCCTGCATCAGATCCGGCAGCCGCAGCGTCGAGAGATCCTCGCGCCCCGGCGAGCCCGACCACATCGACAGCCGCAGGTCTCGGTACGCGCAGCTCTTCTCGTACAGCGTGCGCAGGAAGCGGCCGTTGCCCAGCTCGTCGATCCAGCCCTGGTCCACGACGTGCCCGGCGATGCTGCGCAGCTCGTCCAGCGACTCCTCGTCCCAGCGGTCGCCGTTGTCCGCGGCCAGCACCTCGCCGATGGCCGTCAGCTCCAGCGGCCGGTAACTGGGGAAGTCCACCCGGGTGGTGAAGCGCGAGGAGAGCCCCGGATTCGCCGCCAGCAGCCGGTCCATGCCCTCCGGATACCCGGCGAGGATCACCACCAGCCGGTCCCGGTTGTCCTCCGCGCGCTTGAGCAGCACCTGCAGCGCCTCGTCGCCGTACGCGTCGCCCTTGGTGTAGCCGGAGTTGGAGAGGGAGTACGCCTCGTCGACGAAGAGCACGCCGCCCAGCGCCGAGTCGATCAGCTCGTTCGCCTTCACCGCCGTCTGGCCGAGGAACTCGCCCACCAGATCGGCCCGTTGGGCCTCCACGAGATGGTCGCCGCCCAGCAGCCCCAGCGCGTAGAAGACCCGGCCGAGTATCCGCGCCACGGTCGTCTTGCCCGTCCCCGAGGGGCCCGAGAAGACGAAGTGCCGCTTCGGGGGCTGCACGGGCAGGCCCTGTCCCGCGCGCAGCCGCGCCATCCGCAGCTGTGCCGACAGCGCCCGGACCTGCCGCTTCACCGGCTCCAGCCCCACCATCCGCTCCAGCTCCTGGAGCGCCTGCTCCAGCAGGACGGGGTCGGCGGGGCCGGTCGGCAGCTGGTCGGCGCCGCGCTGCTCCGGCACGCGCGGGGCGCGGACGGGTCCCGTCGCGCCGGTGGACGGCGACCCGAGCAGGTCCGCGTCCGGCCCCTCCGGATCGGCCGTGGCCAGCAACTCCCGGCCGTCCACCGGGTCCAGCGGCGCCAGTGGGTCCAGATCGGCGCCGTTCTCCTGCCCGAGCCCGGCCGGCACCGCGGCCAGATCCGCACCCTCCTCCAGGCCGTCGCACTCGGCGATGGCCGCGAGCCGGGCCGCGGTGTCCATGAAGGCCGGATCCACGCGGTGAACGGCGCGATACAGGGGGAGCGCCGCGGCGCTGCGCCCCGTGCCCTCGTGCGCCCGCGCCAGCCAGTACCGCAGCTCCTTGCGCTGCGGCTGCTCGCTGCGGCAGCGCATCAGGGCGGCCGACAGCAGCGGCTCGGCCTGCCCGTACATCTCCAGCCGGACCCGCGCCATGCCGCCGAACAGCCCCGACTCGATACCCAGCAGCGGATCGTCGATCAGCGGCTCCGTATGCCGTACGAGCTGCTCCCAGTCCTTGACCAGGTAGGCGCGGCAGGCGTGCAGGAAGCGGACCTGCGGGTCGGTGTCGACCGGCGGGCAGCCGGCCAGCGCCTGGTCCAGCTCGGCGACGTGCCGGCCGTCGAGCCAGTGCGAGGCGTGCGCGAGCAGCAGGTCGCGGCCGGACTCCAGCACCGGCTGCACCCACCAGCCCAGCCAGTACCAGGAGTTCAGGGTGCGGCGGTGGCGGGCGCGCTGCTCGCCGAAGCGGTCGCGGTGCCGGTACATCCGCAGCAGCGCCGTCGTGGTGTCGGCGCGCAGCGCGTGCAGTCCGAGCCAGGCGTCCGCCATCGTGGGGTCGATCCGCACCGCGGCCCGGAACTCCTCCTCGGCCTGCGCGTACGCGCCCATGGTGTACGCGTCGACCGCGCGCAGCCAGGCCAGCTCGGCCGGGGCCGCCGTGCCCTGCGCGCCACAATCCATCCTGTCCCCCACAAATGATCCCCCGCGCCGTCCCCGCCGGGTGACTACCCGGCAGCAGCGTGATCGAAGCAGCGTGCTGTGGACGGGATCTGCACGCCGTCGCGCGCCCGTCGGCTCGTGTCCTCGGGTGGCACGAACTGGCATCGTACCTGCGGTCGCGAGGCGGGCCGAAGAGGGGCGCAGGGGGGAAGCGGGGACTCGGCGGCGCGAAGGGGCCGGTGACCGAGGGTGAGGGGGAAGCGGTGAGAAGCGCGGAAAATCGCGAGCTGAGGGCAGAACGAAGCCCCCGATCACGGGGGAACAACCGGGGGCTTCGCGACTGCGGGCGGTCCGTCAGAACCGCACATTGAGAACGTAAGTCCTGTACGGCCCCCAGGTCAAGCGGAGTTGAGGCACTCGGCGGGAGCCGGTCGGCCGTCTTCGGTGCGCCGGCCCTCGACCGTCACCCAGCGTGAAGGAATGAGGGAGTCAACGCGCGTCCACCGGTCCCTTGTGCCACTCGTAACCCACCCGTCCCTGGGTCACCAGAAGGTCCGCATACGGCCGGGAGGGATCCGCCGCGAAGTGCGCGCGCTCCGCCGGAATCCAGCCATCCCAGAAGGTGTCGAGTCCCGGGCCGTCCCGCCGTCGCCCGCGTGCCCAGGCGGTTTCGTCGGGCAGTTCCATCCACAGCAGGCACGCCAGATACGGGCGGAGCGCGCTGCGGCCCGCTCCGACGCCTTCCAGAAGCACGATCGGGGCAGGCGCCAGCGTGCGCTCCCGCGTGAAGCTCCGGCGCACCCAGTCGTACACGCCGTACCGCGCGCTCCTCCCTTCGGAGAGCGGCCCGATCACCTGTTCCCGCAGCCGCCCGGTCCACGCGAAGAGCTCGTCGTGCGTCGCCAGGTCGTCGAGGTGGAGTACGGGGGCGGGGGTGCGGTGCGCCCCTGGCTCCGGCTCGTCGCCCAGCGCCGTCGCCAGTCGCCCCGCGAACGTGCTCTTCCCCGACCCCGCGTGCCCGTCCACCGCGATCAGCCGCACCGGTCCGCACGACGGCGGCAGCGCGCGCAGACGCGCGGCGAGCGCGGCGAGGTCCTGATCCGCGTCCTGATCCATGTCCTGCCCCCTGGTGCCGTTCATCGCGCCAGCGTACGACAGTGGTCCAGGCCAATATTTCGGCGCGCGACGCGCGTCGAACCGCTGGCCGAATGGCGTCCCGTGCGGAGATAGTTGAGCCACGACTGCCGTGACGCTCATCCCGCACCCGACTGGGGGACATGAAGCCCATGACCAGATCCGCGCCCCGCCGCACCGTACTGGCCGCCGCCCTCGCCGTCGCCGCCGGCGCCGCGACCCCCCTGCCCGCGCACGCAGCGAGCCGTTCCGGGACCCCCGACCCGGACGACTCCGCCGCCGCCCACCCCGCCGCCGCCTCGCTCGTGGACTACCACGGCTGGAGCTCCCTGGCGGACTGGCTCGCGGGATCGGGGCAGGGCACCCGCATCGAGCCCGGCCCCCGCCCCGGCGTACAGATCGCGGCCCCGATCGGCACCATCGACTACCGCGACCCGCACCTGAAGAAGACCTCCCCCTGGGAGTACGCCACCTGGACCTCCCCGGTCCACCAGCTCAAGGTCCCCGCCACGGAGCTCGTCGCGTCCTGGAACGCGCACACCCCCGCCGGCACCTGGATCGCGATCGAGCTGCGCGGCATGTACTCCGACAAGTCCCGCACGCCCTGGTACGTCATGGGCCGCTGGGCCGCGGGCGACCAGGACATGCGCCGTACGTCCGTCGACGACCAGACCGACAACAAGAGCACGGTCTACACCGACACGCTCTCCCTCGACGCGCCCGCGTCCGGCCTGCGCATCGTCTCGTACGAACTCCGCCTCACCCTCTACCGCAAGCCGGGCACGGACCTGACGCCCACGGTGTGGCGCGTGGGCGCGATGGGCTCCGACATCCCCGACCGCTTCACGGTCCCGGCCTCCAAGCCGGGCGTCGCCAGGGGCCGCGAACTGGCCGTACCGCGCTACTCCCAGGAGATCCACAAGGGCCAGTACCCCGAGTACGACAACGGGGGAGAGGCGTGGTGCAGCCCCACCTCCTCCCAGATGATCATCGAGTCCTGGGGCCGCCGCCCCACCCCCGAGGACCTGGCCTGGGTCAACCCCGCCTACGCCGACCCCCAGGTCTGCCACGCGGCCCGCTTCACCTTCGACTACCAGTACGAGGGCTGCGGCAACTGGCCCTTCAACGCGGCCTACGCCGCGACGTACGACAACCTCCAGGGCATCGTGACCCGCCTGCAGTCCCTCACCGACGTCGAAAAACTCATCCACGTCGGCATCCCCGTCATCACCTCCCAGTCCTTCATCGCCTCGGAACTGGACGGCGCGGGCTACGGCACGGCGGGCCACCTGATGACGGTCATCGGCTTCACCCAGTCCGGCGACATCATCGCCAACGACCCCAACTCGCCCACCAATGTCGCCGTCCGCCGCATCTACAACCGCCGCCAGTGGGAGAACATCTGGCTCCGCACCAAGCGCAAGGACGCCAGTGGCGCCGTGAAGTCCGGCACGGGCGGCGTGTGCTACCTCTACTTCCCGACCCAGCCGACACCGACCCAGTGCCGCGCTCTGCGGGAGTTGGGGATCCGCCCGTAGCCGGTCCACTCGGCTCCGCCGGCAGGCAGTCCCCACGGCCGTACGCACCGGGCTCGAGCCCGGTGCGTACGGCCGTGGCATATTAAAATGCAACAAAAAGCGTCCGGGTGTGAATTAAATCCTTCATGCCCGGCATTGATTTATTTATTTGGTGTTTCGCGGTGTCGGCTGCTTAAGTTGTTCGCAAGCTGGACGGTGAAAAACGGGGGCAAGATGACCGTCGCGGACAACGCCGGGACCGTAATCGGAACCGGAATCATTCATTTGGACGCCGGGAAGGCGGACATCGCACAGCTCAAGAAGCTGGTGCGCTACGGCTATCGGGTCCACAACGAGCAGTTCGACGAGGACTCGCACCTGGACCGGGTAATTCCGAAGCCGTGGGGCTACGAATACCGGGCATACGTCGATGATTTTTTCGACATCTGGTCGCTGCACATCGACGCCCCGCACAGCACCTCGGTTCACGCGCACCCCAGGAAGCTGACGTACCTGCTCTGCCTCGGCGGGCGGGGCGTCACGTCGGGGCTCGACCGGGAGGACGTCCGCATCGGCGCGGGCTCGATCCTGCGCATCGCGCCAGGGGCGTTCCACGGTACGCGGAACATGGGGGACGACCCGCTGGAGCTGATCGAGGTCGAGGTACCGAGGAACAAGTTCGACCTCATTCGGCTGGAGGACGACTACAACCGCGCCGGTACCGCGTACGAGTCCGAATCGGTGGAGCATTCGCAGGACACCATGCGGGCCATTCGGTCCTTCCCGAACGCCCGTATGCGCGAGCGGAGTCCGGACCGCCGATTCCGGTTCGAACTCCGGACCGGAATGGACATTTTCTACCGGCGGCGCGAGAAGGACCTCTTCCACATTCCGTTGTGCTTCTCGGGAGTGGTGGAGCGCGACGTCGAGATCCTGACCGGGCGCCCGGAAGACTCCCGGCGCCCTCAGGCGGACGGGCAGTACCTGTCCATCAGCCGCGATCACTGAAAGAGCGACAAGAACGACAAGGAAGCATTCAGGGGGGAAATGCGTATGTCCCGTAACGCCGTCATCATCACCGGAAGCGGTTTCCAGGACCACGACGTGATCTTCACGTACTACCGTTTCCTGGAGGAGGGCTGGCACGTCGACGTGGCCACGAAGAACGGTGACCCGGTCACCGGGAAGTACGGCGTGCCACTGCCGATGGACAAGACCGCCCGACCGCTCATCTCCTTCGAGGACCTCGCCGTCGAGGACTACGACGCCGTCATCCTCACCGGCGGCCATGAGGCCCCGGACCGCGTCCGCCAGGACCGCAAGGTGCTGGACTTCGTCGCGAGCATGGACCAGGCCGGCAAGGTCGTGGCAGGTCTGTGCCACGGCCCGTGGATCATGGTCAGCGCCGGCGTCCTCAAGGGGCGCAAGGCGTGTGCGTACATCGGTCTGCGCGATGACGTGATCAACGCGGGTGCCGACGTGGTGGACAGTGACGTCATCGTCGACGGCAACATCATCACCTGCTCGTACTACGGCTACATGGGCGCCTTCATGCGCGCGGTCTTCGAGACCACGCGTCAACTCGCCGCCGGCCGGCAGGCCGCCTGATGGCGCAGCCCAAGGAGGTGCTGGCGGTCGACTTCGACGGAGTCGTCGCCGATGCGCCGGCGGAGTGCGCCCTCGTCACCTGGCTCGGTGTGCGGGGACTGGACACCTCGGTCACCGGCGCCGAGCAACTGAGGCGGGTACCGGGCGATTTCGTCGAGCGGTTCCGGCACATCAGGAACTACTCACGACTGCTCGACCACTTCATGGTGGCGCATCTGCCCACGGCGGCGGCGGTCGGCTCACAGGCCGAGTTCGACGCCCTCTTCTCCGGACTGGCACCGGAGCGCGTCCGTGAGTTCACCCACCAGGCCGGCGCGGCGCGGGAATGGCTGCGCACCGAGGAGCCGGACTTCTGGCTGGACCTGCACACGCTCTACCCGGGCATGGCCGACCTGCTGCGCCGCTACAGCGGCTCGGTGGTCGTCATCACGGCCAAGGACGAGGGGGCCGTCCGCGCCGTCCTGGCCCGGCAGGGCCTCGAGGACACCGTCCGTGAGGTGTTCGGCGAGTGCGGTCGCAAGGCCGAAGCGCTCCTGGACGTCAGCGCACGGTGGGCGGTTCCGGTCGAGCACATCACGTTCATCGACGACAACCTCGCCAACGTACGCAGGGCCATCGAGACCGGTGCCAGGGCCCGGTGGGCCCGGTGGGGGTACGCGACGCCCGAACACCGGGCCGAGGCGGAGCGTTTCGCGGTGACCGCGCTGGACCTGTCCGAGGTGGCACACCTCGCTCCCGTGGCCGTGTGACGCCACGGACGGCCGGACGTGGGTGGGGCGGGCGCGAGCTGGCCCGTCCCATCCACGTCCGGCCCGGAGCTCTCCCAGATTCGAGCAGGAGCAATTCCTCATGAGCATCACACAGTCCGTGGTGCCGTCACCCGGCCGGATGCGGGCACGGGCGGGGTTCACCGTGCAGCTCGCCGCACTGGTGGTGATGGCGTTCGCGATTCCGGCGCAGTTGTATCTGGCGATTCCGCTGGCGGGCAGCATCGAGAACGCGTTCGGTGTGAGCCCGGGTGCGGCAGCGTGGACGGGCAGCGCGTTCTCGTTGGCATACGCCGTCGGCTTCCTCGTGTTCGGACCGCTGTCGGACCGGGTGGGCCGGCGTCGGGTACTGGCGTTCGGCACGCTGGCGACGGCGGTCGCGACCGGAGCGGTGGCGTTGAGCCCCGACTTCGGCTGGTTCCTCGTGTTCCGGGTGCTGCAGGGACTGGCGGCGGCGAGTTTCGCACCGGTGGCCCTCGCTCATGTCGCGGAGCGCGCGCCGGCCGCGCACCGTGCGGTGGCGCTGTCCTTCCTCACCACGGGGCTGCTGGGGGCCGGGGTCGCCGGGCAGGTCTTCGGGCAGGCGGTCGGCGACCGTTGGCGGCTGGCGTTCTGGCCCGCGGCGCTGGTGTACGCGGCCGCGGCAGCCGCCTTCTGGTTGCTGTTGCCGTCCGCCCGGTGCCGTGCGGCAGCGGGCAACAGCGGCATGGCCGCGGCGATGGGCGGGCTCATACGCAATCGGGGCGTCACCACCGTGTTCGCATCGGCGCTCACGGTGTTCGGTAGCTTCGTGGCCCTCTACGCAGCGCTGAACGAACACCTGCGGTCGACTGCCGGGTATGACGCGGGGGATCTGCTGGGCGTGCAGGCGCTGGGTGCGCTGGGCCTGGTGGTCGCTCCCGTGGTGAGCCGGCTCGCGGGGGCGCGAGGGCCGGGCCCGCTGACAGCGGCGGGGTTCGGTCTGGCATCGGCGGGGCTGCTGCTGGCGCAGGTGACGGCAGTGCCCGCGGTGCTGCTGGCCGGGACCGTGGTGTTCGTCGGCGGCATCAGCCTGGTCGTACCCGGCCTGGTGGGGCTCCTGCACACGCTCGCGCCGCAGGCGGCGGGCACGGCGGTCTCGTTCAACACGTTCGTGCTCTTCATCGGGTCTTCGCTCGGACAGCCGGCGGCCGCGCACGTCGACTACCGGCTGCTGCTGGCCACCTTGACGGTCACGACGCTGGTGGCGGGGGGCGCGATGTGCTTCCTCCCCCTCGCGGCCCCGCATTCCCATGGAAAAACACCCGACACTTCACCTCCCCTGGAGAAAGCATGAAGACCAAGAAGGTTCTGTTCGCCCTCACCAGCCACGGCGATCTGGGCGGCACCGGACGCAGCACCGGGTTCTACGTCCCGGAGGTCGCCCACCCCGCGGCAGTGTTCCGCGCGGCCGGTCGCGACATCGACTTCGTGTCCGTGGAAGGCGGTGCGCCCCCGCAGGACGGCGTCAAGCCGGACGACAAGGTCGTCACCGACTTCCTCGCGGACCCCGCCAACAAGGCCGCCCTTGCGTCGACCCGCACCGCGGCCGAGGTCAACGCCCAGGACTACGACATCATTTACTACGCGGGCGGCCACGGCACGATGTGGGACTTCCCCGAGGCGTCCGGGCTGGCCGCCCTGGCGGCCGCCATCTACGAGCGCGGCGGTGTCGTCGCCGCCGTCTGCCACGGCCCGGCCGGCCTGCTGAACATCAAGCTGAGCGACGGTTCGTACCTCGTCGACGGCAAGCAGGTCGCGTCGTTCACCAACGAGGAGGAGGCGGCCGTCGGCCTCAGCGAGGTCGTTCCCTTCCTGCTGGAGAGCAAGCTCGTGGAACGCGGCGCCAAGCACACCAAGACGGCCGACTTCGCCGAGCACGCCGTCGCCGACCAGCGCCTGGTGACCGGCCAGAACCCGGCATCGGCCGTCAAGGTCGCCGAGCTCGCCCTGGCGAGCATCAAAGACGCCTGAGCCCTTTCGCGTCCGAATCCCGGCGCCCTGGGAGTGTTCCCGTTCCCGGGGCGCCTCGCGATGGCAGAGTAGACCTCGGGGAGCTCCGGTCGGCTTCGGTGACCGGGCCGGGGGTACGGGCGGGGAAATGCCATGGCGATTCAACTGGGCTGGCTGCGCACGTTCGTCACCGTCTACCGACTCGGATCGTTCACCAAAGCCGCCCAGGTCCTGGCACTCTCCCAGCCGGCCGTGACCCATCAGGTGCGCAATCTCGAGAAGGAACTGGGACACCCGCTCTTCGACCGGCTCCCGCACGGTGTGCAGCCCACTGCCGCCGCCGAGGCCCTCATCCGCGAGGTGCAGGGGCCGATCGACGCTCTCGGCGCCGCCATCGAGCGGTACTTCGGTGACGAATCGGAGAGCAGGCCGATGCGGGTCGGCGGACCCGTCGAGCTGATGACCAGCCGTGTGATCCCCGCCATCAGCGACCTCATCGCGGACGGCATGCAGCTCCGGCTGCACTTCGGCCTCGCCGACGACCTCCTCGCCTCCCTGATGGACCGGCAGCTCGATCTGGTCCTGTCCACCGTACGACCGCGGGAGCGGGGCATCGCCGCCACACCGCTCGGGGACGAGGAGTTCGTGCTGCTTGCCTCCGAGGGACTCGCCGAGCGCATCCCTCGAGACCGGCTCGCGGAGGAAGGGCCCGTGGCGCTGAAGAAGTTCCCGCTGATCAGTTACGCCGAGGCCCTGCCCATCATCCGCCGTTACTGGCTCGCCGTGTTCGGCATCCGGCCCACCGTGAAACCCGCCCTCGTCGTTCCGGACCTGCGGGGCGCGCTCGCCGCCGTGAAGTCGTCGGCCGGGATTTCGGTCCTGCCGACATACCTGTGCGTCAAGGAACTCACCGCGGGCGAGGTCGTCCCCCTTCTCGAACCCGAGGTCCCGCCCCTCAACACTTTCTACCTCGCGGTCCGCCAAGGTGAGCTGTCCCGCCCCGGACTCGCGCTGCTCCACGGCCACCTGCTGACGAAGGCACAGCTGTGGACGTGAGGGGCCAACGGTCGTCCGTCATGCGGTACGCACCTCGTCGAGTCGTACGGGGCGGTGTTCGCGCAGGGACAGGGTGCAGGCCTCGGCGATCCAGCTTGCCTCGATGGCGTCGGCCACGGTGCAGGGGGAGGGCCGGGTGCCCGCCACGACCTCGGTGAACGCGGTGAGTTCGGCGCGGTAGGCGGCGGCGAAGCGGTCCATGAAGAAGGTGTGCGGGGTGCCGGCGGGGAAGGTGGCCCCCGGTTCGGCGGAGCGCAGCGGCAGCTTGTCCTCCAGGCCGACCGCGATGCTGTCCTTCATGCCGTGCAGTTCGAGGCGGACGTCGTAACCGCGGGCGTTGTGCCGGGAGTTGGAGATGACGGCGATCGTGCCGTCGTCGAGGGTGAGGAGTGCGGAGGCGGTGTCGACGTCGCCCGCCGCCGCGATGTACTCCGCACCCCGGTTGCCACCGGTCGCGTACACCTCGGTGACCTCGCGCCCGGTGACCCAGCGGACGATGTCGAAGTCGTGCACGCTGCAGTCGCGGAAGATCCCGCCGGAGACCGCCACGTACGCCTCCGGCGGGGGCGCCGGGTCCAGGGTGGTGGACCGTACGGTGTGCAGCGGGCCGAGTTCGCCGCTGACGACGGCGGCGCGTGCGGTCGCACAGCCCGCGTCGAAGCGCCGGTTGTAGCCGATGTGCACCTCGACGCCGCTGTTCTCGACCGTGCGCAGCACCTCCAGGCTGTCCTCGATGCCGCGGGCCACCGGCTTTTCGCAGAAGACGGGGATGCCTGCCTTGACTGAGGCGAGGATCAGCTCGGGATGTGCGTCGGTCGCGGCGGCGATGACGACGCCGTCGACGCCGGCGGCCAGTACGGCCTCGGGGGAGTCCACGGCGGTGGCCCCGAACCGTTCGGCCGCGGCGGTCGAAGCCGCGGCCACCGGGTCGGTGACGACCAGGGAGTCCACCGCGTCGAGCCGGGAGAGCGTGTCCGCGTGGAAGGCCCCGATCCGGCCCAGCCTCATGATGCCCATACGCATGAAGAAGTACTCCTCTAGTCGGTTGCGCCGATGACGGTCTGGCCCCAGTCGATGACCGAGCCGGTCACGACCCCGCTGCGGTCGGAAAGCAGGAAGACGACGAAGTCGGCGATCTCGTCGACCTGACCGAGCTTGCCCATCGGCAGCTTCGCGGCGGCCTTTTCGCGCCAGTCGTCGCCCGCGCCGTGGAATTCGCGCTGGGTGGCGTCCTCGCCCTCGGTCTCGGTCCAGCCGATGTTGAGGCCGTTGATACGGATGCGGTCCCAGCGGTGGGCGTGCGCCGCGTTCTTGGTCAGGCCGGCCAGTCCCGCCTTCGCGGCGGAATAGGCGGCCAGGAAGGGCGGGCCGCCGTGTGCGCAGTCGGAGCCGATGTTGACGATGGTGCCCGGCGCCCCGCGGCCCTTCATGTCGGCCACCGCTGCCTGCATCGCGAAGAACGGCGCCCGCAGATTGATCGCCATATGGGCGTCGAAAAGCTCCGGCGTGGTGTCCAGCAGCGAGCCGCGTGACGTCAGCCCGGCGGCGTTGACCAGGCAGTCGATGCGGCCGTACCGGGACACGGTTTGCTCGACGCTGCCGCGGGCCTGTGCCGGGTCCGCGAGGTCGGCGCGCAGGAAGTGCGCCCCGGTGTCCGCGGCGAGCTTCTCGCCGACCTCGGCCCGGCGTCCGGTGAAGACGACGGTCGCGCCTTCGCGGACGGCCACCCGTACGATGCCCGCGCCGACGCCCTGGCTGCCGCCGTTGGCGAGGAGGATCTTGCCTTCAAGCAGTCCCATGAGTGTGAGTCTCTTTTCAGCTCTGGCGGCGCTCGGCGCCTGCTTGCAGTTCCTGGCGGAGCCGGTCGGGGGTCCACTCCTCGGCCACTGCCTGCCACACGGCGTCCGCCTGGGAGGGGGGTGCCGGCCCGTCGACCGGCGGGTCGAGGTCGAGGTTGGTGGGGAAGGGGTAGCCCTCGGCGGTGGCGGCGATCACCCGGCGCAGCCAGTCGTCACCCACGCCCTCCGCCTTGCGGCGCAGCAGTACGGGGAAGACGGCGTTGGCCATCGCCTCCCGGTCGACGGTCTCCATGGCGCGGCCGAAGGCGGAGGAGATCTGCAGGAGGTTGGCCATCCGCTTGATGTCGGCGGAGCGGTTGTGTCCGGCGGCGTGGAAGAGCGCGGGGTTGAAGAACACCGCGTCGCCCTTGGCCAGCGGGAGTTGGATGTGGTGGGCGTCGAAGTACGCGATGAACTCCGGGCGGCGCCAGGCCAGGTAACCCGGCTCGTACTTCTGCGAGTGCGGCAGGTAGAGCGTCGGCCCGGACTCCACCGGCATGTCGCAGTGGGCGACGGCACCCTGGAGGGTCAGTACGGGGGAGAGGCGGTGGACGTGCGCCGGGTAGGCCGCGGCCTGTTCCTGGGAGAGGAAGCCGAGGTGGTAGTCGCGGTGCGCCTGCTGCGCCGCGCCGCCGGGGTTGACCACATTGATCTGCGAGGTCACCTGGTACGCGGGACCGAGCCAGGCCTCGGCGATCAGGGCCGGCATGTCGTTGGCGTAGTAGTCGGCGAACGCCTCCGGTGCGCGGACGGCCATCTTGTCCAGCGCGTTCCACACCCGGTCGTTGGCGCCCGGCTTCGCGAAGTGGTCGCCGCGAGCCGCGCCCGTCGCGCGCTCCTCCTCGATCAGCGCGTAGAAGGCCGCGGACGCCCGGTCCACGACGGCGGGGTCCGGGAAGGCACCCCGGAGGACCACGATGCCGGGGCCGTCGAGCAGCGCCCGCGCCAGCTCGGCCTGCACCGCCCTGCGCCCCGCCGAAGTACCGGTGAGGTCACGCAACCGTTCGCTGTCGTACATCAGGACGTTCTGCTCGACTCCCTCGGCCGCGGGGTAGTCGTGGGCGTCGGTGCGCTCGCCGACCAACGCGTCGAACTCATCGAGTACGCAGTCGTCCTCGCTCAGCCATACCACCGGTGATCCCGCAGCTGCGAGGGACATCCCGGATCCTTTCGCCGTGCTTGCTTTTCTGTCAGTCTGAGGAACCTCCAACCGTCATTCAATGAGCAGTAAGCCATCAAAAAGCCATCATCAATATCCAGGGACAGCGATGCGGCATCCGTATCCGATCAGGGAGATCGCCCGTCAGGCCGGGCTGAGCGAGGCCACCGTCGACCGGGTGCTCAACGACCGCGGCGGCGTACGGGAGAACACCGTCATGGAGGTGCGCCAGGCCATCAAGGACCTCGACCGGCAACGGACGCAGGTCCGCATCGGCGGCCGCACCTTCATGATCGACATCGTGATGCAGGCGCCGGACCGGTTCTCCACCGCCGTACGCAATGCCCTGGAGGCCGAACTGCCCTCGCTGCACCCCGCGGTGGTGCGTTCGCGCTTCCACTTCCGCGAGACCGGCACTGCTGACGAACTCGTCGCGATCCTGAACAAGATCGCCAAGCGTGGGTCGCAGGGAGTGATCCTGAAGGGCCCCGACCTGCCGGAGGTGGGGGCCGCCGTCGGCCGGCTGGTCGCCGCCGGGATTCCCCTCGTCACCCTGGTGAGCGATCTGCCCAGCAGCGCACGCCTCGCCTACATCGGCATCGACAACCGGGCGGCCGGCGCCACCGCCGCGTACCTCATCGGCCAGTGGCTGGGGGAGCGCCCCGGCAACGTCCTCACCACCATCAGCCGCGGCTTCTTCCGCGGCGAGGAAGAGCGGGAGATGGGCTTCCGCAGCGCCATCCGCAACACCCAGCCGCACCGCGCCCTCGTCGAGGTCACCGACAGCGATGGTCTGGACGCCACTCAGTACGACCTCGTCCACCACGCGCTCAAGCGGGACCCGTCCATCACCGCGGTGTACTCCATGGGCGGCGGCAACGCGTCGACCGTGGCGGCCTTCGAGGAACTCGGACGCGACTGCGCGGTGTTCATCGCCCACGACCTCGACCACGACAACACCCGCCTGCTGCGCGAACAGCGCATCTCCGCGGTCCTCCACCACGACCTGCGCCAGGACATGCGCCGCGCCTGCCAGACCATCATGCGGGCCCACCACGCACTGCCCGACGAAGGTCCCGCGCTACCGTCGGCGATCCAGGTGGTCACGCCGTACAACATGCCGCACGGGGGCTCGGTCACGTGGGAGAACTGATCACCGGTCACCCGGCCGTCGCGTCCGCGCTGCTGCTCCTCGCGGCCGGCGTCGCCTCCGGACTCGCCGGGTCGATCGCCGGACTGGCCTCGCTGTTCAGCTACCCGGCGCTGCTGGCCGCGGGCCTGCCACCGGTCGCCGCCAACGTCACCAACACCGTGGCTCTCTTCTCCAACACCGTGGGCACGGCCGCCGGTTCCCGGGCGGAGCTGCGCGGGCAGCGCGCCCGTCTGATCCGGCTGTCCTGCATCGCGGCGGTGGGCGGGGCCATCGGAGCGGCCCTGCTCCTCGGCACGCCGTCCGCCGCCTTCGAGCTGGCCGTACCGTGGCTCATCGCCCTCGGCTCGGTACTGATCCTCGTCCGCGAACCCCTGCGGCGCCTGATCGCGAAACGTACCTCCGATGCGGCCGCCGTGCCCCAACTACCTGTGGCCTGCGCGGTGTTGCTCGTCGGACTGTACGGCGGCTACTTCGGTGCGGCGGCCGGTGTGCTGATGCTGGCGGTGCTCTCGCTGTCGGCGGCGGAACCGCTGCCGGTGACCAACGCCGTCAAGAACATCGCCACCGGCGCCGCCAACATCACCGCGGCCGTCGCCTACGCGTTCCTCGCCCCCGTCGACTGGAGCGCGGCGCTCGCGCTGGGCCTCGGCTGCTTCGTGGGCGCCTGGATCGGCCCGGCGGTCGTACGACGTGTCCCCGAGACCCCGCTCCGCATCGCGGTGGCCCTCGCCGGCCTCGGCCTCGCCTGGAGCCTGTGGCGGGACGCCACCGCGTCATGAGGCCGCTTCACACCAGTACGGACGTCAGCCCTGGGGCTTTCGCAGGCCGAGGCGAGTCTGCACCTCGTTGTTCTCGGACGCCGCCCAGGAGCAGACCTTGTTGAAGCCGCCGACACTGTGTTCCCGGGCCGCGTTCAGCAGCCAGAACGCCTGGCGGAGCTGGGCGTCCCGCTCGTGCGGGAGCGGCCGCGAGATCGGGTCCGGGTCGTGCAGGTACTTCGCGGCCAGTGTGATGGCCCGCCCGCGTTCGAACTTCGTCACGATGGATTCGTTGCCGTGTGCTTCCTGCAGCACGCGGCAGGCGTCGAAGCAGTCGTAGGCCCGCCGGGCATGGCCGGCCGCCTCCCGCGCGGTGTCGGAGCCCGGTTCCGGTTCGCTGCCGTGCGCCTCCTGATGACCGGCGATCAGGTCGTCCGCCCGGTGGAGGTAGAGCTTCCCGAGCCCGCTCAGCAGCTTCACGCTGGTGAACTCCGTCAGCAGCAGCTCCCCGAGCAGCTCGGAGGCGAACTGCCCCGGGTCCTCGCCGCCGACGAGCGCCGCCGCCGCACCGGACGGCGCCCGGCCCTCCTGCCCGCTGTTCTGCCGGGGCACCGCGGCACCCTGCCGGACACCGGCCGGGGCGGTACGCCCGACGAGCCCGCCGAACAGCTCGCTGAGCCGCTGCTGTTCCGATGCGCCCGCGCCGTCCTTGACCGTGATGCGGACCCGGGCGCCGAGCCGCTCGGAGTCCCGGTCCCGGCCGTAGCGGCGCTGGTCCAGGAAGCGCCCGACCGTACCCGCGTAGTCGCCGCCGACAACGGCCTCGAAGGCCGCGTCGACCGGGTCCCAGCGCACCGGCCGGCCCAGCCGGATCGCGACCCGCTCCCGCAGCACCATGGCCAGCCCGCCGCGGGCGTTGGCGCTGAACACGGCGTCGAGATGGTCCTGCGCGGCGAGCAGCCGGTCGCGCCAGTCGCTCCGGTGGGCGCGGGTCGCGTACTCCAGGTCGGCGAGGAGCGCCTCGGCCGCGGACAGGTGCGCGCCGCGCCGGATCTCGCCGTTCGGCGCCGTCCGGGCGAGGTACTCGTACAGCTCGATCGCCCGGTCGTAGTTCCATACGTAACGGTGCAGGGCGGCCTCGGCGGCGATCAGCCGGGCGTCGCCGGGCCACCGGGCCGCGGCGTCGCGGTAGATCGCGAACAGCGGCTCGTTGTCGACCTGCGGGGCCATGGCCACCGGGCGCGGGCCGAGCCCCTCCTTCCAGTCCTGCTTGGCCTGCTTGAAGTCCAGGACGCTCGTCCAGCGGCGGTACTCGCGCTCCAGCCGGGACTCCAGGGCGCACAGCTCGATCGACGGTCCGTACCGGTGCAGGTGCGCCTTCAGCTTCTGCCGGCGCTCGCGGTGCAGCGCGTCGATGGGCACCCGCTGCCGACGGGCCTTGAGCCGGAGGAAGTCCTCGCCGGGGACCCGCTTCTGGGCGGCCCCTCGCAGACTGCCCTCCTCCGCCCAGTCGGAGTCGAGACAGGTGATGTCGAGCACGGCATGGGCGTGCGAGTGGCTGTCCTGCTGGGCCAGCCAGCCGCGTACCTCCTTCACGCAGGCCCGCCGGCGCTTCGACGCGGCGTCACCGGCCGCACCCGTGCGCGGAGTCATCCGCCGGATGTCGAGCACCTGCCGGAGCCAGACCGAGTACGAGAACGTGCTCGGGGCGAGCTCCACCGCGGCGTGGGCGCACTCCGCCGCCCGCTCCAGCCGGGAGCGCGCCGCGCCGATCCGGTCGTTCTCCCGGAGGGTGTAGGAGTGGAAGCCGTACGCCTGGGCCAGCGCGCTGAGGACCTTCGCGGCCTCCTTGCCGTCCGTGGCAGGGGCGCCGTCCGCGGGCGGCCCGCCCTCGGCCTCCGCGCGCCGGGCCTCGTCCGCGCGCCGCGCCTCGGGCAGCCGTTCCAGCAGGTCCACGGCCTCCTTGGCGCCGTTCTGCCGCAGCGCGGCATCGACGCAGCGCACGTAGAGCTTCCGCAGGAAGCGCGCCGCTGGAACGCAGACGCCCGGTGGCCACGACGACCGCTCGCCCCAGCACTCCTCCAGCGCGTCCATGACCAGCGACCGGGCCTCGACCAACTCCTCGTCGGTCCGGCTCTGCTGGATGACCAGCAGCGTCGCGTCGAACAGCCGCGAGGTCCACAGCGACAGCGGTTCGCCCTGCGCGTGCGCGAGCCGCAGCCCGGCGGCAACACTGCGCGCGCCGTCCAGCAGCACCCGGCGGCTCTCCCCGGTGTCGCTCAGGAGGCGGCCGCGCACCCGGGCGATACGGCTGTTGAGCTGCAGCCGCGAGGAGACGCTGCGGGGCGCGTCGTCCTGCGGGAGCAGGTCCGTCACCAGGCCGCCGACCTGGTCGACGAGCGCCCCGGCCTCCTCCAGCCGGTCCGCGTCGATCAGCGCGTCGGCCGTGTTGAGCAGCCAGGACACCGCCAGCGTGATCCGCCCGGCCTGTCCGGGGCCGCGGCGGTGCGCCCCGTGCAGCAGTACCTCGACCGCGGCCAGCCGGACGTCGAGCAGCCGCGCCCGCAGGCCGAGCCGGTTGCCGGTGAACGCCAGCGACGCGTCCGCCGAGCGCAGCAGGGTGTGCGGTACCTGCTCGGCGTCGCAGCCGGCGAGCGCGGCGGAGACCTCCTCGGCGGCGGCGGTGAACCGCGCACCCGTCCGTTCCGCCGGGCCCTCGGCACGGGCGGCCAGGGTCAGCGACGCCACGGCGTGGTACAGCCGGTAGAGCGCCGCCAGCGAACCGGCGCCCTCCTCCTCGTCCGCCGGCCGCTCCACCGGAAGCGGTTCGGGACCGGTCACCACCAGCTCCTCCGCGTCGGCCGGAGGCGCCAGCGGTTCGTCCGATGTCGGGCGGTAGCTGGCGTCACCGGAGGGCGCGAGGACGAGCGGGCGGATCGCCTCGTGCAGCGCCGGCAGCCGCCGGTCGCCCTCGTCCTCGATCCAGCCGAGCGCCGAACGCAGCCGGAAGCGGTACGCCCCGTCCGCCTCGTCGTCCTTCGGCGCACCGGCCGTGAACAGCGGAAGCGCGGCCGCGGCCAGCCGGCGGTCCAGCTCGGCGAGGCCCAGCTCCTCGGGGACGACGGTCTGGAGGAGCGCGGGTTTGACGAGCGGCCGACCGGGCCGGTTCTCCTCGGCACGGCTCAGCGCGGCGGACACCAGATTGCGCAGCGCCTGTTCGCTGGTCTGCCCCAGCAGGAGCGCTCCCGTATCGGTCCGGGAGAGGACACGCGCGTCCACCAGCCGGTCCAGCGTGTCGCGCGGAAAGCCGACGGCCGGATCCTCCAACACCTGTGGGGAGAGCGGCAGTTGGTCGGCGAGCGCCCAGACCGCGAGGACCGCGAACGGCTCCGGACCGGCGGGCACGTCGGGCCCGGCGGCGAGCCGGCAGCCCAGCTCCCGCAGGGTTCTGATCATGCTGGGCGCGGTGCCCTCGACCAGGGCGGCGGCCACGTCCGCCGGATCGGGCGCGCCCGTACCGCGGCCCCTGCGGCGGAGGTAGCCGATCGTGCTCTGGTTCAGTACGCCCGGGAGGCGCAGCCGGGGGTCCGGGATGCCGCGCAGGACGTCCGCACCGTCGACCGTCACGCGCTCGTGTGCCATGAGGGCGGTGAGGAGATCGGCCGCCTCCTCCTGCGGCAGCTCCTCCAGCAGGACCGGGATCTGATGGTCGAGCTGCTCCTCGCTGTGCACCGGCTCGTCCAGCTCGACGCGGGAGATGACGATGTTGGCCGTGTCCCGGAAGTAGGGGTGCGCGAGCAGCTCGTCGAGCTCCGCGCTGATGCGGTGCGAGTCGTACCCCAGCCGTCCGCAGTCGACGACGAGCAGCAGCGTGCGTCCGCGTGCGTGCTCGCGGAGCCGCTCGATGACCAGGTCGCGGCGGGAGTCGCCGTCGGCCTCGGCGTGCTGGGCGATGTCCTGGAGGCCGACCTCCAGCGCGGAGGCCAGCGCCTCCATGACCGGGGACTCGGCACTCGCGTTGATGATGTTCAGCTCCAGCAGCAGCCAGGGCCGCTCCGCGGGCTCGGAGTCCTTCACCTCGGGGGTGGCCAGCAGTTGGCGGACGAACGCGGACTTGCCGGCGTAGCGCGGCCCGTAGACTGGCAGGACCGTACGCTGCCGGAACCGGCCGAGCGCGCCCGTCAGCTCCGTGGCGCGCCCGGTGAAGAGCGGGTCGGCGACCGGCCAGGCGGGGAATCCGTCGGGGAGCGCCTGCGGGACGGCGGCCGGCCGATCGGCCGGGAGCGGGGCGTAGCTGTACGGAGTGGTGGCCGGTCTGATGTGTTTCCGGTTGCGCAGCCAAGGGCGGTTCGCCCAGGCGGCCGGGGCGTGCTGGGGCAGGACCGCGGCGCCGTTGACTCCCGGCGTACGAGCGATGATGTCGCTCACGGCCTCGAAGACCCACTGCACGGAGAGGCTCGGCTGCGTGGCCGCGACGCCCTCGAACGATTCGAGCAGGGCGCCGGTGAAGAAGGTGGTGTCGCGGTCGGAATCGGCGCGCGCGAAGACGCCGTCCGCGCACGAGGCGATGACGTACCAGCCGTTCTCGCTGGTCGCCGTCGATGCCTCCGCGGGCATGGCCTTGATGGCGCTGCCGGAGAAACAGCAGTCGAGAATGAGCAGCATCCGGTCGGCCGACCGTTCCTGGTCGGCCACCGCCCGGTAGATGTCGGCGACCGACACCATGGAGTCCTGTGGGAACAGCGGGTTTCCGGCGTCGTGCGGTGCCAGGTAGAGCATGCCGGTGCTGCTGTCCTCCTGCGCGTGCCCCACGAAGTAGAGGACGAACAGCCCGCCCGGGTCCGTCGCCCGGTACGCCTTGCCGATCCGCGTCAGCATCCGTTGGCGCGTCATGTTCAGGTGCTGCTGCACCTCTGCCGGGTCGACGCCCCACAGATCAGGATTTTCGAATGCCTCCGCGAGCTTGCTCAGGTTGGTCTCGGCGGCGGGCACGGGCGCCAGCTGCGTCCCCGGGTACTCGCTCCCGCCGATCAGCAGAACGGCGGAGCGGGACGGGTCGACCCGCTCCTCGTCCGGATTCGGCGTGAGGTTCACTGCAGTTCCTTGAGAGCCGCAGCTACGTCCTTCGCCTTCCCCTCAAAGACGATCTCGGTACGGCGCGTACCGTCGGGGAGGTCGGTCCGGACGGCGCTGACCTTGAGGTCCGCGCGCTTCGGCTGCCCGAGCCGCTGCGACGCGTACTCGTACAGGGCCTGGAGGAAGACGGGGAGCAGCACGTTCTCCCCCATGAACTGGAGCACCTCGACGGCGCCGAGCGCGCCCTGCTCCACCTCACTGACGGTGCGCACCGTCCGGACGCCCTGCGCCTTGAGCTTGTTCTTGACCGCCCGTTCGAGGCTTCCGAGCTCGTCCGCCCGGCCACCCTCGATGTTCACGACAATGTCCATGTGTCCCCCCGAGAACCAATGCCTGACGGGCACCAACCGTCAAGGGGACCCACTTTAACGCCAGTTCGGCGAAACAGATCGTTTCAGCGCTCGTCGATCTTGGCCAGGCGGAAGGGGCCCGCGGCGCCGGGGCCGTACATCACCGGCAGGTCATGGCCCTGCGGTACGACGACGAGCGGTTCGTCGCGGTACTCCTTCAGGAACCGTTCCAGCGGCTCCCAGATGAGGCTCTGGTAGCCGGACTCGCTCCGCTGGTGTTCGAAGGACAGGGTCAGTGCAGAGTCCATGACGGTGACGCTCACGCAGTTCACCTCCAGCCATGCACCCCCGATCCAGGCTTCAAGCCGCACGTAGGACATGGCGCACAGCCTGCCTCGTCCGGCACACCGCTCGCAATCAGCCACGGCGGATCCCCGACGCGTGTGCGAAGGGTGACGGCCCTCCGGCGTGTGCATCCATCGCTGCGACTCGTGCGTCTCATGAGTGAGCGGCACTCTCATGTGACCGCACGGCAGGGTAATGGAGTACACGACTTGAAAAACGGCATCAACGGCAAGCGTCGCGTGTCCGCGGTCCTCGTGACCGCGGGAGCCGTCCTGACGGCCGGGGCGTTCGCCGCTCCGGCGCAGGCCGCCACGCTCAAGACGCCCACGATCACCGCCAAGGGCGGTTTCGTGATGAACAACGGGACGGGCAAGAGCCTGTTCACCAAGGCCGCGGACACCCGGCTCGCCACCGGGTCCACTACGAAGATCATGACCGCCCGGGTGGTGCTCGCACAGTCGAATCTCAACCTGGATTCCAAGGTCACGATCCAGAAGGCGTACAGCGACTACATCGTCGACAACAACTGGGCCTCGTCGGCCCGGCTGATCGTCGGTGACAAGGTCACGGTGCGTCAGCTGCTGTACGGGCTGATGCTGCCGTCCGGCTGCGACGCCGCGTACGCGCTGGCCGACAAGTTCGGCAGCGGCTCCACGCGGTCCGCGCGTGTGAAGTCCTTCATCGGCAAGATGAACTCGACGGCGCAGAGCCTCGGGCTGAAGAACACCCACTTCGATTCGTTCGACGGCATCGGCAAGGGCGCGAACTACTCCACGCCGCGCGATCTGACCAAGCTTGCCAGCAGCGCGATGAAGTACTCGACGTTCCGCACGGTCGTGAAGACGAAGTCCACCAAGCAGAAGGTCACGACCAAGAGCGGTGGCTACCGCTACATGGAGTGGGCCAACACGAACAACCTGCTCGGCAGTTACTCGGGCACCATCGGCGTCAAGACCGGCTCCGGCCCGGAGGCCAAGTACTGCCTGGTCTTCGCCGCCACCCGCAGCGGCAAGACGGTCATCGGCACCGTCCTCGCGTCCTCCTCGGTGGCCAACCGCACCGCGGACGCGAAGAAGCTGATGGATTACGGGTTCAAGAAGTAGCCGGCGGAGAAAACAGGCCGGTCCGGGCCGGCGTCAGGGGGTCGGGGGCCCTGGCGCCGGCCCGGCGCTTCACGAGGGCGGGGGGTCAGGCCGCCGCCGCGCCGTCGCGGACCGGGACGTGGCCGAGGGCGCGGGCGCGCAGCCGGGCGTAGCCGGGGCGGATGACCTCGTTGATGAGCGCGGCGCGCTCGTCGAAGGGCAGGAAGGCCGCCTTGGCCGCGTTGACCGTGAACTCCTCCAGCTCCGCCGGGCCGTAGCCGAACGCGGTGGCCAGGTGCTGGAATTCCTGCGTCATCGTGGTGCCGCTGACCAGCCGGTTGTCCGTGTTGAGGCAGACCCGGAAGCCGAGCCGGCGGAGCAGGTCGATGGGGTGCCCGGGGTAGCTCGTCGCGGCGCCGGTCTGCAGGTTGGAGGTCGGGCAGACCTCCAGCGCGATGCGCATGTCGCGTACGTAGGAGGCGAGGCGGCCGAGGCGGACCGAGCCGTCGGCGGCGATCTCGATGTCGTCGGTGATGCGGACGCCGTGGCCGATGCGGTGGGCGCCGCAGCGCAGTACGGATTCGTGGATGGACTCCATGCCGACCGCCTCGCCGGCGTGGATCGTCACGCGGGCGCCTTCGCCGCGGAGGTAGTCGAAGGCGGCGGCATGGCGGCTCGCCGGGTTGCCGATCTCGCCGCCCGCGATGTCGAAGCCGGCCACGCCGCGGTCGCGGTGGGCGACGGCCAGCTCGGCGATCTCCAGCGCGCGGTCGGCGTGCCGCATGGCGCACAGCAGCGTGCCGACGCGGATCTGGCGGCCGTCGGCCGCGGCCCGGCGCTCGCCCTCGCGGAAGCCGGCGGTGACCGCGTCGACGACCTCGTCCAGGGTGAGCCCGGCGTTGAGGTGCTGCTCGGGGGCGAAGCGGACCTCGGCGTAGACCACGCCGTCGGCGGCCAGGTCCTCGGCGCACTCGGCGGCGATGCGGAAGAGCGCGGGGGCGGTCTGCATCACGGCGCAGGTGTGCGCGAACGTCTCCAGGTAGCGCTCCAGCGAACCGGAGTCCGCGGCGTCCCGGAACCACTCGCCCAGCGCGGCGGGGTCGGTGGTGGGCAGCGCGTCGTAGCCGGCCTCCGCGGCCAGTTCCACGACGGTCTGCGGGCGCAGGCCGCCGTCGAGGTGGTCGTGCAGCAGGACCTTGGGGGCCAGGCGGACCAGCGTCTCGTCGAGGGGGTGCGTGGGGACGTGGGGGTACTCGTGCGTGTACTTGTCAGACAACGTCATGGGGTCGGAGTATGACACGGCTCCCCGAGTGGGGGCGACCGCGTCTCACGAGCAGGGCCCGGGGCGGCAGCCGCGCTGCCCTCCCGGGCCCGTGCGTGCGCCTGCCGCCCCGGCCCGTCAGCGGGCCTGCCACACCGGGAGGGCCGGCGCGCCCGGCGGCAGCATGTGCTTGGCCGCGAGCAGCGGGGTGCGGTCCAGCCGTACGACCTGGATCACCAGGACGGCGGGGGAGTCGGCGGGGCGGCCGAGCTGCTCGCCGCGCTGGCGGCCGAGCGTGGTGGCCACGATCGTGCTGCTGCCCGTCAGCGGCAGCGCGCGCCCGGCCTCCAGCAGCAGCCGCAGCATGGACGAGCTCTTCGCGGCGGGCCCGTCGAACGCCTCCGCCGCCTCCGGCAGCAGCTCGGCCAGCGTCTCGTCCCGGGCCGCCCACTCCTGGGTGAGGCAGACCGGCAGGCCGCCGACCTCGATCAGGCTCTCCCAGAAGCGCACCCGGCTGGTGCCCGGCAGCAGCAGGTGCTGGGTGGAGAAGTCGGTCGGCTCCTCATAGGCGCGGGCCAGCGCCGTGGTCACCGCCTGCCCGCCCTCGCTGAGCAGCTGTTCCACCGGCTTGAGGTACTCGAAGCCGCGCGGCGGGAGGTGCGGGCTCACCGTGCGGCCCACCCCGCGCCGTACGGTGATCGCGCCGTCCTCCTGCAGCAGGATCAGCGCCTCGCGCAGCGCGGGACGGCTCACCCCCAGCTCGGCGGCGAGCCGTGGTTCGGTCGGCAGCGTGGAGCCCGGGGGGTAGGTGCCGTCCCGGATGGCCTCGACCATCCGCTCGTACAGCGCGACGACCGGCCGCCGTCGTGGCGGCTGGGGTTGTCTGTCGGCCATGTTCATCTCCCTGGGGCAGTGGTCCGACGTCGTCACCCGTCATGGGTGGCGGTCCGCGCGCTCGCGTGGCCGCGCGGCCCCCAGTTTCGCACCGTGGGAGGGGGTGAGATGGGGCCGTACGCAGGGCAAAGCAATCCTCGTCCGCAGCGCGAATCAATCGTCCGTGATCTCTTGACACCCCGGGGATGGCGGAGATAGACCAGAGCGCACGACGCGTTCCTGTCTGACAAGTGACGCAGAACGAGCGTCGATGACGCCGGTCCATCGCGTGACGGGTGCCCCCTCCAGCGCGCCGTGATCCGGCCGCGCCCGTGTCCGGCGCCCGTATGAAAGCCCCGCCCTCTCAGCCCCAGGAGCCGTCATGTCCCTGAGCTTCCGCGAGCGTACGCGCCCAGCGCCGCCCGCCACCCCGCGGCTGCTGCTGCCCTCACTGGTGCTGGCCGTGCTCGGCTACCAGATCAACGCCACCATGCTCAGCCCCGCGCTGCCCGACATCGCCCGCCGGCTGGACACCTCCAGCAGCCTGGTCGGCCTGTCGCAGACGCTGTTCTTCCTGCTCGCCGCCGTCGGACAGGTCACCCTCGCGCGCCTCAGCGACTACCGCGGGCGCAAGCCGGTGATGCTGCTGTGCGGCGTCCTGCTGATCATCGGCAACCTCGCCTGCGCCCTGGCGCCCGACATCTCCGTCTACCTCGCCGGGCGGATCCTCCAGGGCGTCTCGGCCGCGATGTTCTCGCTCTCCTTCCTGACCCTCAACGACCTGCTCCCGCCCGCCGGCTTCGGCCGCGCGGCCGGCATCATCAGCGCCGTCAACGGCGGTTTCGCGGGCATCGACGCCATCGTCGGCGGGCAGCTCGCCGACACCGTCGGCTTCCGCGCGATCTTCCTCGGCGGCCTGGTGCTGTCGGTGGTGGGCACGCTGGCGGTGGCCCGCTACGTACCGGCCGTGCCGCCGAAGGCGAAGGGCACCATGGACTGGCTGGGCGCGGGACTCCTCGCGCTGGGCCTGTCCGGGCTCCTCATCGGCCTGGCACAGGGCGCCGCCTGGGGCTGGACCTCACCGGCCACGCTCGGCTGCGTCCTGGGCGGACTGGCCGCGCTGGCGGCGTTCGTCCTCGTACAGCGGTCCCGCTCGGCGGGCGGTAACGGCACCGGCACGGACTCCGGTACCGGAGCGGACTCCCGCACCGGCGCCGCGCGCCCCCGCATCACCGCCGTCATCGACATCCGGCTGCTCGCCTCGCGCCGCGCCTGGCCGCTGCTGCTGACCGTGACCCTCACCCTCGCGGGCGCCTTCGGCGCGCTCGCCCTGACGATCCCGCTCTTCACGCAGGACGCGCACGCCGGTTACGGGCTGTCCGCCACCTGGTCCGCGCTGCTGTACTCGACGCCGGCCGCGGCGATCGGCGTGATCGGCGCCCCGCTCGCGGGGTACTTCGGGCCGCGCATCGGGTGGCGCCGCGTCGCGCTGATCGGCTCGGCCGGCTCGCTGCTCGCCTTCGCCGTCGCGGTGCCGTTCCGGGACCAGCCCTGGGTGCTCTTCGCCGCGCTCGCCGTACTGGGCCTGACGTACAACGGCATCAGCATCACCGCGCTCAACGGGCTCGCCGTCGTCTCCGCGCCCAAGGATCAGCAGGGCGCCCTCACCGGCCTGACCGGCGCCTGCTTCGGCGTCGGCGCCTCCCTCGGTACCGCCCTGGCCTCCGGACTGATCACCACGGCCGGCACGAGCGGGGCCACCGGCGCCGCCGCCTACACCGGCGCCTTCGTCGCCGCGCTCGCCCTGCTGGCCCTCGCCATGGCAACCGCCCTGGCCATCAGGCCGGTACCGGCGGGCGAGGGCGCCACGGAGCGGGCACCCGGCGTCCATCTGTGAAGCGGCTCCTGATCCACGGGCATGAGGACACGAGTGACGGGTAGCCGGGCGGTGGTGAACGCTAGACCTGCGGACGCCTGATTCCGCAGAGGAAAGGAGCCCGCCATGCTGATGGCCCACTCCGCGATGCTGCGCAATCTCATCGACCAGTACGAGGCGCTGGCGGTGCTGAGTGCGGAACGCGGCAGCGACGAGGTGCGCCAGCGGATGGACGACCTCGCGTACCTGCTGTGCATCACCACCGGCACGGCCGACGTGGACAGCGCGCTGGTCGCCGCCCGGCACCGGCTGCCCGGCGCCCGTATGGAGGACGACTCCCTGCTCACCGCGTGACCCCGGCGGGGCGGTGCCCCGTCGGCGCGGGATGGCCGTGGTAGTTGTTGCGTGCCCCGCGCCGTGGACAGGAGACGCGTATGACCGAGCAGAACCCGGACCCGGACCCGCGGCAGAATCCGGACCCGGACCCGCGGCGTACGCCGGGTCTGGAGCCCGGCGGCGGCGTGCCGCCGGGCGAGACGCCGCCCGCCGAGGGCAGCACGCCCTGGGCCGGCCCGCAGGAGACGTACAACCCCCCGAAGGGCTGGGGCAAGGGCCCCCTCATCGCCATCGGCATCGTCGTCCTGCTCTGCGTCGTCTTCTTCTTCGCCTTCGCGTTTCTGGTGTGATGCTTTTACACGACGGAGCCGGCCGCTCATGGCGGCCGGCTCCGTCTGCACGAACGGTGCGGTGCTAGCTCTTGCCCACCTCCCTGTTCACCGCGGCGGGCGAGTCGTAGTCGGACTCGGGCAGCTTCTTCAGGGCGCCCATGATGTCCTTGCTCGCGCCGTGCTGCTCGGCCTGCCGGACGATTTCGTCCTTGGAGGCCGGGTAGTTGACGCCGCCGAGGCACTTCTGCATTTCGATGGGGTTCACGTTGTTCTCCATGCGCTGGGGGTACCCCGGCGGCCCGCTGCACACGGCGTGCGGACGCGATTATTCGCCCCGATGGAGCAAGAAATTCAGGCCGCTGTATATGTGATGACGAGGACATCGCGGCGGGCGGGCCGGTCGGCGTCCACGGGCCGGATGGGGGAGACCCCGTGCAGGGTGCTGCGGTCGTCGGAGAGCAGCAGGGCCGCGGGTTCCTGAAGCGTCGTCGACAGGACTTCGCGGCCGTCGGTGGCGTACACCGTGCTCTGCCCGCCGGTGGCATTTTCCCGGCCGATGAGCAGCGAGGTCACCAGCGTCACGCCGTCCCGGTGGCGGCCCTCCGGAGTGGGCTGTCCTTCGCTGTCCGCAGCGGCCGTGACCCGGAAGGGGTGCACCTTCACCCGCCACCGCTCCGGCCTCGCCAGCGCGTCCGCCGCCTTTCCCAGCAATTCCAGCAGGGAATGCAGTACGGGGTCGGCGAGGAATGCGTCCGTGAGCGGGTCGAATTCGCGGTGCTGGGTTTCGTAGAGGTGATTGGTGCGGTCCGGCTGGAGGAATGGCTCGTGGGGCTGCAGTGTCCCTTCGCCGGTTTCCGGGTCGACGGTGAAATGGCCGTACCGGCGAAGCCTTCGGGTGCCGCGGGAAGCCGCGTACGGGTCCGGTGACAGCTCTTCCCAGTGCGCGGCGAACCGCGCCCAGCCGTCGGACCCGCCGGGCAGCGCGGCCCGCACGGCGGCCGGGGGCATGAGGTGGGCACCGGTGGCGGTCAGTGCCGTACGGGCGGCTTCGATACCGGCGCTGTCGGTGGTGCGGTCCATGCGGCCATGATGTGCGGCGCCGCCGAGGGCCGCACCCCGGTGGCGTACCACTGCTGCGCTCAGCGGCGTGGCGGCAGCCGGTGCAGTTGTACGTCGCTCAGCCGGCCGTCCGCCGCCGCCAGCGTGAGGTACGTGCAGTACGGCTCGCGGCGCCGGTCCGTCGGGGAGCCGGGGTTGAGGAGCCGCAGGCCGCCGGGTGCCGTGGTGTCCCAGGGGATGTGGCTGTGGCCGAAGACCAGCACGTCGAGGTCCGGGTAGCGCTCGGCGCACCGGCGCTCGCGGCCCTGTGCCCCGCCGGTCTCGTGCACGACACCGAAGCGCAGCCCGCCCAGCTCGGCGCGCGCCACCTCGGGGAGCCGGGCCCGCAGCTCGGGCCCGTCGTTGTTCCCGTACACGCCGATCACCCGGCGGGCCCGCGCCTCCAGCAGATCCAGCGTGGCCGTGTCCACCCAGTCGCCCGCGTGCAGTACGGCATCGGCGCGCTCGATCTCCGCGAGGAGCTGATCCGGCAGGACCTTGGCGCGCTGGGGCAGATGGGTGTCGGAGGTGAGCAACAGACGCATCGGGCGGCCTCCTGAACCTGCGGAACTTACGGATCGCGAGGTACTGCGGACGGTCTGCGGACGGTTCGTCACGGTACACCTGAGCCCCGCCGCGGGGCGGTCGCATAGGCTCACCGGGCGATGAAGAACACTCAGGTGCCGCCGGCGGCCAAGGCGGACAGGTCGACCGTGCGGCGGCACAACCTCAGCCTGGTGCTGCGGGTGGTGCACGACGAGGGCGAGGTCACCCGCGCGGCGGTGGCCGCGCGGGTGGGACTGACCCGTGCGGCGGTGTCCTCGCTGGTCGAACAGTTGCTGGCGGGCGGGTTCCTGGTCGAGTCGGGCAAGACGTTCAGCGGCCAGGCGGGCCGGCCCGGCACCGTGCTGAAGGTCGCGGGCACCGGCCCGGCGGGGCTCGGCGTCGAGATCAACATCGACTACGTCTCGGTGTGCGTCGTCGACCTCGCGGGCACCGACCGGGTACGGCTGACCACCCACCTCGACAACCGGGGCGCGTCCCCCGAGGAGGTACTGGACCGGGCGGCCCGGATCGCCGCGCGCACGCTGGAGTCGGCCGCCGAGCAGGAGCTGCGCCCGGCGGGGGTGCGGCTCGCGGTGCCGGGCCTGCTCTCCGGCGGCACCGTGCGCCAGGCCCCGAACCTCGGCTGGCACGGCGTGGCGGTGGAGGAGATGTTCGGCCGGGCGCTGGCCCGGCTGCGGCCCGCAGGCCGCCCGCTGCCCGTCGGCTCCGACAACGAGGCGAACAGCGCGGCCCTCGCCGAGCTGTGGTTCGGCGGCCTGGACCGGGTGCGCAGCTTCCTGTACCTGACGGGGGAGACCGGCGTCGGCGGCGCGCTCGTACTCGACGGCGAACTGCTGCGCGGGGCGCACGGTTTCGCGGGCGAGATCGGGCATGTGGTCGTGGACCCGGACGGGCCCGAGTGCCGCTGCGGGGCGCGCGGTTGCCTGGAACAGTACGCGGGCCAGGCGGCGCTGCTGCGCAACGCCGGGCTGGAGCCGGGGCAGGGCGGAGCACCGGCCGTGACGGAGCTGGAGCGGCGGGCCCGGCAGGGCGAGCCGCGCGCGCTGGCGGCGATCGAGCAGGCCGGGCGGCAGCTGGGGCTGGTGCTCTCCGGCGCAGTGAACCTCTTCGACCCGGACGCCGTGGTGCTCGGCGGCAGTTACCGGCTGCTGATGCCGTGGCTGGCGCCCGCCACCCACGCGGAGCTGGCCCGGCGGGTGGTGTCGGGCCTGTGGAGCGCGGACGGCGGGCGGCTGCGCGCCTCGTCCTCCTCGGGCGACGCCGCGCGGGGCGCCGCCGCCCAGGTCGTACGGGAGGTACTGGCCGATCCGGTGGCGTACGCGGAGGGGCAGCCGCAGAGCTGAGCGGCCGCCCCGGGCGATGCGTACGTGGCCGGGAGCCCTGTGCTCGCCGGTGCGTCAGCGCACCGCGAGCAGGTGCTCCATCGCGAGCTGGTCGAGCCGCTCGAAGGCCATCGAGCGCTCGGCGGCGGCGCGCACGTCGAACTCCTCGTACGCGGCGCGGTCGGCCCGCAGCGCGGCCAGGCCGTCGGCGGCGGTGGGCTGCGCGAGCTCGTCCAGCCGGGAGTCGCGCAGCGCCTGCTGTACTTCGGGGTCGGTGCGGAAGGCGGCGGCCCGCTCGCGCAGGATCAGGTAGTTGCGCATGCAGTTCTTCGCGGACTCCCAGACGCCGTCGAAGCCGTCGGTGCGCACCGGCTTGAAGTCGAAGTGCCGGGGGCCCGCGTACCCGGCGGTCTCCAGCAGATCCACCAGCCAGAACGCCTGCCGCAGGTCGCCCGCGCCGAAGCGCAGGTCCTGGTCGTACTTGATGCCGTTCTGGCCGTTCAGGTCGAGGTGGAAGAGCTTGCCCGCCCAGAGGGCCTGCGCGATGCCGTGCGGGAAGTTCAGCCCGGCCATCTGCTCGTGGCCGACCTCCGGGTTCACGCCGAACAGCTCCGGCTTCTCCAGCCGCTCGATGAAGGCCAGCGCGTGGCCGACGGTGGGCAGCAGGATGTCGCCGCGCGGCTCGTTCGGCTTCGGCTCGATGGCGAAGCGCAGCCCGTAACCCTGCTCGGTGACGTACTCGGCGAGCAGGTCGAAGGCTTCCTTCATACGGTCCAGCGCGTGGCGCACGTCCTTGGCGCCGCCCGACTCCGCGCCCTCCCGGCCGCCCCACGCCACGTACGTCTCGGCGCCCAGCTCGGCCGCGAGGTCGATGTTGCGCATGGTCTTGCGGAGCGCGTAGCGGCGCACGTCGCGGTCGTTGGCGGTGAAGCCGCCGTCCTTGAAGACCGGCTGCGTGAAGAGGTTGGTGGTCGCCATCGGGACCTTCATGCCGGTGGCCTCCAGCGCGGCGCGGAACCGCTTGAGGATCGCCTCGCGCTCGCTGTCCGTGGACCCGAAGGGGATGAGGTCGTCGTCGTGGAAGGTGATGCCGTACGCGCCGAGCTCCGCCAGCCGCTCGACGGACTCCACCGGGTCCAGCGCGGGCCGGGTGGCCACGCCGAACGGGTCGATGCCGGTCCAGCCGACGGTCCACAGGCCGAAGGTGAAGCGGTCCTCGGGGGTGGGGGTGTAGCTCATGGGCACCTCTCTTGCGTCGCGCCTATTAGTAAAGCTAGAAAACAAATTAGTATGCGGTGCGGTCGCGGGGAAGCCCCCACGGCGGGCCGACCGGAAAAATCCGTCAAGGAGGAAACGTGCGCGGACAGCAGGGGCAGCGCCTGGTCATCGGGGTGGACAGCTCGACCCAGGCCACCAAGGCCGTCGTCGTCGACGTCGAGACCGGCCGCATACAGGGGCAGGGGCGCGCCCCGCACACCGTCACCGGCAGCGACGGGGCCCGGGAGAGCGACCCGGAGGCGTGGTGGAGCGCGCTCGGTGAGGCCGTCACCGCCGGGCTGAAGGAGTCCGGCGCCGATCCGTCCGCCGTGGCCGGCATCGCCGTCGCGGGCCAGCAGCACGGCCTCGTCGTGCTGGACGCGGCCGGGCGCCCGCTGCGCCCCGCGCTGCTGTGGAACGACACCCGCTCGGCACCGCAGGCCGCGGCCCTGACCGCCGCGCTCGGCGGCCCGGAAGCCTGGCTCGCGCGTACCGGATCGGAGCCGGTCGCCTCCATGACCGCCACCAAATGGCAGTGGCTGCGGGACCACGAGCCGGCCACCGCCGCGGCCGCGGCCGCCGTCCGGCTGCCGCACGACTTCCTCACCGAACGCCTCGCCGGCACGGCCGTGACCGACCCCGGCGACGCCTCGGGCACGCTCTGGTACGCCACCGCGACCGGCGCCTACGACCCGGCACTCCTCGATCTCGTCGGCATGGACGCGCGGCTGCTGCCCGAGGTCGCGCCGACCGGTGCGGCGCACGTGGGCACACTGACCGAGGCGGCCGCCGAGGCGCTCGGCCTGCCCGCCGGTACCGCCGTCGCCGCGGGCACCGGCGACAACATGGCCGCCGCCGTCGGCCTCGGCCTCGGCGGTGCGGGCCTGCTCGACCACCCCGTCGTCAGCCTCGGCACCTCCGGCACGGTCTTCGCCGCCAGCCGGGCCCGGCCCGCCGCCCCCGGTATCGCCGGGTTCGCGGCCGCCGACGGCACGTACCTCCCGCTCGGCTGCACCCTGAACTGCACGCTCGCCGTCGACAAGGTGGCCGCGCTGCTGGGACTGGACCGCGAGGACGCCGAGCCGGGCGGCGCGGCGGTCCTCTTGCCGTACCTCGACGGCGAACGCACCCCCGACCTGCCGCACGCCTCCGGGCTGCTCACCGGCGTCCGCCACGACACCACCCCGAAGCAGCTGCTCGGCGCGGCCTACGAAGGCGCCGCCTTCACCGTGCTGCGTGCCCTGGACGAACTGCTGCGCGCCTGCGGCCTGGACCCGGCGGCACCCGAGGTGCGGGACCGCCCGCTGCGGCTGACCGGCGGCGGCGCGCAGGGCCGGGTCTGGCGGGACACCGTACGGCGGCTCTCCGGCCGCCCGCTGATCGTGCCGCACCACACCGAACTGGTCGCGCTGGGCGCCGCCGCACTGGCCGCCGCCGCGGCGACCGGCGCCGATCCCGTGGCCATCGCGGCCGGTTGGGGCACGGGCGAGGGTGAACCGCTGCCGGCCCTGCCGCGCGACCGGGCGGCGTGGGACCGCATCGAGGGCGTACTGGAACGGGCGACACCGTCGTTGCTGAGCTGAGCCGGGGCGAGCCGAGCCGGGGCGGGCGCGGGGCCGGGCCGCGGGACCGTCAGGCCACCGCTGAGCCGGCGCGCGGCAGAAGTCACGCCACCGCGTCCCCGAACTCCCGTACCGCCTCGTCCACGATGGTCTGCAACTGCGTGTGGTGCGCCCCGCGCCAGTACACCCGGCCACAAGCGGTGCACTGCGCGAACACGTCGTACGTGCGCCGCGTGCCGTGCTCCAGCCGCTCCTGCACCGACTCCTTGTCCGCGTCCTTCAGCTCGCCGTTGCACGCCGTGCAGCGCGTCCACGGGGCCAGTCGGGGTGCGAACCGGCTCAGTACGTCCCGGAGTTGCTCGCCCGGCCGGTCGCTGTAGACGAACGCGCCGGCCCACAGCTCACGGCGGCGCAGCAGTCCGCGGTCCCGGGAGAGCAGCACGCGGCGCTGGGCGGCGGAGCGGGCGGCCAGCTCCGGGTCGCCGATGTCCTCGCTCTCGTACGCCGCGTCCACGCCCAGCAGCCGCAGCCGCCGCGCGAGCGTGCCGAGATGGACGTCGAGCAGGAAGCGCAGCGGCGCGCCCGGCACCTGCTGCGGCCGCTCGACCGGCCGCACCTCGACGCTCTCGTCCGCGCGCGGCACATGGGAGATCGGCCGCTCCCGGCCGTCGACGAGCAGCGCGCCGACCTCCGTGAGCGGCACGCCGAGCGATTCGACGATGTGGCCGAGCGTGGACGTCCCGTCGGTACGGAAGGCGGTGGGGCCGCCGCGCCGCGCGGCAGTGGCGAGAGTCTGCAGCTCAGGGGCGAAATCGATGGAGATCTCGGGACCGTTCACCCCCACAGCATGCCATTACGGAGCGGCGTCGGACCGGGGATTTTCCGCCGAGCCGACGACGCGCGCGTACTGCGCGGCCAGGCCCTCCAGCAGCGCCTGCAGGCCGGTCTCGAAGGCGCCCTCGTCGACCGACCGCTGGTGCTGGGCCAGCAGATGGGCCTGGTCGAGGTGGGGGTACGTACCGGCGTACAGCTCCGCGTCGGTGGGGAAGCCGGCGGCGAACGAGCCGAGGGCCGAGCCGGTGATGAAGTACCGCATCGAGGCGCCGATGTGCGTGGCGTGCGCGCGCGGCCAGCCGGCCGCGACCAGGCCGCCGAAGACGGCGTCGGCCAGCCGCAGCGAGTTCGGGCGGTGCGCGGAGGGGCGCATGAGGGCCGGGACGAGGTTGGGGTGGCCGGCGAGGGCCGCGCGGTAGGAGCGGGCCCAGTCGCGCAGCGCCGTACGCCAGTCCAGGCGGCCGAACATCGACAGGTCGACCTGGCCGACGACCTGGTCCACGAGCGCGTCGACCAGCTCGTCCATGGTCCGGAAGTGGTTGTAGAGCGAGGGGCCCGTGACGCCGAGGACGGCCGCCAGCCGCCGGGTGGACAGGGCCTGAAGCCCTTCGTCGTCGACGAGTCGCAGGGCCGCTTCCATGATGCGGTCGCGGCTGAGCAGTGGTTGGCGCGGGCGGGCCACGGCGCATCTCCTCGGCAGGTCGGCGGGACGTGGACCTTACACGGTGGTGCCCGGGCAGTCGCAGTGCACCTCTTTTCAGCGGCATGACGGCGGAGTAAGGTGCGAAAAACTTGCACCGCTAGTTTACGTAGTTCACGGGCGGCGGGCGCGTCGTACGCAGCGTCGTACACCGTGCCGTACAACGCGTCCTCCACCGCGTCCTCCACGGCGAACAGGAGCATCCGCACATGACCACCCTGTCCCTGGCCACGATCCTCGCCGAGGCCGCCCGACGCCGCCCCGACCACCTCGCGCTCGTCGAGGGCGAGCGGCGGATCACCTTCGCTGAGCTGTGGCGGCAGGCCAGGACCCAGGCGGCGGCGCTGGGCGCGCTCGGCGTGCGGCCCGGCGACAAGGTCGCCCTGATGGCGCCCAACACCGCCGAGTTCCCGCGCGCCTACTACGCGATCCTCGCGGCCGGTGGCGTCGTGGTCCCCGTCCATCTGCTGCTCTCCGCGGGCGAGGTGGCCCACGTACTGCGCGACAGCGGCGCGAAGCTGCTGCTGTGCCACGCGGATCAGGCGGCGACCGGCGGCGAGGCCGCGGCCGCCACGGACGCGCGGATGGTCACCATCGGGCCCGAGGTCCGGGTGCCGGGCGCGGACGGCCGCCTGGAGGACCTGGCGGAGACCGTGGAACCGCTGCCCACGTACCTCACCCGCGAGGCCGAGGACCCGGCCGTGGTCTTCTACACCAGCGGCACGACGGGCGTCCCCAAGGGCGCCGTACTCACCCACCTCAGCCTCGTCATGAACGCGACCACCAACGCCTTCGACTCGCACGAGGTGCGGCCGGACGACATCACCCTCGGCGCGCTGCCGCTCTACCACACCTTCGGGCAGACGGCGAGCATGAATTCCTCCTGGCGGCGCGGCGCGACGCTCGTCCTGCAGCCGCGCTTCGACGCCGCCGCGGCCCTGGGCCTGATGGTGCGCGAGGGCGTCAACACCTTCCAGGGCGTGCCGACGATGTACGTACGGCTGCTGGAGGCCGCGGGCGAGGCGGCCGAACTGCCGAAGCTGCGCCGCTGCATCTCCGGTGGCGCCTCGCTCCCGGTCCCCGTCCTGGAGAAGTTCACCGAGGTCTTCGACGCGGAGGTGTACGAGGGGTACGGGCTCTCCGAGACCTCGCCGACCGCGGCCGTCAACCAGCCGGTCTTCGGCGCCCGCGCGGGCACGGTCGGCCACGCGATCTGGGGCGTGGACGTGGAGATCGCCGCGCCCGAGCCCGCCGACCGCATCGAGCTGCTGCCGGCCGGCGAGCTGGGCGAGGTCGTCGTGCGCGGCCACAACGTCTTCGCCGGCTACCTCGGCCGCCCCGAGGAGACCGCGGCGGCCCTGGTGGACGGGTGGTTCCGCACCGGAGACCTCGGCACGAAGGACGCCGACGGGTTCCTCCGCATCGTCGACCGCAAGAAGGACCTGATCATCCGCGGCGGCTTCAACGTCTATCCGCGCGAGGTCGAGGAGGCACTGCTGCGCCACCCCGCCGTCGCCGAGGCCGCGGTCATCGGCCTGCCGCACGCGACCCACGGCGAGGAGGTCTGCGCCGTACTCATCCGCGACCGGCACGCGGACCCGGCGCCCACCGCCGAGGAGATCATCGACTGGTCCAGGGAACGGCTGGCCAAGTACAAGTACCCGCGCCGCGTCGAGTTCGTCGACGCCTACCCGCTCGGCCCCAGCCACAAGGTCCTCAAGCGCGAACTGCGCGCACGGTTCACGTCGGCCTAGGAACGCTCCGGCGCCGGCTGCCGCAGCGCCCTGGTACGCAGCGCCAGCAGGGCCTCGAAGCGGAAGGCCGGGTCCGCGAGGCGGTCGCCGAAGAGGGCGTCCAGGCGGCGCAGCCGCTTGCGGGCCGTCTGCGGGTGGATGCCCAGCGCCGTGGCCACCTCGGGCGCTGTGCGGCCCCAGGACATCAGCAGCGCGTCCAGCGTCTCCGCCAGCCGCGCCGCGGTGCCGGCCGGCAGGCCCGCGAGCACGCCGAGCAGCCGGTCGCCCAGCAGCCGCCCGACCGGCGCCGACCCGAGGAGGTGCAGATCGGCGAGCGGGATCAGCTCGCCGACCGGCTGGAACTCCGGCTCGGGCGCCGCGGAGTACCGGGGGTGACTCATCGCGAGCCGGACGCAGTGGTGGGAGACCCAGGCGTCGGCCGGCGGGACGGCCGGGCCGAGCACGGTGCGGCGGCCGCGCAGCGCGTTCCGTACGTGGTCGAGCAGCCCGCCGTCCGCCGGCTCGGGCACGACGAGCACCAGGTCGCCGCCGCGCGGCAGGACCAGCACGTCCTCGTGCAGGCCGCGGGGGGTCGGCCGGGCGGTGCCGGGGGCGGGCCGGGCGACCAGTACGGCGACGGTTTTAGGCAGCGGCCATCGGGCGCGCGCCGCCAGCGCCCGCAACCGGTCGGGCGCCGGCCCGCGCGCGCCTTCCAGCAGCGCTTCGGCCAGCGCGCGCCGGCCGCGCTGCACCTCGCCCTCGGCCCGCGACTGGGCCGCGCTGAAGCCCCGGACGGCCTCGTTGGACAGCGCGTTGATGTGCGTCAGTACGGCCTCGTGCAGCGGCAGGACGACGTCGGGCGGCAGCGCGGCGGTGCGGGCCAGCTCCGCGTAGCGCCGGCTGCCGACCCGGGCGCCGACCCGGAAGGCGGCCTGCAGCCCGTCCGTCGTACGGCCGTTGAGGAATTCCACCCGCCCCAGGTGCCGGAAGTGCGCGATGTGGTGGTCCTGGCTGCTGTCCGGGTGCTCGGTCAGCTCGGCGAACTGGCGCAGTGCGCGGCGTACCGCCCCGAACAGATCCCGTCCGACGGGGGAGTCCAGCGGTCGCCGATAAGCGGGCACCTCTTCCCGAATCACGTCGACCATGTCGCCGGCGATCTCCCCGATCCGCGGGCGGATCAACGTGGCCAGCACGGGCGGGAGTTCCTGCCACGGGCGGCGGCTGAAGGTCTGCTCCGGTGCCTGCATCGAGGGTCTCCCTGGGGTGGCCGGCCCTCGCGGCCGGCGGTCCGGAGGGGCTGTGCGCGGTGAGCCGTGCCGCCGCAGGAGTGTCAGGGGCGTGACACCTTTGCGCGCCGGGCGCGGTGTTTCCTTGGCCCGCGCCGGCCTGCGACGACAGCGTGGTCACGACGTTACGTGCCGGTAGCTTCCGGCTGACTCCCCTGAAACGAGTTGTGACGGAAATCCCGCGCGGCACGTCCGTAACCCGTAACTCCTTGTCCTGCCAGCTGTCCCTGCCGGCCTGCCCGGCAAGAGGGGAACCACTCATGCGCAGAAACGGGACCACACGCGCAGCGCACCGGCGCCGACGTCGGCTGACGGCCGTGGCCGTGGGCCTCGCCGTGGCGGGCGGCCTCGGCCTCTCCGGAGCGACGGCCGACCGGTCGACGGCGGCCGCGACCGCGGCGGAACCCCAGGGCCCGCCGCAGAGCAACTTCCTGTCCGCCTTCGCCTACTCGGCGGCCCATCCCGCGGCCGTCCCCGCCGGAGCCAACGACTGGGCCTGCGAGCCGGACCGGGCACACCCCCGCCCGGTCGTCCTCGTCCACGGCACCTTCGAGAACCGCTACGACAACTGGGCCGCCCTCGCCCCGAAGCTCAAGGCCGCCGGGTACTGCGTCTACGCCCTCAACTACGGCGGCGAGGAAGGGCAGCCGGTCCTGGGCACCGGCGACATCCCCGCGTCCGCCGGGCAGCTCGCCGTGTTCGTCGACAAGGTGCGCGCCGCGACCGGCGCCGCCCGGGTCGACCTGGTCGGCCACTCCCAGGGCGGCATGCTGCCCCGCTACTACCTCGGCAGACTCGGCGGCGCCGCAAAGGTCGACAAACTGGTGGCTCTCGCCCCCACCAACCACGGCACCTCACTGGCCGGCCTCGCCCTGCTCGCCCATGCCGTCCCCGGCACCGAGGACACGACGAGCACCGGCTGTCCCGCCTGCCACCAGCAACTGACCGGCTCGGACTTCATCGAAGACCTGAACGCCGACGGCGAGACCGTGCCAGGCGTCACGTACACAGTGATCATCAGCCGCTATGACGAGGTGGTCACCCCCTACACCTCGGCCTTCCTCACACCCGCCCCCAACGTCACCAACACCACGCTCCAGGACATCTGTCCGACAAACCTCAGCGAACACACCACCATCAGCTACGACGGAACGACGACCCGCCTCGTCCTGAACGCTCTCGACCCGACCCACGCCCAACGGCCTGCCTGCTGAGGTCGGTACCCGTGTCCTGCCGCTCCCCGCCGCCCGTGCGGGGAGAATGGGCCGAGCACACGGCCGTCGACGGACAGCGGGGCGAGGATGCGGACAGGGCTGCTACGGATGGTGGGCGCGGCGACCGCCGTGTACGGCATGGCGGTGACGGCCCGGCCCGAATGGCTCGCTCGGCCCTCGGGGCTGGCGGACGCGGAGGGCCGGGTGGCCGCGGCGACGCGGGTCTCGCTGCGGCCGCTCGCCTGGCGCGACGCGGCGAGCGGCGCCGCGCTGGTCCTCGCTCCCGAGGGCCCGGCGCTGCGTGCGGCCGCCCTGGTCCGGATCGCCGCCGACTTCGGCGACGCGGCCCTGCTCGGCGCCACCCTCCCGGACCGGTCCGCGCGCCGGATGGCCGTCGCGGTGTCCGTCGGCTGGGGCGCCCTCTCGCTGGCGGGGCTGCTCGCGCCCGACCCGCGGCGGCGCTCGGCGGGCCGGGGGTAGCGCCCCCGCCGGGCGGCTCCCGCCTGCTGGGTCTCCTCACGAGACTCTCCGTATCCTGGCCGTATGAGGCGGACATCCTTTGCGCACTGGCCCTGCTCGATCGCGCGCACGATGGATCTGTTGGGGGACTGGTGGACGCCGTTGGTGTTGCGGGAGGCGTTCTACGGGATCCGGCGGTTCGATGCGTTTCAGGAGTCGTTGGGGATCGCCCGGAACACGTTGACGGACCGGCTGCGGCGGTTGGTGGACGAGGGGCTGTTGGAGAAGCGGCCCTATCAGAGTGAGCCTGTGCGGTACGACTACGTGCTCACCGAGAAGGGGCGTGACTTTTACACCGTATTGCTGGCCATGAACCGGTGGGGTGATCGTTGGCTGGCCGGTGAGCAGGGGCCGCCGATCGTCTTCCGGCACGACTCGTGCGGGCACGACAGTCACGCCGAGGTGGTCTGCGCCGACTGCGGCGAGCCGATGACGGCGGAGAACACCCACGCCCGACTGGGCCCCGGCTATCCGCCGAAGCTGGCCCAACGGCCGGATGTGCGGGAGCGGTTCGGTCACTGAGTCGGCTCGCGCGCAGGCGTCGCTTGCCCTTGACAGGTGAGTCTAATTACGCAACTTTGGAGGTCAGAGCCCTGAAGAGGGGTAGCGCTGAGGAGGCTTGCCAGGCATGGAATGGACGGGCGCGCGGTACGCGGACGGGCCGACGGTCGAGGTGGACACCTGGGTCGGCGCCCCGCCGGAACGGGTGTGGGAGCTGGTGTCCGACATCGAGCTGATGCCGGAGCTGAGTACCGAACTGCGGTCGGCACGGTGGCTGGACGGCGCTTCGGGGCCGGCCCTCGGCGCCCGCTTCGTGGGGCACAGCGCCCATGAGGCGCTGGGGGAGTGGCAGACCACCTCTCACGTCGTGGAGTGCGACCCGCCGTGCGCCTTCGCCTGGGCCGTCGCGGACCCCGAACACCCCTCCGCCACCTGGCGGTTCACCCTCGCTCCCGAGGGCGGCGGCACCCGGCTGCGGCAGTGGGTCCGGCTGGGGCCCGGCCGGTCGGGGCTCTCGCAGGCCATCGACCGGATGCCCGAGAAGGAGCAGAAGATCGTCCACGTACGGCTGCGGGAGTTCGAGCGGAACATCACCGCCACGCTCGACGCGCTCAAGAAGCGAGCCGAGCGGGCCGAGCGGGCCGAGCGCACCGACTCCCGGAAAGCGGGCGCCTGATGCGTACCGCGACGACGATCGAGGCGTCCGGCGGCCCGTGGCCGGAGCTGGTGGACTACGTCACCGAGGCCGAGAAGCTGGGCGTGGACATCTGCTGGGTGGCCGAGGCCTGGGGCTCCGAGGCGCCGTCCCCGCTGGGCTACCTCGCCGCGCGCACCGAGCGCATGCTGCTCGGCTCGGGCATCATCCAGCTCGGCACCCGTACGCCGATGGCCATCGCCCGCGCGGCGATCACCCTGGCGCAGATCTCCGAAGGCCGCTTCCTGCTCGGGCTCGGCCCGTCCGGGCCGCAGGTGATCGAGGGGCTGCACGGTGTGCCGTTCGCCCGGCCGCTCTCCCGTATGCGGGAGACCGTCGAGATCGTGCGGCAGGCCGCCTCCGGGGAGAAGATCGCGTACTCCGGGCGGGAGTTCACCATCCCGCTGCCGGGCGGTGAGGCCAGGCCGATGCGGCTCTCGATGCGTGCCGAGCACGACATCCCGGTGTATCTGGCGACGCTTTCGCCGAAGATGCTGCGGCTGACCGGCGAGGTCGCCGACGGCTGGCTGGGCACGTCCTTCGTGCCCGAGGGGGCCCGGGAGGCGTACTTCGATCACCTGGACGCGGGGCTGGCCGCCGCCGGCCGCACCCGCGCGGGCCTCGACATCTGCCAGGGCGCCGAGGTGGCGTTCGCCGAGGACGAGGGCGCGCTGCGCACGATGGTGGCCGGGCGGAAGAAGGAGCTGGCCTTCAGCCTCGGCGGCATGGGCTCGGCGAGTACGAACTTCTACAACCGCGCCTACAGCCGCCAGGGCTGGGCCGAGGCCGCGGCCGAGGTGCGGGAGCGCTGGCAGGCCGGCGACCGGGAGGGCGCCGCCGGGCTGGTCACCGACGAGATGGTGCTCGGCACGACGCTCATCGGGACGGTGGACATGGTCCGCGAGCGGCTGCGCGTGTGGCAGGGCGCGGGCGTGGACACCGTACGGCTGTATCCGGCTGGCACTACCCTCGACGCCCGGCTGGCCACCCTCGGGCGCGCCCTGGACCTCGTACGGGAGGTGGCCGACGAGCGGTGACGCTCAGAAGCCACGGTCCCGTCGATCAGAAGCCCACGGTTCCGTCGATGCCCTCGCGGAGGAAGTCGGCGTGGCCGTTGTGCCGGGCGTACTCGTGGATGACGTGCAGCATCACGAGGCGGAGGGAGACCTCGCCCCAGAGCCGGGAGTGGCCCGTCACGTCGAGGGAAGGTGCCGCCGCTTCGATGCGGCGGGCGTGTGCGACCTCGGCCTCCCAGGCCGCGAACGCCTCGGACCGGGTGGCGCCGGTCGCGTCGTACGCGACCTGGCGGTCCCCCTCGTCCGACCAGATGAGGGGGACGTCCTCGGCGTTGATCACGTCGCGGAACCAGGTGCGCTCGACCTCCGCCAGGTGCCGTACCAGGCCGAGCAGGCTGAGCGTGGACGGCGGCATGGACTGTCGGCGCAGCTCCTCGTCGGTCAGCCCCTCGCACTTCATCGCGAGCGTCGCGCGGTGGAAGTCGAGGAAGCCGCGGAGCGTCTCCCGCTCCCCGCCCCGCAGCGGCGGCATGACGCGGTCGACCTTCGCGGCCGGCTGCTCGGCGGACTGCCCGGCCGACTGTCCGGTGGTCACGTGCGGTCCCCTCCCCGTGTGCCGCCGCCCGTGCGGCGGCGGCTCCGGGTGAGGCTAGTCCACCGTCGCGTCCACCGCCGGGGATTCCTCGGCCCGCTTGCCCAGGAGGCTGTGCCGGCGCCCGTAACCGAAGTACAGGGCCAGACCGGCCGCGAGCCAGACCAGGAAGCCGATCCAGGTGATGACCTGGAGGTTCAGCATCAGGTAGAGGCAGCAGAGGAGCGAGACCAGGGGGATGACGGGCACCCAGGGCGTACGGAACGCGCGGGGCAGGTCGGGGGCCTTGCGCCGGAGGATCAGCACGCTCGCGGAGACCGCGGCGAACGCGAACAGCGTGCCGATGTTGACCATCTCGGCGAGCAGGTCGAACTTCAGGAACGCGGCCAGGAGCGCCATGATGACGCCCAGCACCCACAGGTTGATCTTCGGCGTGCCGTGCTTGGGGTCGACCTTGCACAGCGCCTTCGGCAGCAGCCCGTCGCGGGCCATCGCGAAGACGACCCGGCTCTGCGAGCGGAAGCAGATCAGGCTCACGGCGGTCAGGCCGACCACCGCGCCCACGCTGATGACCGTGGCGAAGGCCGGGTGCCCCTTGGCCGTGAAGGCGTCCGCGAGCGGCGCCTGCACCGACAGCTCGGAGTAGTGCTGCATGCCGGTGACCACCAGGCACACCGCGACGTACAGCACGGTGACGATGACCAGCGAGGCGATGATGCCGATCGGCAGGTCGCGCTGCGGCTTGCGGGTCTCCTCGGCGGTCGTCGCGACCATGTCGAAGCCGATGTACGCGAAGAAGACCATCGCGGCGGCGCTCAGGATGCCGGCCACGCCGAACGCGGTCGGGGTGATGCCGGTGAGCACCTGCAGCAGCGGGGCCTGCAACCCGGCGACCTTGCCGGTCGGCTCGGCGTCCGGGACGAAGGGCTGGTAGTTCGCGGTGTCGATGAGGAACGCGCCCGCGATGATCACCAGCAGCACGATGGCGAGCTTGACGGCGACGAGCACGTTCGTGACGCCCTTGGAGAGCTTGCCGCCCGCGATCAGTACGCCGGTCAGTACGAGGATGAGCAGCGCGGCCGGGAGGTTCATCACCGAGCCGTCGCCGCCGCTCAGCGCGGCCGGCAAATGCACGCCGATCCCGTTGAGCATCGAGTTCAGGTAGCCGGACCAGCCGACCGCGACCACCGAGGTGGCCAGCGTCAGTTCCAGGCTCAGCGCCCAGCCGATGATCCAGGCGGGCAGCTCGCCGAGCGAGGTGTAGGAGTACGAGTACGCGGACCCGGCGACCGGCACGGAGGACGCGAATTCCGCGTAACAGAGGGCCGCGCAGGCGCAGACCGCGGCGGCGACGACGAAGGAGAGCGCCACGGCGGGGCCGGCCATGTTCCGGGCCACCGTGCCGGTCAGTACGAAGATTCCGGTGCCGAGAATGACACCTACCCCGAGGATCGTGAGATCCAGCGCGGAAAGATCACGACGAAGGCGCTGTTCGCCTTCTCCGCGAGCTTCCTTCAGCGCGCGTTCCAGGGGCTTCTTTCGTAGCAGACTCACGGTGTTTATCCGAACTCTCAGGGTTACCGGGAACTAAGGGTGGTGTTCCCGACGAGGGAGTGTCGGACAGCCGCGCAGCTCACCGCAACGCGACGTCCCCGTGTCTCACATCGTGATACATCTTGTCCGTCCCGGTATTTCCCCGGTCACAGCACCGTTCACATCACCGTGCCGATATGCCACGGCACGAATTCCTCCTCGCCGTATTCCATCGATTCGCTCTTTGTGGGCTCGCCCGAGGCGACCGCGAGGACGCGTTCAAAAATGGCCTGCCCCGTTTCCTCGACGGTGGTGGTGCCGTCGATGATGCCGCCGGTATTGAAGTCCATGTCGTCGGCCATGTGGTCGTACAACGGGGTGTTGGTGGCGAGCTTCAGGCTCGGTACGGGCGCGCAGCCGAAGGCCGAGCCGCGCCCCGTGGTGAAGCAGACGACGTTCGCGCCGCCCGCGACGATGCCGGTCACCGAGACCGGGTCGTAGCCGGGCGTGTCCATGAAGACAAAGCCCTTGCTCGTGACGGGCGCCGCGTAGTCGACGACCTCGGCGAGGGCCGTCGTGCCGCCCTTGGCGACCGCGCCGAGCGACTTCTCCAGGATGGTGGTGAGGCCGCCCGCCTTGTTGCCGGGGGAGGGGTTGTTGTCCATCGACCCGCCGTTCTTCGCGGTGTACTCGCGCCACCACGCGATGCGTTCGAGGAGCTTCTCGCCGACCTCCTTGGTGGCGGCGCGGCGTACGAGCAGGTGCTCCGTGCCGTAGATCTCCGGGGTCTCGCCGACGATGCCGGTGCCGCCGTGCCGGACCAGCCGGTCGACCGCGTTGCCGAGCGCGGGATTGGCGGTGATGCCGGAATACGAGTCGGAGCCGCCGCAGTTGGTGCCGAGGATCAGCTCGCTCGCCGGCACGGTCGTCCGGCGGGCGCGGTCGGCGGCCGGCAGCATGGCGGTCAGCCGCTCGACGCCGGCCGCCACGGTCTTCTTCGTACCGCCGAGTTCCTGGATCGTGTGCGCGAAGACCGGCAGGTCCGCGCGGAGCGGCAGCCCGTCGGTCAGCGCCGCGATCTGGTTGTCCTCGCAGCCCAGCCCGAGGAGCAGGAAACCGGCGAAGTTCGGGTGCGTCAGGTAGCCGCGCAGCACGCGCCGCAGTACGTCGATGCCCTCGCCGTCCGCGGCGAGTCCGCAGCCCTGGCCGTGGGTGAGCGCCACGACGCCGTCGATGTGGTCGAAGTCGTCCAGGACGCCGGAGTACCGCATCCGTGCGGCGATCTGTTTGGCGGCGGTCGCCGAGCAGTTGACGCTGGTGAGGATCCCCAGGTAGTTGCGGGTGCCGACCGAGCCGTCGGCGCGCACGTACCCCTGGAAGGTGGCGCGCTCGGACTCGGGGAGCGGCTGCACCGGGCGGGCGTCCACGGAGAACTCGTAGCCGCGCTCGAACTCCCGGTACTCCAGGTTGTGCAGGTGGACATGGTCGCCGGGCGCGATGTCCGCCGCCGCGAAGCCGATGATCTGGCCGTACCGCAGCACGGGCGCGCCGCGGCGGACGGCGCGCAGCGCGATCTTGTGCCCGCGTGCCACGTCGGCCCGCAGCAGTACGGTCTCGCCGCCCGCGTCGACGGTGGTGCCCGCGGGGATGTCGGCCGTCGCCACCGCGACGTCGTCCTGGGGCTGGAGGCGGAGGGCGCGGGCGACGGCGGGCGGGACCATGGGCACCTCGATACGTGGGCGGAGCGGCCGGCGGGTCGAACGTTCTGACGCGCTCTCAGGTATGCCCGCACACCCACTCATTGACGCCGCTCAGAAGGCCGCCTTACGCTCCCGCTCAATAGGTCGGACAACGTTCGGTATCTCGAACAATCGCGAACGTGATCAGAGAGGCTCCCATGCTGACGACGCCCCTGAGCGGTGTGATCCCCGTCGTCCCGACGGTCTTCGACGACGAGGAGGAGCTGGACCTCGCCGGACTGGCCCGGGTCGTCGACTACCTCATCGACGGCGGCGCCGACGCGCTGTGCGTCCTGGCCAACTACTCCGAGCAGTTCTCGCTGACGGACGAGGAACGCGACCAGGTGTGCCGTACCGTCCTCGAACACACCGCGGGGCGCGTCCCGACGGTCGTGACGACCAGCCACTACAGCGCCCGCGTCGCCGCCCGCCGCGGCCGCGAGGCGCAGGCGATGGGCGCCGACATGATCATGCTGATGCCGCCGTTCTTCGGCGCCACGATGGCGGTCCCCGAGGCGGCACTGACCGAGTACTTCACCACCGTGGCCGCCGCCACCGACCTCCCGCTCATGGTCCAGGACGCCCCCATGTCCACCACGCCGCTGCCCGTCGGTGTCCTCGTCCATCTGATCAAGGAGGTGCCGCAGCTGCGGTACGCCAAGATCGAGACGCCGGGCGCCGCGGACAAGCTCCGTACCCTCATCGCCGCGGTCGGCGACCGGCTGGAGGGCCCGTTCGACGGCGAGGAGGCCGTCACGCTCATCCCGGACCTGGACGCGGGCGCCGTCGGCACCATGTCCAGCTCGACCGTGCCCGACGCGCTCGGCCGGATCGTGCGCCGCTACCACGCAGGGGACCGGGCCGGCGCGGTAGCGGACTGGGAGGAGCTGCTGCCGCTGATCCACTACGAGAACCGGCAGTGCGGGCTGCGCGCGCAGAAGATCCTCCTGGCCGAGGGCGGCATCATCGGCTCCGAGCGCACTCGCGCCCCCTTCGGCCCGGTACCGCCGGCGACCCGCACCGGGCTCCTCGAACTGGCCCGCCGCCACGACCCGTTGGTGCTGCGCTGGGCGCGGTGACGGGGGGCCTGTGCTCAGCCGGTCGCGGTCCCGTCGGGCGTGGGGCCCCGGGACCGCAGCGGCCGTACCGGAAGGTCGGCGACCAGCCGGCCGTCCTGGTCCTCAACCAGCAGCGACTTGATGGAGTCCCGGGCCATCGCGGTCATCATGCGGGTACGGGCGCCGGGACCGGGCGCGGTGAGGCTGCCGGCGGGTACTCGGTTCCCGTCGGCGTCGGCCGTCATCATCCGGTACGTCCGGCCGGGCGTGAGCCCGGACAGCGACACCGGTACCTCGGTGCCCCACGGGTGCGGGATCATCAGCCCTTCGCGGGCCACCGTGACGACATCCACCGGACCGCTATCCCGGTCGTGCACGGCCACCGGCACGAGGATGGCGAGGACGGCCAGTGCGGCGGCGGCCGCGAGGACGGCGAGCCGGCGGGTGCGGCGGGGGCGGGGTTGGAGCCGGGGCCGGGTCCAGGGTGCGGACGGCGGTACGGGCGCGAGTACGGGTACGGGCGCGGGCGGTTCCGACGGCGCGGGCAGCGGCGATGGCGCGGGCAGTGGCGTCGGCGCGCTCTCCGCGCGCTCGAACGTCCGCACCACCCGGCGCACGCCTTCGCACTCGGCCGCGCACTCCTCGCACCCCGCCAGATGCCGGGTCAGGGCCGCCGGCAGCGGGCGTCCCAGCAGCAGGAGTTCCGTCGCCTGCGAACGGACCGCCTGGCACAGGGCACTCATGGGGCCAGCCATCCGTTCTCCTCCAGGATGCTCCGTAGCGCGCGGACACCGTAATACAGCCTGCTGCGCATGGTGGCCGCCGGGATGCCGAGCTCGGCGGCGAGGTCCGCGCAGGTCCGGCCGAGGAAGTAGACCTCCACGACGGCCTGCCGCTGCTCATCGGAGAGCCGCAGCAGCGCCTCGTCCAGCTCGATGCGGGTCAGCAGATGGTCGAAGACGTCGGTGCGGGCCGGCTCCGGCTCCTGCTGCTCGCGCCGGTCGGCACGGTCGCGCACGGACCGGCGGCGTACGGCGTCCACCACCGCGTTGCGGGCGATGGCGAAGAGCCAGGTGCGCAGCGTCGCGCGGGCCGCGTCGAAGCCGTCGGCCGCGCGCCAGGCACGGATGAAGGTCTCCTGCACGACGTCCTCGGCGAGCTGGTGGTCGCCCAGCGCGTTGAGCGCGTAGCCGTACAGCTCGCCGCCGTACCGGTGATAGGCGATCCGCACGTCCGCCTCCCCGTCCAGCGTCTCCCCGACCGGCGTCTCCTGGGTCGACGGCTTCGCGCCGGGCGCATCAGCCGTCCCGCGGCGGCGCACCCGCCGGAGCAGCCCGCCCACTACCGGCCCCGCCCCGGAAGCCCCGCCCACCGCACACACATGCGCCCGTCCTCCTCCAACGCCGAGAGCCGATCGTCCGTGATCACCGTCGAAGGGAGTACGCAGCGGACGCGGCCACCGTTGAAGCCGGACCGAAATTCTTCAGCAATCCTCCACCAGCACGACATGCTTGAGGTACCGGCTCCCGAGGCCGATGAGCAGGGTGGCCTTGTCGCGGTCCAGGCGTACTTCGATACGGCCGTGCCGATGCGCGTCCGTGGACAGGCTCAGCAGGTCGGAGGCGCAGCCGACGCTGAGGAAGTGCAGCCGGGAGAGGTCCACGACCAGATGGCCGTCGTGCGCCGAGCGCTTGAACGCCTCGCGGAGCGCGGAGATCCACTCGATCTGGGTGGCCATGTCGGCCTCGCCGACCAGCCGGACGGAGCCCGCCGCGTGCAGCGCACGCAGCGCACCCGGCCCGTCGAGCAGGTCGTGCGGATGGGCCGCGCGCAGGGCGTCGAGCACCGCGGGCTCAAAGGCGCTCGTGTCGTATGCGCAGATCTCGCTGTAGGAGCGGGCGGCGAAGAGATGCGCCGCGTTGTTCTCGCGGGCCATCACCTCCGCCACGTCCGCGCCGAGGTCGGCGATCCAGCGCATGTCGATGTACGCGCGCAGCCCGGCATAGCGCTTCGCGAGCGCGCCGGCGATCTCCTCCTGGATGCGCTGGCACTGGCGGGCGGGGGTGAAGCGGTCGTAGGGGTGGAGCAGCCTGCGCATGCCGGCGAACACCAACTGGCCGCGGGCGCAGACGTGGTCGAGCGAGGGGCCGTGTTCCTCCAGCCGGTCCCGCACCGTGTCCCGGTCGGCCTGTGGCGCAGGGCAGATGATGACCTTCTCGCCGCGCGCCAGCCCGGTCCACGCGTACGCGGCCACCAGGTCCCACCTGGGCCGTTCCGTGTACCGGCAGAACGCGTGGTCCCCGGGCCGCAGCCGCTGTACGGGCAGTGTGCCGCGCCGCGTCGTCTCCCCGGCCATCGCGTCCCCGGCCACTCGTCCGCCGCCTTCCGACCGCACCACCGTCCGGACTGTGCCGTACGCCAACTTCAGCAGAACGTAAACGATCGCGTGCGCCCCGCGCCCAGTCGTGCGCCAACTGCACGACTGGGCAACGACTGTGCAAGAACTGTGCAAGAAAACCGCTTACCCGAGGCCTCTCCTCGAACGATCCGATGCGGAACCCGAACGAGAGCTGTCAGCTCCGGTCCATCGCCCCGCGGCATTGACCGCGACCCTCCGGCCCCTTACGTTCACCTCCGGCGCGCGGCACGGAACGCGCGCCGTCGGCTTTCCGAAGGAGGCCCAGGTGTCCGTCACCATTTGTTCCCTGCTGTGGGACGCGAAGCGGCACGGCGCACGCACGCAGAAGATCTCCTACGACTCCGACGGTTACCATCTCGTCCGCTTCCCCTACGACACGTCGGGCGAGAGCTACGACCCGTGGCGCATGCACGACCCGGCCAACGGCGGCGGCGACCCGTCGGCCTTCCCCGACGCCCGCTCCGGACTGATATGGCCCAGCCACGAAGGCTGGGGCGTGCTCTCCGCGATGGTCTTCTGGTCCGCCGACTCCCGCCCCAACGAGTACCGCGCCCGCTTCGTCCGCGACCCGTTGAACAGCGCCGGCGGCTACGACTCCACGGCCACGACGGACACCTGGAAGACCGGCGGCGGCCAGTACAAGACCTACATGTGGCAGATCTTCGTCCACCCCGGCACCCCCATCGGCCTCAAGATCTCCGCCCGCGGCAGCGGCGACACGAAGGTGCCGGTCCCGATCACCCACGCCCAGTTCAAGCTGGCCATCCATACGGATGTGAAGCGGCCCTGAGGCCGGATGTGAAGCGGCCCTGAGGCCGGTGGGAGTCGGGTGGTGCCGGTGAGTGGCAGGAGTACGCTGAAATCACTCCCGTGACAGAGAGGCGGTGAGGCGGCCATGGACACCGGTATCACCATCGCCGTCATCCTCGCGTTGGTCATCCTGGGCGCACTGCTGATCCACCGCCTGAACGACCAGACGACCGGCCGGATCGCGGCCCACCCCCACGGCCACCACCCGCACGGTCACCGGGCCCCGCACCGCCACCGGCTCCTGCCGCGCCACCGGGGCCTGCCGGGGCACCGGGGCCACCACGACTCCACCGAGCCGCCGCCCCCGGGATCCTCTCCGTAGCTCCGCCAGGTCAGTCCGCCGAGGGGCGGGCCGCACCGATCGGCGGTGGGGTGCCGACGGTGTGACCGAAGTAGTCGGTCTTCCCCGGGGCGGTGTCGAAGCGCTTCCGCAGGTCCAGGCCCTTGCCCCGCAAGGCGTCGCAGTCGGGGACGAGCAGGCGCGCGTCGGCGGCGGAGCGGATGTCCGGCAGCGGGCCGCCGGTGAAGCAGGGGCTGGCGGTCAGGCCGGTGGGGCGGTCGTCGGCGGTCTCCTGTGAGGTCGCCGCGCGCCAAGCCGCGAGGCCGAAGTACGGACGGCCGGCCCAGTTCACGCTCCACTGGCCCTCGGGGGCGCGGTAGTTGTTGCCCTGCAGGATGACATCGCGGGGATCCAGGCCGCGCTCCGCGGCGACCAGCGGGGAGCCGTCGGTGACCAGGAGGTTGTTGCGCAGGGAGACGCCTGTCTCGCCTCGCTCCAGTTGCACCGCGCGGCCGATTCCGTTGGGGGAGACCGTCATGACCACGGTGTTCTGGTAGATCCGCAGTTTCCGGATGTCCTTGCCGTGGACGGCCAGCCCGCCCTTGAGGGGCAGCTTGCGCGCATCGTTGACGCTGATGTTGTAGCGCATGGTGTTGTCGGTGTGGGCGCCGTTCGTGTAGCGCGTGTAGGCGTAGAAGCCGGGACCGTCGTTGTGGAACGCCAGGTTGTACTGGATCGTCGCGTCCGAGACGTTGGAGTCCAGCCCGAAGCCGGAGCCGTCGACGTCGGATCCGGTGTGGTTGTGGTAGGCGGTGTTGTGTTCCATCAGCACATCGGTGGCGTCGTAGGCCCAGATGCCCGCCGGGCCTGCCGGCGCCTCGGCTGCCGCGCGCTTCCCGTTGTCGTGGGCGCTGGAATCCCGCAGCGTGACGTCGCGGACACCGCCGAGGGTGATGCCGTCACCGGTGTGGCGGTCGCCGGCCTCGGGGTCGCCGGGGTTCCGGTACGCCTCGACGTCCGCGATGTCGATGTTCTGGTGCGCGTAGTCCGGGTGATCCGGGTTGAAGGTGGGACCGTAGGTCAGCAGCCCGACGTCCTTGTTGGCGTGCAGCCTGGCCTGACGGATGGTCACGTCCTTGAACCCGGTGCCGCCGGCCGCGGCGCCGACTGTGATGCCCGCCCGGAACCGGGAGACGTCGACGCGGGAGATGGTCACCTGGTCCAGCTTCGTCCCGTCCTTGAGGTCGCTGTAGAGGTTGATGCCGCTGTCGCGGGTGTAGGCGGCGCCCTTCCCGATGAGGGTGAGATCGCGGATGGCCACCCCCGCGGTGTTGTGCACGGTGACACCGGGGCTGCCGGTGGCCTCGATCGTCGCGCGCCCCTTGCCGTACGACCCGATCACCACGGGCCGGCTCGCGTCTCCCGCTTCACCGCGCTTGAGGATGACGGTCCCGGAGAACCGGGCGCCGCCCTTGAGCAGCAGCCGGTCTCCGGGGTGGAGCGTCACGCGCTCGACCCGCGCGAGGGAGCGCCAGGCAGTGCCCGGCGACGACCCCTTGTCGCGGTCGTCGCCGCGCGGGCTGACGTAGTACGTGTGGGACACGGACTCGGGCGGTGAGTAGTGCGGCGTTCCGGCGCAGCCGCTGGCGGCGATCATGAGTGTCGCGGCGGTGAGGGCGCCCGGCGCGTGGCGTGCGCTGTTCGCGGCTGTCCTGTGCATCGTGCTCAGGTTCCCACAGGCTCTTGGCGCGCCTGGTACGACGCTCCGTCCAGTGGTGGCCGGCAACGGTCGGTGAACCACGCGACCGTGTGCCGCAGGCCCTCCTCGATGGGGACCACAGGGGCCCAGCCGAGCTGCTCGCGGGCCCGGGTGATCACCGGGCACCGGCGGGCCGGATCGTCGACGGGGAGCGGGCGGTGGTCGATACGGACGGGCGAGCCGGTGATCGTGAGCACGAGCTCCGCGAGCTGGCGTACGGTGCGCTCGCTGGGATTGCCCAGGTTCACCGGCCCGCTGTGGCCGCTGTCGACCATCGCCACGAGGCCGCGTACGAGATCATCGACGTAACAGAAGCTCCGGGTCTGGCTGCCGTCGCCGTAAATGGTCAGCGGGTGGCCCGCCAGCGCCTGGCGGACGAAGGTGGACACCACGCGGCCGTCGTACGGCCGCATCCGCGGACCGTAGGTGTTGAAGATCCGCACGATGCCGACGTCGACTCCGAGGCTGCGCCGGTACGCCATGGACAGCGCTTCCGCGTACCGCTTGGCCTCGTCGTAGACGCTGCGCGGGCCGACCGGATTGACGTTGCCCCAGTACTCCTCGGGCTGCGGATGGGTCTCGGGGTCGCCGTACGCCTCGCTGGTGGAGGCCAGGACGAAGCGGGCGTCGTGCCGCTGCGCCAGCCGCAGGGCGTTCTCCGTCCCCCGGCTGCCGACGGACAGCGTCTCCAGCGGCAGCCGGTCGTAGTCCGGTGGCGAGGCGGGGCTCGCCAGGTGGGCCACGGCGTCCAAGGGGCCCGGCACGTCGAACGCGGCTGTCACATCGGTGTGGACCAGCCGGAAGCGGGGGTTGCCCCGCAGCGTGGAGACGTTCTCCGGCGCACCGGTGGAGAAATTGTCCAGGCACCACACCGTGTCCCCCCTGCGGAGCAGGGCCTCGCACAGGTGTGATCCGAGGAATCCACCGCCGCCGGTCACGACGATCTTCATGAGATGCCTTCCATGAGTGCCGCCGGGGAGGCGGCCGGCGTCGGCGCTTCCGGCACGGTCGGGTCGGACCACGGACGGCCCAGCGCGTGCAGCGTCCAGCCGGCCGAGGACCAGGGCTCCGCGTCGAGGCTGTTACGGGCGTCCAGGATGAGCGGGTTGCGCACCACGGCGGCGAGCGCCGCGGGGTCGATCTTCCGGTACTCCGGCCAGGGCGTGAGATGCAGGACCAGGTCCGCGTCCTCGCAGACCAGAGGGATGTACGGCGCGTACGTCAGGTCGGGATGGACGGCGCGCGCGTTGTCCAGGGCCTCCGGGTCGTGCACCCGCACGGTCGCCCCTTGCCGCTGGACGGCGGCCGCGACGGCGAGGGCCGGCGAGTCCCGTACATCGTCGCTGCCCGGCTTGAAGGCCGCGCCGAGGACGGCGATCCGCCGCCCGGTCAGCGATCCGCCCAGGAGCTGCCGTGCCCGGTCGACGGTGCGCCGCCGCTGCCGGGTGTTGATCCGGTCCACCTCGTGCAGGAACGCCACCGCCTCGCCGGCGCCCAGCTCCTCCGCGCGGGCCGCGAAGGCCCGGATGTCCTTGGGGAAGCAGCTGCCGCCGAAGCCGAGCCCCGGCTCCAGGAAGCGGTCACCGATCCGGGTGTCCGCGCCGATGGCCCGGGCGAGGACCGCGGCGTCGGCGCCCGCCGCGTCGCACACCTCCGCCATCGCGTTGATGAAGGAAATCTTGGTCGCGAGGAAGGAGTTCGCCGCTACTTTGACCAGCTCGGCGGTGGCCGGGTCGGTACTGAAGAACGGCACACCCGCGCGCAGCATGGGCCCGTAGATCTCCCGGAGGACGGCGTCGGCGCGCCGGGAGGAGACGCCCACGACGAGCCGCTCGGGCCGCATGGTGTCCCCGACCGCGCAGCCCTCGCGCAGGAATTCCGGGTTCCAGGCGATCTCGGCGTCCGAGCCGGTCGCGGCCAGCCGCCTGCCGAGCCGGGCCGCGGTGCCGACCGGCACGGTGGACTTGCCCACGATCAGGCTGCCCGGGCGCAGATGCGGTGACAGGCCGTCCACGACGGCGTCGACATATCGCAGGTCGGCGGCCGCACCGTCGGCGCGCTGCGGGGTGCCCACGCACACGAAGTGCGTCCTGGCGAAGGCGGCGCCTTCCGCGAGGGAGGTGGAGAAGTGCAGTCGGCCGGAGGCGACGGCGCGGGCGAGCAGCTCGTCCAGGCCCGCTTCGCGGATGGGCGCGCGGCCCGATGCCAGGGAGGCGATCCGTTCGGCGTCGATGTCGATGCCGAGGACCTCGTGACCGAGGTCGGCCATGCATGCGGCGTGCACCGTTCCGACGTATCCGGTGCCGATGACGGTCATTCTCATGGTGTTGCTCCTTCATATTCATGACGTCGCGCCCAGCCCGCGTAGCCGTGCGGATTGTGCTGTTGGAATCGCCAGGCGTCCTGGCACATGTCGGCGAGATCGCGGGTGGCGCGCCAGCCCCAGGCGCGTTCCACCGCGCGCGGGTCGGCGACGAGTTCGGGGACGTCGCCGGGGCGGCGGTCCACGACCCGGTAGGGGATGGGACGGCCGCAGGCCGCCTCGAACGCGGCGCGGACTTCGAGGACCGTCCGGCCCGATCCGACGCCGAGGTTGAACGCGTGCATACCGGGGCCGTCGGCGAGGTGCTCCAGCGCGACACGGTGGGCCTCGGCGGTGTCCATGACGTGGAGGTAGTCGCGGATCGCGGTCCCGTCGGGGGTGTCGTAGTCGTCACCGAACACGCTGAGCCGGTCGAGCCGGCCGGCGGCGACCTGCGCGAGGTACGGCACGAGATTGCCGGGAGTGCCGCAGGGCGCTTCCCCGAGCAGCCCGCTGGGATGGGCGCCGACCGGATTGAAGTACCGCAGGCACAGCACGGTGAATTCCGGGCAGCGGCGGCACACGTCGGCGAGAAGCTGTTCACAGGTCCACTTGGAGGCCGCGTAGGGATTCGTGGGCCGGGCGGGAGTGGTCTCGTCCAGCGGTCCGCGTCCGGCGTCGCCGTAGATCGAACAGGAGGAGGAGAACACCAGTTGGTGCACCCCGTGCTCGTGCATGGTCCGCAGCAGGGAGGTCGTCCCGCCGATGTTGGTGTCGTAGTACTCGACGGGCATCCGCGTCGACTCACCCACGGCCTTGCGGGCGGCGAAGTGCACGACGGCGTCCACGGAGTGGCGGTCGAAGACGGCCGAGAGGGCCTGCCGGTCACGGATGTCCACGTCGTAGACGGCGTCGATGAGGCGGTCGGCGAGCCGTTCCACGCGGGTGAAGACGCGCGGGGTGCTGTTGGCGAAGTTGTCGACCACGATCAGTTCGAAGTCGTGCTGGAGCAGGTCGACGCAGGTGTGACTGCCGATGAAGCCGGCTCCGCCGGTGAGGAGAATCGTGGTCGGTCTCATGGGCCCAGTTCCTTCGGGTTCGGGCGGGCGTCGGTCTCGGGGCAGTGAGCTCATGCGCTCAGGACCGCGACGGCGTAGGAGGGGAAGAGCGTGAGGGCCGTGGCGACCGGCAGCGTGGCGAGCAGGCCGAGGGCCAGCGGCAGCCGGGCCGTCGGCAGCGCGGAGACGAACCGGGTTCCGGCCGCCCGGGCCGCTTCCCGGACATGGAGTACGGGGACGGCCACGGTGACCGCGCCGTAGCCCGTGGCGGCGAGCAGGCAGAGGAAGACGTAGCCGGCCGAGGGGCTGGTCAACTCGCCCAGCAGGGCGATCGTGGAGAGGGCCACGGTGAGTGCGGCGAACGGGACGATCAGCCGGGCGAGCAGCGGCTGCGGCCCACCGGTGTCCTTGGGGGTGACCTTGAACGTCACCGGCCGCGGGCGAATCTTCTGGCGGACGGCGCCGCCGACACCCCAGATGACGAACGGCCAGCGGACGAGCGCGAACAGCCAGGTCTCCCAGCTGATGAGGGGGGCGGTGCGGGGGCGCAGCAGCCCATGGCGGCGCATCAGGTACAGCGTCAGCAGCAGCCACACGGGCATTACCCAGAAGTGGAGCAGGAAGTCGAAGTAGTTGACGTTCATCCACGGCAGGCCGGTGAGCACCGCGATCGGCGGGAGGGTCAGTCCGGCGACCATCATCAGGCCGAGGAGCGGGTAGTACGTCAGCGCGTAGGCGAAGCGCATGCGCAGCACGGCGGGCAGTCGCCCAAGGTGGCGCGGGAGCAGACCCAGCAGCATGGTCGTGAGGCTCCGGGACCACTGGTACTCCTGCGTCACCATGTCGGCGAAGGTCAGCGGCCCGTCCCCGTGCGCCTCGGCATCGATGGCGAAGGCACCGTGCCAGCCCGCCGAGTTGAGCAGGAACGTGGTGGAGAAGTCCTCGGCGAGTTCGGGGCCGAGGCCGCCGATCTGCCGCAGCGCCCCGGTACGTACGGCGTAGTGGGAACCGATGCACATGGGGGCGAGGCCGTCGCTGTGGCCGAGCTGGAAGGCACCGTGCAGGTTGGCCTCGCGGTGCAGCCGTCCGCGGGCGGCCCAGGAGACCGTGCCGTTGGCGTCGCACATGCTGGGTGCGGCGACATAGCCGATGGCGGGGTCGCCGAACGGGCGGACCATCTCGGCGAGGTAGGTCGGGGCCGGCACGTGGTCGCAGTCGAGTTGCGCGACAACGGCGTACTGCCGGTAGCCCCAGTGGTCGTAGAAGTACGCCAGGTTGCCTTCCTTGCAGCGCGTCCGGCGCGGCCAGTCGACCCGGTGGTACGGGGTCACACCGCGTCGGCAGGACACGTGCACGCCGTGCCGCCGGCACCATTGCTCGATCTCTTCGGTCGGGTCCTCGTCACAGAGCCAGACGTCGTACGCGTACGGAAACTCCTGGGCCAGCATCGCTTCGAGCGTCCGCCGAGCGGTGGGCCAGGGCTCCGAGGGGGCGCGGGTCACGACGAAGGCGACCGGCAGCCGGGGAACCGGCAGCGCGGGATCGACCCGGCGCAGGCGGATGGCGGCGAGCAGGAAGTAGGAGGGCATGGTGGTGAAGTAGAGGAGGAGGGCGCTGTTGACGATCAGCCCGGCCCAGCCGACCCGGTGCTCCGGTTGCAGCCACCACAGCCAGAACCAGACGAAGGCCGCCGCCCAGGTCGCGGCGACCAGGACGATGGCCGCCCGGTTGTGCCGGGGGAGGGCGCGCACGAAGGTCGTCGGCCGGACGGTGCGCACCGGGTACGGACGCCCGAAGACGGGGCCGCCGGTGGTGATCCGGGCGACGTTGCCGTCCGAGATCGACATGAGGTGGCGCTCCAGTCGGGGGAGATCCGACGGCACCGATTCGCTGTGCGTCACGTGAGGACGCTCCTCAGTGAGAGAACGCTGTACGCTGAGTGCGTATGTTTACGTCGTATATGTCCGACTTTGCGCCCGAAGTTTCCCGGAGTCAAGGGGGGCCATCGGGCGGCATGGGGAGAGCACCAGGAGAGGCACGCGGAGGCGAGCATGGCGAAGGACGCGAACGGTGCGAAGGACGCGAAGGGTGCAGGTGGCGGCGGGGGCCGGCGCGCCAGTGACCGCGGGCACTACGGGCGGCTGACCAGGGAGCGCGTGCTGGCCACGGCCCTGGAGGTGGTCGACCGGGACGGACTGTCCGGGCTGAGCATGCGCAAGCTCGGGGCGGAGCTGGGCGTGGAGGCGATGGCCCTGTACCGGTACGCGCAGAGCAAGAGCGACCTGCTGGACGGGCTGGTGGAGGCGTTCTGCGGGGAACTGGAGCAGGTCCTGGGGGAGGAGACCGAAGGGGCCGGGGCGCCGCAGGCGGGTGACTGGCGGCGGGGACTGCACCGCATCGCGCTCGCCACCTACCGGGTCGGGCTGTGCCACCCCCATGTGGTGCCCCTGCTGGCCACCCGCCTGCTGTCCACCCCGCTGGCCCGGCGGCCCCCGGCCGTGCTGCGCAGCGACGAGCGCGTCCTGGCGCTGCTGCACGCCGCCGGCATGAACGACCGCCGCACGGTGTCCGTCCACCGGGCCTTCACGGCGTGGCTGCTCGGCTACCTCATCGTCGAGCTGCGGGCCATGGACGACGAGCCCGCCGAACCGGATCCGGCCTTCCGGCTCGGCCTGCACCGGATGTCGGCCCAGGAGCTGCCCCGGCTGCGGGCGACCGCCCTCGCCCTCGCGGAGCGCGGCGGCCCGGAACAGCTGGCCGCCGGGCTGGACGCACTGCTCGACCGCTTCGACTGAAGGGGGTCACAGCCCCCAGCCGGACAGCCCGCGCCGGACCAGTGTCCGGGCGTTGTGGGTCAGGAGGTCGTACGGGTCGTGGTCCGTTGTGTCGATCTCGGTGACGTGCCAGCGGATGCCGGCGGGGGCGTGGCGGAGGGCTGTTGAGGGGTCGACCTTGCCCGTGCCGATGGGGGTTTGGGGGAGGTCGCGTTGGGCCGGGCCGTCCTTGAGGTGGACGGCTACGGTGCGTGTGCCCAGCTGTGCCAGTACGGATGCCGGGTCGGCGCCGGCGGCCACCGCCCAGTACACGTCGAGTTCGGCGACGAGGCGGTCGTCGGCCCGGGTCCAGAAGCGGTCCCAGGCCGGCGTGCCGTCCGGCAGGGGTGTCCACTCGAACCAGTGGTTGTGGTAGCCGAGTTGCAAGCCGTGGCCGGACAGTTCGTGCGCGGCCTCGCACAGCGTGTCGGCGAACGCGTCGAGCTTGTCCGGGTCGTTGAAGGCGTCCTCGTCGAATCCGGCCACCAGGTGGGGGTGCGGGACCAGCACGGTGTCCGCGCCGAGGACCTCGCACTCCGCGGCGAGCTCGGACAGGTCCCGCGGCAGCCCGGCGTGCACCGTCGGGGCGGTCAGCCCCGCGGCGTCGAGCGAGCGGCGCAGCCCGCGTACCTGTGCCATCCGGTCGGCGGCGGACCGGTCGGGCGCGCCGAGCCCGAACGGCTCCACGTGGCGGAAGCCGATGCCGGCCAGCCGGTCGAGTGTGGCGTCCCGGTCGGCGGCCAACTGGTCGCGGACGCTGAAGAGTTGGACGGAGAGGGAGGGGAGGGAGTGGGACTCGGTGGGTGTCGTGCTCAACTTCGGTGGGCTCCTGTTGATGCCGTACTGCGGTGGCTCCTGGTGATGCCGTACTTCGGCGACTCGTGCTGCTGCCTGGGCGCTCAGTCGACGATGAGCGGGCGCAGTGTGCGGTGGGCGATGCGCAGGCCCTGCGTCACGCGGTCCTCGTCGCCGCTCCAGACGGGGTCCTCGTGCTCGACGGAGAGCGTGCCGGTGAAGCCGTGCTCGTACAGCCGGTCCACGATGCGCGGCCAGTCGACCTGCCCGAGGCCCGGCACGCGGTAGCGCCACCAGCCCGTCTCCCACGGGTTGCCGCCCTTGTCGGTCTTCCCGAAGAAGCCGTACCGCTGCCGTGCCCGCGCGTCGAGTTCGACGTCCTTCGCCTGTGCGTGCACGATCCGGTCGGCGTACGGCGCGATGGTCTCGACCGGGTCGATGCCGATCCAGGTCAGGTGGGAGGGGTCCCAGTTCAGGTAGAAGCCGAGGGAGAACATCCACTCCCACAGCTCCGGTGAGTAGGCGAGGTTGCCCGGATAGCCGTCGGGGTGCCAGCCCTCCATGACGCAGTTCTCGATGATGAGTTTCACGCCGCGCTCCCCGGCGTACTCGACGAGCTCGGGGAGGACGCGTTCGGCCTCCGCGAGATTGTCGGCGACCGGCTTCGTCCAGTCCCGGCCGATGAAGGTCCCGACGTACGGGACGTCCAGTGCCTGGGCGGCGTCCACGGCGTGCCGCAGATGCGTACGGATCTCCGCGCGCCGGACCGGATCCGGGTGGAGGTTGTTCTCGTAGTACGCCAGCGCCGACAGCTCCAGGCCGTGCCGGTCGAACAACTCCCTTGTCCGCTCCGCCTGTTCGGGGTCGAAGTCGGCGACCGGCAGGTGGCTCGCTTCGAAGTCGCGGCCGCCGGTGCCGGGCCAGACGGCGACCTCCAGCGCCTCGTAACCCGCTCCGGCGGCCCAGGAGGCGATGCGCTCCAGGTCCCAGCCGGGCAGGCAGGCGGTCAGCATTCCAAGTCGCATGGTCACACCTTCGTCCAAGTACCGTCGTGATGGGACTGCAGGACCGCCTCGACGAGGCGCGCGGACCGCAGTCCGTCCGCGAACGTCGGCAGGCCCTCGCGCCGTTCGCCGCCGATCGCGGCATAGGTGTCGGCGACGAACGCCTCGAAGCACTGGGCATAGCCCTGCGGGTGTCCGGCGGGCAGGGCGGACAGCCGCCGCTGTTCGGCCGCGCCGTGCCCGGGATCGCGTACGACAAGACGGCTGCCGTCCAGGCCGCCCAGCCAGACCGTCTCCGGGTTCTCCTGGTCGAAGACCGCGCTCGCGCGGGAGCCGTCCAGCTCGAACCAGAGGCGGTTCTTGCGCCCGGGCGCCACCTGCGAGACGACGGTCGAGCCGAGCAGGCCGTTCGCCGTGCGCAGCAGTACGGTCGCGGAGTCCTCCGTGCGGACCGGTACGGTCGCGGAGGCGTCCGCCCAGCCCGAGAAGCTGGGGCCGCCGCTCGCGGGACGTTCGGGCACGGCGATGGACAGCGCGCCCAGTACCTCGTCGAAGCGCTCGCCGGTGACCCATTCGACCAGGTCGCACCAGTGCGACCCGATGTCCGCGAAGGCCCGGGAGCGGCCGCCGAGTTCGGGGTCGACCCGCCAGCCCGAAGCGTCGGCCGGCGCCATCCAGTCCTGCAGATAGCTCCCGTGGATCAGATTCCACCGGCCGAACTCGCCGGCCAGCCGCCGCGCGCGGATCTCCCGTACCAGCGGGTGGTAGCGGTAGACGAAGGGCAGCGTGGCCACCAGCCCGCTCTCTGCGGCGAGCGCGGCCAGCGACTCGGCCTCCGCGACCGAGACGCCCAGCGGCTTCTCGCAGACCACGTGCTTGCCCGCGCGCAGTGCTGCCTCGGCGTAGGCGGCGTGGGTGGCGTTCGGGGTGCAGATGTGGACCACGTCGACGCGGTCGTCGGAGAGCAGTTCGCCGAGATCGCGGTAGCCGTGGCCGACGCGCCACCGGCGGGCCACCTCGCGCGAACGCTCGGGGGAGGAGGCCAGGACGCCGGTCACCTCGCCACCGGCGAGCAGGACCGCCCTCCGGTGGACCTCGGCGATCATGCCGGCGCCGACGAGTGCCACGTGCAACAGAACGGCTCCTTCTGTGTGTTGAGGGGAAGGATTACGGGTGTCTCACGCCCAGGTTTCGTTCGCCAGAACCGTAAGCCGCCGCTATTTACATCTACAAGAGTCTTAATTAAATTTCTTTCCGAGCAATATTCGGAGCATTTCGACGGGGAGCGGAGAGCCACCGTGTGGGAACCAGTACGTCTGACCTGGCCGAACGTGTCGGGGCGCGCCGACGGCAGTACCGTGCGCAGTTCGCTGACGCGGCTGATCGCCTCGGGCGCCGCCGACTCGCGGGTCGCCCTGGTCCGCGCCACGGACCTGTCCCGTACCGCGGTCAACACCCACCTCGACCAACTGCTCGCGGCGGGCGTCGTCGTGGAGTCGGGCCGCGCCGAAGCCACCGGGCGGGGACGGCCGGCGCACCGGCTCTCGCTCGCGGCCCGCTCCGGTGCGGTCCTGGTGGCCGACGTCGGGGCCCGCTCCGTCCGGCTGGCGGTGACCGACCTCGGCCAGCGGCTGCTCGCCCACCGGCAGGTGCCCTTCGACATCCGGCAGGGGCCCGAGAAGGGGCTCGACGTGCTGAGCGAGCAGCTGGCGGAGCTGCTGGGCGAGGCGGAGCTGACCGCGGAGGACGTCAGGTCGCTGAGCGTCGGCCTGCCCGGGCCCGTGGACTCGCAGATGGGGCGCCCCGTGCGGCCGCCGATCATGCCCGGCTGGGACGGCTATCCGGTCGGCGACCGGCTGGGCGAACGGTTCTCCTGCCCCGTCCTGGTCGACAACGACGTGAACCTCATGGCTCTGGGTGAGGCCCGCTCGCTGCCGGGCGAGGCGGGCCCGTTGCTGTTCATCAAGATCGGTACGGGCATCGGCGGCGGGCTGGTCGCCGGGGACGGCCAGCTGCACCGCGGCGCCGACGGCGCGGCCGGCGACATCGGCCACGTCCGGGTGCCCGGCGCCGATCACGTCGTCTGCGAGTGCGGCAACGTCGGCTGCGTCGAGGCCGTGGCGTCCGCCGCCGCGGTGCTCGGCGAACTGCAACAGCACCACCCGGAGCTGCGTACCGTCGAGGACCTCGCCGACCGGCTGCGCTCCGGGGACGCGAGCGCCGTAAGGGCCGTGCGCGCCGCCGCCGAACCCATCGGGGAGGTCGTCGCGACGCTCGTCCACTTCTACAACCCGCGGACGATCGTCCTCGGCGGCCTCGTCAGCACGGTCAGCGATGACCTGCTGGCCGGGGTGCGCGGCGTCGTCTACCGCCGGGCGCTGCCACTGGCCACCCGCAACCTGACGCTGACGCACAGCAGGCTCGGCCAGTACGCGGGCCTCGCCGGCGGCGCCGTGGCAGGCATCGAACTCGTCCTCTCGCCGGAGAACGTCGGGGGGCTGCTGACGCCCGGCCGGTGAGCGGCGGGCCTCCGGTCAGGGGTTTCGCGGTTTCTCGGCAGAGGATCTCTTGACAGCCCCCACCCCCTGGCCAATGATGCACGTGTCTCGTTAACCGGTTTCGTTCGACCGGCCGGTGGCGCACAGCCGCCGCACCGGATGCCCCATGAGCCCCGCGGTTCTTCCCGCGGAAGCTCCCTGAACGAACGAACGGCGAGAGACATGAGCACGACGGAAGACACCGGTATGCGCCCCCGGCAGCTCAAGCCCGGGCAGCGGACCGTGGTGTGGACGGCATCCCTGGACTCCCCGGCTCCGTACCAGCTGTACGAGACGGCGGACATCCTCCTGGAGGCTCCCAACTGGAGCCACGACGGCGGCAGTCTGCTCCTCAACGGCGACGGCAAGCTGTGGCGACTCGACCTCGACCGGCCCACCGCGCTCCACGAAGTCCCGCTGGACGGCGTACCGCAGATCAACAACGACCACGTCCTCTCGCCGGACGGCGACACGATCTACGTGTCCGGCATGGACGGCCACCTCTACGCCGCGCCGTCCACCGGCGGCCGGGGCACCCGCCTGACCGGGGACGACGGCGTACTGCACTTCCTGCACGGCATCAGTCCGGACGGCGAAACGCTGGCGTACGTGGCGATCCCGCGCGGCGTGCAGGGCGCGCCCGGCCGGCTCGCCCTCATGCCCGCGGCGGGCGGCGCTTCCCGCACGCTCGACACCGGCGCCGGCCACATCGACGGCCCCGAGTACTCGCCCGACGGCGCGTGGATCCACCTCAACAGCGAGGCGTACGCGACCGCTCCGGGGCACGCGCAGCTGTGCCGGCTCCCCGCGGCGGGCGGCCCGCTCACGCGGCTGGTCGCGTCCGAGACCGTCGACTGGTTCCCGCATCTGTCGCCCGACGGCAGGCACGCCACGTACATCGCTTTCCCGCAAGGCACGCTCGGCCACCCCGAGGACCTCGACGTCCACGTCCATGTCGTCTCGACGGACGACTGGGCGCGGCCGCTGCGCACGTACCCGCTCTTCGGCGGCCAGGGCACGCTCAACGTCAACAGCTGGGCCCCCGACAGCAACCGCTTCGCGATGGTGTCGTACCCGCTGTCCGACGAGAAGGCTCCGGCATGACTTCGTACGACGGCTACGAGAGCCTCTTCGACGGGCAGACGCTGAACGGCTGGTACGCCGTTCCCCGCACCTACGGCACCCAGTGGCCGGGCGGCCCGCACGTGCTGACCCCCGAGGACGGCTTCCCGGCCGACTACCAGGTGCACGCGGACGCGCACCCGGCCAAGTGGACCGTCGAGGACGGCGCGCTCGTGGGCCGGCAGGACCCGCCCGGCAGCGGATACGGCGGCTACCTCGTGTCCGAGGAGTCCTTCGGCGACTTCGAACTGGTCCTGGAGGCCAGGCCCGACTGGCCCGCCGACAGCGGCATCATGATCCGCCGGCGTCCGCATTCCTGGGAGGGAATTCAGGTACTCCTCGATCACCGGCGCTCCGGTTCGATCGGCGGTTACTACGGCAATGGCATCGGCGCCTTTCACGCCGTGCCCTTCGCGCTGACCGCCGAGGTGGACGACCGGGGCAATGCCATTGGTCTCCGGGAGGACGATCCGGAAACCAGCGTCGAGCCCTTCTCTCCCGAAAAGCGCGCGTTGCTCATCCGGAGCGCGGAGGTCGAGGAATTCCTCGACGTCTGGCGCTGGAACGACTGGAACGAATTCCGGATCCGCTGCGTCGGCGCCCGGCCCACCGTCACCACCTGGATCAACGGCCTGCTGGTCGCCGAGATCGACATGGCCACGCTCGACGCACCGCACTACGACGCCGACGCCGTCCACGACCTGCTGGGCTCCGAGGGGCATCTCGCCCTGGAAGTGCACGACACCGATCCCCGGCTGGGCCTCGACCGCTGGGGCGCGAACGCCGCCTGTCGCTGGCGGAACCTGCGCATCAAGCGCCTGTAACAGTCCGACCCATACGCTTTGTTCTCAGCGCAGAGGACCCATGATGGATAAAAGAACCGGCCTGTATTCCCGCCTCGGCCTGATGATGGTCCTGGAATTCCTGGTCTTCGGATCCTGGTATCCGACGATCGGCCTGGTACTGAGCAGGAACGGCCTCGGCGACCTCATCGGACTCGTCTTCGTCTTCTCCGCCGTGGCCGCGGTCATCTCGCCCATGTTCGTCGGCGCCCTGGCCGACCGCTTCTTCCCGGCGCAGAAAGTCTTCGGCGTGCTGCATCTCGCCGGCGCCGCCCTGTTGCTCTTCCTTCCGAGCGCGGTGCGGTCCGGAAATGACGCGCTGTTCCTGATCCTGCTCTTCGCCTTCACGCTCTTCTTCCAGCCGACCCAGGCGATGCCGAACAACATCGCCTTCGTGCACCTCGGGGACCGGCACCACGTCTTCCCGTACATCCGGGCCCTCGGCACGGCCTCGTGGATCGTCGCGGGCCTGATCGTCGGCCAGACCGGCCTGTCGGCGAGCCCGGTGATCTTCTACCTCACCGCGGGCTGGGCGGTCGTGCTCGGCGTGTACTCCTTCACCCTGCCCGCCACGCCGCCGCAGCAGCGCGATGTGAAGTTCAAGCCGGGCGACTTCGTCGGCATCGGTGCCTTCGCGCTCTTCCGGCGGCGCAACTTCCTCGTCCTGATGGGCTGCATGCTGCTCATCAGCGTGCCCATCGCGATCTACAACGCGTACGGCTCGACGTACCTGTCCGTCGCCGGCATCGAGAACGTCGCCTCCGTCATGTCGATCGGGCAGGCGTGCGAGCTGGTCTTCATCCTCGTACTGCCGCTGATGCTGCGCACGATGGGCTATCGCGGCGTACTGATCACGGGGCTGGTCTGCTGGATCGTGCGGTGCGGGCTCTTCCTCGCCATGGACGGCGGGCCGCACTGGCTGGCGTTCGTCGTCGTGGGCATGCACGGCGCGTGCAACGACTTCTTCATGATCACCGCGTGCATGTACGTCGACCGCATGGTCTCCCCGGCCCTCAAGGCACAGGCCCAGGCGCTGGTTTTCTTCATGAGCATCGGCGTCGGCCAGGGCATCGGCGCGCTGATCGCCGGCCTCATCTACAACGACGTCATCGGGAACAGCGCGGTCGCCTCCCTCGGCGACTGGGACACGCTGTGGCTGGTCGCCGGCGCGGTATCGGTCGCCGCCACCGCCGTCTTCGTCGCGCTCTTCCGCAAGGAGACCGCCGTCGAGGAGACCACCGCGGGCCCGACGGACGCGAGCCGGGACGCGGACGCCCTCGCCGTGCAGCCGTGAGATCCCCTTGCCGGGCAGCCGTGAGACCCCCTTCCTGAAATGCGAGAAACCATGAAAACCACCTTCCCCCTCACCGGATTCATACAGATCGCCCTGGTCGTCGAGGACATCGACCGTGCGCTCGACGCATGGTGCGAGCTGCTGGACGTCCCGCGACCCCACGTCCGAATCACGCCCGCCGAGCCCAATCCGGACGAGACCTACCGGGGCGAGACCGCGTGCTACGGCTTGAAGTTCGCCGTCCTGGAGTGTCCGGAGCGCGGCTTCGTCATCGAGCTGCACGAGCCCGACGAGAACCCGTCCACCTTCAGGGAATTCCTCGACGCCCACGGCAACGGCGTCCACCACATCGGCTTCCAGGTGGGCGAGGCACGCGACGCGGTGGTCGGCGAGCTGGCGGACCTCGGGTACGCGCTGCGCAACATTGGCCACTATCCCGGCGGCAGCTGGACCGTACTGGACACCGAAGCAGCGCTCGGCGTGAACCTCAACGTCAAACCGCGCCCGTGACGGGGACTGCACGGGCCCCTCAGTCGACCAGGGTGAGCACCGGGGCGAGGCCGTTCGGGCGGGCCGTGGCCGGGAGGTGGTCGACGGGGAGGTAGCCGCAGCCGAGGGCCTGCGCGCCGCCGTCCGCGCGGCGGTCGTCGCCGACCATCAGGACGTCCTGCGGGGGCAGCCCCAGCTCCCGGCAGGCCAGTTCGAAGATCCGCGGGTCCGGCTTCTGGATGCCGTGCTCGAAGGACAGGACGTACGTGCTGATCAGCGGATCCAGGCCGTGCGCGCGCAGTACCGGGCGCAGGTCCCAGCCGATGTTGCTGACCACGCCGGTCGCCACGCCGCGGTCGCGCAGCGCGCCCAGCACCTCGGCGGCGTCCGGGTACGGCGCCCAGGCGGCCGGTGACTTGTGGCGGACGTACAGCGCCTCGTACAACTCCTCGGACGGGAGCGGTACTTGGCGGGCCAGCGCGGTGTACAGCTCGCGGTGGTGCGCGGCCGTGCGGTCCCGGATCCGCCACAGCTCCTCCAGGCCGGCGGGCAGCCGCTCGGGCGAGGAACCGCCGGGCAGCGCGCCGGCGCGGTCCAACTCCCGTACCGCGTGGTCGAATTCGGCATCGGTCATGGTGGTCCCGGTCGCGTCGAGCGCCGCGCGCAGCCAGGTGGCGACCGGCTCGATCCGCAGCAGCGTCCCGGAGAAGTCGAAGAGCACGCCCTTGTACGCCATGGTCACCATCCTGTCCTGTACGGCGGCCCGGGGCCAAGGGCATACGGGGGAGGGGCGGACGTGGCGGCCGGGCTGCCGCCGGGCCGGGGCGTGGTCAGTCGGCGTTGGCTGGGCCGGCAGGCTTTTCGGCGTCCGGTGGCGTGGTGGCCGAGGCCGCGGCGAGGCGGGTGTAGAGGCCGACCGCGGCGGCCACGATCGCCGCGCCCAGCAGCCAGCCGGCCAGTACGTCGGAGAGCCAGTGCACGCCGAGGTACAGGCGGGTGCAGCCGACGCCGAGCACGGACACGACGGCCAGTACGGCCACCACCCGGCGCCACACCACGGGCGCGCCGCGCTCGGCCAGTACCCACAGCGCCAGCCCGCCCGCGACCGTGGCGGTCATCGCGTGTCCCGACGGGAACGAGGCGTAGTGCGCGGAGTCGACCGGGTCCGGCCAGACCGGGCGCGGCCGGTCCAGCAGGGCCTTGATGCCTTGCTGGAGCAGCGTGCCGACGACGGACGTGGCCGCCACCCAGGCGGCGAGGATGCGCACCCCGCGCCACACCAGCCACCCCACGAACACCACCAGCAACGCACGCATCGTCCAGGGGTCCCAGACCCAGTCGGTGAGGATGCGGTTCGCCTGTGTCCAGTCCGGCGACGCGCGCGCCATTTGGTGCAGGTCTCCGGCGATGGTCCGGTCCGTGTGTGCCAGTGGTGCCCAGCGGACGGCCACGAGGACGCCGAGCGCCACGGCCGCGGCGGCGAGCCACCCCGCCGCGTACAGCGCCCGCGCGCCTGCCGTGGTGCCGGGCGGCGTGGCCGTCCCGGGTGCGCTGCCGGTGCCGGAGGAGGACGAAGTACCCATGCCCCGATCCTGTCCGAACCACCCGGGCCCCGGCCACCTCTCAGCTGCACCGATGTCGCGAACCGGACCGCTGCCGGGATCACACTCGTGTCGTGCCCGTCACGTGAGGGCGCTCAGCCCCGGTACGAAGGTGATCAGCAGGGGGACGACCGGTACCAGCGCTGCCACGGCGGTCATGCCGAGCCGGCGGACCGGCGTGAGGCGGGCGGCCGGGGCGAGCAGCCGGTCGACCCGCGCCGGTACCTGCGCGCACTGTGCCGGGCAGGGGCCGAAGACCCCGCGGTCCTCGTTCAGTTCGACCAGCGCCAGGGCGGTCGTCAGCCGTCCGAAGCGGCGCGACGCCATGTCGTCGGCGCACAGCTCGACGAGCCGGTGCACCTGGTCCTGGAACGCCGCGAAGACCGGCACCTGCGGGAACCCCACCGCCAGCGCCGTCGCGCAGTGCAGCAGCAGGTGGTGGCGCGCCCGCGCGTGGCCCTTCTCGTGCGCGATCACCGCGTCGAGCTGATCCCCCTTCAGGCGCCGCAGCGCGGCCGTGGTGACGACCAGCTGCGGCGAGAGGCCCGGCAGCCACCACGCCTCGGCGCGGTCGCCCTCCAGCACCACGAGCGGGTCGTCGGTCCGCTCCTCGCCGGGCAGCAGCGGGGAGCGCAGCGCCACGTCGGCACGGCGCTGCTTGCGGCGCGCCCGCGAGGCCCGCACCTCCCGCGTCAGTACAACGGCGGTCCACGCGCCGCCGCACGCGAGGAGCACGGCCAGTGGGGCCGCCCAGGAGCCGTAGGCGCCGAGCGCGTACGCCTCGATGACGTCGTGCGGGGCGAGCGCGAAGACGTTGCCCCGCACCGCCTCCCAGGCCGCCGCGGCGCTGAGGGACATGGCCAGCACACAGCACAGCAGCACACCGGCGACCACGCACTGCCAGACCCACAGGGCGAGCACCGGCTCGCGGTCGGGCCAGTTCGCGCGGGCCATCAGGCGCGGCGCCACTGCCGCCGCCAGCGCGCCGAGGAGGATCAGCGCGAAGGGGACCATCATGGCCGTCACCTTATGGCGAGAGGCTACTGAGAGGTACGGTCTTGCCCCGGAAGTGACGCATGACACCGACGGATGAGGTGTGAGGCGCTCATAAGTGCTCAGCGCCGGTGTCCGGCCGGCCGCCGACTCTTCCCGACGCCCACACCGTCCGCAGCATCTATACCGTCAGCAGCATCGTGAACATCCCGACGCTCATCGCCGTACGGCAGGCGCTCAGCAACTCCGGCCGCGGCACGGCGGCCGGGCCGCCCGCGGGGGCCACGGCGGGGGCCGGTATCAGGCGTATGCCGGACGCGACGGCGTGCACCGCGAAGTACGCGAGCAGCAGGCCCGTCAGTACCGGTATCCCGCCCGCGCCGCCGTGGACCGCATGGCCCGCGTGCCCGGCACCGGCCTGCGCCGTCGTCATCACCAGCGCCATGTACACCATGGCGAGCGAGCCCACCGCGTGATGCGGATGGCGGGCGGCGAGGGCCCACAGGCCGATCGTCCCGAAGGCCGCCACGAAGACCCAGGCCGACCAGCCGGGCAGCGGCACGACGGCGGCCGGCAGCGCCATCGCCGCCATGCCCAGCGCCATCAGCCCCTCGCCGCGCGCCTGCCCCCGCCAGGCCGGGGCCCGCTCCGCCCCCGCCCCCGCGCGCGAGCGCATGAGGCAGTACGCGCTCGCCGCTGCGCACAGCGCGACCAGCAGCCAGCCGGCCATCGTCGATCCCTGCACGGCGTGCCTCCCCGCTGCTCCGACGCGAACGATCTCTTCCGCTCGCAGGATGCCCGCCGGGGCCTCGCTTCACGGGAGCGCACAGGCGCACTAGGGAGCGCGTGTGCGATTACCGTGCCATCGCCCCCCGTAGTGCCCGCGAGATCGCCCCCGTAGTGCCGTCAGATCCCCGGCCGGTACCGCAGCGGATGGTCCGCCGGGACCTCCGTGAGGACGATCCGGTGGCCGTCCGGGTCGGCGATCCACATCTCGATCAGCCCCCACGGCTCCTTGACCGGCGGCCGCAGGATCTCCACGCCGTGCGCCGCCAGTTCCTCGTGCGCCGCCGCCGCGTCCGCGACCTGGAGCCACAGCTGGAGCGTCGCGGTGGGCGGCTGCTCCGAGCGGCCCGAGACCTCCAGGAAGCCGCCGCCCAGGAAGTACACGACGCCGCGTTCGGGTCCCGTGCCGAACTCCCGGTACACCGGGAGGCCCAGCGCCTTTCCGTAGAACTCCCGCGACCGCTCGGGATCGGCCGGCCGCACCAGCACTCTGCTGCTCAGTACCTGCACCATGGCACGGACCCTACGGGGTGAGCGGCCTCCCGAACACAGTGACGCACGGTCCCGCCCCCTTGTTAGCCTCGTGCTCGCCGGCCCCGCCCGCCCGAGAGGACCCCCGCCCGCCATGGCCACCACGCCCGCACCCGAGCTGACCTTCCGCGCCGCCACCGCCTCCGACGTCCCCGCGCTCGTCGACCTCATCGAGTCGGCGTACCGGGGGGACGCCAGCCGGGCGGGCTGGACCACGGAGGCGGACCTGCTGGCGGGGCAGCGCACGGACCCCGAGGGCGTCGCCGCGGTGGTCGCCGCCGAGGACAGCCGGCTCCTGGTGGCCGAGCGGGACGGCGAGCTCGTCGCCTGCTGCCAGCTCGAACACCGCGGTGCGCACGCCTACTTCGGCATGTTCGCGGTGCGCCCCACGCTCCAGGGCGGCGGTCTGGGCAAGGTGATCATCGCCGAGGCCGAGCGCACCGTAAGCGCCGAGTGGGGCGCCCGTGAGATGCACATGACGGTCATCCGGCAGCGCGCCGAGCTGATCGCCTGGTACGAGCGCCGCGGCTACGCGCGCACCGGCCGGACGACCCCCTTCCCGTACGGCGACGAGCGCTTCGGCATCCCGCAGCGCGACGATCTCGAATTCGAGCTGCTGGTCAAGAAGCTGGCCTGAGGGCCGCCGCTTTCGGGCCGGGCCGCGGCGTGACCGCTACGCGGTGAAGCGCGTCGCCCGGCGGATCTCCGGGAAGTCCGTGACCACGCCGTCCAGGCCCATCCCGCGGGCGATCCGCAGCTGGTCGTGGGTGTTCACGGTCCAGGCGAGCACCCGCAGGTCGGCCGCGTGGGCGCGTTCGACCAGCTCCAGGGTGAGCCGGCGGATGTTCAGCGAGAGGTACTCCGCGCCCACGGTGCGCGCCCGGTCCACCACGTCCGTGCCGTACCGGCTCGCCACCAGGCCCGTGCGCACGCCCGGCAGCAGCGTGCGGACGGCCGCCAGCGCCTCGTCGTGGAAGGAGATCACGTCGACCCGGTCGACGAGGTCGCGCTCGCGCAGCACGTCGGCCAGCGCGCGGGCCGCCGCCACGTCCTTGATCTCGGCCTGCAGCGGCGACCGCACCGCCTCGACGACCTCTTCGAAGACCGGGATGCGCTCGCCCTTGCCCGCGTCCATCTCGCGCAGCGCGGCGAGGGTGTGGTCGGCGATCGGCCCGTGTCCGTCGGTCGTGCGGTCCACATCCGCGTCGTGCATGACGACGAGCGCGCCGTCCTTGCTGAGGTGCACGTCCAGCTCGATGAGGTCGAGCCCTTCGTGTTCGGCGCGGCGGAAGGAGCGCAGGGTGTTCTCCGGCTCCACACCCATGACCCCGCGGTGTCCGATGGTCAGGAAGGACAAGGCTGCCTCGCTTCTGTGTCTGTCGGCTGTGGCTGGCGGTACGGCACCGGCCACCGGCTGTGGCACGGCTGCCGGAAACGGCGGCCAGCCTAACGGGCCGTGCTGACCACGGAGGGAACGCCGGATGTCGTCGCGGCGTGCCCGGCGCGGACGCTCGCGACCCCCAGGACGAGGCCGGTGATGACGGCCGCCACCAGTACGGCACGGGTACTCACGTAGGGCGACTCCATTCTTCTGTGTGCGGACCGGGAACGCCTGATCCTGACGAAGGGCGCGGGCAGGCGGATCCCCTCACCCGTGCGTGGGCGCGTCCTGCGCGTGCTGACGGCCGCCCAGCCTTCCCAGGTCGGCGAGCATCGCCTCGGCCAGTTCCAGCTCCGCCAGGTGCTGCCGCTCGCTCCAGCCCAGCGCGACGCGCGGGAAGTCCCACTCCGGCTCCTGACCGGCGTCGGCCAGCGCCTCCCGTACCTCCCGCAGCCCGGCCCGGGTGCGTTCCCGGTGCCGCTCCACGAGGGCGCGCAGCGTGTCCGGCGCGGCGAGGTGTCCCAGCCAGACGCGCAGGAGGAGCGGGTGCTTGAGGACCGGCGGGCCGCAGTCCTGCGTGCCGTCCGCCCAGGCGGCCAGCGCGTCGCGGCCGTCCTCGGTGATCGTGTAGCGGCGCTTGGCCCGTGGCTCGTCCGGGCCCGAGCGCCGCGAGGTGACCAGGCCCAGCTCCTCCAGGCGGCGCAGCTCGGCGTAGATCTGGCTGATGGCCGGCGACCAGTAGAAGAAGCGGAGCGAGGCGTCGGCCCACTTCTTGAGGTCGTAGCCGGTGCGGCCGGAACGGAAGGAGAGCAGGCCGAGCACGGCCCAGGCGGTGACGGGGAGTCGCGGGTACGTGGTGGCCCCCTGGCGGCGGTACGGCGTGCTTGCCCGGCCATCTTCGGGGCGCGGCGGGGAAGTGCGGTCGCGAAGCCCGAACATCTCGTGTTCCGGGATGTTCCTGATCGGTCGGTGATCGTACGAACGCCGGCTGGTGACCGGATTCGGTCGGTCACCGTGTGTACGCCACTCGGATGGCCGATGCGACAGAAAATGCCGATTCCTGCTACGCCCACAGGAAAAACATCTTCGCGGGTAGGGGCTGGGCAGGATGATTTCCGTTGATCCCTCTTGAGGGGTGAGGGTGATCCGGTTACGGTGTACTCACCGAACGATCTCCTGCCGGAGGGCAGTCATGACGGAAATTCTTTCGCCTGTGAGTGTCCAGGCGGGCACGACAACCGCTGAGCGCGTGGTCGAGCACGCGGCCTGGCCCGTACTGAAGGACGCCGTCGAGGCCATCAGGCCCTGGCAGTCCGCGGACGGCTCCATCGACCTCGACGCCGAGGGCGCGCCCGACGCCGCCGCCGTGCGCCGCGAGGTCGACCGCGTCATAGCCGCGGTCGAGGCGCTCTCCCCGCTGCTGCCGCACGACGCCGCGTACCACCGCGCGCTCGTCGCCGACCTGCGCCGCTGGGCCGACGGCGGCTTCGCCGTGCCGGACTTCCTGGACTCGCTGCTCGCCTTCCAGCCGGCCCGCGACCGTGCGGACGGCCTGCAGCACCTGGTCGTCTTCCCGATGTACACGCAGAACGGCAACCCCGACCGCAACTTCGAGGCCGTCGTGCTGCGCATGGTCTGGCCCGAGTGGCTCGCGGAGCTGGAGCGCACCCGCTTCGACAACCCGCTGTTCTGCGGCATCACCTTCGAGGACTTCACCGCCGGTTACGACACCAACTCCGCGGTGCTCTTCCCCGAGACCATCGCCGTGCGGGAGGCCCCCGAGCGCTTCAGCTGGGGCGGCATCTTCTGCGACCGCGAGGCCGCGCGCTTCCGCCGGGTCAGCGAGGCCGCCGTGGAGGTCCTCGGCATCGACCTCCCGGACGACGTGCGCGCGATGCTCGCCGACCAGGACCGCTGCCAGCAGGCGTTCGTCCTGTGGGACATGGTGCACGACCGCACGCACAGCCACGGTGACCTGCCCTTCGACCCGTTCATGATCAAGCAGCGGCAGCCGTTCTGGATGTACGGCCTGGAGGAGCTGCGCTGCGACCTCACCGCCTTCAAGGAGGCCGTGAAGCTGGAGGCGGAGGGCCTGCCGCAGGCCAGGGACGTCCAGTACGCCGTGATCTTCGACCGGATGTTCCGCTTCCCGGTCACCGGCGACCGCGTGAAGAACTACGACGGTCTCGGCGGTCAGCTGCTCTTCGCGTACCTCCACAAGCACGACGTGGTGCGCTGGACGGACAACACCCTGCACATCGACTGGCAGCGGGCCCCGCTGGTCACCCAGCAGCTGTGCGGCGAGATCGAGAAGCTCTACCGCGACGGCATCGACCGCCCGAAGCTGGTCCACTGGTTCGCCGCGTACGACCTGGTCTCGACCTACCTCGCGCCGCACCCCGGCTCGGTCTGGGCCAAGGGCCCGGACGCCCTGGATCTGAGCCTCCCGCCGCGGAAACTCGTCGACGAGGTGCTTCCGGACGAATTCCCGTTGAGCATGTTCTATGAGGCCCTGCGCAAGAAGCTCCGTGATGTCATCGCCTCCACGAAGGGCATCACGGCCGGCGACGAGGCAGGGGCGGCGGCGTGAGCGCGGACAAGGAGCAGCGGGAGGCCGAGATGACTACTACGACCGGTAACCAGGGCGTACTGGAGGGCGCGGTCGTCGCGGTGGCCGGCGCGGGCGGCCCGGCGGGGCGGGCTGCGCTGCTGCGGCTGGCCGAGGCGGGGGCCACGGTGGTCGCCTCGGACGCGGACGCCGGGCGGCTGGCCGAGGCGGTGGACGCCGCGCGGTACGCCCACGGCGGCGCGACCGTCACGGGCGACACCGTCGACCTGCTGGACCTGGACGCCACCCGGGACTGGGCGGACCGTACGGAGAAGGAATTCGGCCGGATCGACGGCCTGGTGCACCTCGTGGGCGGCTGGCGCGGCTCCGCGTCCTTCGCGGAGACCGACCTCGCCGACTGGGATCTGCTGGAGAAGCTGCTGATCCGCACGGTCCAGCACACCTCGCTGGCCTTCGAGGGCCCGCTGAAGCGCAGCGGCAACGGCCGCTACCTGCTCATCAGCGCGGCGGGCGCCAGCAAGCCCACGGCCGGGAACGCCGCCTACGCCGCCTCCAAGGCCGCCGCGGAGGCCTGGACGCTCGCGCTGGGCGACGCCTTCCGCAAGGCCGGGGGCGAGGGCGGCCCGCACGCGGCGGCTGCCATCCTGGTGGTCAAGGCGCTCGTCAACGACCAGATGCGCGCCGAGCGACCGAACGCGAAATTCGCGGGCTTCACGGACGTGACGGAGCTGGCAGAGGCCGTCGTCGGCGTCTGGAACCGGCCCGCCCAGGAAGTGAATGGACAGCGTCTGTGGCTGACCCCCAAGCCGTGAGTGCCGGCAAGACCGACGCGCGGCGCCACCACGACCCCTCGGTACGCGGCTTCGCCAGCGACAACTACGCCGGCACGCACCCCGAGATCCTCGAAGCGCTCGCCCTCGCCAACGGCGGTCACCAGATCGCCTACGGCGGGGACGAGTACACCGAGAATCTCCAGCGCGTCATCCGCAGCCACTTCGGGCAGACCGCCGAGGCGTTCCCCGTCTTCAACGGCACCGGCGCCAACGTCGTCGCCCTCCAGGCCGTGACCGACCGCTGGGGCGCGGTGATCTGCGCCGAGTCCGCGCACATCAACGTCGACGAATGCGGGGCGCCGGAGCGCGTCGGCGGCCTGAAGCTGCTGACCGTCCCCACCCCGGACGGCAAGCTCACCCCCGAGCTCATCGACCGCGAGGCGTACGGCTGGGACGACGAGCACCGGGCCATGCCGCAGGTCGTCTCGATCACGCAGAACACCGAACTCGGCACGCTCTATACCCCCGATGAGATCCGGGCCATCTGCGAGCACGCCCACGAGCGCGGCATGGTCGTGCACCTCGACGGCTCCCGGATAGCCAACGCCGCGGCGTCGCTGGACGTTCCCATGCGGGCGTTCACCAACGCCGTGGGTGTGGACATCCTGTCGCTGGGCGGCACGAAGAACGGCGCGATCTTCGGCGAGGCCGTGGTCGTCATCAACCCCGACGCCGTGCGCGCCATGAAGCACCTGCGCAAGCTGTCGATGCAGCTGGCCTCGAAGATGCGCTTCGTGTCCGTACAGCTCGAAGCGCTGCTGGCCAAGGACCTGTGGCTGCGCAACGCCCGGCACGCCAACACGATGGCGCAGCGGCTGGCCGCCGGGGTGCGTGCGGTCGAGGGCGTGGAGATCCTGTACCCGGTCCAGGCCAACGCCGTCTTCGCGCGGCTGCCGCACGATGTGAGCGAGCGCCTGATGAAGCGGTACCGCTTCTACTTCTGGGACGAGGCGGCCGGCGATGTCCGGTGGATGTGCTCGTTCGACACCACCGTGGAGGACGTGGACGGCTTCGTGGACGCGCTCCGCGAGGAGATGGGCCGACCGTAAACGCAGGCCGTAAGGCGAAGAAGATACGCGACGCGCGGTTCAGTGAGCTGCACTTTTCGGTGCAGCTTGCTGAACCGCGCTCGTGCGTGCTGGAATGCCTGCCATGAGCATCTCCGTCACCGTCTCCGATGACGTCCGGGCGCTGGCGCCCGGCTTCGCGCACCTCGTCGTCGAGGCCCATGACCTGGTCAACGGACCCAGCGATGACGCCAGTTCGGCGCTGCTGGACGAGGCGGCGGCCCGGCTCGCCGCGCGGCTGTGCGGCACGCCCCCGCAGGAGGAGCCGCACATTGCCGCCTGGCGCGCCGCGTACACCGCCTTCGGTGCCAAGCCCTCGCGCACCCGTAACTCCGCCGAGGCGCTGGCCCGGCGCGCCCTGGCCGACGGCGGCCTGCCGCGCGTCAACCGAATCGTCGATGTCTACAACGCGATCAGCGTCGCGCACGTCCTCCCGGTCGGCGGCGAGGATCTGGGGCGTATCGAGGGGGACATGCGCCTCGTACGGGCCACGGGGGACGAGCCCTTCGAGACGGCGGCCGGGGGCGAGCCCGTGACCGAGCACCCCGAGCCGGGTGAGGTCGTCTGGCAGGACGGCATCGGCGTCACCTGCCGCCGCTGGAACTGGCGCCAGGGCGTCCGCACCCGCCTCACCGAGGACTCCACCAGCGCACTGTTCCTACTGGAGCGGATGGCGCCGATGAGCCTGGACGCGCTGGAGGAGGCGGGCGCGGAACTGGCCGAACTGCTGGAGAAGTTCTCCCCGGGCGCGCGCATCGAGATGGGCGAGATCCGCCGCTGAGGCGCGCGCCGGAGGGTCAGCCCGCCGTCCGCGGTGCCGGTGCCGTGCCGCCCAGGTGTGCCGGCACCCACCAGGTGTCGTCCGGGCCCTTGGGGCGTACGGGGTACGCGCGCTGGGCCGCCTCCAGCAGGTCCTGCACCCGGAGGCGCAGCCGGTCGGTGATCTTCTCGGCCTGCTCCTCGGCGGGCGCCTCGATCGGCTCGCCGACCCGGATGGTGATCGGGAAGTGGTTCCGCCCCAGGTCGCGCTTGTGGCCCTTGGTCCACAGTCGCTGCGTGCCCCACAGCGCCATCGGGATCAGCGGCACGCCGGCCTCCTGGGCCAGCCGGGCCGCGCCGGACTTGAAGTTCTTCAGCGTGAAGGACTCCGAGATCGTGGCCTCGGGGAAGACCCCGATGATCTCGCCGCCGCGCAGCGCGCTCAGCGCGTGGCGGTAGGCGTGCACACCCTGCGCGCGGTCCACGGGGATGTGCTTCATCGCGCGCATCAGCGGCCCGGACACCTTGTGCCGGAAGACCGAGTCCTTCGCCATGAAGCGCACCAGGCGCTTCGCGGGCAGCGCGGCCAGGCCGCAGAAGACGAAGTCCAGGTACCCGATGTGGTTGCTCACCAGCACCGCGCCGCCGCGCCGCGGAATGTTCTCCGCTCCGGCGATGTCGAACTTCAGGTCCAGCGCCTTGAACGCCGTGCGGGCGAAGCCGATGACGGGCGGATAAACGAGCTCTGCCATGGTCGGGGGGTCCCCTTCTGTGCCTGGGGAGGGGCTCTCCCGGCGGGATGTTACGCAGCCGTAGCTTTTGGGCTTTCGGAGATCGTGCCCGAAGAAGGGCCCAGGGGCTACCGTCGGGCCGCTTCGGGCCGGGAGATCCTCGTCACGTCCGTGTGCGGTGTATCCCTGCCGCGTACCCCGGTAACCGCTGATCAACCGGGTTCCGGGGGCTGACGGTACACCGGCCGGGAATCATCGCCGGCCCGCATACGCTGACACCGGAGGCACATACGCGTGCACATGTACGGGCGCGGCGACGGAAGGCCGAAGGTGGCAGGGCAGGCAGGACAGCAGGGGACGGAGCGGCTGACCGCGGAGCGGATCGGCGCCGGACTGGGGGAGCGGGCCACGCTCGTACAGTTCTCCAGCGCCTTCTGCCAGCCGTGCCGGGCCACCCGCCGCACGCTGGAGGACGTCGCGGGCATGGTGCCGGGCGTGACGCACGTCGAGGTCGACGCCGAAGCCCATCTCGACCTCGTACGGGAGCTGCGCATCGTGCGCACCCCGACGGTCCTCGTCCTGGACGCGGCCGGCACGGTCGTGCGCCGCGCCTCGGGCCAGCCCCGCAAGGCGGACGTCATCGCGGCCCTGGGTGCCGCGGTCGGCACCTGAAGCTCATGAGGGTGGCCCGTACACGCTGCGTGATTGTGGTCGCACCTGCCCGTGAGCACTTGACTGCATCACGCACGCATCGCCAGGCTGACGTCATGCGGCCTGATCCCCTTCTGTACGGACGTGTCCACGTGGACCTCCTGCGCACCGCGAGCGCGCGTTGTCCGGGCGTGTGAGCAGCGACGACAGCGCCACTCCGGCTCGTACACCACAGCAGAAGGACACGTTCATGACCGTCTCGTCCGATCTTGCGGCACCCCAGCTGGCCTCTCCCGAACTGCTGCGCTCGGTCTTCCGGCGGCACGCGGCGGGAGTCGCGGTGATCACCGCGCAGGGCCCGCACGCGGGCCCGGTCGGCTTCACCGCCACCTCCCTCACCTCCGTCGCCGCCGAACCGCCCCTGATTTCCTTCGGGGTGGGCACCGGCAGCTCCAGCTGGCCCGTCCTCGCGGAGGCGGAGTACGTCGGCGTGCACATACTCGGCGAGGACCAGCACGAGCTGGCCGCCACCTTCGCGCGCAGCGGTGCCGACCGCTTCGCCGCTCCCACCTCCTGGCACACCGGCCCCCAGGGGGTGCCGGTCCTCGACGGCGTGCTCGCCTGGCTGGTCGGCCGGGTCGTGGCGCGGGTGCCCGCGGGGGACCACCGGATCGTGCTGGCCGAGGCCGTCGTCGGGGATCCGACGGGGCCGGGCCGGCCGTTGCTGTACCACCAGGGAAGCTTCACGGCCCTACGTGACTGACACCCCGTCCGGCGGCCCCGACACGCCAGGTCGGGGCCGTTGGCAAGGTCACAGTTCGACTCGCTTGCCATCGGGGAAATGCATAGGTGTACTGGCGAGTAATATTTCGGTCGGCGCGAGGACGCGCACCCGACCGGGAGCCGCCCCAACAGGCGCTTATGCTGCCAGCACAAGGCAGTTGTGAAGCGACGAAGCAGGTAGGAGAGCCGGCGTGAGCCTGAGGATCGTTGTCTGTGTGAAGTACGTGCCCGACGCCACCGGCGACCGGCACTTCGCCGAGGACCTGACCGTCGACCGCGACGACGTGGACGGTCTGCTCTCGGAGCTGGATGAGTACGCCGTCGAGCAGGCTCTCCAGATCAAGGAAGCGGCCGACGACGCCGAGATCACGGTGCTCACCGTCGGCCCCGAGGACGCCAACGACGCGCTGCGCAAGGCGCTGTCGATGGGCGCCGACAAGGGCGTGCACGTCGAGGACGAGGACCTGCACGGCACCGACGCGGTGGGCACCTCCCTCGTGCTGGCCAAGGCCATCGAGAAGACCGGTTACGACCTGGTCGTCTGCGGCATGGCCTCCACCGACGGCACCATGGGTGTCCTCCCGGCGATGCTGGCCGAGCGCCTGGGCGTCCCGCAGGTCACCCAGCTCTCCGAGGTCTCCGTCGAGGACGGCGTCGTGAAGGGCCGTCGCGACGGCGACACCGCCACCGAGCAGCTGGAGGCGTCGCTGCCTGCGGTCGTGTCGGTCACCGACCAGTCCGGTGAGGCGCGTTACCCCTCCTTCAAGGGCATCATGGCCGCCAAGAAGAAGCCGGTGGAGTCCCTGGAGCTGGACGACCTGGACATCGACGCGGACGAGGTCGGTCTGGAGGGCGCCTGGACCAAGGTCGAGGACGCCACCGAGCGTCCGGCGCGCACCGCCGGCACGATCGTCAAGGACGAGGGCGAGGGTGCGAAGCAGCTCGCTGAGTTCCTTGCGGGCCAGAAGTTCATCTAAGGCCCCTGCGGCCGGGGTTCGCCCCGGCTCGGTCGCCCCTCAACCGCCTCATTCTTTCCCGCAGGAGTGCAATCCCATGGCTGAAGTCCTTGTCTTCGTCGACCACGTGGACGGTGCCGTCCGCAAGCCCACCCTCGAACTGCTCACCCTCGCCCGCCGCATCGGCGACCCGGTCGCCGTCTCCCTCGGCAACGGCGCGGCCGACACCGCCGCCGCGCTCGCCGAGCACGGCGCGGTCAAGGTCCTGACCGCGGACGCCCCGGAGTTCGCCGACTACCTCGTCGCCCCGAAGGTGGACGCGCTGCAGGCCGCCTACGAGGCCGTCTCCCCGGCCGCCGTGCTCCTGCCGTCCTCCGCGGAGGGCAAGGAGATCGGTGCCCGTCTCGCGGTGCGCATCGGCTCCGGCATCATCACCGACGCCGTCGACCTGGAGGCCGGCGACGAGGGCCCGGTCGCGACCCAGTCGGTGTTCGCCGCCTCCTTCACCACCAAGTCCCGTGTCTCCAAGGGCACCCCGGTCATCACCGTCAAGCCCAACTCCGCCGCTCCGGAGGCCGCCCCGGCCGCCGGTACGGTCGAGGCGCTCGCGGTGACCGTGGCCGACTCCTCCAAGGGCACCAAGGTCGTCTCCCGCACCCCGCGTGAGTCCACCGGCCGCCCGGACCTCACCGAGGCCGCGATCGTGGTCTCCGGTGGCCGTGGTGTCAACGGTGCCGAGAACTTCCCGGTCATCGAGGCGCTGGCCGACTCGCTCGGTGCGGCCGTCGGCGCCTCGCGTGCCGCGGTGGACGCGGGCTGGTACCCGCACACCAACCAGGTCGGCCAGACCGGTAAGTCCGTGTCGCCGCAGCTGTACATCGCGGCGGGCATCTCCGGTGCGATCCAGCACCGCGCCGGTATGCAGACCTCGAAGACCATCGTCGCGATCAACAAGGACGAAGAGGCTCCGATCTTCGACCTGGTCGACTACGGCGTCGTCGGCGACCTCTTCAACGTGGTTCCCGCGCTGACCGACGAGGTCAAGTCCCGCAAGGGCTGACCCGTCCCACGGCACGTCACCGGGCCCCGTACGCGCACGCCGCGTACGGGGCCCGGCGTTTGGGAGAACGGCGCGAACTGTGCGCGGCGGCAAGATGGGTGTTGACCTGGCCAGACGGCGCGGATAGCTTCACTATGCGGAGTTTCACTTCCGTGAAGCGAAACTTGCCTAACTCTTAAGCGAATCTGGGATGGAAACGTCCCCCTATCGGGAGGGTGTCGAATGCCGCAGCAGGAGACCGTGGCCACGAGCCTTGCGAGCACCGTACGCGAGGAGATCGGAGCCTCTCTGGCCGCGGTCGACGCGGACCTCGCGCGGCGCTACCCAGGTGATCCGGGCACCCGCCAGCCCGTCCACACGGTCTACGTCCCCGGTGACGTCTTCGCCGCCGACACCATCCGCTCCTGGGGCGAGGCCGCGCGCACGGCGCTGGACGAGCACGCCCCGGACGCCGCGGCCCTCGCCTCCGTACTGGGCATCTCCGACGAGCTCGCCGGGCCCGTGTACGACCGCGTACGCGCCAAGCTGGAGCGGGAGCCCATCGAGGACCTGCGCGTCGACTTCGAGGACGGTTACGGCGCCCGCGCGGACGCCGAGGAGGACGAGGCGGCCGCCCGCGCCGCCGCGACGATCGCCGCCGCGTACCAGGACGGCACGGCAGCGCCGTACATGGGCATCCGCATGAAGTGCATGGAGGCCGCCGTCCGCGACCGCGGCATCCGCACCCTGGACATCTTCCTCACCGGCCTCATGCGGGCCGGCGGCCTCCCCGACGGCCTCGTCCTCACCCTCCCGAAGGTCACCTACGCCGAGCAGGTCACGGCCATGGTCCGGCTGCTGGAGGCGTTCGAGAAGGAGCACGGCCTGCCCGCCGGCCGGATCGGCTTCGAGATCCAGATCGAGACCACCCAGTCGATCCTCGGCGCCGACGGCCGCGCCACCGTCGCCCGCATGATCGAGGCGGCCGAGGGCCGCGCCACCTCGCTGCACTACGGCACCTTCGACTACAGCGCCTCCTGCGGCGTCAGCGCGGCCCACCAGTCGCTGGACCACCCGGTCGCCGACCACGCCAAGGCGGTCATGCAGGTCGCGGCGGCCGGCACGGGGGTCCGGCTGTCCGACGGTTCCACCAACGTCCTGCCCGTCGGCTCCACCGAGCAGGTCCACGACGCCTGGCGCCTCCACCACGGCCTCGTACGCCGCTCCCTGGCCCGTGCGTACTACCAGGGCTGGGACATGCACCCGGGCCACCTGCCGACCCGTTACGCGGCCGTGTACGCCTTCTACCGCGAGGGCCTCGAAAAGGCCGCGGCGCGCCTCGCCGCGTACGTCGCCAAGGCCGGCGGCGCCGTGATGGACGAGCCCGCGACGGCCAAGGCGCTCAGCGGCTACCTGCTGCGCGGCCTGGACTGCGGCGCCGTCGACATCGCCGAGGTCGCCCGGCTCACCGGCCTCACGCGCGCTGACCTGGACGGCCTGGCGGGCCGGCCGACGCAGGGCTGACCTGGATGGGCTGATCCGGACGGGCTGACCTGGCGGGGTCAGCCCTTCAGGGCGGCCAGCGTGGCGGACAGGTCCGTGGCACCGGCCCGGTTGTACGGCAGCTTCGCCAGTACCCGGGCCATGCCGCAGGTGTCGGTGAGCGCCGAGAAGACCAGCCCGCTGGCGATACCGGCCGACAGCAGCCGGGCGGCGGGCCACCGGCGCCCGGCGAGCAGGCCGGTCAGCACCAGCGACCCGGCGGCCAGCCGCACCTGACGCTCCATGGCCCAGACTGCGCGCCCGCCCTCCGGGCGCTGCACTTCGAGCCCGTGCTGCACCCAGCCGTTGGTGCCGCCGGTGAGGGTGGCGGCCTCTATGCCCTGCTCGGCGAGGGTGGCGCAGGCCTGCGCCGACCGGTTGCCGGAGGCGCAGACCATGAGCAGGCCGGCCCGCTCCGCCGCGCTCCGCAGCGCGGGCACGGCCTCGCCGAGGCGGTCCAGGGGGATGTTGTGCGCGCCGGGCAGATGTCCGGAGGCGTACTCCCCGGGCGTCCGCACGTCGATCACGGTCAGCTCGTCGAGCCGCGCGGCGGCCTGGTCGGTGGTGAGGGCGGCGGGGGTGCCGGTGGCGGTCATGCAAAGCTCCTTGCTTCTGTGTACGTCGCTTCTGTGTACGTCGGTGTATGTCGGTCAGCGTGACGAGTGCCCGGTCATGTCACGGCGTCCACCGCCATGAAGGCCGCCACTGCCAGGAGTGCGACGGCGAACGTCCGTTGCAGCAGCGGACCCGAAGCCTTCGCGGCCAGCCGCTTGCCGTCCCACGCGCCCAGGATCGCGGTGGCCGTGAAGGGGCCGATGATGCCCCAGTTCAGGCCGCCCATGGTCGTGCCGCGAGTGGCCAGCGAGGCCAGGGAGTTGGCCGAGATGACCAGCAGGCTGGTGCCGACGGCGGCCCGCATCTCGAAGGCCAGCACGGTGACCAGCGCCGGTACGGCCAGGAAGCCGCCGCCGACGCCGAGCAGCCCGGTCAGCGCGCCCAGCCCGGCGCCGCTGCCGGCCGCCCTGACCGGTTGTACCGGGGACGGCTGTCGCTGCCCGTCGGCGTCCGGCCGGGCGCAGCGCAGCATACGGACGGCCGCCAGCGCCGCCACGGCGGCGAACGTGAGCGTCAGCGCCCACTGCGGCAGCCGCGCCGCCGCCGCGCCGGCCAGCGCCGCCGGTACCAGCCCGGCGGCCGCGAACAGCGCGCCGGCCCGCCACCGTACGTTGCCCGCACGGGCATGGGCGTACAGGGCCGTGAGTGAGGTGGCGGTGACGATGAGGAGGCTCGCGGTGGTCGCCGCCGCCGGGGTGAAGCCGAGGAGGTAGATCAGCGCGGGGACGGCGAGCACGCTGCCCCCGCCGCCGAGTGCGCCGAGCGCCAGGCCGACCACGGCCCCGGCGACCAGGGCCAGAATGAGTCCCGTCATCGAGCCGTATCGGTCCCGGGCTCGGGGAGTACGAGCTTGAGCCCGGCCGGTGCGGCCGCGTCGAACCGGTCGTCGACGGCGACGACGTCCCGCCCGGCCGCGTCCAGCAGGGACGCGGCGATCGCTGCCCGCATCCCGCCCGCGCAGTGCACCCACACCACGCCCGCCGGCACCTCTCCGATGCGGCCGTGCAGCTCGTGGATCGGGATGTGCAGCGAGTCCGCGACGTACCCGCCGGCGCGCTCGGAGTCCCGCCGTACGTCCAGTACGACCAGGTCCTGATCGGCCGTGGCGCGCGCGAGATCCGCGAAGGTGGCCCGCGGGAAGGAGCGCAGCTTCTCGCCGTCGCGCAGCCAGCTGTCCGGCGCGCCCGTGGCCGCGGCCGCCGGCCGGTCGATGCCCACCCGCGCCAGCTCCCGCTGCGCGTCGGCGATCTGCGCGGGCGTCTCGGCCAGCAGCGTGACCGGCTTGCCCCAGGGGATCAGCCAGGCCAGGTACGTGGCGAGCTTCCCCTCGCCCTCGAAGTTGAACGAACCGGCGAGGTGCCCTTCGGCGTACGCGACCCGGTTGCGCAGGTCCACCACCCACTCACCGGCCGCGAGCCGCCGCGCGAGCTGCTCGGCGTCGGCGGGCTCCGGCGGGGTGAGGTCCACGGGCGCGGGCCCTGCCGCGTTGGCCGGGCCCATGTGCGCGTAGTACGCCGGTACGTCCTCCAGGCCGGCCAGCAGCTCCGCGACGAAGGTGTCCACGTCCTGGGTGAACGCGGCGTTGTTCCGCCGCTCCGCGCCGATCGTCGTGCTGTCCCCCGCGGCCTGCGCCGACGAACAGAAGCTGCCGAAGCCGTGCGTCGGCAGTACCTGCACCTCGTCGGCCAGCTGGTCGGCGAGGCGGTGCGCCGAGGCGTACTGGGCGCGGGCCAGCCGCTCGGTCAGCCGCGGTTCGACCAGGTCGGGCCGCCCGACCGTGCCGATCAGCAGCGAGCCGCCGGTGAACGCGGCCACGCCGCTGCCCGCGTCCTCCAGTACGTAGGAGGTGTGGTGCGGGGTGTGCCCGGGGGTCGCCACCGCCCGCAGGACCAGGCCCTCGTCGACCGTGACGGTGTCGCCGTCGGCGATCGGCGCCCGCGCAAACGAAACGGCCGCGTCGGCCGGGACCAGGTAACGGGCGCCGGATATTCGTGCCAGCTCCAGCCCGCCGGTGACGTAGTCGTTGTGCACATGGGTCTCCGCGACGTAGGCGATCCGGACCCCGCGCCGGGTGGCGGCCGCGAGGACCCGGTCGATGTCGCGTGGCGGGTCGATCACCACCGCGGCCGAGCGCCCGCCCGCCAGATAGCTGCGGTTGCCCAGCCCCTCGAATTCCAGGGTGTCGACGAAAAACACGGCAGCGCCCCTTCCTTCCGTATCGAAGAAATGTATACCCCTGTGCATTTACCCCCGGGGGTATCGGTACCACCATAACAGGGGTACCCCCGGGGGTATTCCGAACGGTGTGGAAGGGGAAGGCGATGACAATCGGAAGGTGCTAGGCGGGCGGGAGTTCGCCCGAGCCGCGGGGGATCAGGCGGGTGGGGAGGACGCGCTGCTGCGGCGGCTCGTCGTTGCCGTCCAGCCGACGGAAGAGGAGGGCGGCCGCGGTGCGGCCGAGGCGGGCCGCGTCCTGCGCGACGACGGTGATGCCGGGGTCGATCAGGTCGGCCAGTTCGAAGTCGTCGAAGCCGACCAGGGCGACCGGGCGCGAGCGGCCCGCCAGGACGCGTACGACGGTGACGGTGACGCGGTTGTTGCCCGAGAACAGCGCGGTGACCGGCGCGGGCCCGGCGAGCATCGCCTCGGCCGCCGACCGCACCCGCTCCGGAGCCGTCGACCCCAGCGCCACCCACGACTCGTCCACCGGCAGACCCGCCTCGTCCATCGCCGCCCGATAGCCGCGCAGCCGCTCTATGGCCGTGTGGATGCGCGGCTGGTCGCCGATGAAGCCGATGCGGCGGTGGCCGTGCGCGATGAGGTGGGCCACCGCGTCCCGCGCGCCGCCGAAGCTGTCGGAGAGTACGACGTCCGCTTCGATCTCCCCGGCCGGCCGGTCCACGAAGACCGTGGCCACGCCGGCCGCTATCTCCGGCTCCAGGTAGCGGTGGTCCGTACCGGCCGGGATGATCACCAGGCCGTCCACCCGGCGGGCGCACAGCGCGAGCACCAGCTCCTGCTCGCGGGCGGGGTCCTCGGCGCTGGAGCCGTTGATCAGCAGGGCGCCGTGATCGCGCGCGACCTCCTCGACGGCGCGGTTCAGCGGCCCGTAGAAGGGGTCCGCGAGATCTTCCAGTACCAGCCCGATGCTGGCCGTGCGGCCCTTGCGCAGCACCCGCGCCGAGTCGTTGCGGCGGAAGCCGAGCGCGGTGATCGCCTCCTGCACGCGCCGCTCGGTGTCGGGCGTCACGCCCGGCTCGCCGTTGACCACCCGGGAGACCGTTTTGAGGCCGACGCCGGCGCGCGCCGCGACGTCCTTCATCGTGGGCCGGGTGCCGTAGCGGGTGGTGCTGCGGGCGGTGTCGGTCACGGTGCGGCGGTCCTGTTCCCTGGGGTGGCGGCTGCCCGTGCTCATGTGGCTGGGCATATCTGGGCGTGGCGTCGAGCATAACGTCTGGACAACGTTGTCAATTCTGGCGAGACTGGCGTTCCGCACGCCGGGGCGTCCGCCCCGGGCCGCCCGCCGACCAGGAGATTCCACGCCGATGCAGACCGACCTCAACGCAGCCCTGGACATCGGCGGTACGAAGATCGCCGGGGCGCTGGTCGACGACCAAGGCCGGATGCTCGTACGGGCCACCCGCCCCACCCCCGCCCAGGAGGACGGCGCCGCCGTGATGCGCGCGGTGCACACGGTGCTCGACGAGCTGACCGCGGCGCCCGAGTGGTCCCGTACGTCTGTCGTCGGGATCGGCAGCGCCGGGCCGGTCGACGCGCAGACCGGCACCGTGAGCCCGGTCAACATCCCCGGCTGGCGGGACTTCCCGCTGGTCGCCGGGGTCCGCGAGCGGACCGGCGAACTCCCCGTCGTACTGGTCGGCGACGGCGTGGCGATGACCGCGGCCGAACACTGGCAGGGCGCCGCCCGCGGCCACCGCAACGCGCTGTGCATGGTGGTCTCCACCGGCGTCGGCGGCGGCCTCGTCCTGAACGGCCGCCCGCACCCGGGCCCCACCGGCAACGCGGGCCACATCGGCCACATCAGCGTCGACCTCGACGGTGACCCCTGCCCCTGCGGCGGGCGCGGCTGCGTCGAACGCATCGCCAGCGGCCCGAACATCGCCCGCCGCGCCCTCGCGGAGGGCTGGCGGCCGGGCCCGGACGGCGACGCGACCGCCGTCGGGGTGGCCGCGGCAGCCCGCGCCGGGGACGCCGTGGCCATCCGCTCGTTCGACCGCGCGGCACAGGCCCTGGCGGCCGGCATCGCGGCCACCGCCACCCTGGTCGAGATCGAGATCGTGGTGATCGGCGGCGGAGTGGCCGGTGCCGGCGAGCTCCTCTTCGCGCCGCTCCGCCGCGCCCTTCAGGAGTACGCCACGCTCTCCTTCGTCCGCGGCATCAAGGTCGTACCGGCCCAGATGGGCACGGACGCGGGCGTGGTGGGCGCGGCGGCGGCCGCACAGCAGTACCGGGCGGGCGCGCTGGCGGCCACGTCGGGCTGAACGGAGGGCCGGACGGCCCGAAATCCCCCTCTCTGCCCTCTAGTCTGGTCCCCGCCACCACGCACACGGGCGACGAGGGGAACGCACAAGGTGTCGACGGGGGAGTACGGCGAGGACTACGAAGGCGGCCACGGAGCGAGCACCCCGGGTGGTGCCGAGCTGACCGGCCGGCTGCTGGGCGGCCGGTACCGCGTCACCGGCCCGCTGGGCCGCGGCGGGATGGGCGTGGTCTGCCGCGCGGTCGACGAGGTGCTGGGCCGGGAGGTCGCCGTCAAGGTGCTGCGCGCTTTCACCGACGCCTCCACCGCCGAACTGGCCGACCTGCGCACACGGATGCAGCGCGAGGCGCGCGCCGCCGCCCGCATCCGCCACGCCGGCGTCGTCACCGTCCACGACGTGATCGACGAGGACGGCCGGCCCGTCATCATCATGGAGCTGATCGAGGGCTCCTCCCTGGACGACCTCATGAGGCAGCGCGGAACGCTGGACCCGAGGGAGGCCGCCGGCATCGGCGCGCAGGTGATGGACGCGCTGGACGCCGCACATCAGGCCGGCGTGCTGCACCGGGACATCAAGCCCGGCAACATCCTGCTCGACCGCGCAGGCCGCGTAGTGATCACCGACTTCGGCATCGCCAGCATCCAGGCCCCGGACGACGGCACCCGCACCCACCTCACCCGCAGTGGTCAACTGGTCGGCTCGCTGGACTACTTGCCGCCCGAGCGGGCCCAGGACCTGGCGCCCGGACCGGCCTCGGACATCTGGTCGCTCGGCATGACGCTGTACGCGGTGGTGGAGGGCGCGGCGCCCTTCCGCCGTACGTCGGTGTGGTCGACGCTCACCGCGATCGTCTCCGAGCCGCTGCCGGAGCCCCGGCGGGCCGGCGCCCTGGCGCCCGTACTCCACGCCCTGATGACCAAGGACCCGGCCGCTCGCCCGTCGGCTGCGGAGGCCCGCGACATGCTGCAGGCGGTGGCCGAGGGACACGCCCCGCTGGCCGGCGACCCGCCCCGCACCCCGACCGAGCGCGACGTACGGGCCGCCGGAGCCACCCCGCCACCCGGCTTCGGCCCGGCCCCCGCCGCCCCGGAAACCGGCCGCCGTCGCCGCCGAGTACCGCTGCTCGCCGCCGCGGTGGCCGCGGTACTGCTGACCGCAGGCGTAGCCACGTACGCCCTGCTCACCCCGAACGAGCGGCCCACCGCCACCCCCGGCCCCCACGACCAGGGCAAGGATCGCTCGAAAAATCCCAGCGCCGCCCCGTCCGCCTCCTCCACCGCCACGGCCACCACCACCGCGTCCGCCCCCGCCCCGTGCGCGTCCGCCACCGGAGGCAGGTACCACTGCGAGGTCTGGCGCCCCGCCGACACCTACACGAAGGACTTCGACCGGGCGGGCACGCTGAACGCCGGTACCAGCTACTTCTACTGCCAGGCCGACCTCGGCCGCCGCGAGACCTACGGCCGGTGGACCAACGTCTGGTGGGCCAGGACCGACGACGACAACGGCAACACCGGCGTTTACGTCAGCGTCGTCTACCTCAAGGGCGGCGACAACGACGAGCCGGTACCGGGCCTCCCCACCTGTTGACAGCGGCGCGGGCCGACCCTGCGGGAGCGCCCGTACGTGGCGCGTTTCCGTGGCAGGGTGTTGCGGGCAACTCACAGGGGTCTAGGGATGAGGGGGAACCGTGATCGTCTGGCTGAACGGCGCGTTCGGTGCGGGCAAGTCCACCGCGGCACAGGAACTCTTGGACCTGCTCCCCGGGAGCACGCTCTTCGATCCCGAAGTGGTCGGCCGCGGACTGAAGGAGATGCTTCCGGCCAAGCGGCTGGACGATGTCGACGACTACCAGGACCTGCCGTCCTGGCGCAGACTCGTCGTCGACGCGGCCGCCGCGCTGCTCACGGAGGTACCGGGTCCGCTGATCACGCCGATGACGCTGCTGCGGCAGGAGTACCGGGACGAGATCTTCGGCGGGCTGGCGGCACGCCGTATCCCCGTGCGACATGTGCTGCTGCATGCGGAGGAAACGATCCTCCGGGAGCGGATCGCGCTCCGGGACGAGCCCGTACGGGAGGAGTCCCCGCAGGAGGGTTCGGTACGGGAAGAGCCGGTACGCGAGCGGAGTCTGGCGCAGCTGGAGCCCTATCAGCAGGCGCTGGACTGGATCCGCGGCGACGCGCACGTCATCGACACCTCGGGCCTCGGGCCGCGGCAGACGGCCGAGCGCATCGCCGAGGCCGTACGGACCGGCGACGGCGCCTGCGACATCGTCCAGACGCCCGAACCGACCGCCGAGACCCTGGCCGCCGGCGTACTGCTCTTCGATGAGGAGGACCGGGTACTGCTGGTGGACCCGACGTACAAACCCGGCTGGGAATTTCCCGGTGGGGTCGTGGAACCGGGCGAGCCGCCGGCCCGGGCCGGCGTACGGGAAGTGGCCGAGGAACTGGACATCCGGCTTCCCACGATGCCGCGCCTGCTGGTGCTCGACTGGGAGGCACCGGTGCCGCCCGGATTCGGCGGGCTGCGGCTGCTGTTCGACGGCGGGCGGCTGCCCGACGAGCAGATACGGGACCTGCTGCTGCCGGGCTCGGAGCTGCGCGACTGGCGGTTCGTCACCGAGGACGAGGCCGAGTCGATGCTGCCGCCCGTGCGCTGGAACCGCCTGCGGTGGGCCCTGCGCGCCCGCGCACAGGGACGCCCGCTCTATCTGGAGGCGGGCGTTCCTGTGGGGTGACGCCCGGGAGGGGAGGCGGGCCGGTCAGGCCCGCGCCCCCACGCCCGTACACGCTTACGCCCCCGCCTTGCTCCCCGCGTACCGCTGCAGGAACAGCGCCTCGGCCAGCGACAGTCGCTCCAGCTCCTCCGGTGACACGCTCTCGTTGACCGCGTGGATCTGTGCCTCCGGCTCGCTCAGCCCGATGAGCAGGATCTCGGCCTCCGGGTACAGCGCGCCGAGCGTGTTGCACAGCGGGATGGAGCCGCCCATGCCGGCGGACTGCATCTCCGTACCGTCGTACGCCTCGCGCAGCGCCGCCACCATCGACTCGTACGCCGGGCTGCCGAGGTCGGCGCTGAACGGCTGGCCCTGGCCGATCTGCTCGACCGTGACGCGGGCGCCCCAGGGAGCGGCCGCCTCCAGGTGCGCGGTGAGCAGCTTGGTGGCCTCGGCCGCGTCCTGGCCCGGCGGCACCCGCAGGCTCACCTGCGCCCGCGCGCTCGCCTGCACCGACGGGGTGGCGCCGACGACCGGCGGGCAGTCGATGCCGATGACGGTGACGGCCGGGCGGGCCCAGATGCGGTCGGCGACGCTGCCGGAGCCGATCAGCTCCACGCCGTCGAGCACCTTGGCGTCGTTGCGGAACTCCTCCTCGTCGTACTGGAGGCCCTCCCACGTACCGTCCGCCGCCAGCCCCTCGACCGTCGTCGAACCGTCCTCCGCGCGCAGCGAGTCCAGGATGCGGATCAGCGCGGCGAGCGCGTCGGGCGCGGCGCCGCCGAACTGTCCCGAGTGCAGATTGCCCGCCAGCGTGTCCACCTGGACGCGCAGCATCGTCATGCCGCGCAGCGAGGCGGTGACCGTGGGCAGGCCGACGCGGAAGTTGCCGGTGTCACCGATGACGATGGCGTCGGCGGCGAGCAGGTCGGGGTGCGCCTCGGCGTACCGCTCCAGGCCGCCCGTGCCCTGCTCCTCCGAGCCCTCGACGATCACCTTGACGTTGACCGGTACGCCGCCGTGCTCCTTGAGCGCGCGCAGCGCCGTCAAGTGCATGATCAGGCCGCCCTTGCAGTCGGCGGTGCCGCGGCCGTACCAGCGGCCGTCGCGCTCGGTCAGCTCGAAGGGCGGGCTCAGCCAGGCGCTCTCGTCCAGCGGCGGCTGCACGTCGTAGTGCGCGTACAGCAGGACGGTGGGGGCACCGGCCGGGCCGGGCAGGAAGCCGTAGACGGACTCGGTGCCGTCCGGTGTCTCCAGTACGGCGACGTCCTCGAAGCCCTCGGCCCGCAGCGCACCCGTTATCCACCGGGCCGCGGCCTCGCACTCGCTCTTCGGGAACTGCGCGGGGTCGGCGACCGACTTGAAGGCCACCAGCTCGGACAGTTCGGCCCGGGCGCGGGACTGCAGCGCGGCGACGGTGGTGGCGAGCGGGCTGTCAGGCATGGGAACGCTCCTTTTGGGCGCGACGTTGTCCTGTCGGGGCGGTGTACCCGTCCGGTGAGCATGCGTACGTGTGCGTACGTGACGCGTCCTGCGTAGGGGGATGGTGCCTCCGATCTTCCCACAGGCACCTCCGCGATCAGCGAGCCGTAGGATGCGGGCGGTACGCGCACGGCACGGGCGGTACGCGCAATGGTGCGGGCGGTACGGCAGCCAGGGATCCATGCCAGGGATTCGTACCAGGGATCGATCGGGAGTAGCAGCACAGGTGAGCAGCGACAGCGCAGCCCAGGACGGCCGGAACGTGTGGGACGTGGTGGTGGTCGGCGCGGGGCCTGCGGGCGCCTCGGCGGCCTACGCCGCGGCCTGTACGGGACGCCGCGTACTCATCCTGGAGAAGGCCGAACTTCCCCGGTACAAGACCTGCGGCGGGGGCATCATCGGCCCCTCGCGCGACGCGCTGCCGCCCGGCTTCGAGCTGCCGCTGCGGGACCGCGTGCACGCCGTGACGTTTTCCCTGAACGGCAAGCTGACGCGAACGCGCCGCTCCCGGCAGATGCTCTTCGGCCTCATCAACCGCCCCGAGTTCGACGCCCAGCTCGTCGAGGCCGCACAGAAGGCGGGCGCCGAGCTGCGTACGGGCGTCACGGTCAGCCGCGTCGAGCAGCACGGCAGCGCCGTCCCCGACCGCCGTACGGTTGCTGTAGTACTGAGCGGCGGCGAGACGGTGCTCGCGCGTGCCGTGGTCGGCGCGGACGGCAGCGCGAGCCGGATAGGCGCGCACGTCGGGGTCAAGCTCGACCAGGTGGACCTCGGCTTGGAGGCGGAGATCCCGGTGCCGCCGACGGTCGCCGAGGACTGGGCCGGGCGGGTGCTCATCGACTGGGGGCCGATCCCGGGCAGTTACGGGTGGGTCTTCCCCAAGGGGGACACACTGACCGTCGGCGTGATCTCCGCACGCGGCGAAGGCGCGGCCACCAAGCGGTATCTGGAGGACTTCATCGCGCGGCTGGGGCTCGCGGGCTTCGAGCCGTCGATCTCGTCCGGGCACCTGACGCGCTGCCGCGCCGAGGACTCGCCGCTGTCGCGGGGGCGCGTGATGGTCTGCGGTGACGCGGCCGGGCTGCTGGAGCCGTGGACGCGCGAGGGCATCTCCTTCGCCCTGCGGTCGGGGCGGCTCGCGGGGGAGTGGGCGGTACGGGTGGCCGAGGCGCACGACGCGGTGGACGCGCGCCGCCAGGCGCTCAACTACGCCTTCGCGATCAAGGCGGGGCTCGGCGTCGAGATGGGCGTGGGCCGCCGGATGCTCGCGGTCTTCTCCCGCCGCCCGGGCCTGCTGCACGCCACGATCACGGGCTTCCGCCCGGCCTGGAACGCCTTCACAAAGATCACCCGCGGCACCACCACCCTGGCCGAGCTGGTACGGACGCACCCGCTGGCCCATCGGGCGCTTTCGGCGTTGGATCGCTGAGTCGGTGTTGGATCGCTGAGTCTCGCAGGGTGGGGGGCTGGTGGTCGGGGCGAGAGGGGATCACTCGGTCGGGGTGATGCGGAAGATCGGGTGGTGCGGGGCGGCGGCGAGCAGCGTGGCGTCGTCCGACCGGGCGGTGACCTCACCGAAGTACTGCTTCACCTCCCAGCCCCAGCGCTCCAGATACGCCCGCAGAATCGCGGGCGTCTCGACGGGCGGCAGCTCCACGGCGGTGAACGCGCGGGTCCTGCGCCCCACCCGCAACTGCCCACCACCGGCCGCGCGCAGATTACGGACCCACTCGCCGTTGCCGCGCGCCGAGACGAGGTACTGAGCGCCTTCGAAGGCCAGCGGATTCACCGGCACCCGCCGCCACTCACCGCTCTTCCGTCCACGAACGGCGAGATCCGCACTCCCGGCCAGACTGATCCCCCGCCGGGCCAGCCAGCCGACGAGGGCGTTGAGGCGGGCGCCGAGAGGGCTGGGCTTGAGGTAGCGCGTTGCCTGCTCGTTCATGAGTGAGCCTTTGTTCGGGAGGGGCAGCATGGGTCGTACGAAGGGGCGACAACTCGCCGCCGAGAGCGGTGCTCTCATTCATGAGCAGTGTGCACGGGAGCGGTGCACACTGGCAAGAGCAGTGCTCTCGATTTAGCGCGCCGCTCTCATCCGTGGTCGGTGTTCGCGACATGGCACACTGCTCCGCATGACTGCGATCAAGGGAGCCAGGGAGCGGGCCCGCGGTGAGATCACCGCTGCGATCAAGGACGAGGCCCGCAAGCAGCTCGCCGCCGAAGGCGCCGCGAAGCTCTCGCTGCGCGCCGTGGCCCGGGAGCTCGGCATGGTCTCCTCGGCCCTCTACCGCTACTTCCCGAGCCGCGACGACCTCCTGACGGCCCTGATCCTCGATGCGTACAACGCCCTGGGACAGGCCGCCGAAACCGCGCTCGCCGCGGCGGGCGCGGCGGATACGGCGGATGCGCGGCCCGGCCGACGGGGCAGTGCGGACGCGGCGGCTCCGGCTGCCCGGTGGACCGCCGTGTGCCGCGCCGTACGGGAGTGGGCGCTGGCCCACCCGCACGAGTACGCGCTGATCTACGGCTCACCCGTACCCGGCTATCACGCCCCCAGGGCCACCGCCGAGCCCGCCGGCCGGGTGGCGCGGGCGCTCATCGACGTCGTACGGGACGCCTACACGGCAGGCGCACTGCACGAGCCCGACGATCCGCTGCCGGACGCCGTGGTCGGGGACATGCTGACGCTGGTCGCGGAGCAGGGCGTGGAGCTGCCCGCCGGGGTCGTGGCCCGGCTGGTCGGCGCCTGGGCGCAGCTGTTCGGACTGGTGGGGTTTGAGCTCTTCGGGCAGTTCAACCGGGTCATCGAGGCGCGGGAGGAGTTCTTCGAGCAGGCGGTACTGCAACTCGCCCGGTCGGTCGGACTGCCCATGCCTGCCCGCTGACCCGCCGGGCCTCCTCCTCTCCATGCTCGCCACAGACCCGTACACCTGACAGCCCCGTACACCTCGCAGACCCGTACTCCTCACAGCCCCGTACTCCCCACGGAGTACCGGCCGGCACCGCGCTCGGCGGACGCCCTGGGCGCATGGGGCGGGCTAGCGTGGCGGCATGGACAAGGGACGGCCGTCGTGGGGGCGGTGGTGGGGGCGGCACTGCCCCGGGTGGCTCGGGCCCGCGCGCAACGCCACCGCGCGGGGCGTCCCCTGGCGTTCGACCTTGCTGATCGCCGCGTTCGTGCAGGTCGGTACGCGTTTTGCCGCGCACGGGCAGCCGGACCGGGCGGCCCTGGACGGCCTTGCGGAGTTTCTGCTGCTCGCGGGCTCCCTCCTCCTGCTCGTACGTCATCGTCTTCCGCGCGTCGTCGCGTTCGGTACCGCGGTCGCCGCGCTGCTCTACCTCGGTGGTGGGTATCCGTACGGCCCGGTCTTCCTGTTCATGGCGGTCGGGTGCTTCGCCGCTGTCGTGGCGGGGCGGCGCGTCGCGGCCTGGAGCGCGGTGGGGCTGCTGTGGGCCGGGCATCTGCTCGTCGCGCACTGGCTGTACCGATGGCTGCCGCCGGCCGCCGACGGCGCCGCGCCGTGGGGGCAGGAGCTGATCGTCGCCGCCTGGGTGGTGGCGATCATCGCCGCGTCCGAGCTGGGCCGCGTACGCCGCGAACAGCTCGCGCACGCCCGCGCCGAGCGCGCGGCGGCGGAGCGGCGCCGGGCCGACGAGGAGCGGCTGCGGATCGCGCGGGAGCTGCACGACGTCCTCGCGCACAGCCTCTCCGTCATCAACGTCCAGGCCGGCGTCGGGCTCGCCCTGCTCGACGACGACCCCGAGCAGGCGCGTACGGCCCTGACGACGATCAAGGGAGCCAGCAAGGAGGCGCTCGGCGAGGTCCGGCAGGTGCTCGACACGCTGCGCGCGCAGGGGCGGGCGCCCAGGTCGCCGGCGCCCGGACTGGCCCGGCTGCCCGAGCTGACCGAGCAGGCGAAGAGCGCGGGGCTGGACGTGGCCGTGTCGGTCGAGGGCCGGGTGTCCGGGCTGCCGCCGGGCGCGGACCTCGCGGCCTTCCGTATCGTCCAGGAGGCGCTGACGAACATCGTCCGGCACTCCGGGGCCCGCGCCGCACGCGTGCACCTGGCGCGGTCGGCGGACGCCCTGCGTCTTCGCGTGGACGACGACGGGCCGGCCACGGGAGAGGGACCGCCCGGTGGCGGAAACGGCCTGGTCGGCATGCGCGAACGCGCCGCCGCGCTCGGCGGCGAGGTCCAGGCGGGCCCGCGCGCGGACGGCGGCTTCACCGTGCGCGCCACGATCCCGCTGCGGGGGAGCAGCGGCCCCGGCGGGCAGGACGGCGGGACGGCGGCCCGTGCGACGGGCGACGACGACGAGGAGAGCGCGTGATCCGGGTACTGCTCGCTGACGATCAGGTGCTGGTGCGGGCCGGCTTCCGGGCGCTGCTGGACGCCCAGCCGGACATCGAGGTGGTCGGCGAGGCCGCCGACGGTGAGGAGGCGCTGACGGCCGTACGGGATCAGCAGCCCGATGTCGTCCTGATGGACATCCGGATGCCGGTCGTGGACGGGCTGGCCGCCACCCGGCGGATCACCGGGGACGAGCGGCTGGCCGGAGTGAAGGTGGTCATGCTCACCACTTTCGAGCTGGATGAGTACGTGTTCGAGGCGATCCGCTCGGGCGCCTCCGGGTTCCTCGTGAAGGACACCGAGCCGGACGAACTGCTGCGTGCCGTACGCGCTGTGGTGGCCGGTGATGCGCTGCTGTCCCCGGGAGTGACCCGGCGGCTGATCGCCGAATTCGCCGCCCGTTCGAAGGAACCGGCCGCGGCGGAGGGGCTTGCCCAACTGACCGAGCGGGAGCGGGAGGTGATGGCGCTGGTCGGCATCGGGCTGTCCAACGAGGAGATCGCGCGCCGGCTCGTCGTCAGCCCGCTGACGGCCAAGACGCACGTCAGCCGCACGATGGTGAAGCTCGGGGCCCGGGACCGGGCCCAACTGGTCGTGCTGGCCTACGAGTCGGGGCTCGTGCGCCCCGGCTGGCTGGGCTGACGCCACCGCCACAGGACGCGCACCACCCGGTAAGCGAAGGCCGCGCCGCCGATCAGCGCGGCTCCCATGAGCCAGGAGCCGCGCCAGGAGGCGGGCAGCACGTCCCAGAGGGCGGGCGCCGCGCAGATCAAGAAGGCGAGGGCGCCCGCGAGCGCACCGGTCACCACGGCGAATGCGATCTCGACGGTGACGGCGTCCCGTTGGGCCTGCGAGCGGGGCGGAGACACCGTACGAGTCTGTCATGCGCACGGGATTGCCGCTGCCCTCCGGCCGCTCATAGGCTGAGCGCTTCCGGCCGGTCACCGGCCGGAACCAGCGCATGCACGGCAGTGGCGCACGCCTCGTGCCGCAGCTACTCGCGCCGGAAGAGCCGGAAGAACTGGTGCCGGAAGAAGGCGAGCGGTCATGAGGCAGTGGGACGTTGCGGTGCGGTCGGGTGCGCGGCTCGGCGAGGGGCCGACCTGGGACGCCGCGCACGCGCGGCTGATCTGGGTGGACATCCTCACCTGTCGGGTACACACCTACGACCCCGCCACTGGGCGCCGCACCGTCATGGTCACCGAACAGCACGTGGGCGCCGCGAAGCCGCGCGCACGGGGCGGCCTGGTCGTCAACCTCCGGGACGGCGTGGGCCTTTACGACGCGGCCGGGGCGTTCTCCTGGCTGGCCTACGAGGCCGTGCCGGGGCGGCGCGGCAACGACGCGGCCGTGGCGCCCGACGGCGCGCTGTGGGCCGGCACCATGCCCTACGACGAGACGCCGGGCGGCGGCACGCTGTCCCGCGTCGCCCCGGACGGCAGCATCGTGCGGGTGCTCTCGGACGTCACGGTCAGCAACGGCATCGGCTGGAGCCCGGACGGCCGGCTGATGTACTACATCGACACCCCGACCCGGCGGATCGACGTCTTCGACGTGGGTGCCGGAGACGGGGGCGCCCCGGGGCAGTTCGCGCACGGCCGGCGTCCCCACGTGGAGATCGAGCAGGGCGCCGGCTTCCCGGACGGGCTGTGCGTCGACGCGGAGGGCTGCGTCTGGGTGGCGCTGTGGGACGGCGGGCAGGTGCGCCGCTACACGCCCGACGGCGCCCTGGACCGCACGGTCGACCTGCCCGTCCGACGCCCGACCGCCTGCGCCTTCGGTGGCCCCGACCTCACCGACCTCTACATCACCACGGCTCAGGAGGACACGCCGCGGCATCCGCTGGAGGGCTCCGTACTCGTCGTCCCGGGCGCGGGCAAGGGGCTCGACCAGCCGGCCTTCGCGGGCTGAGGACCGCGGCCGTCCGCGACCCGCACGGGACCCACGGGCCGGCCGCCGGCAGCCCACGGCCGCGATCAGATCGCGAACAGCTCCTGCCAGAGCCGGGGGAAGGAACCGTCGTCGCCGAGCGTCACCGTCACCGCGGCCGAACTCTGCCACGGCAGGCGGTTCCACAACATCGCGTAGAGGTCCGCCGCGGGGCCTTCGAGCACACAGTCCGGCGCGGAGCCGGTCGCCGGGCCCGCCGCGCCGTCCTCGTCCCCGGTCGCGGTCTCCCGCTCCGTACGAGGCGGCGCGTCCGAAAGCCGCACCCGCCAGGCGGCGTTGCCCGTGCCGGCGGCGCCGGGCGCGTCCGTGGTGCGTATATACAACTCCTTGTCGGGAGTCGTGCGCGCGCGGCCGCGGTCCGTGCCGAGGAAGCCCGTCAGCAGCTCGTCGATGCCGTCCGCGGCGAACGCGGGATCGATGGCGGAGAAGCCGGCACCGAGCGCCGCCTCGGCGTCGATGCGGTGTATCGCCGTCTCATGGGCCTGTCGGCGGGCCCAGAACGCCAGCGGAGAAGGAGCAGGCAGGAAGGTCCAGCAGGCCAGGTCGGCCGGGGCCGCCGCCAGCGCCGCGACCAGGGCGGCATGGCCCTCGCGCATCCATTCCACGAGCGCCGTGCCGTCCAGGTCGGGCGCCTCGGGCGGCCGCACGCGCCCGTCCGTCCCGTCCGTGACATATCCCGTCGCCCAGCGGTGGACGCGGCCGATGTGCAGGAGCAGGTCGCGGACCTGCCAGTCGGGGCAGGACGGAACCGAGGCGTCGGGGCCGGCCTTGTCCGCGGCGTCCGCCAGCAACAGGCCGTCCCTGCGGAGCATTTCGACGAATTCAGTGATCTCCATACCACCGAGTGTCCCAGCCGCCACTGACAACGGCCTTGGGCGCGGCCGGCCGGCTGCGCAGACTGCGGTGGACCAGACCCAGCAGCAGCGCGTTGACCAGCGCGGCGAGGCCGATGGTGGCCATCGAGTACCAGGCGGGCGCGCCGGCGTCGCTCCACATCGCGTCCCCCGCGAACCACAGCGGGAAAAGGGTCGGGGAGGTGAGCAGCGCGGCCCAGACGCCGGACATCGAGGCGTCCGGATGGTCGACGAAGAGCGAGTCGACGACGGCGAAGACCACCGCCGCGGCGACCAGGGTCAGGTAGATGCAGGAGACCGGATTGCCGAACGTCAGCCGCGCCGCGTCGCGCAGCCAGGGAGCCGGGTGCGCCCGCTGCCGGGGCGTCTCGGGGTCGCGGTGCCGGAGTATCGCCTTCATGTGTCCCCCCAGGGGCCGGTCCATGTGCAGATGCAGAGGTACGTGTCCAGTCGTACGTGCTCCGGGCGGGACGGACATCCGTGTTCGTACTCACATACGGGGGTCCGTACTCAAGTATCGAGCCGGAACCGTGGGCTGTCAGTGCGTGATTCCGGCCGCGTGGGCCGTGCCCCCTTCCGGGCGTGCGGGCGGGTGGCCGTACACGGTGCGGGCGCGGGGGTAGCGTCTCGGTGTGCGGCGCGCGACCGGCGGATTTCCGGGAGGCGGCGGGCCGTGTTTTGTTCATAATGGATACAAAGTCAGAATGGACGGCGTGACCCACACACGGACGACCAGGCTGGAGCGGGGCCGTGGCGCGCTCGGGCCCGCGCTGGAGCTCGTACACACCGGGCGCGCGCCGACGCGTGCCGTACTGACCTCCGAACTCGGCGTGACGCGCGCGACGGCCGGCGCGGTGGCCGCCGAGCTCGAAGCGCTCGGCCTCATCACCGTCGACGCGCACCCGACGGCCGCCGCGGGCACCCAGGGGCGCCCCTCGCACCGGCTGTTCATCGCCGACCAGGGACCCGTCGTGCTGGCCGTGCAGATCCATGCCGACGGCTACCGGGTCGCCCTGGTGGGCCTCGGTGGCCGGATCGTGGCCACCACGTCCGGATGCGGCACGATCCCCGCCGACCCGGCGCACGTCCTGGCCGAGGCCGTGCGCGCCGGTTCCGGGTTGCTGCGCGACTCCGGACGGCAGTGCCTGGGTGCCGGACTCGCCGTGCCCTCCGCGGTCGCCGAGCCGGACGGTGAGGCGCTCAACCCGCTGCACCTCGCCTGGCCCGCCGGCGCCCCCGTACGGGCGCTGTTCCTCCAGGCGCTGGCCGACGCCAAGGTGCCGGGCGTCACCGAACACGTCGGCTTCAGCGGCAACGACGTCAACCTCACGGCTCTCGCCGAGCACCGCCACGGCGCCGGGCGCGGCGCCCGCGACCTGCTGTGCGTGGCCTCCGGCCACCGCGGCGTCGGTGGCGCGCTGGTGCTGGACGGCCGCCTGCACAGCGGCAGTTCGGGCCTGGCCCTGGAGGTCGGGCACCTCACCGTCAACCCGGAGGGCGCCCCCTGCCACTGCGGCAGCCGCGGCTGTCTCGACGTCGAGGCGGACCCGCTCGCCTTCCTCGGCGCCGCGGGCCGCACACCGGGCCCCGAGGGCTCGCTGCTCAAGCAGGCGACGGATCTGTTGCGCGAGGAGTACGCGGACGCCTCCGTACGGGCCGCCGGAGAGCTGCTGATCGACCGGCTCGGCCTCGGCATCGCGGGACTGGTCAACATCCTGAACCCCGACCGCATCATCCTCGGAGGGCTGCACCGGGCGCTTCTGGAGGCCGACCCGGAGCGACTGCGGGCCGTCGTCGCGGACCGCAGCCTCTGGGGGCGCAGCGGCGGCGTCCCCATACTGCCCTGCACTCTGGACCACAACGCCCTGGTGGGCGCGGCCGAGCTGGCCTGGCAGCCGGTGCTGGACGACCCGTTGATCGTCCTCGAGGGCGAGCGCGCCGGCTGACGCGTCCGAGGGGCGCCGCGGCTCAGGCCCGCCACTCCGTGGCGAAGGCGCGCGCCGGATTGACCGTCAGCATGCGCTCCACCGCCTCCTTCTCCAGAGTGAGTTCGAGGCGGCGGCGCAGCCCCAGTACGACGTACGGCATTCCGGGCCCGCCGTCGACCGAACGGGCCCCGGCCGTGGTCGTGTCGCCGCCCAGCAGGACGCGGTCGCCGTACCCCGCGTCGACCAGCGCGGCCAGCGCCTCCGGGAGCCGCCAGTCCGTCGCGTGGTGCGCCCGCGAGGGGCCGTCGAAGGCCAGGTAGGCGCCGGCCTCGGCGGCCGTGCGGTGGACGGCCGTGTCGGGGGAGCGGTTGAGGTGGCCGAGTATCACGTGCTGCGGCGGTACTCCCGCCCCGTCGCACAGCAGGTCGAGCACATCGAGTGCCCCGGTGCCCAGCTCCAGATGGACGCCGATGGCGGCCCCCGTGGCGTGGTGTGCCTCGGCCGCGGCGGACAGCGTGTGCCGGGCGTGCGCGTCCAGGCCGTGGAAGCCGCCCGCCACCTTGACGAGGCCGGCCCGTGGGCCGCCGGGCCCGCCGATGCCCTCCGTCAGCTCGGCGACGAACAGCCCCGCCAGGTCCTTGCGGACGCGTGCGAGCGTCTCCGGTGCGTAGTGCGCCGCCTGATGCAGCCCGGTGGCCGCCACGATCCGTACGCCCGACTCCCGGGAGAGGTACGCCAGTTCGGATGCGCGGCGTCCCATCCCGTAGGGCGTCCACTGCGCCACTGTGCCGCCGCCCGCCTCCTGGAAGGCGCGCAGCTCGGCGGCCGCGGCACCGGTGTCCGCCAGTTCCTGGCCGGGCAGCTGGGGCGTGGTGAGAAAGAGGTGGTCGTGCGCGTCGAACCGGCCGCGCAGTGCCTGAGGGGGCAGGTCGCCCAGCACAGTACGGAGGGCAGGCGCGGGGACGGCCCCGGTGGGGCGGTGAGGTGTGACCATGAAGGCACTTTACATACCAGTAGTTACAGTCTCGCGCCGTCGCCCCCATTGGCGGGCGTACTCCCCAAGAGGTAGGCCCGGTGCCGCTGTCCGTACGACGACGGCCGGCGTCCGGCGGATCAGGCTCGAAGTGAACGCCGAAACAGCGTGACCTTCGAGGAGCTGATCATCATGGACGTCCTGGCAACACCTTGGTCCGGCGGCGGTCCCGGGCCGTGGATCCTGTTCTTCCCGCTGCTGTGGGCGGTCGCCGTCATTGGTGTGGTCACCTTGCTGCGGCGCACCGTATGGCGCGGGCGGGGCCTCTGGCAGCGGCCCGGCGCGGCCGCTCCTACCGGTGCCGACCCGTCGCCCCTCTCCGTACTCGGCCACCGGTTCGCCTCCGGTGAGATCGACGAGGACGAGTACTGGCGGCGGCTCTCCGTCCTGGAGGAGCAGTTCGGGACGCACCGCAAGGGCAAGGGAGGCGCGGCGTGAGTGTCCCCGCTGCCCGGGTCGTGGACGCCGTGAAGGTCTACGGGGCGGGCGATGCCGAGGTGCGCGCGCTGGACGGGGTGAGCGTCGACTTCCCCGCCGGCCGCTTCACCGCGATCATGGGCCCCTCCGGGTCCGGGAAGTCGACGCTCATGCACTGCGCGGCCGGCCTGGACACGCTCACCTCGGGTTCGGCGGCCATCGCAGGCACCGAACTGACCGGGCTGGACGACCGGCGGCTGACGCTGCTGCGCCGGGAGCGCGTCGGCTTCGTCTTCCAGGCGTTCAACCTGCTGCCGACGCTCACCGTGGCGGAGAACATCACCCTGCCGCGGGACCTGGCGGGCGCGGCGGGCGACGCCGAATGGACCGACGCGCTCATCGATGTCGTGGGGCTGCGCGACCGGCTGCACCACAGGCCCAGCGAGCTGTCCGGAGGACAGCAGCAGCGGGTCGCGGTCGCCCGGGCGTTCGCGGGCCGGCCGGAGGTCGTCTTCGCGGACGAGCCCACCGGCAACCTCGACTCGCGCTCCGGTGCCGAAGTGCTGGAGCTGCTGGGCCGGGCGGTGCGCACGATGGGCCGTACGGTCGTCATGGTCACCCACGACCCGGTCGCCGCCGCGCACGCCGACGACGTGATCTTCCTCGCCGACGGGCGGCTGGTGGACCGGATGGCCGGGCCGACCGCCGACGGAGTACTCGACCGCATCAAGGAGCTGGACCGCAAGGCGGCGAGCACCCGGAGCGCGCAGGAAGGGGTGGCGACGTGACCGCGTACCGGGTGCGCACCTCCTTGCGCCTCGCCCGTACATCGCTCCGCACCCGTAAGCGGCGATTCGCGGGCACCTTCACCGCCGTGCTGCTCGCCGTCGCGTTCCTCAGTGGCACGCTCGTCATGGGGGACACCCTGCGCGCCAGTTTCGACAGCCTGTTCGGCAGTGCGACGGCCGGTACGGACGCGGTGGTGCGCAGCGCGGACGTCATCGCCGTCTCCGGAGGCGGCCAGGGGACCCGGGAGCCGGTCGCGGCCTCGGCCGTCCGGGAGATCGAGAAGGTACCGGGCGTCGCCGCTGCCGTGCCCGTAGTCCAGGGCGCGGGGCAGCTCGTCGGCAAGGACGGCGAACCCGTGGGCGGCCAGGGGCCGCCGACCACGGCCGGGAACTGGATCACCGACCCGCAGCTGAACGCCTATCAGCTCGTCGCAGGGCGCGCCCCGAAGGCGCACGGCGAGGCCGTCGTCAACGAGAGCGCGGCGAAGGCCGGAGGGCTGCGCATCGGGGACACGACCGTGCTGCGCACCCCGGACCCGCTGCGGATCACCGTCGTCGGCCTGGCCGCCTTCGGCGGCGAGAGCGGCATGGGCCAGGCCACGTACACCGGCCTGACCCGGGCCGACGCTGAGCGGTACCTTGCTCCGGAGCCGGGGCTGGCGGCCACGATCCAGGTACGGGCCGACGACGGCGTCGGCCAGCAGCAACTCGTCGACCGGCTCGGCCCCGTACTGCCCAAGGGCGCCGAGGCGATCACCGGCCAGCAGTCGGCGGAGGAGAACCTGGACACCGTCACGGGCGCGTTCCTGACCCTGTTCACGACCCTGCTGCTGGTCTTCGCGGGCATCGCCGTGCTGGTCGCCGTGTTCTCGATCCACAACACCTTCGCCATCGTCTGGGCCCAGCGAACCCGCGAGAACGCCCTCCTGAGGACGCTGGGAGCCACCCGCGGGCAAGTCGCCGGGGCCTCGCTCACGGAGGCCGCAGCGGTCGCCCTGGCGGCGTCGCTGGCCGGTCTGCCGGCCGGCATCGGGATCGCCGCGGGGCTGCAGGCGCTCTTCCCCGCCCTCGGGTTCCCCTTCCCGGACGGTCCCTTGGCCATCAGCGCGCTCTCGATGGTGCTGCCGCTCGCCGTCGGCGTCGCGGTCTGCATGGGCTCCGCGCTGCTGCCCGCCGTACGGGCCGGACGCACCGCCCCGATGGCCGCGCTGCGCGACGTCGCCGTGGATGCCTCGGGCGCGTCCACCGGACGTGCCGTACTGGGGGCCGTTCTCGGGGTGGCCGGTATCGCGCTCACGGTGGTGGGCGCGGTCGGCACGCCCGACATCCTGCTCACCGGGACCGGCGCGGCCCTCACCGTGGCCGCGTTCGTCGTCCTCGGCCCCGTGGCGGCCTCGTACGCGGTACGGGCGCTGGGCGGGCCGCTCAGGCGGCTGCGCGGCGTCACCGGCGCCCTGGCCCAGCGCAACGCGCTGCGGTCGCCCAGGCGGACCGCGGCGACCGCCACCGCCCTGATGATCGGCGTCGCGGTGGTCGGTGTCTTCACGGTCTTCGCCGCCTCGCTGCGGACGACGATGGACCGGGCCGTGGACCGGGCGTTCGCGGGCGATGTCGCGGTGAGCACGCCGGCGTTCGGGTCCGGGGGCAGCGGCCTGAGCCCGCGGCTCGCGCCGGTGCTGGACCGGCTGCCCGAGGTGGACACGGCACTCGGGCTGGGCCGCGGAGTGGCCCGGGTGGACGGGGCCGGGCGCCAGTTGACGGTCACCGACCCCGCGCGGCTGCCTGCTGTGCTGGACCTGGGCGGCGTGGAGGGCTCGCTCGCGGATCTCGGGCCGGCCGGTCTGGCCGTCTCCAAGGACGAGGCGGAGAAGCGGCACTGGAGTACTGGCAGCACCGTGCGGCTCGGCTTCACGGACGGCGACCGGCGCACGTTCACCGTACGCGCCGTCTACAACGAGAACGGGCTCGCGGGCGACTACGTGGTCAGCCGCGCCGCCTGGGAGCCGCATCGCGTCCAGGACGCCGACACGGTCGTGGCCGTCACCTTGAAGGACGGGGTGTCACTCGATACGGGCAAGGCGGCGGTGGACAAGGTGGCGCGGGCGTACGGCGCCCCCGAGGTGCAGACCCGCGCCGAGTACGCCGAGTCCTCCGCGAGCGGCATCGACCAGATGCTCACGCTCGTCTACGCGCTCCTCGCGCTGGCCGTCGTCATCGCCCTGCTGGGCATCGCCAACACGCTCACCCTGGCGCTGCACGAACGGACCAGGGAACTGGGGCTGCTGCGGGCGGTCGGGCAGAGCCGGGCGCAGCTGCGGGCCATGGTGCGCTGGGAGTCGGTCCTGGTCGCCGCCTTCGGTACGGCGGGCGGGCTGCTGCTGGGCGGCTTCCTGGGCTGGGCGCTGGTCCGCGCTTCGGACAGCGCGGGCAACAGCGCCTTCACGCTGCCACCTGAGCAGCTGGCCGTGGTGGCACTGGTGGGCGTGACAGCGGGCGCACTGGCAGGGCTGCGGCCGGCCCGCCGCGCGGCCCGGCTGGACGTCCTGCGGGCGATCGCCACGGAGTGAGCCCTACGGACGGGCGCAGCTCTCGGCCATACGGACAGGGGCAGCTCGCGTCCATACAGGCGGGCGCAGCTCGTGTCCGTACGGACGGCTGAGCGCCCGGCCCCTCGGGGACCGGGCGCTCAGCCCACTCGTGCGCCGCGTGCGGGTGCGCGCACTCCGCTGCTCGCTTCGGCGCGCTCCGTCTCCGGCGGTTCCGGCAGACATGTGAGCGCGTGGCCCGGCTCCTCGAGGCCACGGGTGAGCGCCGGGAGCGTGAACCACACGACCTTGCCGGTGTCCTCCGGGCGGGCGCCCCAGCTCTCGCTCAGCTCCGCGATCAGGGTCAGCCCGCGGCCCCCGGTATCCAGAGGCCCGGCCACCGCGGGCTTCGGCAGCCGGGGATCGAGATCGCGCACCGACACCGTCAACTGGTCCAGCAGGACCGACAGTTCGACCGTGCACTGCTTGCTGGGCAGGGCGTGCTGGTGGACGTTGGCCAGCAGCTCCGTCACCCCGAGCGTCGCGGGGTCGATCAAGGCGTCGAGGCGCCAGTAACGAAGCTGTGCCGATACGATTCTGCGCATCTGGCCGATGCGTGCCGGCAGGGCTTGGAGCTCCACCGCGCAGTGCCTGCTGGGCTGCCTGATCACGACCGCGACTCCCCTGATGAGGCCGGGCGCGCCCGCCGCTACGGAAACGCGAGGACCGGGTCCGGCGATGTCCCGTTCACCTCGAGTCACCAGTGGCGAACTCTCGGTGATGCGAGTCAGTCCAGGGTCGGCCCGCTCCCGTACTCCCGCAACCGCAGAGGGTCCGCAACCCCAGCGCGTCCCACCGGTCTTCACCCGAATGCAGTCGCCGTGCCGCCGACCGCCGACCCGTACGGTCCCCGCGCCGGCTCCTGTACGGTCCGCAGGCGCGGCCGTCCGGGCGTATCCGTCCGTCGCTCCGGTACGGCGTCAGGTGCGGGCGCCGGCGGCCCGGACGGCGTCCAGGAAGCGCTCGGGGGCGCCCATGGTCAAGGAGTAGCGATGGCCGTTGAGCGTGGCGAACGCGCGGTCACGGGCCAGCAGCCACGGCCGGTGGGCCTGGACCGACGTCAGCGGTGCGCTGTCGATCTCCGTGCCGTAGCTCGTCAGCAGTGCCAGCCTGCCGTCCTTGATGATGACCTGACCCGCTCGGGTCAGCGACCGCAGCCAGCGCTCGATGCGCACACCGGTCGCGTTGAACTCCGGCTCCCTCATGGAGCACCGCCTCCTCACGCACCTGGCGACGGGAAAGGCCCGCGCCCTTCCTGAAGTCTGCCCGGATCGCGGCCCGGGCACCAGTTCCCCTGGTCGCGAGCCTGCGAACACCAGTACCCCGAGGGCTCCTTGGGGGTTCTCAAAGGGTCGTTTATGCAGGTGAGGAGCGTGTGGCGGATGGTTATGATCGAGCTGGGCCCGGCGGTCACGGCGGGCCGGGACGACCGCGAGGAGCACGTCGATGAGTACCGCACAGCACACGGACGGGCGGGACGACGGCCTCGCGGGTGCCGGCGACCGGTCCTGCGACCTCCCGGCGCCCCCCGGGGGCGCGCCCCTGCCGACCCTTGATGTCGACCGCACCGACCCCGATTACCGTGGCTGGCTCAAGGAAGCCGTGCGCAAGGTCCAGGCGGACGCCAACCGCAGCGCCGACACCCACCTGCTGCGCTTCCCGCTGCCCGAGCAGTGGGGCATCGATCTGTACCTGAAGGACGAGTCGACGCATCCCACCGGCAGCCTGAAGCACCGCCTCGCCCGCTCCCTCTTCCTCTACGGGCTGTGCAACGGCTGGATCCGCCCCGGCAAGCCGGTCATCGAGGCGTCCAGCGGCTCCACCGCCGTCTCCGAGGCGTACTTTGCGAAGCTCATCGGGGTGCCGTTCATCGCGGTGATGCCCGCGACGACCAGCCGCGAGAAGACCCGCCTGATCGAGTTCCACGGCGGCACCTGCCACCTGGTCGCCGACCCGCGGACCGTGTACGACGTCTCCGCCCGGCTCGCGGCCGAGACCGGCGGGCACTACATGGACCAGTTCACCTACGCCGAGCGGGCCACGGACTGGCGCGGCAACAACAACATCGCCGAATCGATCTTCCAGCAGCTGCGCCTGGAGCGGTACCCGGACCCGGCATGGATCGTGGCCACCGCGGGCACCGGCGGTACCTCGGCGACCATCGCCCGCTACGTGCACTACATGCAGCGCGACACCCGGGTGTGCGTCGCCGACCCGGAGAACAGCTGTTTCTTCGACGGCTGGCTGAACGGCGACGCCGAGACGGACTGCCGCACCGCCTCCCGTATCGAGGGCATCGGGCGGCCGCGGATGGAGCCCAGCTTCGTGCCCGGCGCGATCGACCGGATGATGAAGGTGCCGGACGCGGCGAGCGTGGCGGCCGTACGGGCGCTGGAGACCGCCATCGGGCGCAAGGCGGGCGGCTCGACGGGCACGGGGCTGTGGAGCGCGCTGAAGATCGTCTCCGAGATGGTCGCCGCGGACCGTACGGGCTCGGTGGTCACACTTCTGTGCGACCCCGGCGACCGTTACCTCGACAAGTACTACTCCGACGCCTGGCTGGCCGAGCAGGGGCTGGACATCACGCCGTACGCCCGGACCCTGGAGACCTTCCTCGCCGAGGGCACCTGGCCGGCGTGAGGCGCCCGCTGCGGGGCTCGCCGGCGGCCGGACCGCCCGAGCCCCGACGCGTCGCTCACACGCCGCTGAGGCGCCGCTCAGCCGTCGCCGAGGCGCCGTTCACACGCCGACGAGGCGCCGGTCCAGCTGCCGCATCGAGTCGCGGAACACGCGGCCCAGCATCGGGCGGCTCAGCTGCATCAGCGAGCGGAACGGCGCCGGGCCGTCGGCGGCGAACGTCCAGCGCACGAGCGTGCCGCCGGGCGCCGGAGTGAGCCGCCAGTCCTCCAGAAGGGCGCGCAGGCCCGGCGCGTTGGTCTCGTCGACGCGGTAGGCGTAGTGCTCGGGGCGCTCGGCGGCCAGGATGCTCTCGAGGAAGCGGGTGCCGCCCGTCAGCCGGACCGAGCGGCCCTTCCCGCCGTCGGTCGGGGTGATCCGCGAGACCCCGGTGAACCATACGCACCAGGAGCCGACGTCGTCCGCGAGCGCGGCGTACACCGCTTCGGGGGGCGCGGAGAGCTCGGCCGCGAAGACCATCCGCAGCGGCGCGGACTCGGCGAAGTCGAGCCCGACAGGGCTCAGTCGGTGCGTCATGGGACGAGCACCCCCTACACACAGTGATGGGATCAGGACCGACCGTCGAACAATCCGGCGTCGCACACCATAGCTGGGGCCTCGTCAGATGTCTGCGTCGTCTTCCGGCTCACCGGCCACCACCAGCCGCGGGGGCAACTCCGCGAACTCCGCCCGGACGTGCGCCGGCAGACCGGGATCGGTGACCAGCACGTCCACCTGGTCCAGCGAAGCGAACGAACTCAGGCCCACGGTCCCCCACTTCGTGTGGTCCGCGACCACCACGACCCGCCGCGCCGACCGCACGAAGTGGCGGTTGGTCTCCGCCTCGGCGAGATTCGGCGTCGACAGCCCGGCCTCGACGGATATGCCGTGCACCCCGAGGAAGAGCGCATCGAAGTGCAGCGAGCGGATCGCGGCGTCGGCCACCGGGCCGACCAGCGTGTCCGAGGGCGTACGAACGCCGCCTGTGAGCACGACTGTCGCCGCTCCGGGGCGCGGGCCGCCGGAGCCGGCCGCCGCCCGCTGCGCGGCGTAGAACACATCGGCCACCCGGACCGAATTCGTCACCACGGTCAGGTCCGGCACGTCCAGCAGCTGATGGGCCAGCGCGAACGCCGTCGTGCCGCCCGCCAGCGCGATCGCGCTGCCCGGGGCCGCCATCTGGGCCGCCGCCTCGGCGATGGCCTCCTTCGCCGACAGCTCCAGAGAGGACTTGGCCTCGAACCCCGGTTCGTGCGCGCTCGGCTCGCTCACGGGGACGGCGCCGCCGTGCACCTTCTCCACGACGCCCTGGCGGGCCAGCGCGTCCAGGTCCCGACGGACCGTCATGTCCGAGACGCTCAGCTTGCGGGTCAGCTCATTGACGCGGACACCGCCGCGGCGCCGCACTTCGTCGAGGATCAGGGCACGCCGCTGCTCGGCGAGGAGGTTCTGGTTGTCACTCACCCGGCCTGTCCCTTCGTCCCGGCTCACGGCGCGCCCCAGGTCACAAGAGCGCTGCTGTTCGGGGACATCCTCGCACGAGGCACTGACAGTGACTGCCCGGACCGTGTGGGGTGGATGCAGCGCTCCGGCGGGCAAGAAAGAATCCGGGACGCACATCGACGTACGGACATCGGGGGAAGCACAGTGGACACTACGTACCGGTCCTCACCCGCAGCCACGACGGATCCGGGCGGAGACGAGGGCGCCGCCGCGCACAGACCACGCCGGATCGCTCTCGAACTGCTGGTGCACGGTGTCGGCGGCACCACACCTGCGGAGATGCTCGACGACCCCCGGGTCGTGCGCGTCACCGGTGACGACACCGCCGCCATCTACCGCCGCGCCACGGACGCGTACGCCGAGGAGCGCCCCGTTGAGGAGCGCGACGGCGACCCCGAGGAGCCGGTCCGCGAGGCGTACTGCTGGTCCAACCTCACCTCGGGCAACGGCAGCCGCGCCCTCTGGCTGATCCTGCTGCCCTTCATGGTCGCGAACCTCGCGCACTGGATGCGCCCCGCGGCCCCGCGCGGCCACCCTGCCCAGCGCCTCTACGACGTCCTCGTACGCATCCTGGCGCTCACCCTCACGGTGCTGCTCGCCGCCGGTGCCTGCGAGGTGGCGCTGGACCTGCTCGCCTGGCAGTGCGCGGGCAGCCTCTCGTGCTCGGCGGACCGCTCCTGGCTCGGTTTCCTCAGCACCGCGCACGACGGCTGGTGGAGCCTGCCGGGCCGCCGCCTCGTCGTCGCGAGCGCCTTTCCGCTGCTTCTCGTGGGCCTGCTGTGGTGGCTCTCGCACCGCACCTGGAGCGCGTACGAGTCCGCTTCACCGCCGCCGCGCCGCCCCGGCACCTCCCGCGACACGCCGCCCTCCGAGCGCCCCACGCTGTGCCTGGACGGCTTCTGGTACGGCCGCCGGGTCGTCGCCCGGCTGCGTTCCGCGCACGCCGCGGCGGGGCTGCTCACCATCGCCACCGCGCTGCTCCTGACCGCGCACGACGCCGACGGTCGGCCCGGCTCCGACGCGTGGCTGCGCTGGACCGGGTACGCGCTGGCCACGCTGGTCGCCGCCCTTGCGGTACTCAGCGTGGTCATCGTCTGCCGCACCGCGCGCAGCGAGGCGGAGCCCGACGTGGAGACCGACCGGCCGATCGTCAGGTGCCTCCCGTACGCCGCGCTCGGCGCCCTGGCCCTGACGGCCCTGCACACCGGCTGGGTGCGCCCCGGCTGGACCTCCGCCGGGCATCTCCCGGGCGACGGCATCTTCGGGGTGCTCGCCGTCCTCCAGGGCGCGCTGGTCGTCGGGCTGCTGCTGACTGCTCAGGTGCTCCAGCGGGCCGCGCGGGGCACGGAGCGCACCGCGCTCGCGGGCCTGGCCGGCGCGTCCGTGGCGCTGCTGGCCTGCGCACTGGGCGGCGTGTTCACCGGGGGAGTGGCGCAGCGCACCGCCGACTGGCTGGACCGCGGTGCCACCCCGGGCGACGCGCACGCCCCGATGGCGGGCCCGCCCGTACTGCTCTCCTGGCAGGCATCGGTCATCCCGGTGCTGCTGATCGTCGTCGTATTGCTGGTCGTCGCGGCCGGCTTCCAGGTGCTCGCCGTCCGCCGCCAGGTCCTCTCCGACATCCCCGGGCTGTACGAGGACGAGGAGAAGCCCGACGCGCAGCGCACCAAGGGCATCGCCGGCACCATTGCCCGCGCGGGGCTCACCGACCGGGCGCCGGTGCTGATCGGCGTGATCACGGCCGTCACCTTCGTGCTCGGCACGGGTGCGGTGCTCGGTGCCCGGCTCACGGGCCTGCCGCCCGGCCGGGCGCTGGACGGCGCGCCCGCCTTCGTGGACGCCGTCGCCGAAACGGCACAGGCGCTCGGCTCCTGGCTGATGGGCGCCGGCGTCGTCCTCCTGCTGGCCATGGGGCGCCGCGCCTACAAGGACGCCTCGGCCCGCCGCACCATCGGCATACTCTGGGACGTCGGCACCTTCTGGCCGCGCGCCGCGCACCCCTTCGCGCCTCCGTGCTACGCCGAGCGGGCCGTCCCGGACCTGACCTGGCGGATGGCCACCTGGACCGAGACCCACGACGGGCGCCTGGTCCTCTCCGGGCACTCGCAGGGCAGCGTCCTCGCGGCCGCCGCCGTCTGGCAGCTGGACCCGGTGACGCGCAGCCGGGTCGCGCTGCTCACGTACGGGTCGCCGCTGGAGCGGCTGTACGGACGCTGGTTCCCGGCGTTCTTCGGGCCCGCCGCGCTCACCGGGCTGCACCGCGAGATGGGCGCCTGGCGCAACCTGTGGCGGTTCACCGACCCCATCGGCGGCCCGGTCCGCCTCACTTGTGAGGACGGTGCGGCGATCGACCGGGGGCCGCTGCGCGACCCGCTGGTCTTCGGGCGCACCCTCCAGTACCCGCTGCCCGCCCAGACCCTCGGGCACGGCGACTACCAGGCCGACCCGGAGTTCGGCACGGCCCGCGCCGAACTCCTCGCCCATCTGGCGCCCGGGATACCGCAGCAACCAGGCGAGCCGGACGCCGAGCGGGACGCCGGCCCCGGAGAGCGGCCCGCCGCTTCTCAGGGCAGCGCCGGCAGGTCCTCGGAGTAGAGGTGCGTGAGGTCGTCGGTGCTCGGGTCGGGGAGCTGCGCCACCCGGCCCGCGTGCCGTTCGACCATCGCCTCGAACGTCTGCCGGGCGGTGCGCCCGTTGCCGAACGACGGCCCCTTCGGGAGCTCGGTGAAGTACTTCAGCAGCGCCTCGGAGGTGCCGTCGGCGAGGTGGTACTCCTGCTCCTCGGCCTGCTGCCCGACGATGCGCAGCAGCTCCTCGGGGTCGTAGTCGCCGAACCTGATGGTCCGCGAGAAGCGGGAGGCGACACCGGGGTTGACCGCGAGGAAGCGCTCCATCTCGGCGGTGTAGCCCGCCACGATGACCACCACCGCCTCCCGGTGGTCCTCCATCAGCTTCACCAGGGTGTCGATCGCCTCGCGCCCGAAGTCGCGCCCGGAGTCCTCCGGGGACAGCGCGTACGCCTCGTCGATGAAGAGCACCCCGCCGCGCGCCCGGTCGAACGCCTCCTGGGTACGGATGGCCGTCGACCCGATGTGCTCACCGACCAGGTCCACCCGGGAGACCTCCACGAGGTGGCCGCGCTCCAGTACGCCCAGTGACGCCAGGATCTCGCCGTACAGCCGCGCGACGGTGGTCTTGCCCGTGCCGGGTGAGCCGGTGAAGACCAGATGGCGGCGGACCGAGGCGGCCTTCAGGCCCGCCTGCTGCCGGCGCCGCCCCACCTCGATCATGTTGATCAGGCTGCGCACCTCGCGCTTGACGCTGTCCAGGCCGACGAGCGTGTCCAGTTCGCCGAGGACCTCGTCCGACGGTCGGGTGTCCGGGACCGGCTCGGCGGCTGCCTGAGGCGGCGTGGGCGGCGCGGGGACGCCGCCCAGCAGCCCGGCCGTGCCCGCGGGCTGCGCGGCCGTCACAGGCGCCGCAGCGGCCGCCGGCGAGGGCGCGCCGGACGGGGCCGCCGCGGCCGCCGGCTGGGGCATCCGGCTCTCGTCGCTGGTGCAGTCCACCGCCGTCGGCCCGTCCTCGGCGAACTCGTAACCGCCGCGCGCGCACCGCTCCGTACGGCACCGTGTCAGCGTCGTACGGCAGCCGTCGATCACATGGAAGCCGTAGCCGGAACTGCCCGTGACCCGGCAGTTGTGGAAGGTGCCGCGGCCCTCGGCGGACACGTAGAAGCCCGCTTCGGCCGGCGTGCTGACCGTGCACCGCTCGACGTTCGGGTCGGCGCCCTTGGTGACGATCACGCCCGTCTGGGTGTCCTCGATCGTGCAGCCCGAGAGCGTGCCGCCGCTGCCGTGGTCGCGGAACCACGCGCCGGTCGCGGCCTCCCGGATGCGGCAGTCGTCGAGCTGTACGGTCGCGCCGTCGCTGACCGAAACGGCGGTGTTCCGTACCTGCGCGAGATCGGAATCGACCACATCCGCCCGCGAGCCGCGATCCAGCACGAAGAGCGCGTCCGGCACGTCGTGCACCCGGGTCGAGTCCAGGACGGCCGTCGCGCCGTCGCTCACCCACACCGCCGGGTAGTCGCCCGTACTGTCGTGGATCTCGCACTGGTTGGCGTCCACCCGGGTGCCCGGGTCCCATACGGACAGGCCGTTGCGCCCGAAGTGCCGCACCCGGCTCCGGGTCAGCGTCAGCACCGAACGCGACCTCAGGTCCAGCGCGTTCTCCGGTATGTCGTGGATGTCGCAGTCGGCGACCGTGAGCACCGCGTCCGTGTCCAGAGTGACGCCGTCCGCCGAAGTGCGGTGCACCGTGCACTCGGTGAGGTGCCCGGTGGCGCGCGAGGCGACCTGCACGCCCGCGCCCTTGATCTCGTACAGCTCGCAGCCGACCGCCTCGACCGCGCTGCCCTCGCCGTTCACCGCCAGGCCGGCGCCGCTCGTGTGGTGCACCCGGCAGCGCTCCAGCCGTGGATGCGCCCCGCCGCGCACCGCCACGCCCGTCTGTCCGGCAGCCAGTACCTCGCACTCCTCGAAGACGCCGCCCGCCCCGTCCAGCACGCTGATGCCCACGCCGCCCGGATTGTCGACCGTGCAGCGCCGCACCGTGGGCCGGGCGCCGCCCCGCACCTCGATGCCGGTCGCGGACCGCGTCACCACGCGCAGCCCCGTGAGCTCCGGTGCGCCGTCCTCCACCAGGAGTGCGGGCGCCGCCGAGTCCTGCGCCTCCACGTGCAGGTCCTGCAGGGTCGCCGAGGCCCGTACGGTCAGCGCCACGCCGTCGGCGGGCGCGATCCGCACCGAGCCGCGCGCCCCGTCGGGCCCGCGCAGCGTCACCGCCCGGCACAGCACGAGGTTCTCCCGGTACGTGCCCGCCGCGACGGTCAGCACATCGCCGTCCCCGGCTGCTTCGAGGGCGGCGGCCAGGGAGCTGTACTCCCCTGTGCGACGCCGCCAGCGCGACGTCCCGGAGTGCGTGACCTGGACCGAGCCCTGTGCCATGGCGATGTCGTGTCCCCACCTCGTGCGGCTGATTCCGGCCCGCGGTGGTACGCGCGGATATGTCCGCGTACGGGCTGCGCAGGCCCCAGCCGATCGGCTGGCTGCACCACCGTAGCGCGCTCGGCGTACGGCAGTTGACGTGGTTGGTACCTCGTCCTACGGGCGGTGGCGCACTCCGCGCCCTGTGGGCGGCGCGTGCTCAGCTGCCGGCGCCGGCCCGTCCCCAGTCCTGGCCCGCGCGCTCCCACGCCTCGTCCCAGCGGCGGTACCGGTGGTGCATCAGCCGCCACAGCACCAGCCTGCGGCCGCCCTCGACCGCGGCGCCGGCCAGCGCCGCCGCGCCCAGGCCGGCGAGCACCGCGTGGGAGTTCGCCGTCGAGATGTCCATCGGACGGGGCATGACCCGGCCGCGGCCGTCGGTCCAGATCCGGAAGCGGTCGCCGGGCACCACCGGACGCGGCGCCGCGACGATCCCGATGTGCCGGCTGCCGTCCACGCCGCGCCAATTGGCCAGAACCTTGCGGTGCGCGTCGCGCTGTGTGGCCGTCTCGGGGTCGGGGTCCACGGGGGGATGCGGCAGCAGCCGGTCCACCTGGACCCGCACCAGGTGCCGTTGGGCGTGCTGGGTCCGTACGGTGTCCCGGAGCGTGTCACCGGCCGTCCGGGCGGTCGCCCAGCCGGCGGCCGAGGCCCCGAACGCGATCAGGAGGGCGGCGCCCAGCGCCAGCCACGCCTCGGCGAGATCGGTCCTGCGCCGCAGCGGATTGCGCCGCCAACGCCACAGTCCACTCATCGCTCGCACGGTCCGGCACCCCCTTCCGTGTCCGTAACTACCTCATTGCGGGCCCTTCATGCGCGGTGTTCATGAAGCGCGAGCAAAATCACGGACTCGTACGGACCGCCACTCTATCGCCGCCGCGTGCACCTGCCGCGGGCCGCCATGGGTGATGGGTGCGCGGCGGAGAGGCCGGGAGAGGGCCGCCGGCGTGCGCGAGGTGGCCTGGGGTGCCGGAGGTCGTTCAAGAGCGTCCAGCGGCCGTCCAGGGGCCTTCCCGCGGGTGTTTCAGTGGACCCGTACCGCCAGTGTGACCACCGCGCCGGCCGCCGCGCCCGCGGCGATCGTCAGCCGGTCGGCGACCAGCCGCGCCATCCACAGCCCACGCCCCGTGGGCGCGCCGTCCAGGCCCGGCAGCAGCTCGGGGATCACGGCCTCCGTGAAGCCCGGGCCCGAGTCGATGACCAGGCACTCCAGTTCGTCGCCGACCCGGCGCAGGACCAGCCGGCCGCTGCCGCCCGCGTGCTCGACGGCGTTACCGGCCACCTCGTCCACCGCCAGCACGAACTCCCCGCGCCGCGGCTCGGCCAGGCCCTCACGGGCCGCGCACTCCTCGACGAGCAGCCGCACCTGCGGGAGCAGCCGGGCGGTGAAGCGCCGCTGCAGCAGGTACTTGACGCTCGGTTCGTCGTCGGCGCCGCCCTGGGAACGAGCGGACTCGGGGATCAGCACGGTCGCGTCACCTCCGACAGCGTCAGCCGCGAAATCGATGCCGCTCCCAGCCGCTGGAGCGTGCGGAGCTGTACCGGGTCGCCCCGGACCTCGACCCGGGAGAGGCCGTTCGCCCCCTGGACGAGCGTGAGCAGGCCCGCGGCGCAGCCGACCGACAGGAAGTGCAGCCGGCTCAGGTCGAGGGTGAGTCTGCCCGCAGCCGCGGCCTGCGCCAGGGCGAGCTCCAGGGCGGTGAGGAACGGCTGCTTCGTCGCGGCGTCGGCCTCACCGACGAAGCGCAGCGCGCCGTCCGGTGCCCGCTCCGAGTGCAGCGCGCCGAGCTGTTCAAGGAGGTTGCGGGGGTGCGCCTCAGCCATGGCGGTCAGCACCTCCGGCGCGAACCAGCGCCGGTCGTACGCGCAGATCTCGCTGTACGGGCGGCCCTTGAAGAGATCGTCGGCGTTCGACTCGCGGTGCATCATCGTGTGCACGTCCGCGCCGAGGTCCGGCACCCAGTGCATGTCGATGAACGCCCGCAGGCCCGTGTACCCCTCCGCGACGGCCTGCGCGGTCTCCTCGCGCAGCCGGCTCCACTGCCGGTCGGCCGTGAAGGCCGGGTCGGGACTGATGAGCCGGCGCATGCTGCTGAGCACCAACTGGCCCCTGATACGGGCCGTCGCCGTCGTGCGGTTGGGGAAGTCCAGCCGCGCCAGGACCTCTTCCTCGGGCAGGCCGGGGCGCGGGAAGACGATCACCCGCTCGCCGCGGGCCAGGCCGAGCCGGGTGAAGGCCGTGAGGACGTCCCAGCGGATCTCGTCGTCGTCGTAACTGACGAAAGCGTGATCGCCGGGGCGCATCTGATGCACCGGGATGACGCGGTCGCGCGTCGAGTCCCCGGCAGGAATGGGCACGTGAATCTCCCTGTCGCCACCGCAATGCGGTCACCTTATGCAGCCCGGACAGGGCCCCGCAACGCGCTGGACGGGGGCAGCACCGCCGGGACGGCGGGAGCGGGGCGCGGCGGTGCGCGGAAACGGGGTGGCGGCTGCGTAAGAACACGTGCTGACGTCAGCTCAGGACCTCGAAGGGGTCGCCGGCACGGAGTGTGCCGCGCGACTCCGGTATGAGGTTCTGCCCGAACACCAGGTCGTCGCCGAAGCGGCGGTGGCGGGCGAGCGTGCGCAGCGGCTCCTTGCCGCGCTCGGCGGTGCGCTGGTCGGTGGTGGTCACCACGCAGCGGCCGGACGGCTTGGCGACCCGGAAGGTGATCTCGCCGATCCGCACCCGCTGCCAGCCGTCCTCGGCCCAGGGGGCGGTGCCCTCGATGACGACGTTCGGCCGGAAGCGGTCCATGGGCAGCGGGCCCTCGTCGGCGTGGTCGCCCTGGGCGATGAGGGAGTTGAGCGCGTCCAGCGAGGACGACGTGGTGAGCAGCAGCGGGAAGGCGTCGGCGAAGCTCACCGTGTCACCGGGCTGCGCGAAGTCCTGGTCCACGGACCGGCGCACGGCCGGGTCGTCCATGTGAACCAGCGTGACCTCGGTGCCCAGGTACGTACTGAACCACTCGGCGGCCTCCGCGGACGCGGGCACGGCGTCCACCTTGTCCCGCCAGACCTGCACCGGCACGGTCGCGCCGGGGGCAGGAACCTCCACGGACAGGTCCTGCATCCCCGGCGCGCTGAGCCCGATTCCCCCGTCGGGCCGCGCCTCCGCGACGGCCAGCGCCAGCCGCGGCCGGGACCGCTGCGTGACATGCCGCCGCTCCTCGTCGACCAGCAGCCAGCGCCGGTCCCCGGCCAGGCCCCATGGCTCCACGGCGGCCGAGCCGGGGGAGGTCCCCGCAAGAGACTTCACCGGATACAGCTGGAGGGCACGGAGGCGCGAGTTCGGCATGTGCCCATCCTGCCAGCCGGGTCGGACATTTGACCGGGCGGCCGGACACTTGGCCGAGCGGGCGGGTCAGTAGCCCCGCGGATGCTGCGGGCGGCCGTACGGATCCTCGTACGGAGCGGGGCGCGGCGCGACCGGGGCCGCCGGGCGCATCGCTTCGTACCCCGTGCTCATCGGGCGCCGCGGCTGCTGCTGGCCCGGGTAGCCCTGAGGGCCGGCGGCCTGCTGCGGGATGTAGGGCGTGGGCGCGGACTGCATCGGAGCCTGCTGGCCCGGGTAGCCGTGCTGGGCGGGAGCCGCGGAGGGGCCGGAGGGGAGCGCGGGCAGCGCCGGAAGGGCCGGCGACGAGTAGGACGAGGAGGACGAGCCGACGTCGTAAGGGGGCTGGACCCTGATCGGCGCGATCTGGGGTGTGCCGCGCTCGGCGACGAGGCTGTCGTAGATCGGGGTGTCCGGGAAGGAAGGCGAAGCGTAGTAGCCGCCGCCGTAGGTAGAGCGGGGGGAGGTCATGCCTCTTAAGTTAAGCCCACGATGTGCTGGTTGGGGAGCCTGAAAAGAGGGTTGTTTTACGTGTCGGTAGTGGTTGCGGTTCACCAATGTGAGCGAACTTGGGAAAATCGGTCGCCAACGCCCGTTTGAATCGTGTAAAGGGCGGCTCACTGGGAGGTGAAATCTTGCCTTCTCCGAGGCGTCCAAGGGCCGTCGGGAACCCCCTAGGTTGGGAGGGCGACGCGCCGCGAAGCGGGAGCGCGAATCCGAAGGAGGCGGCCATGTCGATGCCCAAGGGGGGCAACGCTCCGGTGGATGCCGGAGCGGTACGGATCGAGCTGAGCTGGCGCACCGGAAGCGGCGTCCCGGACGTGGACGCCTCGGCGCTGCTGCTGAGCGGCGGGAAGGTGCGCGACGACGGCGACTTCGTGTTCTACAACCAGCCGGTGCACGCTTCGGGCGCCGTGCGCCACGAGGGCAAGCGGGCCGAGCACGGTACGGGGGCCGACACCCTCTCCGTCGACCTCGCCACCGTGGAGCCGGCGGTCGAGCGGGTGATCATCGCGGCCTCGGCGGAGGGCGGAACGTTCGGGCAGGTACCCGGGCTGAGCGTCCGCGTCCTCGACGCGGCGGCCGGCGACGAGCTCGTACGGTTCGACAGCCAGGACGCCACCGTGGAGACCGCCTTCGTCCTCGGCGAGCTCTACCGGCGGCAGGGCGGCTGGAAGTTCCGCGCGGTCGGCCAGGGCTACGACAGCGGGCTCGCCGGGCTGGCCACGGACTACGGGATCAGCGTGGACGACCCTGGTACGACACCCGCGGCACCGGCGCACGATGCGTCTCAAGGTCAACCCGGTGCGTCAACTCCCGCGCCCCCGGCGCACGGCACAGGCGCGCCCGCCCCCGCCCCAGTACGCCTGTCGAAAGTCACCCTGACGAAGGAGGCGCCCGCCGTTTCGCTGACGAAGCAAGGGGGCACCTCGGGCGCGATGCGGGTGAACCTCAACTGGCAGACCCGCCCGGCGCCCTCGGGATCGGGGTGGGGCCGCAAGCTCAGCCGGGCGCTCGCCGGCCCCGCGGCCCTCGACCTCGACCTGTGCGCGCTGTACGAGCTGACCGACGGCAGCAAGGGCGTCGTACAGGCCCTGGGCAACGCCTTCGGGTCCCTGGACGCCCCGCCGTACATCCACCTCGACGGCGACGACCGCACCGGCGCCGTGGCCGCCGGCGAGAACCTCACGGTCAACCTCGACCACCAGCGCCTCATCAAGCGGATCCTGTTCTTCGTCACCATCTACGAAGGCGCGCGCAGCTTCGCCGACCTGAACGCCACGGTCACCCTCACCCCGCAGCGCGGCGCCCCCGTCGACTTCTCCCTCGACGAGTGCACCGTCCCGTCCAACGTCTGCGCCCTGGCGCTGCTCATCAACACCGGCAGCGATCTGGTCGTCCAGCGCGAGGCCCGCTATCTCGTCCCCGAGCGGGGCTTCAGCCCGCAGCGCACGGTGGACCAGGCGTACGGGTGGGGGATGCGGTGGGCACCGGGACGGAAGTAGGGCGCGCTCACGCGCCCTCGGACGCCTCTCCTGGGGCGGTGGCCCCCGCGCCCGTAGGCGGCGCCCCGTATGTCCGCCCCTTCCAGGCGGCGCCGCGCCCCCGGTAGTGCTGCACGGCCGAATCGACCGTCATCAGGAGGTACAGCAGTGCGGTGAACGGCAGCAGGGGCGCGGTCCACGGCGGCTGCCCGTAGTAGCGCAGCATCGGCAGGTACGTCCCGGCCATTACGGCCCACGCCGCGCCCCCCAGGAGCGCGGTCGGCGCGCTGCCGCCCACCGCGCCCGTGATCAGCGCGACGGGCGGCACCAGGTAGACCAGCGCGAGGCCCAGCACCGTGCCCGCCAACAGCAACGGGCTGTGCAGGAGTTGCGCGTACGCGCTGCGCGCCACCATCCGCCAGAGGTCGGCCAGGCGCGGGTACGGGCGCACGCTGTCCACGTGGTCGGCGAGTCCCAGCCAGATCCGCCCCGTGGACGGCCCCGCCCGGCCCCCGGAGCGCTTGACGGCGCGGGCCAGTGTCACGTCGTCGATCACCGCGTGCCGGATGCTCGCCGGAATCCCGGCCCGCTCGGCGGCGTCCCGGCGCAGCAGTACGCAGCCGCCCGCCGCCGCTGCGGTGCGCGCGCCCGGCCGGTTGACCCAGCGGAACGGGTACAGCTGCCCGAAGAAGTACACGAACGCCGGGACGATCAGCCGCTCCCAGAAGTCCGAAACCCGCAGTCGCGCCATCTGCGACACCAGGTCCAGATCGGCCGCGCGGGCGGCGGAGACGAGCGCGCGCAGGCTGTCCGGCCCGTGCGCGATGTCGGCGTCGGTCAGCAGCAGGTACTCCGCGTCCGTACGCTCCCGGGCGAGCGCCATGCCGTGCCGGACGGCCCAGAGCTTGCCGGTCCAGCCCGGGGCCGGCTCGCCGGGCGAGGTCACGGTCAGCGGCAGCCCGCCGTGCTCGGCGGCCAGCGTCCGGGCCAGCTCCCCGGTCCCGTCCGTACTGCCGTCGTCGACGAGGAAGACCTCGACCCGTCCCGGATACGCCTGCGCCAGCACGGACGGCAGACTCACCGGCAGTACCTCGGCCTCGTCCCGCGCGGGGACGACGACGGCCACGGAGGGCCAGGGCGCGGACGCCTCGGGGAGTCCCTGTGCGGGCCCTGGGCGGCCGTTCGGCGGCCGTTGCGCCGTGCCGGGTGGCAGGCGCACGTCCGTCCGCCAGAAGAAGCCCTGGCCCGCCAGGAGCCAGATCCACGCCACCAGAGACGCCCCAGTGATCCACGCCATCACAGCCACTCCGGCAGTCTGCCCCATGGCGCGGCGGGCCCCGGGGAACCGGCCCGGTGCGGCCCGTACCGGGGCCCGCTGAGTAAGGTGTCCGGGTGAAGATCGCACTCATGGACTCCGGCGCGGGTCTGCTCGCGGCCGCCGCGGCCGTGCGGCGGCTGCGCCCCGACGCGGGCCTCGTCCTCTCCTGCGACCCCGACGGTATGCCCTGGGGCCCGCGTACCCCCGCCGACCTCACGGAGCGCGCGCTCGCCGTCGCCAGGAACGCGGCGGCGCACAAGCCGGACGCCCTGATCGTCGCCTGCAACACCGCCTCCGTCCACGCGCTGCCCACCCTGCGCGCCGAGCTGGAGCCGGACCTGCCGGTCATCGGGACCGTCCCCGCGATCAAGCCGGCGGCGGCCGGCGGTGGCCCCGTGGCGATCTGGGCCACGCCCGCCACGACCGGCAGCCCGTACCAGCGCGGCCTCATCCAGGCCTTCGCGGCGGACATCGACGTCGCCGAGGTGCCCTGTCCGGGCCTTGCGGACGCGGTCGAGACGGCCGACGACGCGGCCATCGCCGCCGCGGTCGCCGCCGCCGCGGCGCTCACCCCACCGGACGTACGGACCGTCGTCCTCGGCTGCACGCACTACGAGCTGGTCGCCGACCGCATCAGGGAGGCGCTGCAGCGCCCGGAGGGGCCGGCGCTCACGCTGCTCGGTTCGGCCGAGGCCGTCGCCGCCCAGGCGCTCCGCCGCATCGATGCCCAGCCGGCGCCCGCGGCCACGCCCAGCGGCGAGCTGACCGTGATCCTCAGTGGGCGCACCGCCGCGCTTCCGGAGGCGGCGCTCGCCTATGAAGAGGGCAGGCTGCTCTCCGGTATCCCCGCGACCGGTGAACCGGCGGCCGCGGGACCGGCCTACTAGGAGGCGACCCCGGAGCCGCGCCGCAACGGAGTCGGCCCTCAGAGCCGCGGCGCAACGGAGTCGGCCAGGGTCGCGGCGCAACGGAGTCGGCCCGTTACGGAACGCCTCATTCGAACGATCGGCTCCGTCTCTGAACGGGCAGTCGGCGGCTCCTGTCTCATGCGTCACAGAGAGTCGCGCTGCCCGCTGCCGGGCGGAGCCGGTACGCGTACGCTGCCAAGCATGAGGGACCACCCCCAGGAGGGGGCAGCAGCCCCCGACAGCAGTGACGCCCGCCCGGCACGGCACGCCGAGCACGGTGACGGCGGTGCGCCCGCCCCCGACCGGCCGTCCGCAGGGCCTCATGACGCGCGGGACGACTCACCGTGCGCCTCCGTGCCCGAGGTGTGGCACGGGCGCGCGACCAATCGCCTCCAGTGGCTCCTGGCCGCCATCGGCGCGGCCTGTATGGCCCTGGGCATCGAGCTGGCGGTCGACAATGCCTGGTCGGCGGGGCTCGCACCCCTGGTGATGGCCGTCGTCGGCTGTGTCGCCGCCGGCCTGCTCGTCCTCTTCGGCACGCTCGCCTTCGTGCACGTCGCCGTACGGGTCGACAAGGACTGCCTGGAAGTGCGCTGCGGGCACATGGGCCTGCCGCGCCGCCGCATCCCGCTCTCGCACGTCGTCGACGTCGACTTCGCGCCCCGCGTCACGCCCTGCCACTGGGGCGGCTGGGGCTACCGCTGGCGCCCGGAACAGGGCACGGGGGTGATCGTGCGCCGCGGTGAGGCGGTGATCCTGCGGCTCGGCGACGGCCGCACCTTCACCGTCACCGTCGACGACGCGGAGGCCGCTGTGCGCTGCATCCGCGCCCGCCTCGGCCTCCAGTCGAAGCCGGCCCGCGGGGCGGCGTAGCCGGAGGGCGCGGCCCTGCTCCCGAAGGGGCGCGCAGCCGCAATGCCCCGGAAGCGTTTCGTCCCCTCCCGGGGTGCTCGCTAGGGTGCGGGGCATGGCTACACCCGACTTCATCCGCGAAATCCGCGCGACCGCCGGCCACCAGCTGCTCTGGATGCCCGGTGTCAGCGCCATCGTCTTCGACGACGAGGGCCGGGTGCTGCTGGGACGCCGCGTCGACAACGGCCGCTGGTCGATCATCGGCGGCATCCCCGAGCCGGGCGAGCAGCCCGCCGCCACCGCCGTACGCGAAGTCCACGAGGAAACCGCCGTCCACTGCGTCCCCGAGCGCCTCCTCCTGGTCGAGGCGCTGGAGCCGGTCACGTACCCCAACGGCGACCGCTGCCAGTTCATGGACATCTGCTTCCTGTGCCGCGCCACCGGCGGTGAGGCGCGGGTGAACGACGACGAGTCGCTGGAGGTGGGCTGGTTCGAGCTGGACGCGCTGCCTCCGATGGAGGACTTCGCCGTCAGCCGGATCAAGCAGGCCACGGAGGAAGCGCCGACCTGGTTCGCGGGCATCGGCCAGGGCTGAGAGCCGGTGTCCGAGGACCGCTCGACCCGGCCGGGCGCTCACCGGATGAAGCGTGCCGGTTTCGTCGCGGCGTGCAGTACGTATTCCAGCGGACCGCGCCGGAACAGCCGGGTCCATACGACAGCCAGCAGCATCGTGACCGCGAAGAACAGGAAGAGCTCCCGCAGCGAGCCCGGCAGCTCGTCCTTCCACACGGCCCGGATGACCAGGATGTGCAGGACGTAGGCGGACAGCGACACCATGCCGACCGCCGTGACCGGTGTCGCCAGGCGGCGGAACCGCGGCAGCCGCTCGACGGCGATGACGCAGCCGGCCAGCACGGCCAGCGCGACGCCGGTGGCACCCACGATCGACGGCGTGGTCTGGCTGTGCGGCGCGGCCACCAGCAGCCACTCGCCGAAGTTGTCCGTGGGCTCACCGACGGCGTGGGACCACCAGGCCGACAGCGGCGCATCGCCGTCCGTGTTCGCGGCGACGGCTGCGAACGCACCCGGGACCAGGTGCAGCGCCAGCCAGGAGCCCCCGTAACCGAGCACGGCGAGCGCGACGCCGGTCACGGCCAGTCGGGTGCGTACCGCGGCCCGGGAGAGGTCGAGCCGGGCCACCGCCATGCCGGCCAGCAGGAACGGTATCCAGGTCAGGACCGGATAGGGGCCGGTGAACAGCAGGTCGAGGACACCGTCCGAATCGGTGAGCCCGGCCAGCGGATCGGCGGCGATCACGGTGTCGGACCAGTTGCCGCCGTCGATGGAGAGCCGGATGAGGTACAGCACCTGGGGCATCACCAGCGCCGTGGCGGCGGCCGCGGCGGCGAGGGAGGAGGCGCGCAGCCGGTACAGCGGCAGGACGAAGACGAAGAGGAGCGCGTAGTAGGCGAGAATCACGTCGACCGAGGTGCCCATGGCCATCAGCGCGATCCCCAGGGCGAAGAGCACGACGGAGCGGATGAGCAACTTGCCCACGGCCTGGCGTCCGGCTCGTCCCGTCCGGGGTTCCCGGCGGCCGGTGATGAGGATCAGCGTGAAGCCGGCGAGCAGGGCGAAGAGCGCGGACGAACGGCCGTAAGTGGCCTCCACCAAGGGGCCCAACGGCCCGGCGTCCGACGGTTCGGGGCCGGCGTGGACGGTGAACATGCCCAGCACCGCGAGGCCACGGGCGAGGTCGACACCGATGAGCCTGCGGGTGGGCGGAGCAGTGGCTTGAGGGGACGGTTGAGCCGGTGCGGTGGCGATGCCACCGGCCGGTGAGGTCTTGTACGCCATTGCTCCAACGTGACCGTTTCGGTTGAAACAGGAAATGATCCCCCGGGCTTCGACTGGATGCGGCACGCCTCGGCACTCTTTCTGTGTCGAGAGGGGTTGGTTGCATCAGTTGAGATCCCACTGAGCCCGTGTATTGCGGACCTGGGCGCCGGTGGCGAAGGGAATCGGTCACAGCGGGCGGAACATGCGCTCCCGGGCCTCGTAGGTGAAGACCTCACCCGAGGTGATCTCGTAGAACCAGCCGTGCAGGCGCAGTCGCCTCTCCCGGAGGCGACGCGCGACGCATGGATAGGAGCGCAGATGCTTGAGCTGCGTTTCCAAGTGGCGTTGCGTGGCGGCGCCCTTGCGCGGGGCGGCGGACTGGGAGTGGTACTCGGCGCGCTGCAGCCAGCGGTTGAAGAGCGCCATTCCCGGGACCTGCTTGTCGGTCACCATGCCTTGCACGGCGTCGCAGCACGAGTGTCCGCAGACGACGATGTTGGGAACTTGCAACGCGATGACCGCGAATTCCAGGGTGGCGCCGACGCCGCAGTCGGCCTCGGACCTGTGGCGCGGGACGATGTTGCCGGCCGTGCGCAGTTCCAGGATTTCGCCCGGCCGCGCACCGGTGATCAGCGACGGTACGACGCGTGAGTCCGAGCAGGCGATGAAGAGTGCTTCCGGGCGCTGGCCGTCCGCGAGTGCGGCGAGATCGTCGCGGCGCTCCGCGATGCTCGACGGGAAGGCGCGGGCATTCTCGATGAGTGACTGCATGGTGGCCTGCCTTCCGCTGCGGGCAATTGCTGGCAGGGGTGCGGTGAGCGGCTGCTGGGCCGCGCGGGACGAGGAATTCGGCGTGACGTACGAGGCATACGCCACAGGCGTGCGGGATTGCTCCGCTGCCGTGCTTACCTGCGAGCCGACCGCGTTGTGCGGCCGGGGTGGCGACACCGACGATGAACTCGGAGCCGCTGCGGCAGGTAGGTCGACGTCCACCCCTCTAAGCTACTACGCGGCGTAGAAGTTCACGCTGTCGCAGCGCTGCGCCCGGAGTCGGCAGCGCCGGCGGCTCGCGCAGCGATGAGAGAGAAGGCAGGTCAGTGGCGTTGAGACCATTCGGTGAACTGGAATCGGACATCATGAGTGTGGTGTGGGCGAGCGAGGAATCCCTCAGCATTCAGCGCCTCACCGATGTCCTCAACGAGCAGCGTCCGCTGGCCTACACGACGGTGATGACGGTCACCGAGCGCCTGCGCGCCAAGGGTTGGCTGGAGCGGACCAAACACGGCAGGTCCTACCGCTACAGCGCGTTGCGGTCGGCGGACGACTACACGGCCGAACTCATGGAACAGGCCCTGGCCTCCTCGGCCGACCGCGCGAACGCACTGCTGCACTTCGCCGGCCGTCTCGACGCCGACGAGGCGGTTGCCCTGCGCAAGGCACTGGACGCCATGCCTCCCGACTCCCATACCGCCGACCACTGAGGGCCCACTGTGTTAGTCATCGCAGCGTTGTTCGCCTACGCGGTACTCCTCGGCGGGCCCGTCGCTCGTCTGCTGACCCGTGCGCGTTGGGTCACCCGCTTCCCGCAAGCCGCCCTGCGCAGCTGGCACGCCTGCGCGCTGAGCCTGCTCGCCTCCGTAGTGGGTTTTCTCCTCCTGGTCGCGCACGACCTGTGGGAGCACGCCATGGTGTGGCTCTTCCGCGCCGACGAGCCGCTGGTGCACGAGGCGTACGGCGGTTCCTGGCTGGTGGCGGACATTCCGCGGGCCGCATTGGCCGTGCTGTTTCTCGGTGCCATGACGCTCCTCGGTCTTACGTTGCGCAGCCTGCTGCGCCTTCGCCGGGAACGGAACCGGCACCTGCTCACCGCCGACGCCCTGGGGAAACACCACCGGATCCACGACCCGGACGTGCGCGTACTGGAGCACACGGCCCCGGCGGTCTTCTGCATCCCCGGAACACGCAACGGCGCACGCATCGTTGTGACCACAACGGCCCTGGAGATGCTGTCCGACACCGAACTCGCCGCCGCGCTCGAACATGAGCGGGCGCACCTGAAGTACCGCCACCACCGCGCGTTCCTTGCCGCTGACGTCCTGACCTCGGCATTCGGCTGGAGTGGGCTGTCGCGCGGGTACGCGCAGCAGGTACGCCGCCTTGCGGAGATGGCCGCGGACGACCAGGCGGCGCGGAAACACGGCCGGCGCGCCGTGGCCTCGGCACTGCTGGAGATGTGTGCCGCAGGTCCCACTGCCACGGTCGCCGGGCTGCCCGCGATGACGGGAACCGACCCGGCCGAGCGCATCCGCCGGCTCATCAGGGCGGCGCCGGCACAGGCGAGGGCACTGGCACCTGCCCTGAGCCTGGCCGTCCCGGCCCTCGTCCTCGCGCTCCCCGTGGCCCTGGCACTGGCCCCGGCAGCACTCCTCGCCGGCACCGCGCATTCCGGCTGCTGAATGCGCGATGCCGACGCGGGCCGGGTGGGTGGTGATCAGCCGGCTATGGGCTGCCGGTTCTCCGTCGCCGGTTCGGCCGGTGTGTCCTCGCGGTACTGCGGGTCCGATGGACTCTTGAGGAAGTGGGACATCACCGCTGCGGCCAGGTACAGCAGGGTGAAGACCCAGACCAGGCCGTGCACGCCGACCAGTGGGCGGAAGACCGCGACCAGTGCCGGGCCGACGAAGGCGGCGAGGCCGGCGCCGAGGCTGTACACGGCGAAGGCACTGCCCCGGTCCTCGGGGCGGCCCATGGACAGCAGCAGGGCGGGGATCGGGGTGAAGCCGGAGAGGATGAAGCCCCAGAACATGGCGCAGACCGTGGCGACCCAGAAGTTGTCCTTGAACGCCATCGGCCCGTAGTAGATCGCGAGAGTGGCGATCGCGCAGCCGACGCAGCCGAACCACGTCACCGTACGCCGCCAGCCGATCCGGTCGCCCAGCGCGCCGAAGATCAGGCCCGCGGGCAGGTTGGCGGCGAACATCAGCGTGACCATGAGCAGGTACTGCTGCAGCGTCAGCCCGATGGTCTTGGTGAAGAAGATCGGGAGGAAGACGAAGAAGCCGTACTGCGGTGCGGTGTTGATGATGCGGACGATGCCCGCCAGCGCGACCTTGGGGCTGCGCCACAGGATGTCGATGCCGCCGATCATCTGGCCCTTGAACGTGGCGTTCTCGACCATGGGCCGGCTGCCCGTGGGCTCCTTCAGGCCGAGGCAGGCGACCAGCGATCCGGCGACGACGATGACCAGGGCCACCCACAGCGTGCCGTACTCGCCGACCAGCGGGATCGAACCGCTCGCGACGAGCGAGCCGAACGTGGGCAGGCCGCCGGTGAAGCCGAACCAGAACCAGCCGATGGCCGTACCGACGCGCTTGACCGGGGCGACGGCGATGACCCAGATGAGGAAGCTGAAGGCGAAGAGCGGGTAGCCGAGGCCGCGGATCGCGTAACTCAGCATCACCACGGTGTAGTTGTCGGTGGGCAGCGCGGCGGCGAGGAAGACGATCTGGAAGACGGCCCAGATGCCCGCACCCAGCCACATGACGCGCTTGGGGCCCCAGAGGGCTGACAGTGTGCCGGAGAACCACGCGGCGATGGCCGCGGCGACGCCGTACGCGGTGATGACCGAGGCCGCCTGGCCGTCGGTGAATCCGCGGTCGGTGAGGAAGGGCGAGAGGTAGTTGGATTCCACCCCGTCGCCGATCATGAAGAGCAGAAGGCCGACATAGCCCAGCAGGAGGGGGCGGGGTATGCCGAGGCGGGTGGTCCAGTGGGGGCGAGCGGTAATAGGGGACATGCGCGCTCCTTGCGGCCAGAGCGGGGGAGGGGAGGAGTGTTTTGGTGGCGTGTCTCAGGTGGCCGCCGGTCGTCACCAACGGCAGCCGCCGGCCGTCACCAGCAGACGTAACCGCCGTCGACGATCAGATCGACACCGGTGCAGTACGCCGCCGCGTCCGAGGCGAGGAAGACGGCCGGGCCGACCAGGTCGGTGACCTCGGCGTTGCGCCCGAGCGGGGTGTCGCCCGCGTACTGCTCCATGCGCTCGATGATCTCGGGACGGGTGTTCATCGGGGTGTACGTGTTGCCGGGGCTGATCGCGTTGACGCGTACGCCGCGCCGGGCCCACTCGGTGGCCAGGCTCTTGGTCAGATGCGCTACACCGGCCTTGGAGGAGTTGTAGTGCGCCTGAGTGAGGCCGCGGTTGGCGATGGTCCCGGACATCGAGGCGATGTTCACGATGGAGCCGCCGCCGTGCGCGAGCATCACCCGGGCCTCGGCCTGGGCGCTGAGGAAGACGCCGGTGAGGTTGACGTCGATGACCTTGCGGAAGTCGGCCGCGGCCATGTCCTCGGCGGGAGTGGCACCGGCGATGCCCGCGGAGTTGACGGCCGCGCGGAGCGGCCCGAGGGCCTCGACGGCCTGCCCGACCGCGGCGGCCAGGGCATCGGCGTCGGTGGTGTCGGCGCTGACGGCGAGCGCGCGGCCGCCCTTGGCGGCGATCTCGTCGGCGGTGGCCTGCGCGGCCTCGAGGTTGAGGTCGAGACAGGCGACCTCGGCGCCACAGGCGGCGAAGCCGAGGGCGATGCCCCGGCCGATGCCACTGCCGGCACCGGTGACGAGGGTGGGCTTGCCGTTCAGGGAGAACGCGTCGGGGGTGAAGGTGCTCATGAGGAATCGCTTTCGTACGAGTACCGGAGTACCAGGGGCCAGGAAGGGTGACGTTGCGTCAGCTCATGAACATGCCGCCGTCGATATTGATCGTCTGGCCGGTGACGTACTCGGCCGCGTCACTGGCGAGGAAGAGCAGGACATTGGCGATGTCGTCGGGCGTGCCCGGACGCCCGGCGGGAATGCCGGCCACCCACTCCTTCATCAGCTCACCGGGACCGTAATCGCCCAGCAGCTCGCCCCAGACGCGGTCGTTGTAGTCCCACATGTCGCTGCCGACGATGCCGGGCGCGTACGCGTTGACCGTGATGCCCTCGGGCGCCAGCTCCTTGGCCAGGCTCTGGGTGATGCCCATGACACCGAACTTGGACGCCGCGTAGTGCGGGGTGTACACGAAGCCCTGCCGGGACTGCCCGGAGGCCGCGTTGAGGATCCGGCCGCGGATCCTGTGGCGGCGCATGGACGCCACGGCGGCCTGGGCGCAGAGGAAGACGCCCTTGGTGTTGACCGCCATCACGCGGTCCCAGTCCCGCTCGGTGAGGTCGGCGAGTCGGTGGATGCTGATGACGCCGGCGTTCTGTACGGAGACATGGACGCCGCCGAAGGTCGACTCGGCCGTCTCGTACAACGCGTTGACCTGCGCCGGGTCGGTGACATCGGTGGGGACGGCGAGCGCGCTGCCGCCGCCGGAGGTGATCAGGTCGGCCGTCTCGTGGACCGCCGGGTCCAGATCGGCGAGTACGACATGCGCGCCTTCGCCGGCGAAGCGTACGGCGATACCGCGTCCGATGCCGCGGGCGGCGCCGGTGACGACCACCGTCTTTCCCGCGTAGCGCTGTTCGGTCATGGGTAAGTCCTCCAACTTCCTTGTTGTGAGGGGGTGTTAAGGGCAATTCAGTGGACGGGGCCGCGTGAGCGCGCGACCGCGTCCCGCCAGCCGCGCAGCCGCGCTTCCCGCCAGTACTCGTCGTGGGTGGGCGCGAAGAGGGCGGGCCCGGCCCCGAGGGACGCGAGATCCGCTTCGTCCCACATCCCGAGGGTGAGCCCCGCGAGGTGGGCGGCGCCCAGCGCGGAGATCTCCGGGCGGCCGGCCCGGCGTACCGGGCAGCCGATCAGCTCGGCCTGGAAGGACATCAGCCGGTCGTTGGCAGTGGGGCCGCCGTCCGTTCGCAACTCGGCCACCGAGCCGCCGAGCGCGGTCCCGAAGCGGGAGAACGTGTCCGCGACCTGGTACGCGAGGGACTCCACGGCGGCGCGGGCGATCTCGGCGGGGCCCGTGTTGGCGCCGATGCCGATGAGCAGCGCGCGTGCCGAGCGGTCCCAGTAGGGAGCGCCGAGACCGTGGAAGGCCGGTACGAGATAGAGCTCCTCGTCGCGTCCCTCGGCGGCCAGTTCGGCGATCCCGGCCGGGTCGGTGCCGAGCAGCCGGGCCGCCCAGCGGACCGCCGTACCGGCCGAGGCGATATTGGCCTCCAGCGCCTGCTCCGGGGCCCGCCCGGCCCGCTGCCAGGCGAGCGTACGGCTGACCCCGTCCGGCGTCGGTGTACCGGGAGGGCAGAGCGCCATCAGCGAGGAGCCGCTGCCGTACGTCGCCTTCACCACGCCGGGGCGCCCCTGGCTCTGCGCGAAGAGCGCGGCGTGCGAGTCGCCGAGCACCGCGCCGACCGGCACGCCGTCGGGCAGTATCGGCAGGCCACGGGTGTGACCGAGGGGGCCGGTGGAGGGCACCACGCGCGGCAGCGCCTGCACCGGTACGCCGAACAGCTCCAGCAGGTCGGCGTCCCACTCCCCGGTATCGAGGCCGAGCAGCTGCGTCCGGGAGGCGCAGCCCACCTCGGTCACCTCGCCGTCGCCGTAAGGCCCGGCCGCACCTTGCGTGAGGCAGCGCAGCAGCCAGGCGTCCAGCGTCCCGATGCGCAACTGCCCGGCACGGGCCCTGCTCCGGTCCGGGTCCAGGTCGTCCAGCAGCCACGCGGCCTTCGTCGCGGAGAACATCGGGTCCACGGGCAGCCCGCTGCGCTCGGTGATCAGCGCGGCGAAGGGCCCCTCGGCCAGCGTCCGGCAGCGGTCCGCGGTGCGCCGGTCCTGCCAGCTGATCAGCCGGCTCAGCGGCTTGCCGGTGGCCGGGTCCCAGGCCAGCACGGCCTCCCGCTGCACGCTCAGCGCGAGGCCCGCGACCCGGGCCCCGGGGCGCGCCTCGGCCAACTCGCCGAGTACGCCCAGTACGCCGCCCCAGATGGCGGCCGGGTCCTGCTCGACGTGCCCGGGGTGCGGGCGGTGTTCGTCCAGCGCTCGGTACGCGGTGGCGATCACCTGCCCGGCGGCGTCGACGAGCAGGGCCTTGGTGCCGCTGGTGCCCTGGTCGAGGGCGATCAGGCAGTCGGCGGAGGCGGGCTTGGGCGCGTTGTTCACGAGGTCGCAGCTCCTGGGGTGCCGGTTGCCGACTCCAGCAGGTCGTCCGCGGCACGCAGGACACCCTCGGCGGTGATGCCGAAGTGCTCCGCGAGGAAGGACGCGCTGCCGGTGGGCGTGAACTCGTCCGCGACACCGAGCAGCCGCATCGGTACGGGGTGGTGCGCGACGACCGTTTCGGCGACGGCGCTGCCGAGGCCGCCGTGGACGTTGTGCTCCTCGACGGTGATGATGCGGCCGGTCTCCCGGGCCGCCGCCAGTACGGCGTCCTCGTCGAGCGGCTTGATGGTGGAGAGGTTCAGGACGCGGGCGCTGACGCCCGCGGCGGTCAGCTTGTCCGCGGCCTCCAGCGCGGCCGGAATGGTGGTGCCCGCGGCGATCACGGTCAGATCGGTGCCCTCGCGGAGGGTGGCGGCCTTACCGACCCGGAAGGGCACACGCGGCGCGACATCCGGGACGCCCGTACGGCCGATACGGATGAAGACCGGCCCGTCGTACTCGTGCGCCCACAGCAGCGCCTCCCGGGTCTCCGCCGGATCGGCGGGCACCAGGATGGTCATCTCGGGGAGGGTACGCAGCCAGGCGAGGTCCTCGACGCTGTGGTGCGTCGGGCCGAGCTGGCCGTACGCGAAGCCGGGGCTCATCGCGCACAGCTTCACATTCGTCCGCGAGTAGGCGACATCCGCCTTGATCTGCTCCAGCGCCCGGCCGGTGAGGAAGGGCGAGGCGGCGCACACGTACGGAATGCGGCCGCCGTTGGCGAGGCCCGCACCGGCGCCGACCATCGTCTGCTCGGCGATGCCGACGTTGATCAGCCGGTCGGGGAAGCGCCCGGCGAACTCCTTGAGGTTGCTGGAGCCGACCGAGTCGTTGCAGACGGCCACGGTGCGCGGGTCCTGCTCGGCCAGTTCGACGAGGGTCTGCGCGAAGACCTTGCGGCAGTCGTGCAGGGCGGGGGCGGCGGTGGTCATCGTGCGAGCTCCTGGAGGGCGGCGGCGGTCTGGTCGGCGGTGGGGACCTTGTGGTGCCACTCCGCCCGGTTCTCGATAAAGGACACTCCCTTGCCCTTGACGGTGTCGGCGATCAGGCACACCGGGCGGTCCGCGTCCGGGCCGTCCGGATGGGCGGACAGTGCCTGGTAGAGGGCCTCGTGGTCGTGCCCGTCCACGTGCTGGACGGCGAATCCGAAGGCGGCCCACTTGTCGGCCAGCGGCTCCAGGCCCGAGGTCTCCTCGGTGCCGGCGCCCTGCTGGAAGCGGTTCCGGTCGACGATCACGGTGAGGTTGGCGAGCTTGTGGTGCGCGGCCGACATGGCGGCCTCCCAGTTGCTTCCCTCCTGCAGCTCGCCGTCGCCGGTGAGGACGACCGTACGGCGGGCCGAGCCGTCGAGCTTGGCGGCGAGCGCGGTGCCGACCGCGACGGGCACGCCGTGGCCGAGCGGGCCCGTGTTGGTCTCCACGCCCGGGATCTTGCGCCGGTTGGGGTGGCCGTTGAGCGCGGACAGCGGCTCCATGTACGTGTCCAGCTCGGCGTCGGCGAAGAAGCCGGCGTACGCGAGCGTGGCGTACAGGGCGCCGGAGGCGTGGCCCTTGCTCTGGATGTAGCGGTCGCGCTCGGGCGCCTCGGGGTGCTCCGGGTCGAGGTCGAGCACGGCCGTGTACAGCACGGCCAGGATGTCGGTCGCGGAGAAGTCGCCGCCGATGTGGCCCTGCCCCGCCCGGCTGATCATCGCCAGGTTCCGGCGGCGGATCGCGGTGGCGGCGTCGCGCAGCGTACGAGCCCTGTCCTCGGCGGTGGCGGCGCGGAGCGCCTGCCGGGTGGCACGGAGCCGGGAGGTCGCTCCGGGCACTGCAACGAGTGGCATGTGAATACCTATTCAGGCTAGAGTTTCTATTCAGCAGCAGTAAAACCGTGCGCCCTCGGGCCGTCAACCCCCTGATGGGTGGCGAGGTGACTCCCGTACCGTTGCCGTAGTCGATCAGCGCCCGCTGGGCGGCGCTGGGGGAAAGGAAGGCCGATGAGTTCTCGCGAAGAGCTGCGAGTGATGACCCGTGTAGCGCGCATGTACTACACGGAGGGCGTCCGGCAGCCCGAGATCGCGGCCCGGCTGGACCTGTCCCAGGCGAAGGTCTCGCGCCTGCTCAAGAAGGCCCAGCAGCAGGGCATCGTGCGCATCACCGTCGCGCCCGCGCCCGGCACCAACCCGGACCTCGAAGACGCGCTGCAGCGGCAGTACGGCGTCAAGCTCGCCCTCGTCGTGGACACCGATCCCGAGGACGAGAAGAGCCTCATGGCGGACCTCGGCTCGGCCGCCGCGTACTACCTCGAAACCACCCTGCGCTCGGGCGATGTGGTCGGCCTGTCGTCCTGGAGTGCCACGCTGCTGGCCACGGTCGACGCCATGCAGCCCGTGCCGGGTCTGCGTGACATCCGTATCGTCCAGGCGGTCGGCGGCGTCGGCGACCCCGCCGCGTCCGGGCACGCCTCACGTCTTACGGGGCGCCTCGCCGATCTCGTACGCGGCGAAGCGGTGTACCTCACGGCGCCGGGTCTCGCGGGCTCCGCCGAGAGTGCCCGCGCCCTGCGCGAAGACCCCTTCACCGCCTCGACGTTGGAGCTCCTGGACCACCTCACCCTCGCGCTCGTGGGCATCGGTGAGGTGGAACCCTCCAGCACCCTCGCGCAGAGCGGCAACGCCTACTCGCCCGCGGAGTTGAAGACCTTGGAGCGGCAGGGTGCCGTGGGCGACGTATGCCTGCACTTCTACGACGCCCACGGCACCCCCATGAACTCCCCGCTGGACGACCGGGTGGTGGGCATCACCGCCGATCAACTCCGCGCGGTACCACGGACGGTGGGCATCGCCGGCGGCCGCCGCAAGCGCGACGCCATCCGGGGCGCCCTGCGCGGCGGCCTCGTCGACGTCCTCATCACGGATCACGCCACGGCGAGGTCGCTGCTCGGGAGTTGAGCGTTCTTACTTGGTGCGCACGATCTGGATCAGGTTGCCGCAGGTGTCGTCCAGGACCGCGGTGGTGACCTCGCCCATGTCCAGCGGCTCCTGGGTGAACCGCACCCCGAGTCCGCGCAGCCGGTCGAACTCCGCCTGTACGTCGTCCACGGCGAAGGAGGTGGCCGGGATGCCGTCCTTGACCAGTGCCGTCTTGTACGGCGGCACCGCGGGGTGGCCGGAGGGCTCCAGCAGCAGCTCGGTCCCCTCGGGGTCTTCCGGCGAGACCACGGTCAGCCAGCGGGCCTCGCCGCCCAGCGGGATGTCGTGCTTCTTCACGAAGCCCAGCGTCTCGGTATAGAAACGCAGCGCCTTCTCCTGGTCGTCGACGAAGACGCTGGTGATGTAGATCTTCATGGGGTCCAACATAGGCACGTCGCGTTGCCCGATCGAAGAGGCGCGTACGCCTACGCGGGGGCGGGGCCGGGCGGGAGGTGGACCGTCATGATCAGGTGACAGGTGTCGGTGCCCGCGCCGCGGTAGGTGTGGGCGGTGTCGCCGTCGAAGGTGGCGGTCCGGCCCGCTTCGACGGGGTGCTCGGTGCCGTCGACGATCAGTGTCATGCGGCCGGAGGTGACGCTGACGGTCTCCACGACGCCGGCCTGGTGCGGGTGGCTCGGGTACTCCTCGCCCGGCTCCAGCTTCCAGCGCCAGACCTCGACCGGGGCCGGTCCCGAGGTGGTCAGCATGAGGCGGGCCTCGCCGCCGTGCGGGCCGGTCCACAGCGGGGTCAGCGTGTCGGCGGACACGACGCGTACACGTCCTTCGGTCCGGCCCTCCATCAGGGCGGAGACCGAGACGCCGAGGGTGTCGGCCAGCCGCACGAGGGTGGCGAAGTTCGGGTTTCCCTGGGCTTTCTCCAGTGCTACCAGGGCGCCCTTGCTGACCTGGGCGCGCCGGCTGAGCTCGTCCAGCGACAGGCCCGCGCGGGTGCGGGCCGCCCGGACGTTGTGTGCGAGCGTCCGCAGGGCTGCCTCGGTCTCTGCCATCCGATCACCATCCTGGCCGGTGGACCACTGCAATGCACCGCGCGGTCGTTTGGTTGACACGCGGCGGTCGGTCCGTTGTACGGTTCAGTCGTTCCATTGATAGTAAGGGATGGCACTGTGATTGCTCTACTGCTGGCCTTGGGCAGCTCCCTCGCGTACGGATGCGCCGACTTCCTCGGCGGTCTCGGCGCCCGCAAGGCGCATGTGCTGCGTACCGTGACGGTCGCGGCGCCGGCCTCGCTCGCGGTCGAACTGCTGCTGTGGCCGGTGCTCGGCGCCTCGTTCGACGCCGCCACCCTCGGCTGGGGCGCCGCCTCCGGTGTCGCCTCGGCCACCGCGTTCGCGCTGCTGTACAAGACTCTGGCGATCGGCCCGATGAACGTGCTGTCGCCGGTGACCGCGCTGGTCTCCGCCGCGCTCCCGGTGGGTGTGGGACTGCTGCAGGGCGAGCAGCTGGCGCTCGCCGGGCTGATCGGCCTGCCGCTCGCGCTCGTCGCGGTCGTCCTGGTCAGCGCCGGGCACGGCGCCGGTTCCGTGCGGCCTTCCCGTACGGCGCTGCTACTGGCCTTCGGCGCGGGCGCCGCCATCGCCCTTCAGCTGGTCTTTCTGCACCAGGCGCCTTCCGACAGCGGGGTGGGTCCGCTGATCGTGGGCCGGGCGGTCTCCTCGGCGGTCACCCTGGCCGCGGCGGGAGTGATGTACCGCAGGCTCGGCACGGAGAAGCCCGCGTACGCGATCTCGGCCGCCGCCGGTGTGCTGGACTCGGTGGCGAACCTGCTGTTCCTGCTCGCCGCCCGCAGCGGCGACCTCACCGTCGTCGCCGTGATCACCGCCCTGTACCCGGCCGGTACGGTCCTGCTCGCGCGTGGTGTCCTCGCGGAACGCATCCACCGCGGCCAGCTCGTCGGCCTCGGCACCGCCGCCGTGGCCGTCAGCCTCCTCGCCCTGACCTGAACCGCCGTACCGCCGTACCGCAGCACCGCCGCCAAGGAGAACCGCATGTTCATCCAGCCCTGGGACGCCACGCTGGACGATGCCGAATGGCAGTCCTGGATCGCCGAAGGCCATGACTTCGGTCAGCTGAGCGTCAACGGCCTGCCCGGCCGGCCGCCCGCCGTCGTCCCCACCCACTTCACCACCGACGGCAACCACCTGCTGATCCACCTCGCCCGGCCCAACCCGGTCTGGCAGGCGATCGAGCAGGACCCGAACGTCACCTTCACCGTCATCGGCGATTACGCCTTCATCCCCGGCCCCTGGCGCGCCAAGCCCGACGTTCCGCCCACCGACGGCGTGCCCACCAGCTACTACGCGGCCGTTCAGTTCGCCTGCCGCGCGCACATCATCGACGACCCGGAAGCCAAGGCGGAACTGCTGCGCCGTCAGCTCGCCCACTTCCAGCCCGACGGTGATCACGGCCCGGTCGCCGTCGACCAGCCGCCGTACGGCCGGATGCTGCCCGGCATCCGCGGGCTGCGCCTCGAAGTCACCGACGTGCGGGCCAAGTTCAAGTACGACGACCACAAGCCCGTCGAGCAGCGCGCCGCCGTCGCGGACCGGCTGAGCGAGCGCGGCCGGGGCCTGGACGTACCCACCGCGCGCCAGCAGCTGCGCCGCCTGGACCGCATCGGTCCCTGGAAGCCCTGACCGCCCGCACCCGCATCCGCACTTGCACAGGAAGCAGAATCCCGCCCATGCCCGCCTTCCGCATCGCCCCCGCCGTCGCCGACGCCTTCCCCGACACGCTCATCGCCCTGGTCACCGCCGCCGGACTGCGCGGGCACGAGCCCTGGCCCGAGACCACCGCCGCCCTGGGGGACCTGGAGCAGCAGCTCGCCGACGGTGCCTGGCAGCCCGCCGACGAGACCGACCCCCGTATCGAGGCGTGGCACACCGCCTACCGCTCCTTCGGTACCAACCCGCGCCGCATCCGCCCCAGCGTCGACGCACTCGGCCGCCGCATGGCCAAGAAGGGCACCCTGCCGCGCATCAACCCGGCCGTCGACTCCTACAACGCCGTCTCCGTGCGCCACGGGCTGCCCGCCGGCGCCTTCGACCTCGGTCAGGTCACCGGTGACGTCGAGATCCGGTACGCGGAAGGCAGCGAGTCCTTCACCCCGCTCGGCGAGCCCGACACCGTGGAGACCCCCAAGCCCGGCGAGATCATCTACGCCGACACCACCGGCGTCCTGACCCGCCACTGGAACCACCGCGACGCCCACCGCACTCGCGTCACCGAGGATTCGACCCATGTCGCCTTCGCCCTCGAAACCCTCCACGCCACCCGCGACGGCCACCTCCTGAAGACCGCGGCGGACGAACTCCAGACCCTGCTCACCCCGCACGCCGACCGGACCGCCGTGCACTTCCTCGGCCCGGCCCAACCCCACGTCGGCGTCTGAGAGTCGGTAAGAGCGCGCGGGAGCGGGCTGCTGAAGCCGGGCCTCTGGTGGGGCGTCAGCCGCACCGGGATGCTGGGCGGTTGAGTGCGTGCAGAGCGCACGTGCCGTCCGTCCACAGGAGTTGCCGTGCTCCCTGTTGTGTCCGTGAGACCCGCGGCGGTGCTCGCAGCAGTCTCCGCGCTGCTGCTGGGCGCCGCCGTCCCGGCCGTCGCCGCTGCGCCGCCCGAACCGCTGCCCCGTACTTCCGCCGAAATGCTCCGGCCCATCGCGCCACCGGCCGCGACCGGAGCCCCCTCGCCCACGTCCGTCGCCGACGGCGACGGGCTGGAGACCGCCCGCACCGCCCGGCCCGTCGCCCCCGGCGTCCGGCTGTCGTCGTACGACCGGCTGGAGTCCGACAAATGGCTCCGCGTCGACTCGCTCTCCGTCGATCTGACCGCGGGCGCCACGGCCGACTATCTGTCGCCCGGAAAGGTCGCCGCGCGCGCGTCGGTGTCGCAACTCGCCGCCGCGCACGACGCCGGGCCCGGACGCCGTACCGTCGCCGCGATCAACGGCGACTTCTTCGACATCAACCAGACCGGCGCCCCGCTCGGCCCCGGCATCGCCGACGGCCGCCCGACGCATTCGCCCGCCGCCGGTAGCCATCGCGCCGTCGGCATCGGCCCGGCGGACGCCGGCCGCGTCCTCCAGCTCTACTTCGACGGCACCCTGACCCTCCCGGACGGCACCCACCCGCTCGGCGCCCTCAACGCCGCCAACGTCCCGGCCGACGGCATCGGCGCCTACACCGACCGGTGGGGCGAGGCGGACCGCGCGCTCACCGTGGACGGCGCGCGGCGCGCTGTCGAGGTGACCGTGGCCGACGGCAGGGTCACCGCCGTGCGCGCCGAGCCCGGCAAGGGCCCGATTCCGGCCGGCAGTACCGTACTGATCGGCCGTGACCAGGGCGCGGACCGGCTCGCCGGGCTCGCGGTCGGCGACCCGGTCGGCATGGAGTACCGGCCGCGCACGGACAGCGGACCGGTGCCGCGCACTGCCGTCGGCGGCCGCGAACTCCTCGTCGTCGACGGGCAGCCGGTCGGCCACGAGGGCGAGGGCAACAACACCGCGGCGCCGCGTACCGCCGTCGGCTTCTCCAAGGACGGCCGCACCATGCAGATCATGACCGTCGACGGCCGGCAGGCCGACAGCGGCGGCGTCACCCTCACCGAACTCGGCCTCATGATGCAGCGGGCCGGCTCCTACAGTGCTCTCAACCTCGACGGCGGCGGCTCCTCCTCGCTGGTCGCCCGGGAGCCGGGCAGCGACACGGTACAGGTGGAGAACAGCCCGTCCGACGGCAGCGAGCGCACGGTGCCCAACGGCCTGGCCTTCACCGCGCCCGACGGCAGCGGCGAGCTGACCGGCTTCTGGGTGGAGACCGCCATGGACCCCGGCGGCGCGCCGGGCGTGGACCCCGTACGGGGCGGGCACCCGGAGCGGGTCTTCCCCGGGCTGACGCGCCGTCTGACGGCCGCCGGACACGACGAGACGTACGGCCCGGCGCAGGGCGCGCCGCGGTGGCGGTCGTCCGGCTCCCACGTCGGCGAGGTGAGTGCGGACGGTGTCTTCACGGCCGGGCGGAGTGGCAGTACCGAGGTCACCGCACAGCGCGGTGCGGCGCGCGGCAGTGTCCGGCTGACCGTCCTGGACGATCTCGACCGGGTCGTGTCGACCACCCGGACGGTCGGGCTCGCCGACGAGCGCGCCACCGGGCACTTCGGGCTGGTGGGGCTGGACGCGCACGGCAGCAGCGCGCCCGTCGAGCCCGCCGATGTCACGCTCGATTACGACCGGTCCCTCTTCGCCATCACGCCGGATGCCAAGACCGGGACGTTCACCGTGAAGGCGCGTGGCGCGCGGGTCGCCGGGCAGGTCAAGGCCACCGTCGCGGGCCGCAGTACGGTACTGGCGGTCACCGTCGGCCTGACGGAGAAGTTGCTGGCGTCCTTCGACGACGCCGCCGACTGGAAGTTCAGCCAGGCCCGCGCCGCCGGTTCGCTCGCCGCCACCCCGGACGGGCACACCGGCACCGGCCTGAAGATGACGTACGACTTCACCAAGTCGACCGCCACCCGCGCCGCGTACGCCACGCCGCCGCAGCGGATCGCCGTCGACGGGCAGGCGCAGTCCTTCGGGCTCTGGATCAAGGGCGATGGGCGCGGCGCCTGGCCGACCCTCCATCTCAAGGACGCGGCGGGCTCGGACGTCCTGCTGCGCGGCCCGTACGTCACCTGGACCGGATGGCGACATGTCGACTTCGCGGTACCGGCGGGCGTCGCCCACCCGCTGCAAGTGCACCGCTTCTACCTCGCGGAGACCGGCGCCGACCGCCAGTACACCGGTGAGATCGCCCTCGACGATCTCACCGCGCAGGTCCCGCCGTCCGTAGAGCTGCCGGCCGAGCCCGCCGGGCCGGACCCGCTCATCGACCCGGCCGCGGAGACCGAGGGCCGGGACTGGCGGTTCGCGGTGATGTCCGACGCGCAATTCGTGGCCCGCGCCCCGGACAGTCCGATCGTCGCCCAGGCGCGGCGCACCCTGCGGGAGATCAAGGCCGCCCGCCCCGACTTCCTGGTCATCAACGGCGACCTGGTCGACGAGGGCTCGCCCGAGGACCTGCGGTTCGCCCGCAAGATCCTGGAGGAGGAGCTGGGCGACGCGCTGCCCTGGTACTACGTGCCGGGCAACCACGAGGTGATGGGCGGCAGCATCGCCAACTTCACCGCCGAATTCGGCGCGGCGCAGCGGACCTTCGACCACCGCGGGACCCGCTTCGTCACCCTGGACACCTCCGGCCTCCGGCTGCGCGGCGGCGGGTTCGCGCAGATCAAGGAGTTGCGCGCACAGCTCGACCGGGCGGCGCGCGATCCCCGTATCGGCTCGGTCATGGTCATCGAACACGTACCGCCGCGTGACCCCACCCCGCAGCAGGGAAGTCAGCTCGGCGACCGCAAGGAGGCGGCACTGCTGGAGAACTGGCTCGCCGACTTCCGGCGCACGACCGGCAAGGGCGCGGCGCTCATCGGCTCCCACGTCGGGGTCTTCGCCGCCTCGCACGTGGACGGCGTGCCGTACCTGATCAACGGCAACTCGGGGAAGACGCCCGCGGCACCGGCCGGCGAAGGCGGGTTCACGGGCTGGTCGATGGTCGGCGTGGACCGGGTGCCGGAGGAGGACCGGGAACGGAACCGGGCCCGGCCGTGGGAGGGCGGCCCGGACTGGGTCTCCGTCCAGACACGCGCCCACGTGGACGGCCTCACGCTCACCGCTCCGGCCCAGCTGCCCGTGGGGAGTTCCGACGCGGTACGGGCGACCGTGCTGCAGGGCGAGGGGCCGGGCGCGCGCCGCGTACCGGTCGGCTTCCCGCTCAGCGCGGACTGGACCGGCTCGCCGAACCTGTACCTCGGTGATCCGTCCGATGCCAAGCGGCGCCATGTGGCGGCCTACGACCCGGCGACGGGGCGGCTCACCGCCCTGCGCGCGGGCACGGCCACACTGGCCGTCACGGTGAACGGGGCCACGGCGAAGGCCACTTTCACGGTAGCGGCCGCGGCACGGCCCGCCACCGGGCAGCAGGTCGGCTGAGCAGCGCTTTCCCGCCCGCCCCAGGCCGTTTGCCGGTGAAATACCCGGTGCGTAGACCGCGGCGCGGAATCCGTTTCGGTTCGGGGCGGGCGGTAACCCACGACGTATGGCACGGACAACGCGACCGGGGGGCCGGGAGGGCCCCGCTCGCCGCGCCGGTGCGGGCTCCGGGGAACCGACGGCCCGGATACCGGAGGCGCGGCAGGAAGCAGGTGCGGAACCGGCCTCGCGCCCGGAACCGGCCTCGCGCAAGGCGCCCGACGAGCCGACCGAACTGCCGAAGAAATCCTGGTGGGCCGTGCTGCGCGGCACGGTCAAGGAATTCAAGGACGACGAGCTGGCCGACCGGGCGGCGGCGCTGACGTACTACGGCGTGCTCTCGCTGTTCCCGGCGATGCTCGTCCTGGTCTCCCTGCTGGGCATCGCGGGCGAGTCGGCCGTCCGGCAGACGATGGACACCATTCAGCAGCTGGCGCCCGGTTCCGTCCGGCAGGTGCTCATCAACGCCGTGGAGCAGCTGCAGGGCAACGCGGGCATCGGCTCGCTGGTGGCGGTCGTCGGCCTGCTGGTCGCCCTGTGGACCGCCTCGGGGTACGTCGCGGCGTTCATCCGCAGCTCCAACGTCGTCTACGACGTCGCCGAGGGCCGCCCGATATGGAAAGTGCTGCCGCTGCGGCTCGCCCTGACGGCGGTGCTCATGTTGCTGGCCGTCGTCAGCGCGCTCATCGTGGTGTTCACGGGCGGGCTCGCGCAGCAGGTGGGCTCGGCGCTGGGCGTCGGCGACACCGCGCTGACGGTCTGGGCGATCGCCAAGTGGCCGGTCCTCGTGATCCTGGTCACGACCATGATCGCGTTCCTTTACTGGGGCGCGCCCAACGCCAAGGGCCGCGGCATACGGTGGGTGACCCCGGGCAGCTTCCTGGCCCTGGTCATCTGGCTGCTCGCCTCCGCCGGCTTCGCGGTGTACGTGGGGAACTTCGCCTCCTACAACAAGACGTACGGGACCCTCGCCGGCGTGATCGTCTTTCTCGTCTGGCTGTGGATCACCAATCTGGCCATCCTGCTCGGCCTGGAATTCGACGCCGAACTGGCGCGTGAACGGGCGGCGGCCGGTGGCCATCCCGACCACGAGGAGCCGTACGTGGAGCCGCGCGACACGACGAAGTGGAGCGAGGAGGAACGCCGGCGGGCCGAGACCCCCGACGAAGCGTGATCCGCACCGGACGCGGCCACGGAAAGGCAGATGATCGGTGATGAGTACTGCTGAGAAAACGGTGACGAGCACTTCCGGGACGACGCGGTCCGCCGGGGAGCGGACGGCGGCACGCGGCACGCCGCCCACGTATCCGGCCACGGCGCAGCGGCCGCAGCACACCGAGGAGTCGGTGGGCGAGCTGGTCTCCCGCGCCTCGCAGCAGGTCTCGCAGCTGGTACGCGAGGAACTGCAGCTGGCGCAGGCGGAGATGACGCGCAAGGGCAAGCGGTTCGGGCTCGGCGGCGGGCTGTTCGGCGGCGCCGGCATGCTCGGCTTCCTCGGGCTGGAAGCCCTGGTGGTCGCCGTGATCGCCGCCCTCGCGCTGGTACTGCCGGTCTGGGCATCGGCCCTGATCATCACCGGCGCGCTGCTCGCGCTCGCCGGAATCCTGGCGCTGGTCGGCAAGAAGGAGATCGCCAAGGCGACCCCGCCGACGCCCGAGCAGGCGATCGCCGGCGTCAAGGCCGATGTCGCCGAGGTGAAGGAGAAGGCCCACCATGACCGCTGAACCCAAGAACAGGCATGCGTCCGATTCCCCCACCCCGGAGCAGCTGCGGGAGCGGGTGGAGCACACCCGCGAGGAGCTGGGCCGGACCGTCGAGGAGCTGGCCGCCAAGGCGGACGTGAAGGCGCGCGCCAAGGAGAAGGCCGGCGACGCCAAGGCGAAGGCACAGGAGACGGCCGAGGACGCCAGGGCCAAGGTGCAGGACGCCGTCGGCCACTCGCGGGCCCGGCTCCAGGACAGCACCGCCCACGCGGCGCAGAAGGGGCCCCTCCCGGCGCTGGTCGTGGCCGCCGCCGCGGTCCTCGTCTGGCTGCAGGTGCGCCGGCGTCAGCAGGGCGGCAAGGCCGCGCAGAGCGTTCGTCGCCTCCAGGGGGCCGCCCGTTGCAGCACCCGTGGCAGGAGGAGCCGATGAACGCAGCGAAGATCGCGTACACGCCCGTCGGGATCGCGCTGGGCGCCGTCAGCGGCATGATCGCCGGGGCGCTGTTCAAGCAGGCGTGGAAGCGGATCGGGCACGAGGAGGACACCCCGAACGCCAGAGACGAGGACCGCACCTGGAAGGAAGTGCTGCTGGCAGCGGCGCTGCAGGGCGCCATCTTCGCCGTCGTCAAGGCCGCCATGGACCGCAGCGGCGCCACCGCCACGCGGCGCATGACCGGGACCTGGCCGGGCTGACGCCGCCGGGATGTGGCCGGCCCTCCGGATGCGGACGGCGCGGAGAGCTGGTTCGCTGGGAGGGCCCGCCCGACTACTGGGACGGGTGTCTCGGACGTGGTGTCTCGGACGCGCAAGGAGTGATCATGGGCATGGACGGTGAGGTCGGCGGCCGGATCCGGCAGATGCGGGAGAAGGCCAAGGAGCTGTCCCAGGCCGCCGAACGGACCAACGACCCGCAGGACCGCAAGCGGCTCGAGGAGAAGGCCCGCAAGCTGGAGAGCCAGGCGGAGCAGGAGTCGAGCATGGGCAGCGGGGACATCTTCCCGATGCAGTAGGGCGGCTTCCCCTCCTCTACAGTCACGTCCGTCCGCCACACCCGTGGCGGACGGACGTTTGAGAGCGCGCACGTGTCAGAGGCCCACCCCTCCATGCTGAACGAACCGGTCGACTCCGATGTCGATCTGCACCACCCCCCGCCGCCCGCCGCACGGCCGGAACGCCAAAGACCCGTCGTCGCTGCCATCGCACTCGGCGGCGGCGTCGGGGCCGCGGCGCGCTACGGCGCCTCGCTCCTGTGGCCCACGCCGCCCGGCGCCTTCCCGTGGACGACACTCGCCGTCAATGTGCTCGGCTGCGCTCTCATCGGCGTCCTCATGGCCGTGCTCGGCGGGGCCCGGTCACCGCACTACCTCGTCCGGCCCTTCCTCGGCACCGGCGTGCTCGGCGGCTTCACGACCTTCTCCACGTACGCCGTGGACATCCAGCGCCTGCTCCGGAACGGAGCGGCCGCCACCGGCCTGGCGTACCTGGCGCTGACCCTGCTCACCGCGCTGGCCGCGGTGTGGGCCGCCGCGACCGGCACCCGCCGCGTCCTCCGGGGCGGCCGGCGCGGAGAAGGGGGCCGTACGCGGTGAACTGGCTGCTCGTGATCGCCGGGGCGATGGTCGGTGCCCCGCTGCGCTACCTCACCGACCGGGCCGTCCAGTCCCGCCACGACACGGTGTTCCCCTGGGGCACGTTCACCGTCAACGTCGTCGGCTGCCTGGTACTGGGCCTGCTGACCGGCGCGGTCACCGCCGGCGCCGTCTCCTCTCAAGTACAGCTGCTGCTCGGTACCGGCCTGTGCGGCGCGCTGACCACGTACTCGACGTTCTCGTACGAGACGCTGCGGCTGGCCGAGGGCGGCGCGCGCTTCTTCGCCGTGGCCAACGCGGCGGCGAGCGTGGTGGCGGGCCTCGGCGCCGCGTTCGTGGGCGCGGCGGTGGCGCAGTCCCTTTGGCACTAGCGCCACCGCCGCGTCTCGGTCAGGCCGTCAGACCGTGTGGATCGCCGGGTCGCTCACGCCCGCCTCGCCGGTCTCGACATGGCCGGCGAAGCGGCGCAGGAACGCCGCGTCGGCCTCGGAGGTCACCGTCAGGTCGTACCAGCGCTTACTGGGACGCAGGTCGACGGTGTGGGTGACCGTGGCACCGGCCCGCACCCGGAAGGTCTCGTCGGGACCGCCGTAGGCGTTGGCCAGCGTGAGGTCCACGTCGGAGCGGCCGGCGTTGGTGAACGTCAGCTTCACATTGCCGGTGGTGCCGTCGTGGCGGGCCGTCACCTCCGGGCCCGCGGTCCTGCCCGGCCCCTTGAAGACGCGCAGGAAGCCGTTCGGGCCGAAGACCGAGAGGTCGTAGACGCCCTTGGAGTAGGCGGTGTTCCAGGTGTCGGTGACCGGCTTGCCGGCCGCGGCGGTGTACGTCCAGGGGCCGTCGCCGCGGTTCCCCGCGGTCACGTAGAAGGCCGCGCCCGTCTTGTCGCCGCCGCCGAGGGTGAGCGTGTACTTCCCGGCTGCCGGGTCGGCCTTGCCGTCGACGTGCGGGGCGTAGGGCAGCGCGCGGGACGGGCGGGAGCCCTTCTCCTGGCGGGGGAGGGAGGGGTTGGCCGGGGGCTTGGGGACGTAGTCGTCGTGCCGGTCGCCGTCCGGCGGGCGGTAGCCCTCGGTGTCCGGGAGGGAGACGGCCGCGGTGTCCGGCTTCGCGAAGTCGAAGGCCGAGGTCAGGTCGCCGCAGATGGCGCGCCGCCAGGGCGAGATGTTCGGCTCGTGGACGCCGAAGCGGCGCTCCATGAAGCGGATGACGGAGGTGTGGTCGAAGGTCTCGGAGCAGACGTAACCGCCCTTGCTCCAGGGCGAGAGGACCAGCATCGGCACCCGCTGGCCCAGCCCGTACGGGCCCGCCGCATAGCCCTTGCCGCCCTTGTAGAGGTCCGGGCCGACGTCCACGGTGGAGCGGCCCTGGGAGTCGGAGGACGGCGGGTACGGCGGCACGACGTGGTCGAAGAAGCCGTCGTTCTCGTCGTAGGTGAGGAAGAGGGCGGTCTTGCTCCACACCTCCGGGTCGGAGGTGAGCGCGTCCAGGACCTGCGAGACGTACCAAGCGCCGTAATTCGCAGGCCAGTTGGGGTGCTCGGTGAACGCCTCGGGGGCCACGATCCAGGAGATCTTGGGCAGCTTGCCGCCCTTGACGTCGGCCTTCAGCCGGTCGAACAGCCCGTCGCCCTGCTTGACGTTCGTGCCGGTGCGCGCCTTGTCGTACAGCGGGTCGCCGGGCTTGGCGTTGCGGTACTGGTCGAAGTACAGCAGCGAGTTGTCGCCGTACGTGCCCCGGTACGCGTCGTCGATCCAGCCCCACTTGCCGTCCGCGTCGAGCCCGTCGCCGATGTCCTGGTAGATCTTCCAGGAGACGCCGGCCTTCTCCAGCCGCTCGGGGTAGGTGGTCCAGCTGTACCCGGCCTCCTCGTTGCCGAGCACCGGGCCGCCGCCGCTGCCGTCGTTGCCGGTGTACCCGGTCCACATGTAGTAGCGGTTGGGGTCGGTGGAGCCGATCAGCGAGCAGTGGTAGGCGTCGCAGATGGTGAAGGTGTCGGCGAGCGCGTAGTGGAACGGAATGTCCTCGCGCGTCAGATACGCCATGGTCGTCGCCGACTTGGCGGGTATCCACTGGTCGTACTTGCCGTCGTTCCAGGCCTTGTGGCTGCCGGCCCAGTCGTGGTTGAGGTCCTGGATGAACTGCAGGCCGAGGTTGTCGGCCTCCGGGCGGAACGGCAGGACTTCCTTCGTGCCGTCCGGCTGGTGCCAGACCGACTTGCCGCTCGCCAGGTTCACCGGGCGCGGGTCGCCGAAGCCGCGTACGCCGCGGAGCGAGCCGAAGTAGTGGTCGAAGGACCGGTTCTCCTGCATCAGTACGACGATGTGTTCGACGTCGTCGATGGTGCCGGAGCGGTGCTGGGCCGGGATCGCGGCGGCGCGGGCGATGCTGCCCGAGAGCGCGGTGAAGGCCGCGGTGCCTCCGGCGAGTTGCAGGAAGCGGCGGCGGTCCAGATGCGGCATGGGCGGATGTCCTCTTATCAAGTGGGGGGCAAGAGTGGCGCATGGTGCGCGAGGTAATTCTCGCGGCGTCCGCGCATGCAGCGAAACCCCGTCTCGCGATCATTACGTGACCAAGGGGTGCCGATGACCCGACCGGGAGCCGAACCGCGGGTGCTCCTTACGGGTGGCGGCCGGCCGCAGGGCGGTGCGGACCGCGGGAAACGCCGCCGGTGATGTCAGGCTGGCGGATGTCGGACCGGTCGGACGGAGGCTATCGGTGGTCCACGTTGAGCGGCAGGCGCGTGCGGCAGCCGCCGCGAGGCGCCGGATCGAGACCGGCAGCCGGATCCGCGGCTGGCTGACCACCACCGACCACAAGGTGATCGGCAATCTCTACCTGGTGACCGCCTTCGCGTTCTTCCTGTTCGCGGGGTTGCTGGCCATGCTGATGCGGACCGAACTGGCCCGCCCCGGACTGCAGCTGGTCACGGCGGAGCAGTACAACCAGCTGTTCACCATCCACGGCACGATCATGATGCTGCTCTTCGCGACGCCGATGTTCGCCGGCTTCGCCAACGCCGTCATGCCGCTGCAGATCGGCGCCCCGGATGTCGCCTTCCCCCGGCTGAACGCGCTGACGTACTGGCTGTTCCTCTTCGGCGGCCTGATGGTCGTCGCCGGCTTCCTGACCCCGCAGGGCGCGGCGTCCTTCGGCTGGTTCGCGTACGCGCCGCTCAACGGGCCCGTCCGCACGCCGGGGGAGGGCGGCGACCTGTGGGCGATGGGGCTGATCCTGTCCGGGCTCAGTACGACGCTGGGCTCGGTGAACTTCGTCGCGACCATCATGACCCTGCGGGCGCCCGGCATGACGATGTTCCGGATGCCGATCTTCACCTGGAACATCCTCTTCACCTCGATCCTCGCCCTGCTGGCCTTCCCGGTCCTCACCGCCGCGCTCTTCGCGCTGCTCGCGGACCGCAAATTCGGGGCGCACGTCTTCGACGCGGCGTTCGGCGGGTCGATCCTGTGGCAGCACCTGTTCTGGTTCTTCGGGCACCCCGAGGTCTACATCGTGGCGCTGCCGTTCTTCGGCGTGATCACCGAGATCGTGCCGGTCTTCAGCCGCAAACCGGTCTTCGGCTACGTCGGCATGGTCGGCGCGACCATCGCCATCACGATGCTCTCGGCCGTGGTCTGGGCGCACCACATGTTCGCCACCGGCATGGTGCTGCTGCCGTTCTTCTCGCTGATGTCCTTCCTGATCGCCGCGCCCACCGGCGTGAAGTTCTTCAACTGGATCGGCACGATGTGGCGGGGCTCGCTGTCCTTCGAGACGCCGATGCTGTGGGCCGGCGGCTTCCTGGTGACCTTCCTGCTCGGCGGGCTGAGCGGGGTCCTGATCGCCTCCCCGCCGCTGGACTTCCACGTCACCGACTCGTACTTCATCGTCGCCCATCTGCACTACGTCCTGTTCGGGACGGTGGTCTTCGCGATGTTCGGCGGCTTCTACTTCTGGTGGCCCAAGCTGACCGGCCGGATGCTCGACGAACGGCTGGGGAAGATCCACTTCTGGACGCTCTTCGTCGGCTTCCAGCTCACCTTCCTCGTCCAGCACTGGCTGGGGTCCAACGGCATGCCCCGGCGGTACGCCGACTACCTCGCGGCCGACGGCTTCACCGCCCTCAACACCGTCTCCTCCCTCGGTTCCTTCCTCCTCGGGCTGTCCACGCTGCCGTTCCTGTACAACGTCTGGCGGACCACCAAGTACGCGGCGAAGGTCGGCGTGGACGACCCCTGGGGCTGGGGCCGGTCGCTGGAATGGGCCACCTCCTGCCCGCCGCCCCGGCACAACTTCCATGCGCTGCCCCGCGTCCGCTCGGACTCGCCCGCCTTCGACCTGCACCACCCCGAGGCGTACCGGCTGACCTCCGGAGCGCACGGGTCGGTGGAGCCGACCCCCGACACCCACGGAGAGCAGAGCCGATGAAGGCCGAGGCATACCTTTTCGGCGGGGTCGCGGGGTTCTTCTTCGTCGTCGGACTCGGCTACGCGCTGTCCTCCGGCCCGGAGCCGGCGGGCGTGGCGGCGCTGACCGTGTCCTGCATGATGGCCGCGGTGGTGTCCTTCTTCTGCGCGATGAACCACCGGCGCAGGGGAGCGCGGCCGGAGGACGACCGGCGGGCGGAGATCATGGACCGGGCGGGCCGGCTGGACTTCTTCCCGCCCAAGAGCGGCTATCCGGCGCTGACCGCGCTGGGCGCCGCGGTCGCCGGCCTGGGCATCGTCTTCGGGCTGTGGCTCTTCCTCATCGGCTTCGGCGTTCTGATCGCGGGCGCCTTCGGGATGGTCTTCGAGTTCAACGACCGCTGACAGGTCTTGGACCTCGTTTCTTATGGCGTGATCGTTCGTTGATTCGTGCATGACGGATCTTGTGAAGCGCCTGGTGCCGGACGAGTTGTGGGTGCTGTTCAGGAGGGTGGTGCCACCGACTGAGGTGATACGTCCGCAGGGCGGTGGCCGACGCCGGGCGGGAGACCGCGAAGCCCTGGCCGCAATCATCTTCGTGGCGGCCTCGGGCTGTACGTGGCGGCAGGTCCCACCGGTGTTCGGTCCCGCCTGGCCCACGGTCTACCGCAGGTTCGCCCAGTGGAGCCGGGACCGAGTCTGGGCCCGGCTCTACCGGGTGATCCTTGACGAACTCGGAGCGCGGGGGGAGCTGGACTGGTCGCGGTGCGCGATCGACTCGGTCAGTCTGCGGGCCGAAAAAGGGGGCCGTTGACGGGACCGAATCCGACCGACCGTGGGAAGCCGGGGTCGAAGATCCACCTGATCTGTGACCGGAACGGACTGCCACTGTCCCTGGGCATCTCCGGCGCGAACATGCACGACAGTCAAGGTCTGGAGCCGCTCGTGCGTGGCCTCCCGCTTGTCCGGTCCCGCCGCGGTCCCCGGCGCCGACGCCCGGCGAAACTGCACGCGGACAAGGGCTACGACTACGACCATCTGCGTCGCTGGCGCCGCAAGCGCGGCATCCGCCCCCGCATCGCCCGCAAGGGCGTCGAGTCCTCTCAACGGCTGGGCCGACACCGCTGGGTGGTCGAGAGAACTGTGTCCTGGCTGGCCGGCAGCCGAAGGCTCCACCGCCGCTACGAACGCAAAGCCGAACACTTCCTCGCCTTCGTCGCCATAGCCGCAGCCCTCATCGGCTACCGCCGTCTGGCTCCTCTCCTCACGGCCTGAGCCGGTTCTGCTGCACGTCGAAGCAGACCAGCCCCATGGACTCCGCCACGGCTGCAGCGTAGGCGGACGCCTCCTCGGCCATGCTCCAGCGCATGGGAAAGTAGATCAGCGGACCACTGGCCTCGCCGATCAACGGCCCGGTCGACCAGGGCGAGGTGTCCTCCTCGTCCTCGGAGAGGTCGCACCACCGCTCAAGCAGCGCGGCCACGTAGGCCGCGATGCGTGCGGACGGAGGCTCCATCTCGCCGTCGATGTAGCGGTCGTACAGGTCACTGAAGACCCGGGCGGCGGTCTTGTCGTCCGCCAGCCTCTCGCCTTCCCAGACAGCAAGGTCGTAACTCATGCCGGGAGGCTCTCGTGCCGCTCTGCCAGCCATAAGCACGAGGTCTTAACCCGAACTCACACCTACAAGGACGTGAACCGAGCCATAAGGCCAGCGGCTCCGCGGAGTTGCTGCAACCTGCCGAGACTCCGGCGGCTGAGCGTGCTCGCTCGCTCCTGAAGCTCACCATCACGTGTTGCTGCTTCTCACCGACACGAATCATCGTGGCTCTCCGGGTCGGCCAGGCATGTCCACGGGACGTCGCCCTGGGCCGCTTGCTGTTGCGTGGTCCAGGCACCGGGTTGACCGGATGCTGCCTCCGTTTTAATGTTGATGCATACGGAGGAAGCATCCGTTTTGTATGAGCCTAGGGACCGCAGCGGTCAGGGAGAAGTGTATGAGCGTGGAGGGTCCGGGCCGCAGGCCTCGTGCGGACGTTCGGCGTAACCGGGCGGCCCTTCTCGAAGCGGCGCAGCGCCACTTCCTGAAGTACGGGGTCGGCACGTCCCTGGAGGCGGTGGCCAAGGAGGCGGGCGTCGGGCCCGGCACGCTGTACCGGCACTTCCCCACCCGGGAGGCGCTGCTGGCGGCCGTGCTGCAGACGCGCTCGGAAGAGCTGGTCGCCCGCCGGGAAGAAATCGCCCGGCTCGGCGATGCCGGCGAGGCGTTGCGGCAGTGGCTGCGGGCCGTCGAGGAGTACTTCAGCGCCTTCAACGGGCTGCCGGAACCGCTCATCGCCGCCGCCAGGGCGCAGGAGCCGGGCAATCCGCTCACCCTTCCCTGCGACCACCTCATCGCCACCACCGATGAGTACGTGCGGGCCGCACAGCGCGCGGGGCAGGTACGCCCCTCGGTGACGGGCTTCGATCTGTTTCTCGCGGCGTCCTCCGTCGCCTGGCTGATGGGCACCGACGCCACCGACGCAGAGTCGCTCGGGCGGTTGCGCGGGCTCGTCGAAAACGGATACCGCCAGCCCGACGACGCGGAGTAGACCACCGGCCCGGTCCCGCCGGCGGACTTCTGCCAACCACTCGCCCTCGCCGGGAACGTCCTGGCCGCCTCTGCGGGTGTGCCCGCAACGGTTGTCACACCTCACCGCTCTGCCTCCGTGACACGGCGCACCCCCTGGAGGGACAAAGCATGAAACTTACCATTATCGGAAAAGGGGTGATCGGGACGACGCCGGCCCCCGGGGCCGCATCGCGCGCTCCCGGTCGCCGCCGACTGCGAGAAAGCACGACGGCCGGGCATGCGCCTGGTGGACGACAGCGGCCTCGACGCCTATGACACCGGCGTGCCGGCCGACTCCTGGCGCCGGCAGCCGATGACGCCCGCCTACTGCACCGAGCCGATCCTGAAGGACCTGGCACCGGCCCTCGCAGCGGCCGGCCGGGACGAGGCCTCGCACAACCGCGACCGGCAGATGAAGCGTCCCGCCGCTCTCCCCACCGTGCCCGCGCCGGACGAGGCAGTCGAGCTCAACCGCTCCCTCCACCACTGACCCCCGGCCCAGGCCCTGGCGCTGCACTCCGCAGCCGTGCGGCAAGGCCGCGACCAGGGCAAGTGAACACCCTCGAAAGGAATGTTTTGTCCACCCCCAAGGCTTCGTTCTTCACCGACCTCGCGCGTGCCAGGTACTCCCCCCGGCAGTTCCAGCCCACCCCGCTGCCCGCCGCGGACATCCGCGGTGTGCTGGAGGACGCGCAGACCGCCCCCTCCAACAGCAACACCCAGCCGTGGACGGTGCACGTCGTCTCCGGCGCGGCGCGGGACGCCCTGAGCAAGGAACTGCTCAAGGCCTACGAGGAGGACCGGCCCTCCCTCGATTTCACCGCCGACTACGGCCAGGGCATCCACCTCGAACGGTCCTTCCAGCACGGCGCGAAGCTCTACGGAACCCGGGGCATAGCGCGCGCGGACCATGAGGGCAGGAAGGAAGTGATCCGCGAGAACCTGCGCTTCTACGACGCCCCCCATGTCGCCCTGCTGTTCATGCCGATGCTCGGCGACGGCGTACGGACGGCCGGCGACCTCGGCATGTACGCCCAGAACTTCCTGCTCTCCCTGACCGCCCGCGGATACCGCGGCATCCCCCAGACCATCCTGGGCATGTACGCCGACACCGTCCGCCAGACCCTGGGCGTGCCCGAGGACCTCAAGCTGCTGTTCGGCATCTCCTTCGGCACCGACGACCGCACCTCCCCGATGCACAACATCGGCATGGGCCGCGTCCCGCTGCACGAGAGCGTCGTCCTGCACGACACCCCCGGCGTCCTCGACCAGCAGTAGCCCCTCCACCGGCAGACGCACGCCCGGCGACCGGCGACGTCTCCGGCGGCCCCACGCCGGGCCGGCCGCTGCCCCGGCCCTCTTGCCGGCCGGGGCCGCACAGAAGACAGAAGCGGCACCGCGTCCTCGAACCGTGCCGCACGGTCCGCTTCATGTATTCCAGCGCGCACCAGAAGAGAAGCTCGATGCAGACCCCACCGCTCGCCGACGTACGTCACACCTTCGCCGCCTACCCCACCGGACTGGCACTGATCGCCGCCGAGGTGGACGGCCACGACGAAGCCATGCTTGCCAACTCCTTCACCAGCGTTTCCCTCGACCCGCCGCTGGTCTCCCTGGCGTTCACCCACACCTCGACCACCTGGCCACAGCTACGGCAGGCGCAGGAACTGGGCATCACGATCCTGGGCGAGCCCCATGCGGCCCTGGTGCCACAGCTGCGCAGGTCGGGGCCCGCCCGGCTCGACGGCATCGCCCTGGACCGCGCCACCGCCCAGGCGCGCACCCTGCCCCGGGCGGCGGCCACGCTGATCGTCCGGCCCTACCGGCACATCCCGGCGGGCGACCACGAACTGGTCCTGTTCGAGGTCGTCGACCACCGACGCGACGACGATGCCGCTCCGCTGACGTATCACGACCGCCACGTCGGCGCACTCCACCACGAACGGAAGTAGACCGGTGCCCCGCAAGCAGATGCGCTTGGCTGCCATCGTCTCCAACGGCCTGGGCGGCAGCGCATACGGGTGGCTCGCGCCCCAGGTCGATCCCCTCGGCTACGGCGATATTCGCCCGAGGTTGTCGCCGACCACATGCACATGAAAGGCCGCCGCAGCGGCGGCGGCACCGATGGGGCAGTGAGCCCTCGCCGATCCTCAGACGGACTGCACGGAATCCTCGTGCGGCGTAGCCGGCGGCAGCACTCGCGTCCTTGTCGCCGCTGCAGTCAAGCGGGCGCATCTTCCGCAAGGCGGCGAACTTGCCGCTCGCACGTTCACCGTCGCGACCCGCCCGGGTCGATCACCTACGACGTAAGGACATGACTGTTATGAGTAAGAGCTCGTTCCTGCTCGGAGCGGTACTGGGAGAGATGCACGGCAACCACCCAGGAGCGTGGCGGATGCCGGCGGCTGATCCGAATGCCTACACCGACGTGACGGCCTTCGTGCGCGCCGCTCAGACCGCCGAACGCGGCGGACTGGACTACCTCTTCTTCCCCGACCGGGTCTTCATCTGGGGGGACCTCGAGTCGCGACCGCCCATCGTGACGATGGAGCCGACCATGACACTGGCTGCGATTGCCCCCGCCACACGACGAATCGGCCTGGTCACCACGTTGTCGACCTCTTTCGTCGAGCCGTACACACTTGCCCGACAACTCAGGGCGCTGGACGTGATGAGTCATGGTCGCGCCGGCTGGCAGGCCATCCCCAGCTACGAACCGGAGGCCTTCGCCAACTACGGACGCCCCGTTCCGTCGCGTACAGAGAAGTACGAACGCTTCAATGAGGCCATCCAGATCACTCAGGCGCTGTGGGGAAGCTGGGGCAGAGCCGCGGGCACCCCCGACAAGGCCACCGGACGGTTCGCTGACACCTCACACATCCGCCCCATCAATATGCAGGGTCGTCACGTCGGATCACGTGGGCCACTGCAGATCCCGCCGTCCGAGCAGGGGCAACCGGTGATCTTCATGCCTTTCGCCAGCGGTCTCGGTGTGCAGGCCGCCAGCATGTACGCCAACGGCATCATCGCCCACCCCTCCTCCATGGAAGAGGCCAAGGCCCAACGCGACATGATGCGATCGATGACTGTGGAAGCCGGCCGGGAAGCGGACGAGGTGAAGTTCCTCTCCTTCTTCGCCCTCACCGTCGGCACCACCCTGCAGGAGGCTGTCGAGCGGCGCATGGTGCTGGAGGAAGCTGCTGGGATCGAGAAGCGCTTGGCTCACCTGTCGGCCATCCTCGGACTGCGCCTGGACCCAGCCGATCGTGACAAGCCACTCACCAGCGCCCAGGTCGCGGCCCTGCGCCCCCATCCTGGAGCTGCTCAAGCAGTCCACGCCCTCGAGCTCGCTCGCCAAGGGCGGACACCCCACGAAATCCTCGGCCACGGGGTGCTCGACCAAGCTCCCTCCCTGGTCGGAACCGCCGAACAGATCGCCGACACGCTGCAGGAATGGATGGAGGCAGGTGCCGCCGATGGCTTCTCCGTCGTCATCGATGACCTGCACGACGGGATGGACGCCTTCGTGGACCAGGTCGTACCTGTCCTGCGTCAGCGCGGCCTACGCCCCGACGACTACGAGGGCGCGACGCTGCGCGACCACCTCGGCCTCCCGGAACAGCTCGGCCTGGACCCGCGTCTAACTTGAGTTCTATCCGGCGCGGCGTGGCCGGGGGGTGCTCGATAGCGGGAACGGCAACGCCGACTGGAGACGCGGCTGCCCGCGGCGGACTGGCAGCTGGAGGCCGGCATCGGCGACGGCCCGGCGGTCTACGTCCAGCACCCACAACTCGTCCGGCACCAGGCGCTTCACAAGATCCGTCATGCACGAATCAACGAACGATCACGCCATAAGAAACGACGTCTTACTGAGCGGTGTCCGGCGCCTTCGCCGGCTCGCGGTCCGGGCTCGCGGTGCGCTCGGTGATCTCGCGGCGCTGCTCCGGGTCGGCCGGCAGCGGCACATGATCGCGGTAGTACCAGCCGTTCAGCGCGATCCGCAGCCGCTGCCCGCGTGAGGTGAGCCCGGCCGCCGGGCGGGGCAGCGGCTCGGGTACGTCGCGGACGAGGATGACGTACTTCCGCTCGGCGGAGATACCGGTGTGCCCCTCGCCCAGCGCCCCGTAGACGCTCTGGGTCACCTCGCCGGTCTCCTCGCCCTCCGTCAGCAGCTCCCGGTCCGCCGCCTGCAGGGCGAGGCAGAGCCGCTTGGTGAGCCAGAAGGCGACGACCGGGCCGAGGACGAGGGCGATCCGCAGCACCCACGTGAGCGCGTCGACCGAGATCCGGAAGGAGTAGGCGATGACGTCGTTGCCGCCTGCCAGCAGCAGTACGGCATAGAAGACGAGCGCGGCCACGCCGAGCGCCGTACGGGTGGGGCGGTTCCGCGGCCGGTCGCACAGATGGTGCTCGGCGCGGTCCCCGGTGACCCAGCGCTCGAAGAAGGGATAGACGTACAGCGAGGTGAAAAGCAGGCCCGGGAGCACGAGTGTGGGAATGAAGACGTTCCACATGACCGTGTGGCCCCAGAGGTTCGTCTCGAAAGGCGGCATGAGCCGCAGGCCGCCCTCCAGGAATCCCACGTACCAGTCGGGCTGAACGCCGGTGGACACCTGATCCGGGCGGTACGGACCGTAAGCCCAGACCGGATTGATTTGCGCCAGCGCGCCGAGGAAGGTCAGTACGCCGAAAATCAGCAGGAAGTAGCCTGTGGTTTTCACGGTGAAGTGCGGCACCATCGGCTGTCCGACGACGTTCCTGTTGGTGTGGCCGGGCTTGTTCCAGTGCGTGTGTTTCAGGACCACCACGAGCAACAGGTGCAGGCTGACCAGCGCGATGATGATTCCCGGGATGAGCAGGATGTGCAGCACGTAAAGGCGCGGAATGATGGCCGTTCCGGGATACGACCCGTCCCAGAGGAAGAAATTGAGATAGCTGCCGACGAGGGGAATGGAGGTCACGATGGCATTGGCGGTGCGCAGACCGGTCCCGGAGAGCGAATCGTCCGGGAGGGAGTAACCGGCGAAGCCCTCCAGCATCGCCAGCATGAAAAGCGTGACGCCGACCATCCAGTTCAGCTCGCGCGGCCGCCGGAAGGCCCCGGTGAAAAAGACCCGGAACAGATGGGTGCCGATCGCGGCCAGGAAGACCAGGGACGCCCAGTGATGAATCTGCCGGATGAGCAGCCCGCCGCGCACCTCGAAACTGATGTCGAGGGTGGAGGCGTACGCATGCGACATCCGCGTGCCGTCCAGCGGAAGGTGCCGGCCGTGGTAGACGGTTTCCGCCATGCTCGGGTCGAAGAACAGCGTCAGATAGGTGCCGGTGATCACCAGCACGACAAAGCTGTAGAGCGCGATTTCCCCGAGCAGGAAGGACCAGTGGTCGGGGAATGCCTTGCGGAGCAGAGCCTTGGCTCCCTCGGCGAGGGGAAGCCGCCGGTCAAGGGCGGTGAACACCTGCACCGAACTCCCTCCGGGGCCCGTGGCCCGGCCGCCGCTCATGACTTCCTTGCATGGCTAACCGGTACGGGTCGGAGACAATCCGGACCGCGACCTCGCGGCCCGTTGTTCAGTCGTTCGGCGGATCAGGCGGACGAGGGCGTGCGGGCGGAAATGGGCATGCCGAAATGCGGCCGGTCGCGTTCTCCGCGCCCGGTCGCTTCACGGGCGGGCGGCGGCCCGGCGTCGCCCGCCCCGGACCTCAGCCGTTACCGAAGGAGCCGCTGTGGCCCTCCTGCCATTTCCCCGGCTTTTTGCCTTCCTCGTCGGGGCGGGTGCCGCGGGTGCCGTCGAACTCGTACGGAGTACGGCGGTGACCGTCCGGCGTGACCTCATCGCCCGTGCGCATTCCCGTTTCGTATCCGCGCGGGTCCTTGGGCACCTTGGGCTGTTCTTCGGGGGAGGCCGGCCGCGACCGCTTGCGCCGCAGGCCGAGGGCCACGGCACCGATGAGCAGGAGCACGACGGCGATGCCGACGACGAACGGACCGATGCCGACGAGCAGATCGCGGTTGGGAGCCGCCAGGGACTCATAGCTGGTCATGTCGGCCGGGTACCCGCCAATACCGGAAACGACACGTGTCACACATTCGGCGGAGCGTGGATTTCCGGGCCGTACCGGGGGCTGAGCGCAGTGCTGCCAGGGCGCATACGCCGCACCCGCCCTGTGAACGTCGGCGGAAAGCGGCGCCCACGGTGCGCCGGGCGGCGAAGTGAGAAAATGTGGACAGTGAGCCGAAGGATTCGCCGCCGGGCGGTGCTCGTATGTCCGGGTACCCCGCCGGTGGTTTGCGAAACAAGTGTTTCAGCCGGAAAGTAAAAACTGGCCGGCAGCCGGTAATGGGGCGGCAAAAGCCGCTGTTCCCGGCGACTGCGCCGGTGCCGGAATCCCGACGGAAGGGAAGGGCCATGGCCGCCACCACCGCGCTCCGCCGCCATCAGGATGCTCCGGACACCGACGCCGCCTTCGCCCAGCTGGCCGAGCTGGCGGACGGACCGCTCAGGAAGAAGGTCCGCGAGGAGATCGTCTGCGGCTGGCTGCCGATGGCCAACCGCCTCGCCCGTCGCTACAGCGGGCGCGGCGAGACCGAGGAGGACCTGCGGCAGGTCGCCGCGGTCGGCCTGCTCAAGGCCGTCGACCGGTTCGACCCGACCTCGGGTACCCCTTTCCCCGCGTACGCGATCCCGACGATCCTCGGTGAGCTGCGGCGGCACTTCCGGGACGACCTGTGGGCCGTCCACGTGCCGCGCCGCACACAGGAGCTGCGGGCCACCGTCCACCAGGCACGCGAGGCGCTGGAATTCCGCAATGGCTCCGCCTCCCTCACCATCGGCGACCTGGCCGAGCACACCGGCCTCTCCGAGGAGGACGTGGTGCTGGGCCTGGAGGCGCAGGGCGCGTACACCGCGCTGTCGCTGGAGTGCCCCATGAGCACGGACGCGGGCCACTCCTTCCACCTCGCCGACTTCCTGGGGGACGAGGACCCGGAGCTGGAGCTGGTCGAGGAGCGGCTGTGTGCCGCGCCGGTGCTGCGGGCCCTGCCGCCGCGCGACCGGGCCATCCTCTACCTGCGGTTCTTCCGCGACATGACGCAGAGCCAGATCGCCGAGGAGGTCGGCATCTCGCAGATGCACGTCTCCCGCATCCTGCAGCGCTGCTGCCGCCTGGTGCGCGTCGAGGTGACACCGCAGCCGTGACGGGCACCCGGTGGCCGTGAGAGTCACCGACGACGTCCAGGGGTGGAGAACAGCGATGAGTGACGAGCCGACCGGTCCCGAGCTGCCGCGGGACCGGGGTCCGGTCTCGGCGGCCGTGATCGGCGCGCTGCGCGGCGGCGGCCCGCCGGCCGCCGGCGACGCGGCCGCCACCGCCGACCCGTACGGCGAGGACCTGCAGCTGGCGCTGTATGTGGCGTACGAACTGCACTACCGCGGCTTCGCCGGGGTGGACCCCGGGCTGGAGTGGGACCCCGATCTGCTGCGCCTCCGCGCCGTACTGGAGCGGCGCTTCCTCGACGCGCTGCGGGCCGACGCCACCCGGCACGAGAGCGCGGCGGAAGCGCTGGACGAGCTGCTGGTCGAGCCGGCCGAGGGGGACGGCGTCCCGCACGTGCTGGAACGCTCCGGCACCCGCGCGCAACTGCGCGAGTACGCCGCCCAGCGCAGCCTGTACCACCTGAAGGAGGCCGATCCGCACGCCTGGGTGCTGCCGCGGCTGTGGGGGCGGGCCAAGGCGGGGATGGCGGCGGTGGAGTTCGACGAGTTCGGCGGCGGGCGCGCCGAGCGGGTGCACGCGCGGCTCTTCGCCGACCTGATGACGGACCTCGGCCTGGACACCACGTACGGGCGCTATCTCGACGCGGGCAGCGCGGAGATGCTGGCCCTGGTCAACCTGATGTCCCTCTTCGGGCTGCACCGGGCGCTGCGCGGGGCGCTCGTCGGGCACTTCGCCGCGGTCGAGGTGACGTCCTCGCCCGCGTCCCGCCGGCTGGCCGCGGCGATGCGGCGCGCGGGTGCCGGCCCGGCCGCCGAGTTCTTCTACACCGAGCACGTCGAGGCCGACGCGGTGCACGAACAGGTCGTACGGCACGAGGTCGTCGACGGGCTGCTGGCGGCCGAGCCGCACCTGGAGCGGGACGTGGCCTTCGGCGTCGACGCCACCGGCTTCCTGGAGGACCGCTTCGGAGAACGGCTGCTCGCGGCCTGGCAGGCGGGGGAGTCGTCACTGCGGGTGGCGCTCGGCCCTGACCTCGTGCACGTACCGTGAGCCTCCCGCGCACCGGCCGCTGAAAGTGATTTATCCGGGTACTTCTGCTTTGTGCCTCTGATAACGCTTCCCGGGGTCTACGCCCCACAGGACGACACGGCGCTGCTGGCCGACGCGCTGCACCACGAGCCGCTGATGCCGGGCGCGCGGGTGCTGGACATCGGTACCGGCACCGGCGCGCTGGCGCTCGCGGCGGCCCGGCGCGGCGGCGAGGTCACCGCCGTCGACATCTCCTGGCGCGCGGTCCTCGCGGCCCGGCTCAACGCCCGGCTGGCGCGGCTGCCGGTACGAGTACTGCGCGGCAGCCTCTTCGCGCCCGTGGCCGACCGGTCCTTCGACCTGATCCTGACGAACCCGCCCTACGTACCGGCGCCCGAGGCGGTGCTGCCCCGGCGGGGCAGCGCGCGGGCCTGGGACGCGGGCCACGACGGGCGGCTGGTGCTGGACCGCATCTGCCGGGAGGCGCCGCGGCTGCTGGCGCCCGGCGGCGTCCTGCTGCTCGTGCACTCGGCGCTCAGCGGTACCGGGCCCACGCTGCGGCTGCTGCGGGAGGCGGGGCTGAACGCCGTGGTGGTCGAGCACCGCTATGTGCCCTTCGGGCCGGTCCTGCGGTCGCGGCAGGGCTGGCTGCACGGCCAGGGCCTGGTGGCCCCCGACGAGGAGAAGGAAGAGCTGGTGGTGATCCGTGCCGAGCGCAGCGTCTGAGAACGAACCGGCGGACCCCCGCGCCGTACGCCGCCTCACCCTCGAGAAGGACGGGCCGCTGCTGGTGGAGGGCCCGGTCGAGGTGCGGCTGGAGGACGGCACCGTCGTCTCCTCCGACCGCTTCTGCGTGGCCCTGTGCCGGTGCCGGCGCAGCAAGCGTTACCCGTGGTGCGACACGAGCCACCGGCGCCGCACGCGACGCTGAGCGCGCGTACGACGCCGGTGGTCGTGCACCGGAATCAGAGTCGAGGGCCGGCGATCAGCGGCGCAGCGGCGGCCGGTTCCAGTGCCGGTGTGCGCCGACCGCCTCGATGAACGCCTGCGCGAACTGCTCGCTCGCCGGGCCCACCGGGTGGTGCGTGACGACGCCCTCGTCGGAGACGGTGTGCTGGTTCTCATCGGCGGTCCGCAGCCGGGTCGGCTCCAGCAGCTTCAGTACCTCGATGCCGGTGCCCAGCGCGGCGATCGCCTTGCCGTGCCGGTAGGCGTCCCGTACGAACTTCAGTACCGCCGGGTCCTGGGCCGTGCGGGGCGCGGACGAGGGGTCACCGGGCAGCACGACCGCGTCGTAGAGGACCGAGGCGACGGTGGGCAGCGCCCGGTCCACGGGGTGGGTGACGCCGTCGGAGCCGGTGAACTCGCCGTCGTGCGGCGCGAGGACCTCGACGTTCGCGCCCTTGGCCGCGAGCGCGGAGCGGATCGTGTCGACCTGGTCGGCGTCCACGCCGTCCGAGACCAGCACGGCGATCTGGCGGGTGGCGATCGAGCCGTCGCCCTTCAGGCTTTCGAAGCTCAGCGCGGGGGAGGGCGTCACGTTCGGCGTCTCCTGCCGCTCCGGCGGGGCCACGCCGACACCCTCTGCGACCGAGACGGCCAGCGTCCGGTCGACCCGCGCGAGCTGCTCGACGACCCGCGCGCGGACCTCCTTCGACTTCACCTTGCCCAGCTCGAAGCGGTACGCCTCGACGATGTGCTGCTGCTCCCACTCGGCCATGCTGTGCCAGAACATCGCGGCCTGGCTGTAGTGGTTCTGGAAGCTGTCGCTGCGCCTGCGGATCTTGTGGCCGTCGACCCGCTCGGTCAGATGCCGGAAGGCCGTCTCGTCCGCACCGGCCACCGCGGGGCAGCCGCCGGCCAGGGAGTTCTTGGTGTAGCTGGTGGTGCCGCGGTGGATCCTGCTCTGGTGGAAGCCGTCGCGCTGGTTGGTGCGTACCGGGGCGACCGGCAGGTTGACCGGGATCTGCGCGAAGTTGGGCCCGCCGAGGCGGAGCAGCTGGGTGTCCAGGTAGGAGAAGTTACGGGCCTGGAGCAGCGGGTCGTTGGTGAAGTCGATACCGGGGACGACGTTGGCCGTGTGGAAGGCGACCTGCTCGGTCTCGGCGAAGAAATTGTCGGGGTTGCGGTTGAGCACCATCCGCCCGATGGGCTGTACCGGCACCTGCTCCTCGGGAATGATCTTCGTGGCATCGAGCAGGTCGAAGTCGAAGCTGTGCTCGTCCTCCTCCGGTACGAGCTGCACGCCGAGCTCGTACTCCGGGTAGTCACCGGCCTCGATGCAGTCCCACAGGTCGCGGCGGTTGAAGTCCGGGTCGCGGCCCTGCGCCTCCTGCGCCTCGTCCCACACCAGCGAGTGCACGCCCAGCGTGGGCTTCCAGTGGAACTTCACGAACGTGCCCTTGCCCTGCGCGTTCACGAAGCGGAAGGTGTGCACGCCGAAGCCCTGCATCATGCGGTAGCTCCGCGGGATGGCGCGGTCCGACATCAGCCACATGATCGTGTGCAGCGTCTCGGGCTGCAGCGAGACGAAGTCCCACAGCGTGTCGTGGGCCGACGCGCCGGTGGGCATCTCGTTGTGCGGCTCCATCTTCACCGCGTGCACGAAGTCGGGGAACTTGATGCCGTCCTGGATGAAGAAGACCGGGAAGTTGTTGCCGACCAGGTCGTAGTTGCCCTCGGAGGTGTAGAACTTCGTCGCGAACCCGCGTACGTCCCGCACCGTGTCGGCCGAGCCGCGCGGCCCCTGGACGGTGGAGAAGCGGACGAACACCGGCGTCTTCACGTCCGGGTCCTGGAGGAACGCGGCACGGGTGAACTCCGCGCAGGACCGGTACGGCTGGAAGTAGCCGTACGCGCCCGAGCCGCGCGCGTGCACCACGCGCTCCGGGATGCGCTCGTGGTCGAAGCGCGTGATCTTCTCGCGGAAGTGGAAGTCCTCCATCAGCGTGGGCCCGCGCTCGCCCGCCTGCAGGGAGTCATCGGTGTGGTCGACCGGCACACCCTGGTCGGTGGTCAGTGGCCCGCCGCTCGGGTCGTCCGCGTAGAACCCCTCCCGTTGCTCCTGCTTCTTGTCCGCCATCTCCGACATCTCCGGAGGCTCCTTCCCGCTCCGCGCCGTGCTGGAGTCGCCGACGAGGGCGCCTGGGGGCATGTGTCTCGGCTCGCCAGGTAACCGTTATCCGAGGTGGAGAAACCTCGGCTGGCCCAGAAGGGCGAGCCCCGAAATCCCCGTGATTCCAGGGCTGTGACGGCCTTGGAGAGGGTCGTCGGACCGGCGGGGCGCGGCGAACGCGAACTGCATGAACAGTGGCAAAGAGGGCACCCCGGAGAGTGATGGAACCACCGCTTCGGCCACCGATTCCGTCACCGCTTCAGCCACCGCGGCGACGACGCCCCTGAAGAGCGGAATCCCGGCCTGCGAAGCCCTCCTTCCAGGCCCTGTAACCGGTGATCGCCCCATTCCGAGGAGGAAGCGCCATGCGACTCTCGCTCCTGCAACCGCTCATCGAACGACCGGGACCCTGGGCGTCCGTCTACGCCGATGTCTCGCACGGCACGGAGGACGCGGCCAAGCAGCAGGAGCTGGCGGCGCAGCACGCCGCCGACCAGCTGTCCGGCCAGGGCGCCGACGCCGCCACCTGCCGCGCCGTGCACGACGCCCTGATCACCCTCAACAGGCCGGGCGAATCGCTGGCCCACGCGGGCCGCGCCGTCTTCGCCACCGGCGGCGAGGTCGTCCTGGACACCCCGCTCGCCGGGCCGCCCACGGCGCGAGGCGCCACCTGGTCACCCGTGCCCCGGCTGGCCCCCCTGCTGGACGCGCTCGGCGAGAACCCCGTCTGCCTCGTGGTGTACGTGGACCGGACCGGCGCCGACTTCGAACTGCGCAGCGACACCGCGCACGAGAGCGCGGGCAAGGTCAGCGGCGCCGACTACCCGGTGCACCGGACGAGCACCAGCGACTGGTCCGAGCGGCACTTCCAGCTCAAGGTCGAGAACACCTGGGAGCAGAACGCCGGGGAGATCGCCGAGGCGGTCCAGGAGGCGTTCGCGCACGCGGGCGCCGACCTCGTCCTGCTGGTCGGCGACGCCCGCGAGCGCCGTGCGGTGCGCGACCGGCTCCCCGAGCGACTGCGCGACGTCGCGTACGAGAGCGAGCACGGCGGCCGGGCCTCCGGCGCCGACAGTACCCGGCTGGACCGGGACATCGCACAGGTACGCGCCGGGCTCGAACATGACCACGTCATGGACGCGGTCGAGCGCTTCCAGACCGGTGCGGGCCGCAGCGACGGCGAGTCCTCGGTGACCTCCGGCGTGCCCTCCCTGGTCGAGGCGGCCCGTGAACACCGCATCGACACGCTGCTGATCAGCCCCGACGGTGGCGACGCGGGCCGCGAGGTCTGGGTCGGCCCCGACCCCGACCAGCTCGCCGTGCGCGGCACGGAGATGCAGTACCTGGGCGAGCTGCACCCCGCGCCGGCCCGCGCCGACGACGCGCTGCTGCGGTCCGCCGTGGCCAATGGTGCGCAGGCCGTACTGCTGCACCACAGCGACCCGGTGCCCCCGGGCGGCCTCGGCGCGGTGCTGCGCTGGTCGACGCCCGTGACCCACTGAGGTATCCGCCCGGACGGACCGCCGCCCGGGCGTTACGCCCAGGCTCCGGCGGGCACCCGGGATGTGCCGGCGGGTCGGCGGGCAGGCGCACTGCCCCCGCCCCCGCCCAGGCGCCGGCCGCCCGCACCACGCACCTCTTCCTGGAGGATCCGTGACCACGCCGCAGCCGCCGGGACGCCCCGGCCCCACGCACCCCGACCCGGTGCCGCCGACGCCGGGACCGGGCCCGGGATCGCCCGGTCCGGAACCGGGGCCGGGGCCCGGTCCGGTGCCCGCGCCCGGGCCCGACCCGGTGCCCCCGGCGCCGAACCCGCGGCCCGAACCCGACCCGGTACCGCCCAACCCGGCACCCCCGACGCCGGGCCCGGCGCCCGGCCCCGCACCCGATCCCGTAGCGCCGCCGCACACCCCCGAGGAGTCCGGCCCGGCCGGCTGACCGGCCGGGCTCCGGCACCGTCCGAGGAGACCGCCGATGAGCCAGACCGTCGTCGTCACCGGAGCGAGCGCGGGCGTCGGCCGCGCCGTCGTCCGGGAATTCGCCCGCCGGGGCGCGAACATCGGGCTGGTGGCCCGCGGCCGGGCCGGGCTCGACGCGGCCGCCGGGGAAGTGGCGGAGGCCGGCGGCCGGGCGCTCGCGCTGCCCACCGACGTCGCCGACCCGGCCCAGGTCGAGGCCGCGGCCAACGCGGTCGAGGCGGCGTTCGGGCCCATCGACGTCTGGGTCAACTGCGCCTTCGCCGGGGTCTTCGCGCCCTTCACCGACGTGCGCCCGGCGGAGTTCAAACGGGTGACGGAGGTGACGTACCTCGGCTTCGTGCACGGTACGCAGACGGCGCTGGCCCGGATGGTGCCGCGCGACGCGGGCACCATCGTGCAGGCCGGCTCCGCGCTGGGCGAGCGGTCCATCCCGCTGCAGTCCGCCTACTGCGGTGCCAAGCACGCGATCCTGGGCTTCACCTCCTCGGTGCGCACGGAACTGATGCACGACAAGAGCAACGTACGGATCACCGTCGTCCAGCTGCCGGCCCTCAACACCCCGCAGTTCTCCTGGGTGCTCTCCCGGCTGCCGCGGCGGCCGCAGCCGGTCCCGCCCATCTACCAGCCGGAGGTGGCCGCGCGCGGCATCGTGTACGCCGCCGATCACCCCCGGCGCAAGCAGTACTGCGTGGGCGGCTCCACCACGGCGACGGTGCTCGCCAACCGGCTCGTCCCCGGCCTGCTCGACCGCTATCTGGCGCGCACGGGCTTCGACTCGCAGCAGACCGACGAGGAATCCCGTCCGCCGTACCCGGACAACCTCTGGAAGCCGGTCGACGGCATGGACGGCCGGGACCACGGGGCCCACGGCTCCTTCGACGACGCGTCGCACGGGCGCTCCTGCCAGCTGTGGGCCACCGAGCACGCCCCCGCCCTGGCCGCGCTGGCGGCCGCCGGGGCGCTGGCCGCCGCCGGCCTCGCGCGGCGGACCAGGACCTGATGAGGAGCTTTGATGACGGAATACGGCTATTTCCTCTCCTGTGAGGAGCACGACCCGCGTGCACTGGTGGAACAGGCACGCATGGCGGAACAAGCCGGATTCACTTCCCTGTGGATCTCCGACCATTTCCATCCGTGGAATGACGAACAAGGGCAGGCGCCCTTCGTCTGGTCGGTGATCGGAGCGCTCGCCGAAGCCACATCGCTGCCCGTCGAGACCGCCGTGACCTGCCCGACCAAGCGGCTGCACCCGGTGATCACGGCACAGGCGGCGGCCACCAGCGCGGTACTTCTCAACGGCCGTTTCCGGCTCGGGGTGGGCAGCGGCGAAGCGCTCAACGAGCAAGTCGTGGGCGGCGAATGGCCGCAGACCTCGGTCCGGCTGGAAATGCTGGAAGAAGCGATACAGGTGATGCGGTCGCTCTTCGAGGGAAAGGAAGTCAGCCACCACGGAAAGCACTACACCGTGCAGAACGCGCGGCTGTACACCGTTCCCGAGGAGCCGGTACGGATCGATGTCTCCGGCTTCGGGCCGACCGCCACGGAACTGGCCGCGCGGATCGGCGACGGATTCATCACCGTCGCGCCGGACGCGGATGCGATCGAGCGGTTCCGGCGGGGCGGCGGCGGAGGCAAGCCGGTGCACGGCGGCCTGAAGGTCTGTTACGGAACCGACCGCGAGGAAGCCGTGCGCACCGCGCACCGGCTGTGGGCGAACGAACAACTGCCGGGCGAACTGGGACAGGTACTGCCGACCCCGCGCCATTTCGAGCAGGTCTCGACCCTCGTTACTCGCGATCAGGTGGCGTCCGCCGTGACCTGCGGCGACGACGTGGAGGCACATGTCGCGGCGGTGCAGGAATATGCCACTGCCGGATTCGACACCGTCTACGTGAACCAGATCGGCCAGGATCAGCGCGGTTTCTTCGACTTCTATCGGACGAAGGTATTGCCTCAGCTGAAGGACTGAACACACCGGCCGCCGGGAAGAAAACCCGCGGGGCGCATACGCAGCGAATGCCGTGTGGCGGCGGGCCCTGCGGTGGCGGGGCCTCGGCCCGCCGCCCTACCGTGGAATTTCCCCGAGCCCGAGTGACCGGATATCCGAACGGCACGTCAATGCTGCGGACCTCGTGACGGGCACATGAATTCCCCGCCGGTGCGGCGCGCCGGCCCGGCCGTTCAGGAGAAGCGATGCCCAGTCCTCCCCGGAGCCCTTCGTGCAGTCAGTCGGGCGGCGGTGCCGTGGTGCTCCGCCCGCCGGAGTTCGACTGCGCCCGCGTCACCCAGGCCCGCGAGGAGATGCTCATCCTCCTCAACCGGGGCGCCGCGAGCCTGCTGGTGGACCTCGGTGCCTGCTCCACTGTGTGCGCGTGCTGCGGCGTGCCCGCGCTGGTCCGGGTCTTCCGGCGGGCCCGGGCCCTGGGCACGGCCTTCCATGTCATCGCGCCGCGGAGCGCGCAGGCCCGCAGGCCGCTGGAGGACGCGCAGCGGGTGAGCCGGGAGCCGTTCCCGCTGGTGACCGGGAGCGAGGCGTAGGTGTACAGCAGTGAGCCGGGGCGCGCACGACATCGTGCGCGCCCCGGCTCACTGCTATGCGCCCAAGGGTGGATCAGTACGGCTTCGCCTGCTCCCGGAACTCCTTCGCCGGCCGCGCCGAGCCCGACTCGGGGTAGGAGACGCGGTCCGGATCGCCGTCCGAGGTGTACCGCGCGACCGCCCCGTCGCGCAGCTCGTCCAGCCAGTGCGCGGAGCCGAATTGGGCGTCCTGGACGTGCGCGCCCGCCGAGCGGATGCGGGGGATTCCCACCGGGTCGAAGGCGGTGGCGTACGGCGAGGGGGCCGGGCCCGCGCCGACGAGGTAGGCCCCGTCGTACGCGTACCGCTTCCCGTCCGCCGCGCCCTTGATGTCCAGACCGGGCGGGTTGGGCTGGACGCCGAACGGCAGGGCCAGCGAGGTCACCTTCGCGCCCGGCGCGCTCTCCTCGATGACCTGCTGGCCCGCGACGATCTGCTGCTGCGCCTCGCCCGCTGAGATGTCACGGAGGTTGGCGTGGTCCCGCGTGTGGTTGCCGACCTCGAAACCGTGCGCGTGCAGCCAGCGCAGCGCCTTCTTCGTCCCCGTCGCGGCGAACGCGTCACCGTTCACGAAGAGCGTGGCGGTGGGCTTGAACCCGGGGTGCCGCCGGGCCACGTCCCGCAGGATGCCGACCGCGGAGTCCGCGACCGGTTCGCCGTCGTCCCCGAGCGCGAACTGGCTGTCGGTGGAGTCGTCGAAGGTCAGCACGACCGGGTGGCGCCCGGCCGGTATGTCGATCTTCCCCGTGCTGTACGCGGCAGCGGTCACCGGCACATAGCCCTCCTTCGCCAGCCGCTCCAGCTCGGCGCGGAAGTCGGCGGGCCTGCGGTCGTAATCGCTACGCGGCTTGTCCACGATCTGGTGGTACATCAGCACCGGCACCGCACCGAGCTCGTTGGCGTGCACCGAGGCAGGCGACTTGGACCGTGACGGGTGTTCGGGCCGGGCCGAGGGGGAATCCTGCGGACCACTGGCGCTTTTCGGAGCCGAGGGTTCCGGCGGTGGCGCACCACCGCGGGACTCGGCGCAGGAGACGGCCGAGGCGGCCAGCGTCAGCAGGGAGAGCAGGACGAGGCCGGGACGGCGGAGAGGGACAGGGCGACGGCGACGGAGATGCACGAGACCTCCTGGAAGGGGCGTGGGCCAATGCGGCTCAACTGGAAGACTTTTTTCCTGAACGCATCCGAATCCTCTACTTCCACTGATTCCTCTCGTACTCGTTCCCCGCGCAGAGCGCTCGTCATTCTTCTGGCCGGTGTCCTGGCCATGGCCCTGGTCGTCGGCGGCGTCCTCCTCGTACGGCAGTACCGCGCGCCCGCCTTCCGCTTGGCCGGGCTGCCCGCGGGCGGCGTGGTGAACGCCGCCGCGCTGCAGAAGGGCGGGGTGGCGGTGACCGCGCCGAAGGGGGAGCGGCTGCACGGCGCCGAGGTCACCGTGGACGGCAAGCGAATACCGGTGGAGGGCTCCGGGCGGCAGCTGACGCTGGGTCTGGACGGCCTCCGCGACGGCACGCACGAACTGACGGTCGCCACCGAGGGCTCGATGCTCGGCGGCGGCTCCGAGCTCACCCGCCGGCTGACCGTCGACACCACACCGCCGAAGCTGGCGGTCGCCGACCCCGAGGGCCGCAGCCTGCGCGGGCCGGTCACGGTCAAGGGCCAGGCGCAGGGCGCCACCGCCGTGACGGTCGCGGGCCGGAAGGCGGACGTGGACAAGGACGGCCGCTTCGCCGTCGAGCTCCCGCGGCCGCCCGCTAAGGCCACCGCCGTCGCCACCGACAAGGCCGGGAACACCACCCGGGAGGACGCCGTCGTCACCGTACGGCGGCCGCTGCTGCGCGCCGTCCACGTCAGCGGCCAGGCATGGGCCTCCGACCAGCTCCGCGAGCCGGTGCTGAGGCTCCTCAAGGAAGGCAAGCTGAACGCCGTCCAGCTCGACATCAAGGACGAGCTGGGCGAGGTCTCGTACGACTCCAAGGTGCCGCTCGCGAAGAAGATCGGCGCGGTCAAGGGCTACTACGACGCGAAGAAGGCCATCAAGGAGATCCACGCGGCGGGCGGCGCGGTCGTCGGCCGCATCGTCGCCTTCCGCGACCCGATCCTGGCCTCCGCGTCCTGGAAGGACGGCCACCGCGACCGCGTCGTCCGCACCCCCGACGGCGGCCCGTACGGCGCGGACTCCAAGTACGGCTCCCTCTCCTTCACCAACTTCGCGAACAAGGATGTCCGCCAGTACCACCTCGACCTCGCCGCCGAGGCCGCGAAGCTCGGCTTCGACGACCTCCTCTACGACTACATCCGCCGCCCGGACGGCAAGCTGAGCGGCATGTCCTTCCCCGGCCTCGGCAAGACCTCGCCGGAGGACTCGATAACCGACATGGTCGCGCAGACCCGCACGGTCGCCCGTGAGCACGGCGCCTTCCTCGGCGTCTCCGTCTTCGGCATAGCGGTCACCCGCCCGAAGGAGATAGCCCAGGACATCGGCGCGCTCGCCGAGCAGTGCGACTACATCGCGCCGATGATCTACCCCTCGCACTGGGCCCCCGGCGAGTACGGCGTCTCCGACCCGAACTCCGAGCCGTACCCCATCACCAAGAAGTCCCTCGCCGACTTCGTCAAGAAGACCCGGCACACCGACGCCCAGATCGTCCCCTGGATCCAGGACTTCTCCCTCGGCGTCTCCTACGGCGACGCGGAAGTGGCCGCCCAGATCCGCGCGGCGGCGGACAACGACATCCCCTCCTTCCTCCTGTGGAACCCGGGCGTGCGGTACCACGGCGGGGCGCTGAAGCCGATGAAGTGACCGGCCGGCCGAGCCCGTGTTCGGTCGGTTTGGGGCGCTGTTAGGCTGCGCGTGTGTCCCGTGGGGGAAGTCCGGTGAGAGTCCGGCGCTGACCCGCAACGGTGTGCGCGAGCGTGTCGGACGGGCCCGTCGTAGGGGTCCGTGCGGAGCGCTCGCGTGAGTCCGATGACCCGCGGGGTGGCATATCTCCCGACTGCTCGCCGCGGACTGCGAGAGGGATGACGCACGGACGCCCGCCCTGCGCGGGGTGCGCCGCCCCCTGTGTGTACGGACGCGGCCCGAGGCGAAGGACGCCCGCCCGTGCCCGCCATGACCACCGCCCCGGCACCCGCCGCGGCCGGACCGCCCGCGCTCCGCCGGCTGCCGGTTCCCGCGACCGCCGCCGTGCTCGCCCTGCTCCTGCTCGTCTCCCTGGTGTGCGGAGTCGGGCTGGGCGCGGCCGGGGTGACGTGGGGCGAGACGGTGCACTTCCTGCGGGCCGGGCTGACCGGCGGGACGATACGGGCCGACGAGACCGGCGCGTACACCATCGTCTGGGAGATACGGCTGCCGCGCGCCGTGCTCGCGGCCGTGGTCGGCGCGGGGCTCGCCTCGGTCGGCGTGGCTGTGCAGGCCATGGTGCGCAACGCGCTCGCCGACCCCTTCGTACTGGGCGTCTCCTCCGGCGCCGCGGTCGGCGCCAACGCGGTACTGCTGCTCGGCGCGTTCGCCGCGCTGGGCGTGTGGGCGCTGTCGGTATCGGCGTTCGTCTCGGCGCTCGCCGCGATGGTGCTCGTCTACGCCGCGGCGCGCACCGCGTACGGCCTGCCGCCCCTGCGGCTCGTCCTCGCCGGTACCGCGCTGTCGTACGGGTTCTCCGCCATCACCACGCTGATGGTCTTCCGGGCCGAGCGCGGTGAGGCGGCCAGGGCCGCGATGATGTGGCTGCTCGGCAGCCTGGGCGGGGCGACCTGGGGCTCGGTGCCGCTCGCCGCGGCCACCGTGCTGATCGGCATCCTGTACCTCGGTGCCCGGGCCGGGAACCTCAACGCGCTCGCGATGGGCGACGAGACCGCGGCGGCCCTCGGCGTGCGCGCGGGCCGGCTGCGGACCGAGCTGTTCGTGGTGACCGCCGCCGTCACCGCCGCGGTCGTCGCCGTGTCCGGCGCGATCGGCTTCGTCGGGCTGATGGTGCCGCACGTCGTACGGATGCTCGTCGGCGCCGACCACCGGCGGGTGCTGGCCCTCGCGCCGCTCGCCGGTGCCGTGCTGCTGGTCTGGGCGGACATCGTCTCGCGGCTGCTGCTCGCACCCGCCGAGATACCCGTCGGCGTGGTCACCGCCGTGCTCGGCGTGCCGTGCTTCCTGATGCTGATGCGGCGCGGCGGCTACACGTTCGGGGGCGGCCGCTGATGCGCGTCGACGTGGCAGGAGTGACGGTCGAGCTGGCGGGGGCCCGGATCGTCGAGGACATCGCGTTGCGGGCCGACAGCGGGCAGGCCGTGGGGGTGGTCGGCCCGAACGGCAGCGGCAAGTCCACGCTGCTGCGGTGCGTGTACCGGGCGCTGCGGCCCACGGCGGGCACGGTACGGCTGGACGGCGACGACCTGCACGCGATGGACGCGCGCGCGGCCGCCCGCCGGCTGGCCGCGCTGCCCCAGGAGTCCGCCGCCGAATTCGACTTCACGGCGGGCGAGGTGGTGGCGATGGGGCGGCTGCCGCACCACCGGGGCTCCCCGTTCAGCGGGCGGTCCGCCGCCGACGACGCGCTCTGCGCCGAGGCGCTGGACCGGGTCGGCGCGGCCCACCTCGCCGGGCGCGGCTTCCGCTCCCTCTCCGGCGGCGAGAAGCAGCGCGTCCTGATCGCCCGCGCCCTCGCCCAGCAGCCCCGGGTCCTCGTCCTCGACGAGCCGACCAACCACCTGGACATCGCCCACCAGTTGGAGGTGCTGTCCCTGGTGCGCCGCAGCGGCCTCACCGTGCTCGCCGCGCTGCACGACCTGAACCTCGCCGCGAGCCACTGCGACCTGCTGTACGTGCTCGACGGCGGCCGCGTGGTGGCCTCCGGCCCGCCGCACGACGTACTGCAACCCCCGCTGCTGGCCGAGGTGTTCGGCGTACGGGCGCATCGCGTCACGCACCCGGTGACCGGCGCCCTCCAATTGCTCTTCGACCTCACCGACCAGGAGTGACCATGCCCGTACGACGCCCGGCGACCGCGTTCGCCGCCCTGCTCGCGCTGACCCTGACCGGGTGCGGCGCGCAGGTGGAGAAGGCCGCACCGGATGCCCGCGGGTCCGCGGTCACCATCGAGAACTGCGGCAAGAAGATGACCTTCGACAAGGTGCCCGAGCGGGTGGTCACCAACGATGTCGGCATCACCGAGATCATGTTCGCGCTGGGCCTGGAGGACCGGATGGCCGGCTTCGTCATGCCGGACGACAAGGGCGACCTGCACGACGTGCCCTGGAAGGACGGCTACAAGAAGACGAAGTGGCTCTCGAAGCACCAGATCACCAAGGAACTGGCCGTCGACGCCCGCGCCGACCTGGTCTTCGCGGGCTGGAACTACGGCTTCGGTGAGGGCGGCCTCACCCCGGCGTCCCTGCGCAAGCTCGGCATCGACTCGTACGTCCTCACCGAGTCCTGCCACAACGGCCGCGGCTCGGCCCGCGGCATCATGCCGCCGCTGGAGGCGCTGTACACCGACCTCACCCAGCTCGGAAAGCTCTTCGGCGTCGAGGACCGGGCACGGAAGCTGATCGCGGACTTCAAGGCGCAGGTCGCCGAGGTGCAGCGAAAGGCACCGAAGGGCGCGGACCGGCCGAGCGTGTTCCTGTACGACAGCGGGCAGGACAAGCCGTTCACGGCGGGCCGGTTCGCCGCGCCGGACGACATCATCGCCAAGGCCGGCGGCCGCAGCATCACCCACGACCTGGCGGACTCCTGGACGACGGTCGGCTGGGAGACCGTGGTCGAGCGGAACCCGGAGGTAATCGTGATCTGCGACTACGGAGACACGACCGCCGAGCAGAAGAAGCGGTTCCTGCTGAACTACAAGCCGCTGGCCAACGTCTCCGCGATCAAGCACGAGCGCGTTGTCACGCTGGACTATGCGGACCTGGTGGAGAGCCCGCGAAACCCCGCGGCCATCGAACACCTGGCCACGCACCTGCGCCCGTAGGGGCGCGGGGAACTGCGCGCCCAGCCACAACGGCGGGTGCGCGAGGCAACAACCTCACGCACCCGAACCGTCGATCATCCGTCCGCTTCAGCGGACACCGGCTTGGGGATAAGGAACGACGTCGCAAACGCCGCAGCGATGATGACGACCCCCGCGATCATCGCGGCCCTGTAGTCCGATGTCGACGCAGGGTTCGCCGGAACGGCGGCCGTCTTCACCGCGTACAGGACCGCAAAGCTCAGACCGGCCCCCAGGTTGAACGCACCCGCGTTCAGGCCCGGCAGGAAGCCCGGGTTCTCGCGCGGCGAGAGGACGATCCCGAGCCCGTTGAGCACGATGTTGGCCACGCCCGCATAGGCGATGCCGACCAGGATGGACAGCACCAGGAGCAGCACCCGGGAGTGGCTGTCGCCGGTGACGATGAGCAGCACGATCGCCACCACCGTGCCGACGAGCCCGAACCGCAGGATGCGTCCGTACCCGAAGGTGGCGGAGAGCCGGCCCGCCACCGGGCCCATCGCCAGCCCGGCAAGCGCGTACGGCGTGAGCGTCCACCACGCCGACGCCTCCGCCGACATGCCCAGCCCCGCCTGCGCGTCCTGGGCGAACGCCGGGATCAGCCCGTTCATGACGGCGAAGACGCCGGTCATCGTGAGGACCGTGGTCAGCAGCAGGGCCCAGGTCGAGCGCTGCTTGAGGTGGTGGGTGGCGACCAGCGGGTGGTCGCTGCGGCTCTCCGTACGCCAGAACAGCGCGAAGGCAATCGCGGCGACCACGACGAGCACGGCGATCAGCGGCCAGTTCGCGGCGGCCAGCTTGCCCGCCTCGTTGAACGCGGTCAGCAGGGTGCCGACCGAGATGACGAGGAGGAGTACGCCGGGCCAGTCCATCCGGCTCTTCACGGGCGCGGTGGACTCCCGGGTCATCGTGGCGACCAGGATCGCGGCGAGCGCCGCGACGACGGCCATGGCCCAGAAGACCGCGCCGAAGCCGTACTGGTCGGCGAGGTAGCCGCCCGCGAGCGAGTCCACGCCCGCGATGCCGCCGTTGACCGCGGTGATCACGCCGAGCAGGGTGCCGTACCGCTTCGGCTCGGTGACCTCGACCCGCAGCATGATCAGGCACAGCGGTACGGTCGGGCCGCTCACGCCCTGGAGGACGCGGCCCGCGAACAGCATCGGCACGCTCGTCGCCAGCGCGGCGATGACGCAGCCGATGACCATCAGGGCCATCATTCCGGCCAGCACCTTGCGGCGGCCGATCACATCGCCGAGCCGCGGCAGGAACAGCGAGAAGAGCGCCGCCGCGGTGAAGAACGCGGTCTGGGTGAGGCCGATCTCCGCCGAGGTGGCATGGAGGCTGTCCTCGATGCTCTTCAGCGCGGGGCTCAGCATGGACGCGTTGAGCTGGAAGGCGAAGCACGCCGCCAGCAGCGCGGTGAGCAGTACGCCGACCCGGACGCCGGGTCTCTCCGTCAGGCCGCCCTCGGGCTGCCCCGTCGTGGTGGATGCGCTCATGCCAGTACGTCTCCGGGCTTCTGCGGGTTCTCGCCGATCAGCTCGGGGTCGCCGATCCGCTCCAGGGCGTCCACGACCAGGTCCCAGAAGCGGCCGTGGTCCAGCTTCACCGCGACCTGGGTCTTGCAGTCGGCGGGCGCGGGCGCGCGGAAGTCCGTCACGGTCATGCCCTTGGTCAGGGTGCCGGTCAGCTCAATGTCCACCGGGGCCCGGCGGACCGTCATCACGTCCGGGTCGATCACGTACGCGACGGCGCACGGGTCGTGCACCGGCGGCGACTCGAAGCCCTGGTGATCGCGGTAGGTGGTGCCGAAGAACTCCAGCAGCTCCTCGACGAACTTGGCGGGCTTGGTGCCCAGCGCGGCGATCCGCTCGGCCACCTCGGGCGTCGCGAGCGCCTGGTGGGTGAGGTCCAGGCCGACCATGGTGACCGGCCAGCCCGCGTTGAAGACGATGTGCGCGGCCTCGGGGTCGATGATGATGTTGAACTCGGCGACCGCGCTCCAGTTGCCCTCGTGGTAGCCGCCGCCCATCAGGACGACCTCGCGGACCCGCTCGACGATGCGCGGCTCCTTGCGTGCCGCCAGCGCGATGTTGGTGAGGCCCGCGGTCGGGACGATGGTGATCTCGCCCGGCTCGTGGGACATCACGGTGTCGATGATCAGGTCGACGGCGTGCCGCTCGTCCAGGACGCACGTCGGGTCGGGCAGCACGGGGCCGTCCAGCCCCGTCTCGCCGTGGATGTCACCGGCGGTCTCGATGTTCCGTACGAGGGGACGCGGGCAGCCGGCGGCGAACGGTACGTCGGTGATCCCCGCGATGCGCGCCACGGAGAGCGCGTTGCGGGTGACCTTCTCCAGCGTCTGGTTGCCGACCACGGTCGTCACGGCCACGAGCTCGATGTCGGGGTTGCCGTGGGCCAGGAGCATGGCGATCGCGTCGTCGTGCCCCGGGTCGCAGTCGAGGATGATCTTTCTGGCCAACGGTCGAGCCCCTTTGCCCTGTTGAACGGTGGTGCGGTGACCCCTCCGGGAGAGCGTGGGAAATCGTTCTCCCAAGGGCCGCGAAGAGTTCACCCGCATACCGGGGTGCTTGTCAATGATTCATCCCACAGTGCCCGGCGGCTGCCCGGTGATAACGTTTGCCCGCCGTTGCCGCAGCGCACGCCGCTCGCAGGCGCGCAGCCGAGCCGAGCGAAGGGCACGACCGTGGCCGAAGTCACCCTGAAGGACGTCGCCCGAGCCTCGGGCTGCTCCGTCGCCACCGTCTCCCGCGTGCTCGCCGGCACCCGCCCGGTCGGCGCCGAGACCGCCCGTACGGTACGCGAGGCCGCCGCACGGCTGGGGTACCGCCCCAATCACGTCGCCCGCGCGCTGCGCCGCCGGGCCACCGGCACCGTAGGCCTCGTCCTGCCGCAGATCACCAACCCCTTCTTCCCCGCGCTCGTGCGCGAGCTGGAACACGCGCTGCACGCCGCGGGGCGGGCCGTACTGCTCGCCGACTGCGACGACGACCCGGCGACCGAGGCGGCCCGGATCGCGGAGTTCCTGGACCGGCAGGTGGACGCGCTGGTGCTGATACCGGTCGATGAGCGGCTCAGCCGGGAGGCGGTCGCGGACGCCGCGCGGCGGGTGCCGGTGGTGCTGGTGGACCGCGGCTGCGGCCCGGGCGTCGCCGACTCGGTCGCGGTGGACAACGCGGCCGGGATGGCGCTCGTACTGGATCACCTGGCGGCTACGGGCCGCCGCCGGCCGTGGTTCGTGGGCGCGGCCGGCACGGCCTCGGCGGCGGCCGAGCGGCGCGCCGCGTACGAGGCGGGCGCGGCGGCCCTGGGCCGGGAGGCCCCCGGCCGGGTCGAGCTGGGCGACTTCTCCGTGGCGTGGGGGCGGGAGGCGGTCGACCGCATCTGGCCGTCCCGCCCGGACGCCATCGTCTGCGCCAACGACCTCATCGCGGTCGGCGCGCTCCAGCGGCTGCGCCAGCTGGGTGCCGAGGTGCCCGGCGAGGTCGCGGTCATCGGCTTCGACGATGTGCCCTTCGCGGGCCTGGCCGACCCGGCGCTGACCACGGTCCGTCAGCCGGTCGGCGAACTGGCGGCGGAGGCCGCGCGGTTGCTCGCAGAGCGGTCGGGGGACCGGGCGCCGGGCCCGGCCGCCGGCCCGAGCCGCGCCCTCCGGCTCACGCCGGAACTGCTCGTACGAGCCTCCGGCTGACCGCACGCGGGGAGCGGTCCGCTTCCCCGCATCCTCCCGCGCGTCGCTCCAGAGCGGTTTCAGCATGATCGCCGGATAATGTGCATATGACGGACGAAATGCTGGATCCCGTGACATTGGCCGTACGGCCCGTGGTGTGCCCGGTGTGGTGCCGGCGTGTGCACACGGCCGCCGAGGCCGGTGGCCGCGACGGGATCATGCATCTGGCGGAACCGGTCGGCTGGAACCTCTCGGCGCAGCCGGAGCGGGGCTTCCCGCAGTTCCACTTCCGCATCATGTGTGAAGAAGGTGCGTCCGGCCGGACGTCGCCGGTGGTCGAGGTGGGCGTGATCGAGGCCGAGGGTCGGCTGCCGTACTCCTGCGACGCGCGCACCGCCGGCGAGCTGGACCGCATCGTCGGCGAGCTGGAGCGGGTACTGGAGACGCTCCGGGGCTGGCGCGCCGCGCTGCCCGGCGGAGTCTCGACGCCACTGGGGCCCTGAGGACGCCGCTGCGGCCCTGAGGTTGAGTCGCGCAGGCGGGTTTCAAGGAATCTGCACATCGCCCGCGCATCGGCGGCACAGCGTGTGCCGTCCGGCGCGCGTTGCCGCGCGGCCGTTCGGGGCTTGGCGCGGGTATGTCCGGATGGGCCCGGCGTGTGCGCGTCGCCGTCGGCGCACGGGTAAACGTTCTTGTGAAGGAGTCGTCACCAATGCGTGCACAAAACTGCACGCGATCGTCCGGAGCTCGTGGAATGTGCCGACCGGCTGCCGCAAGCGGGTTGGCCCGGCTGCCAGTTGGCGTGCTTGGATCATTTCGACGCGGGAGTTGTGCGAATGCCTCCCCGGTTTCCCTTCGGTAAATGACCGTTATGGCCGCCGGGTTATGTTCTGCCACTGACTTCCGTGTTATTCGAGTATGACCCACAGTAATTGAAGGGAAACGCAAGTCATGGACTTCACCCCCCAGGTCGAGACCGCTGAGATCGCCGACGCCGAGCTGGACGCCATCGCCGGTGGCCTCGGCGTGTCGGGCACCGTCAACCAGGTTGTCGGCACCGTCGACGGTCTGACCGGTGGCGCCGTCGGCAGCACCCTCGGCCAGGTCAACGGCACCGTGCAGCAGACCACCGGCGTCAACGCCGTGGGCACCGTCGAGGGCCTGACCCAGGGCCTCTGAGTCTCGCCACTGTCGTCGGTCGTACCGCCGCAGGCATGACTCGACCTATCGGTACATGTCCGTACCCATAGGTTTGCCGTGAGCCCCGGAGCATTTGTTCCGGGGCTCACGGATGCCATCGGCCGCCGCCTTCGCCCGTCAAGTGCGGGCTTTTCCGCCTGTGTTACGGTCATGCCTTGGTGTGCCCGAACAGCGGGTATTTTCATGGATCATTGGTGCGCCATGTCGCGCGTGTCCCATTGGGTCGCCTTTTCGCCCGCGCTGCCCTTTGGTGTATGCGTCGGCGCCGAATGAGACAAAAGCAGTCGAGGGAAAAGTTCCGTGCAGTTCCGGCAAAAGGCGCTGGCCAAGCTCCAGTCGCCTGAAGAGCTCGACCTGCCCGTGCGCTACGCCCGGCCGCAGGGCGGCCTCGTCCTCGCCGTCACCGTCGTCGTGATGGCCGCAGCCGCCTTCTGGGCGTTCACCGGGTCCGTGTCCTCCAAGCTGACCTCGCCCGGCATCCTCACCCACCCCCAGGGCAGCTACGTCCTGCAGAGCCCGGTCGCCGGCCAGGTCACCGAGGTCTTCGCCAAGGAGGGCCAGACGCTCCGGGCCGGAGCGCCGGTCCTGAAGGTACGCACCGCACAGGGCGACCGCGCCGTCCGCGCGGTGGCGCCGGGCCGCGTCACCAGTCTGGTCGGCAAGATCGGCTCGGTGGTCACCATGGGCGCCGACGTCGCGAGCGTCGAGCGCGTCAGCAGTGCACACGAGCCGCTGGTGGCGATGGTGTACGTACCCAGCCGCAGCGCCGCCACCGTCCCCGTCGGCGCCGACGTCGACCTCACCGTCCAGTCCGTGCCCACGCAGCAGTACGGCGTGCTCCGCGGCAAGGTCAAGGCCGTCGGCCGGGCGCCGCAGAGCAGCCGCCAGATCGCCGCCTTCCTCGGCGACCGCGAGCTCGGCGAGCAGTTCACGGCGGACGGCCAGCCGATCGCGGTCCTCGTCGAGCTGGAGCGCGCCGAGGACACCAAGTCCGGCTACAAGTGGTCCACCGCCGACGGCCCGCCGAACGCGATCGGCTCCATGACGCCCGTCACCGGTGCGGTCCACCTCACCGCGCAGCGCCCGATCGATTGGCTTCTCCCGTGACCGCGCAGCCCGAAGCCCCGGCGCCGCCCCCGCTGCCGCCCGGCGGCCGCGGCCGGCACCGCCCGAACGCCAAGCCCGACCGGCGCCGCTCCGGCCGGAGCGGGACCGGACCCGCCAAGGGCGCGGGCAAGACGGTCCGTACGCCCACCATCCTCCAGATGGAGGCCGTGGAGTGCGGCGCCGCCTCGCTCGCCATGGTCCTCGGCCACTACGGCCGGCACGTCCCGCTGGAGGAGCTGCGCATCGCCTGCGGCGTCTCCCGCGACGGCTCCCGCGCCTCCAACGTCCTCAAGGCGGCCCGGTCCTACGGCCTGAAGGCCAAGGGCATGCAGATGGAGCCGGCCGCGCTCGCCGAGGTCCGCACCCCGGCCATCCTCTTCTGGGAGTTCAACCACTACGTCGTCTTCGACGGCATGGGGCGCCGCTTCGGCCGCAAGGGCGCGTTCATCAACGACCCCGACCGGGGCCGCCGCTTCGTGCCCGCCGAGGACTTCGACACCAGCTTCACCGGCGTCGTGCTGACCTTCGAGCCCGGCGAGGACTTCCGCAAGGGCGGCCGCAAGCCGGGCGTCCTGGGCGCCCTGCCGCCCCGGCTGCGCGGCACCTCCGGCACCATGCTCGCCGCCGTCCTCGCCAGCTTCCTGCTGGTCCTGGTCGGCGCGACGGTGCCCGCGCTGAGCCGTACGTACATCGACATGTTCCTGATCGGCGACCAGACGTCGCTGCTCGGGGTGCTCTTCGCGTCGATGGGCACCACGCTCGTCCTGACAGCCGCGCTCACCGCGTTGCAACAGGCGAACCTGCTGCGCGGCCGCATCATCTCCTCCACCCTGAGCAGCGCCCGCTTCCTGCGCCACCTGCTCCGGCTGCCGGTCACCTTCTTCGCGCAACGCAACCCCGCCGACCTCGTGCAGCGTCTGCAGTCCAACGACACGGTCGCGGAGACCCTCGCCAGGGACCTCGCGGCGGCCGGTGTGGACGCGGTCGTCGTCATCCTCTACGCGTTCCTGCTGTGGTCCTACGATCCGCAGCTCACCCTCATCGGCGTGGCCGTCGCGCTGCTCAACGTCGCCGCCATGCGCATCGTCGTACGGCTGCGCGCCACGGGCACCCAGAAGCTGCGCGCCGACACCGCCCGGCTGACCAACACCTCGTACAGCGGTCTGCAGCTCATCGAGACGATGAAGGCCACCGGCGGCGAGAACGGCTACTTCCGCCGCTGGGCCGGACAGCACGCGACCACCCTGGACGGGCAGCAGCGGCTCGGCGTGCCCAGCGCCTGGCTCGCCGTCGTCGCGCCCACCCTCGCCGCCCTCAACAGCGCGCTGATCCTGCTCGTCGGCGGTCTCAGCGCCGTCGAAGGCCATATGTCGGTAGGTCTCCTTGTCGCCTTCCAGGCGCTGGTCACCAACTTCACGGCCCCGATCACCCGGCTCAACGGCATGGCGGCCCGCATCCAGGACTTCGCCGCCGACGTCGCCCGCCTGAAGGACGTCGAGTCCTTCCCGGTCGACTCGCTCTACACCCGCCCCGAGCCGGTCGCGTCCACCCGCCGCCTCAAGGGCCATGTGGAGCTGACGGCCGTCACCTTCGGCTACAGCCCGCTCGACAAGCCGCTGCTCACCGAGTTCTCGCTGACCGTCGGGCCCGGTCAGCAGGTCGCCCTCGTCGGCGGCTCCGGCAGCGGCAAGTCCACCGTCTCCCGCCTGATCTCCGGCCTGTACAGCCCGTGGGAAGGCACCATCCACATCGACGGGCAGCGGCTGGAGGACATCTCCCGCGGCGCGCTCGCCTCCTCGGTCTCCTTCGTCGACCAGGACGTCTTCCTCTTCGAGGGCACGGTCCGCGACAACGTCGCGCTGTGGGACCCCTCGCTCCCCGACGAGGCCGTCATCGAGGCGCTGAAGAACGCCGCCGCGTACGACATGGTGGCCCGCCGCCCCGGCGGCATCCACAGCCGCGTCGAGCAGGACGGCCGGAACTTCTCCGGCGGCCAGCGGCAGCGCCTGGAGATCGCCCGGGCCCTGGTCCGGCGCCCCTCCATCCTCGTCCTGGACGAGGTCACCTCCGCGCTGGACGCGGAGACCGAACAGATCATCATGGACAACCTGCGGCGCCTGGGCTGCGCCTGCGTCGTCATCGCCCACCGCCTCAGCACGGTGCGCGACAGCGACGAGATCGTGGTCCTGGACCACGGCACGGTCGTCGAGCGCGGGCGGCACGAGGACCTGGTCGCCGCCCAGGGCGCGTACGCAGAGCTGGTCAAGGAGTCCTGAGGTGACAACCCCGCACCCCGCGGCGACCGGTGCGGCCGCCGACGACACCGTGCTGCACGCCCTCGGCGGGCTCGGCACCGAGGTCGACTGCACGGGCCTGCGCAGCCTGCCGCTCGAAGGGCCGCACGTGCTGTGGCTGGTCACCGGCGGTGCCATGGACCTCTTCGCGGTCGACGCGGCCCAGCAGGGCCACTGGTACTTCCTCGGCCGGCTCGCGCCGGGCACCCTGCTCCTGGGCCCTGTCGAGGGCCCGCAGCACACCCTCGTCGCCCGGCCGCTGCAGGGCTGCGCGGTCCGCCGCATCCAGCTGCGCGAGCTGTTCCGGGCCGAGTACGCCGGCGCGGAGTACGACGCGTACGGCAGGTACGTCGGCCCGGCCTGGGAAACCGGCGAATACGCCTACGACGCCGGGCTCAGCCCGCTGGAGGACGCCTTCGCGCGCGGCGTCGGCCGCAGCCAGCGCGTGCTCTTCGAAGCGCCGCTGGACGGTGAGTACGGGGCGGGCGAGAGCGTCGGGACCGACGGGGTGGCCGACGAGAACATCCTCTGGATGCCCGTCGAGCCCGGCAGCCTCCAGTACGGCGCCCACTACAGCGCCGAGGCCGCCGCCGACCTGCTCATCGACGCCACGATGTGGCAGCGGATGGTCGACCAGCAGTACCGGCTGCTGTCCGCGCTGGACCGCTGGATCGAGCGGCTGGAGCGCGCGCACGAGGACCGCACCGCGGCCGGCATCAAGGCCGGCGAGGCCGCCCGCTCGCAGGCCGACCAGACCCTGCTGTCCTCCATCGGCTCCAGGGGCCCCGGTGGCGGAAGGACCGGCGCCACCGACGACGCCACCCTCGCCGTCTGCCGCAAGGTCGCCGACGCCGCCCGGATCACGCTGATCTCGCCGAAGGAGGGCGGCACGGCGAACGACCGGCTCAGCCCCGTCGAGCGGATCGCCGTCAGCTCCCGCATCCGCACCCGCGTCGTCAAGCTCGACGGCCGGTGGTGGCGCGAGAACAGCGGCCCGCTCGTCGGCCACCGCAGCGAGACCGGCGAGCCCGTGGCGCTGCTGTGGCGCCGGGGCCGGTACGAAGCGGTCGCGGCCGACGGCACCCGCACCCGGCTCGACCAGGAGCAGGCGGCGGCGCTCGAACCGCGCGCGGTCATGCTCTACCCGCCGCTGCCCGACCGCCCCATGGGCCCCCTGCGGCTGGCCCGCTTCGCCATGCGCGGCACCCGGCTCGACGTGCGCAACCTCGCCATCGGCGGGCTGGTCGCCGTGGTACTCGGCGCGCTCGTGCCGATCGCCACCGGCAAGGTACTGGGCGACTACGTGCCCAACGCCGAGCGCGGCCTCATCATCCAGACGGCCATCGCGCTGATCGTCACCAGCCTGGTCTCCGCCGTCTTCATGCTGCTGGAGAACACCTCCATCCTGCGTGTCGAAGGGCGCATCGAATCCACCCTCCAGCCGGCCGTCTGGGACCGGCTGCTGCGGCTGCCCACGAAGTTCTTCAGCGGGCGGTCCACCGGAGAGCTGGCCAGCGCCGCGATGGGCATCAGCGGCATCCGCCGCATCCTGTCCGGCATCGGCTCGGTCGTCGTGCAGGCGGGCACCGTCGGCACGATGAACCTCGTCCTGCTGCTCGTCTACAGCCCCAAGCTCGCCGTCGTCGCGATCGCCATGCTGCTCTGCATCGCCGCGGTCTTCCTGCTCCTGGGCCTGTGGCAGCTGCGCTCCCAGCGCCGCCTGATCGAGCTGACCAACAAGCTCAACAACCAGGCGTTCCAGACCCTGCGCGGGCTGCCGAAGCTGCGCGTCGCCGCCGCCGAGAGCTTCGCGTACGGGGCGTGGGCCGGGGAGTTCGCCCGCAGCCGGGAGCTGCAGCAGAAGGTCGGCCGGATCAAGAACCTCACCACCGTGCTCAACGCGGTCTACCTGCCGCTCTGCACCCTGGTGATGTTCATGCTGCTCGCAGGGCCGGCCCGCGGCACGCTCTCGGCCGGCGCGTTCCTCACCTTCAACACCGCCGTCACGATGATGCTGACCTCGGTGACCCAGCTGACCGGCGCCTGCCTCCAGGCGTTCGCCGTGCTGCCGATGTTCGAGCAGATCAAGCCGGTGCTCGACGAGCGCCCCGAAGTACGCGGCGGCTCGACCCAGCCCGGCACCCTCAGCGGCGGCATCGAGGCCCGCGGCCTGTCCTTCCGCTACTCCGACGACGGGCCGCTGGTCCTGGACGACGTGTCCTTCCAGGTACAGCCCGGCGAGTTCGTCGCCGTCGTCGGCGCGAGCGGCTGCGGCAAGTCCACCCTGCTGCGCCTCCTCATCGGCTTCGACCGCCCCTCCACCGGCAGCGTGCTCTACGACGGCCAGGACCTGGCGGCGCTGGACCAGGCCGCCGTGCGCCGCCAGTGCGGTGTCGTCCTCCAGAACGCGCAGCCCTTCAACGGCTCCATCCTGGAGTGCATCTGCGGCGCCGAGATGTTCACGCAGGAGGAGGCGTGGGCGGCCGCGGAGATGGCGGGCCTGGCCGAGGACATCAAGCGGATGCCGATGGGCATGCACACCATGCTCTCCGACGGCGGCGGCTCGATCTCCGGCGGCCAGCGGCAGCGGCTGATGATCGCCCAGGCGCTGATCCGGCGGCCGCGCATCCTCTTCTTCGACGAGGCCACCAGCGCGCTGGACAACGAGACGCAGCGGGTGGTCACGGAGAGTACCCGCACGCTCAACGCGACCCGTGTCGTCATCGCCCACCGGCTCTCCACGGTCATGGACGCCGACCGGGTGATCGTCATGTCCGACGGCCGGGTCGCCCAGCAGGGCACCCCCGCCGACCTGCTCGCCGACACCGGCGGCCTCTTCCACGAGCTGGTCCGCCGGCAGATCAGCTGACGGCGCGGGCGCGCGGCCGCCCGCAGTGTGGAACGTCACGGTCCGCATCGCCGTCCGCGCGTAAGAATGCCGTGTGCTCCAGCAACTGTTCACACCCACCGTCCAGCACACGCTCGAACTCATCGGGATCTTCGTCTTCGCGATCTCCGGTGCGCTGCTCGCCGTGCGCAAGAACTTCGACATCTTCGGCATCGCCGTGCTCGCCGAGGTGACCGCGCTGGGCGGGGGACTGGTCCGGGACCTGATCATCGGGGCCGTGCCGCCGGCCGCCTTCACCGACCTCGGGTACTTCCTCACCCCGCTGGTCGCGGCCGTCCTCGTCTTCTTCCTCCACCCGCAGGTCCAGCGGATCCAGAACGGGGTGAACGTCTTCGACGCGGCCGGGCTCGGCCTCTTCTGCGTCGCCGGCACCACCAAGGCGTACGAGTACGGGCTCGGCCTCACCGCCTCCGCCACCCTCGGCATGGCCACGGCCGTCGGCGGCGGCGTGCTGCGCGACATCATCGCCAACGAGGTGCCCTCGCTCGTGCGCTGGGACCGTGACCTCTACGCCGTGCCCGCCATCGTCGGCGCGGCCATCGTGGTGCTGTGCATCCGCTTCGAGGCCCTGAACCCCGGCACCAGCGCCGCGGCGGCCCTCGTCGCCTTCGTCGTCCGCCTGCTCGCCCTCCGCTACCACTGGCGCGCGCCCCGCGCCTGGAACCGCCGCTCCTCGACGGCGGAGGTGGACGAGTGAGCGACGCTATGGGGCGGTGGCCGGCTCCGTGAAGGAGTTCCACAGGGCCGTGAGCGTGGCGCCGAGCAGCTCGGACAGCGGGGCGGCGGGATCCTCGACCCGGCCGCGCAGCGAGAACCCCTCCAGGACGGCCAGCAGCGCGACGACGAAGTCCCCGACGGTGCGGCCCGGGGCCATCCGCCGCGCCTCCCGCGCGAGCAGCCGCTCGACGGCCGTCGTGTAGCCCAGGCCGATCGCGCGGTACCCCGCCTGCGCCGCCTCGCGCACTCGGGGGTGCTCGCCGAGCACGTAGAAGGTCAGATACACGTACGTGAGCGGGTTGGCCCTGACCCGCTCGAAGTACGCCGCGGCGACCGCGGCCAGGATCGACTCGACCGGCGCGGTGGTGTCCGCCAGCGCCAGCAGCTCGGCCGCCGCGTCGCGGTCCTCCGGGTACGCGTCCGGGCCGAGCAGATGGAACATCAGGTCGGCCTGGTAGTCGGCCTGGGTGGGCCAGAGCGGGTAGATCGCGCCGGTGGTGATCGGCTGGGCGGGGCCGGTGCCGGGCTGCCGCTCCGCGGCGATCTCCGTGGCCAGCCTGGCGACCTCGGTGAGCCTGATGTGTGCGAGGGGGCCCGACAGTGCTTGGTCGGTGGTGTCCTCGGCGTGCCGACGGACCAGTTCGAGGCCCGCTTCGAGCATCAGGGCGCGGGTCTCCTCGGGTGAACGGCGCCGCCGTCGTGGTCGGTTGACGTTTCCCGGCATCCCCGCAGCCCCTCTCAGCGGCCCCATTGTATCCGTAGGAAATCTACCGTAATTTTTCTACGAAACTGCCGCTCGCCGAGGAGGACATCCCGATGAAGCAGCTCGACCGCCTGATCGAGGAGCAGGAGAAGCTCCTCATGGACCGCACCACCACCTCCGCCCGGCTCCGCGAGGAGGCCAGGGAGTCGCTCGCCGGCGGGGTCGCCTCCGCCTGGCAGGACGGTCCGCCCGTCGCCGTCTGGATCGAGGAGGGACACGGGGCGCACGTCCGCGACGTGGACGGTACCGACTACGTCGACCTGCACGGCGGCTTCGGCGTCGGCCTCGCGGGCCACGCCCACCCGGCGATCGTCGCCGCGGTCACCGAACGCGTGCGGCACGGCACGCACTTCGCCCAGCCCACCCGCGACCTGATCCCGGTGACCCGGCTGCTCGCGGACCGCTTCGGGCTGCCGCAGTGGCGCTTCACCAACTCCGGTACGGAAGCCACCATGGACGCGGTCCATCTGATGCGGGCCGCGACCGGACGCCGCAAGATCCTCAAGGTGGAGGGGAGTTACCACGGCCACCACGACTCGGTGCAGGTGTCGATCTACGCGCGCGGGGAGGGCGACATCGGCCCGGACGACCGCCCGCGCTCGGTACCGTACGGCCCCGCCTACCCGACCGCGGTCACGGACCTGACCCTCGTCGTCCCGTTCGGCGACCTCGGCGCCGTGGAGCGGGTACTGGCGGAGCACGGCGACGACATCGCCGGGATGATCATCGAGCCGATCATGATGAACATCGGCCTGATCATCCCGCCGGACGGCTACCACGCCGGGCTGAAGCAACTCCTCCACCGGCACGGCGCATACCTCGCCTACGACGAGGTCAAGACCGGCTTCGCGGTCGCCCCCGGCGGCGCCACCGAACTCTTCGGCGTCACCCCGGACATCATCTGCCTCGCCAAGTCCATGGGCGGCGGCATCCCGTGCGGCGCGGTGGGCGCCACCCGGGAGCTGATGGCCAAGGTCGCCGACAACACCTACGAGCAGGTCGGCACGTTCAACGGCAACCCGATGATGCTGGCCGCCACGCACGCCGTACTCACCGAGGTACTGACCGCCGACGCCTACCGCCACTTCGACGCGTTACGTCAGACCATGGTGTCCGGCGTCGAAGCGGCGATGGCGCGCTACGGCCTCCCCGGATACGTCGCCGCGCGCGGCGCCAAGGGCTCGGTCATCTTCACCGAACGGCTGCGCAACTTCCGGGACTTCCTCGCCTACGACGACCGCTGGGGCCATCTGCACTGGCTGTACCAGCACAACGGCGGCGTCTTCCTGCCGCCGTGGGGCAAGACGGAACAATGGACGCTCTCGGTGCAGCACACCGCCGAGGACGCCGAGCGCTTCGTCCGCAACTTCGAGCGGTTCGCGGCCGCGGTGCACACCGCGCTCGACGCCCCGGTCTCATGACCGACGACTGCCCGCGTCCGCCGTGTGCTGCGCCGCCAGCCGTACGGTGGCGTTGGCCGCGCCGTATCCCTGATAGCCGCCGCGCCGCTCCACGAGCTCGAAGAAGACCCGGCCGACGGTGACCGTGTAGCAGTGCAGGAACTCGCCGCCGTCCGCGTCCCGTTCGTAGAGGACGCCCAGCTCCCGGAAGGCCGCCAGGGTTTCGGGATCGAGGCCGTACCGCGCGTCGAGGTCGTCGTAGTAGTTGTCCGGGATGGGCAGCAGGGCCGCGCCGTTCTCCTTGATGCGGCGCGCGGTCGCGAGCAGGTCGTCGGTGGCCAGCGCGATGTGCTGCGGCCGCACCTCCTGCTCGCCCGGTACGGGCGCGACGTTCAGCGCGATACGCAGCGTGCCGTCGGCGTTGGCGACGGCACGGCTGCGGAAGAGGCCGTACGGATCGGCCAGGTCCAGGCTCTCGTTCGGCTGCAGACCCAGCACGCTCGCGTAGAAGAGGGACGCCTCGTCGAAGTGGTGCCAGGGCTGGGTGAGCGCGACATGGTCGATGCGGGTGATCCCGGCCGTGCCGGCCTGCGCCGCCGGGGCGCCGAAGTCCGCCGTCCAGCTCGGGTGGCCGTCCCGGTCCGTGGCGCAGAAGAACAGCTCGGTGTCGTCCGGCGCGGCCACCGCGTCCAGCGGTACGTCCCCGGGCGCGCGGCGGCGCGGCACGACCGGCGCCCGCAGCGACTCGGCGCGGCGTACAGCGGCGGCCGGCTCCGGGCTCTCCAGCCCGAGCGCGACCAGCCCCGGGCCCTCGCGGCGGGCGCCGCTCACGGTGTTGAGCAGTACGCGCGCGTCGTTCTGCTGCCACAGCTCCACCGGCTTGCCGCCGGTGTGCCGGCCGGCGCGTACGAAGCCGAGGGCGCCGAGCAGGGAGCGCAGCGGTTCGGTGTCGGCGGCGGCGAGTTCGGCGAAGGCGACCCCGTCCGGGACGACCGGCGCGGGCAGGCTGCTGAGCCCGGCGGCCTCCTCCAGGGCGATCAGCGAGCGCATCGCGTCGACGGCCGTCCGGCCCGCGTCCGCCTGCCGGAAGACATCGTTGAAGATCTCCAGCGAGAGCGGCCCGGAGTAACCGGCGCGCAGTACGTGGCCGAGCATCCCGGCGAGGTCGAAGCCGCCCTGCCCGGGGAAGCAGCGGTAGTGCCGGCTCCACTGCAGCACGTCCATCGCCAGCTTCGGCGCGTCGGCCAGCTGCAGGAAGAAGATCTTCTCGCCGGGGATGTCTTCGATGCCCTTGGGGTCGGACCCGCGCGAGAGGATGTGGAAGCTGTCCAGGCAGGTGCCGAGCGCCGGGTGGTCGGCCTGCTCGACGATCCGCCAGGCGTGGTCGTACGTGTTGACGTGGCGGCCCCAGGCCAGCGCCTCGTACGCGATGCGGATGCCGTGCTCGGCCGCGCACTCGGCGAGGGCGCGCAACTGCCGGGCCGCCAGCGCGTCGTCGTCGGCGGCGTCCGGCGAGACGCTGGAGCACACCAGCATCAGGTCGGCGCCGAGCCGCTCCATGACGGCGAACTTCCGCTCCGCGCGCCGCATATTGCGCGCGAAGACCTCCTCCGGGACCGCCTCGAAGTCGCGGAACGGCTGGTAGAGGTCGATCGACAGGCCGAGGTCGGCGGCGCGCAGCCGGATCTCCTCGGGGCTGAGCGGGCTGGCCAGCAGGTCGTTCTCGAAGATCTCGACGCCGTCGAACCCGGCCGCTGCGACGGCGCTGAGCTTCTCGGAGAGCGAGCCGCTCAGCGACACCGTGGCGATGGACTTGCGCATCAGGGCCTCCTCAGACCGCGGCCGCGCCGACCAGGTCGGCGAGGTCGGCGAGCATCTCTTCGGCGTGCGGTTCCCGGCCGGTGAAGAGCCGGAAGGCGTCGGCGGCCTGGAAGACGGCCATGCCGCCGCCGTCCAGCGTCCGGCATCCCAACTCCCGTGCCGTACGGATCAGTTCGGTCTCCAGCGGGCGGTAGACGACCTCGGCGACCCACAGGTCGGGACGGAGCAGCGCGGCGGGGAGCGGGAGGCCGGGGTGGGCGGCCATGCCGATGGGTGTGGCGTGCACCAGGCCGTCGGCGCCGGGGAGTACGGCGGCCAGCTCGTCCGGGGTGGCGGTGGCGGCGCGGCCGGTGCCGAAGCGGGCGTTCAGCGCGTCGGCGAGCGCACCGGCGCGTACCGCGTCGGTGTCGACAAGGACGAGCCGGTCGGTGCCGAGCGAGAGCATGGCGTGCGCGACGGCGGAGCCGGCGCCGCCCGCGCCGATCTGTACGACCTCGCGGGTCGCGGCGCCGGGCAGGCCGCGCGCGAAGGACTGGGTGAAGCCGGTGACGTCGGTGTTGTGGCCGATCGCCCGGCCCCCCGAGAAGACGACGGTGTTGACCGCGCCCAGCTCGGCCGCGCCGGGCGAGAGCTCGTCGAGGTGCTCGATCACCAGCTGCTTGCAGGGGTGCGTGATGTTGAGCCCGTCGAAGCCGAGCGTGCGGGCCGCGCGGATCAGCTCGCCGACGTCCGTCGCGTCGACGCCCAGCGTGTCGAGGTCGAGCGTCCGGTACAGCAGCCGCAGACCGTGCCGGTCGGCCTCCCGCTCGTGCAGGGCCGGGCTCAGCGAGGGGCCGATGCCGGAGCCGATGAGGCCGGTGAGATACGAGGGCGTGGACAACGCGACTCCCTGGAGGTGCGACGTGGTGCGCTATGAACGTACTAGATAGTTAATTATGACGGCGGAGGGCCGCGGAGCAAAAGGGCGGGCCCGCGGCCCTCCGGGACCGGAGCCGGTCAGGCGGAGGTGGCGCCGGCCAGATCGCCGTCCCGCGCCCCGTCCGACTTCTCGCCGAGCAGCGCGGTCGGCACGCGGTACGTCTCCCGGCCGGTCAGCACGGCGAGGGAACAGATCACGCAGGTACCGGCGGTGAAGGTGGCGACGCCCACCCAGTTGCTGCCGTCGGACCCGGCGATCCGCTCGGCGAGGCTCACGGCGAAGCCCGCGACCGCGAAGCCGATCTGCGTGCCGATGGCCATGCCCGACAGCCGGACCCGGGTCGGGAACATCTCGCCGTAGAACGAGGGCCAGATGCCGTTGGCCGCGCTGTAGACCACGCCGAAGAAGACGATGCCGGTGAGGAAGACCAGCGGGTAGCTGCCGGTCGAGACGGCCCACAGGTACACGAAGATCATGACGGCCGAGCCGAGCGAGCCGATCAGGAAGACCGGCTTGCGGCCGATCCGGTCCGAGAGCTTGGCCCACAGCGGGATCGCGAGCAGCGCGACCGCGTTGGCGAGCACGCCGACCCAGAGCATCGCCGACTTGTCCATGCCGACCGCGTCGCTGGTGGCGTACGCCAGCGCCCAGACCGAGAAGATCGTGCTGACGGTGGCGATCAGGGCGGCCGCGATCACGCGCAGCACATCGGCCCAGTGGTTGCGGAGCAGGTCCGCGAGCGGCAGCTTGGCCACCGCGTCCTCGGCCGCGGCCTGCTCGAAGACCGGGGTCTCCGTGAGCTTGCGCCGGATGAGGTACCCGGCGGCCGTGACGGCCACGCTGACCAGGAACGGGAGGCGCCAGCCCCAGGTGTAGAGCTGTTCCTCGGGGAGCGCGGCGACGGGGATGAAGACCAGGGTGGCGATGATCTGGCCCGCCTGGGTGCCGTTGAGCGCGAAGCTCGTGTAGTACCCCCGCCGGTGCTCGGGCGCATGTTCCAGCGTCATGGAATTGGCGCTGGCCTGCTCGCCGGCGGCGGAGAGGCCCTGCAGGACGCGCATCAGCACGAGCAGCACCGGCGCTGCGGTCCCGACCTGCGCATACGTCGGCAGACAGCCGATCAGGAAGGTCGACAGGCCCATCAGCATGAGGGTGAAGACCATGATCTTGCGGCGGCCGAGCCGGTCGCCGTAGTGGCCCAGGAAGAGCGCGCCGATCGGGCGGGCCGCGTAGGCGACACCGAAGGTCGCGAGCGAGATCAGTGTCGCGGTCGCCGGATCGGACGGATCGAAGAAAATCTTCGGGAACACCAGCGCCGCGGCGCTGCCGTAGATGAAGAAGTCGTAGTACTCCAGCGCGCTGCCGATCCAGGCGGCGACGGCGGCCTTGCGGGGCCGGGCGGGGGGCGGGGCCCCGGCCTCGGACGAGAGAGCGGACATGCCTGCTCCACGGGGGGATGGCCACCCGCGTCTTCGACGGGTGGCGGCGGGCTGCGGGTTAACTCACTAGGTAGTTAATTGCAGCGATCCTGAATCCCCCGCAGGACACTGTCAAGACATCTGGCGGAAACAATTTCCGCACGTGGCGGTGGGTGAGGGAGCGGTCACCCGGTCAGCGGGTGTGGTCGCCCGTCAGATAGCCGAGCACCATGTCGCCGAGCATCGTGCGGTAGTGCTCCCGGCGATCCGCCGCCGTCAGATCGCGCGCGAAGAGCGCGCCGAAGGTGTGCCGGTTCGCGACCCGGAAGAAGCAGAACGCGCTGATCATCGCATGCAGGTCCACCGCGTCCACGTCCGCCGTGAACACACCCTGCGCGCGGCCCTCGTCGAGGATCCGCCCGATCACCTCGATCGCGGGCGAGTTGAGCCGGCCGATCGTCTCCGAGGCGGTGATGTGCTCCGCCTCGTGAATGTTCTCGATGCTCACCAGGCGGATGAAGTCCGGGTGCGCCTCGTGGTGATCGAAGGTCAGCTCGGCCAGCCGGCGGATGGCCGCCACGGGGTCCAGATGCTCGACGTCCAGCTCTTGTTCCTGCTGCCTGATGCCCGCGTACGCGTGCTCCAGCACGGCCGTGAACAGCTGCTCCTTGCTGCCGAAGTAGTAGTAGATCATCCGCTTCGTGGTGTGGATGCGGGCCGCGATCTCGTCCACCCGCGCGCCCGTGTACCCCTGCCGCGCGAACTCCTCCGTCGCGACCTTGAGGATCTCCGCCCGCGTCCGCGCCGCGTCGCGCTGCCGCCCTGCGGCACGGGCCGGCGGATGAACGGCGGTCATACGGCTGGCTCCTCGCGAACGGTCCACTGGTCGGGCCAGTCTAGGCAGAGCCGTCCGGTGCGTGGCGAGGGGCCCGGGCGGCCGCCCATGACCCGTACGACTGATGCAGCGTCAGCTCGACGTGCGGTCGCCACGCAACGTACGTACGGTGTGACGATGAGTGATGTGGCATGGCTGCAGTCCTCCCATTCGTCCCGGCCGGCACACGTGCCCGACCTGCCGGGCGCGGGACCGGGACCGGACCCGGACCGGCGGCTGGCTTGGCTCGACGCGCTGCGGGGCATCGGGGCGCTGATGGTCGCGCTGCACCACGCGGGACCGCGCTATCTGCCCGAGCTGTCCGCCACCGTACTGCGGTACGTCAACCCCGGTACGTACGGCGTCATCGTCTTCTTCCTGGTCAGCGGCTACATCATCCCCGCCTCCCTGGAGCGGCGCGGCTCGCTGCGCCGCTTCTGGGTCGGCCGGATCTGCCGCCTCTGCCCGCTGTTGTGCGTCGCCCTGGCGGCCACGGCACTGCTCGTCCTCTGGGGGCCGGGCCGGCTGCGGGAGGGGCTGGGGGAGCGCGATCCGCTGAGCGCCCTGGTCGCGCACGGGACGATGCTGCAGGATCTGCTCGGGGTGCCCAGCGCGATCAATGTGCTGTGGACCCTCTCGTACGAGATGGTGTTCTACTTCCTGGTCGCGGCGCTCTTCGCGCTGCGGCTGCACCGGCGTTCCGCGCCGGTGGCCCTGGGCCTGGCCGCGCTCGGCATCGCGGCCGGCGGGGCGCTGCCCGTCGCGGCGCTGACGCGGGGGCTGGGCGGCACGACGGTGATCGCGGCGACCGCGCTCGGGGTGGCCGTCGCACTGTGCGCCGTGGCCTTGGGGCGGGCGCCGTGGAACAGGGCCGGTGCGCTGCTCGGGGGCGCGCTGGCGGGCGTCCTGCTCCTCTTCAACGGCCGCATCCCGCCCTGGCAGGGGCTCGCGCTGCTGTCTCTGATGTTCACCGGGACCGTGCTGTACCGGATGGAGCGCGGCCGGCTCGGCCGGGCCGCCGGGCTGTCCGTGGCGGGCACGGTGCTCGCGGCCGCTGTGCTCTCCGCCGCGCTGCACATCGGACCCCGTCCGAACTCGGTCACCGGTGGCGGCGACCCGGCCTCCGCGGTGCGGATCTGGGCGGTCACGGCCGGGCTCGCGCTGCTCACGTTCGGGGCGGCGATGGCCCTGCGGCGGCACCGCGTACCGCGCTGGCTCGCCCACTGCGGGGTGCTCAGTTACTCGCTCTACCTCCTGCACCCGCTCGTCCTGGAGGTGTGCGACCTGGCCGTGCCGTGGCAGCAGCACGACACGCCGCTGCTGATGGCCGCCTATCTGGCACTGCTGCTGCCACTGGCCATGCTCGCGCACCGGCTGGTCGAACTGCCGGGGCAGCGGGTGGGGCGAGTACTCACGGGGCCGCTGGGCGGGCTGCCGCTGCCCCGGGGCGAGCGGGGCGGAGCGCGACCGGCTGCCCTCGGGTGACGCGTGCGGCGTCGGGCCGTCGGTGGCGTGCGGTGACGGCCCGCGTGAAGTGACGCACCGTCAGTGTCCGCGGGTCGCCGCGTCCAGGTGCACCCGCAGTGCCGCGTTCACCGCGTCCGGCCGTTCGACGCCCGCCAGATGGGCGGCGCCCGCGACCTCCGCGAGCGCGGCGCCCGGGATGCCGTCGGCGATCTCCCGGGCGTGCGCGGGCGGCGTCGCCGGGTCCTGGCGCCCCGCGACCACCAGCGTCCGGGCCGCGACGGACCACAGCCCGGACCGCACGTCGTACCCCGCCAGTGCATCGCAACAGGCCGCATACCCGGCCCGGTCCGCGGCTGCGAGATCGCCCAGCAGGGCGGCGCCGCGCGGGCCCGCCGCCGTACCCGGATCGGCGAACCAGCGCCCCGGCGTCGGCTGCAGCAGCGCCGCCGTACCGTGCGCGCGCACCGTGGCGGCGCGCTCCCGCCAGCCCGACGGTTCGCCGAAGCGGGCCGAGGAGCAGACCATCGCGAGCGAGGCGAGCCGGTCGGCATGATGCACCGCCAGATACGCGCCGATCGCACCGCCGAGCGAGATGCCCGCGTAGTGGAAGACGCGCCAGCCATGGTGATCGGCCACGTCCAGCACGAGCCGGGTCAGGTGGGCGACGGTCGTACTGCCGGGAGCCGGGTCCGGCAGCACGCCGACGGGCGAACCACCGTGCCCCGGCAGGTCGAACCGGAGCACCCGGTGGGTCCGGGTGAGTTCGGTCAGCTGCGGCTCCCACACGGTGAGCGAGGTGCCCAGCGACGGGCCGAGCACGAGCGGCGGCGCGCCTTCGGGACCGTCCAGCCGGTGGTGGAGCAGCGCGGGCGCCGGCGCGGTCATGAGCGCTCCAGGGCCGGTACGCGTACCGGCGCCGCGGTACGGGCGACGAGCTCCTCGGGCAGCACGCCCGGCGCGGTTTCCACCAGTACGAGACCGCCCTCGGTGACGTCCAGGACGCCGAGATCGGTGATGATCCGGTGGACGCAGGCCCGGCCGGTCAGCGGCAGCGAGCAGTCGGCGACGATCTTCGGGCTGCCGTCCTTGGCGGTGTGGTCCATGACGACCACGACCCGGCGGGCGCCGTGGACCAGGTCCATCGCGCCGCCCATGCCCTTGACCATCTTCCCCGGGATCATCCAGTTCGCCAGGTCGCCACGGGCCGATACCTGCATGGCGCCGAGGATCGCGGTGTCGATGTGGCCGCCGCGGATCATCCCGAAGGAGAGCGCGGAGTCGAAGAACGCCGCGCCGGGGAGGACCGTGACGGTCTCCTTGCCCGCGTTGATCAGATCCGGGTCGACCTCGTCCTCGGTGGGGTACGGGCCGACGCCCAGCAGCCCGTTCTCGGACTGCAGGACGACATCCACGCCCTCGGGGAGGTAACTGGGCACCAGCGTGGGCAGTCCGATGCCGAGGTTCACATAGTCGCCGTCGCGCAGCTCGCCCGCGGCCCGGGCGGCCATCTCTTCCCTGGTCCAGCCCATCAGGCGCGCACCGTCCTTCGTTCGACCTTCTTGTCCGCCGCCTGAGCGGGCGTCAACTCGACGACCCGCTGGACGAACACGCCCGGCAGGTGCACCTCGTCCGGGTCCAGCGCGCCCGGCTCGACCAGCTCCTCCACCTCCGCGATCGTGACCTTGCCGGCCATCGCCGCGAGCGGGTTGAAGTTGCGCGCCGCCTTGCGGAAGACGAGGTTGCCGTGCCGGTCGCCCTTCGCCGCCCGGACGAGCGCGAAGTCGGTGGTGATGCCGCGCTCCATCACGTACGGCACGCCGTCGAACTCGCGCACCTCCTTGGGCGGTGACGCCTTCGCCACGCCACCGTCCGGCCCGTACCGCAGTGGCATTCCGCCGTCCGCGACGTCCGTGCCCACCCCGGCCGGGGTGAAGAACGCCGGGATGCCGCAGCTGCCGGCCCGCAGCCGCTCGGCGAGCGTGCCCTGCGGGGTGAGCTCCAGCTCCAGTTCCCCGGCGAGGTACTGGCGGGCGAATTCCTTGTTGTTGCCGACGTAGGAGCCGGTCACCCGGGCGATCCGGCCGGCGGCGAGCAGGATGCCCAGGCCGCCGCCGTCCACACCGCAGTTGTTGGAGACCACGCCCAGCCCGCCGGCGCCGCTCTCGTACAGCGCCTGGATCAGCACGTCGGGGACGCCGCTGAGCCCGAAACCACCGACGGCGAACGAGGCGCCGTCCCATGCGTCCGCCACCGCTTCAGCGGCGGTGGCCACGACCTTGTCCATGAACCGCTCCGTCAGGCGTTGATGTCGGAGGGGTGCACGGCCAGTGGCGTCACCTCAAGGGACATGTACGGGAAGAGCGGCAGGCCCCAGAGGATGTCGTGCAGCTCGTCGTTGGATTCCACGTCGAAGACACTGAGGTTGGAGTACTGGCCGACGCACCGCCAGATGTGCGGCCACTTACCGGACTTCTGGAGCTCCTGGGAGTACGCCTTTTCGCGGGCGATCGTGTCGGCCCGCACCTCGGGATCGAGGTCCGCGGGGATGTTCACGTCCATCTTCACTGCGAACAGCATGCTCAGGCCTCCGCCCGGTCCATCACGAAGTTGTAGGTGACCTCGTTGCCCGTGCCGCTCGCGGCGGGCTTCGGGTCGAGGATCAGCTCGGGCTTCACGGCCGAGGCGATGTCGTCCTCGACGTGGCTGCCGCCCCGGAAGTACAGCTGAGTGGTGATCAGCTGGTGGCCGGGCGCGGACACCTTCAGGTGCAGGTGCGCGGGGCGCCAGGCGTGCCATCCGGCGGCGGCGATCAGCTTGCCGCAGGAGCCGTCGGTGGGGATCTGGTACGGCGCGGGCTGAATGGTGTGGATCTTGAAGTCGCCCTGGTCGTCGGCGACGACGGTGCCGCGCAGGTTCCACTCCGGCAGGTTCGGCGCGTACTGCGAGTACAGCCCGTCGTCGTCCGCGTGCCACATCTCCACGTGCGCGCCGGCCAGCGGCTTGCCCTCGACATCGGTGACCCGGCCCTGGAAGAGCAGCGGGGTGCCCGCCTCGTTCTCGCGCATCGGCAGGGTCGTCTCCGCCTCGTGCTTCGGCGAGTCGGGGACGTAGTAGGGGCCCTCGATGGTCCCCTTGCTGCCCTGGCGGTTCTCGTTGGCGACCTCCTCGACGACGTGCTCGATCCACACGTCGAGGAAGAGCGGCCACTCGCCGTCCTGGCCGACGCCGATCAGCCACGCCTTCAGCGCGTCGTACTCCTCGTACGTCACCTTGTGGCGGCGGATGACGTCGTGGACCGCCGAAATGACTTCGGTGGCAAGGGTGTTGACGCGTTCCTTGCTGCTGGCGGCCTGCGTGCGCTGCTTCTGCCGGAACGCCTCGGTCGCCGAAGCGCCGGATGCCGCGGCGGTGGCCTGCTCCTGCGTGGTCGTCTCACTCATGATCATGCTCCTGTCTCTCAGGTGTCCTGGCGGTAGCGGGCGAGCTTCTCGGGATCGAGCTCGATGCCCAGGCCCGCGCTCTCGCGGACCCGCAACGTGCCGTCCTCGATCCGCAGCGGCTCGGCCAGCAGGTCGTCGCTCATGTCGAGGAAGTTGGACAGTTCACCGGCCCGACGGGACGTCAGTTCGTACGCCGATCCGAAGACCGCCGTGCACAACGTGCCGATCTGACCGTCGATCTGATTGCCCATCACGGCTTCGACGCCCAGCCCCTCGCAGAGGTGGTGCACGCGCTGGGAGTACGTGAAGCCCGTACGGGCCGTCTTGATGCTGATGGCCGTCGCCGAGCCGGACAGCAGCTCGCGGGTCACCTCGCCGGGGCGGGTGGCGCTCTCGTCGGCGACGAACGGGATGTCGGTGTGCGAGACCAGCCAGCGGCGGCCCATGACGTCGTCGGCCGGGCACAGCTCCTCGGCGAGGGTGAGGTCCAGGCCGTCCATGGCGCGCAGCGCGCGGGCCGACTCCGACGCGGTCCAGCCGCGGTTGCCGTCGATGTACAGCTCGACCTCGTCGCCCAGCCCCTCGCGCAGCGCCCGGCACGCCTCGACGTCCCGCATGAACGGGCGGCGGCCGACCTTCACCTTGAAGGTGGTGATGCCGTATGTGTCGCGGATGCGTTGCGCCTCGGCGACCATCTGTTCCGGCGGCGCGAAGCCCACCATGTGCGAGACCCGCATCCGGTCGGTGAAGCCGCCGAGCAGTTCGGTCACCGGCAGCCCGACGGACTGCCCGATGATGTCCCACAGGGCCATGTCCACCGCGGACTTGGCGGCCGGATTGGCCACCGTGCGGTTCAGCCGGGCATGGACCGCCTCGCGGGCGGTCGGCGACAGGCCCAGGAGCTGCGGGGCGAAGACCTTCTCGATCACCGCGACGATGGACTCCTGGGTCTCGCCGTAGGTGAAGGGCCGGGGCGGCGCCTCGGCGGTGCCGGTCAGTCCGTCGTCGGTGTGGATCCGTACGAGCACATGCTCGGCGGCCTGCACTTCCCCGCTCGCGAAGCGGAGCGGTTTGGCGTACGGAATGGCGAACGGTATCGCCTCAACTGCGGTGATTTTCACGTGAGTCCTCAATGGGTGGTGCCGAGACGAAGACGTCGTGCGAGGCAAGGACGTCGAGCAGGGTCTGCAACAACGGGGAGTTGTCGTTCTCGCGCCAGGCGAGGGCGAGTCCGACGGTCTCCGCGTCCCGGACGGGCTTGAAGACGACGCCGTCGCGCGAGACCGAGCGGACGGAGTCGGGGAGCAGGGCGATGCCCAGCCCGGCGGCGACGAGCGCCAGCGCGGTCGAGGTCTCGGTGACATCGTGTGCGCAGTGCGGGTAGTAGCCCGCCGCGAGGCAGCTCCTGGTGACCGCGTCATTGACGACGGAGCGGGAGCTCGCCGCGTACATGATGAAGTTCTCGTGGCGCAGCTGGGCGACCTCGGCGGTCTCCGCGTCGCTCAGCCAGTGGTCCTCGGGAACCGCCAGGACCAGCGGCTCCCGGGCGACCTCCCGGCAGACGATGCCCTCCTGGCGGACCGGCGGCCGGAGCATGCCCACGTCGAGGCGGTTCTCGCTGAGGGCCAGCTCCTGCGCCGGGGTCAGCAGCTCGGTGTGGATCTCCAACGCCACCCCCGGCATCTCCTCCTTGACCAGCCGGGCGATCTCCGGGAGCTGCTTGTAGCAGGCGGTTCCGGTGAGTCCCAGCCGCAGGATGCCCTCCGCGCCCTTGGCGAAGCGCCGCACGCGGGAGGTCGCCTCGTCGACGGACTGCAGGATGCGCAGCGCGTCGGTACGGAACACCTCGCCGGCCCCGGTCAGGGCCACCTGGCGGGTGGTGCGGGTGAAGAGCTCGACCCCGAGATCCGCCTCCAGCTGCCGGATCGCCTGCGACAGCGGGGGCTGTGCCATGTGCAGGTTCTCCGCGGCCCGGCCGAAGTGACGGGTCTCGGCGACGGCGACGAAATAGCGCAGGTGGCGCAGTTCCATGAGGGCCTCCTTGGCTCACTGGCCGCCGGATGCGGCTCATCGTAGGCAGCCGTTCTCAGACGAGAGAAATACTCTTTTCCCGCCGATTGATATGCAAGGAATATGGATGAGGCCCTGGGTGAACCCTAGGGAAATGCCCGGGGTGGCGGCGGCACCCCGCTGCCATGGTGCTGAAAAGCGTTCGTAAGGACCCCGACGGGACGACGGGGACCGGGCGCAGGTTTGGAGGGACCATGACGCAGACGTCGGCCGGTACCCGGGCGATCCTGGACGACGCCCTGGTGGAGGACGAGGAGAACGGCATCCACCGGGCGCGCCGGAAGATCTTCACGGACGAGGAGATCTTCGAGCTGGAGATGAAGCACATCTTCGAGGGCAACTGGGTGTACCTCGCCCACGAGACGCAGATCCCCGAGGTCGGCGACTACTTCACGACGTACATCGGCCGCCAGCCCGTGGTGCTCTCGCGGAGCAAGGACGGCGAGCTCAACGCCCTGATCAACGCCTGCAGCCACCGCGGCGCGATGCTCTGCCGCCGCAAGACGGACAACCGCACCACCTTCACCTGTCCGTTCCACGGCTGGACCTTCAACAACTCCGGCAAGCTGCTGAAGGTCAAGGACGGCCGCGGCGCCGGCTACCCGGAGCAGTTCAACAAGGACGGCTCGCACGACCTGACGAAGGTCGCCCGCTTCGAGAACTACCGCGGCTTCCTCTTCGGCAGCCTGAACCCGGACGTGTTGCCGCTCACCGAGCACCTCGGCGAGGCCACGAAGATCATCGACATGATCGTGGACCAGTCCCCGGAGGGCCTGGAGGTGCTGCGCGGCTCCTCCACCTACACCTACGACGGCAACTGGAAGGTCCAGGCGGAGAACGGCGCCGACGGCTACCACGTCTCCGCGACCCACTGGAACTACGCGGCCACCACGGCCCGCCGTTCCTCCGGCGAGTCCGCCAACGACACCAAGAACATGGACGCCGGCAGCTGGGCCCGCCAGAAGGGTGGCTACTACTCCTTCGAACACGGCCATCTGCTGCTGTGGACCCGCTGGGAGGACCCGTCCAACCGCTCGCTGAACGAGCGCCGGGACGAGCTGGTCGCGGAGTTCGGCGAGGACAAGGCCAACTGGATGATCGAGTACTCGCGCAATCTGTGCCTGTACCCGAACGTCTATCTGATGGACCAGTTCAGCTCCCAGATCCGGCACTTCCGGCCGATCTCCGTGGACAAGACCGAGGTCACCATCTACTGCATCGCCCCCAAGGGCGAGAGCGCCGAGGCCCGCGCCAACCGCATCCGCCAGTACGAGGACTTCTTCAACGCCACCGGCATGGCCACCCCGGACGACCTGGAGGAGTTCCGCTCCTGCCAGAAGACGTACCTGGCCGAGGCCGCGCCCTGGAACGACCTCAGCCGCGGAGTGGCCCACAAGATCGAGGGCCCGGACGAGGACGCCAAGAAGCTCGGCATCAACCCCATCGCCAGCGGCGCGCGCACCGAGGACGAGACCCTCTACCCGATCCAGCACGGTTACTGGCTGGACACCATGCGCCGCGCGGTGGCGGCGGAGGACGCGACGGCCCCGCAGCAGGACGACGACCAGAACCGGTAAGGACGGAGAGACCATGACGACCACCACAGATGTCTCCGTCGAGGACATCCGCCAGTTCCTCTACCGCGAGGCCCGCTACCTCGACGACCGTGAATTCGAGAAGTGGCTGGAGTGCTACCACCCGGACGTCGAATTCTGGATGCCGGCCTGGGCGGACGACGACGAGCTGACCCGCGACCCGCAGACCGAGATCTCCCTCATCTACTACGCCAACCGCGGCGGCCTGGAGGACCGGGTCTTCCGCATCCGCACGGACCGCTCCAGCGCCACCAGCCTTCCGGAGCCGCGAACCGGTCACCACATCGCCAATGTGGAGGTCGTCGAGCGCCGCGGCGCCGAGATCGACATCCGCTTCAACTGGCACACGCTGTACTACCGCTACCAGCACATCGACCCGTACTTCGGGACCTCGTTCTACACGGTGGACTTCTCGGGGGAGACGCCGCTGATCACCAGGAAGAAGGTCGTGCTGAAGAACGACTGCATCCACCACGTGGTCGACATCTACCACATCTGATCCCCCCTTCCCCCGAAGCGAGTTCACCATGAGCAGTTATCAGGTCGCCCTGGCCTTCGAAGACGGCATCACGCGGTTCGTCAGCTGCGGACCGGACGAAACCGTCGCCGACGCCTCGTACAAGGCACGCATCAACATCCCCCTCGACTGCCGCGACGGCGCCTGCGGCACCTGCAAGTCCCTGTGCGAGAGCGGGAGTTACGACGGCGGCGACTACATCGAGGAGGCGCTGACCGACGAGGAGGCCGCGCAGGGGTACGCGCTGCCCTGTCAGATGACCCCGCAGAGCGACCTGGTGCTCCGCATCCCCACCACGTCGGACGCCGCGAAGACGGCCGCCGCCGCTCATCGGGCCACCCTCGTCGCGCTGGAGCACCTGTCCGGGACGACCGTCGCCTTCACGCTCGAACTCGACGACCGCGACGCGCTGGCCTTCCTCCCCGGCCAGTACGTCAACATCGCCGTGCCCGGCACGGACGTCACCCGGTCCTACTCGTTCAGCAACGGACCCGCCGAGGGCCTGGTCTCCTTCCTCGTCCGCCTCACCGAGGACGGCGCGATGTCGAGCTATCTGCGGGACCGCGCCCGGGTCGGCGACCGGATCGACTTCACCGGCCCGATGGGCAGCTTCTACCTTCGCGAACTCGCCCGCCCCGCACTGCTGTTGGCGGGCGGCACGGGACTCGCCCCGCTGCTGTCGATGCTGGAGAAGCTGACCACACAGCCGCCCGGACACCCCGTCCACCTGGTGTACGGCGTCTCGTCCGACCGCGACCTGGTTCGCCTGGAGACGCTCGCCGATTACGCCGCGGTGATCCCCGGCTTCACGTACGACTACTGCGTGAAGGAGTACGTGACCGAGCGGCTGGAGCCGAAGCATCTCCACGACGGTGACGTGGACGTGTACGTGTGCGGGCCGCCGCCCATGGTCGAAGGTGTGCGGACGTATCTGCGGGAGCAGGGCGTCACGCCCGCCCACTTCCACAACGAGAAGTTCGCTCCCACCGGAGCCGCCGAACTCGCGGGCGCCGCCCGATGACCCACTTCCCCGGCCGGTTCGCCGGCAAGAAGGCCGTGGTCACCGGCGCGGCCCAGGGCATCGGCGAGTGCGTGGCCCGCCGGCTGGCCGCCGAGGGCGCCGAGGTCGCCCTCGTGGACCGCGCGGAGCTCGTGCACGAGGTGGCGGCGGAGCTGGTCAAGGACGGTGCCACCGCTTACGGGATCACCGCCGACCTGGAGCAGTACGAAGGCGCCGAGCAGGCCGTCACCGAAGCGCACCGCGCGCTCGGCGGCCGGATCGACGTCCTGGTCAACAACGTCGGCGGCACCATCTGGGCCAAGCCGTACGAGCACTACACGCCCGAGCAGATCCGGGCCGAGGTGCAGCGCTCGCTCTTCCCGACGCTGTGGACCTGCCACGCGGCGCTCCCGCACCTGATCGCGCAGCGCTCCGGCACGATCGTGAACGTCTCCTCGGTGGCCACCCGGGGCGTCAACCGCGTCCCGTACGCCGCGGCCAAGGGCGGCGTCAACGGCATCACCTCCGCGCTGGCCCTGGAGGCCGCCCCGTACGGCATCCGCGTCGTCGCCACCGCGCCCGGCGGCACCGACGCACCGCCCCGCCGGGTCGCCCGCGGCCCCGCGGCGGCCGACGAGCAAGAGCGCGCCTGGTACCAGCAGATCGTCGACCAGACGGTGGAGTCCTCGCTGCTCAAGCGGTACGGGAGGCTGGCGGAGCAGGCCGCCGCGATCTGTTTCCTGGCCTCCGACGAGGCGTCCTACATCACCGGATCCGTGCTGCCGGTGGCCGGTGGCGACCAGGGCTGAGCGCCGTGCGAGGCCGCTAATGTGAACACGATGGACGATCACGACGGCGCGAGCTCCCCTCCGGACGGCGCCCGCGAGACGGGCCGGCGGGGCCCCGCGGGCCGGCAGGGCGAGCTGGCCGAGCTGGACCGTCTGCTGGCCGCGGCGCGCGCCGGACACCCCTCGATCGTCCTGGTCGAGGGGGCCTCCGGCATGGGCAAGACCGCCCTGGTCGAGCACTTCCTCGAAGGGCAGGCGTCGGTCCGCGTCGACCGCGCGAACGGGGTCCGCTGGGAGAACGGCCTGGACCTCGGCGTCGCCGAACAGCTCGCCAAGGCCGCGGGCGCCACGCTCGTACCGGAACTCGACCCGGTGGCAGCGGGCCACCGCCTCCACGAGATCTGGAACGCGCGACGCGGCCAGGACACCCTGGTCGTCGTCATCGACGACGCACACTGGGCCGACGCCGCCTCGCTGCGCGCCGTCGCCTCCGCCGTCCGCCGCATGTCCACCGAGCAGGTCCTGGTCGTCCTGCTGGCCGCGGACGACAAGCTGCACAAGCTGCCGGTCGAGGTGCTGGACTTCCTCGCCGCCTACCGGGACAGCGCGCTGCGCCTCGGCCCGCTCACCCCCGAGGACGTGCAGGGCCTCGCCTGGAGCGCCGCCCGGATCGACCTCTCGCTCGCCGCCGCGCGCATCCTGTGCCGCCACACCCGCGGCAACCCCCTGCACATCACCGACCTGCTGCAAGAAGTACCGCCCGGCATCTGGCGGGACTGGCAGCCGGCCCTGCCCGCGCCCCGCCGGTACGCCCACGCCGTACAGCGCCGCCTCGACGGCTGCGGCGCCCAGGCCCGTGCGCTCATCGAGGCGTGCTCGGCGCTGGGGGAGTCGGTGCCGTTCGCGGAGGCCGCCGAGCTGTCCGGCGTCGCGGACCCGCTCGCCGCCGTCGACGAGGCCTGCGCCGCCGGGCTGCTGACCCGCGCCGACGGCCCCGGACTCACCCTCCTCACCTTCCCGCACCCCCTCGTACGGGCCGCCGTGCACGGCGCGCTCGGCCTCGTCGAACGCGGCGACCTGCACCGGCGCGCCGCCGAGACCGTCGAGGACCACGGCCGCCGCCTGATGCACCGGGTCGCCGCCACCCCCGCCGCCGACGCCGAGCTCGCCGACGACCTGGACCGCTTCGCCGCCGACCGGGCCGCCGAAGGCGCCTGGTCACAGGTGGCCGGCGCGCTGGTGGCCGCCAGCCGGCTCAGCCCGGCCCGCGCCACCCGCAGGGACCGGCTGCTGCGCGCCGTGGACGCGCTGGTCGGGGCGGGGGACCGGCCGCAGGCCGAGACCTTCGCCGCCGAGCTGGAGAGCTTCCCGCCCAGCGCCCTGCGCGACTCCGTGCTCGGCTATCTGGCGATCACCCGCGGCCGCCCCGAAGAGGCCGAGGTGTATCTGACGCACGCCTGGGAACGCTGCGACCCGGCCCGCCACCCCGCGCTCGCCGCCGCCATCTGCCAGCGCCGCGTCCTGCACTCGCTCGGCCGCGCACACCCCGCCGAGCTCGTCCACTGGGCGCGCAAGGCCGTCGACCTGGTCGGCCCGATGGAGCCCTCGGCCGTGGAATCGGAGGCCATTCTCGGCCTCGGGCTGGCCGCCATGGGCCGCCCCGAGGAGGCCGCACACGCCTACGACGACGTCCTCGCCCGGATCTCCAGCGGAGCCCAGTCCCAGCGCGTACAGATGGGCCGCGGCTGGATGGACCTGGCCCTCGACGACCCCGAGGCGGCGCGCCGCGAACTGGAAGGCGCGGTACCGACCGGCATCCGCGGCGGCTCCCTGCGCATCTCCCTGTGGGCCCAGGCCTGGCTCGCCCGTACCCAATTCGCGCTCGGCGCCTGGTCCGACGCGCTGCGCACCGCCGACCGGGCCGCAGCGCAGGTCTCCGAGGCCCGCATGGAGCTGCTGCGCCCGCTCGTGCACTGGACCGGCGCCCAGATCCACGCGCTGCGCGGCAACTGGCCCACCGCCCACCACCACGCCCGCCAGGCCACGGCCGACATGCAGCACTACGAGGCGATGGTGGTACCGGCCTGCCTGGCCCGCGCCCAGGTCGCCGAGGCCCGCGGCCAGTACGAACGGGTGACCGCGGCGCTGGAGCCCGTCCTGCGCCTCCGCCACCGCGCGGGCATCGACGAGCCCGGCTTCTGGCCCTGGCAGGACGTCTACGCCAACGCGCTGGTGATGACCAACCGCGTGCCCGAGGCCGATGCGTTCCTGCGGCCCTTCGAGGAGCTGGCCGCCGACCGCGGCCAGCGCTCCACGATGGCCAGGCTCGGCTACGTACGCGGCCGGATCGCCGGCACCGAGGGCGATTTGGACACCGCGCGCGCCCACTTCGAAGGCGCGCTGGCCCACCTGGAGCACCTGCCGCTGCCGTACGACCGGGCACGGGTGAGCTACGCGTACGGGCAGACGCTGCGCCGGGCGGGCAAGCGCAAGGAGGCGGACGCGCTGCTGCAGAACGCCCGGGAGGCGTACGTACTGCTCGGCGCGCGCACGTATGTCGAGCGCTGCGAGCGGGAGCTGCAGGCGGGCGGGCTGAAGCGGGACGGCACGGAGGACTTCTCCCGGCTCACGGCGCAGGAGCGGGCGGTGGCCCGGCTGGTCGCGCGCGGGATGAGCAATGGGCAGGTCGCCTCGGAGCTGTTCCTGTCGGTGAAGACCGTGCAGTACCACCTCACGCACGTGTACGCGAAGGTCGGGGTGCGGTCGCGGGGGGAGCTGGCGGCGGTGTTCCGCGATAGCTGACCGGTAGACGGTATTCGTACAAAAATTCGAACACGGCGTACGCTGGTCACATGGCCACCACGCATCTCCAGAGTTCCCTCTTCGCCGGGACCGACGAGATCGGCCTGCGCTCTCTGGCCGGACTCGCACGCACGGAGCTCGGACTCGGCGCCTGGATCGATGTCCTGCCCGGCTGGCTGACCGGCGCCGACGCGGTCTTCGACGAGCTGGTCGGCACGGTCCCCTGGCACGCCGAGCGGCGCCAGATGTACGAGCGCGTCGTCGACGTGCCACGGCTGCTGTGCCACTACGGCGAGGACGAGGAGCTGCCGCACCCGGTGCTCGCCGAGGCCCGCGACGCGCTCAGCGCCCACTACGCCGCCGAGCTCGGCGAGCCCTTCCGCACGGCCGGACTGTGCTACTACCGCGACGGCGAGGACAGTGTCGCCTGGCACGGCGACCGCATCGGCCGCGGCCGCAACCAGGACACCATGGTCGCGATCCTCTCCGTCGGCGAGCCCAGGGCGCTGGTCCTGCGGCCCCGGGACGGCGGCGCGGCAACCGTCCGCCGCCCCCTCGGGCACGGCGACCTGATCGTCATGGGCGGCTCCTGCCAGCGCACGTGGGACCACGCCATCCCCAAAACGGCCCGCCCGGTCGGCCCCCGCATCAGCATCCAGTTCCGCCCCCGAGGCGTCCGCTGAGGGGCCCGCGCACATGCTCAGGTGGCGTCTTGTGGTCCCGCCCCACATCGGTACGGGGCACCGCCCTGCTTAGGGTGGCGCCCATGAGCGCCATCTCTGCACCAGGCCCCGCCCACGCGCCCGACCTCGGGGGCCGCACCGCACTCGTCACCGGCGCGGCCAGCGGCATCGGCGCCGCCTGCGCGCTGCGGCTGGCCGCGGCCGGCGCCACCGTCCGCGCGCTCGACCGGGACGGCGACGGGCTCGCCCGGCTCGCGAAGCAGGCGGCGGACCTGCCCGGCACGCTCCAGCGGATCACCCTCGACCTCACCGACCTGGACGCCGCCGAGGAGACCGCGGCGGGCGCCGACATCCTCGTCAACAACGCCGGAATCCAGCTCGTCCGCCCCATCGAGGAATTCCCGCCCGACGTCTTCGCGACCGTACTGAAGGTCATGCTGGAGGCGCCCTTCCGCCTGGTGCGCGGCGCCCTGCCGCACATGTACGCCCAGGGCTGGGGCCGCATCGTCAACATCTCCTCCGTGCACGGCCTGCGCGCCTCGCCCTACAAGTCCGCCTACGTCGCCGCCAAGCACGGCCTGGAGGGCCTCTCCAAGGTCGCCGCCCTGGAGGGCGCCGAGCACGGCGTCACCTCCAACTGCGTCAACCCCGGCTACGTCCGCACCCCGCTCGTCGAGAAGCAGCTCGCCGACCAGGCCGAAGCACACGGCATCCCCGCCGAGCGGGTGCTCACCGAAGTACTGCTCGCCGACTCCGCCGTGAAGCGGCTGGTCGAGCCGGCCGAGGTCGCCGACGCCGTCGCGTACCTCTGCAGCCCGCAGGCATCGTTCATCACCGGCACCTCGCTGGCCATGGACGGCGGATGGACGGCGCACTGACCTCGGGGGATGCCGCCTCCGGCGCTGGCGCGTCGCGGCGTACCGGAGGTATCCCTGGAGCCATGCCACCTCAGCAGCCCGCCGAGCCGTCCGCCGAACCGGCCGAGACCCCCTTCCTCGACCTGCTCGCCACCGGCGCGCCCGCCGAGGACTTCGAACGCGCGGTGCTGCGGGCCCGCGCCGCCGGCGCCTCCGCCGAGCGGCTGGCCGCCCTGGAGCACGCCAAGCTGCTCGCACTGCGCGTCCGTACGGAGCTGGAGGGCCGGCGGCGGCGCGAGGCCGAGCTGTCCGCGCTGTACGAGACCGCGCACGACCTGGCCGGACTCCGGGACCTGGACGCCGTACTACGCGCCATCGTCCAGCGGGCCCGCTCCCTCCTCGGCACCGAGACCGCGTACATGACCCTCAACGACCCCATCGAGGGCGACACGTACATGCGGGTCACCGACGGCTCGGTCTCCGCGCGCTTCCAGCAGCTGCGGCTGGGCATGGGGGAGGGGCTCGGCGGCCTGGTCGCGCAGACCGCCCGCCCCTACGTCACCGACAGCTACTTCGACGACCCGCGCTTCCAGCACACCCGGGCGATCGACACGGGCGTACGGGACGAGGGGCTGGTCGCCATCCTCGGCGTGCCGCTGAAGCTCGGCAGCGGCGTCATCGGCGTACTCTTCGCCGCCGACCGCCGGGTCCGCGTCTTCGACCACGCCGAGATCGCCCTGCTCTCCGCGCACGCCGCACACGCGGCCGTCGCCATCGACACCGCCAACCTGCTCGCCGAGACCCGCAAGGCGATGACCGAGCTGGAGGCCGCCAACGAGATCATCCGCGACCGCAGCGGCGTCATCGAGCGCGCCTCGGACATCCACGACCGGCTCGCGGAACTGGTGCTGCGCGGCGGTGGCGTACAGGACGTGACCGCCGCCGTCACCGAAGTACTCGACGGCACGGTCGAGTTCACCGACGCCGAGCGGGTGCCCGCCGAGGCCCTGGAGCGCTGCTCCCGCGCCGACGGCCACGCGGTGCGCGACGGCGACGACTGGGTGGCCGCCGTCCGCTCCGGCAGCGAGGTGCTCGGCGCGCTCGTACTGCGCGGCCACCCCCGCCTGGACCCCGTCGACCAGCGCACCCTGGAGCGCGCCGCCATGGTCACCTCCCTGCTGCTGCTCGCCCGCCGCACCGCGGGCGAGGCCGAGCAACGAGTACGCGGCGAACTCCTCGACGACCTGCTGGAAGCCCCGGACCGCGACCCCCGACTGCTCCGCGAACGCGCGGCACGGGTCGCCGCCGACCTGGACGTACCGCACGTGGTGCTCGCGGCACGGATTGAGGACCCGTCTTGCGAGGGCGGGGGCGGGCCGGGGCCGGTAGCGGGCGATGGCGCTGGTCGGTCCGGTGGCCCGGGCGTCCCGGCGGGCCCGGAAGGTGCTGGGGCCACTGCCCGGCAGCGCTTGTGGTCGGCCGCCTCCCACCTGGCCGCGACCCGGCACGGCCTGGCCGCCGCCCGGGACGCGGGAGTGGTCCTGCTACTGCCGCTGGACCAGGGCGGCGGTGGTGACCAGGGTGGTGGCGAGCCCGGCCAGGCGGCCCGGCGCGCCGCCCGCCAGCTCGGCGCCGCCGTCCAGGCGCCGGTCACCGTCGGCGCCTCCGCGCCCGTACCGGCCCCGGCGGCGGCGCCCGCGGCCGTCGCCGCCGCCTACGCGCAGGCCCGCCGCTGCCGCGAGGCGCTGCGGGTCCTCGGCCGCGCCGGACAGGGCGCCGCCGCCGAGGACTTCGGCTTCCTCGGCCTGCTGCTGGCCGACGGCCGGGACGTGGACGGTTTCGTCCGCCGCACACTCGGGGAGGTCGCCGACTACGACGCCCGCCGCGGCACGGACCTGCTGCGCACCCTGCGCGCGTACTTCGACAGCGGCATGAGCCCGGCTCGTACGAAGGACGCCCTCCACGTACACGTCAACACGGTCGCCCAGCGTTTGGACCGCATCGGGCGGCTGCTGGGGCCGGACTGGCAGTCGCCTTCGCGGGCGTTGGAGATTCAATTGGCGTTGCGGCTGCATGAGTTGTCGGCGGCGCTCGGAGATTAGATTCCCTGGCAGGGCCCCTCCCTCTCCCCATCCACTGGGAGAGCTCCCCACCGGTGGCGAGGCCCCTCCCCCACCTCCACCACACACCCCCCGAAAGTACCGCGCCCCCCTGACAGCCGCCCGGTTATCCACAGCCGGGAGGCGGCACAGACACCGCCTCCCACCCCACCGCTCAGCCCGCCTCCGCCCCCTCCTCCACCACTGACCGCCCCGGCTCGATCGCCCCCAAGTCCCGCTCCCGAGTCTCCTTCGCCGCGTACAGCGCGATCAGCGTCAGCACCGCCGCGCCCATGACGTACAGGGAGATCGGCGTGGAGCTGCCGTAGTCCGCGAGCAGGGCGGTGGCGATCAGCGGGGCCGGCGCGCCGGCCGCGACCGACGCGAACTGGGCGCCGATCGACGCGCCCGAGTACCGCATCCGCGTCGCGAACATCTCCGCGAAGAAGGCCGCCTGCGGCGCGTACATCGCCCCGTGGAAGACCAGCCCGACCGTCACCGCGAGCAGCAGCAGCCCGAAGTTCCGGCTGTCGACCAGGGCGAAGAAGGGGAACGCCCAGGCCGCCACGCCCAGCGCCCCGATGAGGTACACCGGGCGCCGCCCGATCCGGTCCGAGAGCGCGCCCCACGCCGGGATCACCGCGAAGTGCAGTACGGAAGCGAGCAGTACGGCATTGAGCGCGGTCTGCTGGGACAGCCCGGAGTGGGTGGTGGCGTAGACCAGGACGAACGCCGTGATCACGTAGTACGAGATGTTCTCGGCCATCCGCGCGCCCATCGCGATCAGTACGTCCCGCCAGTGGTACCGCAGGACGGCGACGAGCGGCAGCTTCTCGGCCGCCCGCTCCTCGCCCTTGCGCGCCGCCGCCTGCGCCAGCGCCGCCTTGAACACCGGCGACTCGTCCACCGACAGCCGGATCCACAGCCCGACCAGCACCAGCACGCCCGACAGCAGGAACGGCACCCGCCAGCCCCACGACACGAACGCCGCGTCCGGCAGGAGCGCGGTCAGCGCCGCCAGTACCCCGGTCGCCAGCAGCTGCCCGGCCGGCGCGCCCGTCTGCGGCCAGGACGCCCAGAAGCCGCGCCGCCGCGCGTCCCCGTGCTCGCTGACCAGCAGTACGGCGCCGCCCCACTCGCCGCCCAGCGCGAAGCCCTGGATCAGCCGCAGCAGCGTCAGCAGCAGCGGCGCCGCCGAGCCGATCGTGGCGTGCGTGGGCAGCAGCCCGATCGCGAACGTCGCCCCGCCCATCATCAGCAGGCTCAGCACCAGCAGCTTCTTACGGCCGAGCTTGTCGCCGTAGTGCCCGAAGACCAGCGCGCCGATGGGCCGCGCGACGAACCCGACCGCGTACGTCAGGAACGACAGCAGCGTCCCCACCAGCGGATCGGATTCCGGGAAGAACAGCTTGTTGAAGACCAGCGCGGCGGCCGACCCGTAGAGGAAGAAGTCGTACCACTCGACGGTGGTGCCGATCAGGCTGGCGGCGACGATGCGCCGCAGACCGGCTGGGGTGGGTGGAACGTGCGCTGTGGCGGACATGGTCTCACTCCGGACCGGGAAGGCGGACGGGACAGGCGGTGCGATGTCGCCACACGGTAGGAAGCCCTGCCCACGCCGCGTATGTGGCCGCGCCCCACACTTCCCGGGCGGGGTGTGCGGCCCGCGGCCATGCCGGGCAGCACGCCCGGGAGCGCGGGGTGTTCGCCCTCGTACCGCTGGGCGAGTGACAATGCGAGAGCCACCCTCCCCTTCCGGTCGCACACGCGATGCCGCGGGGTGAGCCTGGAAGGGGACGGTATCCGCGTACGGCTCGAACAGGAAGGTTGCACAGTGGACAGCGCGCACCAAGAGACGCAGGCGGAACACGCGGCGGAGGTCACGGTCGAGTGCAGCGGATGCAGGCCGGAGGACGCAGCGGCCATCTTCGGCGCGCTGCGGACGTCCTTCGCCTCCGACCGGGCGGCCGACGACGTGCCCCACGAGACGTCCGGGGCGGGACCGAGTGTGTGGACCGCGACCTTCGAGGTGAAGCACCCCCGCGACATGCCGGGACCCACCCAGCTCTCCGCCCCCTGCATGATCTCGCTGCAGGGCGGCTACCAGGCGGTGGACGAGCTCCGGAAGGCCCTGCTGCCCGCCTTCGTCGTCTCGGTCGCCGGTACGGCGGCGGGTGACCAGGAGGAGGAGGTCACGCTGCGTCTGGAGAGCCGCTAGTGCCTGCCGTCAGGCCCTGGGCCGACGGGCGAAGAAGTTCATCGCCGTCATCGTCAGCACGGGCTCGCCCCGCTGGTTGAGCACCTCGATCCCCGTCCGCACGATGCCCCGGTCCGGCTTGGACCGGGACACCCGTGCGTCCAGGATCGTCGTACGGATCGACAACGCGTCCCCCGGCCGCACCGGCTGCACCCAGCGCAGCTCGTCCACCCCGGGCGACGCCAGGCTCGCCACCTTGCTCACGAAGTGATCGGCGTAGAGCCGCATCATCACCGCACTCGTGTGCCAGCCACTCGCGATCAGCCCCTTGAACGGCCCGTCCGCCGCCGCGTCGGCATCCGTGTGAAAGCTCTGCGGATCGAACCGCCGCGCGAAGTCGAGGATCTCCTCTTCGGTGAGCGTGATGCTCCCGTACGTGTACACCGCCCCCGGCACGTAGTCCTCGAAGTACCGCTCCGTGCTCGGCGCCGCAAAGTCCGCCCCACCCGTCACCGTCGTCGTCATGCGAGCACGGTATGACGCTCCTGACAGCCCTGTCAGGCGAGTCGCGTGACAGGGCCGTCAGGTCCACGGCCGCTCACTCCTTGCGGTACGAGTACGCCTCTCCCGCGGCCGTGGCCACCGCGTCCAGGTCCGCGCCGGCCGACGCGGTGACCACGGCGGCCACCGCGCCCTCCACGAACGGCGCGTCCACCAGGCGGGAGCCCTCGGGTAGTTCGTCGCCCTCCGCGAGCAGGGCCTTGACCGTCAGGACGGCGCTGCCCAGGTCCACCAGTACCGCCACGCCCGCGCCGCGGTCGACCGTACGGGCCGCCTTGGTGATCAGCTCGGCGCTGGTCCCGAGGCCGCCGTCGGGCGTGCCGCCCGCCGCCACGACCGGTGCCTTCGCGCCGCCGCCCGCCAGGCCCACGGCCAGCTCGGCGACCGACTCGGCCACGGGCCCGCTGTGCGAGACCAGCACGATGCCGACCAGCGCGTCCGGCCCGTCGCAGGCCGCCGCCTCCGCGCTCACGCCGTCACCTCCGCGAGTGCCGCGAACAACAACGCCGAGGACGTCGCCCCCGGGTCCTGGTGGCCGATGCTGCGCTCGCCCAGGTAGCTGGCCCGGCCCTTGCGCGCCTGCAGCGGCGTGGTGTCCACCGCGCCCTTCTCGGCGGCCTCGGCAGCGGCGGCGAACGACGTGCCCAGCGCCTCGACCGCCGGGTCCAGCGCGTCCAGCATCGTCTTGTCGCCCACTGCCGAGCCGCCCAGCTGGGCCACCGCGTCGACGCCGCCGCGCAGCGCGGCGCGCAGTTCCTCGGCGGTCACGCCGGGCGCGTCGCCCAGCGCCTTGCCCGTACGGCGCAGCAGCGTTCCGTACAGCGGCCCCGAGGCGCCGCCCACGGTCGAGATCAACTGCCGCGCCGCAGTGGTCAGTACGGCACCGGGCGTCACCGGCGGCTCCGCTTCCAGGGCCTTGGCGACGGCGGTGAAGCCGCGCTGCAGATTGCTGCCGTGGTCGGCGTCGCCGATGGGGGAGTCCAGCTCGGTGAGGCGCTCGGCCTCCCGGTCCACCAGGGCGGCGGCAGCCTGCATCCAGCGGACGAAGAGCGCGGCATCAAGGGCCGTTTCGGTCACGTGCTGCTCCTGAGATCGCGGTACGAGTACGAGTGAGAGTACGAGTACGGGTGCGGGGATACGGGAAGTCGGCCGTCCGGGAAGTCGTCGGACGTTCCGGGCGTCATCGATACGGGCAGGTCAGCGCCCCCACCGTAGCCCGGGCGTCTGCACCGGCGCGTCCCACAGGCGCAGCGTCTCTTCGTTCGCCTGGCACAGCGTCACCGAGGCGCCCGCCATGTCCAGCGAGGTGACGTAGTTGCCGACGAGCGTACGGGCCACCGGCACGCCGCGCTCGTCGAGCACGCGCTGCACCTCCGCGTTGAACCCGTACAGCTCCAGCAGCGGCGTCGCGCCCATCCCGTTGACCAGCGCCAGCACCGGGCCCGCCGGCCGCCAGTCGTCCAGGATCGCGCCGACAGCCGCGTCCGCGATCTCGCCCGAGGTCATCATCGGCCGCCGCTCGCGCCCCGGCTCGCCGTGGATCCCGATCCCCAACTCAAGCTCACCGGCGGGCAGATCGAAGGTCGGGCTGCCCTTCGACGGCGTCGTACAGGCGCTCAGTGCGACCCCGAAACTCCGCGAGGACTCCACGACCTGACGGGCGATCGCCTCGACCCGCTCCAGCGGCTGTCCCTCCTCGGCCGCCGCACCGGCCACCTTCTCCACGAACAGCGTCGCCCCCGTCCCGCGCCGCCCCGCCGTGAACGTCGAGTCCGTCACCGCCACATCGTCATTGACGAGCACGCTGGCGACCTGTACTCCCTCGTCCTCCGCCAGCTCTGCCGCCATCTGGAAGTTCAGTACGTCACCGGTGTAGTTCTTCACGATGAACAGCACGCCCTGGCCACTGTCCACGGCCGCCGCGGCGCGCGCCATCTGATCCGGTACGGGGGAGGTGAACACCTCGCCCGGACATGCCGCGTCCAGCATCCCGGGTCCGACGAACCCCCCGTGCAGCGGCTCGTGCCCGCTCCCACCGCCGGACACCAGCGCGACCTTCCCCGCCACCGGCGCGTCCCGCCGTACGACCACCCGCCCCTCGACATCCACCACCAGCTCCGGATGCGCAGCCCCCATCCCCCGCAAAGCGTCCGCAACCACACTCTCCGGCACGTTCATCAGCATCTTCACGGGTACCTCCTGGTGAGACTAAAAGGCCTCTGAGTAGTGTTTCCGCAGGTCGCGGTAGGTATGCCCAGCTCTCGATCTTGGCGGTCCAGGTCGCTCCGAAGCGGCTTCTGGCGGGGCTGGTGCCGACCCGATGCTGACTTTCCTGACGTGGCGTCAGTCACCATCGAAGCCCTGCGCCGCCCCCTTCCGGAGCCGTTCAGCCTCAGTATCGACCCCACAGCGATCGAGGTCACGGATCATGTGGGAAAGCTTCAGGCGTGACGTAGTCGCCACCGGCGAGTACGGCGTCCAGGGCCGGGACGTTTTCTTCACCTACTTCGCCGGGGAGACGAGCGCGGCGCCGACGACGCCCGCTACATCCGTACGCGCACGTCGCGGACTGGCCGGAGCTGCCCGAAGGGCAGCAGGAAACCGAGGCGGACATCTTCGAGGCCATCGAGCGCTGCGCTCTTACCGTATGGACCACCGTGCACACCTGAACCAGTTCTTCACGCCGGGCCGGTGTTCAGGCTGGAGGTGCGGTTCCGGGCGGCGTGACATCGGGGTCGCGGTCGAGGTGCAGGCGTACGCGGGAGCCGCGGTGGTCGGTGCGGATGTCGACGCTGTCGCAGAGCTGGCGGATGATCCACATGCCGCGGCCGTTGAGCTGGCTGACGCTGGGCGGCAGGTAGCCCACAATCGCCGCGTTCAACGTGCCTTTCGGATCACTGATCTCACACAGTACTTCGGTGCGGGTGGTCCAGATCCAGCAGGTGCCGTGCCCGGCGCCGTGCCGGACCGTGTTGGCGGCCGCCTCATCCACGCAGATCAGCAGGTTGTCGATGCGGGTGGGAGGCAGGCCGGCGGCACGGGCCCGGCGGTTGGTGAAATCCCGCAGCCCGGCCAGGTCCTCGTTCCCGTGGAAGGCGCGGGCCTGGGCCCTGCGGGGGCGGGCGGGCAGCGGTGCGGTGTCGCAGGCAGCGCTGAACTGTTCGGGGTCGACGTAGGCCGGGTTGGACCAGTAGTCCGCTCCGGCTGCCAGACCCGGGTGGGTCAGCCGCGCGGCCCGCAACACCATCTCCGGCAGGACGCGGGTGTCGTAAGGGCACAGATGCTTGGCGCCGGTTGCCAACAGGGCCAGGTTCAGCAGCGCCTCGTAGCGGGTCCACTCGCGGGCCTGATCCTCGTTGCGCCCCGACCACACCGCCTCTCCCACCACCCGGGAGCCACCCGGCGCGGCGCAGGCCTTGTCGTGGTAGGCCAGCAAGGTCTTGGCAGGACTGTGATACCAGGTGCGGGCGTCGGCGAAGTCGACCTGCCCGGCGTCCTGCCCCAGGTGCCGGCGGAGCAGGCTGGCGTTGCCCGGGCCGGTCGCAATGAACACAGGTTCCCGGGCGGCCAGGCCGGCGCGGGCGAACGGGAGGGCGGCGGCCAGGAACTGGGCGTCGCTGTCGTAGAGCACGACATGGTGGGCGCCCGGCGGTTCGGGCAGCCCGGATACATCAGGCATCGGAGTCTTCTTCCATCACCGTCATGTGGAGGCCCGGCAGTTCGTCCCAGCCGCAGGCCGTCAGCATCCGGCCGACCATCGGAGCGCCGGTGCGCAGGACCAGCCGCCGCCCGGGCTCCAGGGCATGGGCGAAGGCGACCAGCACGTGCAGTGCGGGGAAGCTGATGAACCGCACCTCGTGCAGGTCGACTGTGAGGTCCGCGCCGGTTCCGTTGAGGCTGAGCAGGCAGCGTGCCAGCGCTGCCTGGTTGCTCGCGTCCACATCTCCCGACAGCGCCAGTCCGTACGGGGCGACGGTAGGACGGATTTCCAGCAGTTCGTCTGCATACAGCAGGTCCACGGCGGGCTTCTTCCGGCAGCGCACCTCCCGCAGCCCAGCCGCCCCCAGCCGACGGCGGGAACGACAGACATCCAGTGTGCTGGCGATCGAGTGGAGATCGCGCGGTCAAACGGGACCGCAGACAGGCCCGCTGGCGGCATACACGATCGCCTCCTCGGCGAGGCCGCCGGAAGCCGACACGTTCATCGCGAGAAAGGCTTCACGGTACGCCTTCAAGCTACCGCGCAACGCCCCCCGCTGCGTGGGCCCCGTCGCTCCCCATTCCGCCCCACTACCGACCGCACATCCGCACGGCACACAACATCCTCCGTAATCGCCTGCCGATATCTCAGCCCGGCGGAAGGCCCCGCCCACGGTGTCAGCCGATCAACGGTTATGGGATCTCAGTGACATCAGCCGGTGACGCCGCCTGGGTGGCGTCATTCTCCGGTCGGCTCTGCGTTGTTCGGCGGCCGTAGTAGCGACGGCCGGCCTCCGGCCAGGTGGATGGGCGTCACGTAGAGGTCGCCGTCGGGGATGTCGGTGGTGGGGAGGGTGGAGCTCCGGAACGAAGAGGCGGTGCTGCTCAGCGCTGCCGGCGCGGGGCGGCGGTGGGCTGGATGGAAGTGAGGGCCGCGGTGGTCCGCTGGGGAAGGCCGGGTGCTTGCCTGGTTGGGGTGCTACGGGCCAGGGCGCGGTCGTACGCCAGGCACGGGCCCGTCCTGCTGTCCGTGGATGTGGACGAGCGAGTGGTGGCGAGTCGGGATGGCTGCCCGGTGGCCCTCCGCGGGAGAACCCGCCGGAGGGCCACCGGGCGCCGGCCGGCTCAGAGCCGGTCGAGGATCTTCTTCAGCTGCTCGACCTCGGTGGACTGGCCCTTGACCACGGCGTCCGCGAGCTTCTTGGCCGTGGCGTTCTTGCCGTTCTTCTGCTCGTCCTTGGCCATCTCGATCGCACCGTCGTGGTGACCGATCATCATCTGCGCGAACTTCTTGTCGAACTCCGTGCCGCTGGCGGCCTTGAGCTCCTTCATGTCCTTACCGGTCATCATCCCGGCCATCTCATGCGTCCCGCCGGAGCCGTGCTCCATCCCGCCGGAACCGTGGTCCATGCCGGGCGTGCTGCTGGGGGACTCGGGCTTGTCCCAGGCCGTGAGCCAGGAGTGCATCTTCTTGATCTCCGGGCCCTGGGCCTTCGCGATCTCCGTGGCCAGTTCCTTGATCTCCGCGTCCTTGGCGCGCCCGTCGGCCAGCTCGGACATCTCCATTGCCTGCTGGTGGTGGGGGATCATCATCTGCGCGAACATCACGTCCGCGTCGTTGAACTGCCCGGGGGCGGGGTTCTCCTTGCCGGGGGTGGCCGTCGCCGAGGCCTTGCCGCCGTGGTGCTGCGAGTTGCCCGTGTCGTTGCTGCTGCCGCAGGCGGTGAGTACCAGCCCGGCAGTGACGGCGGTGGTCACCAGAGCGATACGGCGGATCTGGGCACGGCGGCGCACACTGCGCTTGATGGTGGTCATGCGAAAACCTCGTCTGTCTGTTCTGCGGAAAGGTCGAAAACGATGCGTGCGGGCAGCAAAAAGCGCGCCCGCGGCGGCGGTTCGGCCTATATCCGCAGGATCGACAGCTGAGTGAGGTCCGGCCGGGGCGGCGGGGCGTTCGGGCGCAGGGCGGCCATGAGGCCGGCGCGCAGTCGCACCAGCCAGTCGGCCCGGCTGCCGAGCGTGGCCCGGAGGAGCCCGATGAGTACGCCAGCGCCGAGGATCGCCACGCACAGGGAGGTCATGTCCATCCCCATGCCGGGCTTGTGCGACGACGTCTTCGTACCGTCGTGAGAGGAGGGCTCGTGAGAGGAGGGCTCGTGGGAGGAGGGCGACGCATGGACCGCCTGTACCGATGCCGATACCGATACCGGGGCCATCTCGTCGTGCCCATGCGAGGACCCCTCGGGATGCCCCAGCGTGTGCATGACGAAGATGCCGAGCGCTAGCACCACGACGAGCAGCAGGTGCGCCCAGGCGCCTGCTGCCCGGGCCCGTCGCCGCGCAGTCACAGTGAAAACCTCCGCGGTCGACCTTACCGAAGCCGGTCCGCTGCCCGGCATCCGCATGGCCACCTGGGCCCGGCGGGCCCGCGGGCCCAGGTGTCATCCGTTCTTGACCGGCCGGACGCCGTCCTTACGCGGTCTTCGCGCCGACGGTCCCGGTCTTCACGAGATGCTGCCGGATGGCGATGGCATGCAGTGCCGTGGCCACTTCCGAGCGCTTCGGCAGCGTCGTGGTCACTTCCGAGCGCCTCCGGGCGCCGCCGCGCCGGATGGTGAGAGGGAGCCGCGGGGCCGCGGCAAGTGCGCTCGGTGTCGCGGTGGAGGCCGCGAGCGCGGGGTTCAGCAGGAGACGTGTGATGCCCAGCGGGGTGGTCAGGGCCCGCAGGGCCGGCTCCGAGAGCTTGATCCACGCCTGGCCGGGGCCGAGCGTGCTGACCAGTTGGTGCAGGGTGGTGAAGCCGACGGCGGTACGTTCGCCGAGCGGCGTACGGAACAGACGGGCCGCGTATCCGGCGGGCCCGGGCCGGACGGGTACGTACAGTGCTCCCGCCCGGCCCTGGCCACGAGCTTCCGGCTCTTCGGCCGATGAGACGTCCGACATGGCATTTCCTCCTTGAGGATCTGGGGTCCTCTGGGGCGCGCCAGAAACCATGTGCCCGCTGGAGCGGAAAAACGTACGCATCCTGATGCATTGCTGACGGAATTCCGGTGTTCGGTGACGGATTGCAGAGGAACCGCAGCGGTGCGTGAATCCATGGGGATGGCTTGCGGTCTCTTCTGACTCTTCTGAGCGGCCTCGGGCACGTTCGCGTACGGTGGGAGAGCGGCCCTCCGTCCCCGGTCCGGCACTGTCAACCCCCGGTGGTCGGCCAGAATTCGGGCGGAATGAGCCCTGCCGTTATTGCCCCGTTCATGACAACACGCGTGCGTGATCTCCTCGCGGCATGAGACCAGCCGGAAGCATCAGGATCACCGTCGCTGCCATGGCCGCCTCAGCCTTACTGGGTGCCCTCGGCAGCACCGCGCAGGCCGCCGGGCCCGGTACGGGAGAGGGCACCCGCCTCCCCGGAGTACAGGTCGACCGCGACACCGCGAAGCCCAGTACCGTACGCGCCTACTGGACCCCCGAGCGCAGAGCCGAGGCCATGGCCCACCCGGCCGACGGGGGAGCCGCCCACGCGCCCTCCGCACAGCATCAGAGAACCGCGACCGACGGCGCCGACCTGCCCGATGTGTCGATGTCCGCCGGCCCGACGCTCCCGAAGGGCGCCACCAGGAGCGCCGACCAGAACGCGCGGGCGGCCGCCGACCCCGAGCTGTCCCGGTCGCTGCGTACCCCGTTCCCGAAGCGGTGGCCGTGGCGGCAGACCGGACTCCTCCTGTTCCAGCAGGCCAACGGCAAGCCCGCACAGTGCACGGCGTCCGTCATCACGCACGAGAACCGCTCCACGCTGTGGACCGCCGCGCACTGCCTCTACGACAAGAAGAGCGGCGGCTGGACCAAGAACAGCCTCTTCCTGCCCGGTTCGAAGGGCGGTGACGCCTCGTACGGCGGGTGGGTGAAGGACTACTCCGTCGTGCCCCAGCAGTGGATCGACGAGCCGGACTTCCGCTACGCGGACATGGGCGCCATGGTCGTCAAGAAGGACGCGCAGCGCGGCTACGTGCAGGACGAGGTCGGCGCCTACGGGTACGAGTTCCGCTCCAACTCCCCGGAGAACGACCTCGTCTTCTCCCTCGGCTACCCCGGCAGCGGCTACAACCGGCCGAACAGCGACTTCAGCGGCGAGGACCAGATGTACTGCGCCGGTGACACCGTGGACGCCTCCGAGTGGAACCCGCTGGACGACCGCCTGCAGATGGACTGCGACATGGGCGGCGGCGCGTCCGGCGGCCCGATGGTCAAGAACCTGGTCAGCGCGCCGCAGATCGTCGGCGCCAACAGTCACCGTTACGAGGACTCGAACGGCAACTACACGGACAACCGCCTGTTCTCCTCCGAACACGGCGCACAGGCCGTCGCCGTGTACCAGGCCGTCGAGTAACCGCCCGCGCCCTACTTGAACTCCCTGGGCCCGTCGCTGCGCAGAACCTCCCGCAGCTCCTGCTCCGACATCCACGACTCCCGTTCGGCCCGCGTCGGCCGCTTCACGACGGCCCCGTCACCGTCTCCGGAAGAACGGTGAAAACCGGCGAGGACGGCGACCCCGGCGGACGCGGCCAAGGCCCCTGCGAGGAGCCGCCGCGTGCCCGGTTTCCAGTGGCGCATCGCATCTCCTGCGGGTCGAGTGCCGACCGGGGTCATGACACAGGCTCTCGGCTCGGCGGTGTGATGACGAGGTCGCTCAGGCGCGGCGGCTGGACCTCCGGATCGTCGCCCTCCGCCAGTACTTCCATACCTGCGTTTGCCTGCCGGTCTTCCTCAACTCACCGCCCTGGAGCACCACATTGGGTCGGGCCGCGGCGGCGCGTCAGCGGTCCTCGCGCCGCTCCCTGTCGCGGTCCTCGTCCTCGCCCTCCGCCTGCGAGGGCGTGGGCGTCTGGTCCTGCGGCTCTCTGTCCCGCATGTACGGCCTCCCGGTCGGTCCCGATGTGCTTCGGTTCAGGAGCGGACGGCGAGTACCCGGGCGGGAATGCGTGCAAATCGCAGCAAATCTACCGGCGCGAGTCAGCCCTCCGCGAGTGCCTTGATGCCCTTCAGGGTCGCCTCCATACCGGTACGCAGCTCGGTGAGGCGGGCCTCGATCAGCTGCTCCTCCCGGTCGGGCATACGGGCGATGACGACGCTGAGCCCGGAGGCGCCGGGGCCGATGCGTACCGAGTGCCGTACGAGGACGTGGCCGGGGGCGGGCTCCAGGACGAAGCGCCAGGTCGCGAGGGGCTGCGCGGGGTCCGCCACCGGCGCGCCGAACCGGCCGCCGGTGTCCAGGACGGCCCAGCCGAACTCGCGCTCGGCGGCGACCATCACGATCTCCGAGACGGTCCGCCACTCGCCGATCTTCGGGTGGCGGTTGTGTCCAGTGAAGCGTGCGCCCGGCGCGGGCGCCGTGGCGCCGCCGAGCCATTCCACGCGGTGCAGTTCGGGGCTCAGCCGGGCGGGCAGCCCGATGTCGCTGACCAGCTCCCAGACCCGCGGCGCGGCCGCCGCGATCCGTATCGCGCACTCGGCCGCCGGGCCGTCGGTATACCGCATCGTGTCCTCGTCTCCCTCGGTCGAGGAGAAGGTACTGGCCGCTGGATCCGGGGGCAGCGGCGGGGCGGCCTCCGGGGAACCGCCGCAATCAGGGCACAGCGGGCGCGTCGCGAGCGTTGCGGGACGCCTCCGGGCGCGTGATGATGGCTGCCTGGGAGCGGCTGCGCCGGGCGCGGCGCGCCGGCCACAAGGGAGCGAGCCATGGCCGAACCGGGTGACCTGCGGCAGACGTACGCATTCAGCTGCACCGGATGCGGACACGCCTGGAAGCAGACCTACGAGATCATGATCGTCACCGACGCCGCGGGCCAGCGCTCCCAGGCGTACCGCATCGAAGGGCGCCGGGTGCGTTCCCCGCTGACCTCACCGGTCTGCCCGCACTGCGAGAGCCGGCGGGTGCACGCGGTGCCGGTCGGGCTGGCGGAGCGGGCCCTCCAGGCGGAGACCGCGCCGCAGTCCCGCCCCGAGCGCCATGAGCACACCCCGCACATGCCGCACGGCCCCCATTTCCACCTGCGGCGCCACTCCGGCCGGACGCGCACGGAGGACCCCGCGCAGAGCCGTACGCAGGACCGCGCGGACATGAAGGACGAGCCGCCCGCTCCGTGAGGCGCGGCGGACGCGCTGCTCCGTAAGGCGCGGGCGGGCGCCAGGCCCGTCCCGGCCCGCCCGCCCGAGAGCGGCTAGGGGCTGACCGCCAACACCAGATACGCCGCCAGCAGGGCCAGGTGGACGCCGCCCTGGAGGGGTGTCGCGCGTCCCGGGATGACCGTCAGGGTGCCGACGACCACGGTGAGGGCGAGCAGCACCATGTGGGACGCGCCGAGCCCGAGGACGAGCGGGCCGCTCAGCCAGATGGAGGCCAGGGCGACCGCGGGAATGGTCAGACCGATGCTCGCCATGGCCGAGCCGAGCCCGAGGTTCAGGCTCGTCTGCACGCGGTCGCGGGTGGCCGCCCGTACCGCCGCGATCGTCTCCGGCAGCAGGACGAGCAGCGCGATCACCACGCCGACCACGGAGGACGGCAGACCCGCCGCGGCCACCCCGGCCTCGATCGTCGGCGACACCGCTTTGGCCAGCCCGACCACGCCGACCAGCGCCAGGGCCAGCAGGCCCAGGCTGGTCAGGGCCGTCCGCCGGGTGGGCGGATCGGCGTGGTCGTCCTCGTCGATCACCGTGCCGGCGGAGGTCACCGGGAGGAAGTAGTCCCGGTGTCGCACGGTCTGGGTGGCGACGAAGAGCCCGTAGAGCACCACGGCCGCGAGCGCGGCGAAGATCAACTGTGCGGGTGAGAACTGCGGACCGGGCTTGCTCGTGGTGAACGTCGGCAGGACCAGGCTGAGCCCGGCCAGCGTGGCCACGGTCCCGAACGCCGCGCCCGTGCCCTCCGGATTGAACACCGCGACCCGCCGCCGCAGAGCCCCCACCAGCAGGCACAGCCCGACGATGCCGTTACAGGTGATCATCACGGCGGCGAAGACGGTGTCCCGGGCGAGCGAGGCGGACTTGTCGCCGCCGTCGGTCATGAGGGTGAGGATGAGCGCGACCTCGATGATGGTCACCGCGACGGCGAGCACGAGAGACCCGAACGGCTCGCCCACCCGGTGCGCCACCACCTCGGCGTGGTGCACCGCCGCCAGCACCGCGCCGGCCAGGAAGCACGCCACGAGGGCCACGGCCGGGCCGGGCAGCGAACGGCCCCAGGAGAGCGCGAGCAGGACGACGGCGAGTACGGGAAGGGCGGCGGTCCAGTGGCCGGCGACCGCCCGGACGGTACGCAGCATGGATCGACCCTCTCAGATCGCCCGGCGGGCTGCGCGCGGAAGACGTGCGCGCCTGCCCCTTCCGAATTACTGGAACACGTTCTACCGTGCGGGCGACCCTACGGGCCGTCAGACCACGGCAGCGACGGGCCGTCAGACCGGGACAGGAGGGGCCGTGCACCTCGAATACACGCCCGAACAGCAGCGGCTGCGCGCCGAGCTGCGGACCTACTTCGCCCAACTGGTGCCGGACAACGCGTACGCCCGGTACGCGGCGCCCGCCGAACGGAAACGCTTCTACCGCGAGACGGTCCGCCGTCTCGGCGCCGACAGCTGGCTCGGCGTCGGCTGGCCCAGAGAGTACGGCGGCCGCGGCCTCACGCCGATGGAGCAGTTCGTCTTCTTCGACGAGGCGGCCCAGGCAGGCGTGCCGCTGCCCCTGATGGCACTGAACACCGTCGGCCCGACGATCATGAAGTACGGCACCGAGGAGCAGAAGGCGTACTTCCTGCCGAAGATCCTCTCCGGCGAGATCGACTTCGCGATCGGATACAGCGAACCCGACGCGGGCACCGACCTGGCAGCGCTGAAGACCCGCGCGGTGCGGGACGGGGACTCCTACCTCGTCAACGGGCAGAAGATCTGGACCACGAACGGGGACACCGCCGACTGGGTGTGGCTGGCCGTCCGTACGGAGCCCGAAGCGCCGCCCCACAAGGGGATCAGCATGCTCCTCGTCCCCACGAGCGATCCCGGCTACTCCTGCACCCTCATCAACACCCTCGCCGGCCACGACACCACCGCGAGCCACTACGAGAACATCCGCGTCCCCGTGAGCCGCCGGGTCGGCGCGGAGAACGAGGGCTGGCGCATCATCACCAACCAGCTCAACCACGAACGCGTCACCCTTGCCGCGCACGGCACGATGGCCATCCGCGCGCTCCACGATGTGCAGCGCTGGGCCATGGAGACCAAGCTCGCCGACGGCCGGCGCGTCATCGACCTCGGTTGGGTTCGCGCCCGGCTGGCCCGCACGCACACCAGGCTGGACGCCCTGAAGCTGCTCAACTGGCGCATGGTCGACGCCCTCCAACGGGCCGCCCTCACCCCGCAGGACGCCTCCGCGGTCAAGGTGTACGGCTCCGAGGCGCGCCGCGACGCCTACGCCTGGCTGCTGGAGGTGGTCGGCGCTGCCGGGCCGTTGAAGGAGGGCTCGGCGGGCGCGGTGCTCCACGGCGAGCTCGAGCGCGGTTACCGCTCGGCCGTCATCTTCACCTTCGGCGGCGGGAACAATGAGATCCAGCGGGAGATCATCTCCTGGATCGGCCTGGGGATGCCCCGCGTACGAAGGTGATCCCCTACGGGCTGAAGGGGTGGGTACCGCGGTGACGGACAAGGACCCCGGCCTCTATGGGCCGGACTCCGTGACCTGGCAGCTGCACGGCGATCCCATGATGTGGATCGCCGGTGTCCGGGCGCTGTATCTGCAAGCGCTGCACCCGAGGGCGGTGCGCGGCGTCATGCAGAACAGCGACTTCCGGCGCGACGCCTGGGGGCGGCTGATGCGTACCGCCGGGTTCGTCGGCACCACCACCTTCGGGACCGCCGAGGCCGCCGAGCGGGCCGGTGCCGCGGTCCGCCGCATCCATAGGAGGCTGACCGCCACCGACCCCGCCACGGGGGAGCGTTACCCCGTGGACGAGCCGGCGCTGCTCCTGTGGGTGCACTGCGCCGAGATCGACTCCTACCTGGAGGTCGTGCGCCGTTCCGGTCATCCCGCGGCCGCCGCGCTTCAGGGGGCCGTGGGCGACGCGTACATACGGGAGAACCGCACGGCCGCCCGTCTGGTGGGGCTCGACCCCGCCACCGTGCCCGCCGACCGGGACGGGCTCGCCGCGTACTTCGAGGAGGTGCGGCCCGAGCTGGCCGCCACCCCGGAGGCGGCGGCCGTCGACGACTTCCTGAGGCGGCCACCCGCGCCCCTCCCGCTGGTCCCCGTACGCGCGCTGCTGTGGCGGCGGGTGGCCACGCTGGCGTACGAGGCGCTCCCTCCGTACGCGCACGAGCTGTACGGCAGGCCGGCGCCGTCCCCTGCGGCCGTCGACCGGCGGCTGCGCGCCGCGGGACGCGTACTGCGGGCGGTCCCGCCGACCGTGCGCTGGCAGCTGCCGCCGAAACACATCCTGCGTGCGGTGGCCAGACTCGGACCCGGCACCCGCCCATCGGCCTACAAGCTGTGCCGCCCGGCCGCCATACTGAGGGCTCACGGTGCTCAGGGGGAGCCACAGGAGTGACGACGGCGACGGGGGGCGGCAGCAGGCGATGGGGGAGAGCAGGCTGATCCACGGCCGCTACCGGCTGATCGATCTGATCGGGCGCGGGGGCATGGGCGAGGTGTGGCGGGCCCGGGACGAGTCCCTGGGCCGCCAGGTCGCGGTGAAGTGCCTCAAGCCGCTGGGGCAGCAGCAGGACCCGTCGTTCATGCGGGTGCTGCGCGAGCGGTTCCGGCGCGAGGCGCGGGTGGCCGCGGGGCTGCAGCACCGCGGCATCACCGTCGTGCACGACTTCGGCGAGGACGACGGCATTCTGTACATCGTCATGGAGCTGCTGGACGGGCGCAATCTCAGCCAGCTTCTGGAGGACAACCGCCAGGACCCGCTGCCCGTACCGGACTTCGTCGACATCGCCGACCAGGTGTCGGCGGCGCTCGCGTATACGCACGAGCAAGCGGTCGTGCACCGGGACCTGAAGCCGGCAAACATCGTCCGGATAGCGGACGGCACGGTGAAGATCTGCGACTTCGGCATCGCCCGGCTCGGCCACGACATCGGCTTCACCGCCCGCCTCACCGGCACCGGCATCGCCATGGGCACCCCGCACTACATGTCACCCGAGCAGATCGCGGGCGGCACCATCGACCACCGCAGCGACCTGTACTCGCTGGGCTGCGTGCTGTACGAACTGGCCACGGGCGTCCCGCCGTTCGAATTCGACGACGCCTGGGCCGTGCTCGTCGGCCACCGAGACACCGCGCCCGAACCGCTCCGCAAGCGCCGCCCCGACCTCCCCGAGCCGTACGAGCGCATCGTCCTCGACCTGCTCGCCAAGGACCCCGACGACCGCCCGCGCGACGCCGCCGAGCTGGGCAAGCGCATCGCCACAGCGCGCGCCCCGCAGTCGGCCGGCGCCGGGCTGCCCACGTGGGCAGCCGGTATGCGGGTCGGCGCCGGCGCGCGGCCGGTCCGCACGCCCGGCACGCCGTCCCGAGGCGCCGTCGGCGAGCTCACCGGCACCTGGACCGCGGGCTTCGAGCCGCACCGCCCCGAGAGCACTCCGCCCGCCCAGGAACGCCCCACGCCCTCGCCCGCGACGCTCGCCGCGCTCGCCGGGCGGCACAACGCCGGGCTGAGCCTGGGTCGGCTCGGGCGCTGGGAGGAGGCGGGCGAGGTGCATCGCGCGGTCGCCGCCGAACGGGAGCACGTGCTCGGGCCCGACCACCGCGACACCCTCGCCAGCCGCTTCGAGGTGGCCTTCACGCTCTCGCGCTCGGGCCGCTTCGCCGACGCGCTGCGCGAGTACGAGGCGGTCGCCGCGGGCCGCGAGCGGACGCTCGGCGCCGAGCACGCCGACACGCTCGCGGCGCGCCAGGAGACCGCGTACGTGCTGGGCCGGCTGGGCCGCCACTTCGAGGCGCATCAGGTCTACACGGCGGTACTGGCGGCCCGTGACCGCACCATGGGCGCCGACCACCCCGACACCCTGCGCTGCCGCCACAACCTCGCCTTCAACCTCAGCCGCCTGGGCCGTCTGGAGGACTCCTACGAGATGGCGCGGGAGGTCGCGGCGGCGCGCGCCCGGGTGCTCGGCGAGCGCCACCCCGACACCCTCGTGACGCGCTGCGAGGTGGCCTACACGCTCGGCCGGCTGGGCCGCTGGCCCGAAGCGCTGCACACCTATCAGGACGTGGCCGCGGCGCGCACTGAGGCGCTCGGCCCGCAGCACCCCGATACGCTCGCCGCGACCTACGAGGTCGGGATAAGCCTCGGCCGGCTCGGCCGCAGTGCGGAGGCCCTGGCGCTCTACCGGGACCTGGTGGCGGCCCGTACGGAGGCGCAGGGCGCGGAGGACCCGGAGACGCTGCGCGCCCGGCACGGCCTCGGCGTGAACCTCGGGCGGCTCGGGCGCTGGGAGGAGGCGCTGGCCGAGGCCCGTGAGGTGTGCGCGCTGCGCGAGGAGGTGCTCGGCCCGGACCACCCGGACACGCTCGTCAGCCGCCGCGAGGTCGCGGTGGCGCTGGGCTGGCTGACCCGTTGGGCCGAGGCGCTGTCGGTGTACCGGGGGGTCGCCGAGGCCCGCGAGCGGGTCTTCGGGCCCGATCACCCCGACGCGCTGGCCAGTCGCACCGACGAGGCGCACTGCCTGGAACAGCTCGGCCGCTCCGCCGAGGCGGTCGGCCTGTACCGCCGGGTGGCGGCGCTGCGGCAGCAGCGGGGGACGCAGGGGCACTGAGGCGTACGGGTGGCGCCCGAGTTGCTGCTGGGGCTGATCGAACGGGCCCGGAAGTGAACGTTCCCGGTCGCCATCGACCGGAGGAGTGTCGACCTCTGGCCGGTACTGATCGCTCCGTGCTACCAAGAGACATGCCGGAACGGACGTCCTACGACGTGATCATTGTCGGCGGCGGGCACAACGGCCTCGTCGCCGCCGCCTATCTCGCCCGCGCCGGGCGCAGCGTGCTCGTACTCGAACGGCTCGGCCACACCGGTGGCGCCGCCGTCTCCACCAGGGCCTTCGCCGGAATCGACGCCAGGCTCTCCCGCTACTCCTACCTCGTCAGCCTGCTGCCCCCGAAGATCGTGCAGGACCTGGGGCTGCGCTTCGCCGTCCGTAAGCGCACCGTCTCCTCCTACACGCCCGCCGACCGCGACGGCCGCCCCGGCGGGCTCCTCGTGGGCGGCGGCCCGGCCCGCACCCGTGCCGCGTTCGAAGCACTGACCGGCTCCGACCGCGAGTACGAGGCGTGGGAACGCTTCTACGGGACCACCGCCCGGCTCGCCGAGCGCGTCTTCCCCACCCTCACCGAACCGCTCCCCACCCGCGCCGAGCTGCGCGCCCGGATCGACGACGAGGACGCCTGGCAGGCCCTGTTCGAGCGGCCCGTCGGCGAGACGATCGAGAAGACCTTCGCCGACGACCTCGTACGCGGCGTCGTCCTGACCGACGGCCTGATCGGCACGTTCGCCTCCGCACACGATCCGTCCCTGCGGCAGAACCGCTGCTTCCTGTACCACGTCATCGGCGGCGGCACCGGCGACTGGGACGTGCCGCTCGGTGGCATGGGCGCGCTCACCGACGCGCTGGCCCGCGCCGCCCGCCACGCGGGCGCCGAGATCGCCACCGGACACGAGGTGACCGGCCTGGCCACCGATGGCAGGACGGCCGAAGTGACGTGCCCGCAGGGCACGTTCGCCGCCCGCCACGTCCTGGTGAACGCCGCCCCGCAGGCGCTGGCCGCGCTCCTAGGAGAGCAGCCGCCCGAGCCCCCCGAAGGTGCCCAGCTCAAGGTCAACATGCTGCTGACGCGGCTGCCGCGCCTCCGGGACGAGAGCGTCGACCCCCGAGAGGCGTTCTCCGGCACCTTCCACATCGCCGAGGGTTACGAACAGCTGGAGACCGCCTACCAGGAGGCCGCGGCCGGCCAACTGCCCACCGCACCCCCCAGCGAGATCTACTGCCACTCCCTCACCGACCCCTCGATCCTCGCCCCCGAACTGGTGCGCCAGGGCTACCAGACCCTCACCCTGTTCGGCCTGCACACCCCGGCGCGGCTCTTCGCGGCCGACAACGAAGCGGCCCGGGAACGCCTCCTGCGGGCCACCGTCGAACAGCTCGACGCGCACCTCGCCGAGCCGCTGGCCGACTGCCTGGCCCACGACGCCGACGGCCGCCCCTGCATCGAGGCGAAGTCCCCACTGGACCTGGAGCGCGACCTGCGCCTCCCGGGCGGCAACATCTTCCACGGCGACCTGTCCTTCCCGTATGCGGAGGACGCCACGGACGACACCCCCGCCGCCCGTTGGGGCGTCGCCACCGCGCACCCGAATGTCCTGCTGTGCGGCGCGGGCGCCCTCAGGGGCGGCGGCGTCAGCGGCATCCCGGGGCACAACGCGGCGATGGCGGTACTGGAGAGCTGAGCACGCGGCCTCTACGGGTTGAACACTCGGCCTCTATGGGCTGGACGCGAGCGCCAGGTTCAGTACCGCGTCCAGCCCGCGCACCGCTCCGGGGGCTGCGCCGGCGGGCAGTACATAGCACCGCAGGCCGCTGCCCGCCGCGCCGCCGTCCTTGGCCGGGTGGTCACCCACCATCAGCGTCTCGGCGGGCGCGACGCCCAACTCCCGGCAGGCGTGCGCGAACAGCGCCGGGTCGGGCTTCTCCGTGTCGTGCTCGAAGGAGTGCACCCACGCGGAGAAGTACCGGTCGAGCCCGTGGTGCGCGAAGGTCGGCCGCAGGTCCCAGCCGACGTCGCTGACCACACCGAGCGCGATGCCGTGCCCCGTGAGGGCCTCCAGCGTCTCCGCCGCGTCCGCGTACGGGCGCCAGTGCTCCGGCGACCGCAGCTGCTCGTACAGCGCCTCCGCGACCGGCGCGAGACCCGGCACGGACGCGTACCACGTCGTGAACGCATGCCTGTGGGCCGCAGCGGAGACATCACGACCCCGCTGCGCCGCGACGACCGCGGGCTGCGCCAGACCGGCATACGTGCCGCCCTCGGCTCCCCCGTGTCGTCGGGGGTGCGCAGCGGGCCCTCGGGGCCGCTGACGGGGAGAGGTCTCATGGCGGGGATCTTCCTGGGCCGGCCATAAAACTGACGTGGTGTCAGAAAATCTCTTCCCTCGTGCGGCGGGCTGCGGCATCCTGCGCGCATGCAGACGGAGCTGAGCAGCACACTGGGTGTCGAGCACGCCGTCTTCGGGTTCACGCCGTTCCCCGCCGTGGCCGCGGCGATCTCCCGGGCCGGCGGGTTCGGCGTGCTCGGCGCGGTACGGTACGCCGCCGCCGACGACCTCGCGCGCGACCTGGACTGGATGCAGGAGCACACCGGCGGCCTGCCGTACGGCCTGGACGTCGTGATGCCCGCGAAGAAGGTCGAGGGCGTCACCGAGGCGGACATCGAGGCGATGATCCCGGAAGAGCATCGCGCCTTCGTGGAGCGGACGCTCGACAAACACGGGGTGCCGCCGCTCCCCGAAGGCGCGGCGCCCGGCTGGCGGATCACCGGATGGATGGAGCAGGTCGCCCGCTCCCAGCTGGACGTCGCCTTCGACTACCCGATCAAACTGCTGGCCAACGCACTGGGTTCGCCGCCCGGCGACATCGTTCAACGAGCCCACGAGCACGGCATCCTCGTCGCCGCGCTGGCCGGCAGCCCCCGGCACGCCCGGCACCACCAGGAAGCCGGCATCGACATCATCGTCGCCCAGGGGTACGAGGCGGGCGGGCACACCGGCGAGATCGCCACGATGGTGCTCACCCCCGAAGTCGTGCGCGCCGTCGACCCGCTCCCTGTACTGGCCGCAGGCGGCATCGGCACCGGCGAACAGATCGCCGCCGGCCTCGCCCTCGGGGCGCAGGGCGTCTGGCTCGGCTCGGTCTGGCTGACCACCGAGGAGGCCGAGCTGCACTCGCCGCGGCTGACCCGGAAACTGCTCGCGGCCGGCCCCGGTGACACCGTCCGCTCGCGCGCCCTCACGGGCAAGCCCGCGCGCCAGCTCCGTACGGAGTGGACCGACGCCTGGGACGACCCGGCGGGCCCCGGCCCGCTGCCCATGCCCCTGCAGGGCCTGCTGGTCGCCGACGCGCTCTCGCGCATCCAGAAGTACGAGACCGAGCCGCTGCTCGGCACCCCCGTCGGCCAGATCGTCGGACAGATGAACACCACCCGCAGCGTGCAGGCCGTCTTCGACGACCTCACCCGCGGCTTCGAACGCGCCATCGACCGCATCAACCGGATCGCGGGTCGCGCCTGATCCGCCCGAAGGGAGCTCGGCCATGTCGCAACCCCCCAACGGCTTCTGGGCCCAGGCCGCCGCGGACCCGGACCGTACGGTCCTGATCGCGACGGACGGCGAGGAGTGGACCGCGGGCCGGCTGCTCGCCGCGTGCAACCGGCTCGTCCACGGGCTGCGCGCCGCGGGCCTCGAACGCGGCGACGCGTTCGCCGCCGTACTGCCCAACGGTGTCGAGTTCTTCACCGCCTATCTGGCGGCCGCGCAGGCGGGTTTCTACCTCGTCCCCGTCAACCACCATCTCGTCGGCCCGGAGATCGCCTGGATCGTGGCCGACTCCGGGGCGAAGGTCCTGATCGCGCACGAGCGGTTCGCCGACGCGGCGCGCGCCGCCGCGGACGAGGCCGGAATGCCCGCTGAGCGCCGCTACGCGGTCGGTACGGCCGCCGGCTTCCGCCCGTACCAGGAACTCCTCGCCGGACAGCCGGAGACGGCTCCTGAGGGCCGCACGCTCGGCTGGGTCATGAACTACACCTCGGGCACCACCGGACGCCCGCGCGGCATCCGCCGCCCGCTGCCCGGCAAGCTCCCCGAGGAGACCCATCTCGGCGGCTTCCTCGGCATCTTCGGCATCAAACCGTTCGACGACAACGTGCACCTGGTGTGCTCGCCGCTGTACCACACCGCCGTCCTGCAGTTCTCCGCCGCCGCCCTGCACATCGGCCACCAAATCGTCCTGATGGACCGCTGGACACCCGAAGAGATGCTGCGCCTCATCGACACCTACAGGTGCACGCACACCCATATGGTCCCCACCCAGTTCCACCGGCTGCTCGCCCTCCCGGAGGAGACCAGGAACCGGTACGACGTCTCCTCGATGCGACACGCCATCCACGGCGCCGCGCCCTGCCCCGACCACGTCAAACGCGCCATGATCGACTGGTGGGGGAGGTGCGTGGAGGAGTACTACGCGGCCAGCGAGGGCGGCGGCGCATTCGCCACCGCCGAGGACTGGCTCAAGAAACCCGGCACGGTCGGCAGGCCCTGGCCCATCAGCGAGCTGGCCATCTTCGACGACGACGGCCGCCGGCTCCCGGACGGCGAACTGGGCACCGTCTACATGAAGATGGCCACCGGCGGCTTCCGCTACCACAAGGACGACGGCAAGACCGAGCAGAACCGCATCGGCGACTTTTTCACCGTCGGCGACCTCGGCTACCTCGACGAGGACGGCTACCTCTTCCTCCGCGACCGCAAGATCGACATGATCATCTCCGGTGGCGTGAACATCTACCCCGCCGAGATCGAGGCCGCGCTGCTCGCCCACCCCGCCGTCGCCGACGCCGCCGCCTTCGGCATCCCGCACGACGACTGGGGCGAGGAGGTCAAGGCCGTCGTCGAGCCGGCGGACGGCCGCGTACCGGACGAGGCGCTGGCCGCCGACATCCTGGCCCACTGCGCCACCCGGCTGGCCAGCTACAAGCGCCCCAAGAGCGTCGACTTCATCGCCACCATGCCGCGCGACCCGAACGGCAAGCTCTACAAGAGGCGGCTGCGCGACCCTTACTGGGAGGGCCGGGAACGCGCGCTCTGAGGCGCGGCGCGGTGGCCGTGGCCCCGGAGGCCACCGCGCCTCGGGCGCCGTCTCCCTTGACCCGGGCGGAGGCTGGGCACAGGATCGCGCCATGGCAGGAGTGCGGAGCAGTACGGTCGACGGAATGCTGCGGCGGAGCGCGCGGCGGGTGCCGGAGCGTACGGCGGTGCGGTACGCCGAACGGTCCTGGACCTACCGGCAACTGGACGAGGCGGTCACCGCCGCTGCCCGGCTGCTCCTCGGGGAGGGACTGCACCCCGGCGACCGGGTCGGCTCGTACGGGCACAACTCCGACGCGTACCTGATCGGCTTCCTCGCCTGCGCCCGCGCCGGCCTCGTCCACGTCCCCATCAACCACCACCTCACGGGCGACGACCTCCAGTACATCGTCGAACAATCCGGTAGCTCGCTGGTCCTCACCGACCCGGCCCTCGCCCACGAACTCCCGGACGGCGTACGGGCCCTGCCCTTGCGCGACGCCGAGGACGCGCTGCTCGCCCGGCTGGCACGGCTGCGCAGAGACCCCGCGGGTCTCGCCGCCCTCCCGCCGCTCACGGACGTCGACGCCGAAACCCTCGTCCAGCTGCTCTACACCTCCGGCACCACCGCGCTCCCCAAGGGCGCGATGATGACCCATCGCGCGCTCGTCCACGAGTACGTCAGCGCCATCACCGCACTCGACCTGGCCGAAACCGACCGGCCGCTGCACTCCCTCCCGCTCTACCACTCCGCCCAGATGCACGTCTTCCTGCTGCCCTACCTGGCCGTGGGCGCGGAGAACACCATCCTGGACGCGCCCGTGGCCGAGACCATCTTCGAACTGGTGGGCGCAGGGCGCGCGGACAGCCTCTTCGCGCCGCCCACGGTATGGATCGGCCTCTCCCATCACCCCGACTTCACCGCCCGCGACCTGACCGGGCTGCGCAAGGCGTACTACGGCGCGTCGATCATGCCGGTACCGGTACTGGAACGGCTCCGCGGCCGCCTCCCCGGCCTCGCCTTCTACAACTGCTTCGGGCAGAGCGAGATCGGCCCGCTGGCGACCGTGCTGGGACCGGGCGAGCACGCGGGGCGGATGGACTCCTGCGGACGGCCCGTGCTCTTCGTGGAGGCGCGGGTGGTCGACGAGGAGGGCCGGGACGTGCCCGACGGCACAGTGGGCGAGGTCGTCTACCGCTCGCCGCAGCTGTGCGAGGGGTACTGGGAGAAGCCCGAGGAGACCGCCGCCGCCTTCAGGGACGGCTGGTTCCGCTCCGGCGACCTCGCCGTACGCGACTCCGAGGGATACCTCACGGTCGTCGACCGGGTGAAGGACGTCATCAACTCCGGCGGCGTGCTGGTCGCTTCCCGGCAGGTCGAGGACGTGCTGTACGAGCACCCGAAGGTCGCCGAGGTCGCGGTGATCGGGCTGCCGGACGACCGGTGGATCGAGGCGGTGACGGCGGTGGTCGTACGGACGGAGGACGCGGGCGACCTCGGCGAGCAGGAGCTGATCGACGCCGCCCGCACCCGGCTGCCGGCCTTCAAGGCGCCCAAGCGGGTCGTCTTCGTCCCCGAGCTGCCGCGCAACGCCAGCGGCAAGATCCTCAAGCGCGAGCTGCGGGAGCGGTTCGGCCGACGACGGTGAGCGGCGAGCCGTCTGACCTGCGGTGACGTGTCGCTGCGGGGCGATTGTCAGTGGTGCCTGCCATGCTGAGAACCGCTCAGAAAAATGGGCGGTGCGGCCCGTACCCGGCCGGCGGGCGCACACCGTCACGACAGCAGTTCATACGCTTCGCCTCACACCGAAGGACCTGCTCATGCTTTCGACCAAGTACGAACCGGGCGCACCGAACTGGCTCGATCTCGGCGTCCCCGACGTGGACGCGGCCGTCGCCTTCTACAGCGAGGTGTTCGGCTGGACCTACGAGTCCGCCGGGCTGGACGCCGGCGGCTACGGCTTCTTCCGGCTGGACGGCAGGATCGTCGCCGCGATCGGCCCGCTGGTCGAGGAGGGCGCGAGCCCGTCCTGGACGCTGTACTTCCACACGCCGGACGCGGACGGCACGGCCAAGGCGGTGACGGCCGCCGGCGGTACGGTCCGCGCCGAGCCGATGGACGTCTTCACGGCGGGGCGGCTGGCCGCGTTCACCGACCCCGACGGCGCCCGGTTCGCGGTCTGGCAGCCCGGTGACACGAAGGGGCTGGAGACCGTGATGGAGTCCAACGCCCTGTGCTGGACCGAGCTGTACACCACGGACAGCGCCCGGTCCAAGGACTTCTACCACTCGGTCTTCTCCTGGCAGTACCAGGACCTGCCGATGGGCGAGGCGGGCGCGTACACGATCGTCGTGCCGGCGGGCGTCGCGGCCTCGCCCGCGTTCGGCCAGGGCGGCATCATGCAGCTGCCCCAGGAGAACCGCGACCGCGGCTCCACCTCGGAGTGGCACCCGTACTTCGGCGTGGACGACTGCGACGCGACGGCCGCGGCGGCGACCGAGCGCGGCGCGGTCGCCCTCATCGCACCGGTGGACGCGGAGGGAGTCGGCCGCCTGGCAATGTTCCGCGACCCGTTCGGCGCCACATTCGCCATCATCAAGGGGGAGCCGCCCACGAGCTGAGGGAGCGGGCCGTCAGGCAGGCCGGAGGTCGACGAGGCGCTTGATCTTGCCGACCGAGCGCTCCAGCGTCTCCGGGGCGACGATCTCGACCGCCACGGTGACCCCGATGCCGTCCTTCACGGCGCGGGCGATCCGGTCCACCGCGGCCGTGCGCTGCTCCGGGGTCGCGTCGGGGCGGGCCTCGGCACGTACGGTCAGCTCGTCCAGCCGGGCCTCACGGGTCAGCCGCAGCTGGAAGTGCGGCGCGATCCCCGGAGTACGCAGCACGATCTCCTCGATCTGGGCGGGGAAGAGGTTCACCCCGCGCAGGATGATCATGTCGTCGCAGCGCCCGGTGACCTTGGCCATCCGGCGGAAGGCGGGGCGCGCGGTGCCCGGCAGCAGCCGGGTGAGGTCGCGCGTCCGGTAGCGGACGACCGGCATGGCCTCCTTGGTGAGGGAGGTGAACACCAGCTCGCCCTCCTCCCCGTCCGGAAGCACCTCTCCGGTGACCGGGTCGACGACCTCGGGGAAGAAGTGGTCCTCCCAGATGTGCAGCCCGTCCTTGGTCTCCACGCACTCCTGCGCCACGCCCGGCCCCATCACCTCGGACAGGCCGTATATGTCGACCGCGTGGATGGCCGTCCGCTCCTCGATCTCGCGGCGCATCTCCTCGGTCCACGGCTCGGCACCGAAGACGCCCACCTGGAGGGAGGTCGTCCGCGGATCGATGCCCTGTCGCTCGAACTCGTCCAGAAGGGTGAGCATGTAGGACGGCGTCACCATGATGATCTCGGGCCGGAAGTCCTGGATGAGCTGCACCTGACGAGCCGTCATGCCGCCGGACGCCGGGATGACCGTGCAGCCCAGCCGCTCGGCACCGTAGTGCGCGCCGAGCCCGCCGGTGAACAGCCCGTATCCGTACGCCACGTGCACCTTGTGGCCGGGGCGGGCGCCGGCGGCGCGCAGTGACCGGGCCACCACATCGGCCCAGACGGACAGGTCGTGCTCGGTGTAGCCGACGACGGTCGGGCGGCCCGTGGTCCCGCTGGACGCGTGGATGCGCCGTACGGCGGACTCCGGCACCGCGAACATCCCGAAGGGGTAGCCGGCGCGCAGGTCGTCCTTGCAGGTGAAGGGGAAGCGCGCGAGGTCGGCGAGGGTACGGCAGTCCTCGGGGCGCACGCCTGCCTTGTCGAACGACGCGCGGTGGAACGGCACGTGGTCGTACGCGTGCCGCAGCGTGGCCCGCAGCCGCTCCAGCTGGAGCGGCTGCAGCTCGTCACGCGTCAGCCGCTCCGCGTCGTCGTACGCCTCCGGAGCCGTCGGCCTGTCCGGTGTTCCTGCCATCCGTATGCACCGCCCGCGTCCCGTACCGGTCATCCGGACGCCGACCGATCATTCGGTGGCCGGTGTCGGAAACAAGTAATCAGCGGGCGGCGAACACGTCAAGGGTCTTCAACCGTGCCGCCACGGGTACCTTCGGCCCATGGCGGACGTACAGAAGGTGCAGGTGGACGGGGTTGAGCTGGCGTACCGGGCGTGGGGCGAGGCGGATGCGCCCCCGGCCGTACTGCTGCACTGCCTCGGTGAGGACGGTGAGGACTGGCGCGGGGTGGTCGGCCAGCTGGCGACCACCCACCGGGTGTACGCGCTGGACCTGCGGGGGCACGGGCAGAGCGACTGGCCCGGCGAGTACGGCTTCGAGCGGTGGCGGGACGACGCGATCGGCTTCCTCCGCGAGCTGCGGCTCGACGAGGTCACGCTGATCGGCCACTCCCTGGGCGCGGTGGCCGCGCTGCTGCTGGCCGCCGAGCGGCCCGAACTGGTGGCGCGGCTGGTCCTGGAGGAGGCGGCGCCGCCGCTGCCCGCCGAGCCGCCGCAGGAGGTACCGGAGGAGCCGGCCGGCCCGGCGGCGTTCGACTGGGCGGCGAAGGCCGCGGTGGTGGCGGAGCGGAACGCGCCGGACCCGCGCTGGTGGGACGGGCTCCCGCGGATCACCGCGCCGACGCTGGTGATCGGCGGCGGTGCCGACAGCCACATCCCGCAGGAGCACCTGGCCCGTATGACGGAGCTGATCCCGCACGCCGAACTCGTCACGATCGACGGCGCCGGCCATCTCGTCCACGAGGAGCGGCCGCGCGAATTCCTCGAAGCGGTACGGGGGTTCCTGGCGCGGGAGGGGTGACGGCCGGTGGCCATGGCGGACTGACGGCCGGTGGTCATGGCGGCCGTTGATCGAGTACAACAAGGCGGTCGAGCGAGAAGAACGCAGAAGAACGCAATAGAGAAGGGCACTCCGTGCGCATCAGCACCTCCCTCCGCGGCGCGCTGACCATGGCCGCCGCCGCGGCCGTCCTGTTCACCGGAGCGCCCGGCGCGGTCGCGGCCTCAGCGACCCCGGCGGCCCAAGCCGCTCCGTCCGCCGCGCATCCCGGCGGCCCCTACGCCGTGCTGCGCCCGATTGTCGCGCTGTCCGCCGAGCGGCTGGCCACCGCCGACCTCGTCGCGGCGGCGAAGTGGGGCACCGGCAGCCCCATCGACGACCCGGCGCGGGAGCAGCAGGTGCTCGACGCGGTGGCGCAGCGGGCCCGCGAGCTGGGTGCCGATCCCGACCGTACGGTGGCCGTCTTCCGCGACCAGATCGAGGCGAACAAGATCGTGCAGCGCGGCCTGCACCGCCGCTGGGCCGCCGATCCCGCCCAGGCCCCCACCACGCGCCCCGATCTCAACGAGGTCCGCAAGGAGATCAATCGCATCAACGAGGGTCTCGTACGCGCCCTCGCCGACTCCGCGCCCGCGCGCCGTTCCCCCTCCTGCACCCCCGTCCTGGCCGTCGCCTCGGCACACGTCGTACGGGACGAGCACCTGGACCCGCTCCACACGATTGCCCTGGCACGCGCTGTGCGCTCCGTCTGCGGGTAGACGCCACTCAGGCGGGCCCAGGCGGGACTCTCGGCTCCCCGGCCGGGACACAGGCTCCCAGGCCGGGAGACGGGCTCTCAGTCCCCCGCCGCCACCCGCTTCGCCCAGCGGTAGTCCGCCTTGCCGCTGGGGGAGCGCTGGATGCGGTCGGTGATCACGACCGTGCGGGGGATCTTGTAACCGGCCAGCCGGGTGCGGCAGTGGGCCTGGACGGCGGCCAGGTCCACCGGGCCCGCGCCCGCCCGCAGCTGCACCACGGCCGCCACCCGGCTGCCCCAGCGGTCGTCCGGTACGCCCGCGACCAGCGCGTCGTACACGTCAGGGTGCGCCTTCAGCGCCTGCTCGACCTCCTCCGGGTACACCTTCTCGCCGCCGGAGTTGATGCACTGCGAGCCGCGTCCCAGGACCGTGACGACACCCTCCTCGTCGACGGTCGCCATGTCGCCCAGGAGTACCCAGCGCTCGCCGTCCGCCTCGAAGAACGTCTCGGCGGTCTTCTTCGGGTCGTTGTAGTAGCCGAGCGGTACGTGGCCCCTCTGGGCCAGTCGGCCGGGCTCGCCCGGCGGTACCGGTGCGTGCGTGACCGGGTCGACCACCGCCGTACGGCCGTTGACGTGCAGCCGGAAGCCGGTGTCCGGGCCCGCGTCCTCCGTCGCGGTGCCGTTGAAGCCGGACTCCGAGGAGCCGAAGTTGTTGAGCAGCATCGCCTGCGGGAGCAGGGCCGTGAACTGCGCTCGTACGGTGTCGGAGAGGATGGCGCCGGAGCTGGAGACGGCGAACAGCGAGGAGCAGTCGGTGCCCTTGAGGGGGCCGGCGAGGGCGTCCGTCAGGGGGCGCAGCATTGCGTCGCCTACGAGGGAGACGCTGGTGACCCGCTCGCGTTCGATCGTCCGCAGTACCTCTTCGGGCACGTACTTGCGGTGCACGACCACTTTCTGGCCGAAGTGGAAGCCGATGAATGCGGTGAGGGTGGACGTGCCGTGCATGAGCGGGGGAGTGGGGAAGAAGACCAGGCCGTCGCCGCTCGCGGCGGCCCGCTCGGCCAGCTCCTCGGGGCGGGAGACCGGTTCGCCGGTGGGGGCGCCGCCGCCCGTCCCGGAGAAGAACAGGTCCTGGTGGCGCCAGACCACGCCCTTGGGCATGCCGGTGGTGCCGCCGGTGTAGATGATGACGCGGTCGTCGGCGCTGCGCGGGTCGAAGTTGCGGTCGGGTGAGCCGGCGGCCTCCGCGTCCGCGAACGGCACCAGAGGGAGAGCCGGTTCGCGTGCCCCCGGAGGCGGCGTGCCGACCCGTACGAGGTGCCGCAGACGCGGCGCTTCGGGGGCGGCGGCCGCCACCCGCTCGGTGAACTCCGCATCGAAGACCAGCGCCACCAGGTCCGCGTCACGGTAGAGGTAGACCAGCTCGTCCGCCACGTACCGGTAGTTGACGTTGACGGGAACGGCGCGGATCTTGAGGCAGGCGTAGAGGGTCTGGAGGTACTCGACGCCGTTGTAGAGGTGCAGGCCGACGTGGTCGCCGGGGCGTACGCCGGAGTCCGCGAGGTGGTGGGCGAGGCGGTTGGCCGCCGCGTCCAACTGGGCGTAGGTGAGGCGGCGTTCGGCACCGGTGCCCGGGTGGTCGGCGTACACCAGCGCCTCGCGGTCCGGTACCGCGTCGACGATCGACTCGAAGAGGTCGGCAAGGTTGTACTCCACGTCTCCTCCTGATCGCGCGGCCGCTGGTCCGGCGCTCATTAGAGCGTCCGAGGGAGGAAGGGGGAAGAGTCACGGCCAAGAAAACTGACTGAGTGTCAGAAAACTCTTGAAGTCGTCGTGGCTCTACTGCAACCTGTTCTCGTTCCGGAGACGGGAGGACGTCCATGGGCGGCACCGAACACGTGCTCACCGAGCGCGTGGGGGCATCACTGGTACTCACGCTCAACCGGCCCGAGGCGAAGAACGCGTTCTCGCCCGCCATGCTCGTGGGCCTCTACGACGGCTGGCTGGCCGCCGATGACGACGACGAGATCCGGTCCGTCGTCCTGACCGGCGCGGGCGGCGTCTTCTGCGCCGGCATGGACCTCAAAGCGCTGGCCGGCGACGGCATGGCCGACGACAGCTACCGCGATCGGATGAAAGCCGACCCCGATCTGCACTGGAAGGCGCTGCTGCGGCACCACCGGCCGCGCAAGCCCGTCATCGCCGCCGTCGAGGGCCCCTGCGTCGCGGGCGGTACCGAGATCCTGCAGGGCACCGACATCCGGGTCGCGGGCGAGAGCGCCACCTTCGGCCTCTTCGAAGTGCGGCGCGGACTCTTCCCCCTGGGCGGCTCGACCGTACGGCTGCCGCGCCAGATCCCGCGCACGCACGCCCTGGAGATGCTGCTCACCGGGCGCCCGTACAGCGCGCAGGAAGCCGCGCGGATCGGGCTGATCGGGCACGTCGTGCCGGACGGCGGCGCCCGTGCCAGGGCCCTGGAGATCGCCGAGCAGATCAACGCCTGCGGGCCGCTCGCCGTCGAGGCGGTCAAGGCATCGGTGTACGAGAGCGCGGAGCTGACCGAAACGGACGGGTTGGCACACGAACTTGCCCACGGCTGGCCGCTCTTCAGTACCGATGACGCCAAGGAAGGCGCCAAAGCCTTCGCCGAGAAGCGCCCGCCCGTCTACCGGCGCGCCTGACCGCCCACCGGCGCACCTGATGAGGAGCAGCCCGTGACCACCGAGACCCTCTCCGCCCCGCTCGTCGTCGAATTCCCCTTCACCCGCTCCCTGGGCCCCGTACAGAGCGCCTTCCTCACCGGGCTGCGCGAACGCACCGTCCTCGGGGTGCGCGCCACCGACGGCACGGTGCTCGTGCCGCCCGTCGAGTATGACCCGGCCACCTCCGAAGAGCTGCGCGAGCTGGTCCAGGTGGCGGAGACGGGCACGGTCACCACCTGGGCCTGGAACCCGCACCCCACCGGCAAGCACCCCCTCGACCGGCCCTTCGCGTGGGTGCTCGTCCGGCTGGACGGCGCCGGCAGCTCCCTGCTGCACGTGCTGGACGCGGCCTCGGCGGAGGCCGTGACCACTGGGATGCGGGTCCGCGTCCGGTGGGCGGCGGAACGTACCGGGGCCATCACGGACATCGCCTGCTTCGAGCCGTACGAGGGCGACGACGGCGCCCCCGGGGACGCGCCCCGGGACCACAGCGGCGACTTCGCCGACGCCGTCTCCGTCGTCACCCTGCCCGCCCGCCTCGACTACACCTACAGCCCCGGCCGTGCCCAGACCGCCCACCTACAGGCGCTCGCCGAGCGGCGCATCGTGGGCGAGCGCTGCCCCGAGTGCCGCAAGGTGTACGTGCCGCCGCGCGGCGCCTGTCCCACCTGCGGCGTGCCCACCGGGGAACGCGTCGAGGTGGGCCCGAAGGGCACCGTCACCACCTACTGCGTCGTCAACATCAAGGCCAAGGGGCTGGACATCGAAGTGCCCTACGTCTACGCCCACATCGCCCTGGACGGCGCGGGCCTCGCCCTCCACGGCCGCCTCGCCGGCATCCCGTACGACCAGGTCCGGATGGGGATGCGGGTCGAGCCCGTGTGGAAGGAAGGGCAGCGCTGGCCCGACCACTACCGCCCCACCGGAGAGCCGGACGCCGACTACGACACGTACAAGGAGCTGGTCTGATGCGAGAGGTGGCGATCGTCGCCTTCGGACAGTCCGACCACGTGCCCGACAGCGCCGCGGTCTCCGAGGTGGAGATGCTGATGCCGGTGCTGAACGATGTGCTCGGCCGGGCCGCCCTGAAGGCCGGCGAGATCGACTTCGTGTGCTCCGGCTCCAGCGACTACCTCGCCGGGCGCGTCTTCTCCTTCACGATGGCGCTGGACGGCGTGGGAGCCTGGCCGCCGGTCGCCGAGTCGCACGTGGAGATGGACGGCGCCTGGGCGCTGTACGAGGCGTGGGTGAAGCTCCTCACCGGCGAGGCCGACACCGCGCTCGTGTACTCCTACGGCAAGTCCTCGCCCGGCGACCTCCGCGAGGTCCTCACCCGCCAGCTCGACCCGTACTACATGGCGCCGCTGTGGCCCGACTCCGTGGCGCTCGCCGCCCTCCAGGCGCAGGCCCTGTTCGACGCGGGCGCCGCCGACGAGCGCACCCTGGCGGGGGTCGCGGTGCGCAGCCGTACCGACGCCGCCGCCAACCCCCACGCCCAGCTGCGCGGCGAGCACCCCATGGGCGAGCACGTCGTGGCGCCCCTGAGGCGCGGCGACTGCCCGCCCATCGGGGACGGCGCGGCCGCCGTCATCCTTGCCGCCGGGGACACCGCCCGAGGGCTGTGCGACCGGCCCGCCTGGATACGCGGCATCGACCACCGCATCGAAGCGCACGCCCTCGGCGTCCGCGACCTCACCGACTCCCCGTCCACCCGGCTCGCCGCCGAACGTGCCGGGGCCTTCGAACGCCCCGTGGACACCGCGGAACTCCACGCGCCCTTCACCTCCCAGGAGATCGTGCTCCGCGGCGCCCTGAGGCTCGGCGACGAGGTGACGGTCAACCCCTCGGGCGGCGCGCTCGCCGCCAACCCGATGATGGCCGCCGGCCTCATCCGGCTCGGCGAGGCGGCCGCCCGTATCCAGCGCGGCGAGTCCCGGCGGGCCCTCGCACACGCCACCTCAGGGCCGTGCCTGCAGCAGAACCTGGTCGCCGTCCTGGAAGGGGAGTGAGGCCCTCATGAGCGCCGCCATGAGCACTGTCACGAGCAAGGAGCCCGTGGCCGTCGTCGGCATCGGCCAGACCCGGCACGCAGCGGCCCGCAAGGACGTCTCGATCGCCGGACTCGTCCGCGAGGCCGCCCTGCGCGCCCTGGAGGACGCCCAGCTGACCTGGGCCGACATCGACGCCGTCGTCATCGGCAAGGCCCCGGACTTCTTCGAGGGCGTGATGATGCCGGAGCTGTACCTGGCCGACGCGCTCGGTGCCGTGGGCAAGCCCATGCTCCGGGTGCACACCGCCGGCTCCGTAGGCGGGTCCACCGCCCTTGTAGCGGCCAACCTCGTCGCCGCACGAGTGCACGGCACCGTCCTCACCCTCGCCTTCGAAAAGCAGTCCGAGTCCAACGCGATGTGGGGCCTGTCCCTGCCCGTCCCCTTCCAGCAGCCCCTGTTGGCCGGGGCCGGCGGCTTCTTCGCCCCGCACGTCCGCGCGTACATACGGCGCACCGGCGCGCCCGACACGATCGGCTCCCTCGTCGCCTACAAGGACCGCCGCAACGCGCTCAAGAACCCGTACGCGCATCTGCACGAGCACGACCTCACCCTGGAGAAGGTGCAGGCGTCCCCGATGCTGTGGGACCCCGTCCGGTACTCCGAGACCTGCCCCTCCTCGGACGGCGCGTGCGCGATGGTCCTCACCGGGCGCGCCGGGGCTGCCCGCGCGCCCCACCCGCCGGCGTGGGTGCACGGCGGCGCGATGCGCAGCGAACCGACGCTCTTCGCCGGCAAGGACGCCGTCTCGCCGCGCGCGGGACAGGACTGCGCGGCGGACGTCTACCGGCAGGCCGGCATCACCGACCCGCGCCGCCAGATCGACGCGGTCGAGATGTATGTGCCGTTCAGCTGGTACGAACCGATGTGGCTGGAGAACCTGGGCTTCGCGGAGGAGGGCGGGGGCTGGAAGCTCACCGAGTCCGGCGTGACGGAACTGGACGGTGACCTCCCGGTGAATCCTTCGGGCGGCGTGCTCTCCACCAATCCGATCGGTGCCTCGGGCATGCTCCGCTTCGCGGAGGCGGCACTCCAGGTGCGCGGGCAGGCCGGTGAGCACCAAGTGCCGGGCGCACGGCGGGCGTTGGGTCACGCTTACGGAGGCGGCTCGCAGTTCTTCTCGATGTGGCTGGTCGGCGCGGAGCCGCCCGCGACCTGACCGGTCCTGCACGGGCCGCGGTACGGGGCGCCGTCGCGGCCTGTCCGTCGCCGGGCGCGGTGGCTAGGCTGACACGGACCGACGGAGCCGACCGGGTGAGGAGCGGGAAACGTGGCCGAAAGCACCACCACCGAGCAGCGGATCACCGGCGAGAAGCAGCCCGAACTGGATCTCACGCACGCCCAGTGGCAGCCCAGCGCGCAGGGGATGGGCGACGTACAGATCGCCTTCGTCGACGGCTTCATCGCCATGCGGGACCGACGCACCCCCAACGGCCCGGCCGTCGTCTTCGGCCCCGGCGAATGGCGCGGCTTCGTCCGCCGCGCCCGGGACGGCGAGTTCGACCTGACGTAAACCGTGAACGCGGTCAGCTGAGCACCACGCACCCTCGTTCCCGCAGTGCGCGCAGCGGCGGCGCGTCGTCGTCGACGGCGTTCCAGCGCAGGTCCAGCTTCTCCAGTGACGGCCATTCCGGCAGCCAGTGGGGGAGCGTGCGCAGCCGGTTGCCGCGCAGGTCCAGTCGGCGCAGCAACGGCAGCCCGCGCAGCGCTGCGGGGACCTCGGGGAGCCCGTTCTCGCGCAGCTCCAGTTCGCGCAGCTCCCGGAGGCCGGCGAAGGTGCCGGGGAGCGCGGTGAGGTGGTTGCCGCGCAGCCACAGCTCCCGCAGCCGGGTGAGCCGGCCGAGGGCGGGCGGGAGGGCGGTCAGCGCGCAGCGCTGGGCCCGCAGCTCGTGCAGGCCCGCCAGGTCGCCCAGCGCGTCCGGGAGGCGGCCGAGCGGGTTGTCGCCGACGTTGAGGTAGCCGAGGCGGGTCAGCCTGCCGAGCGCTGCGGGCAGTTCGGTGAGCCGGTTGTCGTGGAGGTACAGGCAGCGGGTCAGGCCGGCGAGCTCGCCGAGGGCTGCGGGCAGCCGGGTGAGTGCGTTGTGCCCGAGATCGAGGGTGTGCAGCGTGGTGAGCTCGCCGATGCGGTCGGGCAGGTCCGTGAGGGCGTTGTCGGCGAGGATCAGCACCCGCGGCCCGGGCGACGCCTCCCAGACCTCCGCCGGCACGGAACCCAGCCCGGCCTTCCAGTAGTTGTACTCGTCGGACACAGGGGGTGGCCTTAACGTTCGTGCTGCCGAGGCACCCGTACTTCCGGACCGGCCGCCGGTACTCCCGGATCCGCCGCCGCGAAGAGGTCCGCCCACGGGCGGCTGCGGACCGCGGCGGTGCCGTTGTCGTCGTAGCGCGGGGTCTCTCTCGACCAGACGAGATTGCCGCTGATCAGGTGGCGCATGCTCGCGACGTAGTGGGTCACGTGGTCGTGCACGTCGGAGGGCATGCCCAGTTCTCTGAGCGTCGCGGGCAGGGTCGCGGCGAGGTCCTGGAACTGTTCCACGCGCGTGCTCGCCGTGCGGGCGATCCGGCGCACCGCCTGGTCCAGCGTGCAGCCGGTCGAACGGTGCAGGATGATCACGCTGTTGTTGACGTCGCCGGCCGCCAGCTCCTTGTCCACGGACACGATGTCGTTCACGAAGATGACCGCTTCGGCGGTGAGCCGGCGCAGCTCGGCGAGGGGTGGTCTGCCGTGCAGCTCGCGTGGCAGGACGTAACCGCCGCAGCGCTCCGCGAAGTCCAGGCACGGCTGCACCCCTATGGAGTCGCGCCGCCCCTTGAGGTACTGCTCCAGCGGCAGTACACCCTTACGGGTACGGTTCTGGGCCTCCCAGTGGTACGCGGAGAGGTACCGCTCCCAGTGGCCCTTGAAGCGCAGCTGCCAGGCGCGCGGCGCGCCCGCGGTGATCCGTTGCCAGATGTCGCGGTAACCGGCCACCAGGGGACTGTCGGGCTCTTCGGGCAGCAGGTCCGGTGCGTCGTCCATGGTGCGCACCACCCGGTCCACGAGGTGCGCCACCGCCTCCGGGCACTGGCCCAGCTCGCCGTCGAACTGGTCGTCGAAGAGGAAGAACCAGGCGTTGAAATCCGTGGCCAGCGCCAACTCGGCGGCGTCGGCGTCGGGGTAGAAGTACGCCATGAGCCGATCCAGCCGCAGCGCGTCGTACTCGGCCGTCGCCGCCTCCCCGCAGAGCATGCCGTACCCGTGCAGCCAGCCGAGCGTGTGCCGGCGGGCCGCCTCCACACCGGGGTTGAGCCGGGCACCGAAAGGGATGCTGAGGGGCGCCGTACGCCGGGGAACGGGTGGCAGCGGGGCTGCCTCCGCGGTGATCGGGTCGTTCATGGTCCGCCTCCTTCGTGCTGCGCCCCCTGACGCAGCCAGGGGAGCCTGGGGCTCCTGCAGTAACGAGTCAAGAAGGGAGCAGGTTTATCGGTCAATGAGTTTGTGCACGACGCCCGCTCGCGCCACCCGCGCAGGCATAGGGCCGCGCGCCGCGTGCCGTCACGGACGGCGCGGGACCGTGCCGCGCGCTCCAGTGGTCCATGGTCGAAAGTCGCTGAGGACGGTTCCGGCAGCTCCCGTCGGCGATAGGCTCATCGCTGTATGCAGGAGGGGAAGGTCATGGCGGAGATGATCGGGCGATCGGGCCGGGTGCGCAGGCCGATGCTCGAGCGCGAAACGGAACTGAGCGCGCTGGACGGCATGTTGACCGACCTGTGCGGATCAGGCGACGGCGCCGAGGGCGTGCGTACGGGCGGCCTGCTCGCGTTCGCCGGGCCGCCGGGCATGGGCAAGACCGCGCTGATCACCGAGGCCCGCCGGCGCGCCGTCGCGCGCGGCTGCACGGTGCTGCTCGCCCGCGGCGGCGAGCAGGAGCAGGAGGTGGCCTTCCACGTCGTACGCCAGCTGGTGCAGCCGGTGTTCGCCGCCGAGTCCCCCGAGGAGCACCGCCGCATCCTCGGCAGTTGGTACGACATCGTCGCGCCCGCCGTCGGGCTGGTCGCGGCCGACGGTGACGCCTCGCCCGACCCGCAGGGCGTGCGGGACGGCCTGGACTGGGTCGTCACCCGCTTCGCCGTGCACTTCTCGCCCGTCGTCCTCATCCTCGACGACGCGCACTGGGCCGACCCCGAATCCCTCGCCTGGCTCACCGCGTTCGCCGCCCGCGCCGAAGAGCTGCCCATACTGATCGTCGTCGGGTACCGCCCCGACGAGCTGCCGGCCGGCGCAGGACCGCTGCGCCGGATCGCCGAGCGCAGCGGCTCCCGCCCCTTCGAGCTGACCCCGCTCACCCCCACCGCCGTCCGGCGCGTGGTCAACCACATGGTCGGAGAGGGCGCCGACGAGTCGTTCTGCCGCGAATGCTGGGCCGTCACGGGCGGCAATCCGTACGAGGTCGTCGAGCTGAGCGCCAAGATCCGCGAGCGCGGCATCAAGCCCCAGCAGGCCAACGTCTCCCAGCTGCGCGAGCTGATCACCGCCATCAAGGACAGCGGCCTCGTCGAGCGCCTGGAGCGGCTCGGGACCGCCGCCGTCCGCTTCGCCTGGGCCGCCGCCGTGCTCGGTACGGAGGTCTCGCCGACGCTCGCCGCCAATGTCGCGGGCCTCGGCGCCGTCCAGGCCGCCGACGTCCTCGACCAGCTGCGCGGAGCGCGCATCCTCGCCCCCGCCCGCAAGTCCGACAATGGCAACCTCCGCTTCTTCCACCCCCTCGTCGCCAGCGCCGTCTACCAGGCCATCCCCGGCGCGCTGCGGGTCGCCCTGCACGGCCAGGCGGCCGCAGCCGTCGTCGACGCGGGCCAGGGCGCCACCGCCGCGGCCCGCCATCTGCTGGAGATGCACCCCGAGCACGACGACTGGGTCGTGCAGCGCCTGCGGGAGGCCGCGGCCGAGTACTTCCGGGCCGGGGCGCCGGACGCAGCGCGCCGCTGCCTGGCCCGCGCGCTGCGCGAACCGCCGTCGCTCCAGGACCGCGCCCGCGTCCTGTTCGAGCTGGGCTGCTCCTCGCTGCTCAGCGAGCCGGCCACCACCGTGAACCACCTCCGCGCGGCCCTGGAGGAGCACGAGCTGGAGCCCGCTCTGCGGGAGACGATCACGTACAAGCTGGCGCAGGCGCTGGCCCACAGCGACCGCCTGGGGGAGGCCGCCCAGGTCGTCGCCGACGAGGGCCGGCGCGCCACGAACGCGCGCACGCGGCTCCGTATGCAGGCCGAGCAGTTCATGTACAACGCGTTCCGCGCCGACGAGCAGGACTCGCCCGCCCGCTCCCGGCTGCTCGCCAAGCTCGCCGACCACGTGACCGGGCGTGACATGGCCGAGCGGTACATCCTCGGGCTGCGCGCCTGGGACGCCATGGTGCGCGGCGAAAGCGCGCAGACGGCGCTGCGCTACGCCGAGGAGGCCCTCGGCGACGGGCTGCCGTGGTGCGACGAGGAGTGGGGGTTCGAGGTCCCCGTCATCGTCGCGCTCACCTTCATGTACTGCGACCAGCCCGGCCGCGCCGAGGAGCTGTTCCACCAGGGCATCGCCGAGTGCGAGCGCAAGGGCTGGCGCGGCGCCCACCTCTCCTTCGGGTACACCCTCCTCGGCTACATCCGGTACCGCCGCGGCCGGCTCGCCGAGGCCGAGGACCTGGTCCACGGCGGCCTGCGGATCGCGCACCGGGTGGGGCAGCGGGTGCCCGCCCAGTGGTTCGCCATCGGCATCCTCATCGAGATCCTGCTCGCGCGCGGCCGGGTGGACGAGGCCCAGGAGCTGGCCGACACGTACAGCTACGGCGACGTCGTCCCGAATGCCGTCGTCTACCCCGACTCGCAGACCGTCCACAGCGAGCTGCTGCTCGCCCGCGGCCTGCACCGCGACGCGGAGCACCAGCTCACGGCCGTCGGCAGGCGCCTGGAGCCGCGCGGCATGCGCAACCCCGCCTGGTGCCCCTGGCAGCTCCACCTCGCCCGTGCGATCGCCCTCACCGACCGGTCCAGGGCGATCGCCCTCGCCGATGAAGCGCTGCAGCGCGCCCGGGACTTCGGTACCGAGTCCGCCATCGGGCAGGCGCTGTTCTGCAGGGCCGAGGTGGCCGGCGGCGCGGAGGGCATGAAGCTGCTCGCCGAGGCGGTCCGCCACTTCGAGCGCTCCCCGTCCGCCTACGAGCTGGCCCAGGCGCTCGTCGAGCACGGAGCCGCGCTGCGCCGCGCCGGCCTGCCGCAGGACGCCGCCGACCGGCTCTACCGCGGCCTGGACAGCGCCCTGCACTGCGGTGCCGAGTCGCTGGTGGCGCGCGCCCGCGACGAGCTGTCCGCCGCCGGGCTGCGCCCCCTCCAGCTGCGCAGCTCCGGCACGGACACGCTCACCACCCAGGAGCGGGCGGTGGCCGAGTGGGTCGTACAGGGCTGGACCAAGGACCGCATCGCCGTGGAGCTGGGCACACAGCCGCCGGATGTCAGCCGGCTGCTGTCAGGGGTGTACCGCAAGATGGGCACGGACCGTAACGGCCTGGCCAGGCTGCTGGGGAGCGAGGGCGTGGCCGCCGTCCTGCCGCCGCCGGTCGCGCCGGAGGGGTGACGGGCCGGCCCGACGACTTCCGGCCGCACTGCTTCCGGTTCCACGGCTTCCGGTCCCATGGCGGTGGCCCGGGGTTTGCGGCCCGTCGGCGGCGCGGTACCGCAGGAAGGAGACCGGGCGGGCCACGTACGATGGCTGTATGTCGTTCCTCCGCCGCCGTAGCGCCGCGCCCGCAGGGCCCGATTTCGATGTGCTCGCCATGGATCCCGGTGACTGGCCGGGCAATCTCGGCGCCGGTCTGCTGCCCGCCCCCGACGGCAGCTGCCAGGGCGTCTTCCTGCGCTACGACCTCTTCGGCGGCCGCGGCCCCGCGATGATCATCGGTAACCTCCCGGAGGGCTCCCCGGCGCGCGAGCTCGGCGAGGGCGAGGTGCCCTTCGAGGTCGCGCAGCTGCTGGACGCGCTGGACCACGACGAGGAGGTCACGGTCGTGGAGACCGAGGACGTCCCGGTCATGCACGACGACAACCTGCTGATCGTCAAGCGCATCAAGTGCTCCGAGGGCCGCGTCTCCTGCGTGCAGTTCGACCGGAGCGACGGCGTGCTGGTCACGATCGCGAGCTGGGACCGCCCGATCACCGACGACCTCTACGCGCTGCTGAAGCCGCTGCCCGCGGAGATGTTCCAGCAGGGCTGAGTCCGTTACCCGGCCGCTCAGCCCTGCTGGAGCGGCCGCTACCCGGCCGGCTGTGCCCGTACCCGGCCGGCCCGGGACTCCAGGTAGCGCTGTTCGGCGAGGCTGGCGGTGGCCTTCGCGGCGCGTCGGTAGTGCGCGTACGCCCCTGCCGTGTCGCCGGTCTTCTCCAGGAGATGCGCCCGTACGGACAGCAGCCGGTGATGCCCGGCCATCCGCGCGTCACCGTCCAAGGTGGCCAGCAGGGCGAGCCCGGCCGCCGGGCCCTCGGTCTCGGCGAGTGCGATCGCCCGGTTGAGGGTGACCATCGGATTGGGCGCGATGCGTTCCAGGATCAGGTAAAGCGCGTGCACCTGCGGCCAGTTGGTCTCCTCGGCCGTGGCCGCGTCGGCGTGCGTGGCGGCGATGGCGGCCTGCAGCTGGTACGGGCCGAGGGCCGGACCGGCCAGCGATGCCTTGACCAGGTCGAGGCCCTCGCCGATCAGCTCGCGGTCCCACCTCGTACGGTCCTGCTCGTCCAGCGGTACCAGGTCGCCGGCCGCCGTCGTACGAGCCTCCCGGCGGGCGTGCGTCAGCAGCATCAGCGCGAGCAGCCCGGTCACCTCGCCGTCCTCGGGCAACTGCGCGTGCACGGCCCTGACCAGCCGGATTGCTTCGTGCGCGAGATCGGCGCGGTGCAGTGTGCGGCCCGAGGAGGCGGTGTAGCCCTCGTTGAAGATCAGGTAGAGCACGTGCAGGACGACCCGCAGCCGCTCCTCGCGCTCCGCGCCCTCCGGCAGTCCGAACGCGCTGCCGGCGGCCTTGATGCGCTGCTTGGCCCGGCTGATCCGGGCCGCCATCGTGGCCTCCGGCACCAGGAACGCGCGGGCGATCTCGGCCGTGGTCAGGCCGCCGACCGCGCGCAGCGTCAGCGCGGTCTGGGAGGCCGCGGTCAGCGTCGGATGACAGCACAGGAACAGCAGGACGAGCGTGTCGTCGGTGTCCGGTACGTCCTCGGGCACCACCTCGGCGGCGGCCGCCGACTCCCGCTCGCGGCGTGCGTGGTCGCTGCGCAGCTGGTCGATGAGCCGCCGGGACGCGACCGTCATCAGCCAGCCGCGCGGATTGTCCGGCACGCCCTCGGCCGGCCACTGCACGGTGGCGGCGAGGACGGCCTCCTGTACGGCGTCCTCGCACCCTTCGAACTGGCCGTGCCGGCGTACCAACGCGCCGAGGACCTGCGGCGTGAGCGCACGCAGCAGGTCCTCGAAGTCCGGTGCTGTCATGCCTCCAATTGTCCGTCACAGAACATCACTTGACGCACCTCGACGCCCAGGCCCTCGATCGCGGTGTCCGGAATCCGTGCCGCCAGCTCGATCGCCCGCTCCTTGTTCTCGCAGTCGATCAGGTAGAAGCCGCCCAGATACTCCTTGGCCTCCAGGAAAGGGCCGTCGGTGACCACCGGCTGACCGTTGCGTACGGACACCACGGCGGCCTGTGACGGATCGACCAGCGCCTGCGTGCTGACCAGCTCGCCGGACTCCTTCAGCGCCTCGATGAACTTGCCGTGGCCGTCGCCGATCGCCGCCTTCTCCTCGTCGGTCAGCGCGTCCAGTACTGCCGGGTTGATATGCAGGCTGATCAGGAACTGCATCGCGTACTCCTCGTGGTTCGCGGGCCCCGGGCGGGCCCTTCGCCGGTTGGTCGGAGCCGCCGTCGTCGTCTTGACATCCCCGCCAGAAAATTCGCATGAGTTTTCCGCTCGCTCCGGACAGGGCGCAGAACCAACGGCTCCTACGAAGAGTGGTCCGACCCGGCCGGCGGCGGGGCAGTCGTCGCGCGTGGCATCAGCCGGGTCGGCAGGACGATGTGCCGGGCCTGGTCCGCTTCCGGATCGTTGATCAGGTCGCGGGCCAGCTCGCCCGCCGCCCGCCCGATCTCCTCCGGTGACTGGGCGATCGTGGTCAGGTCCGACCACTCCGCCATCTGGTGGTCGTCGAAGCCCAGTACGGAGATCCGCTCGGGCACCTCGATACGGGCCCTGCGCAGCGTCCAGAGCACCGAGACGGCGACCTCGTCCTGCTCGGCGAAGACCGCGGTGGGCGGCTCGCGCAGGCTCAGCAGCCGCCCGACCGCCTCGGCGGTACGGCGCTTGTGCCCGGCCGGCGTGGCCACCACCAGCTCGTCGTCCCACGGCACGCCCGCCTCGGCCAGCGCCTGCCGGTAGCCGAGCAGCCGCTCGTGCGAGCTGAACGTGAAGCCGCTGGCCCCGGTGGTCTGGACGAAGGCGATCCGGCGGTGTCCGAGGCCGAGCAGGTGCCGGGTGCCGCCGCGGGCCCCGGCCACGTCGTCCACGTACACACTGGGCCGGCCCGCGGCGTGCTGGCTGATGTAGACGACCGGCACTTCGAGGTCGTCCAGCCGCGCGCTCTCCTCCTCGGAGAGGTCGAAGGAGAACACCAGTAGCGCGTCGGCGTTGCGCCGGGCCGGCAGCCGTTCGAAGAAGGCGGCCCGCTCCGTCAGGTCGGGGATGACGTAGACGAGCAGATCCAGGCCGGCGGCGCGCAGTACGGGGCCGAGGGTGGAGAGCGCCGAGCCGATGAACCACGAGTTGAGCGTGGGCGCGAGCACGGCGACCACGCCCGTGCGGCCGGTGACCAGGCTGGACGCCTGCCGGGAGACCACGAAGTGCAGCTCGCGCGCGGCCTGTTCGACGCGGGCGCGGACCTCGGGCGAGACGGTCGACAGGCCGCGCATGGTGCGGGAGACGGTGGAGGCGGACACCCCGGCCCGCTGGGCGACGTCGGCCAGCGTGGGGTGGTGTCGCTGGGCTGGTGGCATGAGCGGACGGTAGCACCCGGCGGGCCGGTCGGAAATCGTTCCAAGACAGCGCTGTCACGGACGAGGGCTCCTCCACTTACCGCTACGTAACGCGTTGACTTCCCCCACGCGCACTCATAGCGTGCAAGCGTTGTTACAGAATGACCGCCGTCGCCCGCCGCTCGCACACCTCTCCTCCCTCTCAACGTCCGCGATATGGGCATCTCTTGTCCTGTCTGCTCGGAATGCGGCTGACAGCGCAGTCACATGGTCGATCACCCCGTACAAGGAGACGCAGCCCATGACCAGCACCGCACCCTGGTGGCGCGACGCCGTCATTTACCAGGTCTATATCCGCAGCTTCGCCGACGCGAACGGCGACGGCATCGGCGACATCGCCGGTATCCGCTCCCGTCTGCCGTACCTGAAGTCGCTCGGCGTGGACGCGATCTGGATCAACCCCTGGTACAAGTCGCCGCAGGCCGACCACGGTTATGACGTGGCGGACTTCCGGGAGATCGACCCGCGGTTCGGCACCGTCGAGGAGGCCGAGGCGCTCATCGAGGAGGCCCACGCGGCCGGGATCCGCGTCATCCCCGACATCGTGCCCAATCACGTCTCCGACCAGCACGTATGGTTCCGGGCCGCGCTGGCCGCCGGGCCGGGCAGCCCCGAGCGGGACCGTTTCGTCTTCCGGTCGGGGCGTGGCGCGGACGGCGCCGAGCCGCCCAACAACTGGCAGTCCTGCTTCGGCGGCCCGGCCTGGACCCGGCTGCCCGACGGCCAGTGGTACCTGCATCTGTTCGCACCCGAACAGCCGGACCTCAACTGGGAACACCCCGAGGTGCGCGCGGAGTTCGAGGACATCCTGCGGTTCTGGTTCCGCCGCGGCGTGGACGGCTTCCGTATCGATGTGGCGCACGGCCTGATCAAGCACCCCGAGCTGCCCGACCTGCCGCCCCGCGAGGACCCCGAGGCGCTCGCCCCGCACGGCGGGCTCGACCACCCCCACTGGGACCGCGACGAGGTGCACGAGATCTTCCGCGCCTGGCGCCGCGTGGCCGACGAATTCCCCGGCGACCGGAAGTTCGTCGCCGAAGCCTGGACGCAGGCCCCCGACCGGCTCGCCAACTACGTACGCCCGGACGGCCTGCACACGGCGTTCAACTTCGACTATCTGATGACCCCCTGGGACGCCAAGGAACTGCGCGAGGTCATCGACACCTCGCTCGGCACGCTCGGCTCGGTCGGCGCCCCGGCCACCTGGGTGCTCTCCAACCACGATGTGGTCCGCCACCCCAGCCGCTTCGGCCGCAAGGTGGTCAAGAAGTGGGTCGCCAACGAGGCCTACCGGCCCGAAGGCCCGCTCGACATCGAACTCGGCACCCGTAGGGCACGCGCCGCCGCCCTCCTGATGCTCTCCCTCCCCGGCGGCGCCTACGTCTACCAGGGCGAGGAACTGGGCCTGCCCGAGGTCGAGGACCTGCCGGAGGAGGTGCTCCAGGACCCGTGCTGGGAGCGCTCCGGGCACACCGACCGGGGCCGGGACGGCTGCCGCGTGCCGATCCCGTGGGCGGGCGAGCGCGCACCGTACGGCTTCAGCCCGGACGGCGCGACCGGCGAGCCCTGGCTGCCGCAGCCCCCGGAGTGGCGCGAGCTGAGCGTCGCCGCGCAAGAGGGCGACGAGGGCTCCATGCTGACGCTGTACCGCCGCGCCCTGAGGGTGCGCCGCGGCCACCCGGCGCTCGGCGACGGGACGTTGACCTGGCTCGACGCCCCGGAGGGCGTGCTCGCCCTGCGCCGTGAGCCGGGCTTCGTGTGCGTCGTCAACCTCTCGCCCGAGCCGTATACCCTCCCGGAGCACGACGCCGTACTCCTGGCCAGCGGCCCGCTCACGGACGGCCTGCTGCCGCCGGACCACGCCGCCTGGCTCGCCCTGTGAGCCCCGACCGCACCCAAGGAGCACCGGAGATGGAATACCGCACCCTCGGACCCAGCGGCTGTGCCGTATCGGCGCTGGCGCTCGGCACCATGACGTTCGGCCACGAGACCGACGAGGCGGGCGCGCACGCCCAGTTGGACCGGTTCCTCGAAGCCGGCGGCACCCTCGTGGACACCGCCGATGTCTACACCGCGGGCGCGTCCGAAGAGATCGTCGGGCGCTGGCTGGCCGCTCGCCCCGCCGAGGTCACCGACCGCGTCGTGCTCGCCACCAAGGGCCGCTTCCCCATGGGCGAGGACCCGAACGGCGCCGGGCTCTCCCGCCGCCACCTGCACCGCGCGCTGGACGCCTCGCTGCGCCGACTCGGCGTCGAGACCATCGACCTGTACCAGGTGCACGCCTGGGACCCGCTCACGCCCATAGAGGAGACGCTCCGCTTCCTGGACGACGCGGTACGCCAGGGGAAGATCCATTACATCGGGCTGTCCAACTTCACCGGCTGGCAGCTCCAGAAGGCCGTCGACGTCGCCGACTTCCGGGGACTGGCCCGGCCGGTCACCCTCCAGCCGCAGTACAGCCTGCTCTCCCGCGAGATCGAATGGGAGATCACGCCGGCCTGCGCCTCCGAAGGGCTCGGGCTGCTCCCATGGAGCCCGCTCGGCGGCGGCTGGCTGACCGGCAAGTACCGGCAGGACGCCCGGCCCGCCGGCGCCACCCGGCTCGGTGAGAACCCGGAGCGCGGCGTCGAGGCGTACGACCGGCGCGGCGGCGTCGCGCGCACCTGGGCCGTCGTCGACGAGGTGCGCGCCGTGGCCGAGGAGCGCGGCGTCTCCATGGCGCAGGTCGCGCTCGCCTGGGTACGCGACCGTCCGAGCGTCTCTTCAGTGATCCTCGGCGCGCGGACCGTTGAACAATTGGACGACAACCTCGCGGCGGCCGGCCTGCGCCTGTCGGACGAGGAACGGGACCGGCTGGACAAGGTGAGCGACCCGGGCGCCGCCGACTACCCGTACGGCGGCCCGGGTCAGGAACAGCGCAGCCGGAAGGTGGCCGGCGGGCGCTGAGGAGCGCCATACGGAAGCGGGGGGGGGCGGGGGGCCCGCGGCCCCCCGCCCGCCCGCCCCCCCACCCAGGCGCCCCCGCGCCCCCCGCGTGGGGTCCCCCCCCCCCCCGACCCCGCCCCCGCACCGCCCGGTGTTAACGCCGGCG